>NZ_CP162807.1:4800000-6566674 GCF_054671965.1 Pseudomonas sp. H3_A02
GGAAGAGAACCCGTACAAAGCGAAATCATCCCCCAGCACCGACAGGGTTTCGCCGAACAGCAACAGGCTGTCGCGGATCACATCGATCACCCGGTGCTCGTCGTTGAGGTGGGCATCGGTGGACATCGACAAGTCGGCCAGCAGCAGGCAGGCCAGGTCGCGGCGGGTCTGGCGCTGGTCCATGAACAGGCCGCGTTCGCTGCACTGGCCGTGCTGGCGCTCGACATGAAAGTCCAGCCAGGCTTGCAGATCCAGCTCCGAACCTTGGGTTTGCTGGCGCAACCATTGGCGATCGTTGCGCAAGTGTTCGAACTGGCGACGCAGGCGCTGGGCCGAGCTTCGCAGGCGTGCGGGCAACGGCTGGGGCTGGCAATCGCGGGGGGTAAAGGTTTGCAGACTGACGAAGTCGTCTTGCAGGCGTTGCTTGCGGTAATCCCATTCCGGCAACAGGATGCCCGCGCCCAACGGGATGTCATCCACATCGGCCGGAGGCAGGTCCAGGTGCAGTTTCAAGCCACCGCCCTTGCGCACGCGGGTGCGCGACAAGGTCAACTGATCCAGGTCCTCGGCGACGCGAGCGGCGTCCGGGTCTTCGCTGTCATCCGCCCAGCGATCCAGGTCCACGTGTTCGGTCCAACTGAACAGGTTTTCCAGGCGCACGATCAGCAGCCCACCGTCACGGCTGCTGTCATCGATTCGCTCGGCGCGCTTGCGCCCGCCCTGTTGCTCGCCGGACGGCGTGGCCAGGTATTGCTCGGACTCTTCGAGGTTGGCGGCCTGGGGATTGGCCAGGTGTTGGGGTGGGTAGAGCCACAGCGGCAACGGCCAGGCGGCCCGTTCGCTGCGGGGAAAATGTTCGACACTGCCCGGTTCGCGCAAGGCTTGGCACAACACCCGCTCCAGGGCGGCTTCGCCCGGGTTGAGCGTGGCCGGGTCGGGACGCAGGGACAGGTGCGCGTCCACCAGCCGCCGGTAGCGAGGGCGCAGCGCCGGGTAGCGCTTCAGCACGGCCAGGGTCCAGCGCTGATTGTCTCGCCCCCAGTGCTTCATCGGTCCCGACTGCGCGGCCAGCAACGCCAGCCAGCGGTACAGTTCTTGGTTGAGCTCGATATCGGGGAACGCCGCCAGGCTCGCCGGCAGGCGCAGGTTATCGCCATCGCACCAGGCCAAAGGCACTTGCTTGCAGGTGCCGGCGATCTGCTGCAACAGGTTGCGACGCAGCAACAGGTCGCGGTCGCTGACCGCTTCCACCCCCAGGTGACGCGCACCGCCGGTGGCGCGAAACAGCACCTGCAGCGCACGGTGCCGGGGGACCAGCTCGACCCGAGCCTCCGGAAAATCGGCACTGGCCCGGCGGGTGATAAAACGGTGCCAGACACTGCCGACCCATTCTTCCAGCTCCAGGGTGAATGCCATGGTTATTTCCTCTTAAGCCGAGCCCATTGTGGCGAGGGGATTTGTGTGGGAGCAAAGCTTGCTCGCGAAACAGGCGCCTTGATCTCTGAAAGACTGCATCGCCCCCATCGCGGGCAAGCCTTGCTCCACATAAATCCCCTCGCCACAAATGGGTCCGGATTAACAATTGTGGTGTGTTACGAAGGCACCACCGCCGCCGGTGCACGCAGGGCCGCACGGCCACGTTGACGGAAGCTGAACAGGTAGCAGAGCAGCCCGGCCAGGAACCCGACGCCGCTGACCAGTCGTGCCCAGAACAGCGGTTTCAAATGATCCATCGTCGCCATGAACGGCAAGGCACTGCCATCCTCCATCCACCGCTGCAACCAGACCTGGACCACACCAGCTGCGGTGAGGAACAAGGTGATCATCACCATCGACAAGGTCATCAACCAGAAGCCCCAGATCTCCAACCGCTGGGAGCGCTCGTCCGCCGCTTCACCCAAGCCGCGCAAGCGTGGCATGGCGTAGCTGATCAGCGTCATCACGATCATTGCGTAAGCACCGTAGAAGGCCAGGTGACCGTGGGCCGCGGTCAGTTGCGAACCGTGGGTGTAGTAGTTGACTGGCGCCAGGGTGTGCAAGAAACCCCAGACGCCCGCGCCAAAGAACGCGGTGACCGTAGTGCCCTTGGCCCATAGCGTGGCGGCGCGGTTCGGATGCTGCCGACGACGGTTTTTCACCATGCTGAAGGCGAAGACCACCATCGCCAGGAACGGCAGCGGTTCCAGCGCGGAGAAGATCGAGCCGACCCACAACCAGACCTCAGGCGCGCCGATCCAGAAGAAGTGGTGGCCGGTGCCGATGATCCCGGTGATCAGCGCCATGGCGATGATCACGTAGAGCCATTTTTCAACCACTTCGCGGTCCACACCGGTGATCTTGATCAGAACGAAGGCAAGCATCGACCCCATGATCAGTTCCCAGACGCCTTCCACCCAAAGATGCACCACCCACCACCAGTAGAACTTGTCGCGGGCGAGGTTTTCCGGGTTGTAGAAGGAGAACAGGAAGAACACCGCCAGACCGATCAGCCCGGTCATCATCACCATGCTGACCGTGGTCTTGCGACCTTTGAGCAGGGTCATGCCGATGTTGTAGAGAAAGCCCAGGCACACCACCACGATGCCCATTTTGGTGATGGTCGGCTGCTCCAGGAATTCGCGGCCCATGGTCGGCAGCAGGTCGTTGCCGGTGAACTTCGCCAGCGTCGCATAAGGCACCGAGAGGTAACCCAGGATTGTCGCCACGCCTGCGGCGGCAAATACCCAGAACAACACCAGCGCCAGTTTCGGGCTGTGCAGTTCGCGGTCGGCCTCCTCCGGTATCAGGTAATACGCCGCGCCCATGAAGCCGAACAGCAGCCAGACGATCAGCAGGTTGGTGTGGACCATGCGGGCCACGTTGAACGGAATCAGCGGGAACAGGAAGTCGCCGACCACGTATTGCAAGCCCATGATCAAACCGAACAGCACCTGCCCGAGGAACAACATCAGGGCAAACACGAAGTAGGGTTTGGCGACGGCCTGTGAGGCGAATTTCAGATGCGGATTAGCCATGCTCATCTCTCAGCCCTCCTTGTTTGGCGGCCAGCCATTGGTGTTGATTTTCGAGCTCCACTTGAGGAACTCGGCGATGTCGTCGACTTCCTGCTCGCTCAGGTTGAACTGCGGCATGGCCCGACGACCCGGCACGTTCAGCGGTTGCATTTTCATCCAGGCCTGCAGGAACGGCTTGAAGGCCTCGTCGCCACCGCGCCGGTTCACGACGTTGCCCAGCTCCGGCGCAAAATACGCGCCCTCGCCCAGCAGGGTATGGCAACCGATGCAATTGTTGCGCTCCCAGACGCCCTTGCCGCGTATCACCGACTCCGTCAATTGCGCCTGGTTGCTGCGTTCGGGAAAGGTCTGTTCCGTGTGGTAGGTCAGGGCCAGGAATATCAGAAAGAAGAAGATGCTTCCCCCGAAGTAAATATTCCTGGCCATGCCTTTGGTGAAGGTATCTGACATGGTCACTTCCTCATTGCTTGGCGTGACCATTTTAGGAAGCGAGGGGTCTGAAACCGCTTGATGGCGATCAAGAATCTCCGATGGTTTTGCTGGGTTGTTCCAGCGCTGCCCAAAAGCCAGGTGAGCTTTTGTGTTTTGCTGGGTTGTTCCAACACCGCCCGAAAGCCAGGTGAGCTGTTGTGGCGAGGGAGCTTGCTCCCGCTGGGTTGCGAAGCGACCCTAAAACCTGCTGACGCGGTGTGTCAGATGGATTGAGTGTTGCTGTTGGGGCTGCTTCACAGCCCAGCGGGAGCAAGCTCCCTCGCCACAGGGGATTGCGTCGGGAATCAGAGCGTGAATGAGATTGCAATCGCGAGCACCATCGCCCAACTCAACACCAACCGCCGCCACAACCGCGGCGCATGGCGCAGTTCCATGAAACCGTCGGCGATCAGCCAGGCCTTGGTCACCGCGACCGCCAGGATGGCAATGGACACCAACCCGCTGGCAGCGACCTGGCCCAGGGCGACGGTGCCGGTGCTCAGCACAGCCAGCGTCATCCAGCAGGCGATCAAGACACGGGAAGCCGACATGAGCACCTCCGCTCAACCGAGAATGTAGACAACCGGGAACAGCAGCACCCAGACCAGATCCACCATGTGCCAATACAGCACACCGGATTCCAGCCCACTGTCGCACTGCGACCCATAGCGACCTCGCCGGCAACCCTCGGCAAGCCAGGCAAGGATCACCATGCCCAGTAGCACATGGAGGAAATGAAACGCAGTGAGGATCCAGTACAAGGTGAAGAATGTGTTGTGCTCCATCCCCAAGCCGTTCGCCAACAGATGGGCGTACTCCGTGAGTTTGATCGCCACATAGCCGCAGGCGAGCAACAACGCCCCGCACAATAACAGCGCGGCTCGACGCGGTCGGTCGTGCCTGACTTGCTCTTGGGCCAGGGCGGCGAGCAGGCCGGCAGTCAACAAGCTGAGGGTCATCGCCAGCCCCGTGGACCGGTCCAGCAACTGCCGGCCCTCGCTGAACATCTGCGGATGCAACGCCTGGGCAACGGTGAACGCCAGGATCAACAGCGCAAACACCGACAACTCGGCGAGGATGAAAAACCACATCGCCAGATCCCCGGGCAAGCGCCGGGACACGCCAGCGGTTTCAGCCGAAGTGGACATCGACCACATCCATCAACGCGGCAACGGTCTGCGGGTCGTCGCTCAACGGCTCGGCCAGGCACGCCAGGCAGGCTTGGCGCGGGTCCATGCCGGAACCGATCATGCGCGCGGCGAAAATCAACAGGCGCGTCGAGGCCACCTCTTCAAGGTCGTGCTGATCGAGCCGGCGCAGCGCCTGCCCGAGCCGCACCACCTGGGCCGCCAGGGCGATGTCCACGCCCGCCTCGCGGGCGACGATGCGCTCTTCATCGGCCACCGCCGGATAGCCAAAGCGCATCGCCACGAAACGCTGGCGCGTGCTGGGTTTCATGCCCTTGAGCAGGTTCTGGTAACCGGGGTTGTACGACACCACCAGCATGAAGGACGGCGGCGCCTGCAGCACTTCGCCGGTGCGCTCCAGGTACAACTGCCGGCGATCATCGGCCAGCGGGTGCAGCACCACCGCCGTGTCCTGGCGCGCTTCGACCACTTCATCCAGATAGCAGATACCGCCCTCACGCACGGCCCGGGTCAAGGGGCCGTCCTGCCACCAGGTGCCCTGGGCGCCGATCAGGTGACGGCCCACCAGGTCGGCCGCGCTCAAGTCATCGTGGCAGGCGACGGTGTACAGCGGCAGCTTCAGCCGATGGGCCATGTGCTGGACGAAACGGGTCTTGCCGCAACCCGTGGGGCCTTTGATCAGCACCGGCATGCCGTGATGCCAGGCCTGTTCGAACAGCGCCTGCTCGTTGTCCTGGGGTTGATAAAAGGGTTCGTCGGGGTGCTGCAAAGTGTGGATAGCGTTCATGGCGGGGGCCTGATCAGACAACACGATTGGCGGTCACGCTACGGTGCCCTGCGACAACCTGGCAAGGGCGGCGGCCGGCAAACTTGATCGCCGTCAAGCGGCTCACCACCGCCCTGGGCATAGCCTTGCATCGCACCAAGAACCTGCGCGCCGAACGTCAACTACAGCGCAGCGCGGGCCATGCCTGAGGAGAAATGGAATGCTGATCAGCCACAAAAAAACGTGGGCCCTGAGGGTGACGGCGCTGTGTACAGCGCTGGTTGCTCCCTACGCCTTCGCCGACCAACCCACCACGCCGGAACCGTCCCGCGTGGTCAAGACCGAAGGCGCGCCGGACCTGAGCCAGGCCGACTTCGACTCGGCCAAGGAAATCTATTTCCAGCGCTGCGCCGGCTGCCACGGGGTGCTGCGCAAAGGCGCCACCGGCAAACCGCTGACACCCGACATCACCCAGTCTCGCGGCCAGGCTTACCTGGAAGCGCTGATCACCTACGGCTCGGCCGCGGGCATGCCGAACTGGGGCACCTCCAACGCCCTGACCAAAGACCAGATCACGGTGATGGCCAAGTTCATCCAGCACACCCCGCCGACACCGCCGGAATGGGGCATGGCCGAAACCCTCAAGACCTGGAAGGTCCTGGTCAAGCCTGAAGACCGGCCGACCAAACAGCTCAACAGCCTCAACCTGCAGAACCTGTTCTCGGTGACCCTGCGCGACGACGGCAAGATCGCCTTGATCGACGGCGACAGCAAGAAAATCGTCAAGCTGATCGACACCGGTTACGCGGTGCACATCTCGCGCATCTCGGCGTCGGGCCGCTACCTGTTGGTGATCGGTCGGGACGCCAAGATCGACATGATAGACCTGTGGCCGAAAGAGCCGACCAAGGTCGCGGAAATCAAGGTCGGTATCGAAGCCCGCTCGGTGGAGACCTCCAAGTTCAAGGGCTACGAGGACAAGTACACCGTCGCCGGTTCCTACTGGCCGCCGCAGTTCACCATCATGGACGGCGAGACCCTGGAGCCCAAGCAAATCGTCTCGACCCGGGGCATGACCGTCGACACCCAGCAATACCATCCCGAGCCTCGCGTCGCGGCCATTATCGCCTCCCACGAATGGCCGGAGTTCATCGTCAACGTCAAGGAAACCGGCAAGGTGATGCTGGTCAACTACCAAGACATCAAGAACCTCACCATCACTAGCATCGACGCCGCGCCGTTCCTCCATGACGGCGGTTGGGACAGCAGCCATCGCTACTTCATGACGGCCGCCAACAACTCCAACAAGGTTGCGGTGATCGACTCCAAGGAACGCAAGCTCACCGCCCTGGTGGACGTCGGCAAGACCCCGCACCCGGGCCGCGGCGCCAACTTCAACCATCCACTCTATGGGCCGGTCTGGGCGACCAGCCACTTGGGCGATGCCGGGGTTTCGCTGATTGGCACCGACCCGGCCAAGCATCCGCAATACGCCTGGAAACAGGTCGCTTCGCTGCAGGGCCAGGGTGGCGGTTCGCTGTTCATCAAGACCCACCCCGCGTCGCGCCACCTGTATGTCGACACCACCCTCAGCCCCGACACCAAGCTCAGCCAGTCGGTGGCAGTGTTCAACATCGACAAGCTCGACGCCGGCTACACCGTGCTGCCGATTGCCGAATACGCCGGCATCAAGAAAGGCGCGTTGCGCGTGGTGCAACCGGAATACAACAAGGCCGGCGACGAGGTCTGGTTCTCGGTCTGGAGTGGTCAGGAAGACGAGTCGGCGCTGGTGGTGATCGACGACAAGACCCTCAAGGTCAAGAACGTGATCAAGGACAAGCGCCTGATCACCCCGACCGGGAAATTCAACGTCTACAACACCCAACACGACATCTATTGAGCCCCATCAATAAGAGGAAAAACCATGAAGCCTATTCTGATTGCCCTGGCCTTGACTGCCGCCTACAGCCTGCCGGCGTTGGCGCAGGACGGCCCGACGTTGTTCAAGAGCAAACCCTGCGCCGCCTGCCATTCCATCGACACCAAGGTGGTGGGCCCGGCGCTCAAGGAGGTCGCGGCAAAAAACGCCGGCGTCGCCGGGGCCCAGGACGTGCTCGCCAAGCACATCAAGGAAGGCACGCAAGGCAACTGGGGACCGATGCCGATGCCGGCCAATCCGGTGACGGAAGAGGAAGCCAAGATCCTGGCGGCGTGGGTCTTGACCCTTAAATAACTTTGACTGAGGGCATCTCCCTGTGGCGAGGAGAGTTATGTGGGAGCAAGGCTTGCCCGCGATGGCTGCGATGCGGTCTTTCAGAGATCAAGGCGGCTGTTTCGCGAGCAAGCTTTGCTCCCACATACCCCTCGCCACAAAGGCCGTGCGCGACTTTATTTCTTGTTCAGGAGGACGTCATGGAACGACACAGCTCTGCAACCTTGATAACCACCCTCCTCTTTGTTTTCTCTTCCTGCGCGCTGGCCGCTCCCGACAGCCAGCGCCAGGCCCGATTGCAACACCTGCTGGACCAGGACTGTGGCGCCTGCCACGGCCTGTACCTGACCGGCGGCCTCGGCCCGCCCCTGACCCACGAAGCCCTGGCCGGAAAATCCCGCGACAGCCTCATCGCCACCGTCACCCTCGGACGGCCCGGCAGTGCCATGCCCGGTTGGGCAGCGTTGCTTTCACCCGACGACATTTGCTGGCTGGTGGACCGGCTCCTTCAAGGAAAACCCGCCTCATGATCCGTTCCTTCCTGTCCTCCACGGCCATCGCCCTGCTGCTCTGCGGTTGCGCCCAGACACCGTTGCGCGGCACCGGCGACTTGGGCGTGGTGGTGGAGCGCGCCAGCGGCAGCCTGCAAATCATCGAAAGCGACACCCGCACCGCCCTCGCCCGCGTTGAAGGTCTGGGCGATTTATCCCACGCCTCGGTGGTGTTCTCCCGTGACCAGCGCTACGCCTATGTGTTCGGCCGTGATGGTGGCCTGAGCAAAGTCGACCTGCTGGGCGCGCGCATCGAGCGCCGGATCATCCAGGGCGGCAACAGCATCGGCGGCGCGATCAGCCAGGACGGCAAGCTGATCGCCGTCTCCAACTACGAGCCCGGTGGTGTCAAGGTGTTCGATGCCCAGACCCTGGAACAAGTCGCCGACATCCCGGCCACATCGTTGCCCGGCGGCCAAAAACGTTCACGGGTGGTCGGCTTGGTGGATGCGCCGGGACAACGTTTCGTGTTCAGCCTGTTCGACACCGGCGAAATCTGGACCGCCGACTTCAGCCAGGGCCTCACCCCGCGCATCGAGCGTTTCACCGCCATCGGGCTGCAACCCTACGACGCCCTGATCACCCCGGACGGGCGCTATTACATGGCCGGGCTGTTCGGTGAAGACGGCATGGCCCAACTCGATCTCTGGCATCCGGAGCGCGGGGTGAAACGGGTGTTGGGGCGTTACGGGCGCGGCCAGGCGCGACTCCCGGTGTACAAAATGCCGCATCTGGAAGGCTGGGCCCTGGCCGACCAGCAAGCCTTCGTGCCTGCCGTCGGGCATCACCAGGTGTTGGTGATGAATGCCCAGGACTGGCAGCAGACCGACGCCATCGCCGTGGCCGGCCAACCGGTATTCGTCACGGCGCGACCGGACGGCCGGCAGCTGTGGGTCAACTTTGCCTACCCGGACAACGACCGCGTCCAGGTCATCGACACCCAGACCCACGCCATCGTCGCCGACCTGCGGCCCGGCCCGGCCGTGCTGCACATGGAGTTCACCGCCCGGGGCGACCAACTGTGGCTGTCGGCCCGGGACGGTGGCGAGGTCCAGGTCTGGGACCCGTATCGGCTCGAGCGCCTGGGCAGCCTGCCGGCCCTGAGCCCCAGCGGCATTTTCTTCAGCAGCCGTGCGCACAAGCCGGGGTACTGACCATGACACCCAACTCACTGGCCCGGCGCCTGATCGATCGATTCCAGCATGGCCTGCCGTTGTGCGCCGAGCCCTATCAAGCCATGGCCCAGGCCTTGGGCTGCAGCGAGGCGCAGGTCATCAACTGCCTGCACCACCTGCAAGTCGCCGGGACCTTATCGCGGGTCGGTCCGGTGTTCGAACACACCCGGGCCGGGGCCAGCACCCTCGCCGCCCTGGCCGTGCCCGAAGAGCGTTTGCACCAGGTAGCGGCACGCGTCAGCCAATACCCGGAAGTCAATCACAACTACGCCCGGGAGCATCGCTACAACCTCTGGTTCGTGCTGACCGGCCCCAACCGGGCGCACCTGGACAACATCCTCCACGAACTGGAACGCGACACCGGTCTGACGCCACTGGACCTGCCCATGCTCACCGCCTACCGCATCGACCTGGGCTTTGCCCTGGAGGCCATCTCATGAAAAACGCCCTGAGCGAGCAACAGTCACTGGCACTGCGCCGTCTACTGGAAACCGGCCTGCCCCTGACACCGCGTCCCTTCCAGGCGCTGGCCGAGCAGATCGAGGCCAGCGAGCCACAGGTGCTCGAGCAGGTGCAGCGCTGGCATGAACAGGGGCTGTTCCGGCGCGTCGGCCTGGTGGTCAACCATCGCGCCCTGGGATTTGCCGCCAACGCCATGCTGGTGCTGGACGTGCCGGACGCCTTGGTCGATGAAGTCGGCCGTCGCCTCGGTCAGGCCCCCGGCATCAGTCTTTGCTACCAGCGCCCGCGGCGCCTGCCCCAGTGGCAATACAACCTGTTCTGCATGATCCACGGACGCCAGCGTGACCGTGTCGAGGCTCAGGTCCAGGCGCTGCTTGAAGAACATCTGCTGGACGACCTGCCCCACCAGTTGCTGTTCAGCACGCAGTTGTTCAAGCAATGCGGTGGACGTTTCGCCGCACCGGCCGGAGCCCGTATCGATGGATGACCTGGACCGTCGCCTGATCAATCGCCTGCAACTGGGCATGCCCCTAGTGCGCCACCCTTGGCAAGCCCTGGCCCAAGAGCTGGACAGCAGCAGTAGCGAGTTGCTCGACCGCCTGCATGAGCTGCTCAACGACGGTGTACTCACCCGCTTCGGCCCGATGTTCGACATCGATCGCCTGGGCGGTACGTTCACCCTGGCGGCGCTGGCGGTGCCCGAGCCGCGCTTCGACACCATCGCCGAGCTGCTCGCCGACATGCCCGAAGTCGCCCACAACTACCGCCGCGAGCACACCTGGAACATGTGGTTCGTGCTCGCCTGCCCCAGCGAACAGGCGATCCACGACACCCTGCTGCGCATCGAACATTTGACCGGCCTGGTGCCGCTGAACCTGCCCAAAGAGGAGACCTACCATGTCGGCCTGTATTTCCCCGTCTGAGTCTTCGTGGCAAGCGCCGCCACGGCGGGATGAAACACCCCTGGCCCTGCGCCTGGTGGAACTGACCCAGGCCGGCCTGCCCTTGCTCGAAGACCCCTGGGCCTGGCTGGCCGAGCAACTGGGCTTGAACGTGGAATCCACCCTCGACCTGCTCAAGCGCCTGCAAGCCGAAGGGGCGATCCGGCGCATCGCCGCCGTGCCCAATCACTACCGCCTGGGTTATCGCCACAACGGCATGACGGTCTGGGACGTGGCCGATGCCGACATTTCGCGCCTCGGCGCCCTGCTGGGGGCGCAGCCCTTCGTCAGCCACTGCTACCGGCGCCCGCGTCGGCCCGGTTGGCGCTACAACCTGTTCGCCATGATCCATGGCCGCAGTCGCGAAGAAATCGACAGTTACCGTGAACACTTGCGCCACCTGCTGGGGGACGCCTGCACCGGCGACGACATGCTGGTGAGCAGCCGCATCCTGAAAAAACCGGCCTGCGCCTGACGCCTGTGGGAGCAACGCTTGCTCGCCAAACAGGGGCGTCGGTTTTATGAAGGACCGCATCGGCTTCATCGCGGGCAAGCCTTGCTCCCACCACGCCTTGCTCCCACGGAGCGACTTATGTTGAGGATCAGCCACTACCTGCGAGCCCTGGCCGGGCACTGCCCCGCCCCACGCGTCGCGCCACCGGGCAGCCCCCGTCCGCCAGTGGTGATCTGGAACCTGCTCAGGCGTTGCAACCTGACCTGCAAGCACTGCTATGCGACATCGGCCGACAGCGTGTTTCGCGATGAACTGGACACCGTTGCAGCGCTCAAGGTCATCGACGACCTGCATGACGCTGGGGTGCGCGTGCTGATCCTGTCCGGTGGTGAACCGCTGCTGCGCGACGATCTGTTCCAGCTCAGCGCCTATGCCCGCGGCAAGGGCTTTTTCCTCGCCCTGTCCACCAACGGCACGCTGATCGACGCGTCCAATATTCAGCAGATTGCGGCGGCGAACTTCGATTACGTGGGCATCAGCATCGATGGCCTGGAAGCGACCCACGATGAATTCCGTCAGCTCAAAGGCAGTTTCGCCAGCTCCATGGCGGCCATCCGGCTCTGCCGCGAGCAAGGGATCCGGGTCGGCTTGCGCACCACCCTCACCCAGCAAAACCATACCCAGTTACCGCGCTTGCTGGATTTGATGAATGAATACGACGTACAGAAATTCTATCTGTCGCATCTGAACTACAGCGGACGCGGCAAGCGCAGTCGCAAACTCGATGCCCACCAGCAAATGAGTCGCGAGGCCATGACCTTGATCTTCGAGCGGGCCTGGCACGACATCGAACAAGGCCGCGACAGTGACTTCGTCAGCGGCAACAACGACGCCGATGCAATCCTGCTGCTGCACTGGGTATCCCGGCACCTGCCCCACCACTACGCCGCACTGGAGCAGATGCTGCGGGCCTGGGGCGGCAATGCGTCGGGCAGCGGCATCGCCAACATCGACAACACCGGCGAGGTCCACCCCGACACCTATTGGTGGCAGCACTCGGTGGGCAACGTTCGCCAGACGCCGTTCAAGAGCCTCTGGCTGGAGCGTCCCGACGCCCTGCTCTTGAAGCTGCGCGAACACCCTCGAGCCGTGGGCGGCCGTTGTGGGCAATGCCGCTGGCTGGACATCTGCAACGGCAATACCCGTACCCGCGCCTGGGCCGACGGCGACCTGTGGGGCCAGGACCCCGGCTGCCACCTCAGCGATGACGAAATTGGCCTGCACGCGATTCCCAGCGTTGCGATGCCCTGCGCCCGATAACCCAACGGCGAACCTGATGACGAACCAAGGAAGTCCCATGCCTGCCTCCATCGTTTTGCCCGCTGCCCTGCAATCGCCCTTCAGACCGGGTGAAGTCGCCCTGGTCGGCGCCGGTCCCGGTGACCCGGGCCTGTTGACCTTGCGCGCCTGGAGCCTGTTGACGCAGGCCGACGCGGTGGTCTACGACCGCTTGATCAGCCCGCAATTGCTCAATCTGATCCCCCTGCCCTGCGCCCGGCACTACGTCGGCAAGGCCGCCGGTTGCCACAGCCTGCCCCAGCCACAAATCAACGAACTGCTGGCCGACCTGGCCGATCAGGGACAACGGGTAGTGCGGCTCAAGGGCGGTGATCCGTTCATCTTCGGTCGCGGTGCCGAGGAGCTGGAGTATCTCCTGGCCCGGGGTATCAATTGCCAAGTCGTGCCCGGCATCACCGCCGCGGCCGGTTGCAGCACCTATGCCGGCATTCCTCTGACCCATCGCGACCTGGTCAACTCCTGTCGCTTCATCACCGGTCATCTGCACCGCGAAGGCGACTTGGACCTGCCCTGGCAAAGCCTCGCGGATGACAGCCAGACCCTGGTGTTCTACATGGGCTTGTCAAACCTCGGCACCATCGCCACGCGGCTGATGGCTGCGGGCCTGGCGGCTGACACGCCGGCGGCGTTGATCAGCAACGGCACGCGCCCCGACCAGCAGGTCCTGCGCGGGACCCTCCAGCAACTGCCGGACATGTCGCGGGTCTGCGCCGAAGGCCTACCGACCTTGACGGTGATCGGCAAGGTGGTCGGTTTGTTTGCCCATCAGTTGCTGGAGCATCCGGCACGCCTGCACCCGGTCACGCTGGTTCAGCCGGGTATCGCGAGGGTGGCATCATGAGGATCGGCTGGCTGGCCCCGTTGCTGTGGATCGGCGCCGTCCAGGGTGCCACGGTGCCTGAGCCGGACCTGGCATTGGCTGAGCAGGACTACCAGCGACACTGCCAGCAGTGCCACGGAGTCAATCGCATCGGCGCTGCCGGCCCGGCGCTGTTGCCCCAGAGCCTGAGCCGGATCAAGCCCGACGAGATCCGCCAGGTGATCGCCAATGGCCGCCCGGCCAGCCAGATGGCGGCGTTTGGCACGGTGCTGGCGCCTGCGCAGATCGATGGCCTGACCCACTATCTCCAGCGTCCGCCCGCCGTCGAACCAACCTGGAGCGAGGACGACACACGCCGCAGCCATCGCCTGCTGGCGGATGTCGTCGCCCTGCCCGATAAACCCCAACACCACGCCGATCCGCTGAACCTGTTCGTGGTGGTGGAGGCTGGCGACCATCACGTCGATATCGTCGACGGCGATCGCTTCGAGGTCCTGGCGCGCTTCGCCTCACACTTCGCGCTGCATGGCGGACCGAAGTTTTCGCCGGACGGACGCTTCGTCTATTTCGCCTCCCGGGACGGCTGGATCAGCCTGTATGACCTGCACAACCTCACGCTCATCGCCGAGGTGCGGGCCGGGCTCAATACCCGCAACCTGGCGGTGAGCAAGGACGGGCGCTGGGTGCTAGTGGGCAACACCCTGCCGGGCAACGTGGTGGTGCTGGATGCCCGTGACCTGTCGCTGGTCAAGACGGTTGCAACGGTGGGGCTGAACGGCCAGGCCTCGCGGGTCAGTGCGGTTTATACCGCGCCGCCGCGGGACAGCTTCATCGTGGCCTTGAAAGACGTGAAAGAGGTCTGGGAGCTGTCCACCGGGCCGAACCCGGACTTCGTGCCCCGGCGGATCGAGGCCGAGGATTACCTCGATGATTTTTCCTTCTCGCCCGATTACCGGCAATTGCTCGCCACCTCGCGCAAGGCCCAGGGCGGCCAAGTGATCGACCTCGACACGGGGCGGATCGTCTCTGATATCGCGCTGCCGGGCATGCCGCACCTGGGCTCGGGGACCTATTGGAAACGCGATGGGCACTGGGTGTTCGCCACGCCCAACATCAGCAAGGGGCTGATCTCGGTGATCGACTTCGACACCTGGAAAGTCATCCAGCAGATCCCCACCCTGGGGCCGGGTTTCTTCCTGCGCAGCCATGCCAACTCCCGCTACGCCTGGACCGATGTGTTCTTCGGCCCCGACAACGATGCCATTCACCTGATCGACAAACAGACCCTGGAAATCGCCCACACCCTGCGGCCCATGCCCGGCAAGACCGCCGCCCACGTCGAGTTCACCCGCGACGGCCGCTACTTGCTGCTGAGTATCTGGGACACCGATGGCGCGCTGATCGTCTACGACAGCGACACCCTCAAGGAAATCAAGCGCCTGCCCATGAACAAGCCTTCGGGCAAGTACAACGTCGGCAACAAGATCGAGTTTGCCGAGGGGACGTCCCACTGAAAAAAAGGGGGCTGATGCGCAGCCCCCAATAGCAAAGGCCTGTGGGAGCAAGGCTTGCCCGCGATGAACGATAACGCGGTTCAGCTGCTCGACCGCGGCGCGGCTATCGCGGGCAAGCCTTGCTCCCACAGACGGCGTCGGACCCAAAGGATCCAACTCTTACCAGGTAAGCACCGCCCCCACCGCAAAGGTATCGGTGTCTTCATTCTGGGCACTGGTGTCGTGGCCGTTGATTTCGAACTGGTTGTACTCGGCCACGAGCTTGAGGTTGTCGTTGATGTCGTGGAACAGCGCGATGCCCCGGGTTTCGTAATCGGCACCACTGCCCACCACGCCGTTGCCGTCGTCATCGGTCTTGCCGTAGGACAGCGCCAGGCGGTTCTTGCCCAGTTTGTACGAGCCCTGCAACAGGTAGCCCTTGCTGTCGACATTACGCAGGGTGGCTTCACCGGCGTTGTTGGTGAAGAACGGGTTGATGCCCTTGGCCTGGAACCCCGAGCCGGTGAGGGACAACCCACCCATCTTCGCCTGCACGCCATAGCCCAGGCCCTTGGAAGTCACCGATTCGACGGTGGAGTCGGTGTTGTCCGAGGTCTGGTAGCTGCCGTTGAGCCAGCTGTAGATCTTCGCCCCGCCCAGGTCGAACTGGTAGGTGATCTCGCTCTCGGTGCGCGGGTTTTCCTGGTAGGCCTTGCCGGTGGCGCTGTTGTCGTTGGTGTCCACCGGGTCCATGATCCCCACCGCCACCCGTAGCCCGTCCATCACTGGCGTGCGGTAGGTGATCTGCGAGGTCGGGAACGGGTACGGATAACCGCTGCCGATGTTGCCGAACGAGACGCCACCGCCGTCCACCAGCCCCAGGGTGTCACTGACCTGGCCGTAACCGGCGAGCAGTTCGTCCAGCAGGATGTTGGAGCGGGCAAACAGGCCGAAGTCCTTGCCGACCAATACCTCGCCCCACTCCGGGTTGGCCACGGTGCCGTAGAACTGGCGCACGTCGATGGCGGTGTCGGTGCCGTTGGTTTCGCTGTCGTTGATGGTCACCCAGAACGAGGCCCGGGCGCCGAGCTTGAGGTCATCGACCTGCTTGCCCATGTTGAAACCCAGGTAGTTGGGCAGAAAACCCATCTTGACCCGCGCCTGCCGACGGTCGTACTGCTCACCGGCGCGGTCCACGTCGCTGTTGACGTAAAAGGCGTTGATGTAGCCGTCGGTGGAAAAGGTGGTCTGGTCCTTGTCGTACAGCATGATTTCAGCGTTGGCCCAAGGCGTCAGGCCCAGGCTGGAAAGACCGGCGATGACCGCAGGTAAAAAACGCAGGCAGGTATTTTTATTGTTGTGCATGGCGCGCTCCGCAACAGGGGACGGGATGTCGGAGGCGATTATCGAAAGGCGCCAGGGCGCGTCATACACTGCCTTGGAGGCAATTGGCGGATGCTTTGGAAGCTCGGGCCCGGCGCGGCAGTTTGGACGTAAGACTGCGATGCAGGTGGGCGCGGCAGTTTGGGTGTAAGACGGCGAGACTGGCGGGTGCGGTACTTTGGGTGTGGGCCGGTTGTCCTGCCAGTTGATCGTTGGGTGGCCACCAACCCTGTGGGAGCGAGCTTGCTCGCGATGGCGGCGAATCATTCAACATTGATGTCGACTGACACACCGCTATCGCGAGCAAGCTCGCTCCCACAGGTTTCCACCGCGTTGCTTTTGTGGCTTCAGAACCTCGGCTTGACGGTCTTCCAATCCGGCCGGTAGCGCTGCATCTGCCGCACATCGTCACGCTGGCGGATGCCGCAGCTGAGGAACTGATCATGCAGCTTGCCCAGTTGATCCCGGTCCAATTCCAAGCCAAGGCCCGGCGCCCGGGTGATCTTCACGCAGCCATCGACAATCGGCAGCTTGCCGCCCTTGATCACTTCTTCATCCGGCTCCTGCCAGGGGTAATGGGTGTCGCAGGCGTAGTCCAGGTTCGGCACCGCGGCCGCCACGTGGGCCATGGCCATGAGGCTGATACCCAGGTGCGAGTTCGAATGCATCGACACGCCCAGGCCAAAGGTGTTGCACATTTTCGCCAGGACCTGGGTGTCCCGCAGGCCGCCCCAGTAATGGTGGTCGGCCAACACAATCTGCACGCTGTTCAGCGCCACGCTGCGGCGGAACTCATCAAAATCGGTGACCACCATATTGGTCGCCAGCGGCAGCCCCGTGCGCTTGTGCAGCTCGGCCATGCCTTCCAGCCCTGGCGTCGGATCTTCGTAATACTGCAGGTCATCCCCCAGCAGCTCGGCCATGCGAATCGAGGTTTGCAGGGACCAGTTGCCATTGGGGTCGATGCGCAACGGGTAGCCAGGGAAGGCCTGTTTCAGCGCCTTGATGCAGGCGACTTCATGCTCCGGATCAAGGGCGCCGGCCTTGAGCTTGATGCTCTTGAAGCCATAGTCCTGGATCATCCGCCGGGCCTGGGCGACGATCTGCTGTTCGTTGAGCGCTTCGCCCCAACTGTCTGGCGGGTACGGCGAATCGATGTGCTCGGCGTACTTGAAAAACAAGTAGGCACTGAACGGGATCTCGTCGCGAATCGCGCCGCCCAGCAGGTCCACCAGCGGCACGTTCAGGTAATGGGCCTGCAAATCCAGGAAGGCCACTTCGAACGCCGAATAGGCATTGCTCACCGCTTTGCTCGCGTGGGACCCCGGCGCCAGTTCGGCACCGGCAACGCTGGCCGGTTTCTGCGCGGCGACGGTCGTCTGGACGATGGCCCGCAACTGATTGAGGTTGAACGGGTCCAGGCCGATCAACTGGCTCTGCAGTTGCTGCTGGATCGCCAGGGCCGGGGCATCGCCGTAGCTCTCCCCCAGACCGATGTAACCGTTGTCGCTCTCGATCTCGATGATCGAACGCAACGCGAACGGCTCATGGATGCCGCTGGCGTTGAGCAAGGGTGGATCGCGAAAAGCGATGGGAGTGACGGTGACGCGTTTGATCTTCATACAACGGCTCCCGATGGGCCAGGGTTCAAGGCTTGAGGTTTTTCCGGTTGACCGGCAACGGTTTCAGGTCGGCCGGACAGTGAGTTCGGCGTATCGCGGCCCGGCTTGGTGCGGGCAAAGAAAATCACCACGGCGGCAACCAGGGAGGTGATTGCCAGCCCATACAGCCCACCCTCGATGGACCCAGTGGTCTGTTCCAGGAAACCGAAGGCCGTGGGCGCCACGAAGCCGCCGAGGTTACCGATGGAATTGATCAGGGCGATCACCGCCGCCGCGATGCGCGCATCCAGGTAGCCTTGGGGAATCGGCCAGAACAGCGCCGAGGCCGCCTTGAAGCCGATGGCCGCGAAACAGATCGCCACGAAGGCAAAGATCGGCCCGCCGGTGGTGGACATGAACATGCCGAACGCAGCGATCACCAGCGTCACCGCGACCCAGGCCTGCTGAAATTTCCATTTGCCGGCCAGGGCGGCAAAACCGTACATCGCGATGATGGAAATGATCCACGGAATGGAATTGAGCAAACCGACCTGGAAGTCCCCCAGGTTGCCCATCTTCTTGATCATGCTCGGTAGCCAGAACGTGGCGCCGTAGATGGTCAGGGCGATGGAAAAGTAGATGAAACAGAACAGCGCGATCTGTCGGTCGGCCAGCAACTTGAACATCGACGGCTTGACCACTTGCGCGGCTTCCCGGGCCCGTTGCTCTTCGGCGATGGCGGCGATCAATACGGTTTTCTCTTCAGCCGTCAGCCATTTGGCCTGGCTCGGGTGCGATTGCAGCCAGAACCAGACAAACCCGCACAGCACGATGGAGGCGAAACCTTCGATCAGGAACATCCACTGCCAGCCATGCAAGCCCATCCCACTGATGTGCAGCAAGGCGCCGGACACCGGGCCGGAAATCACCGAGGCAATGGCCGACCCACTCAGGAAGATCGCCATCGCCTTGCCGCGCTCATTGGCAGGCAGCCATTGGGTGAAGTAGTAGATGATGCCGGGAAAGAATCCCGCCTCCGCCGCGCCGAGGATGAAGCGCAGCACGTAAAAACTGGTCTCGCCGCGCACAAAGGCCATGGCCATGGCCGCCGCGCCCCAGGTGAACATGATGCGCGTCAGCCAGGCCCGCGCGCCGTAGCGTTGCAATAGCATGTTGGACGGGACTTCGAACAGCGCGTAGCCGATGAAGAACAGCCCGGCGCCGAGCCCGTAGGCCGCGGCGCCGATGCCCAGGTCGGTTTCCAGGTGACTGCGCACGAAGCCGATATTAACCCGGTCGATGTAGTTGACGATGAACATCACCACCACCAACGGCAGGACATGACGTTTGACCTTGGCCGCCGCGAGCGCCAGGGTGCTGTCATGGGTGGAGTCCGTTACGTTATTCAAGGGGGGCCTCCCGATCATTGTTTTTGTGAGGAACGGGAGGATGATGGACGCGGTGGATTGTTCCCGTCTAATCTAACTTGGCACTTGATTGATACTCGGATTGAATCAATGTTTGAACTGGCCCAGTTGCGCTGCTTCACCACCGTGGCGACCGAACTCAACTTCCGTCGTGCCGCCGAACGCCTGAACATGACCCAACCGCCGCTGAGCCGGCAGATCCAATTGCTGGAACATCACCTGGGCGTCGAGCTGTTCACCCGCAGCACCCGCAGCGTGGCGCTCACCGCCGCCGGCCGGGCGTTTTTCATCGAGGCACAGAACCTGTTGGAACAGGCGCAACAAGCCGCCGTGGCGGCCCGGCGTTTCGCCCAGGGCGACATCGGTTCGGTGACCATCAGCTTCGTCGGCAGCGCGGTGTACGAGTTCTTGCCCAAGGTGATTGCCGAGGCCCGGCTGAAACAACCCCAGGTCAAAATCGTCCTGGCGGAGATGAACACCTACCAACAGCACGAAGCCCTGCGCGCCCGGCGCATCGACCTGGGCATCGTCCGCTCACCGCTGCTGGAAACCGGCTACGCCACCGAATGCCTGGTGCGCGAGCCCTTCGTGCTGGCGGTGCCCGCCGGGCATCCGCTGGCCAGCGCCGAAACCGTCAGCGTCCAGGACCTGGATGGACAGCCGTTCCTGATGTACTCCCACGCCGCCTACCCACCCTTCAACGAACTGCTCACCGGCATGCTGCGCTCGGCCCAGGTCGCGCCGCAATTCGTGCAATGGCTGGGGTCGTCGCTGACGATCCTGGCGCTGGTCAACGCCGGCATGGGTCTGGCCCTGGTACCGCGTTGCGCCACCAGCGTGGTGTTCAAGCAGGTGGTATTTCGCGAGATCGACCTGGGCGAAGGGGTGCAGAGCGAGTTGCACCTGGTGTGGCGCGAGGACAACGACAACCCAGCGTTCACCATGTTGCTGGAAGGGATTCGGGGGGCGGTGCGGGAAGGGTTGTGAATCGGATTCCGACCGCCAGCTGCACTTCCGTGGCGAGGGAGCTTGCTCCCGCTGGGCTCTGTAGGAGCTGGCGAAGCCTGCGATCTTTTGATCTTTTGATCTTTCGCTTGAGATTCAAGTGTTTGGGGAAAGATCGCAGCCTCGTTGCACTCGACAGCTCCTACACGGCTCCTACACGTCCAGCGGGAGCAAGCTCCCTCGCCACATGGCCAGCGCCCTTGAGCCCTGTGTCTGATGGGTTTGCCTGCACCCTATTCCAGTCCTTCCCTACAAGTTGTACGATGACAGACGAGCACGCTTCGCTCGCGTTCCTGATACCTACAACAACAAGGAAATCCCCATGAAAAAAGCGACATTGGTCATCGGCTTCTTGTGCCTGTTCAGCGGCTATGCAGCGGCAGCCGCGACATCGCCCGAGCAGGAAGTGGCCCAGGCGGTCGATCATTTGACCCAAGCCATGCTGCACAAAGACATCCCCCAACTCCAGGCGCTGGCCGCCGAGAACCTGACCTACGGGCACTCCAGCGGCAACATCCAGGACAAGAAAGCCTTCATCGCCGACATTGAAACGGGCAAGAGTGCGTTCAAGACCCTGGAAATGAAGAACCAGAAAATCACCTTGTCGGGTGATGTGGCGCTGGTGCGCAATCATTTCTCGGCGCAGGCGCTCAAGGGCACAGAGGTGGTGCCGACGGAGATCGAGAACTTCCAGATCTGGCAGAAGCAGAAGGATGGCAAGTGGCTGCTGATCGGGCGTCAGGCGTTTCGGTTCTGATAAGGGGCTGGGCCGGAAACCTCTGCGGCAAGCGCATTATTTGAGCGTGTGGTAATCCATTGTGGCGAGGGAGCTTGCTCCCGCTGGGCGGCGTAGCGGCCCTTTTTTGCGGTTGCTTCGCAACCGAGCGGGAGCAAGCTCCCTCGCCACAAGGATGTCTTTTCAGCCCTGACGCCTTGCTTCAGGCTCCGGCCCATTGCTGGCGGTACTGCAACAGGAAATCCACAAAAGCGCGCACCCGTTGCGGTACGTACCGGCCATGGGGATACAGCAAGGTAAACGGACGTGAGCGACCCGCGAAAGGCGCAAGCACCTCCACCAATTGCCCGTTGGCCAGTTCCTGCTCCACGATGAACTTGTAGGTCTGGAACAAACCGGCGCCATGTTTGGCCAGCGTCACGCCACCAAGCACATCGTCCGAACAACAGTACCCCCCTTCGCCGAATACCTCCTTTTCCTTGCCTTCGACATTGAACAACCAGGAAATCCGTCGCCCGCTACTGGGCAATTCGAACTGGATGCACTCGTGATCGTCCAGGTCTGCAAGAGCCTGGGGCGTGCCGGCCCTACGCAGATATTCCGGGGAGGCGACCACCACCAGTTTCGCGTCTTCCAGCAGCCGGGCGATCATCGACGAGTCGGGTTGGGCCCGCACCCGGATGGCGAGGTCATAACCTTCGGCAACAAAATCGATGTTTCGATTGCTCAGGTGCAGGTCCACGCTGACTTGCGGGTACAGCGCCCGAAAGGCCGGCAGCAAGGGCAGGATGCGGTGATGGCCGTAAGTGGTGGGCAGGCTGATGCGCAGTTGCCCGGACGGCACCGATTGCGCGCCCATCATTTCCTGTTGCGCCTCGACCAGTTGCGTCAGCGCTTGCCGGCATTGCTCGAAATAGGTCCTGCCGGCTTCGGTCAGGCGGATACTGCGGGTGGTGCGCACGAAAAGCCGTGAGCCCAGGCGTTCTTCCAGGCGAAAGATCGAGCGGCTCACCGCCGCCGGGGTCACCCCCGCCAGCTGCGCCGCGGCCGTGAAACTGCCCGCCTCCGCCGCCAGGCAGAACAGTTCTATGCTGCCTAGCTGCAGGTCTTCGAAATGACGCTTCATGATTCATTACACCGCGTATCAACTGAAGTTTCGAAAAGCCTGTTTATCAGTCTGCGGCATATAAATACAGTGGCCTTCCAACAAGCGGGCATTGTCCTGCGTCCATTTCCCACCAGCTGGAGTGCAACATGCCTTTCGTCAATGTGCGAATTACCCGAGACGGCGTCACCCGTGAACAGAAAGCCCAGGTGATTTCCGAAATCACCGAAACCCTCCAGCGCGTGCTGGGCAAGGATCCGCATTTGACCCATATCGTGATCGAGGAAGTCGACACCGATAACTGGGGATACGCGGGGATGACGACGACGCAGTATCGAAGTCTTCCCAAGGAATAACGCTCCACCCTTGCGAGCCCGGTCCGATTGACCGGGCTTTTTTCTGCCTGCCAACCCGGGAACATTGTGGGAGCGAGCTTGCTCGCGATTGCGGTGAGTCAGTCACATCAATGCCGACTGACCTGGCGCTATCGCGAGCAAGCTCGCTCCCACAGGGGATTGCTGGCGAACGCGGGTTTGCGATCAGCCGGGAACATTGTGGGAGCGAGCTTGCTCGCGATTGCGGTGAGCCAGTCACATCAATGCCGACTGACCTGGCGCTACCGCGAGCAAGCTCGCTCCCACAGGGGATTGCTGGCGAACGCGGGTTTGCGATCAGCCGGGAACATTATGGGAGCGAGCTTGCTCGCGATTGCGGTGAGTCAGTCACATCAATGCCGACTGACCTGGCGCTATCGCGAGCAAGCTCGCTCCCACAGGGGTTATGTGTTGCCCTTGCCATTAATTACATGGCGTATCAACTCAAGTACCAGAAGCCTTATTTATCAAACCCTGAGGCATCAATACCCTGAGCTCAACCACCGCCATACAGGCGCAGCGGTTCCCTTTAATGTGATCAGGAGTCAATCATGAGCCTCAACAAAACCGTCATCATCACCGGCGCTTCCAGCGGTATCGGCCTGGGTCTGGTCAAGGCGTTCCTGGGTCGGGGGTATAACGTGGTGGGCAATGCCCGCTCCCCATCCGGCCTGGAGGCTGCCGCTGCTCAACTCGGTCACCCGGCCGGTTTCATTGGCGTGGCCGGCGACATTGCTGACCCGGCCACTTCAACCGCCCTCATCGCCCAAGCCGTCGAGGCGTTTGGCGCCGTTGACGGGCTGGTGAACAATGCCGGTTTCTTCCTGCCAAAACCCTTCGTCGAATACAGCCCCCAGGATCTGGACGCGCTGCTGGACACCAACCTCAAGGGTCTGGTCTACGCCAGCCAGGCCGCTGCCGCGCACATGATCGGGCGCCAGCAAGGCTTCATCATCAACATTTCAGCCGCTGTGGCCCTGCAGCCGAACATCCAGGTGCCGGCGGCGCTGCCAGTGTTGATCAAGGGCGGCGTCAACCAGATGACCCGCGCCCTGGCCCTGGAACTGTCGCCCCACAACATTAAGGTCAACGCGGTCGCCCCCGGCATCATCGACACGCCGATGCACGACCCGGCGCACCGCGACTTCCTCGACAACCTGGCCCCGGCCGGCCGCGTGGGCACCATCGAGGAAATTGCCGAGGCCGTGTTGTACCTGGCGAGCGCTGACTTCACGACGGGCGCGATACTGCCGGTGGACGGCGGGATGAGCACAGGCAAGTGGTAAAAGAAAAACCCCGGAGGCAGGACCTCCGGGGTTTTCATGACGCACGGGATTCAGAGCGTGTAGGAGATGCCGGCCTGCACGGTTCGTGGTGCGCCTGGGTAGGCGTAGACGCCACCAAATGCGCCTTCCTCATAATCGGCGTCGAACAGATTCTTCAGGTCCAGGTTGAGGCGGATCCGCTCGTTGACCTTGTAGTAGCCGAGCAGGTCCACAACGGTGTAGCTGTCCATGGTAAAGGTGGTGGCCGCCGTATTGCCGGCCCGCTCATCGACATACTTGGCGCCCAGGCCCAGGCCGAGACCCTTGAGGCCACCGTCCTGGAACTCGTAGACGTTCAACAGGCTGAAGGAGTTCTTGGGCACGTTAAGCAAGCGGGTGCCGGACGGGATATTGATGTCCTTGGTCACTTCGGCATCTACATACGCGTAGCCACCGATCACACGCCATTCTGGCGTTAAATTGCCCGCCACATTCAAGTCGAAACCACGGCTGCGCACTTCCCCGGCAGCCACGTTGAAGGTGGAATCCAGCGGATCGGGCGTGAGTACGTTGCGCTTTTCAATCTGGTAGATCGCCGCGTCGACGCTCAACTGCCGATCCAGCGCTTCCCACTTGACGCCCATTTCGTAGGACTTGCCCTCTTCCGGCTTAAACCCCTCACCCTGCCCCTGGCGACTGGCTCCGGTGTTGGGTTTGAACGAGCGCGCGGTGTTGGCGTAGAGCGCAACGGTATCGGTCAGATCGTAGATCACCCCCAGGCGTGGGGTGACGGCATTTTCAGTCTTGTCCCAGTTACGGCTACCGGGCCGAGCCTGAGGGACGAAGGATTCGTACTCATGCTCGAAATGCTCGAAACGCGCCCCTGCCAACACCTTCAGGCGCTCAGTCAGCGCCACCTGATCCTGGACAAACACGCCAAACGTCTTGAGATTTTCCTGGTCATTTGTGGGCGTGCGCGTCAACGCCGGGCGTGGCTGGCCATGCACCGGATCGAAAATATCGATCGGGTAGGCACCGCCGGCGCCAGAGGATCGCTGGATGATGGACTGGTAGTCGTAGTCTTCATACTCGATACCCGTCAACAACGTGTGCTCGAAGCCGCCGGTGGAAAAATGCCCGGTGAGGTTGAGCTGGGTGTCCCGATCGGTCCATTCCAGCTTGCGGTAATTGAAGTTACGACTCAGCGTGCGCCCATCGGCTCCGATGCTGTTGCCTTCCACCGCGTTGCCCTGCAAGGTGCCGTCGAGCCACTGGGTTCCACCGGCCAAGGTCCAGTCGTCATTGAGCATGTGCTCGAAACGCACCTGCAGCATGTTGTTGTCGTTGTGCAGTTTGCCCACGTCTTTCTCGCCGAAGAACGTATCGCGCGAGGCGGTGCCGCGCTGGCCGGCGTAATGGGTCAGGCCACGGTCCAGCGGCGCATTGTTACGCATGAAATCGCCTTCGAAGGTCAGGCGCGTGGTGTCGTTGACCTGCCAGCTCACCACCGGCGCGATGCCGTAGCGCTCGGTCTCGACGTGGTCGCGGAATGTGTCACCGCCCTCACCGATCACGTTCAAGCGATAGGCCAGGCGCCCTTCTTCGTCCAGCGGACCAGACGCGTCCAGCGTGCCGCGACGCATCCCTTGGTCGCTGACCTGGCTGCCCAGGGTCACCGTGCGCTCGGCCAACGGCTGCTTGGACACCACATTGAAGGTGCCGCCCGGATCGCCACGGCCATAGAGCATGGTGGCCGGGCCGCGCAGGACTTCCAGCCGCTCGATGGTGTTGGCGTCCGGCATGTTCGGGTAGCCACGGTTGATTGGAAAGCCGTTGCGGTAGAACTCACCGGTGGTGAAACCACGGACGGTAAAGGTGGTCAGTCCCTGGCCGCCGAAGTTATTGCCCCGGCCTACGCCGCCGGCGTAATCGAGGGCGTCTTGCAGGCGCGTGGCGCTGAGGTCTTCGACCACGTCGCGGGACACCACGGAAATCGATTGCGGGGTTTCATGGATCGCGGTGTCGGTACGGGTGGCACTGGCCGAACGGGTGGCGTGATAGCCCTTCACCGGGCCTTGTGCTGATTCATAGTCGGCATTACCGACGATATCCGTGGCTTGCAACTCAAGGGAGGCCGGCTTGGCAGGGATTGGTTCTTCGGCCCAGGTAGGAACGGAATAAGCCTGGAGCACACACAGTGAAACGAGAATCCGACGCATCGATGCACAATCCTAATGGAAACAAGCCACCCACATCGGGAGGCTGACAAAAATGTGTCGCGAAAGATACAGCAACTCATTGTCGTTTGATATCTATTCCCATTAACACCGATGTTTTTTGACCGGTCAGTCCGCCATCGCGAGCAAGCTTTGCTCCCACAGGGAGAGCAGGGGCCAATCACAAGACTTGTACCCGCTGAAGATCCCTGTGGGAGCAAAGCTTGCTCGCGATGGCGCCAGAACAATCCCCCCATACCCTATAGGCCCACCGCAATCGACTCCTGCTCCACCCGCTGGAAGAACACCTGCGCACGATGATCCTGGGTATAAGCCACGTTCAACCGCAACCAATCGCACGCCTCGCCCTGGGGCAGGAACGTCGAGCCCTGAGACAATTGGACCTGCAACTCCCGGGCGATCTGCTGCACCCGCTGTGCCGCCAGGCACCGCGGCCTGGCCCAGACGAACAAGCCTCCCATCGGCTCGGCAAACACATCCCAGTGGGTCGGGTCCAGTTGGCGCAGCGTACTTGCCATCTGCTTGTTCAGGCGCTGGCGCAAGCGCTGGATCAGCTTGCGATAAGCACCGTTGGCCAACAATGTCGCCACCACGTTTTCCGCCAGCAGCGAACAACCGATGCCGGTAATCATCTTGACTTCGGCCAGGCGCTGGATGATGTCGGGCTGGGCGACCACGTAACCGATGCGCAGCGAACTGGACAGCGTCTTGGAAAAACTCGCCAAGTAGATCACCCGGTCCAGGGCATCCAGGGAGGCCAGGCGGGACGTCGGGCCATTCTGGAAATCGGCGTAGATGTCGTCCTCTATGAGGCGAAAGTCGTGGGCCGTTGCCAGTTGCAGCAGACGATAGGCCACGCTCGGCGCCAGGCTGGTGCCGGTGGGGTTCTGGTACATGCTGTTGATGAAGAAATACGAGGGCCTGTGCTCGCCGAGGAGCTGTTCCAGGCGGGCGATGTCCGGGCCTTGTGCGGTTCTGGGCACCGCCACGGTCTTGACCCCGTGCAGCTTCAGCAGATTGAACAGGTTGTAATAGCCGGGGCTTTCCACCAGCACCAGGTCACCGGGCTTGAGCAGGGTTCGCACCAGTAGGTCGAGGCCCTGGCTGGCGCCTTGGGTGGTGATGATCTGTGCCGGGTCGACGTGAATGTCGATCAGGCCCAGGCGTTTTTGCAGGTGCAGGCGCAGTTGAGGCGAGCCCAGCGGGGTGCTGTAGTTGAACAACGCGTGATTGTCGCTGCGCACCACCTGACGGATCGCCTGGCCCAGGTCGGTGTCGTCACGCCAGGCGTCGGGCAGCCAGCCGCAACCGAGCTTGAGCTGCGTCGCTTCATTGTCGAACAACCGCCACGGCGCGTTATCCGTTTCAGGTACCGGTTCCACCGCCCGGGCCAACTGCTGCGCGACAAAAAAGCCCGCGCCATGCCGAGACTCCAGCACCCCGCTGGCAACCAGTTGGTCATAGGCCTTGATCACGCTCGACAGGCTCAGGCCATTTTCCCGGGCCAACTGGCGAATGGACGGCATCCGCGCGCCGGGGCGTATGCCATGGGCGTTGATCCAGCCCGTAAGGTGCGTCACGAGCTGCCGGATCAAGGACTCGGAAACATTGCGATCAATCTTCAGGTCCACGGCGGGCACTCTTGGCTAAGTGTTCTCTATTTTTTAGCAAACAGTTAAACACAAATGGCCTGGGTCTGTTTCTTGTTTGCGTTGTGCCTGGCGGTGATAGTCCTCGGGACTTCATGCACACCTTTAAGGAACACCCTTGAACCCACAGCATCGACATTCCTGGGGACTGGCTTTCGGCCTCTGCCTGATCACCCTCGCGGTCAACCTGCAGGCGCCGCTGTACACCACCTACGCGCAGTTATCCGGCTACGGGGCCGGCGCCACGGCGGTGGCGTTTTCCGGTTATGTGCTGGGGGTGCTGCCGGTCCTGCTGGCGTTCGGTGGGTTGGCCGACCGGGTGGGCCGCAAGCCGTTGATCCTGGTCGCGCTCGGGCTGTCGATGCTGGCGACGCTGGTGACCTTGCTCTGGCCGAACCTGGTGGCGCTGGGCGTGGCACGCCTGATGATGGGGGTCGGCACGGGGTTGGCCTCGGCCACGTCGACCGCCTATATGACCGAGCTCATGGCAACCGGCGATGCCCGCTCGCCGGCCAACCGGGTCACCGCCAGCACCTCCCTGGGTTTTGGCCTCGGCGCGGCGTTGACCAGTCTGTTCCTGTTCGTCCATCACAGCGCCACGCCCGGCAGCTTCTGGTTGCAACTGATGTTGGCCGCCATCGCGATTGTCGTGGTCTGGCGGCTCCCGGACCCAGCGCTGAAAATCAAAGACGCGCCGCTGCTGCGCCTGCCATTGTTTCCCGCCGGCAGCCTGCCCTACAGTTTTTCCATGCTGTTGGCCTGGGCGACTTCGGGCCTGGTTATCGCCCTATTGCCGTCTGTACTGGCGACCCACGATTTGCAGCGTTGGTCGGGTCTATCGACCTTCACGGTCATCAGTTGCGGCTTGCTCTTCCAGCCTTGGGTGCGGCGCATGCCGCCGGCCAGGGCCACGGGTCTGGGCCTGTTGATCCTGCCGGCGAGCTACGCGCTGCTGGCTTGGGGCGCAAGCGCCGGCTCCCTGCTCGCCGTGCTGCTGGGGGCATTGGGGGCCAGCAGCGCCTGCTACGGTTTCCTGTACCTCGGTGGTTTGTCAGCTATCACGGCCATGGCCGGGGCGGAGAAAGCCCGGATCAGCGCCGGGTTCTTCCTGTTCGCCTATGTCGGGTTCAGCATCCCGGTGGTGGTGACCGGGCTGCTGGCTGACGCTTTTGGCGCTGACGTGGCGTTGATCGTGTTCGGCCTGGCGCTGCTGGCGGGGGCGTCGGTCACTGGGTGGCGCATCGTCCGGACAGAGGCTTATGGGACTCGCCTGTCCCACTGCTGAGCACAAAACCTTGTGGCGAGGGGATTTATCCCCGTTGGGCTGCGCAGCAGCCCCAAGATGAGCAGTTCCTATCTACCTGACACACCGCAATGTCAGGTTTTAGGGCTGCTACGCAGCCCAACGGGGATAAATCCCCTCGCCACAGTTCCGTACCCTTGGCGGCTTCATCGCCTGCTTCAAGGACCACCCCGGCAAAGTCGTATACCATATCCCCACCTAAGCCGAATGACCCGCCGCCGTGACTTTATCCAAGTTCAACCTGCCCGACCTGGGCAACACCCCTTCCACCTCGGAAATCATCACCCGCCACCTGCGCGATGCCATCGTGGCCGGACACTTTGCCGAGGACGAGCCGATTCGCCAGGATGACATCGCCCGCCAGTTCAACGTCAGCAAGATCCCCGTGCGCGAAGCCCTCAAGCGTCTGGAGGCCGAGGGCCTGGTGATGTTCCAGCGCAATCGCGGGGCGATGGTGACGCGCATTTCCGAGGCGGAGCTGGCGCAGATGTTCGAGGTGCGCATGCTCCTGGAAGACAAAGTGCTGCGCCTGGCGATCCCCAACATGACCGAAGACACCTTCGTCCGCGCCGAAGGCATCTGCCAGGAGTTCGTCGGTGAAGACGACGTGGGCCGTTGGGCCGAATTGAACTGGCAACTGCATGCGTGCCTCTACGAGCCGGCGCAACGGCCGTTCATGGTGAGTCTGATTCGCTCGGTCCACGACAAGCTGGAGCGGTACTTGCGCATGCAGATGAGCCTGTCAGCCGGTAAGGACCGTGCCGATCATGAGCACCGGGAAATCATCAAGGCCTGCCGCGCCGGTGATGTCGAACGGGCCGTGGCGCTGCTGGACGAACACATCGCAGGAGTCTGCGAGACCTTGTTCAAGTTCCTGCCTTCCAGCCATTGATGGGCTGGCACTGTGCCGATTTCGTCATCGGCGACAGATAAAACCATCAAGCCGTCCCCCCTGGACGCGGGCCACGCTTGCCGTTACTCATCTGAACGGACGTGGCCCTCCCATGAAACGTATCACCGTGATCGATTCCCACACCGGCGGCGAGCCGACCCGACTGGTCACCGACGGCTTTCCTGACCTGGGCCTGGGCAGCATGGCCGAGCGCAAGCAACGCCTGGCCATGGAGCATGACGCGTGGCGCACCGCCTGCGTGCTGGAACCCCGGGGCAGCGATGTGCTGGTGGGGGCGCTGCTCTGTGAGCCGGTGGACCCAAGCGCCTGTGCCGGCGTGATCTTTTTCAATAACAGTGGCTACCTGGGCATGTGCGGCCACGGCACCATCGGGCTGGTGGCGTCACTGGCCCACCTGGGCAGGATCGGCCCCGGCGTGCACAGTATCGAAACCCCGGTGGGCACGGTACAGGCCACCTTGCACGAAGACCGCTCGGTCAGCGTGCGCAACGTACCGGCCTACCGTTACCGCCAGGCGCTGGCCCTGGAGGTGCCGGGCATCGGCCAGGTAGTCGGCGATGTGGCCTGGGGCGGCAACTGGTTTTTCCTGATCGCCGAACATGGCCAGCGGGTGGCCGGCGATAACCTCGACGCGTTGACCGCCTACACCTACGCCGTGCAGCAAGCCTTGGAGCAGCAGGGTTTTCGCGGTGAGGACGGCGGCCTGATCGACCACATCGAACTGTTTGCCGATGACCCGCACGCCGACAGCCGCAACTTCGTGCTCTGCCCGGGCAAGGCCTATGACCGCTCCCCTTGCGGCACCGGCACCAGCGCCAAACTGGCGTGCCTGGCGGCCGATGGAAAACTGCAACCCGGGCAGATCTGGCACCAGGCCAGTGTGATTGGCAGCGAGTTCGAGGGCTCCTACGAACGCTTGGGCGAGCGCATCGTGCCGACCATTCGCGGCCGTGCCTACATCAGTGCCGAAACCACCCTGATCATCGAAGCGGATGACCCGTTCGCCTGGGGCATACGTCCGTGAGCGAGGGCCATGTCGCCGACGTGATCATCATCGGCGCGGGCATCATTGGCGCGGCCTGTGCCCAGGCATTGGCCCAGCGCAATCTGAATGTGTTGGTGCTGGACGCCGGTTGGCACGGGGCCACGGCGGCCGGCATGGGACATCTGCTGGTGCTGGATGACAACCCGGCGGAATTGGCACTCAGTCAATACTCCCTGCAACGCTGGCGCGAACTGGCCCCGGCACTGCCCGAGGCCTGCGCCTGGCGCAACAACGGCACCTTATGGCTGGCGGCCAATGCCGAGGAAATGGCCGTGGCCCACACTAAGTACCTGAACCTGGTGGCCCATGGCGAAGCCTGTGAATTGATCGGCCAAGCCACCCTGCACCAGCGTGAACCCGAACTGCGCCCAGGGCTGGAAGGCGGATTGCTGATCAGGGGCGACGGCATCCTCTACGCCCCGGCAGCCGCCCGCTGGATGCTGGACGCGCCTAACATCCGCCAGCAACGGGCACAGGTCAGCGAAATCGACGGCGCTCGCGTACGCCTCGATGATGGGCGCTGGTTGAGCGCCGAGGCGGTGGTCCTCGCCAATGGCATCCAGGCCACCGAGTTATGCCCGGAACTGCCGATCGAGCCGAAGAAAGGCCACCTGCTGATCACCGACCGCTACCCCGCCACCGTCACCCACACCTTGGTGGAGCTGGGCTACGTCACCAGTGCCCATAACGCCAGCGGACCGTCGGTGGCGTGCAATATCCAGCCACGCCCGACCGGGCAATTGTTCATCGGTGCCTCGCGGCAGTTCGGCACCGTCGACCCGCAGGTGGAAGGCTGGATGCTGGCGAAGATGCTCAAGCGTGCCGTCGACTACATGCCTGGGCTGGCGCATCTGAACGGCATCAGGGCCTGGACCGGTTTCCGCGCAGCAAGCCCCGACGGCTTGCCCCTGGTGGGCCGACATCCGCAGCGCACGGGACTGTGGCTGGCGGTCGGTCACGAAGGCCTGGGCGTCACCACCGCGCCCGCGACGGCCGACCTGCTGGTGACGCAGTTGTTCGACGAGACCTCGCCATTGCCCGCGCAGCCTTACCTGCCGCAGCGTTTCCTCGGAGAACCCGCCCATGCCTGAAGCCCGACACACTTCCCCTGTTTGCTCCGGGGATAGGCTTAACCCCGTGGCGAGGGAGCTTGCTCCCGCTGGGGCGCGAAGCGGCCCTGTTTTGGGTCTGCTGCGCAGCCCAGCGGGAGCAAGCTCCCTCGCCACAGGTTCTGGGGGCGCTCAAGACATCCGCTTCGCCAAGGAGGATTGGACCCATGCCTGACCTATTTCTGGACGGCCGCCCGCTGTCAGTCGCCCATGGCACCAGCGTCGCGGCGGCATTGGCGTTGGGTGCGGACGGTTGCAGTCGTACCTCGGTCAGCGGCCAGCGCCGTGCTCCGTTGTGCGGCATGGGCGTCTGCCAGGAATGCCGGGTGCTGATCGATGGTCGTCGCCGTCTGGCCTGCCAGACCTTGTGCCTCGATGGCATGCACGTGCAGACCCGACCATGAACGAAACCACCGACCTGCTGATCATCGGCGCCGGCCCCGCCGGCATGGCCGCCGCCCTCGCGGCGGCAAGCAGTGGTGCGCGCATCGTGCTGCTGGACGACAACCCGCTGCCCGGCGGGCAGATCTGGCGCGACGGCCCCCAGGCCAACCTGCCCAGCGCCGCCCGACGCCTGCGCGATCAACTGCACACCTGCGCCAACGTACGCTGCCATGCCGGCACCCGCGTGATCGCCTGCGCAGGGGATAAAACCTTGCTGGTGGAAGATGCCGAGCGCGGTTGGCAGATCCGCTACGAGCGCTTGATTCTCTGTACCGGTGCCCGTGAGCTGCTGTTGCCGTTTCCCGGCTGGACACTGCCCGGCGTGACCGGCGCCGGCGGGTTGCAGGCGCTGATCAAGGGCGGCTTGCCGGTGCGCGGCGAACGGTTGGTCATCGCCGGCAGCGGCCCCTTGCTGCTGGCCAGTGCCGCCACGGCAACACATCAGGGCGCACAGGTGCTGCGCATCGCCGAGCAGGCCCGTCGCGGCGCCGTGGCCGGTTTCGCCGCGCAATTGCCACGCTGGCCGGGGAAGTTTTTCCAAGCGTTCAGTCTGTTCGACCGGCATTACCGCACCGACACCCATGTGGTAGAGGCGCTCGGACGGGAGCGGCTGGAGGGCGTGCGCCTGCAACAGCAAGGCAAGATGATTGAACTGGCCTGCGACCGACTCGCCTGCGGTTTCGGGCTCGTTCCCAATACCCAGTTGGGCCAGGCCCTGGGCTGCGCGGTGGAGGACCAGGCGCTGGCGGTTGACGCCTGGCAAGCGACCTCGCGCCGTGAACATTACGCCGCCGGTGAGTGCACCGGTTTCGGCGGCAGCGAACTGGCGCTGGTGGAAGGCGCCATCGCCGGGCATGCTGCCGTTGGTAATAGCGCCGCCGCCCAACTGCTGTGGCCGCGTCGTGCACGTTGGCAGGGGTTCGCCCGGGCCTTGAACACGGCCTTCGCCCTCGATCCACGGCTCAAGAACCTGGCCACGGCGGACACCCTGGTCTGCCGCTGCGAGGACGTGCCCTATGGCGAACTAGCCGGCCATGACAACTGGCGCGAAGCAAAACTGGCAAGCCGCTGCGGCATGGGCGCGTGCCAGGGCCGAGTCTGCGCCGCCGCCCTGGAACACCTGTTCGGCTGGACACCGCCCACCCCTCGCCCACCCTTCAGCCCGGCGCGGATCGAAACCCTGCTGAACCTGGAAGAAACCCCACCCTCCTGACCTCAACACACATCCCACTCTGACCTGCCTAGTCATACAACCTGCACTCACCGCAATTCCCTGTGGGAGCTGAGCTTGCTCGCGATAGCGGTGGGCCAGTTGATAGAGATGCTGCCTGTGCCGCCGTCATCGCGAGCAAGCTCGGCTCCCACAGGGGATTGTCATACCCCCCAGATCTGTGAACACACCGGAACCCTGTGGGAGCGAGCTTGCTCGCGATAGCGGCGTGACACGCACTACATTTTCGACTGACACTCCGCCATCGCACCCACAAAAAAGACAACGCCGGCCATGTACCCCTCGCTCACTTCCCTAGCCCCCTGCGACCTCGACACCCTGCTACGCAGCCTGAAGCCCATCGCCCCGCTACTGGACACCCTCGCGGACGTGGTGTTTTTCATCAAGGACCAGCAGGCCCGCTACGCCTTCGTCAACCAGACCCTGGCCCGGCGCTGCGGTTTCAAACACAGCGGAGACCTGCTGGGCCTCACTGCCGAACAAGTGTTCCCCGAACGCTTCGGCCCGCTGTACACCGAGCAGGACCGGCGGGTGCTGGCCAGCGGGCGGGAGTTGGCCGACCAGCTCGAACTGCATTTGTATTACGGCAACCAGCCCGTATGGTGCCTGACCCACAAGCTCGCCCTGCATGACCCAAACGGCCAGATCGTCGGCCTTGCCGGCATTTCCCGCGACCTGCAACTGCCGCAATCGAACCACCCGGCGTTCCACAAACTGGCGGCGGTGGACGCCCATATCAAGCAGCACTTCGCCCGCCCCATCAGCCTTGCCGAGCTGACCGCCATCGCCGAATTGTCGGTGGCGCAGCTGGAACGGCACTGCAAACGCATCTTCCAACTCACACCACGGCAAATGATTCACAAGGCAAGGCTGGAAGAAGCCTCGCGACTGTTGCTCGACAAGGACCTGCCGATCACCGAGATCGCCCTGCGCTGCGGTTACACCGATCACAGCGCCTTCAGTCGCCAGTTCCGCGCCCTGACCAGCCTGTCACCCAGCCAATATCGGGAGAATCAGCGCTAAGTCATGTTCCCTGATGGGGCGCCAAGCCCCGTGGTTGCTCCCATCTGTAACACCCGTCACCAACGTTGCACCGTGCCTTGGTGTGGCACGGCCCTGCAGGAAAGCCTCTAGATCAGCGTTCCGGTGGAATTGCCAGAACTGAACCCCAAACAGGCACGCCGATTGCTTATTTAATATCGTATACGAAATCCTCAATACGATATCTCACCGCATTTATTCGACAGCGAGGCATTTATGAAAAACCCTGCATTGGCCGTAGCCCTCAGCGTTGTCCTCACCCCGCTTTTCATTGCCCCCGCCCACGCCGACAAGCTCGACGACATCATCGGCTCCGGCAAACTGCGCTGCGCCGTGACCCTGGACTTCCCACCCATGGGCTTTCGTGATGAAAAAAACAACCCGGCGGGCTTCGACGTGGACTATTGCCACGACCTGGCGAAGGTCCTCGGCGTCGAGGCCGAAGTGGTGGAGACCCCATTCTCCGACCGAATCCCCGCGCTGCTGTCCGGCCGCGCCGACGTCATCGTCGCCTCCACCTCCGACACCTTGGAGCGAGCCAAGACCGTCGGCCTGACCGTGCCCTACTTCGCCTTCCAGATGGTGGTGCTGACCCGCGACAACACCGGCATCAACAGCTACGCCGACCTCAAGGGCAAGGCCTTGGGTAACACCAGCAGCACCTACGAAGCCATCGCCCTGGAGAAGGACCAGAAGAGCTGGGGCAGCGGCAGCTTCCGCGCCTACCAGTCGCAGAACGACACCCTGCTGGCCGTCGCCCAGGGGCACATCGACGCCACCGTGGTGACCAACACCGTGGCCGCCGCGACCATCAAGTCAGGCAAGTACAAGGGCCTGAAGATCGCCGGTGACGCGCCCTACGTCATCGACTACGTGTCCCTCGGCGCCAAGCGCAGCGAGTACGGCTTGCTCAACTACCTCAACCTGTTCGTCAACCAGCAGGTGCGCACGGGCCGCTACAAGGAGCTGTTCGTCAAATGGGTCGGCACCGACATCCCGCCGGCCAACCTGACCGTTCCCCAGGTCTACTACTGAGGATCGGCGCATGCCAAGCACGCCTGTCCGTGTGAAAGGCCGCAGCCTGGTGGAGGGTGCCGCCCAGGGCGCCCTGCTGTTCGCCGAGGTGGGACTGAGCTTCTGGGGCGGGGTCGATCCAGCCAGCGGCGAGGTCATCGACCGCCACCATCCCTTGAGTGGGGAGCGCCTGGCCGGGCGCGTATTGGCGATTCCCAGCGGACGCGGCTCCTGCACCGGCAGCAGCGTCTTGATGGAGCTGATCAGCAACGGCCACGCCCCCGCAGCCCTGGTGCTGGCCGAAGCCGATGAAATCCTGACCTTGGGCGTGCTGGTGGCGCAGGTGATTTTCCAGCGTTCGCTGCCGGTGTTGTGCGTGGGACATGAGGCCTTCAATGGGTTGCGCGGCCAGGGTTTTGTCCGCCTTGAAGGCGACGTCCTGACCCTCACCGGGCGCCGCCCCAACGACGGTTGGCAAGGTTCGGACGCAGTGTCGCAGCCGCCTACCGCCTCGACCCTGGCGCTGACCGAACAAGACCGGGCATTGCTCGACGGCAGCCACGGCAAGGCCGCCCAGGTGGCCATGCAGATCGTGCTGCGCATGGCCGAAATCCAGGGTGCCACGCAATTGCTGGACGTGACCCAGGCCCACATCGACGGCTGCATCTACACCGGCCCGGCCAGCCTGCGCTTTGCCGAACAACTGGTGCAGTGGGGCGCGCAGGTGCGCATCCCCACCACCCTCAATGCCATCTCAGTGGACCAGCGTCGCTGGCGCGAGCTGGGCGTCGATCCGGCCCTGGGCGAGCCGGCCAGTGCCTTGGGCGACGCCTACATGGCGATGGGCGCCCAACTGAGTTTCACCTGTGCGCCCTACCTGCTGGACACCGCGCCAAAGACCGGCGAGCAAATCGTCTGGGCCGAATCCAACGCGGTGGTCTATGCCAACAGCGTGCTGGGCGCTCGCACGCAGAAGTACCCGGACTTCCTCGACATCTGTATCGCCCTGTGCGGGCGAGCCCCCTTGTCCGGCTGCCATCTCGACGCCCCCCGCAAGGCCCAACTGATTGTCGACGTGCCGGCGCTGGGCAAGGTCGATGACAGCTTCTATCCGCTGTTGGGCTATCACATCGGCAGCCTGGCCGGCCGGCGCGTTCCGCTGATACGCGGCCTGGAACACGCCGCGCCGAGCCTGGACGACCTCAAGGCCTTCGGCGCCGCGTTCGCCACCACCAGCGCCGCGCCGCTGTTTCACATCGCCGGGGTGACACCGGAAGCCCTCGACCCGGCCGAGGTCCTGGAGCGCGACGTCGCGTTGCCGCGGGAAAGCGTCGACGCCGCGGGGCTGCTTGCCAGTTGGCGCGAGCTCAACAGCGCCCGGGACAACTGGGTGGACGTAGTCTCACTGGGCAATCCGCATTTCTCCCTCAGCGAATTCGCCGCCCTCGCGACCTTGTGCGCGGGCCGGGTCAAGCATCCGTATGTGGTGCTGGCGATCACTTGCGGCCGGGCGGTGCTGGAACAGGCCCGCAAAGCCGGGTATCTGACCGCCATCGAGGCCTTCGGCGCGGTGCTGGTAACCGACACTTGTTGGTGCATGTTGGGTGAGCCGGTGATCCCGCCCCAGGCCACCACGCTGATGACCAACTCCGGTAAATACGCCCACTACGCACCCGGCCTGGTCGGTCGCGGGGTGCACTTTGCCGCCCTCGCCGATTGCGTCGAGGCCGCGTGCACCGCCGCGACTCGCGGCCAGCCGCCGACGTGGCTGCAACCCTCCGCCCGCACCGGGAGCCCGACCCATGTTTGACTACAGCTTCCAATGGCGCCCGGCCTTGCGCGCCCTGCCCGACATGCTCGCCGGGGCCTGGGTGACCTTCGAGACCGCCGCGCTGTCGATGATCTTCGGCGTGCTGATCGCCCTGGTGCTGACAGTGATGCGCCAGGCCCCGAATCGCCTGCTGCGGGGTGTGGGCAATGGCTGGGTGTCCATCGCCCGCAACACGCCTTCGCTGTTCCAGATCTACATCCTCTACTTCGGCCTCGGCTCCCTCGGGCTGCACGTCAGTTCCTGGCTGGCCTTGCTGGCCGGGATCACCTTCAACAACGCCGGCTACCTGGCGGAAAACTTTCGCGGCGGCCTCAAGGCCGTGCCCGGTACGCAAATGCGCGCCGCCCGCTCCCTGGGGATGAGCGCCTTCCAGGCCTACCGGATGATCATCGTCCCGCAGCTGTTGCGCATCGTCTTCTACCCGTTGACCAACCAGATGGTCTGGGCGGTGCTGATGACGTCCCTGGGGGTGGTGGTCGGCCTGAACAACGACCTCACAGGTGTCACCCAGGAATACAACGTCAAGACCTTCCGCACCTTCGAATACTTCGCCCTCGCGGCGGTGCTGTATTACCTGATCGCCAAGCTGATCGTCGGGCTGGCCCGGCTGTTGTCCTGGCGCTTGTTTCGTTACTGAGGAGGGTGGGACATGTTTTCTACAAGCCTCAGCGTTAACGACCTGCTGTATTTGCTCGAGGGGGCCTGGGTCACGCTGCAACTGACCGTGTGGTCGATCCTGCTGGGCACCCTCGCCGGCTTGCTGTTCGGCCTGTTGCGGGCGTTGTTGCCGCGGGCCAGCCTGCCACTGGCCTGGCTGCTGGACGTGTTTCGCAGTGTGCCGCTGCTGATCCAGTTCGTGCTGTTCAACTCCCTCAAGAGTATCGCCGGCCTGAACCTCAGCGCCTTTGCCGTCGGTTGCATCGTCCTCGGGATCTACGCCGCCGCGTACTTCACCGAGATCGTTCGAGGGGGCGTGCTGGCGGTGCCGTTGAGCACCCGCCGGGCCAGTCGGTCGCTGGGCCTGAGCTATGCGCAGGACCTGCGTTTCATTGTCCTGCCGATTGCCACGCGGGTGGCCTTTCCCGGCTGGCTGAACCTGGTGCTGGGGGTGATGAAGGACACCGCGCTGGTGATGTGGATCGGCATCGTCGAATTGCTGCGGGCCTCGCAAACCATCGTCACGCGCATTCAGGAACCCCTGCTGGTGCTGTGCATCGCGGGCCTCATTTACTACGTCATGAGCCTGGTGGTTGCCCGTCTCGGCGCACGCCTGGAAAGAAGGTGGCAGGAAAATGATTGAGATCGAAAACGTGCACAAATCCTTCGGTGACCTGGAAGTGGTCAAGGGTGTGAGCCTGACGGTGGACAAGGGCGAAGTGGTGTCGATCATCGGCGGTTCGGGCTCGGGCAAGTCGACCCTGTTGATGTGCATCAATGGTCTGGAGCCGATCCAGAAAGGCAGCATTCGCGTGGACGGTATCGAGGTCCATGACCGCGCCACCGACCTCAATCGCCTGCGGCAGAAGATCGGCATCGTGTTCCAGCAATGGAACGCCTTCCCCCACCTGACCGTACTGGAAAACGTCATGCTCGCGCCGCGCAAGGTGTTGGGCAAGAGCCGCCAGGATGCCGAGGCGCTGGCGGTGAAGCAGCTTGAACACGTGGGCCTGGGGGACAAGCTCAAGGCCTTTCCCGGCAAGCTTTCCGGCGGCCAGCAGCAGCGCATGGCGATCGCCCGGGCGCTGGCGATGTCGCCGGACTACATGCTCTTCGACGAAGCCACCTCGGCCCTCGACCCGCAACTGGTGGGTGAAGTGCTGGACACCATGCGCATGCTCGCCGAAGACGGCATGACCATGGTGCTGGTGACCCACGAGATCCGCTTCGCCCGGGACGTATCCGACCGCGTGGCGTTCTTTTGCAATGGCCGGGTCCATGAGATCGGGCCACCGGACCAGGTGATTGGTCATCCGGTGCAGCCGGAGACGGCGGCTTTTCTCAAGTCAGTGAAATAGCGGATGGCCCCATCGCGAGCAAGCTCGCTCCCACAGGGTTGCGCGGCGTACACAAAAACAATGTGGGAGCGAGCTTGCTCGCGATGAGGCCCAACCAGACAACACAAGGATTTGACTCATGCGCTCATCGAAAATCATCCATGTAGTCAGCTGCCACGCCGAAGGCGAAGTCGGCGATGTGATCGTCGGCGGCGTCGCCCCACCACCCGGAGCCACGGTGTGGGAGCAATCACGCTGGATCGCCCAGGACCAGACCCTGCGCAACTTCGTCCTCAACGAGCCCCGTGGTGGCGTGTTCCGCCACGTCAACCTGCTGGTGCCGGCCAAGGATCCGCAGGCGCAAATGGCCTGGATCATCATGGAACCGGCCGACACCCCGCCGATGTCCGGCTCCAACTCGCTGTGCGTCGCCACCGTGTTGCTGGACAGCGGCATCCTGCCGATGACCGAACCCCAGACCCGCCTGGTACTGGAAGCGCCGGGCGGCCTGATCGAAGCGGTGGCCGACTGCCGCGACGGCAAGGTGCAACGGGTCGAGATCAAGAACGTGCCCTCCTTCGCCGACCGCCTCGATGCCTGGATCGAAGTCGAGGGGCTGGGGTCGCTGCAGGTGGACACTGCCTACGGCGGCGACAGCTTCGTCATCGTCGACGCCCAGCGCCTGGGTTTTGCTATCCGTCCTGATGAAGCGGCCGAATTGGTGGCCGTGGGGCTGAAAATCACCCGGGCCGCCAACGAACAACTGGGTTTTGTCCATCCTTTGAACCCGGACTGGTCGCATATCTCGTTTTGCCAGATCGCCGCGCCCATCGTCCAGGAGAGCGGCATCGCCACTGGCGCCAACGCCGTGGTGATCCAGCCCGGCAAGATCGACCGCTCCCCCACCGGCACCGGCTGCTCGGCGCGCATGGCGGTGCTGCACGCCAAGGGTTTAATGCACGTGGGCGAGCGGTTTATCGGTCGCTCGATCATCGGCTCCGAATTCCACTGCCGCATCGACTCACTGACCGATGTGGCCGGACGCCCGGCGATTTACCCGTGCATCGCCGGGCGGGCGTGGATCACCGGGACTCATCAACTGTTGCTCGACCCGGCCGATCCGTGGCCGCAGGGGTATCGGCTTTCGGATACCTGGCCGGGCGCATGACTTCCAGATTTTCACACAGCCCTGTGGGAGCAAGGCTTGCCCGCGATGAAGATGACGCGGTCTTCCAGGGGAACCGAGGTGCCTGCATCGCGAGCAAGCTTTGCTCCCACAAATGCCTTCGCCACAAACCATTAACAATCGGAGACAACCCATGAGCAAACGTATCAACTGGAGCGGCGTGTTCCCTGCCGTCACCACTCAATTCAACGACGACTTCTCCATCAACCTGGAAAAAACCCACCAAGTGATTTCCAACGTCATCCGCGATGGCGTTTCCGGCCTGGTGGTCTGCGGGTCGGTGGGGGAAAACACCTCCCTGAGCGCCGAGGAAAAAATCGCCGTGACCGAAGTGGCGGTGGACGCCTCCCGTGGTCGCGTGCCAGTGATCTGCGGCGTGGCCGAGTTCACCAGCGTGCAGGCCGCCAAGGTCGCCAACGCGGTGCGCAAGGTCGGTGTCGACGGGGTGATGCTGATGCCGGCGCTAGTCTACGGCTCCAAACCCTTCGAGACCGCCGAGCATTTCCGCTACGTGGCCCGCCACGCCGATGTGCCGTTGATGGTCTACAACAACCCGCCGATCTACAAGAATGACGTGACACCGGACATCCTGATTTCCCTGGCCGATTGCGACAACGTGGTGTGTTTCAAGGACTCCTCCGGCGACACCCGGCGTTTCATCGACGTGCGCAATGAAGTCGGTGACCGTTTTGTGTTGTTCGCAGGCCTGGACGATGTGGTGCTGGAAAGCCTTGCCGTGGGCGCCGAAGGTTGGGTCTCGGGCATGTCCAACGTGTTCCCGAAGGAGGGCGAAACCATTTTCCGCCTGGCGCGCGCCGGCCGCTTCGCCGAGGCGATGCCGATCTACGAATGGCTGATGCCGATCCTGCACCTGGACGCCCGCGCCGACCTGGTGCAATGCATCAAGCTGTGCGAAGCCATCGCCGGCCGCGGCAGCGCCCTCACCCGCCCACCTCGCCTGGCCTTGCCAGAAGAAGATCGAGTGTATGTGGAGCAGATCATGGCCAAGGCCATGGCCAATCGGCCGGTGTTGCCGGATGTGGGGCTTTAAGAACCGACCCGGCACGCCAGGTAGGTAAAGAAACCCATGTGGGAGCGGGCTTGCTCGCGAAAGCGGTCTGTCTGATATGACTATGCTGCATGTGCCGCCGTCTTCGCGAGCAAGCCCGCTCCCACAGGATTGATGGTGAATACCGAATCGTGAACACACGCAATGAAACTGTGGGAGCGAGCTTGCTCGCGATAGCGGTCTGTCTGAATCGACTATGCTGGATAGGCCGCCATCATCGCGAGCAAGCTCGCTCCCACAAGGATTCAAGGTATCCCATGAATTATTTCCTTGCTCAGGCCCTGAACAATCAATGGGCCAACCACAGGCTGCTCGGCGCCTGCGCGCAGTTGAGCGAGGCCGACTACGCCGCGCCGCGCACGGGATTCTTCCCGTCCATCCAAGCCACGCTTTGCCACATCCTGGAAGTGGACCGCTATTACCTCACCGCCCTGGAAGGCGACCGGGACGGCCAGATAAAAGACTTTTCCGAGACCCTGGCCTTTGCCCAACTGATGCACAACCAGACCCGAACCGACCAGCGGCTGGTGGCGTTCTGCGAAGCCCTGCGGGAAGACGACCCCGCCCGCTCCGTCGACCTGGTGCGTGCCGACGGTGTGGTGCGCGAACGAATCGACCGGCTGCTGTTGCACCTGTTCGAACATCAGATCCATCATCGTGGACAAGTCCACGCCATGCTCAGCGCCACCCACGTAGAGCCACCCCAACTCGATGAGTTTTTTCTCGATTGCGACCGTCGGTTCCGCGAAGACGAGGAACAGTTGCTTCAACTCGATGAACGGCGGGTCTGGCGCGAATACCTGCCCGGTTGAACCGGCCACCCAAAGGAGACCTTGCCATGAACGTTATCCTTCGTTGCATCGGTTTGGCGTTGATGCTGATCACCACCGCAGCACTCGCTCACCACGGCTGGAGCGAATACGACGCCAGCAACCCCTTGGAGCTCGACGGCACCATCAAGGAAGCAGGGTATTCCCATCCCCATGGCTACGTGCGCCTGCAGACCACCGACAAAACCTGGACCGTCGTGCTGGCCCCGCCTTCACGCATGGAGAATCGGGGGCTGACCAAAGACATGCTCAAAGCGGGTAACCGCGCCACCGTGGTCGGCTATGCGAACCGCAACAAACCCGACGAATTACGCGCCGAACGCATCATCATCGGCGACAAGACCACCGAGTTGCGCTGATGCAGGCTTCCCAGGCAGGCTCAGCCCAAGGCTGGATGGACCGGTTGGCCGACTCGTCCCTGGGGTTGGCCATGCGCAGCGAGCTGTGGCTCTATCCGCTGGTGGAAGTGGTGCACATCGTCGGCTTTTCGATATTGGTGGGCGCGGTGGTGATGTTCGACCTGCGCCTCCTCGGGCTGTCCAAGGGCATCGCCGTGACCGCGCTGGCCCGCCACCTGCTGCCCTGGGCCGTTGCGGCCCTGCTGTTGATAGTGCCTGCCGGGTTGATGATGTTCAGTGCGCATCCCCATGACTTTGCCGGCAACAATGTCTTCATTCTCAAGCTTTGCCTGATCGCGGCGGCGGGCCTCAATGCCCTGTTGTTTCACGTTGGAACCTACCGTTCGGTCGAGCAATGGAACACCGGCCACAAGGCGCCGGGCGTGGCCAGACTTCAAGCACTGCTATCCATGGCGCTATGGGTCTCGGTCATTCTCTGCGGTCGATTGCTGGCCTATACCTGAACTACACCTGAGCTACACCTGGAAAAAAAGGCGATGGCCGCTGCCGGCCATCGCCAAATCGCCCACCCGGGCGCTCTCAGATCCGTGCGGGAGACACGATGATCTTCACGTTGTGCTCCTTGTTGTTCACCAGCTCCTCGAAGCCCTGCCCGACGATCTCCTCCAACTGGATGCGCCCGGTCACCAGCGGCGAGATGTCCAAGCGTCCGTCGGCGATGAAGGCAATCACATCGGCGAACTCACCGTTGTAGGCCAGCGCGCCAAGCACCTGCTTTTCGGTGGAGACCAGGTCAAAGAAGTTGAACTCGCTCGGTTCCTCGAAAATACCCACCAACACACACTTGCCAGCCTTGCGGATCAGGTCGATGGCGAACTTGGCGGTGTGCTTGTTGCCAATGCATTCGAAACTGACATCGGCCCCCAGGCCAGCGGTCAGCCGGCGGACTTCAGCCAGGGCATCACACTCGTTCGGATCGATCACGTGGCTGGCGCCGACTTCCAGAGCCTTGGCCTTGCGCGCACCGGACATTTCCAGGGCGATCACCTGGGCCGCGCCAGCCGCCTTGGCGCACATGATGGTGCACAGGCCGATGGTCCCGGCACCGACCACCACGACGTTCTGGCCCAGCAGACTGCCGGCCTTTTTCACCGCATGCATGCCCACCGCCAACGGCTCGATCAACGCACCGGCCTCGGTCGGAAAGTCGGCGGGCAGTTTGTAGAGCAGGTTGGCCGGCACGTTGACCAATTCCGCGAACGCACCGTTGTTCATCAGCCCAGTGAAGGCCAGGTTTTCGCAGATGTTGTAGAGCCCATGGGTACAGTAATAACAAGTGCCGCAGTGCTGGCAGGCGTCCGCCGCCACGGGCTCGCCGACACTGAAACCCTCGACGCCAGCGCCCAGTTCGACGATCTCGCCGCAGAACTCATGGCCGAGGATGCATTGGCCCTTGATCCCGGTCAGCGGGTGTGGCGCGTCCACCGGGATAAATACTGGCCCGGCCACGTATTCATGCAGGTCAGAGCCACAGATACCGCACCATTGCACACGGATCTGCACCCAACCGGCAGGCGGCGCAACCGGCAGTGGCACGTCTTCGACGCGGATGTCGTTGCGGCCATGCCAGACGGCGGCGCGCATGCTGCGGGTCGGCTTGATTGAAACGTTCATAACGTTACCTCCAGAATGTTCAGGGACGATGACACCTGCCACCGCCTACTTGATCAGTGCTGCTTGATGAACCCGAGGATCAGCCGGTTGACCTGCTCGGCCGCTTCCATCTGCACCATGTGCCCCTGGCCGGAAAGCACTTCGACCTGGGCACTCAACCCTTCGCTGTGGGCCACGGGGATGATTGCGTCGTCGCTGCCCCAGATCAGCAGGGTCGGTACGTGGCCGGCCTGCACCACTTCACGCAGGTCCATCTGCTGGCGACCGTCGACGAACAGCGTCGCGGACAGTTGCCGCAGGGCGGCGTCCACGCCTTCCAGGCGCTTGTACTTGAGCATGTCGTCGAGCATCTGCCGGTTGACCAGCTCGGCATTGGAGAACAGTTGCATCAGTGGCGGCTTGAGGGCGTTGCGGTTGGCCGCTTCGACGAAAGCTTGCAGGTAGCTGCCGTTGATCTCCGTCCCCAACCCGGCGCTGCCGATCAAGGTCAGCGACCGAACCCGCTGGGGCATCAAGCGCGCGACATTCAGCGACACCGCCCCACCCATGGAATGCCCCACCAGGTGCACAGCGTTGATGTCCAGGTGATCGAGCAAGGCCAGCACCACGCCGCTCAGCTCGTCCAGGTCGCCGCGTTGCAGGGTTTTCGACGATTCGCCATGGCCCGGCAGATCCAGGGCAATGACCCGTCGCCCGGCAGCCAGTGCTTCATGGTTGAACAGCCAGTTGTTCAGGTCGCCGCCGAAACCGTGCACCAGCACCAGCGGCGTGCCGCCCTCGCCGCGCTCGAAATAGCGGATCACCCGGCCGTCCAGCTCGACTTTCTGCGGTTTCGGGCCGCGGTCTTCATCGGCCGCGTCACCGGGCACGAAGTTGGATTGGAACTGCTCGATGACCGCGTCGATCTCGGCCTCGCTGGCCTCGCCCTCAACGACGATACCGAGCAAGGCGCCGACCGCCAGAGTTTCATCCTGGTGGGCGATTTGTCGGCGCAGGATTCCAGAGAACGGCGCCTCGACGCTGCTGGAGATTTTGTCGGTCTCGACGTCCATCACTTCCTCGCCCTTGGTGATGGCCTGGCCCTCCTCCTTGAGCCAGGCATCGACCCGGCCCTCGGTCATCGACAGGCCCCACTTGGGCATGGTCAGGGTAAAAATCTGGCTCATCAGCGCTTGCTCCACTCGATCACGTTGAGCACGGCTTGTTCGATCTTCGCCGCGTCAGGGATGTACAGGTCTTCCAGGGCATCGGAGAACGGCACCGGGGTGTGCGGCGCGGTGACCATTTCGATCGGCGCCTTGAGTGCGCCAAAGGCTTTTTGCGCCACCAGCGCGGAAATATCGGTAGCCATGGAGCAACGCGGGTTGGCCTCGTCGATCACCACCAGGCGTCCGGTCTTCTCGACACTTTCCAGGATGCTGTTCTCGTCCAGCGGGCTGGTGGTGCGCAGATCGATCACTTCGCAGTCAATGCCGCGCCCCGCCAGGCTGCGTGCGGCGTCCATCGCGGTGTTGACCAGCCGCCCGTAGGACACCAGGGTCACGTCCTTGCCGTCGCGCAGGAAGTTGGCCTCGCCGAACGGTACGGTGTAGAGCTCTTCCGGCACGTCGCCCTGCATGCTGTAGAGCAACTTGTGCTCGCAGAAGATCACCGGGTCGTTGTCGCGGATCGCCTGGATCAGCAGGCCCTTGGCGTCGTAAGGCGATGACGGACACACGACTTTCAGCCCCGGAATGTGCGTCCACAGGGACGTAAGCATCTGCGAATGCTGGGCGGCGGCGCGCAGGCCGGCGCCGACCATGGTGCGGATCACCAGGGGCGTGGAGGCCTTGCCGCCGAACATGTAGCGAAACTTCGCCGCCTGGTTGAGGATCTGGTCCAGGCAGCAGCCGGCAAAGTCGACGAACATCAGCTCGCACACCGGGCGCACGCCACAGGTGGCGGCGCCGACCGCCGCACCGACGTAACCGATTTCCGACAGCGGCGTGTCCAGCACGCGCCCGGGGAACTGATCGTAAAGGCCCTTGGTGACGCCGAGCACGCCGCCCCAGGCATCGTTTTCACCGGGCGCGCCGGCGCCACCGGCCACGTCCTCACCCATGATGAAGACGCTTGAGTCGCGGCGCATTTCCTGGGCCAGGGCTTCGTTGATTGCCTGCTGATAGCTGATTTTTCTCGCCATGATGGGATTCTCTATTTTTGTTATTCAGGGGGGCGTTCAGGGATAGCTGACGTAGACGTCGGTCAGCAGGTCCGCCGCAGAGGGCTTGGGATCGGACTTGGCCTTGTGCACGGCGTTTTCGATCAGCAGGTCCACTTCCTTGTCGATCTGGTCCAACTGCTCGACGGTGAGCAAGCCGGCCCGGGTGGTGCGCTCGCGGAACTGCATCAGGCAGTCCTGGTTTTCGCGGAAATGCTTGACCTCGTCCGGCGCCCGATAGGTCTGGGCGTCGCCCTCGAAGTGGCCGTAGTAGCGGGTCAGCTTGACCTCGATCAGCGACGGCCCTTCGCCGGCACGGGCGCGTTCGACGGCGGCCCCGGCGGCTTCATGCACGGCAAAGAAATCGAAACCATCCACCGTCACCCCAGGCATGCCGAAGCCGGCCGCGCGGTCGGCGATGTGATCGCAGGCCACCGACCAATTGGAAGCGGTGGCTTCGGCGTAGCCGTTATTTTCCGCGACGAACAGGCACGGCAGGTTCCACACCGAGGCCATGTTCATGGCTTCGAACACCGCGCCTTCGTTGGAGCCGCCGTCGCCGAAAAACACCACGGCGACGCTGTCGGTGCCCTTGAGCCGGGCCGCCAGGGCAGCGCCCACCACCAGCGGCGCGCCGGCACCGACAATGCCATTGGCGCCAAGCATGCCTTTCTCGAAGTCGGCGATGTGCATCGAGCCGCCCTTGCCTTGGCAGACGCCGGTTTTCTTGCCGTAGATCTCGGCCATCATCCCGTAGACGTCCACGCCCTTGGCGATGCAATGGCCGTGGCCACGGTGGTTGGACGCGATGCAATCGTCATCGCCCAGGTGGGCCATGACCCCGGCGGCCGACGCTTCTTCGCCGGCATACAGGTGAACGAAACCGGGAATCTCGCCCGTGGCGAACTCCACGTGCAGGCGCTCTTCGAAGGCGCGGATGGTGCGCATCACCTGGTAGGCATGCAGCAGTTGATCGTGGGTGAGCGGTGTCGACATTTTTATTCTCCTGGGGTGTCTTCTTGAAGATTCAGAGGGTGTTGCGGGTGTTCGCGGCCGATGGCCAGCAAACGCTGTTGCGCGGCGTAGGCCAGCACCGCGTTGACGTCGATGCTCAGCGGGCCGCCGGCATCGAGGGTGACCGTGGGCCGGTCATGGACGTTGAATTCGATTTCCCGCTCGCCGTCCAAGGCCAAGGTGCCGCTGGAGAGCGATAGGCTGTGGGCGATGCCGGACTCCAAAGGGCCGGCGGCAAGCACCCCGCAGCCCTGCAACAGGCCGGGCGCGAGCGGCACCAGCAGCGCTTCGGGGGATTGCGGGTCGAGGCGCATCCAGGCGCCGCCCGGTGCCTGGCGTGACACCGGAAACCACAAGCCGCACAACGCCGACAGGCCAATGGATTGCGGTTCGGCGAAGGTCACGAAGACTTCGGCCAGGTCCTGTGCCCGACTGATGGCCCGGGCGCCGACAAAGCGCAGCGGCGACACGGCGACGTCCACCAGGGCAACTTCGCGCAGGCCACGTCCGGCATCGCAGACCAGCAAGCGCTTATTGCGACGCAAGCCGATCTGCGCCGGGATCCGCCCGCTGGCGTACAACCCACCGGCCAATCCGGCACTGGTGGCCTCGCGCAATTCAGGAAAGGCGTTGTTGGTGCCGGTGGACAGGGTCAACAATGGGATGTCCCCCACTTCGGCGGCCACCGCCTTGTGGGTGCCGTCGCCGCCGAGCACGGCGATCAGCGCCACCTCGCGCTCGGCCATCAGGCGCGCGGCCCGGCGGGTATCTTCGACGGTCTGGCGCAGGGTCAGGTCGAGAAACTCCAGGGCCGGCCAGTGGCTGCTGCGGGCCTGGCGGCTGTGGCTGTTCTTCAGCACGGCGGCGGCCATGCCGATCATGTCGGTGGGCATCAACACCTGCTCGATGCCGGTGGCGCCAAAAGCGGCCAGCAGGCGCTGGATTACCGAGACCTTGTCGGTGCTGGAAAACAGCCCGGCATTGGCGGTCAGGCGCCTCACGTCACGGCCCGATGCGGGATTGGCGATGATGCCCACGGTCAGTGGCCGACGGCTCATGGCGCCACCGAGGAAGGAACAGGCGAACGGCCTGGGCAGGAGGACCCTCGACAGGAAAACATAGACACCTCGTTGTTATTATTGGATGACCCGTCGAAGCGGGCTCCAGAGGTAGAGCAAGGGCGGTGCCAGCTACGGGAAACATCCTGGAGATGGCCGGGCCAGAGCGGTCAAGCCGTAATTTTCGATGAGACGAAGCGAGCCCCGGTGAGACGCGCCATGTCAGCCTGCACGAGGTGGCGGCGAGACGCTGAGACGTGGCGTCTCACCCCTGCCCGAATAATCCGTCGAGCTTGTCTGCACCCAGCGAACGGCGCTTAATGTGCGCACAACGACAAGAAGCTGAATCGGAGGCCCCATGCTTTCCGCTCACTCCCGGGCGCACGTGGATTGCGTCAGCCGCGTGGTGAAAAACGCGAACCAATTGCCACAACTGCCCGTCCCGGACCTGATCCTTGACTCCTGGCGCCGGTCCATGGAGCAACATCACCTGGACCCCGGTTCGCTGCAGGGCCCGCGCATCCTCTCCCAGGACGTGCTCAAGCAATGCCGTGAGCGCTCCGAGCTGTTCCTCAATATCGCCAGCGAAGAAGTGGCCCGCCTCCATGGCCGGGTCCGCGATGCCGACTACTGCGTGCTACTCACCGATGCCCAGGGCCAGACCATCGACTACCGGGTGGAAACCACGATCCGCAATGACTGCCGCAAGGCCGGGCTGTACCTGGGTACCTGTTGGTCGGAGGGTGAAGAAGGCACCTGCGGCGTGGCGGCGGTGCTCACGGGTAAGGCCCCGGTGACGGTGCACAAGCGTGATCATTTCCGCGCGGCGTTCATTGGCCTGACTTGCTCCGCCGCCCCGGTGTTCGACCCCCAGGGTGAATTGCTCGGGGTGCTGGATGTTTCGGCGGTGCGCTCGCCGGACGATCGCCGTTCGCAGCACCTAATCCGGCAAATGGTGGTGCAGAGCGCCCGGGAGATCGAACAGGCGTTTTTCATGAGCAGCGCCCAGGGTTACTGGGTGCTGCGGGCCCATCGCAACGCCGGCTACGTCGACAGCCAGCCGGACTTCCTGTTCGCCTGGGACGACGACGGTTGCCTGCAAGCCTTGAACCCGGCCGCCCGCCAATACCTGTTGCAACATTACGGGCAGTTGCCGCAACACATCGGCCAAGTCTTCGACCCGCAACGGCTGCACCGTGCCCGGGACGAAAGCCTCTGCCCCCTCGATCACGCGTTGCATGGCCGCTTGAGCGCGCCTCGCCAGCGCGCCAGCCCGCGTCCGCGAGTGGCGATGACGCCTGCCGAGATCGATCCGCGCCTGGCCGACAGCCTGCGCCTGGCGGTACGGGTCAAGGATCGCAACCTGCCGGTGCTGATCCAGGGCGAAACCGGTTCCGGCAAGGAAGTGTTCGCCCGGCAGTTGCACCAGGCCAGCCAGCGCCGTGATCGCCCTTTCGTGGCGTTGAACTGCGCCGCCATCCCCGAAAGCCTGATCGAGAGCGAATTATTCGGCTACGTCGCCGGCGCCTTCACCGGTGCCTCGGCCAAAGGCATGCAGGGCTTGTTGCAACAAGCCGATGGCGGCACCTTGTTCCTGGATGAAATCGGCGACATGCCGCTGGCCTTGCAGACCCGCCTGTTGCGGGTGCTGGCCGAGGGTGAAGTAGCGCCGCTGGGGGCATCGCGCCGCAAGGCCGTGGATATTCAGGTGGTCTGTGCCACCCACCGCGACCTGGAGACCCTGGTGGCCGCCGGCGAGTTTCGTGAGGATTTGTACTTCCGCCTCGGCGGCGCGCGTTTCCAGCTACCGCCGTTGCGCGAACGCAGCGACCGGCTGGCGCTGATCAATCGGATTCTTGCCGAGGAGTCGGCGTTGTGTGGAGGGACGGTGCAACTGAGCGCCGCGGCGCTGGAATACCTGCTCGGTTATCACTGGCCGGGCAATGTCCGCCAGTTGCGCCATGTGCTGCGCTACGCCTGCGCGGTGTGTGAAGCCAGTGTGGTTCAGCTCAGCCACTTGCCCGAGTCATTGCACAACAGGGACGCCGCCGATCAGGGACCGGAGCCGAGCGCCAGCCCGGAACGCCAGGCACTGCTCGATGCGCTGGTGCGCCACCGCTGGAAACCCACCGCCGCCGCCCGGGCCCTGGGCATTTCCCGGGCGACCCTGTATCGGCGGGTGCATCAGCACGGTATCGAGATGCCAGGCCGCAGCCCGGCCTGAGGCCTATCGGCGCGCCAATTCATGACGGACACATTGCTCGTAGTAGGTCTGCTTGACCGCAGCCGGCTTGAGACGCGAAGCGCTGTTGTAGGTCTGCTCGGTAATGCCCAAGGCAGTCATGCGCATCCAGGGCCGGGGAAACTTGCGCACTTGCAGCTTCTTGCGCGCGCCGTACAGGCTGACGCCAGACAACTTCGACGCCTGCGCACCCGCCGCGATGTCCGAACCCCAGCGGCACACCGATTGCTGGTTCTGCGTCAGCGCCCTGGCCTGGGCCTCAAGCGAGACGGCGGCCAGGAGAAACGTCGCTACGACCCACATAGAAATACGCATAGGTTTGTCGCCCAACTTTCTGAAAGGAAAGAAGTTTGACTGTATGCAAATGAGCAAGGGGCCAGCATTTGCACGCCACTCTCGAATCTGCATGCAATCCTGTGGCGAGGGAGCTTGCTCCCGCTGGGCTGCGAAGCGGCCCCATGAAAGCCGTGACAAACTCGGTGTGTCAGGCAAATACAGGGGGCCGCTTCGCGCCCCAGCGGGAGCAAGCTCCCTCGCCACGGGGAACGGCTTGCCTTCGCCATCTGCGATACCCATCCCCAAGTGGCCCATCAATCTAGAAATAGATAGAGAACATAGCTACAACACATTGAAATTAAACAATTTCTATCAACTCATTGACTCATCTTCGCCTCCTGCAACAGTTGCTGGATCACCTGCTCCTGCTCGCCATAACGCCCTTCGCCAAAATGGCTGTAGCGCACCTGCCCCTTGGCATCGATGAAGTAATGGGCCGGCCAGTATTGATTGTTGAAGGCGCGCCAGATCGCATACTGGTTGTCGATCGCCACCGGGTAGTGGATGTCCAGCTTGCGCACCTGCTCACGCACGTTGTCGATGATCTTCTCGTAGCCGTATTCCGGGGTGTGGACACCGATCACCACCAGCCCGTCCTGTTCATACTTCTTCGCCCAACCGTTCACATAGGGCAAGGTGTGCTGGCAGTTGATGCAGTCGTAGGTCCAGAAGTCCACCAACACCACCTTGCCCCGCAGGGACTCGCTGTTCAGCGCAGGCGAGTTCAGCCATTGCACCGCACCGTCCAGCGAAGGCATGGTGCCCTGGGATTCTAGGGTCGGCATGGCGCTTGCGTCGGCCTTGCTCACCACATAGTCGATGGCCTTGGGCACGTTCTCCAGCAGGCTTTTTTCCAAGGTGGCCGATTGTTGAGACGACGTGGCCGCCAACAACCGGTCATCCGCCCCCGTGCCGATCGCCACGGCCGCCAGCAACACCGCCAGCCCCGTTCCCCGGCGCAACCAGGTGGTGATCGGCAGTGAGAGTTTCAAGCGCCCGACCAGACCACGCCCGGCCAGGATCAGGGTGCCCAGGGACAAGGCGCTGCCCAGGCCATAGGCGAGCAACAACAGGCTGGTTTGTGCGCTGGCACCTTGCAGCATGGCGCCGGTCAGGATCACCCCAAGTATCGGTCCGGCGCACGGTGCCCAGAGCAGCCCGGTGGCGACCCCAATCAGCACCGAGGCCACAGGTCCGGCCATCCGCCCGGCCCCGGCGTCCAGACGATTGCCCAGGCTGACCAGCGGCCGCGCCAGCCAGATGCCGACCCGGCTGAAAATCAGCGACAGCGCGAACACCACCATCACCACCAAGGCGACTTGCCGGCCGACGCTGCTGGCGCGCACCACCCATTCGCTGCTGACCACCGCCAGGCTGGAGACCAGGGCGAACGTCAACACCATGCCGCCGAGGGTCAGCAGCACCGAACCACGGGAGCGATCGGCCCGGGCAAACAGAAACGGCACCACCGGAAGAATACAGGGGCTGAGGATCGTCAGGATCCCGCCTAGAAAAGCGATCAGAAGCATGGCAACACCTCAACATAAAAGGGCGACGCAAAACCTGTGGCGAGGGAGCTTGCTCCCGCTGGGCTGCGAAGCGGCCCCGAAAATGACCTGACAACGCGGTGTGTCAGACCGATATGGGGGGCCGCTTCGCGCCCCAGCGGGAGCAAGCTCCCTCGCCACAAAAGCAGCTCAGTTCTGGTTGCTGCAGTTATCGGACAACTTGCGATAGTCCAGCGCCTGCTTGTGGCCTGCCGAATCCAGGTAAGTCATGTGGGCGTTGACCACGCCGCAGGTGGGCTCGGCGTCTTCGGACAGGGAAAGCACCTTCTGGATGTCCAGGTGGCTGCCGTAGGTATAGCTGTGCGCTTGCACGTTGCTTTCGGCCCGGGCCGACAGGGTGCAGATGTTCAGCGCGGCAAAAAGGCAGGCAGCGTAGAGGGCTTTGGTGTTCATGGCGATTCCTCGATTCAATGGGGTTTGTCTGCCGAGGCCCGTTGTGTTGCCTCGATGGATGCCATTGAATGCCCCGCAGGTATCGCGTCTGTATCGAGCCAGGTGGCTTTTTGCATCGCTGTGTATCCGTCGCGCGCCAGATACACTGCAATACAAACCGCCGCGAGCCGGGCTGGCCGGCGCCTGTAGACTGCGCACAACGAAACGCCGAGGAGCTGGACACCATGGATCATGTCGATCACGTGTTGATAGTGGATGACGATCGCGAGATCAGAGAGCTGGTTGGCAACTACCTGAAAAAGAACGGCCTGCGCACCACCGTCGTCGCCGACGGCCGGCAGATGCGCGCCTTCCTGGAAACCACCCCGGTGGACCTGATCGTGCTGGACATCATGATGCCCGGTGACGACGGCCTGGTGCTGTGCCGGGAGCTGCGGGCCGGCAAGCACAAGGCCACGCCGGTGCTGATGCTCACCGCGCGCAACGACGAAACCGACCGCATCATCGGCCTGGAAATGGGTGCCGATGATTACCTGGTCAAGCCGTTCGCCGCCCGTGAACTGCTGGCGCGGATCAACGCCGTGCTGCGCCGCACCCGCATGCTGCCGCCCAACCTGGTGGTCACCGAAAGCGGTCGCCTGCTGGCGTTCGGACGCTGGCGCCTGGACACCACCGCCCGCCACCTGCTGGACACCGACGGCACCATGGTTGCCTTGAGCGGCGCCGAGTATCGTTTGTTGCGGGTATTCCTCGATCATCCGCAACGGGTACTCAACCGCGACCAGTTGCTTAACCTCACCCAGGGCCGGGACGCCGACCTGTTCGATCGTTCCATTGATCTGCTGGTCAGCCGCCTGCGCCAGCGTCTGCTGGACGACGCCCGGGAACCAGCCTACATCAAGACCGTGCGCAGCGAAGGCTACGTGTTCTCGCTGCCGGTGGAGATCCTCGAGGCGTCGGTATGAGCCTGCCGCTGCGTTGGCCGCGGACTCTGGCCTCCAGGTTGTCGCTGATCTTCCTGATCGGCCTGATCCTGGCCCAGGGCCTGTCCTTCGGCGCCCAGTACTACGAGCGCTACCAGAGTGCCAGGTCGACCATGCTCGGCAACCTGGAAACCGATGTCTCGACCTCCGTCGCCATTCTCGACCGCCTGCCTGCCGCCGAACGCCCGGCCTGGCTGCCGAAACTCGCCCGGCGCAACTATGGCTACCTGCTCGACGAAGGCCAGCCTGGCCAACCGATGGACCTGGCCGACGCGCCGATCTCGGTCAGTTCGATCCAGGAAGCCATCGGCCAGGCCTATGGCCTGACCTTCCAGCAGATTCCCGGGCCGAAAATGCACTATCAAGCGCATCTGCGCCTGGGGGATGGCAGCCCGCTGACCATCGATGTGCGTCCGGCGATGATGCCCCTCTCCCCCTGGCTGCCGATGGTGTTGCTGGGGCAGTTGGCACTATTGATCGGCTGCACCTGGCTGGCCGTGCGCATCGCCGTCGGCCCCCTGACCCGGCTGGCCCAGGCGGTGGAAACCCTCGACCCGAACGCCCACAGCGTCCGGCTGGACGAAAAAGGCCCGACTGAAGTGGTGCATGCGGCCAAGGCCTTCAACGCCATGCAGGACCGCATCGCCGCCTACCTCAAGGAGCGCATGCAGTTGCTGGCGGCGATTTCCCATGACTTGCAGACGCCCATCACACGTATGAAGCTGCGGGCCGAGTTCATGGACGAAGGGATCGAACGGGACAAACTGTGGAGCGACTTGAGCGAAATGGAACACCTGGTGCGGGAAGGCGTGGCCTATGCCCGCAGCATCCACGGCGCCACCGAGGCCAGTTGCCGGATCAGCCTGGATGCGTTTCTCGACAGCCTGGTGTTCGACTACCAGGACACCGGCAAGGACGTGCAACTGTCCGGGAAAAACGCCGCCGTGATCGACACCCGCCCCCATGCCCTGCGGCGGGTGCTGGTCAATCTGGTGGACAACGCCTTGAAATTCGGCGGTGCGGCGCAGATCCAGGTGCAACGGGCCGACAACGGGCAACTGGCAATCCAGGTGCTGGACCGTGGCCCCGGGATCAGCGAGCAGGAACTGGCCGAGGTGCTCAAGCCGTTCTACCGGGTGGAGAGTTCGCGCAACCGGGAAACCGGCGGCACCGGCCTGGGCTTGGCCATCGCCCAGCAACTGGCGATCGCCATGGGCGGCTCCCTGACCCTGAGCAACCGCGACGGCGGCGGCCTCTGCGCCGAGCTGCGCCTGGCATTCGCAAGCTGACACCGCCCCTGTGGGAGCGAGCTTGCTCGCGATAGCGGTGTATCAGCCGGCATCCACTCAATTGACCCGACGCCATCGCGAGCAAGCTCGCTCCCACACCGTTCCGAGGCGCTACAAATATGGGTGCCTTACCCAATTCCCCTGTGGGAGCGAGCTTGCTCGCGATAGCGGTGTGTCTGCCGGCATCCATTCAACTGACCCGACGCCATCGCGAGCAAGCTCGCTCCCACACCGTTCCGAGGCGCTACAAATATGGGTGCCTCACCCAATTCCCCTGTGGGAGCGAGCTTGCTCGCGATAGCGGTGTGTCTGCCGGCATCCATTCAACTGACCTGACGCCATCGCGAGCAAGCTCGCTCCCACACCGTTCCGAGGCGCTACAAATATGGGTGCCTCACCCAATTCCCCTGTGGGAGCGAGCTTGCTCGCGATAGCGGTGTGTCTGCCGGTATCCATTCAACTGACCTGACGCCATCGCGAGCAAGCTCGCTCCCACAGGGGTTTGGTCAAGTTGGGATGCGGTTTGTATGCCAGTGTGTCTACGGATAATCGACATACACAAACTTGCACAATGCTGCGTCGCGGACACACCCTGCTTACACCCGCTTGAAAGACTCCCTTGTATCCCCGGCGACTATCCCGACCGGGTCTCGACATCCAAGGAGCCGTTACATGCCTACCGCAACTGCATCCCCCCTTCGTTTCCAGGGCTGGTCGCTGTTCAGCCTGCTCGCCGCCCTGGTGCTGTTGATGACCGGGTTGATCCTGGTGCTCAACCCGGACCTGACCGAAGGCGTGCGCAGTGCCATTCGCGCCACGGCGCGTTCGTCCTTCGCCTTGTTCCTGCTGGCCTTCACCGCCTCGGCATTCGCGGTGCTGGTGCCCTCGCCCCTGAGCCGGTCGCTGGTGCGTGAACGGCGCTTCATCGGACTGGCCTTTGCCTTTTCCCACCTGGTCCATGCCGTGCTGATCTACAGCTACGGCCAGCTCAACACCGAGTTCTGGCCCGGCCGCACCACCCTCGGCAACGTGCCCGGCACCGTGGGCTACGTGTTCATCCTGCTGCTGGCGCTGACCTCGTTCAAAAGCACCACGCGCCTGATCGGTTTCAAGGCCTGGAAGCGCCTGCATGTCACCGGTATGTGGGTGCTGGCGGCGATCTTTGCCTATTCCAACTTCAAGCGCATCCCCATGAGCGACTGGTACGTGCTGCCCTTCGGCCTGATTTGCGCCGCTACCGCCATCCGCCTGGTGGGCAAGCTAGCCCAGGCCATCCAGCGTCACCAACGGTCACAACACGCCGCTTGAGCCCTGGGAGATCGGTCATGTACTCAAATGTCTTGAAAACACTGCATATCCAGCTCGATAACATCGGGGCATGGCTCGCGCCGCTGGGCCTGCGCCTGTTCCTGGCCTGGGAGTTTTTCGAATCCGGACTGGAGAAATGGAACGGCGAGAACTGGTTCGCCGATATCCAGTCCGCCTTCCCGTTCCCCTTCGACCATGTACCGGCCCTGTGGAATTGGGAACTGGCAATATCGGCCGAGCTGATCGGCGCCATCGCCCTGTTGATCGGCTTGGGCACACGCCTGTCGGCGCTGGTGCTGATCGTCGTCACCGTGGTGGCGACCGCTGCCGTGCACTGGCCGGCGGACTGGTCGAGCCTGAGCGAACTGGCCCAGGGGTATGCGATTACCAACAAGGGACATGGCAACTTCAAGCTGCCATTGATCTACCTGGTGACGTTGCTGCCGTTGCTGCTGCAGGGGGCTGGAAAATTGAGTGTGGATGCCCTGCTGAAGACCGGGCTGCATCACCAAAACAAGGCCTGACAAAAATCCCTGTGGGAGCGAGCTTGCTGTGGGAGCAAGGCTTGCCCGCGATACAGACGACCCGGTCAATCAGTCAGGCCAAGGGCGCCCCATCGCGAGCAAGCTTTGCTCCCACAGCAGCCCCTCACAAGGGCTAGCATTTCAATGGGCAGACTACTGCTGCACGCCAACAACCCCTTCCACCTGCATCCGCCGCAACAGCGCGACGGCGCTGTCCATGAACTCGAACGAAGCCACCCCTGCCTCCCGTGCCAACGCCAGCAACTGCCCTCGCCCCGCCAACCCGGGATCTTCCTCGATGCGTTGCAAAAGCCGCCAGGCCAGCGGGCTGAGTTCGGAAAAACGCACCTCAAACCCAGGCGTGCGCCGCACCAGCAACAGCGTCGGCTGGGCCGGTGGCGTCGAAGGCTGGTAGTTCGGTGCCAGGCGATGCACCGGCCACTGGTACGCCAGCGGCCAGGCCAGGGGGGAGACATGCAGCGGCAGATCGAGCAAAGCGGCCTCGTCATGAGCCAGCAACGGCTCGGCCTCGGACTGCAGCAGCGCCATCTCGACCCACTCGTAGTGCGCCAGCTCCGCCACGAACGGCGGCCAGTCCGGCGACGGCTGGGCGGCGAGGTAGGCCACAAACTCCTCGGCGATTTCGCCGAACTTCGGCGTGGCACAGCGATGCTCCCGCAAGAAACGGCGCACGCAGGCACGCCAACGCTCCTGTCCCAGCACGCCCACCAATACCGGGAAGGTGCCGCTGAGCAGCGAGCGCATGTTTTCGAAGATCAGGTCGCGATAGACCTGCGCCCGCGCCGCGTCCATGCCGGCTGGGACCGGGCAGTGTTCCGGGTCACGCAGGTACCGGGTCAGCGCCTGTTGCTGCTGATGCAGCGTTTGTCGGGCCTCAGCCATGGGTCACCGCCTGCCGGGTGACGGCCGGGTGTTGCAACTGGCGAATGGTCTGTAATTCGGCCACCAGCGCGGCATAGGGCGGGAAATTGAAGTCCCGTTCGAGCAAGGTCGGCTGCACGCCGAAACGTGCGTAGGCCTGGGCCAGCAGCGCCCAGACCACTGGCTTGACCGGCGCGCCATGGCTGTCGATTTTCAGCGTGTCGGACTCGTCGTAATGCCCGGCCACATGCATCGCGACCACCCGCCCCGGCTCGAGGCCCGCCAGGAATGCCTGGGGGGCGAAACCGTGATTGACCGAGTTGACGTAGACGTTGTTGACGTCCAGCAACAGGTCGCAATCGGCTTCGCGCAACACCGCCCGGGTGAACTCCAGCTCGCTCATGTCGTGTTGGGGGGCGGCGTAATAAGAGACATTTTCCACCGCCAGGCGCCGCCCCAGCACATCCTGGGCCTGACGGATCCGCGCCGCCACGTGATGCACCGCTTCTTCGGTAAAGGGTAGCGGCAACAGGTCATACAAATGCCCGTCATCGCCGCAGTAGCTCAAGTGCTCGCTGTACAACGGCACGTTGAAACGTTCGAGGAAAGCGCGCACCTGGCCGAGAAATGCCAGGTCCAGCGGCGCCGGCCCACCCAAAGACAACGACAGGCCATGGCACGTCAACGGATAACGTTCGGCCAGCGAATGCAGAGCGGCGCCATGAGGGCCGCCGATTCCGATCCAGTTTTCCGGGGCCACTTCGAGAAAGTCGAAATCCCCGGTCGGTGCCTGGCGCAGTTCATCGAGCAAGGCCCGGCGCAGGCCGAGGCCTGCCGAAGGTTGAGGTAAATTCAACATGGACACATCTCCTGGGAAAGCAAGAGATGAGGAAGCGCAGCGAATGGTGCCAGTCGAACACCAAACTTGTGGCGAGGGGATTTATCCCCGCTGGGCTGCGAAGCAGCCCTGAAGCCTGCCAACTCGGTGTGCCAGGAAGATTGAGTCTGCTGCATTGGGGCTGCTGCGCAGCCCAGCGGGGATAAATCCCCTCGCCACATAGACAGCGCATGGCTCCTTTCTCATTTCGGCCATTCGCATACGCCCCTCACCCGTTAGAAATCAGGACTCGATAGCCGCCCCACACTTGCCTTCGCCACATTTGCCTTCCGCGGTCTTCGCCTGGGCCGACAGGTATTGCTTGGCTTCCGGCAACGAGATGCCGCCGTCATGGTTGGCGTCGATCTTGTCGAACTCCGCCGCACGCTCCGGTGCCGCGGCGATGAACTCGTCCCGCGAGACCTGACCATCGTGGTTTTTATCGGTCTTGGCGAACTTGTCTTCGCCGCACTTGCCTTCGGCGGGTTTCTTCACGGTATCGGCCGCCGCCAGGGTGTAGCCCTGGGCCAGATCGTTCATGGTCAAGGCCGAAGCCGCCGTGGAAAGACCCAGGCCACCGACCAGGGCCAGGCCGAGTGCAAGGGACGAATTGCGAGAGAAGTTGAGCATGGGGTATTCCTCTGACGATTGACGATTAAGGCGCCAGTCACCCGCACCGAAGCTCGGTGTCGGCTGGCTGGCGTAGTTAATCGCCGGTGTGTATCCGGCCTGTGTCTCCGGCCCGGGCCTTCGTCAAGCAGGTGTATCTGGGCCGGTGCGGTACACATTGCGATACACGCCCGCCCGGCCTCAGGTCCCTGGCGTTGAAAAAATCGAAACCTTGGAAGGCCTGCACCGGTCAAGTCCTGTATGAACGTCAACCGCTGCGCGTCGCGCCAAGCGCCCGCGGCCTGAAACGAGGGACAGACATGAGCATGACCGTCGGTGATTTTCTGGTGGAACGTCTTTATGAATGGGGGGTTCGCCGCATCTATGGCTATCCGGGCGATGGCATCAACGGCGTGTTTGGCGCCTTGAACCGCGCCGAGGGAAAAATCCGCTTCATCCAGGCCCGCCACGAGGAAATGGCCGCGTTCATGGCCTGCGCCCACGCCAAGTTCACCGGCGAGCTGGGGGTCTGCATCGCCACCTCCGGGCCCGGCGCGTCCCACTTGGTGACTGGCCTCTACGACGCCCGGATGGACCACATGCCCGTGCTCGCCATCTGCGGCCAACAGGCCCGCGCCGCGCTGGGCGGGCATTACCAGCAGGAACTGGACCTGGTCAGCCTGTTCAAGGACGTGGCCGGAGCGTTCGTGCAGCAAGCCAGCGTGCCCGCCCAGGTGCGCCACCTGGTGGACCGTGCCGTACGCACGGCGGTGGGCGAGCGCCGGGTCACGGCGCTGATCCTGCCGAACGACCTGCAAGACATGGAATACACCGCGCCGCGCCACAAGCACGGTACGGTTCACTCCGGCGTCGGCTACCGCAAGCCCAGCATCGTCCCCTACGAAGAGGACCTGCGCAAAGCCGCCGAGGTCCTCAATGCCGGCAAGAAAGTCGCCATCCTGGTCGGTGCCGGCGCGCTGCACGCCACCGACGAAGTGATCGCCATCGCCGAGAAACTTGGCGCTGGCGTGGCCAAGGCGCTGCTGGGCAAGGCCGCCCTGCCCGATGACCTGCCCTGGGTCACCGGCACCATCGGCCTGCTCGGCACCGAGCCCAGCGACAACCTCATGGCCGGCTGCGACACGTTGCTGATGATCGGCTCCGGCTTCCCCTACGCCGAGTTCCTGCCCCCAGAAGGCCAGGCCCGGGGTGTGCAGATCGACATTCAGGCGGACATGCTCAGCCTGCGCTACCCCATGGAAGTCAACCTGCACGGCGACAGCGTCGACACCTTGCGCGCCCTGCTGCCGCTGATCGAAGAAAAACCCGACCGCGCCTGGCGCAAGAAAATCGAACATTGGCGCGAACGCTGGGACCGGACCCTGGAAAACCGCGCCCGGGTATCCGCCAAGCCGATCAACCCGCAACGGGTCACCTTCGAACTGTCGCCGCGGCTGCCGGACCGCGCCATCATCACCTGCGATTCCGGGTCCTGCGCCAACTGGTTCGCCCGGGACATCAAGATCCGTCGCGGCATGATGTGTTCGCTGTCCGGTGGCCTGGCGTCGATGGGCGCGGCCGTGCCTTATGCCATCGCGGCGAAGTTCTGTCATCCGGAGCGGCCGGTGATCGCCCTGGTAGGCGACGGCGCCATGCAGATGAACAACATGGCCGAGCTGATCACCGTCGCCAAATACTGGCGCACCTGGGCCAACGGCAGCTGGATCTGCGCGGTGTTCAACAATCGGGATTTGAACCAGGTCACCTGGGAACAGCGGGTGATGGAGGGCGATCCGAAATTCGCCGCCTCCCAGGACATCCCCGACGTGCCCTACCACCTGTTCGCCGAATCCATTGGCCTGAAGGGCATCCTGGTGCTGCATGAGGACGACGTGGCCACGGCCTGGGAAACCGCGCTGGTGGCGGATCGTCCGGTGCTGATCGAATTTCGCACCGACCCCGACGTTCCACCGCTGCCGCCGCACATCAAGCTGGAACAGGCGAAGAAGTTTGCCTCGACCCTGCTCCAGGGCGACCCGAACGAGCGAGGCATCGTGGTCGAGACCGCCAAGCAGGTATTGAGCAGCCTGCTGCCGGGTCATCGCACGGATAAAGAGTAAGGCTGACGCGATGCCGCCGTTGAGCTGCATCGTCACTATGAACCGTCCCCGCGGCTGATGTTCTGCGTGCTGTGGGGATGGCTGGCCGTGCCTTGCAACCGATGGTGGCAGGCCGTGACCGTGGGCCAGTCGCTGCCCAGCTCATGCGTTTCAAGACCCGCACAGGAGGAAAACAACGCAGCCTGTCGGCCCCTTCGTTAACACGACTCAGTAAATCAGCCCACCCGCCGATATAAGACAGGTGCGGGTGAAATCGCTTTTTGGCTGATGACTTATCTTTATGATTGAAAATGCTGGCAATGACTCGACTGTCCTCTCCCCGGGCTCGCCAACCCGTAGCTTCACCCGTCGCACTTTTCCGGCCATCATGCTCCTGCTGTTTGTCATGTCCGCCTTGGCGATCGCCGTGCTGCTCAACATCACCGGCGCCCAGGATCGGCGCGCCCGTGAGCAGAGCCTGTTTTTCGCCCAGCGGGCCATCGAGGGGATTCGCACCGGCATCGGCCGGGACCTGAGCGACTATTCCAAGTGGAGCGACGCCTACCGGCACCTGCATGTCGAGGTCGACAAGGAATGGGCCTATGACCAGGAAAACGTCGGCAGCAGCGTGTATTCGCTCTACGGTTACCAGGCGGTGTTTGTCATTTCCCCGACCGGCAAGACCGTCTATTCGGTGATCGATGGCCAGATGAGCGACGTCGATGCCGACACTTGGCTGGCCGGTGACCTGCGCGCCCTGTGGAGCAAAGCCAGCACCGAGGAAAATCACGACGAAGTGGTCGTCGAGATGCTGCATCACGAAGACGCCCCAGCGTTCGTCGCCGTGTCCGCCATCACCACCGGCACAGACAACAGCGTGGCGCAAATTCCCGGCCCGCCCAGCCTGATGCTCTTCGTCAAGGTCCTGGACCCCGGCGCCCTGGAAAACCTGGCGCAGAACTTCGCCCTGCCCGATGCCCATATCGCCAGGACACCGGGCCCAGCCGATACCGCCCAACTGCTGCTCGACGACCTGACCCTGGAGGCCCTGGCCTGGCGACCACAAACCCCGGGCCAGGACCTGCGCAAGATCCTGCTGCCGTTGCTGGCCGTGGCGTTACTGGTGCTGGGGATCCTGGCCCTGGCCGTTCTGCGCCATGCCTTGGTCATGCTTCGCGCCCAGGAAAGCCAATACGCCAGCCTGCTGGCTCACCGCAAGGCGCTGGAACGCAGTGAAGAACGTTTCCGCGACATTGCCGAAGTCTCCTCCGACTGGTTGTGGGAGGTCGATTCGACCGGGACCCTGACCTATCTGTCGGAACGCTTCGAACAAGTGACCGGGTTCAACCCCACGGAATGGCTGGGCAAACCCCTGCACCGGCTGCTCCACCCCCATGGCGGCTCGATCTCGATTGCCCAATGGCTGCTCGGCGGTGCCAACAGCCTCTCATCGGCGCCGCTGCTGTGCGAGTACACCGCGCGCAACCAGCGCATCCGCACCTGCAAACTCTCGGTACGGGCCATCGAGGCCGGCACCCTGGGTTTTCGCGGCACCGCCACCGACATCACCGACGAGTTGCGGGCGCTGGCCCAGATCAAGCACCTTTCCTTGCACGATCCGCTGACCGGGCTGGCCAACCGCAACCGTTTGTTCGATTGCCTGCGTGAACACCTGGGCCGACCTGATCGCCCGCCCCCTGGCGTTGCTGAACCTGGACATGGACCGGTTCAAGCCGGTCAACGACTCCCTGGGCCATGCCGTGGGCGATAAAGTGCTCAAGGAAGTGGCGCATATTCTCCAGCAAAACGTGCGTGGCACCGATCTGGTGGCGCGGCTGGGGGGGGATGAGTTTGTCATCGTCATGCCCGATCCCGGCGACGCCGACAATCTCGATCAACTCTGTGAACGGCTGATCGACTGCATGCAACGGCCCATGCACCTGGACGGCAATACGCTGTACCTGGGGGTGAGCATCGGTGTCGCCTGGTCGCAGCCCGGTGACGAACGGGCCGATGAATTGTTGCGCCACGCCGATATCGCCTTGTATGCGGCCAAGGCCGCGGGCCGCAACACCTGGCGCGTGTACGTGGAAGCCATGGGCAACCTGGCCCGCGACCGGCGGCAATACGAGCAGCAACTGCGCGACGCCATGCAACGGGATCAACTGGAACTGCGCTACTTGCCGCGCTTCGACGTGAGCGCCGAGCAACTGCACGGTTTCGAAGCCCAGACCTTCTGGCACCATCCCGAGAAAGGTGAACTGGGTGGGGCCGACTTCATACCGGTGGCCGAAACCTCTGGCCAACTGGAGGAGCTGGGCACCTGGATGTTGATCAACGTCTGTGAAGAGGCCGCGACCTGGCCGAACGCCGTCAATGTCTCCATCGCGGTTTCCCCCCGGTGGTTCAACAGCAGCTTCCTGCTCAACCAGGTGCAAGAAGCCCTCGAAGCAAGCGGCCTGGCGCCTCAGCGGCTGACCCTGGAAGTGGCCGAAGGCGTCCTGCTGGCCGACCACAAGACCGTCGCCAGCACCCTCCATGCGCTCAAGGACCTCGGCGTGCGGATCAACATAGACAAATTCGGCACCAGTATCGCCTCCCTTCGCGAAGTACTGAACCAGCCGTTCGATGGCATCCGCTTCGATCGCAACATCCTCTCGCAGCTGGGCCTGGAGGACGACAAGGAGGGCGTCCTGGCGATGATCCGCTTGAGCCGCAGCGTAGGGCTCATGGTCACCGCCGAAGGCATCGAAAACGCCCGGCAATTCAGCCAACTGCGCAACGTGGCCTGCGACCATGTCCAAGGCCCCTACTTCGGCGCGGCCCTGGCCCGCTCGGAAATGGCCTCGTTCTTCACCACGCCGCGGTGGCTGTAGCCCACTTCTCCACCGCTATCGCGAGCAAGCTCGCTCCCACAATGGGCCTGTATCGGACCCAAAACCTGAGGTCACCCAATGACCCTGTGGGAGCGGGCTTGCTCGCGATGACGCCAGCACAGCCAACATATATGCCAGCAGGTCCAACGCCTTCGCGAGCAAGCCCGCTCCCACAATGGGCAAGGGGTGCATGCAAAAACTCATGGACACCCCAGATCCCTGTGGGAGCGAGCTTGCTCGCGATGACGCCAGCACAGCCAACCTCACCGCAAGCTCAATCCCTACAAACTCAACCGCCCCCGCTCCTCCTCGGTCAGCCGCTGGCGGTTCTGCTCGTCCAAAGGTCCCGCACCCAGGACCTGCACCGGGCTGGCCGGATCATAGGCCCGAGGCGCTTCGCGGCTGGCGCCGTCGCGGGACGGGGCCAGTTGTTCGGAGCCAAAACTCACCACCTGCACGGTGAACACCGACGCCTGGTTCTGCCGCGCCGCGTTCTGTTGCTGACGGGCCACGTCTTCAGCCGCCTGCGTCGCCGAAGACGCCGCCGAACTGGCCGAGGTGATGGCCCCGGTGTTCACCGAAGCCGCCAGCGGCACGCCGGTGGATTTGCCCTGGGTCTGGATGTTGGCCGCGTTCACCACGGTCAACGCCGCGATGTTGACGTTGCCCGACACCCTGATCCCCGCCTCGCCCGCATCGATGGTGCCCAACGGCGCGATCAGGTCGATATCCCCCGGCGCCACTTTGGCAATCGGGTTGAGGGTGGCGATACCGGCGCCGGTGCTCGGCACCGACGGCGACAGGGTTACGTTGCCCCAGGTGTCGTACAAGCGCTTGGGCGGCGTGTACACCACGGTGGTCTTCGAACCCCGACCGGCGTTGATGTCGCCCTGGGCCGACCAACCGAGGATCGAGCCACCGAAGGTGGTCATGATCCGGCTCTGCCCCAGCAGGATGCTGTTCTGCGCATACAACTGGATATCGCCCTCGCCCTGGGTAATGACCCCGGCGGTGGACGGCGGCGCGTTGCCTTCGATGCCGAACGTCTGCCCGCCACCCGGGGTCAGCATCTGGATACTGCCACCAAAATCGGTGTGCACCCCCGCCCCGCCGAACATGGTGATGTCGCCCTTGTAGGTGATCGCATTGCCCGCCACATCCTTGCTCGGGAACAACAAGTCGATAGCTTCCCGACCGCGCAGGTAGCTGCCCTGGCGCACGCCGCCCACTTCGTTGTACTCACGGCCACCGGCCTTGAGCTCAGCGAAGTACGCATCCCGGGCAAACACCCGCTGCTGCTCCGCCGGCAGTGCCGCGAAGAAGCTGCGGGCCTGCTCGGTGTCGCCGCTGAAGCCGAAGCGTTCCTTGAGCCAATCCACCAGTTCCACCTCGTAGGTCTTGGCAACTTTACCGTCCTGATTTGCCAAGGGCACACCGGCCAAAGCCTGGTTCGCCGGGTCCAGGTACGCCTTGACGAAGCGTTCGTAATCCGCCCCGTTGAGGCCCGCGCCGGCTTGCAGCACCAGGCTCGCCCCAGGACGCGAATCCCCTGGCACCACCGCGCCGAGGCTGGTGATGCTGACCTTGTCGTCCATCAGGATATTGCGCCCGGCGGTGATCTCCAGCAGGCCGGGGCCGGCGACGTTGAAGTTGCTGTAGAGGATGTCGCGCCCGGCTGAAACGATGGAGATGTCGGTGGGGTTGTTGTGGATGAAGAGGTTGCCGGCGCTGGTGTAATCCCCCGCGTCGAAGTTCTGATTCAGCGAGCCGCCCAGTGGTATGCCACTGCTGACAATATCTCGTCCAGCCATCATCCGTACAGGTCCGGCGCCTTCGTATGCGATTCGCCCCGGCCATCTGCCAGTGGAGGCTGATGCAATCGACCGTCCAGTGGTCACTGCCAGCAAGTCTCCTTCAAGCGCATAGAAGCGAGCAGGATCGACATTGAGAGCCCACTCACTGGAGGCGCTGCTGGTGTCGAAAGCAAGCAGCGGCAATATGTTCGCACTGGGACGCGTGGGGTTGCCATCGGCTGAGAGATTGCTGGCCTTTATGACTAAACCATCCATACCGACAAAGGCTGGCCGAAACGGCGTCGCCAGGGCCGCAGACGATGCACCGGAACGACTGACTGAAATATCGCCGCCGTAGATGGAATCACCGGCCATGAATTGCAACTCGCTATTGCTGCCAGGAGCAAGCAACAGGGCTGGGCGATTGGTGCCGTCGTAGCCGGTTCCGTCCCATACCGAGGACTGGCCATAGTAAAGGCTGCCACTGGCCGCCACAGCCCTCAGGATCGAAGGGTAGACCACGGCCAGATCCGTGGCCGTAGCGCTAATAAAAGGCGTCAGGTTGCCTCCAGACGACCACAAGTCGATCGCCGTATTGGCCGTCCACAACGAAAACCAGCTCACGCCAGATCCGTTAGTCGTGCCATCTTTGAAGGGCGATACGCTCATCATCGGCGCTCGACCCGGGTCCGCTACGTCCATCACTACCAGGTCGCCCGACGTTGTCAGATCGAACGTGGCATCGCCCGGCATCAAGGTCAGCCCGCCTGTTGGCAGGCTACGTGTGGCTTTGAAGGAGTCGTACGCACGCGTTTCCCCCGGAGACTGTGCCGAAGCAACGTTGCCATAGCGCAGATCGATTCGACCGATGGCGCCACTATCGACCTGCGCGTGTCCCCGCAAGTTAATGACCGCACCGTTGAGATGCCCGTCCGTGAGCAGGCCGCCGGGATTCAAGACACCACCCACACGCAGGTTGAGATCTCCGCCGCCGGTCAGTTGCAGGCTGCCATCGGCGCCCACACGCCCGGTGCTGCCCACGGCAAGAACCAGTCCTTGACTGCGGCTGTTGATGGTCGGTTCAAGACGACTCCCTGCCATTTGATCGATCACCCCGGCATCACCCGCGACCTGAACATTCAGGTTACCGCCGCCCAGGGTACCGAACCCCGTAAACCCGACCATCAAATCAGCCTTGCCGTCCTTCGCTGCCGTGTAACTGCCAAAATTGATCCACCAAGCGGTGGGTTGGATCTGCGAGCCGGTAGCGCTTGAACCGTTGCCCTGGCGCCACAGCCAATTACCGACGTTGACCGTATCGTAACCAACGTCTCCTCCATTGGGTCGCCCTAAATTCGTACTCGATACGTCCAGGCTATTACCGGTCAGACTGCCGCCAACCTTCAAACTCAGGTTACCGCCAAAGTCCGGGTACCAGGCGCGATAAAGACTGTTGGTACCGCCATCCACAAACTGCTCGTTTTCACCCAGCGCGTCATTGAGCACCTTGTCCGCCGCCCCCCGCGCCTTGGGCTGGTTGTACGGGTCGTTGGCGTAAGTCTCGCTGACCGAACTGCCTGCGGTGTAGACACCGTACAGCGAGTCCATTTTCAAATCGCCCGCAGACAATAGCTCCAAGTCCGCTGCGCCCGTGCGAATGACACTCCAGCGTTGGCTGCCGACTTTATAATCGGCCTGTCCCGAGGCTTTGCAATAGGTTGGATTCTCACTGCACAACTCAGGGTACCCGATGGCATCGAAATCAATCGGCTGGCCGGCGAGACTTGGGTCCCCCCATTCGATTGCACCCACTTCAGTCCAGACATAGCCACTGCTGACCTTGCAGTAACCTGGCATATCCGTACAGAGTTCAGGGTAATCAATCGCTTCGAAGTCGATCGGCTTGCCCGCCATGCTGGTGTCGCCAAAAAAATCTAACGATCCGGCTTCAGTCCACAACATTGCGCCAGCCTTGGCTGCACCAAACATGCCGTAGTGACTGTCAGCCAAATGCAGATCACCGCCAGCCAGCACAGGCCGCACGACCCGACTGTCCGCCGCCTGCGTATCGGCACCGGCCACCAGTCGCAGTGACCAGGACTGCGACCCCTCGGCCAGCATCGGTGCGATGGCCCAGTTGCTCCCCGCCACTTCCGGGCGCAACTGCACCGACTCGACACCGGCCGGCAGCTTGATGTCGGTACCTGAAGGAATTTTCGAACCCACACTCAGTGCCAGGGCGCCCTTGAGACGCACGACGTTTCTCGCGCTCGCAATGCCTGGCAAGGCAACGCCTTTGGGCCAGATGAGGCTGCCAATGGTTGCGCTGCTGCCCAGCAAACTGCCCGCCCCCAACACCGTGCCCGCTTCAAGGGTTTGATTCGAAGCCAATAAAGTGCCGGCCGCGAACAACAGGTTACCCGAGGCGCCATGCACCGCCGCGGCCAGCACCGTGCCCGCCGGCAGCACCAACGGCTGATCCAGCGTCGCGGCGACCGGCAGCCGCGTCCCCGCCGCCAGGGTAGCGCCCTTGAGCGGCACGTCGAAGTTGAGCACCGAGCCGGCCGGAAACGCCGTGTCGTCCGCCAGGGTCACGCCGGTACCGGGCACGACAATATCGCCCGCCGCGAAATCAATGCCCGGCAACAGCACCCAGCCTTTGTCATCGTTGCTGGCCGGCGGCTGGGCGAACCCGTCGGTGATGCTGCCGTAGATGTTCAGGTCACCCCCGGCCCGCAGCGTCAGGCTTCCAGATTCGCCGGAACCGTAGACGGTCTCGTCCAGGACGTTATGCGGATTGAGACTTTCGTAACGATAGCGCGACAGGTCCAGGTCACCCTGGACAACCAGGTCACCATCGGCCGTCGCGCTTACTACTTCCACACCAGGGCGCAGATGGAAAACGTCGCGATAGCGGCTGTTGTTCAGCCCAGCGAGCTTGCGCTGCAACAGATCGTTGTTGGCGCGGGCGTTAGTGATAAAAGCAGTGTTGTCGTCATGTACATCCTCCAGCCACGCTTGATTGATGACCTGATAAGGCCGACCGCTGGCCGCCGGCACGTTGATCAGCGGCGCGTCGCTGTATTGCCACATGGCAACCAGCGCGATCGAGCGGGCGCCTTGTACATCCAGGGCACCGACGGCATCGATAGCCACGTCGCCACCCGACACGCCACCCAATCGTGGTGCGCTGAGCTGCAACGTGCCGCGAGCACGCCCGTCATTCATGCCGGGTGCACTACCCAGCGCGACCTCGGTACCGTGACGCAGGTCGATGCGGGCGCCGTGACCCAAGCTCAGGAGGCCTTCCCGAGCGGTCAAGTCGACAATGGCGCGGTTCGGCGAGTCGATGATCTTGCCGTAGCTGTCCACGCGCAGGCGTCGACCATGGGCGTCGAGCACAGCACCGCTGCCCAGGGTCAGGGCATTCTTGGCGGCCAGATAAATGCTGCCGACCCGCTCACCGCTGGCGTCCACCGTGCCGTTGACCAGCAGACTGCCATTGTCCAGGGACACGTCGATGGACGAAGCCTTGAGTTCGTTGCCGATCACCAGGTCACCCTGCTTGAGCTGGAAGCTGCGAGAGCCGAATACCTGACCGTCGTTCAATCGTTGGTTCAACGCCGCGAACTGCTCGCGAAGGTTGCCGCTGCCGCCCAGGTGTTGGGCCTGGACCTCCACTCCGCCGGCCAGATACGGCATGGCGGTGCCCCCGGCGTCATATTCGCCCGTGCTGCTGCCGAGAATCCGCCCCTGCAAATCAACGATCCCGGCTGCCTCGGCCAGGGCCACCGCACTGAGCCGGCCAGCCTGGTTGTTGCGAGCCGAGAGGTCGATGCTCGATCCATCGGCCTGGCGGATGTTGCCGTTCCGGCTCTGCAGGATCACCTCACCACCAGGGCTGTAGCGTGTCACATCATTGAATGTGACGGTGCGGCCCGCCACGTCGATCAGCGCCTCATCGGCCAGGGTCAGGTCATCCGTCGCGCTCAGGGTCAGCTTGCCGCTGGGCAGCATCACCGCGCTGGCAAGGTTGAGGCTCGCGCCTTTGATGGACAACTCACCCCCAAGCCCGGAGACAGTGCCCGGCTTAGCGGTCGTGCCCGCTACATTGACCGCCCCGCCTGCGGTGATGCGGTTGACCGAACCGGCTTCACCGGTCAGCAACGGGGTGAGGATATTCAGGTTGCCGCCGCTGTAAACGTAGCCCGTTTTCGCATCATAGGCCCCCTGGCTCTGATACACCGCCAGGCTACCCTTGTGGTTGGCGGTCAGGCGTTCGCTGGCGCTGAGGTTGACGCTGGCGAATCCCAATGCGAGACGGTCCAGGGTGGTGACCGAGCCAGGCTGGGTGAAGTCACCGTAGCCGAACTCGATACGCTGGGCCTGGATGTCCAGGCGACCGGCCCCGGTGCCGGCACCGCCGGCAATCACCGAACCCGGCGCGCCAACGGCACCGTTCCAGATCAGGTTGGCGGTGCGAATGGTCGCCACGTCATTGGCGCTGCCGGCACCATAGATGGCCGGGGTGCTGAGCATCAGGTTATTCAGGCGCGACTTGCCTGTTGTCGGATCATAGGTGTCGAGGCTGACTGTGCCGTAGAAATTCAGCGCCTGACTGGCCGACAGTTCGAGGGTTTCCAGGGCCGGAGCACCGTATTCGGTGTCCCCGCGCAACAAGCGATCGAGCACGGCCTGGCTCAGGGTCAGACCGGCAGGCAGGACTTGGCGCGTCGCCACATCGCTCAGGGCCTGGGCGGTGCCGACGTTGATATTGCTCAGGGCCAGGGTCAGGTGACGGGTGCCGTAGCGCACCTGATCGTCCAGCGTCAAGCTACCCCCGGTGGTGGCGACAAGACTACCTTCGGAGTGAATTCTCGTGACACCGCTGCAGGGCGTCAGGCTGCAGCCGCCGATATTGATGGAGCTTGTGCCGCCCGATGAGGGCGCCAGTACATTGAGCAAGCCATTGGAGGCGGCCAGCATGCTGAAATTAAGTGATTTCTCATTGAGGTTATAGATAAAACCATCACGAGCATCGTAAGCGGCCTTACCCCGTCCTATGGTGTTGATGGCGGCGCCTTGTTCCACCAACAGCTCGCCGCCACCGGACAGTAGGAAAACCTCCGGTGCTGCCAACGTCGCACCTTCACGCAGTATCACTCTAGGTGACACTCTAAACGGCGTGAGGTAATTGCCACTCTGGCCATAGCTGACCGAAAACAGACCGCCGATTACCTGACGCGAAGCGTTCAATGCATTGAGGCTCTCGGCGTTAAGGGTTACACCATCGAAACCAGTCGTGGCCCCACGCCCATCGGCAACCACTTCAAACGCAGTGCTGCTACTGCCCAGCACCGTGACGGTGCCGCCATAGCCCCCGGTTTGAGGCGCGAATTTGCCAATGCCCTTGAAGGTGAATGCCTGATCTCCCGCGCCCTTGGCCAGGTTCAACCTCAAGGTTTTGGCGTCTATCGGCAACATTGCCCGCGGTACGCCCAAGCGAACAGCATCGGCCGCGGCGAATTGAGCGTAGCTGGTTTCGTTGTATTGCGAGTAACGACGCAGCACCTCGCCCGAAGTCAGGATGAGCTGGCTGGACAAGCTGTTGCGCTGCCCGGTATTCGCCACCGACAGCACCCCGGCGGTGGTCCAGGAACCGTTGCGCATCTGTTGCGCGCCGGTTGTGGCACCTTGTCCAGCTACACCGTTGACCTCGACCCGGAACGCCCCTGGCAGCAAGGCGTAGGTGGACGGCATCAGGGTATAGGTACCGGCGGCGAGCCCTGGCACACCGGCGCCAATGGTAATGTGCTGACCTATCCTGGGATCCACCGCGCCACCTTCGGGGTCGACCGGCGCGTACTGGCTCTGATTGCCCGGCACGATGGCGTAGACCGGGTTGCTGGACAACCCCGGCAAGGTGAAACCGCCATTGGCGCTGATTTGCACCAGCGGGTTGAAGCGCGCATCGGTGGAACCGCCACGGCCGGAGATGAAACCTGCGCCGAGCAACTCACCGCCACCGGACAGATCGAGCACCGCGCCTTCTTGCGCCACCACAGATCGACCGCCCAGAATCACCCCGATGTTCAAATCGGAGTTTCCGTTGGGCACCGCTCCCTGTCCCAGCAACACGACCTTCTTGCCAGCGTACGTATAATTTTGACCATCGACGGTGCCGCCATACGGCAGGACCAGGCCCAGACCACTGACCGACGTCAGGCTGCCCGGTAACAGCTCCACTCGATCAGTGGTACCTGAGCCATCGTTTATGCCGAGTTCAATCAACCCCAACGGTGCCCGTACCACGCCGCCCTGCTCGATCTTCGCGCTGCCCAATTGCAAGCGCCCAAATGCCGAATAAGGCACTGCAGGTGTGACCTGGGTAGTACGCTCAATGACCAAGCTGCGCTCCGGGTCATAGACAGGGGCACTGGCACTGGTATACCCAGCCAACACCCGTGCTCCAACCCCGGTTGCCGGATACAGCTGCGCCGCTTGCAACACCATGTCCGAAGGGGTCAGCAATTGGGTGGTAAAGCCCGTAGGCAATCCGTCACTGGATAACCCTGCCAGGAATCGCAAATCACCCCGGCTGCGTAGCTGAACCCTGTCGAAACCGGCGCGTTCCAGCGCGACGGTACCGCCGTCGGCCTGCCTCACCGTGCCTTTGCTACTGAACATCACGCTACCCTGAACATCCAGCAGGTCCGCATTGACGGAAAGCACCGTCTTGTTCGCCAATAGCGACACTCCGCCGCCATCGACTATTGGCCGGGTATAGCGGTCGAAACTCGGTCGACTGGCCGTCAGCCCCGTCGCTAGGGCCAGCAACACGTGGGGGGCATTGAGCTCGACCCGGGTATTGGCTGGCGCGGTTGCGCTCAATCCAAAGCTGCGGGCGTACAGGCTCAGGCTTTGGCCGAGAGACATCGACAGGTCGCCATCGACGCTCATCAGGCCGTTGCTTAACAGGGACAGGCTATCGAAACCACCGGCCTGGACCTGATCGACACCTAGCCGGCCGTGACCATAGACCAGCGAATCCGCCGAGGTTTCAGCCGTATCGCTCAGCGGGCTCGCCTGGGCGGCTTGCGCCAGCACCAGTTCACGCACCTTCAACACCCGGTCACTGACCGCACTCCTGAAGTAATAGGGCGTTTCCAGCGCTACCGACAAACTACCGCCTGCGGCCCCTGCTCCCCCCGAATGGGCGCTGAACGAACCGTTCAGGTACAGGCCATTGGCCGACGCCAGGGAAATGCTGCCGCCATTGCTCGCCACCGACGTACGCCCCTGGCCTGGGATATCCAGCACGGCCTGGCTACCATCCGCTTGCAGACGCGCGCCGTCGCGCACCACCACAAACAATTCGGACGCCGAAGTCGATCCTTTCGCGGCATCGATCTGGCCGCCGATGACAATCTGCCCGCCGTCGCGCACCAGGCCGTAATTCTGACCGCGCATGTCCCGAGCTGTTACGGCCCGGCTCGATACATCGATCAGTGCTTGCTCACCTAGCCAGATGGAACGGCCGTGGCCCTGGGCATTGACTTGATCGCGGACCGTATCGCTGACGCTCAACTCGGTGAGACTGACCCGACCGCCCCACGCATTAAGGGTACCGTTGGCAGTCAACTGACCGATGCTGCGCACATCGATGCCCTGCCCCGGATCGACGCTGATCACGCTGCCCTTGCCCAGGCTCAACACCGTGCAGGCCATGTCGGCGGCGCTGGAACTCGCGGTGCCGGCAGTGAGGCTCAGGCTCGCGCCACGACGCTGTGTCATGACGCCTTTGATCGCATCTTCCTGGTACAGCTCCGGCGTCCAGCGCTGCAACGCATCGTCCGGTTCTGCGCCGCTGCCGGTGCTCAACGCCTGCTCGCCAAAACGGTACACCGGCATTGTCACATCGACCTTGGTTCCGTCGGCCACGCTCAGGCCTTCGTTACCGGTGATGTCATAGGCGGAGAAACCCTTGTCGAAGAAATCGCCGCCCAGTTGCAGGGTGCCCGGTTCAAGCGGCGAACCACTGTTGCCGATCAGCACTTTATTGGCCGCCAGCTTCAAGGTCCCGCCGCCATTCACGCCGGTGCCGCGCAGTTCACCGTCAAGGTTCAAGGCGCCGTTACCGGACGACGCGCCGGTACTGGCGGTCAGGGTCAGGTCACCGCCCTTGCCGCCGCGAGTCTTGCCATCGGCCATGACCGCAGCACCGGAACTGACGTCGATCAGACTGCCCTGGCGCACATCGATGTCGCCACTGCTGCGCACGGACACAGTGCCGCCATTGAGGAACGGCAGACCTTGGCGGTCGTTGCCGTCAAGCAGCAAATTGCTCCACCGCCCAGCGGCGTTCAACGTCACGCCCTCGCCCAAGGTGACCGCGGCACGCTGACCGGTGGCGGGCGAAAGCACGACATCTCCCATCTGGAAATTATCGGTTCTGACCTGCTTAAGCACGTTACCCAAGGCAATGCGACCGCTGCGGGCCGTCAGGTCGGCGTTCACTTCGACCTGCGGCGCGTAAAGCGTGATCTCACCGCCGTCGGCGACTTTGAGCGTGCCATCAACTTTGATGCCTTCAGCCGCTGCTACCTTGACCGCGCCGAGCTGGAAGCCATTGAGCAGTTCGTTATCCAGCACCAACTTGCCTTGCCGGTCGCTGCCGACCACCGAGGTCAGGTCAAGGCCGGCAGCAATCTTGTCGGCCACCTTGCTGACGGTGATCTGATCGAGCGTGGGGTTCAAGCCGCTGTTGATCACGCCGCTGGTCTTGTCATAGATCGGCGTGTAGCGGCCCACCCATAACTGCGCCCGTTGGGCCACGGCGTTTTGCGATTGCTGGTAACCGTCGAGGTTGAGGTTCGGTGCCTGAGTCTGGCGCTCGCCCTGGTAGACCTCGCCAACGATCTGGCCTTCCAGCACCGCGTTGCGCGTCGACACCACCAGCTTGCCGGCATCACGGCCGACGGTGTAGCCAGCTTCAAAGCGCTGTCGTGGGGCGATCAGCGGGTTGTAGTAGTAATCAGTCTGGCCCCAGCGTTGGCTGTGGTCTTCGTAGCCCTTGTAAATCCCGGTGTAGAGGATGTCCCCCGGTGCCTTGGACAAGTCATACAAACGCCCATTGGGGCCCTTGAGCCAGGACTGGCGTAGGTAGCCGCTCTGCACATCCAAAGTGCCGCCGGACAGGTTCAGTTGCGCCGCCTGCTGGGTCACCACGTCGTTGCCGGTGAACGTCAGGGTGCCGCCTTGAGCAGCCCACTCACCGACGCTGTGGCCTCGGGTCCCCAAATAACCGCCGACTTCCAACAGCCCACCCGCCGTGTACCAACGGTCGGTGGCGTAACCGTTGGTGCCCGCCGGCACGTAGATCAAGTCACGCACGTCCACCCACACATCGTTGTTGGTCAGCTTGCCGCCCTCGCGGTTCACCGGCGCATCACGCTGCTCGTTGCCCTGGACGTTGACCTTGATGGAATTGGACTCCATTGCCACCTTGACGCCGATGGCGCCGGAGACATCGATCACCGCGCCATCGCGCACCAGGCTGCGACCGGCGGCGCTGACCGCGACCTGGCCGCCGGTGGCCAGGGTGATGGAGCCGTTCTGGAAGTCGACGCTGCCGCCACTGACGATCTCGACTCGGGACTGGTCGGTGCGATCGACAACGCTGCTGAGGTTGTTGAACTGGCCGGTGATCAGGTTGTTCGGCGTGCCATCCAGGCCGGCCGGTCCGGCATTGCGCTGGCTGTCCAGGGCACTGCCGCCGGCGGCATCGAGCAGCACCGCCGTGGCACTGCCCTGCCCCAGGGTCACGCTACCGGTGCTGTCGCTGAAAGCGTTGAGCAGGTGCACGGTGCCACGGGTGTCCACTGAACTGGTGGCGACGGCCACGCCGTTCTGCTCGACCCGGTGTCCGGTGAGGGTGATGTCGCCGGTGCTGGCCTGGATCAGGCCGCTGTTGATCACCGTGCCGGCGCTGCTGCCGGGCTTGAGGGACGTTGCGACCTCGTTGCCACGGGTGGTGGAACGCAGGTTGCCGCTGGTGCCCTGGCCGCGCCGGATGTAGAAGCTGTCGCCCGCCGCCAGGGTGGTCTGGCCCTTGGCGGTGATGATGGAGCCGGCGTTCTCCACTTCGCTACCCAGCAGCAAGGCATAGCCACCCCCGGCCGTGGAGGTGGCGGCACGATGGGTTTCGATCAGCGCGCCCTGCTGCACTTCAACCTTGCCCGCCGCGTCGGTGAAGGTCGGTTGGCTGCCGGTGGCATCGACGTACAAGCCGCGCTTACTGAATTGCTCATCGCTGATGTTGGCCGCCACCGCCGCCAGGTTACGCACGTTGACCTGGCTGCTGCCGCTGAAAATGATGCCGTTGCGGTTGACCAGCATCACCGTGCCATTGCCTTTGATCTGGCCCTGGATCTGGCTCGGTCGCGCCTGGGGGTCGTTGACTCGGTTGAGCACGGCCCAGTCCGACTGCTGCTGGAAATCCACCGTGGTGTTGCGCCCGACGTTGAAGGTTTCCCAGTTGAGAATCGCTTTGTCGGCGGTCTGCTCGATCTTCACTGTGGTCTTGCCACCGGTCTGGGTCTGCTGCGGTCCCTTGGCGTTGAGCCAGCCCTGGGTCAGGCTGTTATCGACCTTGAGCCCACCCTCGCCCAAGCCGTCGGGCACGACCTGTACCTGACCGAGCGCGGCTTGCCGTCCGGCGGCCTGGGCCGCCTGCTGGGCCGCGATGGCGGCCACGGTGTTGTTGAGGTTGGTCAGCGAACGCTGCAACTGCGCATTGGCTCGTTGTTGCTGCGCCAGGGGCGGCGGCATGCCTGGCTGCGCCGTCGTGGGCCGCCCCGTACCACCACCGGCCTGGGACGTGCCCTTGGCGGCAAACCAGGCCGAACTGAACGCCGTCGCCGCGTGGGCATTGCCCGCCACCATCAGCAGCGCAATGGCCTGGGCCAGCGGCTTGAGCCGCAACATCGACAACTCGCCATCGCGACGTGGAGCATTCAGGTTCGTCTGGGGTTTGCTGCGCAGCATCCTACTCATCCTTTCGGGTTCGCTCTAAGGGGTCGCAACGCGGTGGTATCAAGCTGCCAGCGTTGGTTATAGGGGATAGGCGGTTACAGCCGCTCGGGACCGAACGGATGTCATGAAAATTTCATATGGATATGTTGGTGGGGGTGTGATGCAAAAAATCAGCAACGACTTGCGTCGTTGCTGATTGATGTTGCGTGTCGCTCAGGCATGGTGTTACAGCGGACGACCGATACCGTTGCAGACGTTGGTGTTGCCGATGCTCTGAGCGCTGGTCGCGGTCAGGAAGGTATTGCGCACAGCCAATTTCCAGCCGGCAGGCAGTGGTACGAAGCGGTTTGCGGTGATTGCTGCGTCGTTGCTACTGGCGACGGTGCCGTTGTAATGACGGGTGAAGAAGTCGCGCACCTGAGTGGTTTGTGCCGCGTTGGCGTAGCACTGGCTGAAGATCAAGTTGGTGAAGCCCAGGATCGGATAGCCGGTGCTTGGGTAAGCCACGACGCTTGGATCGTTAGGGTTGGTGGTTGCGGCGAACACCGGCACCCAGGCGTTCGGGTTGGCGCGGTTGCCGGCTGCTGGTACTGGGACAGCAGCGATGGCGGTCGAAACGTTGGCAGGGGCTGGGGAAACACCGGCAACGCGAGCGACCTTGGTGGCGTCATCCAGACCGGCCAGAGTAGTAGCGGCGTAATCCGGGCTCATGTAGGTGATGCGACCTTGTGCAGCGTTCAATGCAGTCATCACAGCCTGGCTGCCTGTAGCAGCAACGGCGTTGGCTGGCAGGCCACCGCTGTAGCTGGAAGCGAAGTTGGTAGTGATGGCGAAGGTGCCGGTTTCAGCGCACTTGGCATTCAGGAAGCGAGTGAACAGCTCGGTAGTGCCGCTGCTCTCTGCACGATAAACCACGACGATCGGATCGGTACTACCGGAACCAGTGATATCGTTCCAGGTAGTCAGACGGCCGGAGAACACGCCACACAACTGATTGACAGTCAAATCGACGTTGCCAGTACCCGTCTTGTTGAACGGAATGGCAACCGAAGTGGCGACCGAAGGCACTTGGATCAATGGACCCCAGGCGGCGCCGTGGGCGCTGACGTAGGTGCTTAGTTCAGTAGCGCTGAGCTTGGAGTCGCTGCCCGCCCAGTGCACGTTCTTGCTGGTGTCGCCAGGCACGAACTTGGTGTAGTCGTTGGTCAGGAAAGCAGACTTGCCAGCACCACTGCCCACGCCGATGTAAGGGGCAAAACCGGCAGTCAGTACACCGGAGGTCTGGTACAGCGGCTGAGGCAAGGTAGCACCACCGCCATTGACATCAGCCATGGCGGCCTGAGCGGCGCAGAGGCCGGCGAGGGTCAGGGATACCGCGAGAACGTTGCGCTTAAACATGAAGAATCTCCTTTCATCGTGTTCGTACGTAGGTTGGGGTGACGCGTGCTTGCCGTCATGGCGCTCGGTCCTGTGCCGATGGCGATGGGGTGAGGCCATGGGTTAGAAATTCGCAGCTTCCGGTGACAGATAAAGGAAAAAACCTCGGGAGCTGAGGGATGTTTTTCGAGTTTTTTCCTCGGGTGTTCGAGGGCTCTGCGCCGTGGGTTCAGGCGGTTTTTCCAGGGGGATGGCGAGGACTGGCCGTGGAGGTGGCGGCGCACGGTTGCCGGGCGGCGGAAGATGACAGAACGAGGAACCCGAGTTTGGCAATGGGAAGGCTCGGGAGGTGAGGCTATACAGGAAAAAACTTAACGATGAACCCCTACACCTGTAGGGTCGTCAGCAATCGGTTTTCGACGCTAATGTATCCATCAATAGTTCCCACCATGCTTGTGCAGCTGGAATTCTCGTGGCATCCGGGAGCGTCGGATGGAGTCACTAAGGCTAGGAGCCTTTTCATGTCAATGACAAACCGTTTTCGTCTGGTTACTCAGTGCCTAAACAACACTATTGAAAAGAAGGCCGCAGCACTCGGCTATGCCAACTTGATTATGTTCATGTGTAGCCGTTCTCATACGTTTCAGATGCGTACACTGCATTTTTGGTTGGTGCCCGCGATTGATCATCAGCAGATTGTGTTCTTCTTTGACTCCACAGCAAGGCCTATGGGCTATGTTACGTGGGCATATCTAGCACCGGATGCTGAGCAGCGAATGCTGACGGATCCCAACTTTCTGCTGCACCCGTCGGAATGGAATGAAGGGGGGCGGACGTGGATAATCGATTTTTGTTTTCCCTCTGGTGGTGCTAAGGATGCCATCAGTACATTAAAGAAAATATTTCGAGAGAATGGCATCCCTCAAATATTTTGGGCACGCAGGAGTTTTGACTTCACAATCAAGAAAACCGGACGCTATAGCCTGTCGAAATCACCGACGGACGGACTGTGCGCATCAATCTCATGAAGAAAATAATTGCCATTCTAGCCTCATTATTGTTCGGCATTACTATAGGTGTGATCGCTGATCACTGGGAGTTAAATCTATGCATTAAAGGCTTAGCCATTGGACTTGCAGTACATGCATCATTTCGTTTTTTTGGAATCAATCCAAAAAGATCAAAACAAGCACAACTGAAAAAAAATATTAATTTAAAGGCAGGACATTGACATGAGAGATCTCACCGAAGAAGAACAACTTATGATTTTCGGCGCAGGCAACACCGTTGTCTCAGCAGAAACGGTAGGAGCGTCAATCGGAGCAGGTGTTGGAAGTAGATTCGGAGGCGCAGGCGCCGCAGTGGGTGGCATTGTAGGCGGGGCGATGGGTAACTTTGTTGGTGGCCTCTCCAACGTCAAGCCGATGCCTAGGAGTCAGATTCCTGTCGCTGGAATACCTCCAGCAGGAAGTTTTGGTGGTTTTGGTGGCCTTGGAGCGACCGGAGCGTAGTTTCAGCGTTGACGATTCATTGAACCAACTGGTTGATCTCGATGATCGGCAACAGCACCGCCATGACGATCACCAGTACCACCCCGCCCATGACCACGATCATCAACGGCTCCAACAGTGCGGTCATGCCCATGGCACGGCGTTCGATGTCGCGGGACAGGGTCTGCGCGGCGCGTTCGAGCATTGGTGGTAGACAGCCGGTTTTCTCGCCGCTGGCGATCAGGTGGATCAGCACCGGTGGGAAGACTTTTTCCACCCGCAGCGCCGCCGCCAGGTTGACCCCTTCGCGGACTTTGGCCGTGGCCTCGCTGACACTCTGGCTCAGGCGGTCGTTGGACAGCGTCTGGCGCGCGGCCTCAAGCGCGCGCAGCAACGGCACCCCGGCTCCGCCGAGAATCGCCAGGGTCGAGGCAAACCGCGCCGTGTTGAGGCCCAGAACGAAACGCCCGATCAGCGGCAGGCGCAACACCCGTGCGTGCCAGTTCAACCGTGCCGCTGGTTTGCGCAAGTACAGGCGCCAACTCCAGAACCCACCGGCCAGCACGCCAAAGCACAACCAGCCCCAGGCACGGATGAAATCACTGGCGGTGAGCATCGCCACGGTCAGCGCGGGCAGGTCCTGGCGGGCCTGGGAAAATGCACTGACCACCTGCGGCACCACGTAGCTGAGCAGGAAAATCACGATGGCGACCGACACCAGCCCCACCACTCCGGGGTAGATGAACGCCGTGAGAATCTTGCCCCGCAGGTTGTTGCGTTCCTCGATGTAGTCCGCCAACCGCTCCATCACCTGGGCCAGGTCGCCGGACTCTTCACCGGCGGCAATCAACGCCCGATAGATTTCCGGAAAGTCTCGGGGCCGTGCCGCCAGGGCTTCGGCCAGGCGCATGCCGCTGCGCACATCGGCGCGTACCGCGCTCAGGGTCTGGGCGATGTGCTTGCGCTCGGCCTGTTCCACCGTGGCGCTCAACGCGGCTTCCAACGGCAGGCTGGCGCCCAGCAGGCTCGCCAGTTGCCGGGTGGCCCAGGCCAGGTCGTTGTCCGAGAGCTTGGCGCTGAACAAACCACCGCCGTTGGCCGGTGTCGTGTTGCGCTCGACCTGCACTTGCAATGCCGTCAGCCCGCGACTGCGCAACAGGTTGAAAGCCGCCCCCTGGCTGTCGGCTTCCAAGTGTCCGGATTCGATCTTGCCCTGGGCATCGGCGGCCTCGAAACGGTAGCGATTCATCAGGCGTCCCGTGTCACGCGCAGGATTTCTTCAGGGGCCGTGGTGCCACTGCGCACCCAACGCTCGCCATCCTCGCGCATGCTGAACATCCCGGCCTGGCGAGCGGCGGCGCGCAGTGCCTGCTCCCCCGCCCCCTGGTGGATCAGCGTGCGGATGTCGTCGTCGATGCAGAACAGTTCATGGATACCGGTGCGCCCGCTGTAGCCGGTCTGGTTACAGCTCGGGCACCCCACCGGGCGCCAGGAGCCGGGCGTGGCCGGATCCGGCTGCTTGCACTGCGGGCACAACCTGCGCACCAGTCGCTGGGCCAGCACGCCGAGCATCGACGAGGCCAGCAGGAACGGCTCGACGCCCATGTCGATCAAGCGGTTGACGGCCGACACCGCGTCATTGGTGTGCAGCGTCGCCAACACCAGGTGACCGGTGAGGGAGGCCTGCACGGCGATTTGCGCGGTTTCCAGGTCGCGGATTTCGCCGATCATGATGATGTCCGGGTCTTGGCGCAGGATCGCGCGCAGGGCCAGGGCGAAGGTCATGTCGATCTTGGCGTTGACCTGGATCTGGCTGATGCCCGGCAGGTCGTATTCCACTGGGTCTTCCACGGTGAGGATGTTGTGCACGCTGGCGTCCAGCCGAGCCAGGGCGGCGTAGAGGCTGGTGGTCTTGCCGCTGCCGGTGGGGCCGGTGACCAGGACGATGCCGTGGGCCTGGCGGATCAGGTGATCGAGCTTGGCCAGCACATCCGGGTCCATCCCCAGGGTTTCCAGTTGCAGGCGTCCGGCCTGCTTGTCCAGCAACCGCATCACCACCCGTTCGCCGTGGCCGGTGGGCACCGTCGAGACGCGGATATCGATCGGTCGCCCGGCCACGCGCAAGGCGATGCGGCCGTCCTGAGGCAGGCGTTTTTCGGCGATGTCGAGCTGGGCCATGATCTTGATCCGCGACACCAGCGCGCCGTGCAGGGCCTTGCGCGGCGAAACCACATCGCGCAGGGTGCCGTCGACGCGGTAGCGCACCACCGAATGGCTCTCGTAGGGTTCGATGTGGATGTCGCTGGCCTCGTCCCGTGCGGCCTGGGTCAGCAAGGCGTTGATCATGCGGATCACCGGCGCGCCGTCCTGGGTGTCCAGCAGGTCGGTGATCTCGGGAATATCCTGCATCAACCGGTCGAGGTCGACTTCGTTCTCCGCCGCACCCACGACTGCGGCGGCACTGCCGGTGTCGGCGTAGGCCGTGTTGAGCAACCCGTCGAGTTCCTCGTCACGCACCCGCTCCAGGCGTACCTCGCCGAACTGGCGGCGCACTTCACTGATGGACCAGCCCGGCGTGGAGGGACACACCATCAACACCGTGCCTTCGTCGGACTGGCGCAGCACCAGGCGTTGGGCCTTGGCCCAGGCGTATGGGAGGGTGTTCATGCCGGCACCTCAGGTCCAAGAAACACACATGTCCCCTGTGGGAGCGAGCTTGCTCGCGATAGCGGTGGGTCAGTTGCAATGATGTTGAGCGAACTGCCGTCATCGCGAGCAAGCTCGCTCCCACAGTGTCTTGGGGTGACCTCAGTATTGTGCATGCCGCGAACTCCCATAGGTTGGGTGTTCATCAGCGAGCGCCTCCTTCGACCGGCACTGCCTTGATCGCCGCCCTGGGCGTTTGCAGGCTCACGGGCGCCGCCCCCGGAATTGCCCGGGCCGAGGCTGGCAGTTGCGGCGCCTGCATGTCCGGCATCGCCCAGCTGCGATCCGGTTGCAGCAGGCCTTGGGCGCGGCGCATGAAGTCGTAGCGGTTGAGGGTGATGCCGCGTCCCGCCGCCGTGTCGCGGATGATGTAGGGCCGCAGGAACACCATCAGGTTGGTCTTGGAGATCTGTCGCCGCTCGTTGCGAAACAGCGCCCCAATTCCAGGGATCGTCGACAACCACGGCACCGCGTCGTTGCTCTGGCTGTAGCCATCCTGCAGCAGCCCGCCAAGGACCATGATCTGCCCGTCGTCCAACAGGATGCTGGTGTCGATGGCGCGCTTGTTGGTGACGATCCCCGTGGTGCTCGAAGCGCGATTGTCGACGCTGCTAACTTCCTGATAGATATCGAGCTTGACCGTCCCACCTTCGGAAATCTGCGGCCGGACATTGAGCTTCAAACCCACCTCCTCGCGGGTCACGGTCTGGAACGGGTTGTTGCTGGTGCCACCGCCGCCGGTGACGTAGCTGCCGCTGACGAAGGGAATGGTCTGGCCGACGAAAATGCTCGCAGCTTCGTTGTCCAGGGTCAGCAGGTTCGGCGTCGACAGCACATTGGTGCCGCCCTTGCTCTTCAAGGCCCGGGCCAGGACCTTGAGGTCGAGGATCTTGCCGATGCCGGGAATGTCCACGGTGCCGTTGACTAGGCCCAGGTTCAGGCCTTGGGGCAGCACGTCGATGCTGGTCTTGCCATTGAGGTTGAGCCCGCTGCCACCGAGGTTGACCCCACCGATTACACCGCTGCCGCCCAGGTTGCCGCTCTGCCATTGCACGCCGAACTCGCTGGCGTCGTCCTCGCCGACCTCGACGATCAAGCTCTCGATCACCACTTGGGCGCGACGCTGGTCCAGCAGGTCGATGACTTCCCGCAGGTTGCGGTACAGCGGGTCCGGCGCGGAGATCAGCAAGGTGTTGGTGGTGGCGTCGGCCTGGATGGTCACACCGCCGGCGCTGAACGCGGTGTTCTGTTCGTTTTTCGTCGAAGCGGAGGTGGTCCCGTTGCTGCCCTGGGCGTAGCCGTTGCTGGTGGTCGACGCACTGCCGCTGGTGGTGCTGCTGGTGCCATCGCCACTGCTGCCCTGCCCGCTCTGGCCATTGGTGCTGCCACCCATGCCACTGAGTACCGAGCGCGAGTTGTCGTTGCCCTCGCCTTCGCTTTCCCCGGTGAGCAAGCCGCGCAGGGCCTGGGCCAGTTTGCCGGCCTGGGCATTGCGCAGGTATACCACGTGCAGGTTGCTCGGGTTGTTCTGGGCGTTGTCGAGCTTGTAGATCAGGTTGCGCGCCAGCTCCGTGCGCTCGGGGCTGCCGGCGCGGATGATGATGGAATTGGAGCGCGGGTCGCCGATCACGTTGATTTTCTGGGTCTGGTCGCCGCCCTGGGTTTCCAGCAGGTCGGAAACCATCTGCGCGATGTCGACAGCGATGCCGTTGTGGATCGGCACCACGTCGGTGTCGATGGCACTCGGGGTGTCGATGCCCTCGATGAGCTGCGCCACCCGCGCCAGGTTTTCAGCGTAATCGGTGACGACAATGGTGTTGTTGCCCGGGTAGGCATTGATCGGGTTGTTCGGCGACACGATCGGGCGCAGCACCGGGATCAGGTTCACCGCGTTTTCGTATTGCAGGCGGAAGGTGCGTGTCAGCATGCCGTTGCCGGCCGGTTTGTCGGCGCTGTAGATCGGCCCGCCCAGCAGCTTGGCGTCGGCCTCCGGCACCACCTGGGCCACGCCACCGACGTCCACCACGCTGAAGCCTTGCATGCGCAGGGCGGCCAGCAACATGTCGTAGGCCTGGTGAGCCGGGACCTGGCCTTCGGAAACCAGCGTCAGGTTGCCCTTGACCCGCGGGTCCACCAGGAATTGTTGGCCGGTGGAACGGGACAAGGCCCGCACCACCGCCTGGATATCCGCCTCGACGAAATTCAGCGTCACCGGTTGATCCCCCAGGGGCGTGCGCGCCGGCACATTGCTGCGGGGTTCTCGGGCACGGGCGGTGAGGTCGACCTGATGCCGCACCGCGGGCTTGCGTTCACGCAGGTCCTGGGCCCGCTGGCGATCGAGCAATGCATCGCCGCTACGCTGGGTACTTCCCAACGGAACACCCAGCTCGCTGTCCACCAGCAACGGCGGCTGCGACGCGGGCGGCGTGCTGTTGCAGGCACTCAACGCCAGCAACAACAGCGGCGCGGCCTTGCGCCAATGACGTGGGTATCGGGCCCCTTTCATGAAGCTTCCTTAGCGCTTTGCGCCTGATCCATGCGAACGGTTCCGGACAGTGTGCCGGCGCTGTTGTCGAGGTTGTCGTGATTATCGGGATTGGCAAGGGCGGTGCGCTGCAAACGGGCCTCGATCACTTCCAGGGAGAACTGCCGTGGGTTGCCCAGCAGCCAGCTGATCACTGCCTCCGCCGGGGCCTGGTCGAACGTGAGCTGCCAAGTGCTGGGTTGCTCGGTGCCGGACGCTTGCAACTGGTAGTGCTGGCTCAAGCCGCTGGCATCCAGGCTCTGGCGCAAGGCGACTTCGAGGGGCTGGTCTTGGGCAGGCCCGGCGACGTCACGCAACAGCACTTCAAGGGCTTCGGTTTGCGACCGTAGCTTCGGGGTTTCCGCTTGCCAGTAGGCGATGGTCTTGAGCGGTGGCTCAATCAACGCGAGCCAGACCAGACAGCCGCCCAACACCAACGCAGCCAGGGCCACAGCAGCTTGCTCGCGCACGGCAAGCCCCTGCCAGAACGTGCGCAAACGCGTACGAAAAGTTTGCAAACGGACCCATGCCAGGGACAGGGAGTGCTTATTCATCGTCGGCGTCCGGGGTTTCGTCGGAGGAATCCTGGGTACCCTGGCCGGCCGGGGCCACCCGCAGGCGCCAGCCCTGGTCGATGGCGGCGACGTCGATGCCGGCCTGGGCCAGGGGGATTTTCCAATCTTCTTCGGCGGTGGTTTTCTGCGCCTCGGCCACGACACTCAGGCGCAATTCACCGTTCTCGAACACCAATGCCTGGACATTGCCGCTCATGAACGGCATGGCGCTGCCCGCTTGCTGCACCAGGCTGGCAAAGCGTTGGGCCGGGTCGGTCGCCGCACCGCTCTGGCGCGCCGCGACCTGCTGGCGTGCCTGTTGCAGCGGGTTGAGGATCACCGGCAACTCGGGAAACGCCTGTTTCACCCGCTGGCTCATCTGCGCCTTGAGCCGTTGGCCCTGGGCCGCTTCGCGGGCGGCGTAGAGGTTCAGCCCGACCACCCACACCGCCAGCGCTACCGCGCAGATCGCCGCCGCCCGGCCCCAGCCACCGCGTGCGACGGCGTTGCGTGAAAGGCCGGCATGCAAGCCCCAGCCCGGCGCCGGGCCAGTCCAGCGTTGGCTTTCAGCCAAGGTATTGATCGAAGGTTGCGGCGCAGCCTCGCCGACCCAGTGCAACCCGGCGCCCGTTTCCAGCAGCCACTCGTCCAGCGCCTCCTCCTGCAACGGTTGCACCACGGCGTGCTGCAGGCCATGACGCACCAGCAGATGGTCGTCCTCGATACAGGCCACCGGCCCCGACAGCACCGGCAAGGCGTAGGCCGCCGGATAGAGGCCGCGCAGCTTCATGCCGGCCTGGTGCACCAGCCGCCCCAGATGGGCGAGGGATTCACGGTCCAGCCAGGCGATCTGCACTTGCCCATCAACGTCGCGCGGACTGTGGGCCACCTGCATGTGTTCGCTGGCACCGAGCATCAGGGCCTGGGCTGCGCACGTCACCGCTGCGGTGATCTTGGCCGCCGGCAACGACGGCAACTCCAGGCGAGTCAACAGGCTGTCGCGGGGATGAAGGAAACACTCCACCGAAAGGTTTTTGCCGCCCTGGCCCAACGCCCGGAGGCTGCTAAGGCCTTGCTCGCGAACCTGGCCCTGGCGATCCAGCCAAGCAAACGCCACCACACTGTCGAGGTCCAGGCTGCCCAGCGGCACCAGGGCAATGCGCAAGCGCGTCATACGCCCACCCTTGACCAGATCACCTGGGGCAAACGGTCCTCGGTGCGTTGCAGCAATGCGTCCAGTTCGACCCGCCGCTGACCGCTGCGCGCCTGGCCCCGCAGGCGGAACCAGTCACTGGTGATGCCGACCTTGACGCTGGCGGTCTCCAGCTCCGGCATGCGCAGGCGATTGACGAAATCCCCGCGGTTGATAAACCAGTGGCCGCCGTCGCGCTCCCTGACCAGGGCCTCGGCCCGTTGCAGCGACAGCCCCGGCACGTAGGCGGCCAGCACCGGGGCACTGGCGGTATTGCCATTGATCCAGGTGTTGGCCGGCAGGATCGTCACGTACGGCGTCAGTGTGTCCAGTAACCGCGTGGTGACGCCCTTGACGCTGCGCAGGTCTTGCAAGGTACGCAGCATCGGGCGCGTCGGGGCCAGCGGCGTGTTGTCGGCCTCTGGCGAGGTTTCGCGGCCGCTGTTGAAGGTATTGGCCTTTGGCGCCTGATCCAGCCGCTGCGGATTCAACAGGCGCGGATAGGCCTCGACCACCCTTTCGACGATGCGCGTGCGGACCGTCGCAGCCACGCCCAACTGCTGGCACAGGCGTTCGAAGGCGCGCACTTGTTCCTCGTCCACGCGCTCATTGGCGACGAGGTTGCGCAGGTTGAACTTGCCTTGCTCATCTTCCAGCTGGCCTTCGAACGGCGTGTCAACCTGGCCTGAGCCCGGCATCACGATGGGTTTCGCCCAGGGTTGGCCGAAGCGCGTCAGTGGATCGCGCTGGCGGGCGTCCCAGAGCAACTGGCGACTCAGTTGCAAGCCACCCTGCAACTGCGCCGCGCCTTGGACGCGCAACTGCTCGGCCTCCAGGCTGCGGGTGAACAGGGTCTGGCGGGTCAGCATGCCGCCGGCGATGACCGCCACCACGGCAGCGATCAGCAAGGCACTGATCACCGCCATGCCGCGCTGCTTCGCCGCGAGGGGCGAATCCGTTCGCATCACGGCCCTTACAACTGCCAGGAGCCAATGTCGGCATTCACGCCGTCGCCATCAGGCTGGCCGTCGGCCCCCAGGGAAAAGATATCGACTTCGCCGTTGGCACCGGGGTTGAGGTAGTTGTAGGGGCGGCCCCATGGGTCGTTGGGCAGGCGCTCGAGGTAGGAGCGCCAGGTGCCGTTTTTCGCGTCGGCCGGTTTCTCCACCAGCACCTTGAGGCCCTGGTTCATGCTCGGGTAACTGCCGTGATCCAGGCGGTACAGCTTCAAGGCTTGCATCAGGCCGCCAATGTCCTGTTTCGCCGCCGTTGCCCGCGCCTGGTCGGGACGGTCGAGGACCTTGGGCACCACCATCGCCGCCAGGATGCCGAGGATCACTACCACGACCATGATTTCGATCAGGGTGAAACCCAACTGCCCGCGAGGGCCTTGGGAGCGGGCGTTGTAACGGGCGATCTGCATCTCGACGGTCCTTCGCTGGATTCGATTCGAGGCGCAGTGTTGCAAGAAAATATGTCAGTGATATTGAAATTGCTCAGGAGCTTGCGTCGTCAATCGGTCACGAACGTCGGCTAGCGTTGCAGGTTGTCCTCGCCCTCGAGCCCGCGCCATGCCACGCCCTGCTCCGCAAGCCGGCTTCACCCTGATCGAAGTGCTGGTGGCCCTGGCGATCATCGCCGTGGCCATGTCGGCCGCCGTGCGCGTGGCCGCGGTGATGACCCAGAGCAACGGCCTGTTGCGGGACAAATCCATCGCGCTGCTGGCCGCCCGCAGCCAACTGGCGCAGTTGCGTCTGGAAGGCCGTTTTGCCCAGGGTTCGAAAGTGTTCGAGTGCGACCAGGGGCGCTTGCTGCTGCGCTGCGAACAGACCCTGCGCCCGGTGGAAAACGGTCGACTGCTGCGGGTTGAACTGAGCGTGTCGGACCGCAGTCGCGAAGCACCGCCGTTGGCTCGGTTGGAGACGTTGGTCAGCCGGGAGAAACCTTGAGCGTTGTGGGCTAACACATCCTTTGTGGCGAGAGGTTTATCTGTGGGAGCAAGGCTTGCCCGCGATACAGGCGCCTCATTTCCTCGGAGACTGCGTCGTCTTCATCGCGGGCAAGCCTTGCTCCCACAGGGGAGGCAAACTCACTGAATCCGGCAACCGGGCCAGGACCAGTCGGGTCTGCTCCTTGCCCCGCTCGATGACCACCGCCTGCGCCTCGATCGCCACCAGCCGCACCCCTTGGGCCACGCGCTCACCCACCAGGAAACTGCGCGGCGGTCCGTCGTTGAGGCTGAGGATCGCCACGGCGGCGTGGGTGCCGGCCATCACCCCGCTGACCTTGATGTCCACCGGTGCCGGCTGGTTGGAGAACCATTGCAACGCCGGGTTATCGGAACGCTCGGCCATGCGTTGCGGGGCGACGTCCGAGGTGCGGGACTCGGCCGAGGTGAGCAGCAGCGAAGACCAGGTCGCCACCCCGGCCAACGCCGCCAACAAGCCCACGGCCTGGACGATTTGCGCCGGGGACACACGCTCGATGAACGCCATGGCCTGAATCTCCTTTTTTTGATTCCAGCTTGCAGCGTACGCGTCAATTCTCTCCGTTTTATTTCACATCCTTATCATCTTCACCGTGCAGAGTGACCTTTACGCAAAGGAGCGCGCATGAACCTCGGCAAGCAACGCGGTTTTACCCTGATCGAATTGATGGTGGTGCTGGTGATCATCGGCATCGCCAGTGCCGCCGTGAGCCTGAGCATCAAGCCGGACCCGTTGAAGTTGCTGCGCCAGGATGGCGAACGGCTGGTGCAGCTGTTGCAACTGGCCCAGACCGAAGCGCGCACCGACGGGCGGCCGATTACCTGGCGATGGGACGCCAAGGGCTTTGGCTTCAGTCGCCGCGCGGACCGGGGCACCGGGGTTGATCGCTTCGAGGACGACCCGCAACTGCGTCGACGGCGCTGGCAGAGTCCGTCGATGGAGGTTCGCGTGGAACCCAGGCAGCGGGTCGTGCTGAATGCCGAGTGGATCGGCGAGCCCTTGCAGATCCGCTTGTCGGACGGCCAGAACAGCCTCACCGTGCAACGCAGTGCCGCCGGACGGGTGCAACTCCAATGAGCGCCCGGCAGGCGGGTTTCACCTTGCTGGAAGTGATGGTGGCGATCCTGCTGATGGCGGTGGTCAGTCTGATCGCCTGGCGCGGGCTGGACAGCGTGACCCGTGCCGACAGCCATTTGCAGGCCAGTACCGAACAGACCGAAGCGCTGCTGCGGGTCTTGAACCAACTGGAGCGCGACGTCGCCCTGCGCGCCAGCATCGAGCTGAGCGAACCGGTCAAACCCGGCGTCGACGACCCGCCCTCGACCGCGCCGCCCGCCCTCACCGTGCGCAGCACCGAAGGCCGGGGCTTTCGCCTGGATGTGATCCGCGTGGCGGCGGCCCAGGAAGGCGATCTGCAACGGGTGCGTTGGTGGCTCAAGGGCGACACGCTTTACCGCGCCCAAGGCCAGGCCCGCAACCGCTACCCCCTGCCCGCACCCGGCCCGGGCGTGGCCGTGCTCAGTGACGTCAGCGACGCCGGCCTGCGGTACTGGGACACGGAGAAAGGCTGGCGCAAACTCAGCGGCAACCGCCAGGAAAACCCGACGGGCATCGAGATCAGCCTGAGTCGCCAGACACCCCAAGGCGTCGAGAAATATCGGCAAGTATTAGGGCCACTGGAATAAGCCGAACAACACTGTCCCCTGTGGGAGCGAGCTTGCTCGCGATAGCGGTGGGTCTGTTGAAGAGGATGTCGAATGTGCCGGCCCCATCGCGAGCAAGCTCGCTCCCACAGGGTTATGGAGTGAACCGAAGACTTGAGCCAAGCACTGGTTCCTGGTGGGAGCGGGCTTGCTCGCGAAAGCGGCATGACAGTCGACATTGATGTCGAGCCTACAGGCCTCTTCGCGAGCAAGCCCGCTCCCACAGGGTTATTGGGTGGCCTCAGGTTTTGGGCCCGGCATAAGTCCCTTGTGGGAGCGAGCTTGCTCGCGATGAGGCCCGCCCAGACGCCGCTGGCCTCAGCTCAGTACCACCACCCCACCCGGCAATTCGGTGCATTTGGCGCCGTAGGCATCACGGATCAACAGCGCCACGCCCGCCAACTGGTCGAGGCGAAACCGTGCGTGGACCTTGCGCTGGCCCAGCTCGCGGTTGAGCAGCAACAACATGCCGGGACGGTAGCGGTTGATTTCGTCGATGACGCTGGCCAGGGACGCGTCGTTGAACACCAGGACCTGCTCACGCCAGGCAATGGCGGCCGACACATCGGCACGCTTGAGAACGCCCACCTGGTGAGGGTCGTAAGTCAGCTGCATACCCGGTTCCAGGCGAAACCGCTGGCCTTGCACCTCGACCTGCACCACGCCCTCCAGGCAGGTCGCGCAGACGCTCTGGTCGGTGTAGCGGATGTTGAAGCGTGCCCGGGCGGCGCTGATCCAACCGGCGCCGGCCCGGACGCTGACCACCTGGGCACTGCGCCCCTGCACTTCAATTTCGCCACTGAGCAACTCCAACCCTTGTCCGCCATCGGCCAGCGCGTGGCGGCTGAGACGGGTCTGGGTATTGAGCTCCAGGCTGACGCCCTCGGCCAATTCCACTCGGCGCTGTTCGCCGACATCGGTGATGTAGTCGGCCCCCAACCCGGAAACACCGCCGGGCACCGTGGCGCGGATCAACAGGAAAGCCGCCGATGCGGCGATGGCGCCACCCAACAACGCCCGACGGCCGAAATGCCGGGGCGCCTGCAACGCCGCGGCGGCGGGTTGCAGCCCCTGCCACAGCACCTTGGCCTGTTCAAAGGCCTGCGCATGTTCGGGGCTTTGCCCGCACCACAAGCGCAAGGCCCGGGCATCGGCCACGGTGGCGCGCCCCGAGGTCAGCAGGATCAGCCAATCTCGGGCCTCGCTGGCCAATCGGGCCTGGGGCGTGGCGTCAGGGGAAGCGATGCTGAAGATGTTCAAGCGCACACACACTCATGAAAGGGTCGGGTCTCTACTCTCAAGACGGTTTTCCCGCGCCGGGACCGAACCGCTGAATGACTTTTCTTTCCAGGCGCAGGGCACAATGCCCCAGCGCCGCCTTGATTTCCTTCTCCACCATGCGGGTGGAAATACCGAAGCGCTGGGAGATTTCCAGATGCGGCGCTTCTTCCAGGCGGGCGGCGATGAAAATCCTGCGACGGCGCGCCGGCAGTTCGTACAAGGCCTTGAGCAAGGTCTGCAACTCCTTCTGCCCACCCACCACCCGCGCCGGGTCCAGCGCTTCATCCGAGACCTGCAGCAATTCCTCGATTTCATCGCCCGTAAGCAAGCGTGCATCGGCCTGCCGACGATCGGCGGCGATGTTCAGGGCCATGCGATACAGATAAGCATTGGGCTGGGCGATGTCCGGCGTGTCGACCATGCGATCGACCCGTAGGTAGGTTTCATGCAGCACGTCGTTGGCCAGTTCCTCGGAGCCCAGGCGTCTGCGCAGGCGCACCCTGAAATCCTCATAGGAGGTGAGAAACAACTTCACCAACGGGCTGCGACCGATGTCTTTCATCGCCCGGACACCCCTTCCCCTGTCATGCATTCCATGCTTCTTCCTGATGAGTCGGGTAACAAAAGCAGGGTCACCGGCTGGCGCAACGAACTGGGCGCGGGGCGGTCGATCCTGAGGTTTTGCAAACTGTTGACCAAGGCCTTGTCCCGCATCAGGTCGCCCGTGGAACTGACCAGGCGGCTGTGCTGGACCACGCCGTCCCGGCCGATCCACACTTGCAGCACCGCCCGAAAACTGCCTGGGCGGGTCAACGGTGAACGACATAAATTGCGCTGGATGACCGTCTGGATGGCTGCCGCGTAGTTGCTGTCACTCATGCCCGGAGTGACACCGGCAGGCAGCGGAACCTCGCGGACCCGAACCGGCTGCAACGTGAACGCATCCGCCCGGGCATAATGCGCCGCCAGCCCGGTGCCGCTGAGCAACACCCGCAACCCGTCGGAGGGGGTGAACCGCCCCTGCACGCCCAGCGTTTGGCGCTGGCTCGACAACTGATGGTCCACCAGCACCGCCATGCCCGTAGCGCGACTGAACTGCTCTAGCGCCGTGGTCAGTTCCTGGGGCGCGATGTCCAGGTCCACCAGGCCAACCGCCTGGATCGGCCCGGCCAGCAGACACAGCAACACCATCAGCCACCCCAAGGGCACGCTGGTCAATCCACGTCCGCGTTCGCCCCCGGCTCTGCCCTGCTGCACAACTGACGTATCCGTTGAAAATCGTCATCCTGAGGGGTGTTTATGAATGTCGTATGACAACTGATACAAATCCTCCAGGCCGCACTAGACTGATGCCCTGACAACGCACCGTCCGCTGCCGCGGGCCAGGAGGTCGGAGATGAAACAGTGGATGAACATGATCGCAGGCCTCGGGCTGTGCATGGCCCTGCCCTGGGCCCAGGGCGAAGAAGCCCCGGCCTGTATCGAGGTGACTGTCGGTGGCTACAAGACCCCCGACTACAACTGCCTCAGCCGGCAGATGGGTAACGACCCGCAGGCCGCGAAGGCGGCGCAACAGGCCCAAGAGGCCATGAACGTGCCGGTCAATGAACGCGCACCGAACAGCATCGGCCTGGCAACCCCGGCGGCCACGGGGGTGCGCATGGGTAATACGTTTGGCACCTCGGTCAAACCGCAAAGGCCGCCGGCTCCGGCTAACAACTCACCCCTGACAAAGTAACGACACTGCTTTTTGTGGCGAGGGGATTTATCCCCGTTGGGGCGCGAAGCGGCCCAAAAGCATACAACTCAATCCTTCTGAAACACCGAGATACAGGCGTTTAGGGCTGCTACGCAGCCCAACGGGGATAAATCCCCTCGCCACAAAAGCAGCTCGCCACAGGAACACACTTAGGAGCTTGCTCCAGACAATCACCCCCCCGGACTCTGGCGAAAACTCACCGCCAGCCGGTTCCAGCTGTTGATGGTGCTGATCGCCAGGGTCAGGTCCACCAGTTCCTCCTCGCTGAAGCAGGCCCGGGCCTGGGCATAGACGTCATCGGGGACCTGGCTCTGCGCCAACAGCGTCACCGCCTCGGTCCAGGCCAGGGCGGCGCGTTCGCGAGCCGTGAAGAAACCACTGTCGCGCCATACCGCCACCGCGTAGAGCCGCCGCTCGGTCTCGCCCTGACGCCGCGCTTCCACCGAATGCATGTCGGTGCAGAAGGCACAGCCATTGAGTTGCGAGGCGCGGATCTTGATCAGGTGCAGCAGCGCCGGTTCGATACTCAGGCGACTGGTCAGGGCTTCCAGGCCGATCATGGCGCGCATCGCCCCGGGGGATGCGGTGTAGTAATCCAGACGCGGGCTCATGGCGGGCTCCGTGGCATTCGAGAACTTCACGGTAGGCCCTGAGACTGGGCAATGACAGGTCCAATTCGTCGAAAAAACCGGGGACAAGTCCAATGAACGGGATTTTCTCCACGCAACTTCTATGCAGTCGCACAATGCGGGTAATCTTGCGCCTTTGATGCTGGCCGCCAACAATCGCCCAGGAGCTTGCGGGTATGGAACTTCATGTTGTCATCAACGGCCGCAAGGACCTGTCGGGCCAGTTGTATCAACAGTTGCGCAGCGCCATCGAAAGCGGTCGCCTGGCCGCTGGCACGCAACTGCCGCCCAGCCGCCTGCTGGCCGAGCAACTGGGGGTCTCGCGCAAGACCGTCTCCGACACCTACGCCCAACTGACCTACGAGAACTTCCTCACCGGCATCATCGGCAAAGGCACCTACGTCAATGCGCGGCCGGCCAAAGTCGTGCGCAAGCAAAGCCACCGCGAGCTGGCCGGCGCCGACGTCGTCGAGGCCTGGCGCACCATGCCGGACCTGATGCGCCATCCCACCCTCGAAGGTGCGTTGCGCTACGACTTCATCGGCGGCGCCACCGGCAAGGGCCAGTTTCCGCTGGACGACTGGCGGCGCTGCACTGCCCACGCGCTGCGCCAGATCGCCAGCGCCAAGGGCTTCTACAGCCAGCCCGAAGGCCTGCCGTCGCTGCGCAATGCCATTGCCCGGCACATCGCGTTTTCTCGCGGGGTCAATTGCCAGGATGAAGACGTCGTGGTGTGCAACGGCGCGCAACAGGCCCTGGACCTGATTTCGCGGGTATTGACCCGCCCCGGCAGCCTGGTGGCCATGGAAGATCCGGGTTACCCGCCGGCGCGCTTGCTGTTCGGCTCCCAGGGCGCCACGGTGGCCGGGGTGCCGGTGGACGAGCACGGCATGCGGGTGGACCTGATCCCCGACGGCACGCGGTTGATTTATGTGACGCCCTCCCACCAGTTTCCCCTGGGCATGCCCATGAGCCAGGCCCGCCGCGAGGCCTTGCTGGCGCGCGCCTATGAGCTGGGGGCAATCATCATCGAAGACGACTACGACAGCGAATTCCGCTACGAAGGCCGGCCCGCCGATTCGTTGCAGAGCCTGGATGAGCGCGGCATCGTCGCGTACGTCGGCACCTTCTCCAAGACCCTGTTGCCGGAGCTGCGGCTCGGTTACGCAATCCTGCCGCCAGCGATCCTTGAAGCGGTGATCCTGGCCAAGCGCCTCACCGACCAGCACACCTCTACCCTGCCCCAATGGGCACTGGCCAAGTTCATCGCCGAAGGCTGTCTGCTCAAGCACATCCGCCGCTGCCACACCCTGTACGCCGGGCGCCGTGAGCGGATCCTGGCGCGCATGGCCGGGGACTTGTCACCCTGGTTCGAGGCCGTGCCCACCACTGCGGGCTTTCATATGGCGGTGTTGTGCAAGGTGCCGATGGACCTGGCGCTGGTGATCGAGCTGGCGAGAAAAGCCGAGGTCGGGCTCTACAGCCTCGCGGGCTTTTTTAATGATGTGCCTGTGCGGCCGGGCCTGTTCTTCGGTTTCGGTGCGATCGAAACCCTGGACATCGACATCGCCCTCGACCGTTTGCGCGACATTCTGCAGCAGGTGGCCTGAGGATTGGACTGGGCATTTATCCGCCCATTGGCTGTTTGAGCCTTGCATCGCCAGGCCTATCCTGCACGGGTGTCATTGCGAGTAAACACCCCCGTCCGACTTGATTCAGGAGCCTGAAACAATGTCTCGCCAAGTGATCAATACCGTACAGGTGCAAGCCGCCGCCGGTCGCTCGGAAGAACTGGGCCGGCAATTGCAGCAAATCGTCGAGACCCTGCGCGCGCTCCCAGGCTGCGATGCCTATCTGGTCGACCGTTGCCCGGACGATGGCGACCGCTGGAACGTCAGCGCCCGCTGGCAATCGGAAGCGGCCATGCAAGCCCACTTCAATTGCCCTGAAGTGCAAGGCTTCATCAGCCTGATCGACAACCGTCTGGCCCGAAGCGTGGATTTCAATAGTTTTCCGATTGTCTGAGGCCCACAACTTCATCCCTGCCTAGCCAAGTTGTGGCGAGGGGATTTATCCCCGCTGGGCTGCGCAGCAGCCCCAAAATCTTCGTATCGGCGACGGATCTGGCGAGTGCTGCGCACTCGAGCGGGGATAAATCCCCTCGCCACAAAAGCGCTCACCAGCCAATAGCCTCATTGGCCCAGCCCATTGGTCTACCCACCTTCCGAAAGATTGGACGTTTGCTTGCGCCACCCTGGGGCTTAGGGTGAACCCATCGTCGCGACAGCGCGAAATCACTCGAAACCACACAGGCCTTACCCCCATGAAAACCCTCTGTCTGTTTGCCGCCCTCAGCCTGCTGCCCATGACCCAAGCCTACGCCCACGAAGCCGCGCCGTCGGAGAAGGTCACGGTGTTGCAGGAGCAAATGCTAAAAAACGTTCCAGGCAAAAAAGCCATGATGCTGACCGTCAACTATGCCCCCGGCCAAGCGTCCATTGCCCACAAACACGAAGGCACGGCCATGGCCTATGTGCTGGAAGGCGCCATCACCTCCCAGGTCAAGGGCGAGCCGGCGAAGACCTACAAGGCCGGGGAGTTCTGGTATGAAGCGGCGGGGTCCGAGCACCTTGTGTCGAAAAACGCCAGCGCGAGCCAACCGGCGAAATTGCTGGTGTTCATGGTGATGGGAGAGGATGAGGCGGTGTTGATTCCGCTGAAAAACTGACCCGCCGAGACGTAGTCCCCCTGTGGGAGCGAGCTTGCTCGCGATGGCGGTGGATCAGTCAAGTTCAATGTCGCTGACCCACCGCTATCGCGAGCAAGCTCGCTCCCACAGAGGCCACAGTGAATCTTTAAATCAAAAAAAGCCCCGCATCTCTCAATGCGGGGCTTTTCCATTCAACGTCGGATCAGTTGGCCGTCTTGACCTGCTGACCACTCATCGCCACGTCCAACAGTTCGCGGTTGGCCACCGCGTACATGGCGTAGTCGGTGCCGCTGGCGGCGCGGATGTCCACCAGCATGGCACGCCAGCGCTCGACCATATCGTGATGCTGCTCCAGCCACAGCGCCAGGCGGGTTTCCACGTCCTGGGCGCCATCGCCCTCTTGCAGGACCGAGATGGTGATCGCCCGTTGCTGCCAGTCGACGTCATCGCGGAACGCTTCGCGGGCCAGGGCCTGCCAGTTGTTTTCCACCGGCAGAGCGCTGATCTGTTGCAGGTACCAGGTAATGTCCAGGGCGCTGCCCACGGCGAAGTAAGCCTTGGCCACATCGGCGGCGTTCTGGCCGGTGACGTCGGACGCCTCGATGATCGGCAACAAGGTGTACAAGTGCGTGGTGCCGGCAACCATGCGCGCCAGCAGCTCTGGCACGCCGGCCGCGACGTAAGCCTGGTAGCGGGTCTGCCAGCCTTCGCGGGTCGGGCCTTCCAGCAGTTCGTCGAGCTTGAGGCCCAACGCCGCCAGGTGCGGACCGAAGTGCGCGACGTCACGGGCAGCGTTCTGCTCGTTGCGGCGGCTGCGCAGGAACCAGCGCGTGGCGCGACGGCCCAGGCGCATCAGCTCGTCCATCAGCTCCAGTTGCACGTCGGCCGAGACCTGGTGGTCCAGGGCTTCAATCTGACGGAACCAGTGCGGGAGGTGGAAGATGTCACGCACGATCACATAAGCGCCAGCCACGTTTGCCGGGCTCATGCCCGTAGACTCTTTCAACCGCTGGACGAAGGTGATGCCCATGTGGTTGACCAGGTCGTTGGCGATCTGGGTGCTGACGATCTCGCGTTTCAGGCGATGGCGACGCATGGCCTCGGAGAACTTGCTCACCAGCGTCGGCGGGAACGCGGTTTCCATGTCACGGGTCAGGTAATCGTCGTCCGGTACCAGGGAGTTGAGCAGCGCTTCCTTGAGGTCGATCTTGCTGTAGGAGATCAGCACCGACAGTTCGGCACGGGTCAGGCCATGGCCCGCCGCGACACGTTCGGCCAGTTGCTCTTCAGTCGGCAGGAACTCGATGGCGCGGTCCAGCTTGCCCCGGGCTTCCAGATCGTTCATCAGGCGCTTGTATTCGGCGATCCGCACAAAGGCGCGGCGTGCCGCCAGGGACAGGGCCTGGGTCTGCTTGTAGTTGTTGCCCAACACCAAGCCACCAACTTCGTCGGTCATGCTCGCCAGCAACTGGTTGCGTTGCTTGTCGGTCATGTCGCCGGCCTGCACCACTTCGTTGAGCAGGATCTTGATGTTCACTTCGTGGTCGGAGCAGTCCACACCACCGGCGTTGTCGATGAAGTCGGTGTTGGAACCGCCGCCATTGAGGCCGAATTCGACGCGACCCAGTTGGGTCATGCCCAGGTTGCCGCCCTCGCCCACGACCTTGCAGCGCAGTTCGTTGCCGTTCACCCGCAGCGCATCGTTGGCCTTGTCGCCGACATCGGCGTGGCTTTCGGTGCTGGCCTTGACGTAAGTACCGATACCGCCGTTCCACAACAGGTCCACCGGCGCCTTGAGCAAGGCGTTGAGCAGTTCGGTCGGGGTCAGTTTGTCGGCCTTGATGTCGAAGCGCTCTTTCATCTGTGGCGAGATGGCGATGCTTTTCGCGCTGCGCGAGAAGATACCGCCACCTTCGGACATGATGCTGGCGTCGTAGTCGGTCCAGGCCGAACGCGGCAGGTCGAACAGGCGCTTGCGCTCGGCAAAGCTGCTGGCAGGCTCCGGGTTCGGGTCGATGAAGATGTGCAGGTGGTTGAAGGCCGCGACCAGTTGCAGCTTGTCGGACATCAACAAGCCGTTGCCGAACACGTCGCCGGCCATGTCGCCGACACCCACCACGGTGATGCTGTCTTCCTGGACATTGATGCCGCGCTCGCGGAAGTGACGCTGAACGCCGACCCACGCGCCCTTGGCGGTGATGCCCATTTTCTTGTGGTCGTAGCCGGCCGAACCGCCGGAGGCGAACGCATCGCCCAGCCAGAAGCCGTAGTCGATGGCGATGCCGTTGGCGATGTCGGAGAAGGTTGCAGTGCCCTTGTCCGCCGCGACCACCAGGTACGGGTCATCGTCGTCATGCCGCACGACGTTGGCCGGTGGAACCAGCGCGCCGTCCTTGAGGTTGTCGGTGATGTCCAACAGGCCCGAGATGAAGATGCGGTAGCAGGCGATGCCCTCGGCCGCGATCTCGTCCCGGCTGCCGCCCAGCGGCAGGCGACGTGGCAGGAAACCACCCTTGGCGCCTACCGGCACGATCACCGAGTTCTTCACTTGCTGGGCTTTTACCAGGCCCAGCACTTCGGTGCGGTAGTCTTCTTCACGGTCGGACCAGCGCAGGCCACCGCGAGCAACGTTGCCGAAGCGCAGGTGCACGCCTTCGACCCGTGGCGAGTAGACGAAGATCTCGAACTTGGGCACCGGTTTCGGCAGTTCCGGGATCAGGTGCGGGTTGAACTTGAAGCTGAAGTAGGACTTGTTCTGGCCGTTGGCGTCGGTCTGGTAGAAGTTGGTCCGCAGGGTGGCCTTGATCAGGTCCAGGTAGCGACGCAGGATACGGTCTTCGTTGAGCACCTGGACGTCGTCCAAGGCCGAGAGGATCGCTTGCTCCAGACGCAGTTGCTTGTCTTCCAGGTCATCGCCACTGAGCTTGCGCGCCAGGTAGAAGCGGGTCTTGAACAACCGGGTCAGCTCGCGAGCGATGTCGGTGTGGTTGTTCAGGGTGCTGGCGATGTAACCCAGGTCGAAGCCCAGGCGGATCTGCTTCAGGTAACGGGCATAGGCACGCAACAGCGCCACGTCACGCCATGGCAGGCCGGCGGTCAGCACCAGGCGGTTGAACGCATCGTTCTCGGCATCGCCACGCACGATGTGGACGAAGGCGTCCTGCAAGGTGTCGTTGAGTTGCTGGATGTCCAGGTCCAGGCCTTCGGCGGCGGTGAAGGCGAAATCATGAATCCAGAACTCGCGGCCGTTGGTGTGGCGCAGGCGGTACGGGAATTCGCCCAGCACGCGCAGGCCGAGGTTTTCCAGGATCGGCAGCACGTCGGACAGCGCCAGCGGCGTGTCGGCGTGATACAGCTTGCAGTGCAGCTCGCGCTGGCCGGAGACCTGGCCCAGTGGCTGGTAGAAGCTCATGACCAGCGGGTTCTTTTCGTTCAGGCTCAGCAGGTGCTGCATGTCGACCACGGCCGAATGCGCGGCAAAGCGCTCGCGGTAGCCGGCCGGGAAGCCTTTGGGGAAATCCGACAGCACGTTGGTGCCTTGGGCTTCGCCGAAGCTCTCGATGACCAGGCTGGCGTAGTCGTCCTTCCAGCTGCGGCAGGCCTGCACGACTTCTTTTTCCAGCAGCAACGGGTCGATGTCGAGGCGGTTCTTCGGATCCACCCGCAGGATCAACTGCACACGGGCCAGTACGGATTCGGAGAAGAAGGTCCAGAACTCGCAGTCCGAAGCCTTCAGGCGATCCATCAGCACTTGCTGGATCTTCTGGCGCACTTCGGTGGAATAGATATCACGTGGCACGTAGGCCAGGCAGTAGCAGAAACGGCCATACGGGTCTTTGCGCAGGAACACGCGGATCTTGTTGCGTTCCTGGATCTGCACGATGGACATGACGGTACTGAACAGCTCGTCCACCGGGGTCTGGAACAGGTCGTCACGGGGCAGCACTTCGACCACCTGGGCCAGTTCCTTGCCCAGATGCGCCTTGGCCTGGAAGCCCGAGCGACGCTCGATTTCCGCAACCTTGCGGCGGATATATGGGATGACCCGCACGCTCTCGCCATACACCGAAGAGGTGTACAGGCCCATGAAGCGGCATTCCTTGATGACCTTGCCGTTGGCGTCGATCTCGCGGATCGACACGTAGTCCGGGTAGGCCGGACGGTGTACGCGGCTCGGGTGCGCGGCCTTGGCGAACGACAGCAGGGTCGGTTCGCGCAGGTAGGCGACGGCGTAGTCTTCGATGCGCAGGTCTTCGGCGGTCAGGCCGGCGCGCAGCAATTTGGTCAGGCCGAGGAACGACTCGGGGTTGTACTCGATGTGACCGCCGTCGGCCTCATCGCGTACCACGAACTCTTCGTAGCCCAGGAAGGTGAAGTGGTTGCCCACCAGCCATTCCAGGAAACTCTTGATCTCGCTCTTTTCATCAGCGTCGATGGCGTAGGCGCTGCTGTCCAGGCTGTCGAGGATTTCCTGGACCTTGGCTTTCATCGGTTCGAAATCCGCCACGGCCACGCGCACTTCGCCCAGCACTTGCTCAAGTTCCTTGCTCAGGACGTTGAGTTCGGCGGCGTTGGCGCAGCGGTCGATCTCCAGGTACATCAACGACTCTTGCAGGATATCGTCGCCCTGGGTGCCTTTTGGCAGGATTTCCAGCAATTCGCCCTTGCTGCCGCGACGCACGCTCAGCACGGTGGTTTGCAGGGTATGGATGCTGTAGCCGCGACGGTTCAGCTCGGTGCGGACCGAGTCCACCAGGAACGGCAGGTCGTGATGCAGCACTTCCACGGCCGTGTGGGTCGACTGCCAGCCGTGGCGTTCGTAATCGGGGTTGTAGACGCGCACCTGCGGTTGCGTGTGATCGAAGCGCTCAAGCAGGCGCCAGGCAGACAGGGTGCAGCCGGCGAGGTCGGACAACCGGCGCTGGGTAAGTTCATCGAGGGAAATGATGCCGAAGAATTGTTCAGCGAACAGCGCCACTTGTGGCAGTGCCTGTTCACTGATGTGCTGCGCCAGTGCCGCTTGCAGTTGGTGCTGGAAGTCGGCTTTGCTGGCTGCGGTGAAGAACGCCATCTGTGGTACTCCGCTTGGGCTTGTTATTGATTGAAGCGTCGCGTGCAACCCCTGCGGGGCTGTCGGCCATCCCGTTCCTGATTCTCGGGCAGAGGAAACAGGATGACAGGTGGGTGAAGCTGGACACGACCCGCAGGTCACATCCTTTTCCATGTAATTTTCCTGTCATGGACACCTGCAAAAACCACCCAGGGGTGGCCTTGGCGGGTGCACATCCGTTGCGCAGCTTAACGAGTGCGACAACCTGCCTGCTTGCAGCGCTGCGACATATTCGGTCATCGGCTAGCTAAACAGCCGGTACGCACCGAACAACCCTAGCAGGCTGGGGACCAAACGGCACCCCGAGGCGGTAAACCAGCAGAAAATCCTTCAGGCTGGCAAAATCCACTTTTCGCACCCCGCAGGTGCACTCGATCCTGGAGCCATCACCATGCAAATGACCACCGCCCTTCTGATCGCCAACCCGTGCGACGACGAAGAAGACAACATGGCCATGCTCTGCTGCCACAGCGCCCAGGGCGAAATGTTCCTGATGACGCGCTACCCCGACGAAGACGAATTGGAAATCGCCCTTGATGGAGAGCCTTCGACATTGGACGGCGTCAAGGTCACCCTCAGCCCTACCCGCCTGCTGATTGAAATTGCCCCGGCGGATGCCGATGCGCTCAACGGCGACGATGTGCTGGAGATCATCCACGACACCGACGCGGCGGACCTGGCGGAAGTGGAACTGACGTTGCAGAACATCCTCAAGGGGACGGGGACCTATATAAGCCAGCTCTGACTCCCAAGGCGACCCCTCGCCACAGGATCAGTGCGCCAGCTGTTATTCGTCTTTCTGCACGAGATTGCCGTCAGCGTCATAGACCAGGTACTCGTCATCGTTATTCGGATCCCTTACGTAGTAACGGGCCTCATTGCCGTTATCCGGCACCTTCATGCTGGTGTAGGACCCCAGTGCCTTGATCACCTTGTTGTCCTGACTGATCAAGACCAGCCCGGAACCACCACCGGCCCGGATGGCCGCGGCGTAACGGGTCTGAAACGCGTTGATCTGGCTGTAATCCAGCGGCACCCGCAGCCTGCCCGCCAGGTCGATGGCACCGTAGCTACCATCCCGGGCGACCACCGCCATGCCGTTGGAAAACGGTGTCACTTCGTCATACGGCAACTTGATGGGTAGCCGCGCGCCCTGGCGATCGATAAACGCGAATTTCCGGCTTTTAGTGTCCTGCACCAGCAGCGGTTGCTGACCCACAAACCGGCCTATCACGTTGTCACCCTGAAGGTTGATCCGTTTACCTTCCAGGTCGAAAACGTCCTGATGACGCCGATCGGGGGCACTGGCGTAGAGCAAACCCTCGCTGTGCTCGATGCCCGAGAATTGCGTCGGCAGGATCTGCTTGCCATCCAGGGTATAGGCACCGTACAGGCCCTCCGTGACATCGGTTCGCTTGCCGAGACGGGCGATGAACAGGTTGTCGGTCACGGTGGGGTTGACGAATTTCATCGGCAACACGAAACGGTGACTCCTGGCATCGTAAAGCCCATATGGGCCGTTGGTTTCACGCTCCACCAACAGCAGGCCATTGCTCAATACCTCGACGATGTGCTCGAACGGCAACTCCACGAGCTTGTTGCTACCGGCGGGGAAATAGGCGAGCTGGCTGCGCAACGCCTGCCACTGCGAGTCCGGGTCGCTGGACTTCTCCGGGGAAAACAACGTGTAGGTATCGGCCATCTGGCTATCTTGCACCTGCACCCAACGGGGCTTGATCAACCACTGGCCGGCCTGGTCGATGAAGCCGTAGCGCTCGGCGTTCCGGTCCAGGGCGATGTACCGCGCTTGGGCTGCAAGGACGTTGTCGACCTGGGTGAACGCCACGGTGTTGTCTTCCATCGGATCGAGCACATGGATGACGATACGTTGCGGGGCCGCCTCGAATTGATAATCGACCTCGGTGTTTTTCAACGGTCCCACCTGTGCGGCCAGCGCCTCGGTCAAGCGCTGCAACTGCTGTTGCACCGCCTGACCGGTCTTGAGCTGCTTGAGATCGTCCTTGGTCTGCAGCAACGCCTTGTAATAGTCATGCAACGCCGCGATATCGCCATCGGAGGGGAACGCCCGAGCGTTGTTACCGTTGCTGTAGAGCGCCCTGCCCGCATCATCCAGCCCCTGCACCACGAAGGTCGACGATTTCGGCGTACTCAAGCGCACGGAGGCGCTGCCATCACCCAGGGCGGTGAGCTGGAAGGACTGGCCGTCGTCCAGGGTCACTTTCGGGTGATCCTTGTCCAGCACCACTTTCTTGAACGCCGGGTAGCTGCGGTACGCGACTGTCAGGCCGAGACTCGCCAGCGGTTTGTTCACCGACAGTGCAAAGGCGTCATGGGACGAGATCGTGTCGTCGGACTCTACCTCAGGCGACCCCTTGAGCTCGGCGAAGGTTTTTTCGCTGCCATCGCGAAAACGCAGGCGCTGCGGCAGGTATTGCTCGGCCGCCGGCTCATCCGGCGTGGCGGCACGCTTCCAGAGCGGATCAAGGCTGCTGGTATCGAGCCGCACCTCAGAACCCTCGGCGAACAGCCGCTGGGTAAAACGCAGGCCCTGGATCGACGCCAGTTCAGCTTTCAGTTGCGCACTTGTGAACGGCACAAACAGCGGCTCGTATTGCAGCGGCTGCTCATCGGCAGGCTCGTTCGTCTCGACGGTCAGGCTCAGTTGCACATCACTGACCAACTCCAAGGACCTGAGGCTTTCACCGGCGTCCTGAATCAAGTAGTTGAGGCGTTTCTCCACCTCGGGCGGTGCCAGCGTGCCGATGTCTTCCATGCCCCCTTCGTTCAGTTGCTCGGCGGCGAAACCTTCATCGGCCGGCGCGCCGCTGTGGCGAAACAGGTAATAGGACGTAAAGCCCACCACCAACAAGGTCACACTCAGTATCGACAGCAATCTCAAGCGAGGCTGGGTAAAGTTCATGGTGGCTTCGGTAGTCACAGGGCAGGGAAAGGCAGGCAGCTAACCACACGGCCTTACGCGCTGCAAATCGGCTGGAGGGGTCGGTTCTGATGAGGATCTGTCTGGATCGTCGCCCCTGTGGGACTGAAGCGAACCACCGTCGGTCGTGCCTCTGACACGTCGCCCTTGACGATCGATTGGGTTCTGGTGTTTCCTGAAACCGGTTTCAGAGCCACTAATAAATCCAATAAGCAGGTTTCAATCCGTGAATTCTTTCTCCGCCGCCCAGCGCAACCGCGTGACCATGCTCGACGTCGCCGAACGCGCCGGGGTCTCCAAGGCCAGTGTCTCGCGTTTCATCGGCGAGGACCGCGCCCTGCTCTCCGAGGCCATCGCCCGGCGTATCGAGCAGGCCATCAGTGAGCTGGGATACCGGCCGAACCAGATGGCCCGCGGCCTCAAGCGCGGGCGCACACGCCTGATCGGCATGCTGGTGGCCGATATCCGCAACCCTTATTCGATTGCCGTGATGCATGGCGTGGAAACCGCCTGTCGTCGCCACGGCTACAGCTTGGTGGTGTGCAACACCGACCGCGATGACGAGCAGGAACGCCAGCACCTGGCACTGCTGCGCGCCTACAACATCGAAGGGCTGATCGTGAACACCTTGGGTCACCACCGTGACGAACTGTTCGAACTGCGCAGCGAAATGCCTCTGGTGCTGGTGGATCGCAAGGTCGATCAGCTCGACAGCGACCTGGTCGGGCTGGACAACCCGGCGGCCGTCGAAATGGCCCTTGATCACCTCGAACAACGGGGCTACCGCGACCTATTGCTGGTGACCGAACCGTTCGATGGCACCAGTTCGCGAATCGAGCGGGTCGGGAGTTTCAACGCCGGCATCCAACGACGCCCTGCCCTGGCCGGCGCCGTGGTGGAAACCTGTGATCAGTTGACCACGCGCATCAAGACCTTTCTTGCCCAGCCTGGCCATGGCCCCAAGGCGTTGTTCTGCGCCAATGGCATCGCCGCCCTGGCCGCCACGACGGTATTGCGCGAGCTGGGTTGTCACTTGTTCGACGACGTGGGCCTGATCGCCCTCGATGACCTGGATTGGTACCCCCTGGTGGGCAGCGGCATAACAGCCCTGGCCCAACCGACAGCGCAGATCGGCGCCAGCGCGTTCGAGTGCCTGCTCAAGCGCTTGCGCGGTGACAACGGGCCGGTGCGGACCCTGGATTTTGCGGCGCGGTTGATTGAGCGTGGGTCGACGCTTGGGAATGGTCGGTGATGGTGAGGGACCTATCGCGAGCAAGCTCGCTCCCACAGGGATCTTCAGTGCGCCACAGATCCAGTGTGGGAGCGAGCTTGCTCGCGATGAGGCACTGAAGCGCACCACCCTTTTTTTGAACAAAACTGAAACCGGTTTCAGAGGTATAACAACAATGCACAATCCACCCGTCTCCATCAGTCTTTCCAGCTACGGCGCCGACCTGGTGCGGCAGCATGGCCAAGGCCGTTTCATCGACCTGTTGGCCGCTGCCGGTGCCTCACGCATCGAATGGCGCGAAGAATTGCTCACCACCGAACAGCCCACTGAATTGGCCGCCGCTGCCCGGGCCCAGGGGCTGCAAAGTATCTTCTCGTCACCACTGGAACTGTGGCTCGCCGGCCAGTCCAGGCCCAACCCCGCCCTGGCGCTGGCCTTGCAACGCGGCGAGGCGTTCGGTTCGACTTGGCTGAAAGTCTCCCTCGGTCATTTCACCGACTCCAATGACCTGTCGGCACTGGCCCAGGTGCTCGCCGCGAGCCCGGTGCAGTTGCTGGTGGAAAACGACCAGACCTTGCAGGGCGGACGGATAGAACCGTTGCAACGGTTCTTCACGGCCGTGGAGCACCAAGCGCTGACCGTCGCCATGACCTTCGACATTGGCAACTGGCAATGGCAGGACCAATCGGCCGCCGTGGCCGCCCGACAGCTCGGACGGCATGTGGCGTATGTGCACTGCAAGGCCGTGGCCCGGCGCGCCGACGGCAAACTCGTCGCCGTGCCTCCGGGCATGACCGACCTGCACCTGTGGGAACAACTGCTCAAGCACATGCCCCCTGGCGTGATGCGAGCCGCCGAATACCCGCTGCAAGGCGATGACCTGCTGCAATTAACCGCTAGCCATGTCGCCACCCTGTCCCGCCTCGGGCAATCACGCCGGGAGCCTGTCCATGTCTGAATTCGATGTGCTGTCGTTCGGCGAAACCATGGCGATGCTGGTAGCGGATCAGCACGGTGACCTGGCCAGCGTCGACCAGTTTCACAAACGCATCGCCGGAGCCGACAGTAACGTGGCCATTGGGCTTTCGCGGCTGGGCTTCAAGGTGGCGTGGCTGAGCCGGGTCGGCGCCGATTCACTGGGGCGCTTCGTGACACAGACGCTGGAAAACGAAGGCCTGGATTGTCGTCACGTGGCGGTCGACCCGGAGCACCCCACCGGCTTTCAGTTCAAATCTCGTACCGTCGATGGCAGCGACCCGCAAGTCGAGTATTTCCGGCGCGGCTCGGCGGCCAGTCATTTGTCGATCGACTCCATCGCCCCAGCGTTGCTTGAAGCGCGTCACTTGCACGCCACTGGCATCGTCCCGGCGCTGTCGGTCACGGCCCGCGAAATGTCCTTTGAATTGATGAGCCGCGTGCGCGAGGCCGGCCGCAGCCTGTCGTTCGACCCGAACCTGAGGCCGAGCCTATGGCGCAGCGAGGCGATGATGATCACCGAAATCAATCGCCTCGCCGCCCTCGCCCACTGGGTCTTGCCGGGGCTTGGCGAAGGCCGGCTGCTGACTGGTTTCGACGATCCGGCTGACATCGCCGCGTTCTACTTGGACCAAGGCGCCGAAATCGTCGTGATCAAGCTCGGCGCGGACGGCGCCTATTACCGCACGCCGCAGGACGAAGGCGTCATCGCCGGCGTGCCGGTGGCCCAGGTGGTGGACACCGTGGGCGCCGGGGATGGCTTCGCCGTCGGCCTGATCAGCGCATTGCTCGAAGGCCGCGCCATCCCCGAGGCCGTGCAGCGCGCCAACTGGATTGGCAGCCGCGCGGTGCAGAGCCGTGGGGATATGGAAGGGTTGCCGACGCGCCTTGAGTTATTGGCTGAATTTGAAACCGTCGATCGCGAGCAAGCTCGCTCCCACATAGGGTCGAGTTAACCCCTGTGGGAGCGAGCTTGCTCGCGATTGAAGCCACCACAAACGCACCTGCTGCAACAAAAACAACAAGCTCAGGAGTCAACGACATGCAAACGCTCAACCTCGCCACCCGCCGCTGGTGGTACATCATGCCCATCGTCTTCATCACCTACAGCCTGGCCTACCTCGACCGTGCCAACTATGGCTTTGCCGCCGCCTCGGGCATGGCCGAAGACCTGATGATCACCCCAGGACTCTCGTCGCTGCTGGGCGCACTGTTTTTCCTCGGCTACTTTTTCTTTCAGGTCCCGGGGGCGATCTACGCGCAAAAGCACAGCGTGAAGAAGCTGATCTTCGTCAGCCTGATCCTCTGGGGTTCTCTGGCCACCCTGACAGGCGTGGTCTCCAACGCTTACTGGCTGATCGTGATCCGCTTCATGCTCGGGGTAGTCGAGGCCGCCGTCATGCCGGCGATGCTGGTGTACCTGTGCCACTGGTTCACCCGGGCCGAACGCTCGCGCGCCAATACCTTCCTGATCCTCGGCAACCCGGTGACCATGCTGTGGATGTCCGTGGTCTCGGGTTACCTGGTGCAGCAATTCGACTGGCGCTGGATGTTCATCATCGAAGGCCTGCCGGCGGTGCTCTGGGCCTTTATCTGGTGGCGCCTGGCCGATGATCGTCCGGCCCAGGCCAAGTGGCTCAGCGACCAGGAAAAACACGACCTGGAAAGTGCCTTGGCGGCCGAACAGGTCGGCATCAAGGCGGTGAAGAACTACGCCGAAGCCTTCCGTTCACCCAAGGTGATCATCCTGGCGTTGCAGTTTTTCTGCTGGAGCATCGGCGTCTACGGGTTTGTGCTGTGGTTGCCGTCGATCCTCAAGGCCGGCTTGCAGATGAACATGGTCGAGGCCGGGTGGCTGTCGTCCTTGCCGTACCTGGCGGCGGTGATCGGCATGCTGGTGGTGTCCTGGGCGTCGGACAAGGCGCAGAAGCGCAAGCGTTTTGTCTGGCCGCCGCTGCTGATCGCCTCCATCGCGTTCTACGCCTCTTACCTGCTGGGGGCCGAGCACTTCTGGTGGTCCTATGGTTTGCTGGTGGTCGCCGGCGCTTGCATGTACGCGCCCTACGGTCCGTTCTTCGCCATCGTTCCGGAAATCCTCCCGGCCAACGTCGCTGGCGGCGCCATGGCCTTGATCAACAGCATGGGCGCGCTGGGGTCGTTCGGCGGCTCGTACCTGGTGGGCTACCTCAACGGCACCACCGGCTCCCCTGGCATGTCCTTCCTGTTGATGAGCGGCGCGTTGCTGCTCTCGGTGGTGCTGACCCTCGCCCTCAAGCCCGGCGCCAGCGACCGGGACGTCTCCAACCCCGCGACGCCACACCCGGCGCCCGCCCGTTCCTGAATCGAGACCCATCCCATGAAAAAGCACGTGGTGTTGTACAAAACGCTGTCACCTCAATTGATGGCTCGCCTGCAAGCCCAGGCCCAAGTCACGCTCATCGAACGCCTGGATGCCCAGGGCCTGGCGCAACTGCGCGACGCCCTCCCCACCGCCCACGGCCTGCTCGGCGCCAGCCTCAAGCTGGATGCGGCGCTGCTGGACCTGGCGCCGAACCTGCAAGCCATCGCCAGCGTCTCGGTGGGAGTCGATAACTACGACATCGACTACCTGACCGAACGCCGGATCCTGCTCAGCAACACCCCGGACGTGCTGACCGAAACCACCGCCGACACTGGGTTCGCCCTGATCCTGGCAACCGCCCGGCGCGTGGTGGAACTGGCCAATCTGATCCGCGAAGGCGGCTGGCAACAGAGCATCGGCCCCCGGCATTTCGGCACCGACGTCCATGGCAAGACCTTGGGTATCATCGGCATGGGGCGCATCGGCGAAGCCTTGGCCCAACGCGGGCACTTCGGCTTCGGCATGCCAGTGCTCTACCACAGCCATTCGCCCAAGCCTGCGGTCGAGCAGCGTTTCAACGCCCGTTATTGCAGCCTCGAAACGCTGTTGCGGCAGGCGGACTTTATCTGCCTGACCCTGCCCTTGACCGCTGAGACTCAAGGGCTGATCGGTGCCCAAGCGTTCGCGCAGATGCGTCCCGAGAGCATCTTCATCAACATCTCCCGAGGCAAGGTGGTGGATGAAACGGCGCTGATCGAGGCCCTGCGCAACAAACAGATCCGTGGCGCGGGGCTGGATGTATTCGAGCGCGAACCCTTGAATGCCGATTCGCCGCTATTGCAGATGGACAACGTGGTCGCGACGCCGCACATGGGCTCGGCCACCCACGAGACCCGGGAAGCGATGGCGCGCTGTGCGGTGGACAACCTGTTGGCGGCATTGGCGGGGGAGCGGCCGGTGAATCTGGTGAATGCGGGGGCGTGGAAAGGCTGACCTATTGCCGCCTTCGAATATGCCATCGCGAGCAGGGTCGCGATGGCAACTGTGTTCATCTAGATGTGCACGCAACACAACCTTTCCGGGCAGATTATCCTTTTGATCCTTGCTTAAAATAATATAAACATCCCAAACGGAGAGAACAGTAGAGAGAGACCACACTTTCAACAAAGCAGCTACATTCCTACACCCCCCTCCTACTCAATGACAAGAACGAACCTACGTCAGCCTCGGAAGTCGCGCAATAGCCTTTCACTTCACCCCAATGCTATTAATTAATCACTTGCGAACAATCGCAAGTTGGGCGCTCGCGTCGCGACGCCCATTAACTACATTGGAGTACATCGACATGGGTAGGAAACGCTCTGAAATAAATCATACCTTTTTTGGCCTGCCGCAAGCATTAGGCCTTTCTAAAGACCTCCTCGCAACGGAAGCCGATTTTTTCGCATCGCTGACCAACTAAGCCAGTGACCGATTAATTATCGGCAAACAGATGCCGAAAGGTTCTTCTTTCGGCATCCTTCAATGGAGATCCATATGTCAGAACGAGAACTATCACCCACCGAAGCGCTATTCAATATCATGTCCACGCTCCATACACTGGGTCTCAGTGCAGTAACACGGTATACGACACCATCCAAGCTAGTAGCGACGGCAGAACTGTTTGATGGCAACGATAACTTCGTTGAATCGGGGGCTGGCAAAGGACCAGACTCACTAATAGGTGCACTGGCAGAAAGCATTGAACACTTCAGCACGTTTCAGCCTCTTGCTGATGCTCCCATACTATATAGCACCGACAATATAGCGACTCAAAAAGCAGTTACAGAAGATGGGATTTTTACCAGCCTGCCTCACACCGAAAAATTAATCGAGTGCTTTAGGCTTACCTCGCTCAACAATAATGAAGATCTATTCGCGCCGTGCGTCCTTCTATGCCCTAAAACGACGCAAAACATCCACGAAGATTCGCATTCCGCACTGCGCTTTCTATCTCGCTACTCATCAAATTCAGGAATTGCTTTTGGTTGCACAGAGAACGAAGCACTATTACATGGTGCCCACGAAACAATCGAGAGGCATATCCTGTCTCTTTTCTACATGGCTGTCTGTGGCCTTGGTCCGACAATGGAGCTATACACACCTTCTACCGACTTGCTTCAAACAGCGCTCAGGAGCCACCCCGTTGCATTGGCGTCAGCGAACAGCCTGCAAGTGATCGTTATCAAGGACGTGCTGTCAGTTTATTTTGCAGTAGCATTTCCCAAAGCGGGCCCTGGAGTGCACCATCTTTCACCCATTGGCTCCGGATGCTCGCTTGAAATCCATACTGCAATCCAAAGAGCAGTTACTGAACAGTTCCAGTCCGAAGACTTATATGATGCCGTTGAAGAATCTATAGATAGCCAAACCTTTGATCTACTATCTAAATCAAGGCACCTGAAACACCTGATTGACTTCGCACCCGTCACAAGAGCGACACTCCCTATAATTGACACCCCTGCACACATCGACTCTTTGACAGTTTCCGCACAACTAGAAGCACTGCAAAAAAACTTATCAAACAAAGGAATGAAAATATTTCGCCGAACGGTAGCCCGTTTTTCAGACAACAGCATCGTCACTCAAATTTATATTCCAGGACTTGAGCGCTTTAACATCATTAGAAACGGTCGCCTAGTGGTACCTCAGTACGTGTTACGCGGTTGAACCATCGAACACGAAGCAACCAGGAGCGAGTACATGCACAGCATCCGGACAATGATAAAAAACGCCTATAAAAAATACACCAAACTTCTAGCGATGACTATAGCCACAATCATCGCACTCAAATTCATCACACTTGCCCCTCCACTGTTACTCGGAACCATCATCGACACCCTGCAAGGCAGCAGAAACCCAGCATCCAGCACCCTGCTCGCACTGACGACAGGCCTGATTGTCGCGGGATGCATTCATGCCATCATCACTCCGCTGCAAATCCATGCGCTGTCCAAGCTGGTACAGAGCATTATCATGAACGCTTCCATTGAGTGGATCACCGAACTCATAGGCAAAGAGTTTGCGTCATTCAACTCTTGGAGAATCGGCCGTTTCATCAAATCGGTCGAGCGCGGAATTACTGCGCACGAGCAACTACTCACTTTCATTGTAACCATTGCACTTCCCGTATTCTTGGAATTCGTAGTTGTTGGAACTGCTTTCATTTACATCGGGGGCGGTGAGATTTTTTTGAGCATGACGGCGTTCGGAATTATTTATCTGGCAGCCACCCATAAAATTATCAGATGGCGGAGAAAGCACATCGATGCAGTCAATGAACAGGAAGATGAATTAAGTGCCCATCTCTACAACACCCTCAACGCGGGAAAAATCATAAAACTGGAAAGTGCCATACCTACTGCGCTGCACCCGTTGAACGCGGCGTTCGAGCGTTATGCCAACGCTGCGGTAACCACGGCATCATCTGGCGGCCTGCTAAGCACCGCCAAGATACTGTTCGTAAGCCTTTCCACCGGGGGATTGCTCTACTGGGGCGTCGTGGACCAACTTTCGAGTCATCCCAGTATCAGTGTCGGGCAGCTGGTTGCCATTTTTTCAATCGCGGGGAATTATCTGCTCAGTATTTCAACCTTGACTGAAGGGTATCGTGTTCTTGATCAGTTCCTTGCAGACCAGCGTCAATTTCAAGGCCTGCTATCACTTCCGGATTTCGATCGCAGCAATCGGCTGGCCTGGGTTGATTTCCAGCGGCCCTCAGTTCTGGAACTCGGCCCCTGCGAAGTGGCAGGAACGGGACCGCTTCGCCTGTCGATCAAGCGTTCCCTGGCATTTGCTCAAGGGCAGTCAGTGGCCGTTACGGGCCCTAGCGGCGCAGGCAAGACCACTTTTCTGGAAGTCCTCGCCGGGCTTGATGCATCAAAGCGAGACCAACTGAGTATCGACTCGGTACCGGTCTCACTTTTGTCCGGTCAAGCTCACTTGGACGCCTTGAGATACTGCCCCCAACAACCGCGGTTTCTGGAAGGCTCTTTTGAACAATCGGTTCTGTTCGGAGGCAGCGCATCGCCGATTTTGTCTAGAGCCATACGGCAATTGGAACTGGATGAGATCGTGACAACACGGCAGATCAGCGAAAATGCATCGAATATCTCCGGAGGCGAAGCCAAACGCCTATCACTGCTGCGCCTGATCAACAAGCCCGGAAAATTCAATTTGTTCGACGAGCCAAGCGCATCCATCGAACCTAGGCTGACCACGCCTCTTTGGGACCTGTTATTCGACGTTTTTGCCGGGCAGGGGTTGATATGTGTCACCCATGACGTTGACCACCTATATCGGTTTGACCGGGTCATTGTGATGCATGACGGGGCAATCGTGGAGGATGGTCCGTGGCGGGATCTAATCGACAGGCCAGCAATCAGGCTGCTGGTGGATGAGATTCGGATGCAAAACTAGCGGAAAGCGGAAATATGAGGTGCCGGATCTACTAAGGTAATCGCGAGCAAGCTCCACACTGATCTCGGGTGTTCATGGCTTCGGTGTTCACCGCCAACCCCTGTGGGAGCTGAGCTTGCTCGCGATGGCGGTGGCTCAGGCTGCATTGAAGTCGAATGTCCCGCCGTCATCGCGAGCAAGCTCGGCTCCCACACTGATCTCGGGTGCTAATCGAATCGGTGTTCACCACAGGTCTCTGTGGGAGCGGGCTTGCTCGCGAAGGCTTCGTGTCAGGCAACCTTCTCATCGGCTGACACACCGCCTTCGCGAGCAAGCCCGCTCCCACACCAGATCCAAACCGATCACAAATCCGCACACCAGACAAAATCCCGTTAGTCGCCAACCCCCGCCATGCATTAAAGTAACGCCCCCAGCCCCGGCGTTATCCGAACGCCTGGGGCCACCCTTTCCAGGAACAGTCACCGATGGAACATCGTGAAGCGCTGCTTGCGCTGCGAACCTTTCTTTCAACGCAGATTCTCGGCCAGGAAAAACTCATCGAGCGCCTGCTCATCGCCCTGCTCGCCGACGGTCATATGCTGGTGGAAGGCGCGCCTGGGCTGGCCAAGACCAAGGCCATCAAAGAGCTGGCCGAGGGCATCGAAGCGCAGTTCCATCGCATCCAGTTCACCCCCGACCTGCTGCCCGCCGACATCACCGGCACGGAAATCTACCGCCCGGAAACCGGTAGCTTCGTGTTCCAGCAAGGGCCGATTTTCCACAACCTGGTGTTGGCGGACGAAATCAACCGCGCCCCGGCCAAGGTCCAGTCGGCCCTGCTCGAAGCCATGGCCGAGCGTCAGGTCAGTGTCGGGCGCAGCACCTATGAACTGTCGCCGCTGTTCCTGGTGATGGCCACGCAGAACCCGATCGAGCAGGAAGGCACCTACCCGCTGCCCGAAGCCCAGCTCGACCGGTTCCTGATGCACGTCAAGATTGGCTTTCCCGATGCTGCCGTGGAACGCCGCATCCTCCAGCAGGCCCGGGGTGAAGCACTGAACGGCGAAACCAAGCCCGAACGCCGCGTGAGCCAGCAGGCGATCTTCTCCGCCCGCAAGGAAATCCTCGGGTTGTACATGGCCGACGCCGTGGAGGAATACCTGGTGCAACTGATCATGGCCACTCGCAACCCGGCCAAGTTCGATCCGGAAATGGCCGAGTGGATCGCCTACGGCGCCAGTCCGCGGGGTTCCATCGCCCTGGACCGCTGCGCCCGTGCCCATGCCTGGCTGGCCGGACGCGACTTTGTCAGCCCGGAAGATATCCAGGCCGTGCTGTTCGACGTGCTGCGCCATCGCATCATCCTGTCGTTCGAAGCCGAGGCCGCCGGCATCGACCAGGATCGGGTCGTGCAGCGGATTCTCGACGTCGTCGCTGTCGCTTGAGCATGCGTCATGAATAACCCCCTGGCGCCCGCACCGGGCATCCGCGTCAGCCTTTCGGAGCTGATCGAGATGCGCCATCGCGTGCGCGAGGTGCAACTGTTCTCGACACCGGGCCAGCGCAGCCCGCTGATCGGCTTGCATCACTCCAAGCTGCGCGGGCGCGGGGTGGATTTCGACCAGGTGCGGGTCTATCAGGCCGGCGACGACGTACGCACCATTGACTGGCGCGTCACCGCCCGGACCCAGGAGCCCCACACCAAGCTGTTCCACGAAGAGCGGGAGCGGCCGATCTTCATCATGATCGAGCAAAGCCATCGGTTGTTCTTCGGCTCGGGGCTGATGTTCAAATCGGTACTCGCCGCCCAGGCCGCCAGCCTGATCGGCTGGGCCGCGCTGGGGCATAACGACCGGGTCGGCGGCCTGGTGTTCGGCAACAACACCCATTACGAGGTCAAGCCGCGACGCAGCAAACAGAGCCTGTTGCAATTGCTCAACCGGCTGGTGCGGGTCAACCAGTCACTGCACACCGAGGGCGAGCCGGACCGCGACTCGTTCGGCATCGCCCTGCGCCGGGCCCGGGAAGTGCTGCGGCCCGGCAGCCTGGTGATCGTGATTTGCGACGAACGTGCCCTGTCCAACAGCGCCGAGCAGCAACTGAGCCTGCTGTCACGCCATTGCGACTTGTTGCTGCTGCCGCTGTCCGACCCGCTGGATCACGCCTTGCCCGCCGCCGGCTTGCTGCGTTTCGCCCAGCGCGACGCCCAACTGGAGCTCGACACCCTGAATTTCGAACTGCGCCAGGCCTATCGCGCCCAGGCCGAGGCCCGCCAGGCGCGTTGGGAACTGCTGGCGCAGAAGCTGCGAATCCTGATGATGCCCCTGAGCACCCAGGGCGACATGGTCGAGCAGTTGCGTGAATACCTGAACCCCAAGCGGGCCGGGAAAAGCCGATGAGCAGTCTCGATCAATTGCAGCCGCTGATGGCGCCACCGCCCATTGGCTTCTGGCCGCCCGCGCCGGGCTGGTGGTTGCTGCTGGTGATGTTGCCCTTGCTCGGCCTGGGGCTGTGGCAATTGCGCCGGTTCATTCCCGCCAAGCGCATCACCGACCGCAGCGAGCAACCCCTGGACCCGGTGCGCCTGGCCGCCCTGGCCGAACTCGCCCGGCTGCCCAAGCCCTACGACGGCGCCCCGGCCGGTGCCTGGTTGCAGCAACTTAACGGGCTGCTCAAGCGCCTGTGTCGCAACCACTACCCCTACAGCCAGAGCCACACCCTCAACGGGCGCAAATGGCTGGCCTTCCTGGATAACCGTTGCCCGGCCGCCGGCCTGACACGCTGGATGGTACTGGTGGAAGGCGCCTACAAGCCCGAATGCAAGCTCGATGACAAAGCCATCGCCGGCCTGACCCAGGCGGTGGAAATCTGGATCCGCAAACATGTTTGAATTCGCCTGGCCGTGGGTGTTCGCCCTGTTGCCGCTGCCCTGGCTGATGCGCCTGGTGCTGCCGGCGGCCGACAGCGGTGAGCCGGCGCTCAAGGTCAGTTTCCTCGACGACCTGGAAGGCCTGGTGGGCCGTCGGGCCCGGGCCAATCTGCCGACCTGGCGACAACAAGCGCCCTTTATCCTGCTCTGGCTGCTGTTGCTGATCGCCGCCGCCCGGCCGCAGTGGCTGGGAGAACCGCTGCCCATTGCCGCCAGCGGTCGCGACCTGCTGGTGGCGGTGGACGTCTCGGGCTCCATGGACTTTCCCGACATGCAGTGGAAGGACGAAGAGGTCAGCCGCCTCGCGCTGGTCCAGCACATGCTCGGGGATTTTCTCGAAGGCCGCGAAGGTGACCGGGTCGGCCTGATCCTGTTCGGCAGCCAGGCCTATTTGCAGGCACCGCTGACCTTCGACCGCCGCACCGTACGTCGTTGGCTCGACGAGGCGCGCATCGGCATCGCCGGCAAGAACACCGCCATCGGCGATGCCATCGGCCTGGCCCTCAAGCGCCTGCGCCAACGTCCGGCCCACAGTCGTGTGTTGATCCTGGTCACTGATGGTGCCAACAACGGCGGCGAAATCGATCCATTGACCGCCGCGCAACTGGCCGCCGATGAGGGCGTGAAAATCTACCCGATCGGCATCGGTGCCGACCCGGAGCAAAGCGGCACCGCAGGCTTCCTCGGCGTCAACCCGAGCCTGGACCTCGACGAACCGACCCTCAAGGACATTGCCCAGGTCACGGGCGGTCGCTATTTTCGGGCCCAGGATGGTGAGCAATTGCTGGCGATCAAGACCACCCTCGACCAGCTCGAACCGGTGACCCAGCAACCGACCCAGGCGCGCCCTGCCCTGGCGCTGTATCACTGGCCCCTGGCCGTTGCGCTGCTGTTGAGCATGTTGCTGGTGGCCCGGGCGCGCTGGCCGGACAATCCGCTGCAACGCCTGCTCAACCAAGCACTGTTCCGGCCGGCCCAACACACCGAGTGGCGCCAGCGGCTCAAGCGCCTGCGCTTGCGGAGGCGTCGATGATCGCCCTCTGGCCACACTGGCTACGCCCCTGGTTCGTGTTGCTGCTGCCGTTGCTGGGCTGGTTGCTCTGGCAACTGTGGCATCGGCAGAAACGCGTGGGACGCTGGCAGATGATCCTGCCGCCGGCCTTTCATGCCGTACTGCTCAGTGGTGGCAGTGGCCGGGAAAGCCGGCTGCCGTGGATTGCCCTGGGCCTGGGCTGGCTGTTGATCGTGCTGGCGTTGCTGGGGCCGAGCTGGGCGCGGGTCGAACAGACCAGCCAGAAACCCGCCGATCCGCTGGTGGTGATACTGGAACTGACCCCGGAAATGCTCGCCACCGATGTCCCGCCCACGCGCTTGGAACAGGCCCGGCGCAAGGTGCTGGACCTGTTGCAGAACCGCAGCGATGCCCAGACCGCGATCATCGTCTATGCCGGCAGCGCCCACACGCTGGTGCCGCTGTCCGACGACCTGGCCACCAGCACCAACCTGCTCGAAGCCCTCGCGCCATCGATCATGCCCCAAAGCGGTCATCGCGCCGATCTGGCCGTTCATAAAGCCATGGCCCTGCTGGATCAAGGTGAACTCGGTCACGGTCGGATCCTGCTGATCGGTTCGTCGTTGAACGAACAGGAACGTCAAGGCATCCGCCAGGTCCTGGACGGTTCCACCACACAATGGCTGATGCTGGGCATCGGTACCCGCGAAGGCGCACCGGTGGCCCAGGCCGATGGCAGTTACCTCAAGGATGCCCAAGGCTCGATCCTGGTGCCGCGCCTGGACAACCCGGGCCTCAAGGCCTTCGCCAACGAACTGGACGGCCGCTACCGACCGGCGCGGCTGGACGACAGCGACCTGCGCGGCCTGGGCCTGCTGGACGGTCCTCGTCACCTGCGCAGTGACGGCCAGACGTTGCGCCTGGACACCTGGGCCGACCAGGGTTATTGGCTGCTCCTGCCGTTGTTGCTGTTGGCCGCCTGCGCCGGGCGTCGAGGCTGGCTGTTCTGCCTGCCGCTGCTGTTCGTCTTGCCGCAAACCGGCCATGCCTTCGAATTCCAGGACCTGTGGTTGCGCCCCGACCAACAGGGCCAGCACTTGCTCAAGCAGAAGCGCCCCGCCGAAGCCGCCGTCCACTTCGAAGACAGCCAATGGCAAGGCGTCGCCCTGTACGAAGCCGGCCAATACGGCGAAGCCGCCCAGCGTTTCGCCGAAGGCAACGACGCCCGTGCCCACTACAATCGTGGCAATGCCCTGGCCCGGAGCGGTGAGCTGGAAGCCGCACTCGATGCCTATGAACAAGCCCTGGAATTACAACCCGACCTGCGCCCGGCCCAGACCAACAAGGCCCTGGTACAGAACCTGCTGAAGGAACAGGCACCACCGACGACGCCAGAGCCCAAGCCTGTCGAAAGCGAGGAAGCGGGCCCTGCCGAGCAAACGCCGGATAGCACTTCGACGAGTCAAACTTCCGAAGCGGGTCAACCTTCCACCGAGGCCACCACGACGCCGGACCAATCCCAGCCTCCACGGACGGCACAAGCGCCCACCGCCCAGGATGTGCCGGGCAGCGAGCTGCCTGACGAGCAGACCACCACGCCGCCGCTGCGTCCCGCCGCCGGCCAGCGCAATGAAGAAGAACAACGCCAGGCCATGGAACAATGGCTGCGCCAGATCCCGGACAATCCCGGCGAGCTGCTCAGGCGTAAATTCTGGTATGAACAGCAAAGCCATCAGGCCCAGGGAAAAACCCCATGACCCGCTTCACCTCCTACCTCCTCGTCTTGCTGCTCTGGGCCTCTGGAACCCAGGCTGCACAGCTGACGGCCAGTGTGGACCGCAGCCGCCTGAACTCCGGGGAAACGGTGGAACTGACCCTGGAATCCAATGACGCCACGTTGTTCGGCAAACCCGACCTGGGCCCGCTCCAGGCCTTGTTCGATGTGCGCGGCACCCGCCAGGTCAACCAACTGACCACCCTCGACGGCGAGAACCGCGCCACCACCCGCTGGATCGTCACCCTACTGCCGCGTCGAAGCGGCACCGTGGTCATTCCTCCACTGCAACTGGGCGAGGTGAGCAGCCAGCCCATCACCCTGCAAGTCATCGAAAGCGAAACCCGCAATGCCTCGGGGACCTTGGCGCCTGTGTTCATCGAGGCCAGCCTCGACCAGCGCGACGTGTACGTGCAGGCCCAGGCGATCCTGACCCTGCGCATCTACCATTCGGTGTCGCTGTACGACGACAGTAGCCTGACGCCGCTGCACATCCCCGATGCCCGCACCGAACAACTGGGGGAATCGCGCACCTATGAAAAGGTCATCAACGATGTGCGCCACGGCGTGATCGAACTGCGTTATGGCATCTACCCGCAGCGCAGCGGCGAGTTGACGATCCCGGCCCAGACCTTCAGCGCTACCCTGGTCGAACCGGTGACCCAGGACGCCGCACCTTCAGGTCCCAAGCCCGGCCAATTGATGCGGGTCAGTTCCGAGCTACTGCAACTGAGCGTCAAGCCCAAGCCCGCCAGCTACCCGGCCGACGTGCCTTGGTTGCCGGCACGCAGCCTGTCCTTGAGCGAAAGCTGGAGCCCGGAACCGACCCACAGCCAGGTCGGCGACTCCCTGACCCGCAGCCTGACCCTGGAAGCCGAAGGCCTGGCCAGCGCCCAGTTGCCACCGCTGCCAGCCACCGAGATCAATGGCCTGCGGCGTTATCCGGACCAGCCGGTACTCAGCAGCCGCAGCAGTGAACGCGGGTTGGTGGGCAGTCGCGAAGACCGCGAGGCGCTGGTGCCCAACCGCAGCGGCACCATCGAGCTGCCTCCGGTGGAAGTGGTCTGGTGGAACACTCTGGAGGATCATCTGGATCGCACCAGCCTCCCGGCGCGAACCCTGCAAGTGGCGAACAATCCGAGCCTGATGGTGGATACGCCCGCCGGCACGGCGCAGATCGTCACTGACCGTCGAGAGCGACAGCCTGTGGTATTGGCAATTGAGCAGCCTGATCCTGGCCTGCACCACGCTGCTCGGCTTTGGCCTGTGGTGGCGAGCCCGCTCGCAGCCCGCCGTCCTGCGCGCGACCCAGGCCGGGCCAAGCCCGCGCACCCTGCTGGATGATCTCAAGCGCACCTGCCTGGCCAACGACCCCCACGCCACTCGCCAGGCCCTGGACGCCTGGGCCCGCCAGCAACCGGAGACCCTGGCCGACATGGCGGCGCGCTTCGTGCCGCTGTCCGACGCCTTGGACGGCCTCAACGGCGCGCTCTACAGCGAGACCGGCCAGCATTGGCAGGGTGAAGACCTGTGGCGGGCCATTCGCACCATCCCGCCCACCGAAGGGGCGCTGGATTCGGCGGGTGATTCGGGATTGCCGCCGCTTTATCCTAAATAAACCGCTCTTTTTTGTAGCTTTGTAGCTTTTGAGCTTTTGAGCTTTTGAGCTTTTGAGCTTTTGAGCTTTTGTGGCGAGGGAGCTTGCTCCCGCTCGATTGCGCAGCAATCGCAAAACAAGGGCCGCTGCGCAGCCCAGCGGGAGCAAGCTCCCTCGCCACAGGATCGCGCTGCAGCAGATACCTCGAAGTTGAACAAGTCCTCCCCCCAGTTTCCCAGTAAACTCTGCTTCTTTTAGCCGCCCCCCTCTTCACCGCGGCCATTATCTGTTTTCTGGAGTTTGCCTTGCGTCTGTTTCACACCTCCGACTGGCACCTGGGACAAAACCTGCACGGTCAGGAACGCGATTTCGAACACGCCTGTTTCCTCGACTGGCTGCTGCGTCAGCTGACCCACGAAAAACCCGACGTGCTGTTGATCGCCGGCGACATCTTCGACACCGTCAACCCGCCGGTCAAAGCCCAGGAGCGGCTCTACGATTTCATCGTCAGCGCCCATGAACAAAACGCCAACCTGACCATCGTGATGATCGCCGGCAACCACGACTCCGGCTCGCGTATCGAATTGCCTGCGCCGCTGATGCGACGCTTGCGCACCCACGCCCTGGGCCGGGTGTTGTGGCTGGACGACGGCCAATTGGATGTCGAGCGCCTGTTGCTGCCGTTGCCCGATGCCAAGGGCAAGGTCAAGGCGTGGTGCCTGGCCCTGCCGTTCCTGCGCCCCGCCGAAGTCACCGGCGCGCAACTGGGCGACGACTACCTGCGGGGTATCGGCCAGGTGCATGAGTGGCTGATCGCCGCGGCCAACAGCAAGCGCAAGAAAGGCCAGGCGCTGATCGCCATCAGCCATGCGCATATGGCCGGCGGTTCGGTGTCCGAGGATTCCGAGCGCAGCCTGATCATCGGCAACGCCGAGGCCCTGCCCGCCAGCCTGTTCGGCCCGAGCATCAGCTACGTCGCCCTCGGTCACTTGCACAAGCCGCAGAAGGTCAACGGTGAAGAGCGCATCCGCTACAGCGGCTCGCCGATCCCGCTGTCATTCTCGGAGATTGGTTACCAGCATCAGATCCTCGACATCACCCTGGACGGCGAGACCCTGGTCAAGGTCGAACCCCGCCTGATTCCCCGGGCCGTCAACCTGCAACGCCTGGGCCCGGCGCCCCTGGCCGATATCCTGGGGCAACTCAAGGACCTGCCCGACATCGACCTGCTGGCCGACGTCCAGCGCCAACCCTGGCTGGAAGTGCGGGTGCGCCTCGACGAACCGCAGCCCGACCTGCGCCACCAGGTTGAAACCGCGCTGCAAGGCAAGGCCGTGCGCCTGGTACGGATCGCCGCCGAGTACGCCGGCAACGGTGGCGCCGGCAGTGCCGATGACGGCAGCGCGCTGGTGGAACTGGATCAACTCAGCCCGCAGGAACTGTTCAGCCGCGCCTGGCAGAACACCTACGGCAACGAAGTGGACGAACAGACCCTCAAGGACTTTGCCGTGCTGTTGCAAGACGTGCAGATGGAGAACGAGCAGCCATGAAGATTCTCGCCATCCGCCTGAAGAACCTGGCGTCCCTGGCCGGGCCGTTTGAAATTGATTTCACCGCCGAACCCTTGGCCAGTGCCGGCCTGTTCGCCATCACCGGTCCCACTGGCGCCGGCAAGAGCACGCTGCTCGACGCCTTGTGCCTGGCGCTGTTCGGCGCCGTGCCGCGCCTCAACAACACCGGTCGCGATGCCAAGGTGCCGGACGTCGATGGTGAGATTGCCACGGGCGATCCGCGCACGCTGTTGCGCCGTGGCACCGGCGATGGCTTTGCCGAAGTGGATTTTCGCGGCATCGACGGGCGCCGCTACCGGGCCCGCTGGGAAGCCAATCGCGCCCGGGAAAAGGCCGGCGGCAAGTTGCAAGCCAGCCGCCAGAGCCTGCGGGACCTGGACAACGATCAACTGCTGGCGAGCCAGAAAGGCGAATACAAGACCCAGCTCGAAGCCGCCCTGGGCCTGAATTTCGAGCAGTTCACCCGCGCCGTGTTGCTGGCCCAGAGCGAGTTCAGCGCGTTCCTCAAGGCCGATGACAACGACCGCAGCGAACTGCTGGAAAAACTCACCGACACCGCCCTGTATACCCGCCTCGGCCGCCGTGCCTTCGACAAGGCCAAGCAAGCCAAGGACAGCCACCGGCAGTTGCAGGACCAGGCCACCGGTGTCACGCCTTTGGCCCCCGAGGCCCGGGCCGAGCTCGACCAGCGCTTCAACGACGCCCAGCAACAACTCAAGACCCAACAGGCGCAACTCAAGCAACTGGAGCAGCAACACACCTGGCTGCGCGACCTGCGCCAGTTGCAGGACGAACACACCAGCGCCGCCGAGCAGTTGCAACAGGCCCAGGCCGATTGGAACGCCCTGGCCGACGAACGCCTGAAACTGACCCGCCTGGAACAACTGGCGCCCCAACGCCATCAGTTCATCCGCCAGACGGAGTTGAGCCGGCAACTCGACCCCTTGGCCGCGCAGATCCAGCAGCTCACCCAGCAGCAAATCGACCTGCACCAACAGCAAGCCGAACTGGAAACAGGCCTGGGCGTCACGCAACTGGCACTGGCTGAGGCTCGACAACAAAGCAGCGACAGCGCGCCGTTATTGCGCCAAGCTTTTGAAGAGCAAAGCACCCTCGCCCGCCTTGTCAGGGACGCCAGCCAGTCCGCCGAGCGCCAGGAACAGGCGCAACAGGCCTGCAGCGAAGGCCAGCGAGCCATCGACACCTTGCTCGATCAGCAAAAACAGGTGGTCGAGCGCTTGCAGCGAATCGCCGGCGAACTTGAACAAAGCACGCACCTGGCACCGCTGAGCGACGCCTGGAACGCCTATCGCGACCGCCTCCAACAACTGATGCTGATCGGCAATCGCCTGAACCAGGGCCAGGCCGAACTCGCCACGCTGGAACAAGGTGCCGCCCGTGCCGCCGAGGAATTGGCCAACCGCCGGCAAGACCTCGAGGTGCTGTACAAGGAAGCCGGCGCCGAACCCGAGGCCGTGGCCGAACAAATCCAATTGCTCGGAACCCTGCTGCAAGACAACCGCAAGCAACTGCGCGCCTTCGAAGACCTGACCCGGCTGTGGGCCAGTCAGCAAGAGCTGGACAAACGGGGGGCCGAGCTTGAGCAACGCCAACAACAAGCGTTGCAGGAGCGTGACCGCCTGGTGCGTGAGGGCGGCGAAGCCAAGGCCGAACTGACCCTCGCCGAACAGACCCTGACCGTGACCCGCGCACTGCTGGAACGCCAGCGCCTGGCCCGCAGCGAAAGCGTCGAACAGCTGCGCGCACAGTTGCAGGACGAGCAGCCCTGCCCGGTGTGTGGCAGCGTCGAGCATCCTTATCATCAGCCCGAAGCCCTGCTGGAAAACCTCGGGCGCTTCGATGAAACCGAAGAGGCCAACGCCCGCAAAGCCGTCGAGCAGCTCAATGAAAAAGTCATCGACCTGCGGGCGCAGTACAGCGGGGTCATCGCCCAGCTCAAGGAACTCAAACAGCAACAGGAACAGCTCGCCAGCCAGCAACAAGGCCTGGCACCCAGCCTGGAAGCTCACCCGCTGTCGGCGCAACTGCTGGCCCAGGACTCGAACAAGCGTGACGCCTGGCTGACCCAACAGAACAGCCAATTGCACCTGCGCATCAGCCAGGACGAACAACGGCAAGCCGCCCTGCTGACTTTGCAGCAGGACGTCGCACGCATGGGCCAGCGCCTGCGCGAAGCCGAAGCCACCAGCCAGCAGGCCTCACAGCACCTGGGCAACCAGCAGCAAGAACTGGCCCGCGATCGTCAGCGCCTGGACGAGGAATTGAACCACTTCAGCACCCTGCTGCCGGCCGACACCTTGCAGGCCTTGCGCAGCGAGCCCGCCGCGACCTTCTTGCAACTGGACCAGCAGATCGCCCAGCGCCTGGAGCAATTGGAGCAGCAGCGCGACGAACTGAGCGAACAACTCCAGCGCCAGCAGACCCTGGAGAAAGAACAGGACCGCCAGCAGACCCGCATTCAGCAACTGGAAGCGTCCCGCCTGCAATTCAACGCCCTGAGCGAGCAACAGCAGGCCTGCCAGGAGAAACTCGCGCAACTGCTCGGCGAACACCCCAGTGCCGAACACTGGCAGCACCAACTCGACCAGCGCCTGGAACAGACCCGGGAGGCCGAGGCGACGGCCAACCAGCAGTTGCAGCAAGTGCGCAACAACCTTGTGCAATTGGCCGCCGAACTCAAGGCCCGCCAGGAGCAGGCGCAAACCCTGGACCACGAACTTCAGGCGCTGGCCACGGGTATCGCGCAGTGGCGCGCCGGCCACCCTGAACTGGACGATGCCGCCCTTGAGGCCCTGCTCAGCCTGGACGAGCAACACGTCGGCCAGTTGCGCCAGCGCTTGCTCAACAGCGAAAAAGCCATCGAACAGGCCCGCGTATTGCTCACCGAACGCGAGCAGCGCCTGCACAACCACCAGGCCCAGCACAACGGCAACCTGGCGCCCGAGCAACTGGCCGAAGCCCTCGTCGAACTGCAAACTCAATTCGCCGCCAGCGAACAGCGTTGCGCCGAACTGCGCGCCGAACAGGCCGAGGACCAGCGCCGACAGAACGCCAATCAGGCCCTGGCCCGGCAGATCGAACAGGCCTACGCCGAGTACCAGCGCTGGGCGCGCCTCGATGCCCTGATCGGCTCGGCCACCGGTGACCGCTTCCGCAAGTTGGCCCAGGCCTACAACCTCGACTTGCTGGTGCATCACGCCAATGCCCAACTGCGACAACTGGTGCGCCGGTACCGGCTCAAGCGCGGCGGCAGCATGCTCGGGTTGCTGGTGATGGACACGGAAATGGGCGATGAACTGCGCTCGGTGCATTCGTTGTCCGGCGGCGAAACCTTTCTGGTCTCCCTCGCCCTGGCCTTGGGCCTGGCCTCGATGGCCTCCAGCACATTGAAGATCGAATCGCTGTTCATCGACGAAGGCTTCGGTAGCCTCGACCCTGAATCGCTGCAACTGGCGATGGACGCCCTCGACGGCTTGCAGGCCCAGGGCCGCAAGGTCGCGGTGATTTCACACGTGCAGGAAATGCACGAGCGGATCCCGGTGCAGATCCAGGTGCGGCGCCAAGGCAACGGGTTGAGTACGGTGGAGGTGAAATGAGCCGCGCCACGCTCTATTCCTTCCGCCGCTGCCCCTATGCGATGCGCGCGCGCATGGCATTGCGTTACAGCGCGGTCGACGTGGCAATTGTCGAAGTCAGCCTGAAGGCCAAGCCAGCCGAGATGCTCGCCCTCTCCAGCAAAGGCACGGTGCCGGTGCTGCAGGTCGATGGCCGGGTGATCGATGAAAGCCTGGAGATCATGAACTGGGCCTTGGCCCAGCACGATCCGCAAGACTGGAGGCTACGGGACGATGCCGACGGCCAGGCGTTGACGGCGGCGTTGATCGAGGAAAACGACCAGGTGTTCAAACTGCACTTGAATCGCTACAAATACCCCGAACGCCACCCCGAGTACCCGAAGGAGCGTTACCGCCACGAGGGTGAGGCCTTTCTACGCCGCCTGGAGGCATTGCTTGAGACCCGGCCGTTTCTGGTGGCGGAGCACCAGAGCTTGGCCGATGCGGCGCTGATGCCATTCGTGCGGCAGTTCGCCCATGTCGACCGCGACTGGTTTGCCCAGGCGCCCTATCCCCGGCTACAGGATTGGTTGCAGAGGTATCTGGAGTCCGAGTTGTTCGTGGCGATCATGGTCAAGTAACCATTTGCTCGGTGAGCGCACTTTTGTAATCAAAGGAGCTTGTGGCTAAGGGAAATTCTGTGGCGAGGGAGCTTGCTCCCGCTGGGCCGCGCAGCGGACCCTTTTGCGATTGCTGCGCAATCGAGCGGGAGCAAGCTCCCTCGCCACAAAGGCAATCAAGCAACCCCGTTGCGGCCTGATCCAATCAGTCGCTCAGCAAACTCAATAATCGCTCACGCGCCACTTCCAACTCGCCCGCATCCGGTTGGGCCGCCGAAACAATCGGCGTGGAATAGAGAAACAGCAGCATCACTGCCAAACGCATCGCCATGGTGTCGATCCTTATCTGCGAAGGAGTCAATTTATCAGCGTCAAATTTAAACACATGGCCAAGTGATATTACAGCAGGATTTCTTCAGAAACGGCGAAGCCTGCGATCTTTTCTCTTTCACCCGATGTTCAGTGAAGATGAAAAGATCGCAGGCTTCAGTCGTTGCACGAGATTTCAGTGTTGATTCTTGTGGTCCAGCGCCGCATAGAAGTTGGCGCTTTGTTGCAGGTATTTCTCGGTGTAGCTGTGGGTGCGGTTTTTCTTGTCGCTGATCTCGACGCTGGCACTGGCGGGCAGCGCCACGGTGGCAGAGATGGCGGAAGCGGCGATCACGGAGAAGAGATTCAGATTCATGGCGGTAGACCTCGGATTCAGTTGGCTGACTTGCCCGGTTGGGCCGTGGAGCAAACTTACGCGCCGAGGCGTCTCGCCTTGAAATGCTTTGTAATACTAGCGACTATCAGTCTCGTTGATACAACGGTGCAGGCCCCGAAAACCGGGGCCTGCGGTCTATTGACGGACGATGAACTTCAGGTCGCTCGGCGCCTCCATCGGCATTTTCTGCACGGTTTTACCCAGCAGGCCGGTCTTCGGATCACGCTCGACCACCACGATCTGGTTGCTCTTCTGGTTGGCAATCAACAGGAATTTCCCGCTCGGATCGAGGCTGAACTCCCGCGGATGATCGCCTTCCACCGAGCGCCGCTGCAGCTCTTTGAGCGTGCCGGCGGCCGGGTCGATGGCGAACACCAGCACTTCGTTGGTGGTGCCACGGTTGCTGACGTAGAGGAACTTGCCATCCCTGGAAGCATGCAACGCAGCCGCCGCCCTGCCCGGCTGGGGTTTGCCGGCGGCCAGGTCGACCAGTTGGCGCTGGGTAAGGCGACCGTCCTGGTAATCGAACACCGCCACTTGCGCGCTCATTTCCATGGTCAGCCAGGCGTGCTTGCCGTCAGCGCTGAACAGCAGGTGACGCGGGCCGCTGCCAGGTGGCAACTGCACGAAGGCCGGGGCGGCGGCGGTCAGTGGCAGCTCGGGATTGGCCTTGGGGTCGTAGCGGTAGATGAACACCTTGTCCGCCCCCAGGTCGTTGGCGAACACGTACCTGCCATCGGGCGACGACACCGCCGCGTGCACGTGGGCCGACATCTGCCGCTCGGGGTTGACCCGGCTCGGCTGATGACTGCTCAATTGCACCACCGGCGACAGCGTGCCGTCAGCGCCCAGCGGCAACACCGCCAGGGTGCCGCCCGGGTCTTCCACCACCGAATAGTTGCTGACCAGCAAATGCCGGCCATCGCCGCTGAGGCTGGAGTGGGTCGGCTCGTTGCCCAGGGATTGCACCTGGTTGATCAGGCTGATGGCATGGGTCTTCGGGTCGATGGCGTAGCTGCTGACCTTGCCCACCGGGTCTTTCTGGCCCGGTCCGTTTTCGTTGACCACAAACAGCCGGGTCATGTCCTTGGAAAGGGTCAGCCATGAAGGGTTGTCAGTCTTGATCACTTGCAACGGGTTCGCGTCGATCTGGCCAGTACGGCTGTCGAACTGCAACCGGTAGATACCTTGGCTCTGCCCGGCAGTGTAGGACCCCACCAGCAGTTGATGACGTTCTTCGGTGTCCGCCTGGACGCCCATGGCCCCCAGGCTTCCGGCCATCAACAGCGGCCAGAGACTACGCACTTTCATCTTCGTCGTCCTCATCGTCGTGACCGCCGAATGCCTTTATGCACTCCAGATGGTGATCACCCGAATCACTGGTGATGACCCAGTGATTGCGGGTTGTATCGAAGGTCGCGGCCTGCATCTGCGCCGGTGTGAAACGCCAATGCTCGCGGGTACGACCGTTCATGCACTCGACGTGCAGTTGATCCTGCTCGTCGAGGGAAAAATCGAACGCATGCAGCTTGTCAATGATCAGCATGTCGCAGGTTTCAAGGGTATCGAGCAGGGTGTCGGTTACGGCAGTCATGGTGATCAGTCGGTCATTGGGAAAGTTGCCATGATAACCCAATGTGGGAGTGGGCCTTGGGCCATAAGGTTCGAAAGCGTTTCGACGGGTAGATCGCCATCGCGAGCAAGCGCTCCCACAGAGGTTCTGTATTGAACATGAATGTTGCATCTGCCGACGATCAAATGTGGGAGCGAGCTTGCTCGCGATAGCGGTGGAGCAGTGGCGCGGGTACCTGTTCCTTACCCCACAAAAGTTCGACGTAGTGAGACTCCCCACCTCCAGTCGCGCCAGACAACCTTGATAACCCCCTCCTGCAAGCACCGAGTCGCAGGGCCAATTGCGTACCTCTCCACAAAGCCGGTAGGAACTCATCCCAGACGATCAAAACACTGGCATCATGCCCTTTTTCCTTGCACTCATGGAGTGACAGTGACGAATCTAAGTGCCGCCCCTGAGTTTGCACCCGCTTCTACTTTATCGCCCTACCGCTTCTTTCCCCGGCTCGGGATGTTTGTGCTGGCCACCCTGATCGTCTTCCTGGCCGCGATGCCCGAGGTCCTTTTCGTCCCCGCGGACATGCAGGCCTACCTGACGTTCACGACCACCTCGGGCATCACCGCGCTCGTTCTCCTCGCCCTCTTCGCCTTGCAATACCGCGCCGATTCGCGCACGCAGTGGCGCGGCCATGCCATTCGCAAACCCCTGCAGTGGGGGGCGATCAGCATTATCGGGACCTACCTGCTTTTTGGGGTCGCCGTCTTCGTGCTCGGGTTGCCGCGTGAGGTGTTCATGGCCGAGCTCCTGGACGGGCTCAACAGTTGGCAGGTTGCGATCAAGATTGCCTCGCTGATCGTGCTGCCGCCCATCACCGAAGAGCTGTTCTTCCGCCATTACATGCTCCGGCTGTTTCCCTACGAGAACAGCCGTGCCTGGACATGGATCGCGATCATCGTGACCTCAGCCATCTTCGCCGGCATGCACATCCAATACGGGAATTGGATAACCGTCGTGCTGATCTTCGCCTGTGGCGGCGTGTTCGCCGTTGCCAGGGTGGTCAGCGGTGGCCTGCTGGTGCCGGTGCTCCTGCATTCGCTGGCCGAAGTTGTCGCACTGACCACGGACAAGTCTTTCTCGTTGATGGGGCTTTACGGTTGAGCCAGCAGTGCCAGGCCAGCGACCCTCTACGGCTTCACGGCGCCTGAACCTCGGCGTGCGGCAGAGGGATCTCACCTATCTGCGGGTAGTGCATGGTCAAGACCGCCCACCTCAAGCCCTCCACGCCTGGCACGGTGCCCGATGCCTTGGATGAATGCTCGATGTAGCCGGCATACTCCTCAATGTACTGGAGGTGCTTTTCCCAGCGCGCCTGGTCAAAGTTCACGCCAAAGATAATGACGCTGCCCGTTGCTACCTTTTCCGCCTGGGATTTCAGCCGGGTCATGTACCAATAATCTTTGGCGGCACTTTCAAACATCTTGCCCTGGTTGGCATTGGCGAAAGGTGTCTTGAGTTCAATGAAGTGAAAGCGCTTTTCATCCTGGTCGCGAATCCACAAATCGCATTGTTTGGTGAGGATGTCCATCTGCGACCAACGCTGATCGAGCGCCACCTTGTACTCGACGCCAACGTCCGCCAGCTCACGGTCGGGACCACGAAGTCGACGGGCGTGGATCAGCCAGAAATAAAACTCGAACTTCAGCCAGCCCTCGAAACCGTTGGCCAGGGCACTGATGGAGGACGGCAGGTATTTGCGGTCCTCTTCCCACGATTGCATGAATTCGCAGAACGCTGACGCGACGTTTGGGATGCCGGGCATGGATCACTTCCTTGTAATGGCCTAAAGACTGTAGGCATAGTGCCACCACCCTGCCGAGGGCCACAATACCAAGCTATGATTCGCCAACGTCAGCACTTCAAACAAGGTCAACCATGAACACCCACACAGCCTGTCTCGGACTGCTTGCCTTGACGCTCTCCTTCATGGGCGAGCCCGTCCAGGCCTCAACGTGGCAGATCTGCCAGATGGAGCTGCGCATCGTCGAGGTGCTGAAACAACCCTATCCTCAGCTTCAGGCGCAGGTGATGAAAGTCAGGCCGAAGACCTCTTCGGTGGAGTGTCCGGCGCAAGGCTCGTTACTCACCTTCACTCCGGAAACCCCGGACTACCAAGCCACGCTCCCTCGCCGCCAATGGCCCGGGAAAGGACAGTCGGTACAGGTCGACTACCGTTACCTGGATGGCGTCTGTAAGGGCGACGGCAACTCGTATGCGTGTCGTATCAAGCATTACCCGGTGGTGAGTCGGTAAGCAGCCGGCTGAAGACCGTGGAATTTTTCAAGTCAGTGATGGCCTCATCGCGAGCAAGCTCGCTCCCACAGGGGATTGCGGGTGTTCACAGCATTCCGACCTATCACACCCCCTTGTGGGAGCGAGCTTGCTCGCGATGACGTCGGCACATCCAACCTCAATGCAACTCAAGCCAACAGCTCAGTGATCCAACGGACCTGCCGTGTGATGTCGTGCAGTTTCTCTTCGGGCACAGCCTGCCGCGCCTTGGCAAAGCTGGTGAGGGTCTTTTGCTTCTGGCGCAACAGGCGTTGCCACTTGGCCAGGAAAATCGGGGTTCGGGCTTGCATCTGCAGTGGGCCGAAGTACAGCTGCTCGGCGGTGTACGTCACCGGCCCGGCGCGCTCGGCGACGATGATCTCGTAGTAGAAACGGTTTTCCCGCAGCACTTCCTCGCAAAGGATGCGGTAGTCGTTCTCCATCAGCCATTGGCGCAGCGGTTGTTCGCCGCCGTTGGGTTGCAGGATCAGCCGCTCCCGCCCGCTCAGCCGAGCTTTGCCACTGTCCAGGATGTCGCGGATCGTTTCGCCGCCCATGCCACAGAGACTGATCGCCGTGATCTCGTCTTCCGGCTCGATTGCCGCCAGGCCGTCGGCCAGGCGCACGCTGATCCATTGCTCCAGGCCATTCTCGCCCACGGTGCGCTCGGCGGCGCGCAACGGCGTCAACGCCACCTCGCCGGCCACCGCCGTCTCAATAGCGCCACGGCGCAGCAAGGCCACCGGCAGGTAAGCGTGATCCGAGCCGATATCGGCCAGGCGCGCACCCGCCGGCATATGCGCCGCCACGCGCTCCAGGCGCATGGACAAGGTCTGTTCGTTCAACTGCAGTTCCCTGGGTTAATCGTAGAACGGCTCGACCGCCGTCCGACTGCCGACAAAAAAGCTGTCCGCGACCAACCGCAGTGGCTGCAGGTCCATGTCACTGGCTTTGTCGTTGATCAGTTGCTGGAAATGCCGATATACCGCGGCGTACTCACCTTCCTCGGAGACGGCCTGGCGCACGCCATCGATGCTCAACAGCGCACCGCCGTTGTCCAGGCGCAGGACGCCTTCGGCGCAGCGAATCTCGATGCTCCAGAGTTCATCATGACCATGGTCGAAATCGAACTCCGCACGAATATCGAGGTGACGCGCGTCGGCCATCTTGATGCTGGCGGCAATCGGCGACTGGCAGTTGTCCGGCACGCGCAACTCGGCGGACTCCACGAACAACGGCAACGCCAACAAATGGGTCGCAATCGACAAGGCATTGATGCCCGGATCGAAGACACCCAGGCCACCGGGCTGCCAGATCCACGCCTGGCCGGGGTGCCACTTGCGCACGTCTTCCTTCCAATCGATCTGGACGCTGTGCACGGTGCGACTGGCCAGCCAGTCACGGGCGGCTTCGATGCCCGGGGCGTAACGGGAATGCCAGGCGAACAGGCCGCTGACGTCTTGCTCGCGAACTTGCTCCACCAAGGCCATGGCCTCGCCCAGGGTGGCGCACGGCGGTTTTTCCACCAGGACGTGTTTACCGGCCGCCAGCGCTTGTTGCACCAGGGCAAATCGACCTTGTGGCGGCGTGCAAAACGCAATCGCATCGACGTGCGGGCCGTTTTCGAGCAGCTCGCCCAGGGACCGGAAGTTCTCCACCCCGGCGCAGGGTTGCCCTTGCGTGGCGACCGCCACCAGTTGAAATGCGGGGTTGGCGTGGATGGCTGGAACGTGTTGATCCTGGGCAATCTTGCCGTAGCCCACCAGGCCGAGACGAATCGGTTGCATCGATGACTCCTGATTTTTTGTACTTGTGATCGGGCAGCAAACTAGACGCAAATCGCCTGGCGGACAATGGGGGCCGTGCAGTATCTATCCGATTGTCGAGTTCACGGCGGCAAAGGCATCAGGTACGGCGCTGTTCACGGGCAGCCGTCACGACGTTGGTCACCCGGCCGAAGAAGGGTTCGAGTCGCTCACGGGGCGCATCGTGCTCCACCACCAGGGCGGCGACTTCTTCGCAGGAGGCCACCTGGTAGTGGGCAACGCTGGACAGCTTTTCATTGGTCACCGCCGCGATCACCTGCCCACTTGCCGCGACCACCGCGCGCTTGAACTCCGCGTCGTCCAGGCCGAACGCCGTGACGCCATTGTCGGGATCGATGGCGCAGGCGCCGAGGACACACACGTCGAAACTGAATTGGCGCAATTGCTGGACAGCCGTCAGCCCGATCACACCTCCCGCGTTTGGACTCAAGCGGCCACCCAGCAGGATGACCTCGGCGCGGGGCAGTTTCATCAACTGAACCGCAATCAACGGCGAATTGGTGGTGAGGGTCAATTGCAGGTGCGGATCGATAGCGCAGGCGACGGCCAGGTTGGTCGACCCGGCGTCGATAAACACGTGTTGGCCCGCGCGCAACAATGCAGCGGCCGCTTGGCCGAGGCTGCCCTTGCGCGCCGGGTCTTTACGCACGCGCGCCTCCATCGACCCTTCGGCAGCGGGCAAGAGTATCGCGCCGCCATAAACGCGCTTGCACACCCCCGCCGCTGCCAATGCGCCCAGATCACGCCGGATCGAGTGTTCGGAGACATTGAATTCGCTGGCCAGGTCAGCCGCGATCACCCGGCCATACCGAGCGAGACGCTGGCTGATCAATTGCTGGCGTTCGCCGGGGAACGTTTCGTGAGGAGAAGTCATGATGCTACAACCTGCATAAACGAGCACTAATGATCACAAACGAGCAAATAGTGCCGATTATGCAGCGAGGCGTCAAACCCGCTCGTTCAAGCGGGCTGCCAAACGTTAAAGCTCAAGCGCCCCAGGGACATTCGTGCCCATACCCAAGGGCAGGAAAGGTTGAATCTCGTCGATCTCCTCGGCACTGAGGCGCAGCTGCGAGCCGGCAATCAGCCCATCGACCTGTCCGGGACGGCGAGCACCGACGATGGCGCCGGCCACCACCGGTTTGCGCAGCGCCCAGGCGATGGCGACTGCCGCCGCGCTCACCCCGTGCCGTTCACCAATACCGGCCAAAACCTCGACCAACGCCAGGTTCGCGCTCAAGCGAGGCTCCTGGAAATCCGCGCTTCGGGCCTTTCGCCAATCGTCGTCGGGCAATTGGGCGATGCGCTCACGCGTCATGCTACCGGACAGCAGTCCCGATTGAAGGGTGGAATAGGCCAGGACACCCATTCCGGCCTGCTCGCAAAATGGCAGGACGTCCTCCTCGATGTCCCGCATCAAGGCGGAATAAGGCGGCTGGAGTGAGATGATCTCGGTCACCGCCTGAGCCCGCTTGAGTTGCGCGACATCAAAATTGGAGACGCCGATAGCGCGGATTTTCCCCTGCTCGCGGGCGGTGACCAACGCCGAAAGTGCCTCCTCGATCCCTTCACTGCTGCCGTCGGCAGGAAAGGCCGGCCAGTGGATCTGATAAAGGTCGATGGTTTCGACTTGCAGTCGGCGCAAACTTGCCTCGACCTCGGCGAGCAATGACCCAGGCGCCAGCGAGTGTGAAATTGCCTTGGTGACCGGGTCCCAGACCAGACTGCCCTTGGTGAACACCAACGGACGCCGCGAAGCCGGCACCCGGCGCAACAGCTGCCCGACCAGTCGCTCGGCATGGCCCAGCCCATAAACCGCCGCCGTATCGATCCAGTTCACCCCGCGCTCGACAGCGTATTCAAGGGCGCCCAGGCTGTCCTCGTCGTCCTGCGCGCCCCAACTGTATTCCCAGCCGGTGCCAGCAATGGCCCAGGTTCCCAGGCCAATGGGCGAAATCAGGAAGTCCGATGATCCAAGACGATTGGTTTGCATAGCCAGTTCTCCACAGATGAGGCAGGCAGTATCCGTGAGCGATCTCATGACGATAAGATGGGTAATCGTATTTGAACTACTGAGCATTATTCATGAGTCAGCATCCCGACCTTTCCGAGCTGGATGCCTTTGCCGCCGTCGCTCGCCATCGCAGCTTTCGCAAGGCCGCCGACGAGCGGGGTGTTTCGGCCTCGGCATTGAGCCACGCAATGCGGGCGCTGGAAGCACGCCTGGGTGTCAGGCTGCTCAACCGCACCACGCGCAGCGTGACCCCGACCGAGGCCGGCCACCAACTATTGGCAACGCTGGCCCCTACCCTGCAGCAGGTTGCCGATGCCTTGACGCAGTTGACCTCGCTGCAGGACGTGCCCGCCGGCAAGCTTCGCCTCAACGTGGCGCGTCCGGCGGCGCGTGCAGTATTTGCGAAAGTACTTGGGCCATTCGTGGCCAGGTATCCGCGCATTCAATTGGAACTGGTCACCGATGATGGCTTGACCGATATCGTGAGCGGCGGTTTTGACGCCGGCGTGCGCTTTGGCGAAAGCCTGGCCGGTGACATGATCGCCGTCCCTGTCGGCCCCCCTCAATCGTTCGTGACCGTGGCCGCGCCAACCTACCTGGCCGCGAAGGGGATTGCCCAGGTTCCACGGGATTTGCTCGACCATGCCTGCATCGCCCGGCGTTTTCCCAGCGGCAAACTCTACGCTTGGGAGTATCAGGCAGAGGGGCAACCGATCCGTTTGTCCGTCACCGGCCCGCTCATGCTTGAAGACGATGCTTTGATGATCCATGCGGCGAAAGATGGCGCCGGGATTGCCTACGTCTACGAGGAATTGGCGCGCGATGACCTGCGCAGTGGGTATCTCACGGAACTGCTTGCGCAATGGAAAGCGCCGCCGAGCCGGTTTTTTCTCTATTACCCCAGCCGACGCCATGTGCCACCGGCCCTGAAAGCGCTCATCGAGTTCATCCGAGCGGATGATTGGCTAACCTGAAACCGGCAGGCAAAAAAAGCCCCGCGACCGAAGACGGTGCGGGGCAAGGGAATTGGTTGGTTGCGGCCAACCAAAGGAGCACGGTGAAAACGTTTACGGGCCGGTCAGATGCATTCCTGTGCGGCGCGTTCAAAACTCGAAGGCAGGAGGTTGGAGGCCAGCAAGTGCCGCTCGTAGATGAATACCTTGCCGCCGTTGCCGGCCTTGTAGGCCTCCAGCACGTTGTCCGCCGACACCTTGCTCGGCACCACGATGCGGTAGCTGCGCTGGGTCTGCGAGACCATCGGGTTCAAGGCATTGCCCTGCAACTTCGGTACGACGCATTCGGCGTATTGGGCCGGTGTCTTGCTGGTCTGCAAGGTCAGGGTCGGGTCGTTCGGTGCAGAGGCACAACCGGCCAGCAATAACGGGGAAAACGCCAGGGCAAGCAAAAATAAAGGGCGCATGGGTTGGGGGTCCTGAAAATAAAAATACTGGGCTGCGTGTTCGATGGCGCTGATTTTCCAATGATTGCCGGCAAAGCAGAACTTGCATTTGGTAATGGTCACTATTACTCCTAGCAATAGTTGCCAGCCGAGAAAGATTGATGAGGTATAGCCATGAGAACGTTTGATCTGATTCGCGACGCGGTATTGCCCGACTTCCGTGAGCGGGTGGCGGACTACCTGATCCAGTACGAAAGCGTGCTGTTGAGCAGCACCGAACCTGAGCCGGAGCTCAAGCGGGCCACGGCCAATCAATTGCGCGGTTATCTGCGCGGGCTGAACACGATGCGGGTATTGGACATGGCGGATTGGGAAGAGTTGGATCGGCGGGTGGTGGATACGTGGCTTTAGCGCCCGGCTGGATGCGCCCTGTTCACCAACCGTTGCACCCACGCGGCATCCTCGTCATTGACCACCCCATAGCGGTTCGGCGGTAGAAAATTCCAGTGATGGGCGGCCTCGTCCAGGCGCTTGAGCTCATCGGCAGACATCCAGTACGGCGTCTCCACCAATGGCATCGGCGCACCGTCGAAACGCCTACCCAGTTGCAGGTTCGTGCCCGGGGCGAAAGCAATCGTCAGTTGCTGACGGGGTCGCACCAGCTTGTCCGGCGCCGGCATTTGCCCTACCCGGCCGTAGCTGAAGTTGCCCGGATATTGCTCCTTGAGCACCAGCCAATGCCCCGCCGCGGTCTTGGCCAGGATCCATTGCGACACACCGCTGTCTTGCACGCATTTCAGTTTGCCGTCGCTCCATTGCATGAGGGTGTTGCAGTCCGGGTCATAGTTGTTGGACCACAGGCTGATGCCGGAGACCAGGGTATGGTGTTCGAGCTCGACCAGTCCTTGGTCGAGCATCGACTGCCAATAGCGCTTGGTCGGGTCGCGTGTATCGCGCAAGAAGTTGTGCAGGATCCACGCAGCCATGAACAGCAAGGTGGCGAACACCAGCCAGCCAAAGGAGGCCCCGACGATCCGGTCAAGGTCAACGCCTGGGGCGGATAACCCCTGATAGACCAGCAACCCCAGCAGAAACGCAATGCCCGGCAGCACCGGGCCCAGGCACAACGGTGGCACCAGCACCACGATCCAGCTGAAGCGATGCATGGCCGCGCGCTCACGCGCCCAGGCCTGCTCCTGGGCAAGCATGGGCGCCTGCTCCCGGGGTCCGATGTCAGGATCGGGGGTCTGGAAGCGTGTGAACAGGTTGTAGATGTCATCGCTCATGGATCGGATCATGCCCTTGAAATCATCATGGTCGGGCTCCCCTTCGGGACGCCCTTTGACGCTGAAACAGGCGTATTATCCGGGTAACCCAGCGTCCTGTAGACACACATTCATGCCCATCTCCCAAACTCGCCCTTCACCCGCGCCCTTGCTCAAACCAGGCGAGACAGTGGTCCTGTTCGATGGTGTTTGTAAACTGTGCAATGGCTGGGCGAGGTTCCTGATCCGCCACGACCGCGACCGACGCGTGCGGTTAGCCTCCGTCCAGTCGCCCGAAGGACAAGCCTTGCTTGCCTGGGCAGGCTTACCCTTGCAGCAGTTCGACACCATGGCAGTGGTTCGTGATCGGCATTACTGGGTGCGTTCGGATGCGATTTTTGAAGTCGTAGCCCTGCTGCCTTGGGCCTGGCGCCCGGTGAAACTGCTGCGCTACGTCCCCCGCATGCTTCGGGACTGGGCCTATGATCGCATTGCCCTGAATCGTTATCGGCTGTTTGGCAAACACGACATATGCCTGTTGCCGAACGCGGATCATGAACGGCGTTTCTTGAAAATGTCCACGCCTGGGACCAACCCGCTGGAACGGGTCGATACTTAACCCAGCAATAGCTCGATCCACTGACGTGGCGTCATCTTCGTCACCATGATCAGCACGATGACAAACATCCCCAAAAAGCCCAGAACCCCCATCCAGAACCACTTCTGATACACGGATGAGTATCGATCATCGAGCGTCCGCCCATCCCCCACCGCGCTCGACGCCATTACGTATAAGCGCTTCTGGAGCACCAGCACCGGAAGCCAGAGCGCGCCCACGCAAAAGAAGATGATCAGCGACGTCATGATCCATTCAGTGATCAGGGGGAGTCCGGCCAGCCTCATTAGCAGATAACCCGTTACTATCTGAATAAAACCCGCCGGCGTGGTAATCCAGGTGTCGAATCGGACGACCGTCCTGGCCACATGGGCAATGACTTGCGGGTTGGCGGTGCGGCTGGCGGCGATCAGGTAGAGGTATGACCCCATGCCGAAGCCGAACAGGAAAATGGCCGCGATCACATGGATGTACTTCACGCACAGATAGAGCATGGTCAACCCTGCCCGTCAGAGAAATGCACGGACAGGCTGAGGTTTTGTGGATCGTTGATGGCGGCCATGTATTCGTCGACGGTGATTTCACCCACACAGGCCCGAGCACCGGGCTCGGGCAGATACCCTTGGGCAACTTTTGCCGCCAAAGCAACGGCTGCACAGCTGGGAATTTCCGGCCCTTTGTCGTTCATGGCGCAGAGCTGGACGTTCAACGACAGCGGCTCGTCATCGGCACCGATGCCATGGACGTCGATGTACATTGCGCTTTTGCCATCGCCAAATCGTTCGAACCAGAGCCCCCATCGATGAAGCCTGGCCGCCCAAGGGACATGGTCACGCACCATCCCCATCCTCATTGCCCAGGCCAGCAGGTAGTTGGCAATGCCGCCGAGCTTCAGACCAGCGCCGGCCTTGAAGCTCAGGGTCTGGGCACCATAGCGGCCGGCGAAGATATCCATGTCCGGCACGTCGACATTGGCCAATACCCGGGTGCCCATAGAGTGCATTCTGCGAAGCGTCAGATCCTGCCATCCCAGGACCTCATGCACTCGGCCATTCCTGAGTTGCTTGATCGGCTTACCCGCATAAGCGAGAACGCCTTCGACGGTGGATAACCCCGGCATCTTGGCCGAAGAGGAAATCCCATGCTCGATCGTGTCAATGCGTTTAAAACGATGCCGCTGCTGATCGATGAGGGCGGCCGAGAGCGTCGGCACTGAGCTGCAACCACTGAGGATCGCCACGCCTGCCTGTTTTGCCCGGGCGTCGAGTGCGCCAATGCCGGTGACAAAGGCCCTGGAATCGGACAGGTCACAGTAGTTCACGCCCGCGTCGATGCAGCTCTCGGCGACTGCATAGGATTGCCCTTGAAAGGGGCCGCCGGTATGAATGACCCATTGGATGTTCATCAAGCCAAGGATGGATTTGAAGCCTGGCCCCATGGCATCGCCGCACCAACTTTCACACACAGTGCCCGATTGAGCGTTCAACTCATCGACTTTGCGCTGCAGTTTTCGAGCGTCACGCCCCGAAATCACCAGTTCTACACCTGGCATCACCACCAGATGCCTGGAAACGATACTGCCGAAATTTCCATACCCACCGACCACCATGACCCTGAGCGTCATTCCATCCGTCCCTAAATATTCGATGAACCCCGCAACCTTGCCACAAGGAAGACGCGGTGGTGTACCCCTTGTGGAGGCGGGTCGCTGTCCCTCGCCACAGGAGCGGTTCGGTGGTGGGTCAGTGAGTGGCCGTATTTGTCCCCTGCTGGTACTCCCGGGGCGTGCAGCCGAATTCGCGGCGGAACACGGTGTGCAGGTATTGCGCCGATTTAAAGCCGCAATTCTGGGCGATGTCGGCAATCGGCGCGTTGGTGTTTTCCAGTCCGTTGGCGGCGGCGGCCAGTTTGAAGCGCAGGATTTCGTCGTGGACGCTACAACCCCGCTCCTTGCGAAAATGCGCCTCCAGCGATGAACGCGATACCCCTACATAAGCCGCCACTTGGGCCGTCTTGATGCCCTGGCAGGCGTATTGGCGGATGAAGAGCAGTGCCTGCATGACATAAGGGTTGCCCAACGGTTGATGCAGGCTCGATACCTGCACATTGATCGCATCCGGCGGGACCAGAATCTGCGTGCCCGTGGACGGCATGCCGTGCAGCATCTGATGGAGCAGGCGTGCGGCGGTGCGGCCCATGGTCTCGGTGCCTTGGATCACCGAGCTCAATGGCACCCGCGTCAGGCTGCGGGTCAGGGGATCGTTGTCGATGCCGATCAACGCCACTTGCTCCGGCACGGCGATCCCGGCTGTCAGGCAAGCTTGCAGCAGTTGCCGGGCGCGGGCGTCGCTGACGGCGATGATGCCGATAGGTTTGGGCAGGCTTTGCAGCCAGGCGATCTGCTGTTCGACGGCGCTGTCCCAGAGCGGTGCGCTGGTGCCCATGCCACGATAGACCTCGGCGTGCAGGCCATCGCGCTGCACCAGCCGGCGAAAGGCTTTCTCCCGTTCCTGGGCCCAGCGATTGGCTTGTGCTTCAGGCAGGCTGAAACAGGCGAAACGGGTCAGCCCGGCCTCGATCAGGTGCTCGTAGGCCAATTTCATCAATGCATCATTGTCGGTGGCGACGTAGGGAATGCCCTTCGGGTAGGCGCGCTCATCCTGATAGGAACCGCCCACCGCCACCACCGGCAGCTTGATCCCGGCCAGCGCCTCGCCGATCAGCGGGTCGTCGAAATCGGCAATGATCCCGTCGCCCTGCCAGCGCTCGATGCCTTTCAAACGGCAGAGAAAATCTTCCTCGAGAAACAAGTCCCAGGACGCACGCGTGCTGCTCAGGTAGTTGCCGATACCACTGATGATGCCGCGGTCGTAGATCTTGCTGCCATTGAACAGCAACGCAATGCGGTGAACGGGCGGGACGGTTTTCATTGGTTTAACCCTGTGCCGGTCGACACAGACTAGGCGCGCGGACAGCGAATCTCAATACTCAAAATCGAACTGCCCGTTGGTGATTTTCATAATCAGCAGCCACGGGGCCGGCGTTAGTATCGGGACACCGCCAAGAATAAAAAGGAAACCCGCTCATGCCGTACTTCCCCGGTGTCGACAAGATTCGCTATGAAGGCCCCACCAGCGATTCGTCGCTTGCCTTCCGTCACTACGACGCCAACAAGTTGGTGCTCGGTAAACCCATGCGCGAGCACCTGCGCATGGCGGTCTGCTACTGGCACACCTTCGTCTGGCCGGGGTCGGATGTGTTCGGTGCCGGTACCTTCAAGCGCCCATGGCAGCACGCCGGGGATCCGATGGAAGTGGCCATCGGCAAGGCCGAAGCGGCCTTTGAGTTCTTCTCCAAACTGGGCATCGACTACTACTGCTTCCACGACACCGACGTCGCCCCGGAAGGCAATTCGCTGAAGGAGTACCGCAACCACTTCGCCCAGATGGTCGACCACCTGGAGCGCCATCAGGAACAGACCGGGATCAAGCTGCTGTGGGGCACCGCCAACTGCTTCAGCAACCCGCGCTTTGCCGCAGGCGCCGCCAGTAACCCCGATCCGGAAGTGTTCGCCTGCGCCGCCGCGCAAGTGTTCAGCGCGATGAACGCCACCCAACGCCTCAAGGGCGCCAACTACGTGTTGTGGGGCGGTCGTGAAGGCTACGAAACCCTGCTCAATACCGACTTGAAACAAGAGCGCGAACAGTTGGGCCGCTTCATGCGCATGGTGGTCGAGCACAAGCACAAGATCGGCTTCAAGGGCGACCTGCTGATCGAACCCAAGCCCCAGGAGCCGACCAAGCACCAATACGATTACGACAGCGCCACGGTGTTCGGCTTCCTGCAGCAGTTCGGCCTGGAGAACGAGATCAAGGTCAACATCGAAGCCAACCACGCCACCCTGGCCGGCCACAGCTTCCATCACGAGATCGCCACGGCTGTCTCCCTGGGCATTTTCGGCAGCATCGACGCCAACCGCGGCGATCCGCAGAACGGCTGGGACACCGACCAGTTCCCCAACAGCGTCGAGGAAATGACCCTGGCCACCTATGAAATCCTCAAGGCCGGGGGCTTCGGCAATGGCGGGTTCAACTTCGACTCCAAGGTTCGGCGCCAGAGCGTGGACGATATCGATCTGTTCCACGGCCATGTCGCCGCCATGGACGTCCTCGCCCTCGCCCTGGAGCGCGCGGCAGCCATGGTGCAGAACGATCAGTTGCAACAATTCAAGGACCAGCGCTACGCCGGCTGGCAGAAGCCGTTTGGCAAGGCAGTGATAGCTGGCGACTTCAGCCTTGAATCGCTGGCCGAGCACGCCTTTACCAACGAGCTCAATCCCCAGGCCGTCAGCGGTCGCCAGGAAATGCTCGAAAACGTGGTCAATCGGTTTATCTACCCCTGACAACGGGGCGCCGTTCGGGGCACAGGGGCTGTTACATTCTCGCGACAAATCTGTGCCCACGGCGCCCTACAACGCTCTACAGTTCTACCCGGTATCACGCTCATCGTCAGGCAGTGTCTTTCAAACAACAATAAAAGGACGCACTACATGAAAACATTCAAACGTACCCTGCTCGCCGGCGCCCTCGCCCTGCTCTCGCTTCCGGTCATGGCCGATGCGGCCCATCCGAAAATCGGTTTTTCCATCGATGACCTGCGCCTGGAACGCTGGTCGCGGGACCGTGACTACTTCGTCGCGGCGGCGGAAAAACTCGACGCCAAGGTCTTCGTCCAATCCGCCGATGCCAACGAGCAGAAGCAGATCTCGCAGATCGAAAACCTGATCTCCCGTGGTGTCGATGTGATCGTCATCGTGCCGTTCAACGCCACCGTGCTGACCAACGCCGTCGCCGAAGCCAAGAAGGCCGGGATCAAGGTGGTGTCCTACGACCGACTGATCCTCAACGCCGACATCGACGCCTACATTTCCTTCGATAACGAAAAGGTCGGCGAGATGCAGGCCAGCGGCGTGCTGAAAGCCGCGCCCAAGGGCAACTACTTCCTGCTCGGTGGCGCGCCCACGGACAACAACGCCAAGGTCCTGCGCGAAGGCCAGATGAAAGTGCTGCAACCAGCCATCGACAAGGGTGACATCAAGATTGTCGGCCAGCAGTGGGTGAAGGAATGGAACCCCACCGAAGCGTTGAGCATCGTGGAAAACGCCCTGACCCGGAACAACAACAAAATCGATGGCATCGTCGCCTCCAACGACGCCACCGCCGGCGGCGCCATCCAGGCCCTGGCAGCACAGAAGATGGCCGGCAAGGTGCCGATCTCGGGCCAGGACGCCGACCTCGCGGCGGTCAAGCGCGTGATCGATGGCACCCAGACCATGACCGTCTACAAGCCGCTGAAACTGATTGCCACCGAAGCCGCCAAGCTCTCGGTGCAACTGGCGCGTAACGAGAAACCGACCTTCAGCTCGCAATACGACAATGGCAGCAAGAAAGTCGACACCATCCTGCTCACCCCTACTCCGTTGACCAAGGACAACATCGACCTGCTGGAAAAGGACGGGTTCTATACCAAGGCGCAGATCGCCGGGCAGTGACTTGGGGGCAACCCCGGAGACCTGTGGGAGCGGGCTTGCTCGCGAAAGCGGTGCACCAGTCAACATTGATGGTGCCTGACATGCCGTCTTCGCGAGCAAGCCCGCTCCCACAGGGACTTAGCCTGACCTTGGCATTAGGGTGAGGCTGTTTCCTCCCCGCCGATGTGTGAGCCCCTTTTCCAAGAGTCCTTGCCATGTCCGACTACCTGCTGCAAATGAACGGCATCGTCAAAACCTTTGACGGTGTCAAAGCCCTGAACGGCATCGACATCAAGGTCAGGCCGGGTGAGTGTGTCGGCCTGTGCGGTGAAAACGGCGCGGGCAAATCCACGCTGATGAAAGTGCTGTCGGCGGTCTACCCTTACGGCACCTGGGAAGGCGAAATCATTTGGGACGGCCAGCCGCTCAAGGCGCAGTCCATCAGCGAAACCGAAGCCGCCGGGATCGTCATCATTCACCAGGAACTGACCCTGGTCCCCGACCTGTCGGTGGCCGAAAACATCTTCATGGGCCACGAGCTGACGCTGCCTGGCGGACGCATGAACTACCCGGCGATGATCCATCGCGCCGAAGCCCTGATGCGTGAGCTCAAAGTGCCGGACATGAACGTCTCATTGCCGGTTTCGCAGTACGGCGGTGGCTACCAGCAACTGGTGGAAATTGCCAAGGCACTGAACAAGCAGGCGCGGCTGCTGATCCTCGACGAGCCCTCCTCGGCCCTGACCCGCTCGGAAATCGAGGTGCTGCTGGACATCATCCGCGACCTCAAGGCCAAAGGCGTTGCCTGCGTCTACATCTCCCACAAACTCGATGAAGTGGCCGCCGTGTGCGACACCATCTCGGTGATCCGCGATGGCAAACACATCGCCACCACCGCCATGGCGGACATGGACATTCCCAGGATCATCACCCAGATGGTCGGGCGGGAAATGAGCAACCTCTACCCCACCGAACCCCATGACGTCGGCGAGGTGATTTTCGAGGCGCGCCACGTCACCTGCTACGACGTCGACAACCCCAAGCGCAAACGGGTCGACGACATTTCATTTGTCCTCAAGCGCGGGGAAATCCTCGGCATCGCCGGGCTGGTCGGTGCCGGCCGCACGGAACTGGTCTCGGCGCTGTTTGGCGCCTACCCCGGTCGCTACGAAGGCGAAGTCTGGCTGGGCGGCCAACAAATAGACACGCGCACGCCGCTCAAGTCGATCCGCGCGGGTCTGTGCATGGTCCCCGAAGACCGCAAGCGCCAAGGCATCATTCCAGATCTGGGCGTGGGCCAGAACATCACCCTGGCGGTGCTGGACAACTACGCGAAACTGACCCGCATCGACGCCGAAGCCGAACTGGGCAGCATCGACAAGGAAATCGCGCGCATGCACCTCAAGACCGCGAGCCCGTTCCTGCCGATCACCAGCCTCTCCGGCGGCAACCAGCAAAAAGCCGTGTTGGCGAAAATGCTCCTGACCAAGCCCCGCGTGCTGATCCTCGATGAGCCCACCCGTGGCGTCGACGTCGGTGCCAAGTATGAGATCTACAAGTTGATGGGCGCGCTGGCGGCCGAAGGCGTGTCGATCATCATGGTGTCCTCGGAGCTGGCCGAAGTCCTGGGGGTTTCCGACCGCGTCCTGGTGATTGGCGAAGGCCAGTTGCGCGGGGACTTCATCAACCACGAACTCACCCAGGAACAAGTGCTCGCCGCCGCGCTCAGCCATCCCGATGGCCATAACAATAATGATCGGAAGTCTGCGTAGATGAATCAGGTCAAACAGCTGTTTTCCCGCTACAAAATGCTCGCGCTGGTGATCGCCGTGGCGCTGATCTGGCTGTTCTTCAGCTGGCAGACCGACGGTGGGTTCCTGACCCCGCGCAACCTTTCCAACCTGCTGCGGCAGATGTCCATCACCGGGATCCTCGCTTGCGGCATGGTGCTGGTGATCATCAGCGGCGAGATCGACCTGTCGGTGGGCTCATTGCTTGGGCTATTAGGTGGCCTGGCGGCGATCCTCGATGTGGTCTATCACATCCCATTGCTGGCGAACCTCAGCCTGGTGGCCTTGTGCGGCTTGGTGATCGGCTTGGGCAACGGCTACATGACCGCCTACCTGCGCATTCCATCGTTCATCGTCGGGCTGGGTGGCATGCTCGCGTTTCGCGGCGTCCTGTTGGGCGTGACCGGCGGCACCACCATTGCCCCGGTGTCACCGGAGCTGGTCTACGTCGGCCAGGGTTACTTGCCGCACACGGTCGGGACCGGGCTCGGCATCCTGCTGTTCGCCCTGACCCTGTTCCTGACCTGGAAACAACGGCGCAACCGCGCCCTCCATGGCTTGGCGGCGCATTCCCTGGTGCGCGACGTGTTGCGCGTGGTGGTGATCGGCGCGGTGCTGGCCGGGTTCGTCTATACCCTCAACAGCTACGACGGCATTCCGGTGCCGGTGCTGCTCCTGCTGATCCTGCTGGGGGTGTTCAGCTACGTCACCAGCCAGACCGTGTTCGGCCGCCGCGTCTACTCGGTAGGCAGCAACATGGAAGCCACGCGCCTGTCCGGCATCAACGTGCAAGCGGTGAAGCTGTGGATCTTCGGCATCATGGGCGTGATGTGCGCCCTCGCCGGCATGGTCAACACCGCACGCCTGGCCGCCGGCTCGCCCTCGGCCGGCAACATGGGCGAACTCGACGCCATCGCGGCCTGCTTCATCGGCGGCACCTCCATGCGCGGCGGCTCCGGCACGGTCTACGGTGCGCTGCTCGGCGCGCTGGTGATCACCAGCCTGGACAACGGCATGTCGATGCTCGACGTCGACAGCTACTGGCAGATGATCGTCAAAGGCAGCATCTTGGTGCTGGCGGTGTGGGTGGATGTGAGTACGCGGACGGGGCGGCGTTGATAGACCTCATCATTTGCTGGCAGACGCCATCAACGCACCAAAGCCCAGGAAGGTGATGCCCGACAATTTGCCGACAATCCTGGCGCCCTGGCTCGACGAGAGCCAGCCCCTGGCGCCATTGGCCATGAGCGCATAGCCGGAATGCACCAGGACCACAAGCACGCCATAGGACGCCACCAGCAGGAAAAACTGGCGGTAATAATCGCCCTCCGGCTTGATGAACTGAGGGAACACCGCCAGGAAGAAAAACCCCGCCTTGGGGTTGAGCAACTGAATCGACAGCGCCTCGCCGAATCGCCGCCACGGGCGCGGCGACGTAGCTGTGAGTTCAGGAATAAAGCGCTGGGTACGCCACATCTTGATGCCCAAGTACAACAAGTACAGCGCCCCGATGTATTTGAGCACGGTGAAAGCCGTCGCCGAGGCGGCCAGGAGCAACCCCAGGCTGCTGGCGCAAATACCCGCCACGATAAACGCCCCCGACGCGATACCGAAGATGCCCGGCAATGCCCCGCGCCAACCATGGCGCAAGGCATTGGACAGCGTCAGCACCACGCCAGGACCCGGGCTGAGCACCGTCAGGGTCGCCAGGATCAGAAAAAGTTCGTAACCGGCCATGCATCACTCCCCATTAAAGGCAAATTACTGTGGCTTTCAGAGTGGCGTGGCGCATGGGGGCTGACAAACGCTTTAATTGCACCTCATATGTGACTAAATTAGACGCATGATTGCCAACCTCCCCCCGTTGAACGCCGTTCGCGCTTTCGCCGCTGCCGCTCGCCATCAGAGTTTCAGTCGCGCCGCCGAAGAGCTGCACGTCAGCCACAGCGCCGTCAGCCGTCACGTAAAGTTGCTCGAAGAGCGCTTGGGCGTACTGCTGTTCGAACGTCGAACCCGGCAATCCTTGCTCACCCCGGCCGGTCGGGTTTTCTACGAACAGGTCAGCGAGGCACTGACCCAGATCGCCAACGCCGCCACCACGCTGACGCGCCATGCGGCCCAGCGCAAAGTGATCATCAACGTGCGCCCTTCCTTCGCGGTGCGCTGGCTCATCCCCAGACTGCCGGACTTCATGGCGCGCCATCCGGGCATCAAGCCCGAGGTCGTCACCAGCACCCGGTCTCCCGATCCATCGCGGGAAATGTTCGACGTGGTCATTCGTCGTGGACACGCCGGCTGGTCAGCCGATGTACAGCCCACCGTGTTGTTGGAGGACCACCTGCTGCTGGTCGCCGCACCGTCGCTGCTGCAAAGCGTGCCATTGGAAAACGTCCACGACCTGACCCGGCACACCTTGTTGTCGGGCAGGACGCGCCGCAGCGATTGGCAAGATTGGGTGGAACACGCCGGAATCGATCCATTGAACAATCCGCCGACCCTGCAATTCGATCACATGCACCTTGTGCTCCAGGCCGCTGTCGATGGCCTGGGCGTGGCGTTGTGTCCGGCTTCGCTGTTGGGTAGGGATTTGTCCAATGGGCGCTTGGCCTGTCTACTGCCGTCGTTGCGCCTGCCGTTGGCCCGCTATTACTACGGGGTTGCCGAGAATGCGGTGGTTGAGACGCAGGTTTTTGTCGATTGGTTGTTGACGCATATTGATCAGGATTGGGATGGGCGGGGTTTCAGTCACTCAGGTCCCGTTGGCCTCTCAAACCCTGTCGGCTCAACGCAATCCGGCAAGACGAGCCAATCAAAGCGGGTTTCGCGGTAGCCATGCTGTTGTTTGTGGGGTTTGAATTCGGTATCGAGAGTGGCCACGGCAACCGATATCCAGTCTGGATACGCGCCGTGAGGGTCCGACCAGAACAAGCTTGAACCGCATGCTCCGCAGAACTGCCGCTTGACGCCCGTTTCGGACTCATACAACCGGAGCGCATTCCCATTTGCCGAGACTCGCAATGATGCAGCCGGGACGCTGGCATAGGTCGCGAACGCGGCACCATGCGCTTTCTGGCAACGCCTGCAATGACAGTGGGTCAACGCCTTCAATTCGGCCGAAATTTCATAACGGATCTCACCGCACAGGCAGCTTCCGTGGTGACCTTCATGCATCCTTAGCGCCCCGCTTGAACTTGATCGAAACGACGTCTTGAAGACTTTGCCTTCAATTCCCAGCAACCGCTTTCGGATCAGCGACCTCAATCCAGCCCTTGCGCAAATAATCCTGCGCGACAATCTTGCGGATCATGAAACAGTAAACGACATGCAGCAGCGCCGTTGCCCCAGCCATCCATTGCGGTCCAGCCACAAGCCCGATCGCCACAATGCCGAGCCAGATCAACAAGTGTCGCCATAGCCCTGCGAAAAACAGATAGATCACGCCCAAGAACAGGATCGCCAACACCTGGAACGCGTCCACTTCTTCAATTTGATCACTGTCCGGGCTTTTGAAATAGCGTGCCATGTACAACTCCTTCGTTAGGATTTCCGTTTTTTAAGCCGCTGTATTCAGCCAGCATCAAGCACGCCATCGCGGCTACATTAGCTGCGCACTCGCCATGCAGGCAACTGAGCTGCGAAGTGAAACGCTGGACCGAGATGCCCCAGGGTGGTCATTTTGCTGCATTGGAGCAGCCTGAGTTGTTGGCGGAGGATATCAGGGCTTTTTTCGCGGTTGTCGCTAGAAAAATCCAATAAAGCTCACCGCAGGCCTCCTGTGGGAGTAAGGCTTGCCCACGATGAAGATGACGCGGTCTTTCGGGGAAACGAGGCGCCTGCATCGCGAGCAAGCTTTGCTCCCACAGAGATCCGCGCACTTCAGTGGTAGCGGCAAGAGACGGTCCGAAAATCTCGTAGGAATTTACCTCCCGTGGCGAGGGAGCTTGCTCCCGCTGGGGCGCGAAGCGGCCCTAAACCAGGCGCCTCTTTTCGCCAGGCACTGCGCAGGGGCCGGTTTTGCGACTGCTGCGCAGTCGAGCGGGAGCAAGCTCCCTCGCCACAGGGGATGCGTGCGTCCTACAGGTCGGTTGTGGGGGCCAGGATCGACTTCTATAGTTGGGTCGTCGCTGGCTTTGGCCGGTGGCTGGGTTTCGCAGCCCGATAGATACGCTGGCAACCAGGCATCATAAAAGTAACAATGGGCGCGTTTGGCGTTCAACGTCACTTATGGTGGCTGTGTGTGGGAGATCTTCGGGTCTGCCGAGTTCCTCGTATCCTCGGTCTGCGAACCCACATGCAGCTACCACCCGTTCGTTTCGCAGCGAATTGCAGTAGCTATCTTTCTTGATATGAGGAATGAGTAACTATGCGCCAGAATACTTTGGATCAACGCTTCACCCCCCTGACCCAAACCGCCACCACCCACCCCGTTTTACTGATCGACACCCAAGCCCCGCTCCCCGAACTCCATGCCTGTGCCAGCGAACGCCTGCACGCCACGCTCGACTACCTGACCTTGGTGGCGTGCAGCAGCCTGCGTGATTCAGCGGCCAGCGACCTCAACACCATCACCAATGTCGCCAGGATCCTGGTGCAGGATGTCGCGGATGTGTTCGGCGTGATCGAGCGGCGCGGGCTCGAAGACTGAGCCCTTGTGGGAGCGAGCTTGCTCGCGATGGCGGTGGCACAGTCAATCTCTGCGCAGGGTGAAATACCGCTTCGCGAGCAAGCTCGCTCCCACAGTGAACTGCGTTAGCCCGAGAATCCCCCCAGGCATTTCGTGGCGAGGGAGCTTGCTCCCTCGCCACGGGGCTCCTGCCCTAAACAGGGCGTGTTGTTGTCTAACCCAGCTGCCGGCGCACGGCCAGTTCCACGCCGCGGATTTCCGCCAGGCCCTTGAGGCGGCCGATCAGTGAGTAGCCGGGATTGCTTTTGCGGTGCTGGTCGTCCAGCAGTTGATGCCCATGGTCGGGACGCAGCGGCAAGCGCGGGCCGCCTTCGCGTTCACGTCGGCGCTCTTCAGCCACCAAGGCGCTGATGACCCCGACCATGTCGACGTCGCCGTCCAGGTGATGGGCTTCATGGAAGCTGCGGGGGTCGGTTTCCCGGCGGGTTGAACGCAGGTGGGTGAAGTAGATGAACGGCGCAAAGTGCTTGGCCATCGCTACCAAGTCGTTGTCTTCGCGCACGCCATAGGAGCCGGTGCAGAACGTCAGGCCATTGGCCGGGCTTGGCGCCGCATCCAGCAGCCATTGGGCGTCTTCGGCGGTGGAGAGGATGCGGGGCAAGCCGAGCAGTGCCCGGGGCGGGTCGTCCGGGTGGATTGCCATGCGCACACCCACCTCCTCGGCAACCGGGATCACCGCCCGCAGAAAATACCCCAGGTGTTCGCGCAACTTGGCCTCGTCGATGTCGGCGTAGGTCCGCAGCAAGTCACGGAAGTTGTCCAGGCTGTAGTGTTCCTCGGCGCCGGGCAAGCCGGCGATCAGAGTGTTGACCAGGGTTTCGCGCCGGGCCGGCGTCAGTTGTTCGAAGTAGGCCTTGGCCTGCTGGATGTCCTCGGCGCTGTATTCAGCCTGCGCACCCGGGCGCTGGAGGATGAACAGGTCGAAGGCGGCAAACGCGGTTTGATCGAAGCGCAAGGCCCAACCGCCATCCGCCAGCTCAAAGGACAAATCGGTTCGGGTCCAGTCCAGCACCGGCATGAAGTTGTAGCAGACGATATCGATGCCGCAGCTCGCCAGGTTACGCACGCTTTGCTGGTAGTTGGCGATGTACTCGTCGCGCCGTCCGCAGCCGCGCTTGATGTCTTCGTGCACCGGAATGCTTTCCACCACCGACCAGCTCAGGCCGGCCGCTTCGATCATCTGTTTACGCGCCGCGATGGCGTCCACCGGCCACACCTGGCCATTGGGGATTTCGTGCAGCGCGGTGACGATGCCGGTCGCACCGGTCTGGCGAATGTCCGCCAGGGAAATCGGGTCTTTGGGGCCAAACCAACGCCATGTCTGTTCCATGTTCTTCTCCTTTTTATCAGTTGGATGCGGCAAGGGCGTGCAACAGGCTGTCCACGCCATCGCGCGTCAAGGCGCCGTAGGCGCGGTGCACGGCGTCGCGAAATGCCGGGCTAGCCGAGAGCAGCGGCGGGAAGACTTCGTGCAGGTCGAGAACGGCATCCACCCGCGATGCGCCCTCGAATCGTCCCGCAAGATCGGCAAAGGTGGCACTCAGCGGGTCGTCAACCACGTGCGCCGCACGACCGGGCAACGGTTGCGTGCAGTAGAGGATCCAGGCCGCGATGCCCAGCGCGGTACAGTCGATGTCGCGCCCCTGGTCGAGCAATTGCTGCGCGCCGAGCAACCAGCGTTGCGGCAGCTTCTGCGAACCGTCCATGGCAATCTGGCGCAACCGATGTTGCAGGCTGTCGTTGGCAAAGCGCGCCTGCAGATCATGGGCATACGCCGACAGATCGATGCCGGCCGGCATGTCCAGGGTCGGCGCGGCCTCCTCGGCCATGTAGCGCGCGATGAGGCGTGCCAGCCTCACGTCGCTGACGGCCTCGAAGACCGACTCATGGCCGGCCAGCAACCCTACGTAGGCCAGCAACGAATGGCTGCCATTGAGCATGCGCAGTTTCATCGTTTCAAACGGACGCACGTCGTCCACCATCTGCACGCCTTCCACTTCCCAGTCCGGGCGGCCGAGGGGAAAGTGGTCCTCGATCACCCACTGGCTGAAGCTTTCACAGACCACCGCCGCACGGTCGTGGCAGTCGAGTTGCTGCGCCAGCCGGCGGAAGGATTCGTCGTCCATGGCCGGCACGATGCGGTCGACCATGCAGCTGGGAAACGCCACCTGTTGCTCGACCCACTGCGCCAGCGCCTCATCCTGCAACGCCGCCAACGCGCTCACCGCCTGGCGGGTGCGCTGGCCGTTGTCGGGCATGTTGTCACAGCACAATACAGTGAAGGCCGGGACGCCCTCGGCACGGCGCCGGCGCAGGGCTTCCAGGACAATACCGGGGGCTGAGCGCGGCGTGTGTGGATGGGCGATGTCATGGGCAATCGTCGGATCTTCCCGGCGCAACTGCCCGGAGGAAGGGCTCAGGCAGTAACCCTTTTCGGTCACGGTGAGGGTGACAATCCGCGTTTGCGGCGCAGCCATGCGCTGCAGCAACTGTTCCAGTTCCTCGCCGCCCTCGCCCACATACAAAGCCTGGCGCAACACCCCGATCTCGCGCAGCGTCACTTGTTCGCGGTCACGGTACTCGGCCACATGGTAGCGGCCGTCCTGCTCGCGCAATTGCTCGACCAAGGTGCGATTGGAGCGCAGGTTGGCACTGCACACGCCCCACTCGCTGTCGCCATGGCGATTGAGATGGCGTTGCAGGTAGACCGCCTGGTGCGCTCGGTGAAACGCGCCCAGGCCCAGGTGCACGATACCGATCTGCGCTGCAGTGCCGGTGCAAGGTACACGTTTCACAACAGGCATCGACTCACTCCTTCTGTTCAGGAACGGCCCAGGGCCGAAGCGGGCTGCGGGCTTTGTGCCGCCGCGTTGCCGGTGTCCGCTACCGACAGCGGTTTAACGTAGCGCGCGACACACACGGCGCCGATCACGGTCAACAGCCCTGCCAGCAGGAAGGCACTGGTGAACGAACCGGTGAACTGCACCAGGAAGCCCGTCAGGGTCGGGCCGACGATGCCCGAGGTGTTCGCCAGAAAGTGCATGAAACCACTGACGCCGCCCACCCGCGCCGCCGGGACGGTGTCCTGGATGATCGCCCAGTAGATGGCGCCGGTGAGGTACAGGAAGAACACCGCCAAGGCGACGAGAATCACCGCTGGATACAGGGTCTTGACCATCCCCGCGCAAGCGATGCATACGGCACAGGCCAGCAGACAGGTCACCAGCACCACTTTGCGGGAGAACATCATCTTTCCGGTTTTCTTGAACACAAAGTCGGAGATGAAGCCGCCCAGGGCTAGACCGAGGAAACCCAATACCCAGGGAATGACCGTGGCGATGCTCATGTCCTTGACGTTCAAGCCGTGGGCCATGGTCAGGTAGCTGGGGAACCAGGTCAGGAAGAAGAACAAGGTGTAGTTATAGGAAAAGAATGCCAGGGAGGTGAACAGCACCGTCGGCTGCTTGAGGTAGAACCGCAGTGGAAATACCGGTTGTGCAGCCAGCTCGCTCTGCCCCTCGGCCCGGAGAATATCCTCGGCACCCTCGCCTTCAGGCTTCTCCTTGACGAACTTGTACCAGACCGCCGCCCAGATCAGGCCGACCAACATGATGATAATGAACGACACCTTCCAGCCGTAGGTGACGGCGATGAAGCCCACCACCGGACCGGAAATCGCCCCGCCCAGCGGCGTGCCGGACATCGACGCGCCGATCGCCCGCGCCCTGCGCTTGGGGGCGTACCAGTTGTTCACCATCTTGCTGGTGGTGACGCTCAGCGGCCCTTCGCCCATGCCGAACAGGATCCGGATGAGCACCAGCGAAGCGAAGCCCACCGTCAGCACGGTCAGACCGCTGAACAGCGACCACAAGACCATGGCCAGCAGCAATGTGGTCTTGGCGCCGTAACGGTCGGCGGCCCAACCACCGATGAAGTTGAAGGCGGCATAACCGACGAAAAAACTGCTGAAGATCATGCCCATCTCACCCGTACTCAGACCGTAGTCCTTCTGGATGAAAGGCGCCGCCACAGACAATGCCGACCGGTCGAGGTAATTGATGACCCCGGCCAGGAACAGCATGATGATGATTAAGCTACGTCCTTGACCAAACATGGTGGAGCCTCCCGCTTGTTGTGTTTATTCGGTGAGGGTGCCCATGACAGGCACGGTGAAACCGGTGATACCGACGGCTCAGGGATGGGCGTTCGTCAGCTCCACCAGCACTTTTCGGGTTTGCTCGGGGTGTTTTTCAATGAGGTCGATGGCGCCGGGCATTTCGTCGAAGGTGACGCGATGACTGATCAGGTCCTGGACCTGCAACTGGCCGCTGGCAATCAGTTCGATCACCCGGGGGAACTTGCGGTTGTTGAGCCGCGAACCTACCAGGGTCAGTTCCTTCTTGATCATTTCCAACTGCACCAGATCACTGGGCGTGGCAGTGAAGCCCAGCAATCCGATGCGCCCAGCCGGCGAGGCCAGGCGCACCATCTGCGGCATCAGCGCCGGGATGCAGGCGGCATCGACAATCAATGGCACGCCTTCGCCTTGAGTCAGCTCACGCATCACCGCTTCGACATCGACTTGCTGGCCGTTGAGGGTCCGACTGGCGCCCAGGGCCCGCGCCGTCTCCAGGCGGCTGTCGATGACATCGGTGACGGTGATGTCAGTCATCCCCAAAGCCTTGGCCATCTGCACCAGGGTCAGGCCGATCACCCCGGCGCCGTAGATCAACACGCTGTCGCCCGGTTGCGGCTGCATGCGATCGAGCACGTTCAGGGCAATGGAATAAGGCTCGACCAGGGCGCCGTGGCTGAGGGACATCGAATCGGGCAAGCGGTGCGCATTCTCGGCCGGTACGCAAACCTGCTCGCTGAAACCACCGTCGCGATGCACGCCGATCACTTGCAGCCGCGTGCAGACGTTGGGCCGGCCAATGCGGCAGGGATAACAAGTGCCGCAACTGATCACCGGATCGACGCACACCCGGTCGCCCACCTGCAGGTGCGTGACACCTTCACCGACTTGCCGGATCACCCCGGAAAACTCATGGCCGGTGACCCGGGGGAAACGCACGAATGCGTTCTGCCCGTGAATGATGTGCATATCCGAGCCACAGATGCCGGCGTACGCCACATCGACCTGGACCTCGCCGGGGGCGACTTCGGGCCGGTCGACCTGGGCCAGACCGAATTCAAAGGGTGCTCTTACCTGAAACGCTTTCATCGGGTCACTCCTGACGGGACGTTCGCCCCGTTTCCTCAAATAGTTGGAACCGCTTCACCAATGCCACAGCGTGCCGTCTTCAAGACGGTTGACCGGCAGGCTGGCGCGTTTGTAGGGGTATTGACGGGCAAGGTCTTCATTGATGTCGACGCCATGCCCCGGTGTTTCGCCCGGGGTGAAGTGGCCGTCCTCGAAGCGATAGGCATGGGGAAAGACTTCATCGATGCGGTCTTCGTGCGGCATGTGTTCCTGGATGCCGAAGTTGGGCACCCACGTATCGAAATGCAGGGCCGCGCCCATGCACACCGGTGACAGGTCGGTGGCGCCGTGAAAACCGGTGCGCACCTGGAACAGCGCGGCGAAATCGGCAATGCGTCGCACATGGGTGATGCCGCCGGCATGCACCAGCGTCGTGCGGATGTAGTCGATCAACTGCTCCTGGATCAACTCGCGGCAGTCATGGATGGAATTGAACACCTCGCCCACCGCCAGGGGCGTGGTGGTGTGTTGGCGGATCAGGCGAAAACTCTGCTGGTTTTCCGCTGGCGTGCAGTCTTCCAGCCAGAACAGGTTGTACGGTTCCACGGCCTTGCCCAGGCGCCCAGCTTCGATGGGCGTCAGGCGATGGTGTACATCGTGGAGGATATGCAGGTCATCACCAAAGCGCTCGCGCACGGCGGCGAACAGCTTGGGCACGTAGTTGAGGTACTTGGCGGTGTCCCAGACGTGTTCAGCGGGCAGGTCGCTGTCGGCCGGTTCATAACGCTCACCGCTGCGCTTGGCGACGCCATAGGTGGTGGCAATGCCGGGCACGCCACATTGCACACGCACGGCTTTGTAGCCCAGCTCGACGTGACGGGCGACTTCGTCCAGGCAGCCTTCGATGTCCTTGCCGGTGGCATGCCCGTAGACCATCACCCGCTCGCGACTCTTGCCGCCGAGCAACTGGTACAACGGCATGTTCGCGGCCTTGGCCTTGATGTCCCACAGCGCCACGTCGACGGCAGCGATGGCGGTCATGGTCACCGGTCCCCGGCGCCAGTATGCACCGCGATACAGGTACTGCCAGATGTCCTCGATGCGGTGGGCGTCGCGGCCAATCAGCGCGGGCAGGACGTGTTCTTCCAGGTAAGCGACCACCGCCAGTTCGCGGCCATTCAAGGTGGCATCGCCGATGCCGTAGAGGCCTTCATCGGTGACGATTTTCAAGGTGACCAGGTTGCGGCCCGGGCAGGTGACGATGACGCGCGCTTCAACGATTTTCATAAAGTCAGACCTGTGCAACAGAAGGAAGTGAGGACGTGCCCATGTTCGGCATGGCCGCCTGGGGAATCAGCGCGCCCCGGTATTGGACGACCTGGGCCGCCAGGCGATGGCCCCAGCGGGCGGCCTGCTCCGGATCGCCGCCGCGCAGGCGACAGGCCAGGTAGGCGGCGCTGAACGAATCACCGGCAGCGGTGGTGTCGACGACATGGGAAACGGTTCGCGCGGGCACCTCGAAACGCCCTGTCGGGCACTGGATCAAGCAGCTGGCGGCGCCACGTTTGAGGGCAACTTCGCGCACGCCCATCTGGGCGTAGGTACTGAACAAGGCGTCAGGGTCGTGATAGCCGAACAGGGTCGCGTCATCTTCCCAGGTGACCAGGGCCACGTCGGTCAGGCGCAACAGGTCGCAGTAGGCCTGCCGGGCCGTTTCGGGATCAGGCCAAAGATGAGGGCGGTAATTGTTGTCGAAGACGATGCGCGTGCCTGCCCGACGAGCCCTATGCAGGGCTTGGATCAAGCGTTGGCGCCCTTCTGGTGTGAGGATCGCCAGGCTGATGCCGCTCAGGTAGACGTAGTCGTAATCGGCCAGCGCATCGAGCATGGCGTCGGCCTCGGGGCCCTCGAACATGCGCCGCGCCGCCGCTTCCCCGCGCCAGTAGAGGAAACGTCGCTCGCCGTGTGGATCGGTCTGGATGAAATACAGCCCCGGCAGCGCGTCTTCGATCACGCGGACATGGGCATCACCAATCCCCTCGTCCAGCCAGGACCGGCGCATGGCGACGCTGAACGCATCGCTGCCCACGGCCGTCATGTAGTCCACGGTCACCGCGCTGCGGGGATTCAATCGGGCCAGGTAGACCGCGGTGTTGAGCGTATCGCCACCGAATGTCTGCGTGATCGCAGCACCCGGCTCACCGCGCATCTCGATCATGCATTCCCCCACCAACGCCACTTTCAACGGACGGGCGAAGCGGGTCTGCGGGCCATGGTCAAGCGTCAAATCCATAATCAACGCGCCTTTCTTGTTTTTAAAACGGCGTTTCATTTTTATCTCAAGGCCCGAGTCTAGTCAGATTCCCGGCCTCGTCAAGTAAAAATGAAACAGCGTTTTGTTCTGCTTGCGTATATCCTTGGGTTTTACTTTCACGTTGGAGCCTTCATGGACAACAGCGTCATTCCCAACAACGATCTGGTGTCGGCGGTGGGCCGGACCATGGCCGTGCTCGAGGCACTGGCCGAGCATCCGGAAGAAAGCGGCGTGTCGGAAATCGCCACCAAACTGGACATGTCCAAGGCCACGGTTTATCGCTTCCTGCAGTCGCTCAAGGCCCGTGGGTATGTGGTGCAGGACGCCGAGGATCGCTATCGCCTCAGCGTCCGGCTGTTCGAACTGGGCGCCCAGGCCCTGCCCCACCTGGACATCGTCCGGGAAGCGGAGCCGGGCATGCGGCGGATCAACGAGCTGACCGGCGAGACTGTCCACCTGGGGATTCTCGACGAAGGCAGCATCGTCTACGTGCACAAGATCGACTCCAAATACAACCTGCGCATGTACTCGCGGATCGGCCGACGGGCGCCGTTGTACTGCACCGGCATCGGCAAGGTGCTGATGGCCTGGCTTGAAGAAGACGAGTTACTGACCCACCTGGAGCAGGAGAGCTTCGAGCGCCGCACGGCCAATACCCTGACCAGCGTCGAGGCGTATCTGCAGGAACTGGAGATTGTTCGCCAGCAGGGTTATGCCGAGGACCATGAAGAGTTCGAAGACAACATGCGTTGCCTGGCGGCACCGATCCGCGACCGTTTCGGCCATGTGATCGGCGGGATGAGCGTTTCATTCCCGTGCTTTCGCTTCCGGGAAGAGCTGAAGCAGGACTACGTCAAGCAACTGATGCAAGCTACTCAACAGATTTCAAGCCAGTTGGGCTGGCATGCGCGGGGGTAAGCACAAAGTCCCATGTGGGAGCGAGCTTGCTCGCGATGGCGTCAGCACATCCAACATCACTGCAAACTGATCCACCGCTTTCGCGAGCAAGCCCGCTCCCACAGTTGGATCGGGGTACGGCAGGAGAGACAGGTCGGCTGTCAGGCCGCCTCGCTTTTGCTTTTGATCTGGAGGCCCCGTTAACCACGATGGCCGAACGCAGGCATTGTGGAGTGGGCATCCCGGCATGGATGCCGGGATAGCCGCGCTGGGCCATGGATGGCCCTTCGCGGCGGGCCCACGGAGCAATGCCTTCGTTCGGGCATGCCGAGCCTAGGCGAGGCACCGAGTGGTGGGGCAAGCCTTTTTTGCTTACTTTTTTTGGCGTCTGAAAAAAAGTGAGCCGCCGTAAGGGCGGAACCCTAAGTAGCGGTTACCGCAGCAACGGATATGTACCCAGTCAACAAAATCCATGTCGACTGACACCCCGCCATCTTCAGGTTTCAACGGGCTGGCATCAGAACCAGGTTTCCATCTGGAGGCCGTACTGCCAGGTGCCGCCGGCGTTGAAGTCGGTCTTGCCGAAGGAGTCCGTGCTGCTGTACCTGTCCAGGTCCGACGACCAGTTCATGACGCTGGCGAACAGACGCAGCTCAGGACGCGTGAGCAGATCGCCCAAGTCGGGCTTGAAGGTCGGGGCGACCGTAAACTTCCAGAAGTTACCGTCGACCGCATTGCGTTGCAGGTAACCCTTGGGATCGAGCTGCATGGTTTGCCAGCTCATCTCGTAGGCCATCTCGAAATTGCTGTTGATTTCGTTGGCCAACCGCACGTTCAGGGTCATCCAACGGTAGTCGTCGCCCTTGACGTAGCGATCCTTGCTTTGCTCGGCCAGCAAGCTCGGGCCGATGCGCCAGTTGGGCGCCAGAGGCGTTTCGCCGTACAACGCCACACGCAACGCACGGGCATCGTCGATCAATTCGCCATCGGCGCCGACGTTCTTGACCTCAGCCCCCAACCCCTGGCCATAGAGCAGCGCCGTCTTGAAGAAGCCTTCGCGACCGAAAAAGTTTTTCTGGTGATTGGCGACCATGCTGTGCAAACCGGAATCGGCCGGCGCCAGTCTCGCTTCATTGGTGCGAGTGCCAAAGTCGTTTTTCTTCGAGCCTATGGCGTTGAACATCCACTGCCATTGCCCACCGTCGAAAAACTGGTTGGACGTCAGGATGTAGCTTTCCACATCGGCATTGACACCGCCCTCGCTGAAATCCCCGTAGTTGCGACCGATCAACGAATAGTTCGAGCGCCAGTCCTTGGTCATCTGCACGTCGTAGATGCCACCCCCGGTGCCGGCCAGATAGACCACGTCAGAGTCCAACCAGTGGATGTCGAAATTGTCCCTGTCGAAGCGCTTGCCAGCCCACAGGGTGGAATTTTCGAACATCGCGTTGCCCTTGAATGCCGCCAGGTGATCGAGCTCGGTGAACACCTGGCGCACGTTCAGGTTGCTTTCCTCGGCGGTCCAATCGTTGGAGCTCTCCACGCCATCGGCGATGGACACCGTGAATTTGGAGCGGGTGCCGTTCTGCGCGTACAGCTCTTTCGACAGGTCGATGCGCATGTAGGTGTCGTCCTCGTTACCGAGTCGCCCGACAGCGCCACCGACGGAACCGGCCGGGGTGGTGTACGGACCGCCGCGCCCACCGCCCAGCCCATCGTTGATCAGCAAGCCGGAGCGGGCGTAGCCCTTGAAGCTGAAACCGTCGGTAAGGTGCGCACCACTGCCCTGCTTTTCCGTGCTTTGCTGGCGGGCTTCGAGTTTTGCCAGACGAGCATCGAGTGTGGGTGTCGCAACGGCGGACACTGTCGGTTGCGGGGCGGGCGTGGCGAGTTTGAGTTGCTGCAGTTCCCTGGCGAGTGCCTGGGTTTGTTGTTCGGCGGCGGCTGCACGTTTTTCCGCTGCGCTGGCACGGGCCTCGAAGGCGGCCATGCGCTCTTCCAGCGTCGCGGCCTGAGAAGTGGTCGCCGAGACGCCGAGCACGCTTGCGAATAGCCAGCTTGATGCTTTCTGCATGTGAATTTCCCTGTTTTGTTTTTATTGTTCTGCTGCCGCGACCGGCCTTTTTCGCCCTGGTTCTGAATTGTCAAACCAGAGGAAAAAAAGGATGCCTCATCGCAAATACACTGCTACATTTGGCGATGTTAACGTTAACTTTTCTAAAAACAAAAATAAAGAGGGCTTTATGAAACAGCTCAAATCGCTCCTTCCAGCGGCGCTGCTCGGCCTTTGCGTCGGGTTTCCAGCCCTGTCGACGGCCGCCAACCTGACGATTTCCTGCGGTGCCGTGGGTGCCGAATTGCAACTGTGCAAAGAGGCCGTCGAAGCGTGGTCGAAGCAGACCGGCAATAGCGTCGAAGTGGTTTCCACGCCGAACTCCGCGACCGAACGGTTATCGTTCTACCAACAGATCCTCAGTGCCCAATCCAGCGACATCGACATCATCCAGATCGACATGGTGTGGCCGGGCATGCTGGCCAAGCATTTGATGGACCTGCGCGAGGTACTTCCTGCCGATGCCACCCAGGGTTACTTCCAGGCCCAGGTGGATAACGCCACGGTGAACGGACGCCTGGTGACCATGCCGTGGTTCACCGACTCGGGCCTGTTGTACTACCGCAAGGACTTGCTCGAGAAATACAACAAGCCCGTGCCCCAGACCTGGGAAGAAATGACGACCACCGCCAAGGCTGTCCAGCAAGCCGAGCGCGATGCCGGGAACGCCAATGCCTGGGGTTATGTATTCCAGGGCCGCGCCTATGAAGGCCTGACGTGCAATGCCTTGGAGTGGATCAGCAGCCAACCGCAAGGTGGGCTGGTCAACGCGCAAGGCGATATCGTCGTCAACAGCCAGGCCTCAAGGGCGGCGTTGACCCTGGCCAAAAGCTGGGTCGGAGACATCGCCCCCCGTGGCGTGCTCAATTACACCGAGGAAGAAGGACGTGGCGTCTTCCAGTCCGGCAACGCGCTGTTCATGCGTAACTGGCCGTATGTCTGGGCCCTGGTGCAAAGCCAGGACAGCGCCGTCAAAGACAAGGTCGGCGTCGCGCCCCTGCCCCGCGGCGGCGCGACCGGCACCCACGCGTCGACCCTCGGCGGCTGGGGCCTGGCGGTGTCGCGCTACAGCGCCAACCCCAAGCTCGCCGCAGAACTGGTGAGCTACCTGAGCAGCGCCCAACAGCAGAAACACCGCGCCCTGGTTGGCGCCTACAACCCGGTGATCGAGTCGCTCTACCAGGATCCCGAACTGCTCGCAGCCATGCCTTACTACAGCCAACTGCACAGCATTCTCAACGATGGGGTCATGCGCCCCGCCTCGATCACCGCCGATCGCTATCCACGGGTCTCCAATGCCTTCTTCGATCAAGTGCACGGCGTGCTGGCGGGCGAGCGGCCAGTGGATCAGGCCCTGGCCGAGCTGGAAAGCGAACTGACGCGGATCAAACGCCGGAACTGGTAAGCCACACGGAAGGAAATCACCATGTCTGTCTCCACCACACTCGTCCCCGACGACGAGTACCTGCTCACCCGGGAAACGCCGGTACAACGCCGTCGTGTTCGCGCCGCCTGGCTGTTCCTGACCCCGATGCTGCTGTGCCTGGCGCTGGTGGCGGCCTGGCCGCTGTTGCGCACCTTCTGGTTCAGCCTGACCGACGCCAGCCTGGCCGACACCGGCGATGCGACCTTTGTCGGTTTGAGCAATTATCTGTTTCACAGCAGTGCCGGTTGGTCAGGCCTGCTCGTCGATCCACAGTGGTGGAATGCGGTGCGCAACACCTTGCATTTCACCGTGGTGTCGGTGGGGCTGGAAATCGTCCTGGGGCTGCTGGTGGCGTTGCTGCTCAACGTCCAGTTCAGCGGACGCGCCCTGGTGCGAGCGTTGATCCTGATTCCCTGGGCGATCCCGACCATCGTCTCGGCGAAAATCTGGTCATGGATGCTCAACGACCAGTTCGGCATCATCAATCACCTGATGCTCGGCCTCGGCCTGATCGACGCGCCCCTGGCCTGGACCGCCGACGCGGACCTGTCGATGTGGGCGGTGATCATCGTCGACGTCTGGAAGACCGTGCCTTTCGTCACCCTGCTGATGCTGGCGGCCTTGCAGATGCTGCCCAGCGATTGCTACGAAGCCGCCAGGGTCGATGGCATTCACCCGGTGAAAGTGTTCTGGCGGGTCACCCTGCCGCTGCTGATGCCGGCCTTGTTGGTGGCGGCGATCTTCCGGATCCTCGATTCCCTGCGGGTGTTCGACGTCATCTACGTGCTGACCTCGAACTCGTCGAGCACCATGAGCATGTCGGTCTATGCCCGCCAGCACCTGGTGGAATTCCAGGACGTCGGTTACGGCAGCGCCGCCTCGACCTTGCTGTTCCTGGTCGTTGCGGTGATCGCCATGGTTTATCTGTACCTCGGACGTCGTCAGCTGGAGGTCCGCTCATGAGCCCGCGCCTGCTGAAAAAAGCCCTGTTGCGCCTCGGGTTCTGGTGCCTGATCGGGATCTTGCTGGTGTATGCAGTCTTCCCGTTCTACTACGCCATCGTGACGTCGCTCAAACCGTCCAGCGCCTTGTTCCAGGTGAGCTACTGGATCGATAAACCGGACTTCTCCAACTATGCCGCCGTGCTCAACCAAGCCTCGTTCCTGCGGGCCATCGGCAACTCGCTGGTGGTGGCGCTGTGCGTGGTCACGCTGGCGCTGTTCCTCAGCCTGACCGCCGCGTATGCCTTGGGCCGGGTGAAGTTCCGCGGACGCGGCCCGGTGTTGATGATGGTCCTCGGTGTCTCGATGTTTCCCCAAGTCGCGGTGCTGTCGGGATTGTTCGAGGTGATCCGTGCCCTGGGCCTGTACAACACCTCCTGGGCGTTGATCCTGAGCTACACGATTTTCACCCTGCCCTTCACCGTCTGGGTGCTGACCACCTTCATGGGGCAGTTGCCTCATGAGCTGGAAGAGGCCGCCATCATGGACGGTGCGTCACCCTGGGTCACGCTGACCCGCGTGCTGTTGCCGCTGCTCTGGCCGGCACTGGTCACCACTGGCCTTCTGGCCTTCATCGCCGCGTGGAACGAGTTCCTCTTCGCCCTGACCTTCACCCTGACCGACTCGCAACGCACGGTCCCGGTCGCCATCGCGCTGATTTCCGGTGGCAGCCCCCATGAGTTGCCTTGGGGCCTGTTGATGGCGGCGTCGGTGCTGGTCACGGTGCCATTGGTGATTCTGGTGCTGATCTTCCAGCGCCGCATCGTTTCCGGCCTCACTGCCGGTGCGTTAAAGGGTTGAGGCCCAACACAGACAAGAAAGGAACAGCATCGTGATCAAGTTGAAGCTGGACAACGTGAACAAACAATTGGGCGGCGCACGCATTCTTCGTGACGTCAGCCTGGAAATCTCGGCCGGCGAATTCGTGGTCTTCGTCGGCCCTTCGGGCTGCGGAAAGTCGACCCTGCTGCGGCTGATTGCCGGGCTGGATTCGATTTGTGGCGGCGACCTGCTGATCGACGGACGTCGGGTCAACGACCTGGAGCCGCGCGAGCGTGGTGTCGGCATGGTGTTCCAGTCCTATGCGCTGTACCCGCACATGAGCGTCTACGACAACATCAGCTTTGGCCTCAAGCTGGCCAAGACCGAAAAAGCCAGCCTGCGCGAACGGGTGCTGAAAACCGCGCAGATCCTGCAATTGGACAAACTGCTGCAACGCAAGCCACGGGAACTGTCGGGCGGCCAGCGCCAGCGCGTGGCCATGGGCCGGGCCATGGCGCGGGAGCCGGACATCCTGTTGTTCGACGAGCCACTGTCCAACCTCGACGCCTCCTTGCGCGTGCAGATGCGCAACGAAATCGCCCGGCTGCACGGGCGACTGGGCTCGACCATGATCTACGTGACCCACGATCAGGTCGAAGCGATGACCCTGGCCGACAAGATTGTCGTGCTCAATGGCGGTCGCATCGAGCAGGTCGGCTCGCCGCGGGAACTCTATGAGCGTCCGGCCAGCCGTTTTGTCGCCGGTTTCCTGGGCTCACCGAGGATGAATTTCATCGCTGCATTCCTGCATACGCCAGGCGAAACCAGCCAGGTTGAGAGCCTGGTGTTGGGCATGACATCCCTACCCTTCGACAGCTCGGGTCTGGCAGAGAATGCGCAACTGAGCCTGGGGATTCGTCCGGAACATGTCGCCCTCAAGCCGGCACAGGGAACGGCCGGCCTCGTGGTGAGCGGGGTCGAATACCTCGGGAGTGAGACCTATGTGCACCTCGATACCGGCCAGGACGACCCCATGGTCTGTCGTTGCGAGGTCAACGCCGGATGGCGGGTGGGCGATCGGGTCGAACTGCAACTGGATATCGACAACCTGCACCTGTTCGACGCGCACGGCACGGCGTTGAAGCGCCACGCCATCGACAGCCTGCCCGATGACATCGCCCCGCGCCCGGCACATGCGGGCGCCCTATGACTGTGTCTTTGAATACCCTGAGCAATCCCATGCCCGCCTCTCTTGAACGTGCGCAGCAGGCCCTGAGTGATGGCCTGTCTCGTCTGATCCACGATTATCGACCCGACTATCATCTAGCCCCGCCCACGGGATGGATGAACGACCCTAACGGAGTCGTGTTTTTTCGGGGCGAGTACCACGTGTTCTACCAACACCACCCCTTCGACGCCAAATGGGGCCCGATGTACTGGGGCCACGCCAAGAGCGCCGACCTGGTGCATTGGCAGCACCTGCCCATTGCCCTCGCGCCGGGCGACGACTTCGACCGCGACGGCTGTTTTTCCGGTAGCGCGGTGGTGTGTGGCGACACCCTGGCGCTGATCTACACCGGCCACACCTGGTTGGGAGAGGTGGGTGACGAACGCTTCATCCGCCAGGTCCAGTGCCTGGCCACCAGTGTCGACGGCGTCCGGTTCGCCAAGCAGGGCGCGGTCATCGAGGACGCACCGCAAGCAGCGATCATGCACTTTCGCGACCCCAAGGTCTGGCAGGAGGATGGTTATTGGTACCTGATTGCCGGGGCACGCCTGGGCGACACGCCGCTGCTGCCGCTGTACCGCTCCACCGACCTGCGCGCCTGGGAGTTCCTCGACTACGTGTCCAGCGGCACTGACGGCGATGGCTACATGTGGGAATGCCCGGACCTGTTTCGCCTCGATGGACGCGACGTACTGCTGTACTCCCCCCAGGGCATGCAATCGGCGGGTTACGAACGACTCAACAAGTACCAGACCGGTTATCGCATTGGCCACCTCGACAGCGAATGGCACTTCAGCGGCGGGCCGTTCATCGAGCTGGATAACGGTCACGATTTCTATGCCACGCAAACCTTGGTGGCCGCTGACGGTCGGCGCCTGGTGTGGGCCTGGCTGGACATGTGGGAAAGCCCGATGCCGAGCCAGGCCCATCACTGGTGCGGCATGCTCGGCTTGCCCCGCGAGCTGGAACTGCAGGGTGATCACCTTGGCGTGTTTCCGGCGCGGGAACTGGTTGCGCTGCGCCAGGCGCCCTTGCCGAGCGTCGCGCCATGGGCCGAGTCCGGCAGTCGCTGGGTGCCGCAAGTGACGGGCGACCGGCTGGAAATCCATGTGCAACTGGACCTGCTCGGTTGCACCGAAGGTCAGTTGGGCATCGCCTTGCGCTGCAGTGCCGATGAGCAAGAACAAACCCTGCTGTACTACGACGCGTCACTGCAGCGCCTGGTGCTCGATCGCAGCCGCTCGGGTGCGCAAGTGAGCGGCCAGCGCAGTGTGTCGATCGAGCAGGCGCAAACGCAATTGCACCTGCGGGTGTTTCTCGATCGGTCATCCATCGAGGTATTTGAAGAAAGCGGCCGCTTCAGCCTCAGCAGTCGCCTCTATCCGCGGCCCGACAGCCTCGGGGTGAAGCTGCTGGCGAGCGGGACTGGCGGGCGCGTCGCCATTGCCAACGCCTGGCCCCTGGGCTCGGGTTGGCTGTGAGTCACGTCATTCGAGTCGCGAGAAGCCCGGGCGCTGTGTCATGATTCTGCGTCAACCTGACTGGCCGCACTTCGCATGACTTCCGTGAAAGACGTTGCACAGCTGGCCGGCGTATCCCTGATGACGGTTTCGCGCGCGCTCAACACGCCGGAAAAACTGAGCCCCGAAACCCTTCAGCGGGTACGTCGCGCCATTGATGAACTGCAATTCGTACCGAGCCTGTCGGCGCGCCGAATGCGCGGCGACAACCTGCAGGCGCGCACCATCGGTGTGTTCGCACTGGACACCGCCACCACGCCATTCGCCGTTGAGTTGCTGCTGTCCATCGAACAGACTGCGCAGCAGGCTGGCTGGAACGTCTTCATCCTCAACCTGCTGAGCAACCCGCCCACCGACCAGAACATCGACCTGATGCTGTCGCACCGCCCCGACGGCTTGATCTTCAGTGCCATGGGGTTGCGCCAGGTGAGCATTCCCGAGCGTCTCAAGAGCAAGCCGCTGGTACTCGCCAATTGCCTGGCCGATGACCGCCAACTGGTCAGTTATGTACCGGATGATGAGGCCGGGCAGTATCGCGCCGTGCATCATGCCTTGAGCCAAGGCTATCGGCGCCCGCTGTGTATCAATTTACCCAGGAAGAGTGTTGCCTGGCGCCTGCGCCAACAAGGCCTGCAACGCGCCTGCCAGGCATTCGGGCTGGCGCCTGAAGCACTTTTGCAATACGACCTTTCCGATCACGACGCCTACGGTGAAACCGCCGCCATTCTCGACCGGCATATCGTCGACGGCCGTCCGCAATTTGACATCCTGGTCTGCGGCAACGACCGCATTGCCTTTTGTGCCTATCAACTGCTGTTGGGCCGTGGCTTGAAAATCCCTGATGATGTCGCGGTGCTGGGCTATGACAACATGATCGGCATCGCCGAACTGTTCATGCCGCCGCTGACCACGGTCCAACTGCCGTACTACGAGATCGGTCGCCAGGCGGCCCGACATCTGATCGAGAGCCTTGAAGTGTCGGGCGCCCAGCCGGTGGATTGCCCGTTGGTGGTCAGGGCATCGCTATAAGGCCAACCGTTATCCGTCAAGGCTGCTGCGCGGGCGATGGCGGCAGTGAGGTGATGATCCGGGCGCGGCAAATCTCGAGGATTTCATCGGCCAGCGCGGAATCGTCCGGGCAGGCCCGCGACAACATGATCGCGCCGACGGCATGGGCCAACATGTCGAGCATCTTCGCCCTGACCTCTTCCTGCGCCACATCTTGCCCGGTCTCGTACCGGCTTTCGAGCGCCGCCAGCATATTTTCGATGCCGCTGGCAAACGTCACCTTCAGCTCGGGCGATTGACGGGCAGCGTCCCCGCACAGTGCCGCCAGGGTGCAACCGCCGCCCGGGGCGTCACGGTGATTCCTGGACACGTAAAGATTGACGAACGCAGGCACGTCGATGTCTGCGCTGTCGGTCAGCGATTGCGCAAGGCTGCTCGCCGCCGCTTCGGCCATCAGGTCAGCCTTGGACCCAAAATGTTTGTAGAAGCCGCCATGGGTGAACCCAGCGGCCGCCATCAGATCCGCAACACCCACACCGTCAAAGCCGCGCTCGCGAAACAAGACAGAGGCCGTCTCGACGATGTGCTCCCGATTTGCCTGGGCCTGGGCCTTGGTTACCCGCATTTTTTCACTCCTTGGTGCTGCTCAAAATCATGCTCACATCATACATAGATGTCGAGCATAATCAAATTCGTTGACAGTTTAGATTTCGATCATCATCCTAATAACAAGCCACGAGCAATCCAGTGCGCATGACTGACCCATCCATCCTTGAAGAAGAGAATCACCCATGGACACTCGCACAACCGTTCTTATCACTGGCGCTTCCACCGGCATCGGCGCGGTCTATGCCCAGCGCTTTGCTCAACGCGGACACAACCTCGTCCTGGTGGCCCGCGACGGCGCGCGCCTGCAAGCCCTGGCCGCCAAGCTGCGCAGCGAACACAGCGTTACCGTCGACATTCTCCAGGCCGACCTGACCCAGATCAGCGATCTGACAACCGTCGAAGCCCGACTGCGGGACGACGCCAGCATCGGCATCCTGGTCAACAACGCCGGCGCCGCCCAGTCCGGCAGCTTCATCGAGCAGTCCACCGACAGCGTCGCGCACCTTGTCTCGCTCAATACCACCGCGCTGGTCCGGCTGGCGAGCGCCATCGCTCCGCGCCTGGTCAAAGCGGGTGACGGCGCGATCATCAACATCGGTTCCGTGGTCGGCCTGGCACCGGAATTCGGCATGTCGGTCTATGGCGCGACCAAGGCGTTCGTGTTGTTTCTCTCCCAGGGCCTCAGCCTGGAACTGTCGCCTAAAGGCGTCTACGTACAAGCCGTCCTGCCGGCCGCCACCCGTACCGAGATCTGGGAGCGCGCGGGCATCGATATCAACACCCTGAGCGAAGTCATGGAAGTCGGTGACCTGGTCGACGCCGCGCTGGTCGGTTTTGATCGCCGCGAGCCGGTGACCATCCCGCCGTTGCAGGAAGAGGCACGCTGGGATGCCTTGCAGGCCGCACGCCAAGGCCTGCTTGGGCAAATCAAGCAGTCCCATGTTGCCGAGCGCTATCAAGACCTGGCGTGATGGATGTTTAGCCGGCGCCGGCGCGAAGGACAGCGCCGGATGTCTCGATGCCTGGCCAGCCTGCTGCTCCCCTTATGAGAACAAAGCACCATGAAGGCATTTTTAATCGACCGCTACGGCAAGCACAGTGGACGGATCGGCGAGGTAGCGGCCCCTGAAGTGGCTGACCACGACGTCCTGGTTCGCGTGCACGCCGCCAGCGTCAACGTCCTGGACGCAAAGATCCGCAAAGGCGAATTCAAGCTGATCCTGCCCTACTCGTTTCCCTTGGTATTGGGGCATGACGTGGCCGGGGTCGTGATGCGGGTGGGTTCCCGTGTCCAGCATTTCAAACCGGGGGATGAAGTCTATGCCCGCGCCCCGGATGGACACATCGGCACTTTCGCCGAACAGATTGCAGTGAACGAAAACGCCCTGGCCCTGAAACCCGCAAACACCAGCATGGAAGAGGCCGCCGCCCTGCCCTTGGTCGCCCTGACAGCCTGGCAGGTACTGGTTGAAACCGCCCAGTTGAAGAAAGGCCAAAAGGTGTTCATCCAGGCCGGTTCCGGTGGCGTGGGCACCCTTGCCATCCAGCTTGCCAAGCACCTCGGCGCCTTCGTTGCGACCACCACCAGCACCGCCAATGTGCCCTGGGTCAAAGCGCTGGGAGCGGACGTTGTCATCGATTACAAGCAGCAGGATTTCTCAAGCGTTCTGCAGGACTATGACGTCGTGTTGAACAGCCTGGGCGCCGATGAACTGGAAAAGTCGCTGAAGATCCTCAAACCCGGTGGCCAGCTCATTTCCATCTCGGGGCCACCCACCGCGCAGTTCGCCCAGGCCCAGGGGTTTTCCTGGTCGCTGCGGCTGATAACAGGCCTGCTAAGTAGCGGCATACGCCGCAAGGCCCGCCGAAAAGGTGTGAGCTACACCTTCGTGTTCATGCGCGCCAGTGGTCCACAACTGCGTGAGATCGCCACGCTCGTCGAGTCCGGCAGCCTCAAGCCGGTGGTCGACCGATCCTTCCCCGTTGACGCGACGGCCGATGCCTTGGGCTACGTCGAACAAGGACGGGCCAAAGGCAAGATCGTCATCAAGGTTCACTCAGGAATGGCCGATGAGTGAAGCCGGTCATCACCACACAGCAATATGGGAATCCGCCCGGGGTTCGGTCCCACCGCACAGCACACCGCTGACCGGGTCGCGCAGGATGATCTGGCCGCGACCATAGTCGGTCAGGTCGCTGGCGACCTGGACCTCATGCCCCCGTCGCGCCAGGGCATTGGCCAAGTCCCGTGAAGCGCCGTGCTCAATCCCGACCTTCATGTCCCCCAGCCATTGCCAACGCGGTGCGTCGAGGGCCGCTTGCGGGTTCAGGCCGAAATCCACCAGGTTCATGACCATCTGCACATGCCCCTGGGGCTGCATGTAGCCGCCCATCACGCCGAAGGGGCCAAGGGCCTCGCCATTGCGGGTCAGGAACCCGGGAATGATGGTGTGAAAGGTTTTCTTGCCCGGGGCCAGGCAGTTGGCATGGGTTGGATCGAGACTGAACTCCTGTCCGCGATTCTGCAGGGCGATACCGCTGTCGGGCAGCACCACGCCGGAGCCGAACCCGTGGTAGTTGCTCTGGATGAACGAGACCATGTTGCCCTCGCCATCCGCGGTCGCCAGGTAAACCGTGCCGCTGGCGTGGGGGTCGCCGGGTTTGGGCGGTTGGGCCTGTTCGCTGATCTGCCCGCGCCGGCGGGCGCTGTAGTCATCGCTGAGCAGGTCCGCCACCGCCACGCGCATGTGCAGGGGGTCGGTGATGTAGTGCAGGCCGTCGCTGTAGGCCAACTTCATCGCCTCCAGTTGGCGATGCCAGGTCTGTTGGCTGTCACGCTGATCGAAATCGAAACCTTCCAGGATCTTCAGGGCCATCAAGGCCACCAGACCCTGCCCGCTCGGCGGGATTTCCCAGACATCCACGCCTCGGTAATTGACGTGGATGGGGTCGACCCACTGGGCGCGATAGTCCCTGAGGTCCGAAGCCCGCAGGTAACCGCCGCTGGCCCGGGAATGGGCGTCCAGGCGCTCGGCCAATGCACCGCGATAAAGGCTTTCGCAGCCAGTGTCGGCCAGTTCCTGAAGCGTGCGTGCCTGGGCCGGGTTGCGGAAAATCTCCCCGGCCCGTGGCGCCCGGCCTTCGATCAGAAAGGTATCGAACCAGGCCTCCAGGACGGCATCGCGATGGGGCGTGAACTCGTTCACCGCGATCTGCCATTGATGGGCAACCACCGGCGACAGCGCAAAGCCGTCCCGGGCCAGGCTGATGGCCGGTTGCAGCAGCTCGGCAAAGGGCAGCTTGCCAAAGCGTCGGGATAACTCGGCCCAAGCCGACGGGCAGCCCGGGACGGTCACCGGTGTCCAGCCATAGATCGGCATCTGCTCATGACCGGCGGCCTTGACCGCCTCGATGCTCAGGGCGGCCGGTGCGTGGCCGTTGCCGTTGAGGCCGTGTAACTGGCCCTTGCACCAGACCAGGGCGAAGGCGTCACCGCCAATGCCGCAGCCCGTGGGCTCCACCACCGTCAGCGCCGCTGCCGTGGCGATGGCGGCGTCGATGGCATTGCCGCCTTTTTGCATGATCTCGATGCCCGCCTGGGCCGCCAGGGGCTGGGACGCGGCGACCATGCCCCGACGGGCGAAGACGCTCTGGCGTTGCGATGGATAAGGGTATTCGTGGGCAGAAAATGTCAGCATGGCAAAAACTCTTCAATACAGGAATTCGGTGGCCGGGAACCGTCACAACACGCGGCTGAGAAAAGCCCGGGTGCGCGGGTGAATGGGGTGACAGAAGATCTGCTCCGGTGGCCCTTGCTCGATAAGCTCGCCTTGATCCAGGACCACCACACGGTCGGCCACTTCCCGGGCGAAGCCCATTTCATGGGTCACCACGACCATGGTCATCCCCTCCTCGGCCAACTCCTTCATCACTTCCAAAACCTCGCCAACGGTTTCCGGGTCGAGGGCGCTGGTGGGTTCGTCGAACAGCATGGCCTGGGGCTTCATGGCCAGGGCCCGGGCAATCGCCACCCGCTGTTGCTGGCCGCCGGAGAGCATCGAGGGGTAGTGATCGGCCTTGTCCGCCAGGCCGACCCGCTCCAGCAATCCGCGGGCCTGTTCCAACGCGGCGGCGCGAGTCACACCGAGCACTTGGATCGGCGCCTCGATGATGTTCTCCAGGGCGGTCATGTGGGGGAACAGGTTGAAGCGCTGGAACACCATGCCGATGTCCCGCCGCTGCCGGGCGATGTTGCGCTCCGACTCACGCACCAGGCTGCCATCGGCCCGTTCGCGATAGCCCATGGGCTGACCATTGACACGGATGCGCCCGCCCTGGATATCCTCCAATAGATTGATGCAACGGATGAAGGTGGTCTTGCCGGAGCCCGACGCACCGATCAGCACCACCACTTCGCCGCGCCGCACTTGCAGGGAGATGCCCTTGAGAATCTGCAGCTCACCGAAGGACTTATGAACGTCCAGCGCCTCGATGATCAGCTCTTCGCTTTTATGCGCCATGGTTAACGTGCCCTCAGCAGGTTCAGGGTGCTGCGACCGAACATCCGCGTCGACGCCGGCGGTGGTGACGAGGGCCGGTCCGATTGGCCGAAACGGGCCTCCAGCCAGCGCTGGAAAAAGCCCCACAGCGTGGTCAGCAACAGGAAGTAGATCGCCACCACCAGGTACAACTCGAACACCCGGAACGTCGCCGACGTGACCATCTGGGTACTGAGCAACAGTTCCTGGACGCCGATCACGCTGACCAGCGTGGTGTTCTTGAGCATCACGTTGAACTCGTTGCCCAGCGGCGGAACGATGACCCGGAACGCCTGGGGCAGGACAATACGGCGCATCAGTTTGGCGAAGGTCATGCCCAGGGAGCGTCCGGCCTCGTATTGGCCCTTGTCCACCGCGCCGATGCCGGCGCGGATGATCTCGGCCATGTAGGCACCCTCATTGAGGCCCAGGGCAATGATCGCCGCCTGGATGTTGCCGGGGATCACCAGGCCGAACAGGTCGATGTCTTCGAAGCGGAAAATCCCGCCGGCGGCCAGCGCGGTGTAGAGAAAGACGATCTGCACCAGCAACGGCGTGCCGCGCATCAGCCACACGTAAAAGCGAACGGGCAAATGCAGCAATGGGTTTTTCGACAACCGCAACAGCGCGGCGGCCAGCCCCAGGGCACAGCCCAGCAGCATCGCCAACACACTGATCAGGCAGGTCAGCCAGAGCCCGGTGAGGTACACCCCACTGGGCTGCAGCAGGTACTGCCAGAACACATCCCAATTGAAATTCATCGATGGTTCACCTCAATCAAGTGTGTCACTGGCGACATGCCATTTGCCCAACAGCTGGCTGTAGCTGCCATCGCTGCGCATATCGTCGATCACCTGCTGCACGGCGGCGGTCAGTTGCGGATCGTCCTTGCGAATGCCCAGGCCGGTGAGAATCCGGCTGAAGGCCGGCACCCCTTCCTCGAACAGGTCGGGGGCCATGGTGGCGTAGTAACCGGCGGTTTCCACGGTGGTGCCGTAGGCGTCGACCTGATTGATGCGCAGGGCCTGGAAGGCATCGGTGTCGGAGTTGTAGACCACCAGCTTCATGGGCGGCTTGCCGGCCTTGGCCAAGGTTTCGTTCTCGGCATCGAGCAGGGTCTTGATGGTGGAACCGTTGAGCACCGCGACCTTGTCTCCCGAGAGATCCGGCAGCGTCTTGAGGCCCTTCGGATTGCCCTTGGGCACCACCACCGCCTGGCTGGAATACATGTAGTTGACGATGTCGATCACCTCGCGGCGTTCGGGTTTGTCGAACAGCTGGTCGACGATCATGTCGCACTGTCGGGCCAGCAACGCGGGGAGCAACCCGGAAAAGGGAATGACCCGCCACTCCACCTTCTTGTCGCCCAGGCGCTTGGCGATCTCCAGCCCCAGGTCCACGGTCAATCCCTTGGGTTTCTGCGCCTCATCAAAAGACACCAGCGGTGGCGAATCCATGCCTGAGCAGTAGACGAGTTTGTCGACCTTGAGCAAACGCTCCGGGACAACAGGCGCGGCAACCGCCCACTGCGCACAGAAACCCAAGGATAAAGCGGCAACCAACAGGCGAGGCTTATGCATGACCAGACACTCCAGTTCAGTAAATGACGGGCAGTACTCAAAGTCAGAACACGGGCAGGTTCTAGTAACCTGCTCTCGTTATTTTTTCGATTGCAGGAACTCGATCAATTCAGGAACGGTGCCTTCGATGTGCGCACGCACCACCGCCTCGGCCTTCTCGGCATCGCCCGCACGCAGGGCATCGAGGATCAGCATGTGCTCCTGGCGCGCACTCAGGGGCTTTTCCACGTGCTGCAGCCATAGGCGCATGGGCGCTTCGATCAGCGAATAAAGCGCGCTGATCTGCTTGAGCAATCGCGGGCGACCGCTGAGGCTGCACAGGTATTCATGGAAGGCGCGATGGCGGCTGACCCACTCGGCGCTTTCCTCACGGTAATCGTCCATTTCGTCCAGCAAGCGCTCCAAGGCGGCCAATTGGCGTTCGCCAATTCGTGCTGTCGCGACACGCACAGCCAGCCCTTCGAGGGCGCTGCGCATTTCGAAGACTTCGTGCAATTCATCAATGTCCAGGCCGCTGACTACCGCCCCGCGATTGGGCCGCAGGGTCACCAGGCCCTGGGCATCCAGACGGCGAAAGGCCTCGCGCACCGGCATCCGGCTCATGCCGATCTCGTTGGCGATGTCCTCGGCAATCAGCCGATCGCCCTTGCGTAACCGACCGCCACAAATGGCATCCAGCAGGAAGTTATAGGCCTCCTCCTCGGCGGTCATGGGTGGGCGTTCAGCATACGTCGAAGCGAATTGCATGGCAGCACCTTCTGCATTTTTGTATCCAATTATCCATGGATTCAAAAAAGCAGAATGCGTGCCAACCTCACGATTAATCGTGCAAGCAATTGATTTAAAGGAATTTGCTGAGGAAAACGACTGCCAGCCTTAAGCCCTTAACCGCGCAGGTGTGCTACCTAACAGCTCAGTGGCTGCCTTTTATGGGTGCAGGATGGCGCTTCGGTAACACCGCAGGCGGCCGCTCACTTAAGGCTTGTTAGATTAATTGTGGCGAGGGGATTTATCCCCGCTGGGCTGCGCAGCAGCCCCAAAAGGCTAAATGTAACCAACCTGGCATATTGCGCTGACTGGGTTCAGGGCCGCTTCGCAGCCTAACGGGGATAAATCCCCTCGCCACAGATTTCGCCGGCGCATCTGGAGCCCATCATGCAGGTGCCCTGGGCGTATCGGAGGGGGATTCGCCAAACAACGCCCGGTAATGCGCCGCAAAATGACTCAGGTGGAAAAACCCCATGGCCATGGCGATCTCACTGACGTTCAGCGCGGCCGCACGGGTCGTGATCAGCCGGCGGCGCACGGCATTGAGCCGCAGGTTGCGCAAGTACTCCACCGGACGCATGCCGGTGACCGCCTGGAAACTGTTCTGCAGGGTCCTGCGACTGACCCGCAGTTGCTCGCACAAGTCGAGGATGCTCAAGGGCACATCGGCGCTGGCCACCACCAGTTCCTGGCAACGCTTGACCAGGTAGGCACTGACGGCGAAGTTGCCGCGCCGGCCACGCACCTCGTCCGAGGCGTGGCTGAACAGGTCGAGAAAGGCGTTGAGCAGAACGTCTTCGAGGATTTTTTCCGAGGCGGGATTGACCGCGTCGGCCTGTTCCAAAAGGTGACGAAACAGGGGATGGATCCGTTGTTGCACCCGCCGCAGCACCACCTCATCCACACTGACTTGGGACGCGCTTTTCAAGCGCTTGAGCTGTTCGCTCGACAGCTCGTAGGCCGCCAGCCTGGCGAACCGCGCCGTGTCGACATTGGCCGCGAAGAAGTGCGTACCTTCCGGGGCGTGCAGGACGAAATCTTCGCCATCGCGCAACAGCACGACGCTGTGGGCGCCCACCTGATGCCCCTGGACCACCGGCGCACCGCCCAGCGACATGGCAATGCACAAGCGCCCTTTTGGCGCGCAACCGCGCTGCACCACCCGTTTGTCGAGCACCTCCTGGAAGATCTGGAAGCGCTCGGCGCACACCTGGCGCAGCTCGCTGGACAGGCATCCACGCCCGAGCTGGTCATAGACTTGTTGCCAGCCCAGGATCGAACCGGCGTGTTGCTGAGGATCATTGAAGGTACGGACTTCGGCGAACATGATCATTGTTCCTCGGTGGCCCTGCGCTTATTGCCTGATACGGTCATGCAAGCAAGTCGATAGCCCCGTGGCGAGGGAGCTTGCTCCCGCTGGGCTGCGCAGCAGACCCATTTTGGTGAGCGCTTCGCACTGGAGCGCCAGCCCGGTCAAGCGGGAGCAAGCTCCCTCGCCACGAGTGCATCATTTCACTTGAGTAAACAGTTCTTACTGCCGACCGTCTTCACCCGCCTGGAAAACCAAAGCCAGTTCCATGCCAAGCATGTACAACCGATACTCGGCGGCCTTGATCTCCAGGGGCGCCAACAAAGAGCCGGACAGCACCACCTGGCCCGCTTCAACGCACTGCCCATCAGCCAACAAGCGCCGGACCAGCCAGCACAGGTTGGCCTGGGGCGTGTCCTCGCGTGCTTGGGCATTGCCCTCGCCACAGGGCACCCCGTCGCATTCCAGGCGATAGTGCACGTGGGTCAATTGCTCGGGATGGAACCTGACACGCGACCCCAGGCAATACAGCCCCGCCGCGGCATTGTCGGCAAGAAACGCGCCGACGCCGAAACGCCAGCCCTGCCAACGGCAATCGGCAATTTCGAACGCCGGCGCGACCTCGGAGATGGCGGCGAGGATGTCCTCGTCGCTGTAGAAACCGGGCACCAGCGTACGCCCCAGGACAAACGCCAGCTCGATTTCCAACTTCGGCTGGATCAGCCGTGCAAGCGGCACCGCACTGCCGGGCTCCACGGCCATGGCATCGGTCAACGCACCCAATACCGGCTCATCAATACCGAAACGGTCCTGGGCGGCGCGGCCGGCGAAGGCCACTTTCCATCCGGTCAACCGCTCACCACCGGCCTGGCGCCGGCGCAGCGCCTCACGCTGCAAGGTATAACCTATCGGCAGATCGACGGCCTCCGGCTCCAACGAAGGCAAACCGTGTACGGCCTGCGCGGCATCGTGAAGCCGGACCAGCAGATCATCTTCGCGCCTCATGAAAGTTGCTCCGCCAGTTTGCGCAATACGCCTTCGAGCCGCTCGGGTGTGGTGATCGCGGCAACGAACCGATCCGGTCGCACCACCACGACGCAGTCACGCACCTTGGCAAACCATTCGCCTAGGCGGTTATCGACATCCTCAACGCAAATGGCCCCGCTGACAGACAAGGGTTGGTTGCGCCCCACGCCACTGCGCGAGCGATTGATCTGGATGAACCGTGTCTCCCAGCGCGCCCACCAGGCGGCGGTTTCTTCACTGAGCTGTTCGCTCGGGTTGACCCGATACCCCAGCACCGCATAGGAATGCCCCAGCACCTCGTCCAGGCGTCGACGCTGGCCCTGGGCATCTTCGATGGACGGTTGGATGAACAACTGCCCGACCAGATCATCCTCATGCAGCTCGGCGCGCTCGTGGTACACCAGGCCTTTGGTGATGGTCGCCTTGGGCTTGAACTTGAATTCCAGCAAGTGCGAACGCAGGTTGTCGACGCTGTTGACGGCCTGGAACAGCCAGTCCCGCACACCGGCCATCAACGGGTTGGTCAGCCCCAGGACGGCGCCCATGTTGTCGGCCAGCGCGATGAGATCGGTCGCATGCCCGCGACGCTCCTGGTCGTAACTGGCCAGAATCGCCGGCGACGCCCTGCCCTGGAGAATCGCGGCGAGCTTCCAGCTGACGTTGGCGACATCACGCAGGCCTGAGTTGAGCCCCTGCCCGGCCCAAGGCGGGGAAATATGCGCCGCATCCCCCACCAGTGCCACCCGGCCCTGGACAAAGCGCGCCGCGACTCGGGAGTTATGGGTGTAGGCGCGGATCCGGATGATTTCCAGTTGATCGACCGCATCGCCGATATGCCCACGGATCAAGTCCCGGATCGTTGCTTCTTCGCACATCCGGGTCTCGTCTTCGCCCTCCAGGAGCATGAACTCCCAACGCCGTTGTTGATACGGCAGGTAGATGCAGACGAAAGGTCGCTGAGGGTCGGCATGCAAGGCGGTATACGGTGCGTCGAGGGTGTCGTTGGCCGTATCGATCACCACCCACTTGCGCGGATGGGTCAGCCCCAGCAGTTCAATACCGAGTTTCTTGCGCACGCTGGAACGTCCGCCATCGGCGCCGATCACGTACTGCGCCTGCAACTGATACAGCTCGCCCTGGGCATCGCGCACCTGCAAGGTCACGCCCTCGGCATCCTGCTCCAGATCGAGCATTTCATGGCCCTGGCGCAACGCTACACAGGCGTGCTTGCCCATCTGCTCGCGCAATGTCGTTTCAAGCAACTGTTGCATGAAGATGTTGCGCATCGGCCAGCCATAGTTCGCCGTGCTCGGCTTGACCTCGGCAAAACAGACGCCTCGCGCATTGTAGTAACGCAGGGGCACGTTGCAGATCATGTCGCGCACGGCCAGTTCAGCGATGCCGATGCCCTGCAACACTCGCAGCGCCTCGTCATCCATGCCCACCGCACGGGGATACGGCAGGACGCCGTCGGCCAATTCAAGGACGATGCAGTCGATACCGTACAGCCCCATGTAATGAGCGGCCGTGATCCCGTTCGGGCCACCGCCCACGATGACAACCTGGGTTTTCTCCTGCTTCATCGCTATTCACCGCTTTGTTGTTGTGGTTGTAGGCATTGGTCATATAAATAGTCCATGACGACGAGGTTGAACATTTCGCTCTGGTCATCATGGACATAATGGCTGGCGTCGGCGATTTCCTCTGTCCGCACCCACGCATTGGCCTGCTTGATCGACTCAAGGGTCGCCAACGGCAGGAAATCGGAACGGGCGCCACGAATGAACAGCGTCGGGCAATCCAGCGCCCGGACCGCCGGCCACAAGTCTGTCGGGGTAATACTCAGGCGCGCCTGGGCAATACCTTGCTGGTCGTGACGCCATTCGATGCCAGCCAGGGTTTCCTTCATGGAGTGCATCAATCTGGAAGCCAGCCCCTCCAGAGACAGGCCAGGTCGCGCTTGCCGCCAGAACTGGGCGGCGCTCTCCCAGTCAGGAAACAACAGCGGCGTCTGGCTCATCTCGCGTCGAATGCGCTCGGCGCCATCACCGCTGACCGAAGAGCCAGGGCCGATGTCCTCGATCACCAACGCTTGCAGGCGTCCCGGATTGAGCCGGGCATACTCCAGTGCATTGGTGCCACCAAGGGAGTGCCCCACCAGGACGAAACGCTGCAATCCCAAATGCGCCACCAAATCTTCAAGGTCATTGACGTAGACCTCGGTCCGGTAACTGGAGGCATCCGCCCAGTCACTGTATCCACGACCGCGCTGGTCAAGGGCATAGCAGCAGTACCGCTCGCCCAGCGCATTGGCCAAACCATCCCAGGTCTGGGCATAGGATCGCAGCCCGTGCAGCAGCACCACCGCAATGCCCGACGGGTTGCCCCACGACAAATAGTGCAGGCGCATCCCCGAACGATTGGTGAAGAACTGGCTGTTTGCAGACATTCGTTGGCTTCCCACGATCAGCGCACCTCAATACAGGCCGTCATTGCCCTTGACGTCGGCAGCCTGGAGACCACCCAGGCGGGCATGCAAACGCCCACGCGTGGCGAAGGCCCAGATAATGACCAACTCGTCGGCCGAGGGGCCATCGCCGAACGACAGGGAAATGCTGTCGTAGTGCGAACGGACATACAGCGCGTCCTTGTGGGCCAGCGGCACATCGATGGTCACGCCAGGCCCGCCACGCTTGCCGGTGGAAGGCACCCAGGACTTGCCCCCGCCCAACGCGACACGGATCGGATCCGCCGCCGGATTGGTCAGCAGCGCATTGCCATGCTCGTACTCGCCCTGGCTGCCCACCAGGCACGCCTTGCCGTAGCTGACAATCTCACGCTCGCCGGCCAACGCCTGGATGCGCCGACCAAACTCCTGGCCCAACAAGGGTGACGGCTCTATCAGCTCGGCCAGGCTTTCGCTGAAACGGCCGGCGTAAGGGTTGGCGATCACCGCGCCAATGGCGTATTTGAACAGCGGCTCGCCATCGGCTAACTGGCCGGTTTCGTTGGCCAGGGTTTCCTCGACGAAGCTGTACCATTTGCGGATGTGATAACTGGCGAAATTCGCGGTTTTCATAAGAGAAGTCTCATTCAAAGTGGGTCGAGATCGAAATGCCGGCTGGGAGCCCCAGCGGCCTTGAAGCGGGCCTTGCCGCGCGCGTCGTCGTGTTCGGACTCGAGGAAAAATTCCATGCGATTGCCATCGGGGTCGTTGAAATACACGCCGTTGCCGATCTCGTGGTCGGTGATCTTTACCACCTCAACGCCCTTTTTCAGCAACATGCCGTAGAGCTTGCGCAGGGTGGTCATGTCGCCCGCGATCTCCAGCCCGTAGTGCTGCAACCCCAGGCCGCCCTGGTGGGCTCCGGGTTCCGCGCGGAGCAACGCGATGTCGTGATGCTTGGCACCAAACGCCATCATGATCCAGCTTTCACCCCGGGCGCTTTCATGCATGCCCAGCACATCGGCGTACCAACGTGCCGACACTTCAGGGTCGCTCACGAACAACGACAGGTGCGTACGAACGACTTCGACTTTCATCGCGCGATCCCTCAGTTCTTCTTGATGATGGATTGATGCCCGGACTTGATTTGCGCCACGGCGGGCGTCCAGAGCACATCAGCGATTTCACTGAATTCACGCCACTGCTTCTGCCAGCCGTCACCACCGTTCTCGGACGTGAACAGATGCCCGTACTTGGTACCGGCGACGATCTGGCGAGGGTCGGCAGGGTTCAAGGCAATCGCCCAGACACAGGAATTGGGTTGTTGCGGCAGCGGCAGCACTTCCCAACTGAGGGCGGCATCCCGGGAGACCAGCACCTTGCTGGTGGTGCCGGGGGTGCCGTCGGAGATGCTCAGGTAGAGCGTATCCTCACTGCCCAATGCGGCATTCATGGCGCGCACGTAGTACAGGCCGAAGGTTTCCCGGGCAACGATGCCGGTCCAGGTCTGCCCCTCGTCGAGGCTGCGGTACACGGCGTTGACGCACACCACGACGATGACCTTCTGTCCATGGTTGGGCAGGACCACGATGTTATGCACGTCCGAGTTGTAGTCCCACAGCAGGCGGTCATCGACGCGGGTCCAGCTATCGCCACCGTCACGACTGTGGAACAGCCCGCCCTCCTCCAGGCCGAACCAGAGCTGGTTGCGGTCCGTCGGGTCGTAGGCGAACGCCAGCAGGCGTGGACGACTGACGCCGTCGCAGAACTCCGGGATCTCCACGGGGGCGCGATCCCAGCTCTGGCCACCGTCAAGGGTGCGCCACAGTACCGCGCGCGAAGGCGCACCGGTGCCGACGAAAATGCGCTGCGCATCCTGCGGATCCACGGCCACCTTCCACACGGTTTGCCCGTTGAACGGCGAATCCACCCGCTGCCAATGGCCGCCAGTGTCATGGCTGATGCACAGGCCGACGTCGGTGCCGGCATAGATCACCTCAGGCGTACCCGGGTGGAAACTCAGGGATCGGGTGATCGCATCGAACTCCAGATCCTGGCCCAGGCCCAGGCGATGCCAGGTACGGCCATCGTCGGCGCTGCGGATCACCGCTTGCCCTACGGTGGCGACCAAAAGGGTTCCGTTACTCATCACTGCTGCTCCTCAAATGAAGATGCCGCGGGTCAAGCCGCCATCGATGCCAATGGATTCCCCGGTCACGGCGCCCGCCTTGGGCGATGCGAGGAAACCGATCAGCCAGCCCATTTCGATGGGCGCCAGGGTGCGTCGGATCGGCGTCGCATCGATGTAGGCCTGCTCCACCTGCTCGGGCGTCTTGCCCTGCTTGACCCCTTCGCGCTCGTACAGCTCCTGGATGTGCGGGGTGTCGACCACGCCGGGGTGGATCAGGTTGACCGTGATGCCGGAGGGGCCGAGTTGGTCGGAGAGGGTCTTGGTCATGTGGGCGATGGCCAGGTTGCGCATGCCCGAAAGGACTTTGCTGCCACGCCCGGTCAGGCCACCGATGTTGATGATGCGACCGAAGCCACCGGCCTTCATGTGCGGGGTCACCGCCTTGGCGCAGCGGAAATAGCCGATCACCTTGGTGTTGAGGTCCGAGAGCAATTCGTCGTCGCCGGCATGCTCGATGTCGTTGCGCACCACGCCGGACGGTGCCGCGGCGCCGTTGACCAGGATGTCGATGCGGCCAAAGTGCTTGTGGGCCGCCTCGACCATGTCGGACACCGCCGACATCTGGTTGGTGTCACAGAACAACGGCAGCACTTCGTTGCCGGTCTCTGCGGTGATTTCCTCGGCGGCTTGCTGGAGAAACTCCATGCGCCGCGCGCAGATCACCACCTTGCAACCTTCCTGGGACAAAAAGCGCGCGACTTCCTTGCCGATGCCCATACCACCGCCGGTGACGATCGCCACGCGGCCTTGCAATTCCAGATCCATAGCAGTTCCTCTTGTGATTATTCGGCTCAGGCCAGATCGACGAAGACACTTTTGGTTTCGGTGTAGGCATCGATCACGTTCTTACTCATTTCCCGACCCCAGCCGGATTGCTTGTAGCCGCCAAAGGGCGAGGCCGGGTCGACGACGTTCCAGCAGTTGATCCACACCGAGCCGGCCTTCAACTGCGCCGCCACGCGATGGGCGGAACGCAAGTCGCGGGTCCAGAGCCCGGCCGCCAGGCCGTAAGGCGAGTCATTGGCGCGCAGCACCAGTTCATCGATTTCGGTCCAGCTCATGACGGTCAGCACCGGGCCGAAGATTTCTTCCCGGGCGACACAGGCGCGCTCGGCACGGTCGAGAAACACGCTGGGGCGGACGAAGTGGCCGCGCTCCAGGTGGGCCGGCCGGTCACCGCCGCAGATCAGTTCGGCGCCTTCCTCCTGACCCCGTTGCAGGTAGCCACGCACCGTGCCCAGTTGCCGGGCCGAGACCAGCGGGCCCATGCTGCTGGCCGGATCCAGGCCTGGCCCCAACACATGGGCGGTCGCGTGGCGCTGGAGTTCTTCAAGCACCTGATCGAGGACGCTGGCGTGCACGTACAAACGTGATCCGGCGGTGCAGACCTGGCCCTGGTTGTAGAAAATGCCATCGGCGGCGCCTTTGGCGGCCCGGACGATATCGGCGTCCGGCAGGATGATGTTGGGGGACTTGCCACCCAGTTCCAGCGACACCTTCTTCATGTTGCCGGTGGCCGCTTGGGCGATCAGGCGGCCCACCTGGGTCGAGCCGGTGAAGGCGATCTTGTCCACGTCCGAGTGCTGGGCCAGCGGCGCGCCAGTCTGCGCACCCAGGCCAGTCAGCAGGTTGACCACCCCGGCCGGGAAACCGGCGGCCTCGATCAGTTGCACCAGGCGAATGGCAACCAGGGGCGTCTGCTCGGCGGGCTTGAGCACCGCGACACAACCGGTCGCCAGCACCGGGCCGAGCTTCCACACGCACATGGTCAACGGGAAGTTCCACGGCACGATCAAGGCGCAGACGCCCACCGGCTCGCGCAAGGTGTAGTTGAGCATCGGCGCGCCGCTGGAGGGCGACACCGGATGCGTGCTGCCTTCGATCTTGGTCGGCCAACCGGCGAAATAACGAATGATGTTGGCCGCGCTGGCCGCTTCCCCGCGGGCCGCGGCGATCGGCTTGCCGTTTTCCAAAGTGATCAGTTGCGCCAGTTCTTCGCGATGCTGGTCGAGCAGTTCCGCCAGGCGAAACAGCAACAACCCGCGCTGGGCCGGCGACTGTTGTGCCCAGGTCCCCGTGAAGGCCGCACGGGCAGCAGCGACGGCGGCATCCACGTCGCGTTCGCCGCCTTCGGCGACTTCAGCCAGGATGGATTCGCTGGCCGGGTTTTCCACGGCAAACCGGTGACCATCGGCGGCGTCCTGCCAGGTGCCACCGATAAACAGGCGCCCGGGTTGCGACAGGAACTTCTCGACCGCAGGTAACAATTGAATCTGATTCATATCCGCTCCTTCACAGCGCCATTTCAATCAGGCAAGGACCGCCGTCGGCCTTGGCATTGGCCAGGGCGCGGTGCAGCTCACCATTGGTGTGCACGGTGCTGGCCGGCAAGCCGTAGCCCTTGGCCAGGGCCTTCCAATCGATGCGCGGGCGATCCAGCACCGTCAGGCTCAGGGCCTCGGGGCCCAGCTCGGTCATGCCGAAGCGACGCAGTTCGTTTTGCAGGATGGCGTAGCGATGGTTGGCCGCGATCAGGATCACCACCGGCAGTTGCTCGCGGGCGATGCTCCACAAGGTCTGGATGGTGTACTGGGCACTGCCGTCCGACTGCAGGCAAAACACCTTGTTGCCAGGCTCGGCCATGGCAGCACCAAAACCCACCGGGATACCCTGGCCGATGGCCCCACCGGTGTTGGTCAACACCCGATGCCGTGCGGCATGGGCCGAGGCGGTGAAGAACGGATAGCCGCACGTCCCGCCTTCCACCGAAACGATGCAGTCGTCCGGCAGCGACGCGGCCAGCACCTGGCCCACCGACTGCGGCGTCAACGTGGCTTCGCCGGGCGGCAGTTCGATACCAGTTGGCGTGGGCACGTAAGCCGGCGCTTCAAGGGCATCGGCCAGCGCAGTGAGCGCCCCGGCAACATCGTCCCCCACCTCAGCCAGGCACAGCAGACGGTCACGCTCTGCCAGCCGGGAGGCAATGCCTTCGTAGCCGAAGTAGCTGATGGGCTCCGGGACGCCGGCGCAGACCACCGCGTCGTATTGGTCAAGGATCTCGATGGCCACTTCGGGGAAGTACGGCAAGCGATCCAGGTCTGGCAGGCCACCGCCGCGATAACTCATGCGTGGAAAGGTTTCGGCGAACAGGCGCACGCCCGGCAGTTGCGCCAGGCGCCCCGCCGCTTCCAGGCCGGCGACGGACAAGCCATGGTCGCCAACGATAAACACCAGGCGCCGACCCTCGCGCAATGCCTGAGCGACCGCCTCGATGCGATCACCAGCAAAACGCCGGACCGGAGCCTGCAATGCCGTGAAGGCTTTCTCGTGCTGCACGGTGTTGGCTTGCAAGTCCATTGGCAGGATCAGGCTGGCGATCTGGCCGTTGGCTTGCCAGGCGGCACGCACCGCCTCCTGGAAATCCTCACCAACGCCCGATGCCGTGCGCGAAGTACGTACCCACTTGGAAACGCTGCCGGCCAACGCCTGGATGTCACTGGCCAGGGGTGGATCGTAATTGACGTGCCAGGACGCGTGATCGCCGATCACGTTGACGATCGGGGTGTTGGCCCGACGCGCGTTGTGCAGGTTGGCAATGCCATTGGCAAAGCCTGGGCCGAGGTGCGTCAAGGTCATCGCCGGCTTGCCGGCGATCCGGCCGTAGCCGTCCGCCGCGCCGGTGCACACGCCTTCGAACAAGGACAACACTGGCTTGAGGGCTGGCGCGCTGGCCATGGCTGCCACCAGGGGAATTTCAGTCGTTCCGGGATTGGCGAAGCAGTATTCGATACCGCTTGCCACCGCCGCCTTCACTATCAGTTGCGCACCATTCATTTCCAGCCCTCTTCATCGAGCGTTTGCAGTGGCTGAGATTTATCACACAGCACAACCGACAAAACAAGCTATTTTTCTGCATTAAAATCATATTTTGAGATTAATGCATATTTTAAAAGAGTAAACGGCTGAAAATACGCTTGTATTTCTCAAGCATTGGGTTACCGTGGCAACGCGCTCCTGAGCGAGCCCGCGGGCTTTTCATCGCCGCCGTGGCTACCTATAGTGCTCACCCAACGACCCCCTACGCGCCATTCCCCCTTTAGGAGCGAAATGAGCAGTCTGAGCAAAATGCTGAGTGTGCTGGACCTTTTCGGCCCGGCATCGCTGAAGATCGACCCCGATACCATCGCCGAGCGCATGGGCCTGTCACGGGCGACCGTGTACCGCTACGTCAAGGATTTATGCGATGCCGGCCTGCTGGTGCGGGTGGATGCCGGCAGCTACGGCCTGGGGCCACGCATCATTGAACTGGACTGGATGATGCGGCAGTACGACCCGATCCTCGTGGCCGGCCGCGAGTTGATGCACGAGCTGTCCGACGCCACTGGCCTGGCGGTGTTCGCCAGCGTTTTCTACGACGGCCGCATCATCAACACCTACATTGCCGAACCCAGTGATACCTACCAGTTCTCATTCGGCCGCGGCCAACCGCTGCCGTTTTTTCGCGGTGCGCAATCCAAGGTGTTGATCGCCTTTCAGAAGGGTCGGCGCCTGCAACGCCTGTTCGAAGAACACCTGGCCAACGACCCCGACAGCGGCCATGACTGGACAAGTTTTTCCAAGGCCGCGAAAAAGATACGCAAGGACGGCTATTGCATGACCCACGACGAACTCAACCTGGGCCTCACCGGTATCGCGGCGCCGATCGTCAACCCGGAGCTCGACGAAGTGGTGGGCAGTCTCTCGGCCGTCGGCAGCACCGACAGCTTCAAGCTGCTGCGCCAGGAAACCGTGGTTGAAATGGTGATGGACACCACCCGGCGGATTGCCGAGCGGATGCAACATCCGCCCGCCGTCGGCTAGAAACCGGAGGTGCGGCCATACCGGTGCCCTGTGGGAGCGAGCTTGCTCGCGATAGCGGTGGATCAGTTGAGATGGGTGTTGATTGGGCCGCCATCATCGCGAGCAAGCTCGCTCTCACAGGGCTTACTGAACACCCCCCTGCTTAGAACGGAACGGCCACCGTCACCTGGCTGTACACGTTGGTGCCATTGCCCGCCACTTGATTGCCCCCCGTCGTTGCATCCCGATCCGGTTTGTAGAGACCGATCAGCGGAGTGATGATCAAGTGCTCGTTCACGGCCCACTCGGCATACAGGTCCAGCTCACGGGCATCCAGGTTCAGGGCGTTGTCTTTACGCACGGTGTTGTAATCGAAGTACAACGCACCGAGGGTCAGGTTCTCCAACGGCGTGGCGGTCAGGCCGACATGATGAATGCCCGTGTTGCTGTTGAAGGGTCCGGCATAGTTACCCGCGACTTCGCCCTGGAACCAGGTGCCATAACCCGTGCTCTGCCCGGTGAACAGCGAATCCCACTTCTGCGAATAGCGGGTGTAGCGGTACGTCAGCTTGGGTGCCCAGGCCAGATCGGCAAAGGTGTAGCCGGCCTCGGCGTACCAGGCGTTCTGCGGGCCGGCGTCCTTGTCCTGCCAGGCGTATTCAAATGCCAGGCTGGCGTTCTCGATGCCCGCGTCGCCTTCCCCACGAATGCTGTAGACGTCCATGCCCTCGCGTTGCTTCTGCAAATCGCTGGCCCAGCGATCATTCACATCAAGGCCATGGATCCAGGTCAAGCCCAATGTCCCAGCCTTGGCGGTGTAGTCCAGCGTGCCGGCGGTCAGTTCGGTTTCGGCCTGGGCGCGGTTGTCGGACTTGAGCCAGACCACACTGCCATGCAGCCCGTCCTGCCCACCCAAGCGCAACACCGCGGTCTGATCGAACGCGTGCCGGGCGGCCAGGTAATAGGCACCACCGCGATTCAAGCGACCATCGGCCGGCCCTTTGCCCAGGTTCGGCCCGTCATCGTTGATCAAGAAACCCCGGCCCAGCTTGACCACCTGGCGACCGCCGGAAATATCGACACCGTCCTGCCCCAGCACGGGGAACAGGTCGGCGGAGCGCCAGCCCAGGTAAGCGTCTTCGATCTTGGTGGTGCGTTCGGACCCAAGGGAATTACCGGCCGAATCGCCATCGCCCCAAGTGGCGGAACTGACCAGGCTGAACGCCCCGTAGGCGGTGCCATGGCCGGCCAGGCCCTGGTCGCCGCTGACGCCATACTTGATAAAGCCTTCGCGCCAGGTTGAACCGCCGGGCCTGCCGTCGTAGTTCTTACGGCTGTTGAAGTGGCCGAACACCGCCAGCATGTCGGCGTTGAGGTGCGTGTCGTCATCGGCATACAACTCATAGGCCTGGACCTGACTCGCGGCGCAAAGCGCCAGCGTACAGGCCAGACCACTGCCGAAAAATTCCATACAGGATAGGTTCCGCATGGCTGGAGCTCCTTGTGGTGCGCCTTTGAAGGCTGTCTTTATATTCAGGATCCGGCGCAGCACGCTGCGCCGGCTGGTCGGGCTAGCGGCAGTCGGCGAGCGCGCTGTCCAACACACCGACCATCAGGGCGGCCTCGTCGCAGGTGAGGGTCAGCGGTGGCGACATCACGATTTTGTTACCGATCGGGCGCAGCAATACGCCGGCGCGCCGCGCTTGCTCGGCGATACGCGAGGCCAGGCCGTTGGCCGGGTCCAGCGGCTCGCGGGTGACCTTGTCCGCCACCAGGTCCACGGCGATCATCAAGCCCTTGCCCCGCACTTCGCCCACCACCGCATAGCGCTCGGTCAGCGGCTGCAGCTGCTCCAGCAATTGGGCACCGACTTTCCCGGCATTGCCCGGCAAGTCCTCGGCCTCGACGATGTCCAGCACCGCCAGGGCCGCCGCACAGGCGGTCGGGTGTCCGCTGTAGGTGTAGCCGTGCATGATCACGTTGCTGAAGCCCGGGCCGTTCTCGATGGCATCGACGATGCGCTGGTTGAAGACCGTGGCGCCCATGGGGATGTAGCCGGCGGTGATGCCCTTGGCCAGGCACAGCACGTCGGGTGCGACGCCCCAGCCCCGACTGCCGAGCATGCAGCCGGTGCGGCCGAACCCGGTGACCACTTCATCGGCGATCAACAGGATGCCGTGGCGGTCGCAGACTTCCCGCAGCTTCGTCCAGTAATGTGCCGGCGGCACGATCACGCCACCGGCACCTTGCACCGGCTCGGCGATCAGCGCGGCAATGGTCTGCGGACCGAGCAGCGCAATCTGGTCTTCCAATTGACGAATGCAGTGAGCGGTCAGTTCGTCTGGATCGCGGCAGTCCCAGGGATTGCGGTACAGCCACGGTGTATCGAGCAGATGACAGCCGGCCAATAGCGGCCCGTGGTTGTAGTGATAGACCCCATTGCCACCCACGGAAGTGCCGCCCACGTGCACGCCATGGTAGCCATTGCGCAACGATAGAAAGCGCGTGCGCCCGGGTTCGCCGCTGGCGATCCAGTATTGGCGGGCCATTTTCAGGGCTGTCTCCACCGCATCGGAACCGCCGGAACTGAACAGCACCCGCGCCATGTTTTCCTGGGCGAACATCGACGTCAGCCGCTCGGCCAGGTCAAACACCCGCGGATGGGCGATGCCGTCGAAGGTCTGGTAATAGGCCAGTTCGTCCAGTTGCGCGGCGATGGCCGCCTTCACCGAAGGCCGGTTATGGCCCACGTTCACGTTCCACAGGCCGCCGACACCATCGAGCATGCGATGCCCTTCGATATCGGTGATGTAGTTACCGTCGCCACGGGCGATGATCAACGTCTTGGAGCGATTGGCGGGCGCCGAAGAACTCATCGGGTGCCAGAATTTCTTCTGGGCTGTCTTGTAGTGCTCGTACATGGTTGCCGTCCTCACTTTGTTTCACGCTTGCGTACGTACAGCAGCTGCTGGCCGGTAAACTCCAGCAACCCTTCAAGGCCGAATTCGACGCCGAACCCGGACATCTTGCTGCCGCCAAACGGCGTATTCGGCTGGATCTGCGCATGGCAGTTGACCCAGGCCATGCCACATTCCAAGCGACTGGCCAGTGCCTGTGCCTGCTCGCTGTCGCCGCCCCAGACCGATCCACCCAGGCCCATGTCACCGGCATTGGCGCGGCGCAGGACGTCCTCGACATCCTCATAGGCGATTAGGGGCAACACCGGGCCGAACTGTTCCTCGTCCACCAGGCGCTGCCCGTCGGTCACATCGGCCACCAGCGTCGGCGGATAGAAAAAGCCCGGGCGGTCCAGACGGGCACCGCCGCACAACACCCGCGCTCCATGGGCACGGGCATCGGCCACCAGGTCCTCAACCAGCTTCAACTGCTCGAGGTTCTGCACCGGGCCAAACGTGACCCCAGGCGTCAGGCCGTCACCCACCACCTGACGCTGGGCGATCTTGGCCAGGGCCTCGGCAAAGGCCTCGTACTGGGATTGGTGGATGTACAAGCGCTTGAGGGCGGCGCAGGTCTGCCCCATGTTCAGGAACGCCGCCTGGAAAATGTCTTCGACCACCGCCTCGACCGACGTGCCGGGCAGCACGATGGCGGCATCGTTACCGCCCAGTTCCAGGGTCAGGCGCTTGAGGTTGCCAGCGGCGCCGCGCATCACGCTTTGGCCGGTGGCGGTCGAGCCGGTGAAGACGATTTTCTGGATGCCGGCATGGGCAGTGATCGCGCTACCGAAACCTTGTTCGCCGGTCACGCTATTGATCACGCCCCGCGGGACATGGCGCGCGATGATCTCCACCAGGCGCAGGGTGCTCAAGGGGGTCAGGCTGGACGGCTTGCTGATCACGCAGTTGCCGGCCCGCAACGCCGGCATGATGTGCCAGACGGCGATCATGAATGGCCAGTTCCAGGGCGTGATCGACGCGACGACACCCAACGGCTTGCGGTGCAGTTCAATGCGCTGGCTCGGGGTCTCCTCCACCAACTCCACGGGAATCTGTTGTTCGGCGGCGTAACGCGTCCAGGCCACCGCGCCCATCACTTCGGAGAACGCCAGTTCCAGCGGTTTGCCCTGCTCCAGGACAATCAGCCGGGCCAACGACTCGGCGCCCTGTTCGATGTCCGCCGCGATGCTCAGCAGGCGCTGGCGGCGATCTTCATGGGTGCTGTGGCGCCACTCGACAAAGGCCGATTGCGCCGCTTCGACGGCAAGGTCCAGTTGCGCCAGGGAACCGGCCGCGCAGCGGGCGAACACCGTAGCGGTCGCCGGATTGACCACATCGAAGTGACCGTTTTCGCCGTCGACCCGGGCCCCATTGATGAGCATTTGATAATCGTGCATAGCTTCTTCCTTTCGCGCGCTGTCGGACCGTCCCGAACGACAGCGCAGTTTTTTTGTGTGGTTTGACGTGGCCCGTGACGCCCTAGAGCTTGTGGCTACCCAACGCCATGAACCGCTCAGGCGACGCCTTGCGCAATCGGGCGGCGAGGAACACACCGACGATCAGCGCGGCGGGAATGACGGCGCAAAGGCCGTAGGACAACAGCTGGCTGGCGCCGGTCAGCACGTCGAAATGAATCACTGCAAGGACCAGGACCGCCAGCAATGCCAGGCACGAAAAGCCCGGAAGAATCCGACCGCGCCAGAGCCCCAGCTTCAACTCCGGGTGCGAGCGGAAATAGACGAATACCGCCGCCGAGGTCAGGGCCATGAGCAGGATCACGCACAACGTCGCCAGGTTGGAGAACCAGGCGAACAATTGCAGGATCGGATCGGCATCCAACGCGGCAAAGATCAACACCACCACCGCCGCGATCAGGCTTTGCAGGACCGAGCCCATGTGCGGGCTCTGGTGCACGCGATGGGTGGTGCCCAACCGGCTGTGCAACAAACCGTCACGTCCGATGGCATAGAAGTAACGCGCCGCGGCGTTGTGGAACGCCAGCAGCCCGGCGTAGATGCTGACCATGAACAGCACGCGGATGATCTGGGTCAGCTGCGGGCCGACAAAGTGATCGGACATACCGTAGATGAACGTGGTGGGATCCTGGAGCGCCTGCAAGGTCGGCACGATCTTGTCCGCCCCTACACCAATCACCATCGCCCAGACCGACAGGGCATAGAAACCACCGATCAACAGCACCGAACTGTAGGTGGCGATGGGAATCGTACGGTGCGGGTTCCTGGCCTCCTCACCATAGATGGTGGTGGCCTCGAAGCCGATGAACGCTGCGAAGCAGAACAGCAAGCCGATGGACGGCGTGCCGCTGAATACATGGCTGCGATCGAACGAATCGAGATTGATGCCACTGTCGCCACCGGTCTTGAGGATGGCGAAATCCAGCGTCAGGATCGCCAGGTATTCGGCAATGACCACCACCGACAGCACCCGGGCCGACAGGTCGATCTTGCGATAACCAAGAATCGCGATGCTCGCCATCGCCAGGAGCGAATACGTCCACCACGGCAAATCCAGGCCAAAGACGCTGGCCATCGTGCCGCTGACCACACCGCCGAACATGCCGTACAGGCCGACCTGGAGAATGTTGTAGGCAAACATCGCCAACACCCCCGCCGCACCACCGGCCAGGCCACCCAAACCGCGAGCGGTAAATGCATAGAAACCACCGGCGTTGGTCATGTGTCGGGACATGGCGGTGTAGCCCGCCGAGAACGCCAATAACACCAGCAAGGCCAGGATCAGCAACGCCGGTGTGCCGGCGCCGTTGCCCAGCATGATGCCAATGGGGAAGCCGCCGGCGATGACGCTCAAAGGGCTCGCCGCCGAAATCACAAAGAAGATAATGAAGCCGACACCCAGGGCGCCACGCTTCAACTCCGTCGAGCTGCTGATCGGGAAAGATACGCTCATTGTTCTTGACCTTATTGTATGAGGCAGTTGTTGCTGGATCGGAGACGGCCCGCTTCACCGACTTCCAAAAGCTTATTGTTCTGCTTGCACGCTGGATTCGATGCTAGGCCCTGGCCGAAACCCTTCGCTATCCCAAAACGGCAGCATCCGAGGCGGTGCCCCAAAACAGGTCAGCCCTTGTGGCGAGGGGATTTATCCCCGCTGGGCTGCGAAGCGGCCCCCAAACCATGCTGCTCGGTGTGCCAGGAAGGTTGAGTTCGCTGTCTTAGGGCTGCTGCGCAGCCCAGCGGGGATAAATCCCCTCACCACAGGGACGTCGTCGCCCTACTAAGTGAACCGCATTGGCCCCATGCCAGCGCACAACGGCTGCCGATTCGGGATAACGGGAAAATGCCTCCTGCCGCAAGATAACCTCGCCCACCGCTCAGACAGCGCTGGGCCCAAAACAATAAAAGCCCCTAAGCGCAGGAAACTCTCAGCATGTTCTTCGCTCGTCTCTCTATCCAATGGCGGATCACGCTCCTGAGTGGGCTGTGCCTGCTGGCCGTCGTCGGGGCACTGACCGGAGCCTCCCTGTATCAGAACGAGCAAGGCGCCACCCTGCTCAAGCAGCAAAGCAGTCAACTGCTCGGGCGCTCGGCCCTGGAAGGTCTGCAGGCACAGGGCCTGGCACACGGTCAGCGGGTGGAACGGTTTTTCAGCGAAACGGCGATCTATGGGGAAGGCTTTGCCCAACAGGTCCTGCAACTGCGTACCCAGGCGTGGAACGGGCGACTGACGCCAGGGCAACTGCGCCGGGACCTGATCGCCGCGACCCGCCAGGCCCTTCAGAACCGCGAAAAAGTCCTCGGTTTCTACGTGGTGCTGCTTCCCGACGCACTGGTCGGTGAAGATGCCGGTTTCGCTGGACAACGCGATCTGGCCGGCAATGAAAAAGGTCGCTTCGCCCTGTACTGGTCGCAAAGCCAACCCGGGCATCTGGTACAAGAGGTGCTCAGCGAAGCCCAGATCAGCGCCAACACCGCCCCACCGGGCAGCGAGCCAGCCAACGCCTGGTACGTCTGCCCGCAGACCCAGGGGCGCACCTGCGTGACAGAGCCCTACGCGATCGAAGTCGAAGGCCAGAAGACGTTGATGAGCAGCATCTCCATACCGTTGCTGGACCAGGGCAAAGTCATCGGCGTGGTGGGCATGGACATCAGCCTCGATACCCTCCAGCAACTCGCCGCCAGCCTTGCCAACGACCTGTATCCCGGCCACAGCGAGATCAACATTCTTTCCCCGTCAGGACAAATTGCCGGCCATAGCGGCGAGGTTGACGGCACCTCCATCGACGTTCGCCAAGCCGTGCAAACCACTCCCGCCAATACCCCCTGGCAATTGCAGATACGCGTGCCACAAGCGCTTGTGCAAGCGCCAGCCCTGCACATGCAGGCGCAGTTGGACGACAAGCATCGCCAGGCCAATTGGTTCAACCTCAGCCTGGGCTTGCTGGCTGCCGGCCTGGGACTGTTACTCATCTGGCTCACCGCTTACGGCGTGACCCGGCCGCTGCTGCGGGTGGCGCAGATGCTCGATGCGATTGTCGACGGCGACGGCGATCTCACCCAGCGCCTGCCCAACGACCGCCACGATGAGCTGGGCCATCTGGCGCAGGGTTTCAATCGCTTTCTCGACAAGTTGCAACCCATCATCCGCGATATCCAGCAAGCCTCCCTGGACACCCGCGACACCGCCGATACGTCGGCGCAAGTGGCCCGGGAAGTCAGCGCGGGCATGCACACGCAGTACCGGGAAGTCGAGCTGGCAGCAACCGCCCTGCATGAAATGAGCACCAGCGCCCAGGAAGTGGCTCGCCATTCCAACCAGGCGGCCGATGCCGCCACCGTCGCTGAGAACGCAAGCCGATCGGGACGGGAATTGTTCGCCAACGCGGTCACCAGCATCGACAGCCTAGACCGGCGCCTGGAAACCACCCTCGAGCAAGTGCAGGCGCTGGCCGGCAACAGCCAGCACATCGGCCAGGTGCTGGACGTGATCTGTGCCATTGCCCAACAGACCAACCTGCTGGCCTTGAATGCCGCCATCGAAGCAGCCAGGGCGGGTGAACAAGGGCGCGGCTTCGCCGTGGTGGCCGACGAAGTTCGCCATTTGGCCAGCAACACCCAGAACTCGGTCGAGCAGATACGCACGGTGATCGAAGCACTACAACAGTTGAGCCAGGAGGTCGTGCACAGCACCCAACTGAGCCGCGAACAGGCCAGGGACAGCGTCGCTCAAGTCGAAAAGACCCATGTGGCGCTGCAACACATCACCGACGCCGTGGAAGTGATCGAACACATGAACCAGCAGATCGCCAGCGCCGCTCTGGAGCAAAGCGCTGTCGTGGAAGACATCAGTCATCGCGTCAGCGACATTCGCGGGATCAGCGAGACCTTGACCAGCCGGATGGAAGAAGCCTCGCAGGCCAGCCACTCGCTGCATGCCATGGCCAACCATCAGCAAAAGTTGGTGGGTCACTTTCGGACTTAAGGGGGATTACACAATTTCACAGAGCGCCTACAAAGCTTCACCCCTGGCACTGGCTTCGATCCCTACCATGGGCGGCTCAATAGTGGGGAAGCACCATGTCCAAGATTCCTTTTGTCACACTGAGCCTGTTGGTCGGCGCGCTGCTGCTCAGTGGCTGTGATAGCGCCTCGACTCCGCAAGCCTCCGCCCCGCTGGCAAGCGTGCGTGTCGAAACCGTCCAGGCCCGGCCACTGTCGATCAGCAACGAGCTGAGCGGCCGGATCGCCGCGCCACGGGTCGCCGAAGTCCGGGCACGGGTGGCCGGCGTGGTCTTGCAGCGGGTGTTTCATGAGGGTCGCGACGTCAAACAGGGTGAGGTGCTGTTTCGCATCGATCCGGCACCGTTCAAGGCCGACCTGGACAGTGCCGAGGCGGCGTTGCGCAAGGCCGAGGCCAATGCGTTCCAGGCCCGTTTGCAGGCACAACGTTACGCCCAGTTGATCGACGACAAGGCGATCAGTGGCCAGGATTACGACAATGCCCGGGCCAGCGTGCGCCAGACGGCCGCGGACGTCGCCGCCAACAAGGCCGCGGTGGAACGGGCGAAACTGAACCTGGGGTACGCCACGGTGACCGCACCGATTTCCGGACGCATCGGGCGCGCCCTGGTGACTGAAGGCGCCTTGGTGGGGCAGAACGAAAGCACGCCGTTGGCGCTGATCCAGCAACTGGACCCGATCCACGCCGACCTCACGCAATCGACCCGCGAACTCAACGACCTGCGCCGCGCCTTTCGCGCGGGGCTTTTGCAAGCGGTCGGCCAGGACCAGGCCAAGGCCACCTTGATCCAGGACGACGGCAGCCCTTATCCGTTGCCCGGCAAGTTGCTGTTCACCGACCTCAGCGTTGATCCGAGCACCGGCCAGATCACCCTGCGCAGCGAGTTCCCCAACCCGGACCTGGACCTGCTGCCGGGCAGTTTCATCCGCGTGCGCCTCGAACAAGCAGTCAACAGCCAGGGCATCACCGTGCCGCAACGGGCCATCCTGCGCGACAGCGCCGGAGTTGCCCAGGTCTTGCTGCTGGACGCCGAGCAGAAGGTCAGCCAGCAACCGGTGCAACTGGGCGCTGCGCAAAACGATCGCTGGGTCGTCACCCACGGTTTGAAACCCGGCGACCGCATCGTCATCGAGGGTCTGCAACACGCCCGTCCCGGCGAGCAGGTCCGAGTCGACGATTCCCCTCTTCCCCTCGCCCAGGTTCCCGGGCCACAGGCAGGACACTAAGCCATGCCGCAATTTTTCATCGACCGTCCGGTATTCGCCTGGGTCGTCGCGCTGTTCATTCTGTTGTCTGGTGTCTTGGCCATTCCACAGCTGCCGGTGGCGCAATACCCGGTCGTGGCCCCGCCACAGATCGAGATCTATACCGTGTACCCGGGCGCCTCGGCGCAAACCGTGGACGAAAGCGTGGTCAGCCTGATCGAGGAAGAACTCAACGGCGCCGACAACCTGCTGTATTTCGAATCCCAAAGCAGCCTGGGCAGCGCCACCATCACCGCGACCTTCCAACCCGGGACCAACCCGGAACTGGCCCAGGTCGACGTGCAGAACCGCCTCAAAGCGGTGGAGTCGCGCCTGCCGCAAGCGGTCACGCAGCAGGGCTTGCAGGTGGACAAAGTCTCCGCCGGCTTCCTGCTGCTGATCACCCTCACCTCCAGCGACGGCAAGCTCGACGACGTGGCCCTCAGCGATTACCTGGCGCGCAACGTGATGAACGAGATCAAGCGCCTGGACGGTGTCGGCAAGGCCCAGCTGTACGGGGCCGAGCGAGCCATGCGGATCTGGATCGACCCGCAGAAACTCGTCGGCTTCAACCTGACCCCGGCCGACGTCAATGCCGCCATCGTGGCGCAGAACGCCCAGGTATCGGCCGGCAGCCTGGGGGATTTGCCGAGCCGCAGCACCCAGGAAATCACCGCGACCATCGTCGTCAAAGGCCAGCTCAACACGCCTCAAGAATTTGCCGACATTGTGCTCAAGGCCAACCCCGATGGCTCGACGGTGCGCATCGCCGACGTGGCCCGGGTGGAAATCGGCAGCCAGGAATACCAGTTTTCCACGCGCCTGAACGGCAAGCCGTCCACCGCGGTGGCGGTGCAACTGTCGCCGGGCGCCAATGCCTTGAACACCGCGACCCTGGTGCGCAACAAGATGGACGAGCTGTCGCGCTACTTCCCGGCTGGCGTGGAATACAAGATTCCCTACGACACCTCCCCCTTCGTCAAAGTCTCGATCACCAAAGTGATCTATACCCTCGGCGAAGCGATGCTGCTGGTATTCGCGGTGATGTTCCTGTTCCTGCAGAACATCCGCTACACCCTGATCCCGACCCTGGTGGTGCCGGTGGCGTTGATGGGCACCTTCGCGACGATGCTCGCGCTGGGGTTCTCGATCAACGTGCTGACCATGTTCGGCATGGTGCTGGCCATCGGCATCCTGGTGGACGATGCCATCGTGGTGGTGGAGAACGTCGAGCGGATCATGGCCCAGGAAGGCTTGTCGCCCAAAGAGGCCACGCGCAAGGCCATGGGGCAGATCACCGGTGCCATCATCGGCATCACCCTGGTGCTGGTGGCGGTGTTCCTTCCGATGGCGTTCATGCAGGGCTCGGTGGGGGTGATTTATCAGCAGTTCTCGCTGTCCATGGCGACGTCGATCCTGTTCTCGGCCTTTCTCGCCCTGACCTTGACCCCGGCGCTTTGCGCGACCTTGCTCAAGCCGGTCGCCCCGGGTGACCACCACGCCAAAAGCGGTTTCTTCGGCTGGTTCAACCGTGGCTTCGACCGATTCGGCGACCGCTATCAGGGTTGGGTGGCCTATGCGCTGAAACGCAGCGGCCGTTATCTGCTGATCTACGGCGTGCTGCTGGTGGGCATGGGCCTGCTGTTCAGTCGCCTGCCCTCCTCGTTTCTGCCGGTGGAAGACCAGGGCTACACCATCACCGACATCCAGTTGCCACCGGGCGCGAGTAAAAACCGGACGGTGCAGGTGGTGGAGCAGATCGAAGCCCACAACGCCGGCGAGCCGGGGGTCGGCGACAGCACGATCATTCTCGGTTTCAGCTTCTCCGGCAGTGGGCAGAACGCGGCCCTGGCCTTCACCACCCTGAAGGACTGGTCGCAGCGCGGTGCCGAGGATTCGGCGGCGTCGATCGCCGACCGTGCCAATCTGGCGCTGGGTCAAATCAAGGACGCCATGGCGTTCTCGGTGCTGCCACCACCCGTGGATGGCCTGGGCACTTCCAGCGGTTTCGAGTTCCGTTTGCAGGACCGGGGTGGCCTCGGCCATGCCACCTTGATGCAGGCCCGCAGCGAATTGCTCGCCGCCGCCGAAAAAAGCCCGATGCTGATGAATGTGCGCGAAAGCGCCCTGGCCGAAGCGCCGCAGGTGCAATTGGAGGTCGACCGCAAGCAGGCCAATGCCCTGGGCATTTCCTTTGCCGATGTTGGCAGTGTGTTGTCCACGGCGGTGGGTTCGGCCTACATCAACGACTTCCCCAACCAGGGACGCATGCAGCGGGTGGTGGTCCAGGCCGAGGGCGACCAGCGCAGCCAGGTCGAAGACTTATTGAAGATCCACGTGCGCAACAACAGCGGGAAAATGGTTCCGTTGTCGGCATTCGTCCAGGCCCGCTGGACCCAGGGGCCGGCGCAATTGACCCGGTATAACGGTTATCCGGCGGTGAGCATTTCCGGCGAACCGGCACCGGGCTACAGCACCGGGCAAGCCATGGCCGAAATCGAACGGCTGGTGGCCCAGGGGCCGACGGGCCTGGGCCAGGAATGGACCGGGTTGTCCTTGCAAGAACGCTTGTCCGGCAGCCAGGCGCCGATCCTGTTGGGGCTGTCGCTGCTGGTGGTGTTCCTGTGCCTGGCGGCGCTGTACGAGAGCTGGTCGATTCCGACCTCGGTGTTGCTGGTGGTGCCGCTGGGGGTGCTGGGTGCGGTATTGGCCGTGTCGTTGCGCGGCATGCCCAACGATGTGTTCTTCAAGATCGGGCTGATCACCATCATCGGTCTGTCGGCGAAGAACGCGATCCTGATCATTGAGTTCGCCAAGAGCCTGTACGACGACGGCCACGATCTGATCGACGCAACGCTTGAGGCCGCCCGCCTGCGCTTGCGACCGATCATCATGACTTCGCTGGCGTTCATCCTTGGCGTGGTGCCGCTGGCGATTGCCACCGGGGCCAGCTCGGCGAGCCAGCAGGCCATCGGCACCGGGGTGATCGGCGGGATGATCAGCGCCACGCTGGCGGTGGTGTTCGTGCCGGTGTTTTTTGTGGTGGTGATGAAGCGTGTCAGGCGTGTTGATGCCAAGTGAGGCTAGGCCTTATAGCCGGCCTGGTTCTCCCGGTCGTACTCTGTTCCCATTGTGGGAGCGAGCTTGCTCGCGATGGCGGCCTCGCGGCTGGCCTGGATGTTGGTGATTGAGTACATATCCATTGCTGCGGTAACGGCTGCTTAGGGTTCCGCTTTTACAGCGGGTCACTTTTGAAGAGCCCGGAAGCCGGCCCAGTCAAAAGTAACCAAAACGCTTCTGCCCCACCACTCGGCACCTCGCCTAGGCTCGGCACCTCGCCTAGGCTCGGTGTGCCCGAACGAAGGCATTGCTCCGTGGGCCCGCCGCGAAGGGCCATCCATGGCCCAGCGCGGCTATCCCGGCATCCATGCCGGGATGCCCACTCCACAATGCCTGCGTTCGGCCAGCGTGGTTAACGGGGCGCCGAGATCAACGTCCACCACGAGGCGGCCTGATAGCCGACCTGGTTCTTGGTGAGACCGCGTTCCCCCTGTGGGAGCGGGCTTGCTCGCGAAGGCGGCCTTACAGCCGACCTGTTTCTCCGGCCATGCCCTGATCCATTGTGGGAGCGAGCCTGCTCGCGAAGGCAGCCTTACAGCCGACCTGTTTCTTGGTGAGACCGCGCTCCCCCTGTGGGAGCGAGCTTGCTCGCGAAGGCGGCAGCAAGCCCAACCATCAGTCCGCCTGCACCGTGACCTGGCGCTGTTCGCCCAACCCCTCGATCCCCAGGCGAATGGTCTGGCCCGGCCGCAGGAACACCGGGTTGGGCTTGATGCCCAGGCCAACACCCGGTGGTGTGCCGGTCGAGATGACGTCGCCGGGTTGCAGGCTCATGCACCGGCTCAGGTAGGCAATCAGCTGCGGCACGCTGAAGATCAGCGTCCGGGTATTGCCGTTCTGATAGCGGTGTCCGTCAACCTCCAGCCACAGGTCCAGCGTATGGGGGTCGGCGATTTCGTCCCGGGTCACCAACCAGGGCCCGAGAGGACCGAAGGTGTCGAAACCCTTACCCTTGTCCCAGGTGCCACCGCGCTCCAGCTGCCACTCGCGCTCGGACACATCGTTAATGACGCAGTAGCCAGCGACATGCTCCATGGCATTGGCTTCGTCGATGTAGCGCCCGCCTTTACCGATGACCACGCCCAGTTCGACTTCCCAATCGGTCTTGAGCGACCCACGGGGGATCTGGATGTCGTCGTTCGGCCCGCAAATGGCACTGGTCCATTTGTTGAAGATGATCGGCTCTTTCGGCACCTCCATGTTCGACTCGGCGGCATGGTCGGCATAGTTCAGGCCGATGCAGATGAATTTGCCGACCTGGCCGACACAAGCACCGATGCGCGGCTGGCCGACCACGAGCGGCAAGCTGCGCAGGTCCAGGGCGGCGAGCGCTGCCAAGCTCTCCGCGCCCAGGACCTGTCCGGCGATGTCCGGCACATGGCCCGAGAGGTCGCGGATTTGATTGTCATCATCCAGCAGCCCGGGTTTTTCCGAACCTTTTTCGCCGTAACGCAACAGTTTCATGAAGTGCTCCTGCTCAATTGAAAATTCAGAGGCTCATGCCGCCATCAATCACGTGCACCGCCCCGGTGGTGTAGGCGGACGCATCGCTGCCCAGGTACACCGCCAATTGCGCGATTTCCTCGGTGCTGCCGATACGCCCCATGGGCTGGCGGTCGAGAAATTGCCGGTAGACCTGCGCCTCATCGACGCCCTGTTGCATGGCCTGGTCGGCGATGCGCTGGCGCAGCGAAGGCGAATCCACGGTGCCCGGGCATATCGCGTTGCAACGGATGCCCTGGCTGACGAAGTCGATGGCGACGGATTTGGTCAGCCCCACCACCGCCGCCTTGCTGGTCGCATAGGCGAAGCGATTGGGCACGCCCTTGATACTGGAGGCGACCGACGACATGTTGATGATCGAGCCACCGCCACGGGCCAGCATGCCCGGCAGGAATATGCGGATCATCCGGTACATGGCCGTGACATTGAGGTCCATCGAACGCGCCCAGGCCGCTTCATCGCATTCCAGAATATTGCCGCTGTGCACGTAGCCTGCGCAGTTGAACAGCACATCGAGCCCGCCGATACGTTCGCAAGCGGCGCTGATGGCAGCGGTCGACGTGACGTCCAGGGGCATGGCGGTGATTCCTTCGATCCCCGCCAGTGCATGGATATCGATGTCAGTGGCGAACACCTCGGCCCCGGCCCGGGCGAAGGCAAGGGCGCTGGCCAAGCCAATGCCCTGCCCCGCAGCCGTCACCAGCACGCGCTTGTTTTGTAGACTCATGCGGTCTCCAGTTGCGCTGCCGTGATGGCCTGCTTAGGGGTCCTGCCGAGCATCGAGGCAGGGATGGCCAAGATCAACCCGCCGCTGACCAAAAGACACAAGGCGAGCACATAAGTGCCGTTGTTGATGTTGCCCGTGAGGGTTTCGGCCACAGCGGTGATCATCGAGCCGGTAAAGCCGGACAGGTTGCCGATGGCGTTGATCATGCCAATGCCGGCTGCGGCGGCGACGCCCGACAGCACGGTACCCGGCAGGGTCCAGAAAATCGGCATCAGGCTGAGGATCCCCGAAGCGGAGACGCTGAGGAAGAGCACGGACAACACCAGGTTGTCAGCGAAAAAGGCACTGAGGATCAGGCCGACGCCACCAATAAACGCCGGAATCGCCGCATGCAAGCGCCGCTCACCGGTGCGGTTGGAGTGCCGGGCATTAAGCAGCATCGCCACCACCGCCACCGAGTAAGGGATGGCGGTGAGCAGACCGATGTGCAAGCTGTTGGTGATGCCGGTGCTCTTGATGATCGACGGCATCCAGAACGCCAGGCCATAGAAGCCGGTGTTGAAGGTCAGCAGGATCAACACCAGCAACCACACCCGAGGGTTGAAGAACACTTCGCTCAAGCGCGTGGCCTTGCCCTGGTTGTCGGTTTGCAGATTGGCCTTGAGCAGGGCTTTTTCCGCGACGGTCAGCCATTTGGCTTTGTCGATGTTGTCGGCCAGACAGACGATCACCACGAACGCCATGATGATCGACGGAATGCCTTCGATGAGCAGCATCCATTGCCAGCCAGACAAACCATGCACCCCTTGCATGCTGTTCATCAGCCAACCGGAGAGTATGCCGCCCAAGGTCAGGCTGACCGGTAGCGCCAGCAGGAACCCGGACATCACCCGGCTCTGGCGGTGGGTCGGAAACCAGTAGTTGAGGTAGAGGATCACGCCAGGGAAAAAGCCCGCTTCACAGATGCCCAAGAGGAAGCGCAGCACATAGAACATCGTGCTCGATTCGAGGTGGAAGAAAGCCGCCAGCGGTACGGTGTAGGCCACGGCCATGGAGATCACCGCCCAACTGAGCATGATCCGGGCGATCCAGAACCGTGCGCCAAAGCGATGCAGCAACAGGTTGCTGGGCACTTCGAAGAGGAAATAGCCCCAGAAAAACATACTGGCGCCCAAGGCATACACGGTGTTGCTGAATTGCAGCTCGTTGAGCATGTCGAGCTTGGCGAACCCGATGTTCACCCGATCGAGGTATGCCGCCATGTAGCACAACAGCAACACGGGCAGGATCCGCCAGATGACCTTGCGGTAGGTCCGGTCTTCAAAATCGAGCTCGCCGGCTTGCGCCTGAGCGGGCAACTGCTCGGAGATGGTTTGCATGAGGTAACCCCTGATTGTTTTTATTGGGTCACGTCGAATGAACGAATCATCCGGCGATTGAACGAGGACTCTACTGTCGGGAATCGATTCTTTCCCAATGGCATTTTTGGATTAGTCGATAACGTATTGTTATCGAGACTTGGGTTTGGCAAGGGGGCTACTGCGCAGCCCAGCGGGAGCAAGCTCCCTCGCCACAGGGTTCGGTGCAGGCTGATCCTCCGCCATCGCGAGCAAGCTCGCTCCCACAGATGTTTCGTGTTGGCTGAGAGATTCGCGACACTCCCGTCCCCTGTGGGAGCGAGCTTGCTCGCGATGGCGGCGGCACATTCAACGGCTCAGACGGGCGTTGTCCTTGAGGATATCGGCAAACTCCAGCGCCGCGCCCACCAATGGCTCATCCTTTCGCGTGAGGATGCCGTAGTCCTGCGGCACCAGGTGCAGCGGAGTATCGAGGGTCTTGAGTTGACCGCTTTCGAGCAGAGGGTCGACCATGGCATTGGGCAGCATGCCGATCATGGGCCCGCGTTGCAGCACCTGGAGGAAGGTCTGCATGGAAATGGTGTCGATGGTGTTGCGCGGCATCCCCACCCCGGCTTCGGCAAAGGCCAGTTCCATGCGTGCGCGGATCGGCGTACCGATCGGGTAGAGAATCCACGGCAGGTCCACCAGTTGCTGCAAGGATGTCGGCCCGGCATTCGCCAGCGGATGGCGGTCATTGACCACGATGCAGAACGGTTCCGGGGCCAGGGGTTGGAAGTCGTAGCGCTGGTGCTGGCTTTGCTCGGTAAACCGGGCCACCGCCAGATCGAGCTTTTTCTCTTCAAGCATCTTCATCAAATGGTTGCTGGTCTGCTCCACCACCTCGATGGACAGCAAGGGCCAGCGTTGCTTGATCTGCAGGATCGCCTCGGGCAAGGCCACCGCCGTTGCGGCAAAGATACCGCCGACCTTGAGGTAGCCATGGCCACCTTCGCGCAGGCTGCTGATTTGCTCGACGAACGAACGTGCGTCGTTCAAGGCGATCTGCGCGTAACGCAACACATGTTCGCCCAGTGCGGTGGGCGGCATGCTCCGGGGTCGGCGTTCGAACAGGGCGAAGCCGAGCAGGCTTTCGATTTCCTTGAGCATCTTGCTCACGGCCGGCTGGCTGAGGTTCATCTGCTCGGCCGCCAAATGCATGTTGCAGGTGCGCCCCAAGGTATCGATCAGCAGCAGATGGCGGAATTTGAGCCAGCCGCAGAAGCTGGAGAAAGACAGATCGGACATGGGCAATCCTCGACGATGCAATAACCGGACGTTATCAGATACTGAATATATCTCATTGGAGTTCATCAACTGCGCGCCCTAGCTTGAAAGCTTTACGAACCAGGAAGACTGCCCATGTCGCTGATGCTTACTCCCGAGAACACCCTGCCCGTCGATAGCGTCGCCGGCACCCTGATTGGTCGTGCCTGGGTGCCTGGCCGTATCGCCGGACCTTCCCCCGTGGTGCTGCGCAGTGACGGGGTGTTCGACCTGTCAGAACGTTTTGCGACATTGAGTGACTTGCTGGAAACAGAGTCCCCCCTGGCCGCCGTCAGGCAGACACCCGGCACTTTCATCGCCAGCGTCGAAGCGCTGCTGGCCAACACCGGCGTTCATGCCGACCCGACCAAGCCGTATCTGTTGCCGCCACTGGACTTGCAAGTGATCAAGGCCGCCGGTGTGACCTTCGCCGCCAGCATGATTGAGCGGGTGATCGAGGAACAGGCCGGCGGCGACGCGGCAAGAGCCGAGGCCGTACGCGCCACCGTACACGGCGTGATCGGCGACAACCTGCGCGCCATCGTGCCGGGTTCCGAGCAAGCCATGCGCCTGAAAGCCTTGCTCATCGAACAAGGCATGTGGTCGCAGTACCTAGAAGTCGGCATCGGCCCGGATGCGGAGATCTTCACCAAGGCGCCGGTCCTGGCCGCCGTGGGCAGCGGCAGCCGCATCGGCATTCATCCGATATCGCAATGGAACAACCCGGAACCGGAAGTGGTGCTGGCGGTGAACAGCCGTGGCCAGATCCACGGCGCCACCCTGGGCAACGACGTCAACCTGCGAGACATCGAAGGTCGCAGCGCGCTGTTGCTGAGCAAGGCCAAGGACAACAACGCGTCCTGCGCCATCGGGCCATTCATTCGCCTGTTTGACGAACGCTTCAGCCTGGATGACGTCCGCGCCTGCGTGGTCGATCTCCAGGTACAAGGCGAAGATGGCTACCGCCTGCACGGTTCGAGCTCCATGAGCCAGATCAGCCGTGACCCGCAGGACCTGGTAGGCCAGACGCTCAACGCCAACCACCAATATCCGGATGGTTTTGTGCTGTTTCTCGGTACCCTGTTCGCCCCCACCGAAGACCGCGACCATCCCGGCAGCGGTTTCACCCACAAGCGCGGGGACCGGGTCAGCATCAGCAGCCCGTTGCTCGGCAGCCTGCATAACCAGGTGACACACAGCTGCGACGCGGCCCCCTGGACCTTTGGCGTCAGTGCCTTGTTGCGCAACCTCTCCGCCCGCGGACTGCTGGGGCGCTGAACCACGACCGTGACCGATTCATCCCATTACAAGAGAGACCTGAATCATGAGTGACACGCCAAAACGCCGCCTGCGCAGTGAGCAATGGTTCAATGACCCGGCCCATGCGGACATGACCGCCCTGTATGTCGAACGCTACATGAACTACGGCATGACCCGCGAAGAGCTGCAGTCGGGACGACCGATCATCGGCATCGCCCAAACCGGCAGCGACCTGACTCCCTGCAACCGTCATCACCTGGAACTGGCCCAACGGGTCAAGGCCGGCATCCGTGACGCCGGTGGCATCCCCATGGAATTCCCGGTGCACCCGATCGCCGAACAGTCGCGGCGCCCCACCGCGGCCCTGGACCGCAACCTGGCCTACCTGGGGCTGGTGGAAATCCTCCACGGCTACCCGTTGGACGGCGTGGTGCTCACCACCGGTTGCGACAAGACCACGCCCGCCTGCCTGATGGCCGCGGCGACCACCGATCTGCCCGCCATTGTCCTCTCCGGCGGGCCGATGCTCGACGGCCATCACAAGGGCGAACTGATCGGCTCGGGCACCGTGCTCTGGCACGCGCGTAACCTGATGGCCGCCGGCGAGATCGACTACGAAGGCTTCATGGAAATGACCACCGCGGCATCGCCATCGGTGGGTCACTGCAACACCATGGGCACCGCCTTGTCGATGAACGCCCTGGCCGAGGCCCTGGGCATGTCGCTGCCGGGTTGCGCGAGCATTCCGGCGCCCTATCGCGAGCGCGGGCAAATGGCCTATGCCACCGGCAAGCGCATCTGCGAGCTGGTGCTGCAAGACATACGTCCGTCACAGATCATGACCCGCCAGGCCTTCGAGAACGCCATCGCCGTCGCCTCGGCCCTGGGTGCTTCGAGTAACTGCCCGCCGCACCTGATCGCCATCGCTCGGCACATGGGCGTCGAGCTGAGCCTGGATGACTGGCAACGGATTGGCGAAGACGTGCCGCTGCTGGTCAATTGCATGCCGGCGGGCAAGTACCTGGGCGAAGGGTTCCATCGGGCCGGCGGCGTGCCCTCGGTCATGCATGAACTGCAAAAAGCCGGACGCCTGCACGAAGACTGCGCCACGGTCAGCGGCAAGACCATCGGCGAAATCGTCAGCAACAGCCTGACCAGCAACGCCGATGTGATCCATCCCTTCGACACCCCGCTCAAGCACCGCGCCGGTTTCATCGTGCTCAGTGGCAACTTCTTCGACAGCGCGATCATGAAGATGTCGGTGGTGGGCGAGGCGTTTCGCAAGACCTACCTCTCCGAGCCCGGCGCCGAGAACAGTTTCGAAGCCCGGGCCATCGTGTTCGAAGGACCGGAGGATTACCACGCCCGCATCGACGACCCGGCGCTGGACATCGACGAACGCTGCATCCTGGTCATCCGCGGCGTTGGCACGGTGGGCTACCCCGGCAGCGCCGAGGTGGTGAACATGGCCCCGCCGGCCGCACTGATCAAACAAGGCATCGACTCCCTGCCCTGCCTGGGCGACGGCCGCCAGAGCGGCACCTCGGCGAGCCCATCGATCCTCAACATGTCCCCTGAAGCGGCCGTGGGTGGCGGCCTGGCGTTGTTAAAAACCAACGATCGGCTGAAAGTGGACTTGAATACACGCACCGTGAACCTGCTGATCGACGACGAAGAGATGGCCCGGCGCCGACTCGAATGGGCGCCGAACATCCCGCCTTCGCAAACGCCCTGGCAGGAACTGTACCGGCAACTGGTGGGGCAACTGTCCACCGGGGGGTGCCTGGAGCCGGCGACGTTGCATCTGCGGGTGATTGCTCGTAGTGGTGAGCCGCGTCATTCGCACTGACAAGGTTGCGAGGGAGTCAATCGAATCCAAGACTGTTGAGAATGGAAAAAGAGGCCGAAGCCTAATGCCGACCAGTTAAGTGGACGCCACGAGGAAACACACAAACCGTGGCGAGGGAGCTTGCTCCCGCTGGGCTACGCAGCAGCCCCAAAACAGGGCCGCTTCGCGACCCAGCGGGAGCAAGCTCCCTTGCCACAGGATGATTGCCCGGCTTTATTTCAACTAACTGACGTCAGTCAAGGCTGGGCCGTGTAATTACCCCGCCCACCGTATGCACATTCAATGTTTATCCAGTAGATGTTGGTAGTCATCCGCCAGCTTGGCGACGATGGGCAGCGTTTTTCGCAGGCTTGCGACCTGGCTCCGTGCCGACTGAATGTCGGCTTGTTGCTGAGCAATCTCAGCGTCAACAGTGAGAGGCAGGACCATCGGCAAAATCGTCTGCAGCAGCCTGACCAACATCACCGATGTGCTCCAGCCATTTGACACTCCGCTTAAACCAAGCTCTGCAAACATCGGCTCCCCTTTCTACGCCCGATCTATCCGCCCCGAGTAACACCCTTGCTTCGCATTATGAACGTGGATGTAACTGACCTCAGGATTGGCAAACAGCCGGGTGATCACAGGTTCTATTGCCTGTCCGTCCACCACATCGGCGTCGAGCAGCATCCCCTCTTCGGAAAAAGCACGCAGGGACAGTAGTCGAATGCGCATGACCTCAGGCACCTGGTTGACGGCATCGTAAGCCTGGCTCGCGCCCTCCCGGATGAAAACCGCATGAGAGGCACGGTACGGCGAGTTGGCCGGCTGGCTGACATGGTTCAGTAACAGCATGCGTTGTCCCAGCTCCGCGTCTTTCATTTCTATGCGGTCAGGAAAGCCTGGCTGACGATCAACGACATAACGCCTCACCCCCCGCGATGCAAGTGCTTCATCGGACAATCCAAACAGTGCGCGGAATGGATCGGGGGCAAGGCCTGTGATGCGAAAGTTCATGATGGGCACCTCTTGATGTGAGTGCCTAGAAGAGAGCACCTGGGCAGTACCCGCTATCCGGTTCTTGCGGCGAAAATCAATGACGCCGCGAATCCGTAGGGAGACTGGCACGTGAAAGTGATCCGCAGTACCGATTGTTCTCGGTTATTGAATTCAGATGGCAACTCAACAGGGTTTATCTCCCGGGCCCAAACAAGAAAAATGCGCGCCATGGGTTCTTCGCCCGCCCAATCTGTTTCACACCCACGGAGCAAACCGATGCCATTCGCCAACTACAAATTCCCCGAAGGAATCCTGGACCACGCCCGCAAGGAGGAGATCATCCATCGCACCACGCAAATGTTCGTCGAGTACTTTGGCGAGCAGGTGCGGCCGTTCACCATGGTCCTTGTCGAAGAGGTCGCCGACGGTGGTTGGGGGCGCGCCGATGAAACATTGACGTTGGCGAAGATGGGATTGCCGGCGAAAGGACAATAGCGCCTGTGAATCATCAGCGACGCATCGACCCCGCATCGCCGGGGTCGTTATCGACGTCATGCATCAGTGCTTCAAGCCACCCTGCCAGGGATTCCCAATGACAACTCAAGACGTATCCTCGCCGCGCTCCCTGTTGGCGACCGTGACTGCACGGGTCGCCGGTTTCGAACCGTATCTGTACGCCTTGCTGCGAATCATCTTCGCCGTCGTCCTGTTTACCCACGGCTTGCCAAAGGTTCTGCGCACCGCCCATGGCTCGATGGCCGATCCAATGGCCGCGTCTATCAACCTCATCCAGAACGTGATGGGACTGCCTTTCGCTGCGCAGCTGGCCTTTCTGGTCATGCTCCTGGAAACGGCTGGGGCGTTGATGCTGGCGACAGGGCTCGGCACGCGGCTCGTCGCTCTGCTGATCGCCATTCAAATGGTTGCCATCAGCTACGCGTTGGGGCCGACATGGCCCTGGATAGACCGAGGCATCGAGTTTCCGGTGCTGATGGGATTTCTGGCGCTCTACATCGTCGCGCGCGGCGGCGGAGTCTATTCATTGGACGCGCGCTTGGGCACGCGTCTGCGATAGAAACGGCTTAGGCGCGGGTGGCCCTTTGTTTGAACCACCCTTGCCCTATGCTCAGAAATCGACCGTGGCCGACAACTGCAAGGTACGCGGCGAGCCTGGAGAGAAGGCCCCATACGAGGCAACACCCGACCAGTACTCGTGGTCAAAGACGTTCTGGACTGTGGCCCTGAACGTCGTCGGTCGACCTTCGATCTTGGTGGCATAGCGAGCCCCCGCATCGAAGCGGGTCCAGGCATCCAACTCCTGGGTGTTGGCCTGGTTCACGTATTGGCTGCTGGTGTAGATCGCGCCGCTGGTGAGGGTAAAGCCTTCCACCCATGGGGTGTCCCATTCAGCCCACAAGTTGGCTTGTACGTCTGGCACGCCCACCGGCTTGTTGCCACGGTTGGCCGCCGTCGCGGAATCCGTCAGCTCGCCGTCGAGCAGTGTCACGCCGCCCATCAGGCGTGTGCCGGGGGCCACTTCGCCGAACACGCTCAGCTCCACGCCACGGTTGCGCTGTTCAGCCTGTACCGAGAACACGTTGTTCGCACCGATTTCGCCGCTGGGCTTCTCGATCTGGAACAGCGCCAGGGTGGTCATGAACGTGCCGTGCTCGTACTTGACCCCAATCTCATGCTGTTTGGATTCATAAGGAGCAAACGTTTCGCCCGCATTGCTCGCTGTGCCTGGCGCGACGTCACCTTTACTCAACCCCTCGACATAGTTGTAGTAGAGCGACACGTCCTCCCAGGGCTTGACCACCACGCCGACCAGCGGGGTCGTGGCGCTGTCGTCATAACGAGAACTGACCGAGCCGGCGGCATTGTAATTGCGCGACTCGATATTCTGCCGACGCAGCCCCAGGGTCAGTTGCAGACGTTCATCCAGTACCGACAAGGTGTCGCTCAAGGCGAAGCCGGTCAGCTGCGATTCGGAAACCCGCAGCACCTTGGGCGCATTAATGGCCGGCTTGGGCACGTCCACCGGGTGATAGATGTTCGAGCCGACCACCGGCCCGTTGTTGATCCCCCGGGACAGTTCATCCTGGTAAGTCGTCGCCATCAGCGTGGTCGTGTGGCTGACAGGACCGGTGTCGAACACCCCACGAACCCCCACGTCGGCTGTCGAACGGTCCACGTTGAATTTGTAATACCCCGGCGTGTTGCTGATATCGCCGGCGTCGTTGAGGATTCTTGGTACCTGGTCGGACATCCGCTTGACGTCCGACCGACCACCACCGGCGTGGGCAAACACCGTGACCGCGTCCGTCAGGTCATATTCGCCACCCAGCAAGGCCGACTGCTCCTTGGTGTCTGACCAACCCCATTTCTGTGAGGCATTGGTACGACCGTTGGGGGCGGATGGAATGTCAACGCCAGGCGCAACGGTGAAGGGGCGAGAGGCACCGTCGAAGCTTTCTTTCTGGCTGATGAAGTCGAGGTTCAAGCGCAAACGCTCGCCCCGATAATCAAGGGCGATAGCGCCGATATTAAGTTCGCGTTCCTGATCGTCGATGGCCGTGTCGCCGCCCTGGAGGCTGCCGTTGAAACGCACGCCGAACTGGTTGTCCGGGCCGAATCGACGGCTGACATCCAGATGCCCACCTACTTGGGAATCAGACGCGTAGCTGCCGGTAAAGCGCGTCAGGTCTTCGTCCAACGGACGCTTGGGGACGATATTGATCACCCCGCCCACCCCGCTGTTCGGAGAGATGCCGTACATCAGCGCCCCCGGCCCCTTGAGCACTTCGACGCGTTCGGCGTAGTCGGTGAAGACCCGGTAGTTGGGCGCCACGCCGTATACGCCGTCGTAGGCCAGCTCGCCGAGGTTGCCCTCTCCGATGGGAAAACCACGGATGAAAAATGAGTCGACGATGCCGCCCACCTGGCCCGTCGAGCGCACCGAAGGGTCGCGTTGCAGGGCATCGGCCACGGTCACGGTTTGCAGGTCGGCCAGGGTCTTGGCGGTGTAGCTGGTCACGCTGAACGGTGTGTCCATCACGTCCTTGTTGCCCATCATCCCCAAGCGCGCGCCACGCGCCACTTGACCACCGGCCAGCTCGGGCGGCAGTGCGCTCAGGTTGTTGTGGGTGCCGGTGATGTTGGTCGCGTCAAGGGTCAAGCCTTGACCGTTGTCGACCGCAGGGACGTCCGAGGTTCTATCGGTGGAGGGCTTTTGCCCGGGGGTTTGCGCCCAGGCGGTGGCGCTTCCTGCGACCAGAATGAAACTCAGGGTGGCGGTACGAATCGCGAGGGATAACGCAGACTCACCACAAGGTCGACGTGCAACAGACATGGCTTAAGGATCCTTTCCAGCGAGAGAAAATGGTAATCACTCCTATTGCCAGTCGACCTGCGGAAAAGTATCACCTCCCGGGGTTTATTTTTTCAGGTTGCGCTGGATCCATCAGGCATACAGAGGCTGCTGCGGTATCGACAGCTTGCAACCTCTCGTACAGCCGGGCATCTTGCCGACCGTGTCGTCGCCTGCAGCACATGCTGATCTACCCGCTTGCGAGCGTTTAACCACCGAGGCTGAGTCATGTCCCACGCAGGTGTCATCCAGGGTTCGAACGTCAGAATCCTGATTTACCTTCTATTCGCGATCCAGCTCATCTCCATGGGCGCGATGGAAATGAGCGGGCCGTTCTGGCCGGTCCACCTGCGCGGGCTGACGTCCTCGGAGTCGGTCTTCAGCTTCGCCAGCATCGCCGTGTATGTCGGGCCGATGCTGGGCATCATTCTGACCAGCGCCTTCTGGGGTCGTATCGGCGATCGCTACGGTCATAAGTTGATGATGATCCGCGCCCTGGCGGGCCTGTCATTGACTCAGTTGGGGCTGGCGCTGTGCAGCGATATCTGGGCCATCCTGGTGCTGCGCTTTTTGCAGGGTGCCTTTGCCGGGTACATCGCCCCGGCGCAAGCCTATGGCGTCAGCATCGAAGCCCCGTCGCGACGGGCGCGGCTGTTCGCGATCCTGCAAATATCCACCAACGTCGGTTCATTGCTCGGCGCGGTGGTCGGGGGCCTGATCCTCGATCACGCCACCTTCTTCTGGATCAACATCATCGCCTCGGCCTTGTGCGCGGTGTGCACGGTGGTGGCCGCCGTGACCTTGCCGGACGTGCCGCCGGTGAAGAAACCCGCGATCAGCCAGGCCCCGGCGACAACAAGCCGTACCGACAGCGTCTGGCAAGGATCGCCCTTGCTGTCGTTGCTGTGCGTCATGGGCATCCTGCTGTTGGCGCGGATGCTGCCACAGACCTCATTCTCCTTGTACGTGAGTTCGGTATTCGACGTCAGCAACTCGGTGGTCGGCCTGTGCTACGGCTTGCTGGCGCTGGGTTTCATCCTCTCGGCCACGGCCTGGTCGCGCTATTTCGAGCACCGTACCCAGCAGGACACCTTGCATCGCATCATCTACGTCGTGCTCGGCTGCATCGCCCTGACCGCCCTGGCGGGGGTCACGCGCAATGCCATCGTATTTGTCGTCGTCTACTTCATTTGGGGGGTGCTGCTGGGGGCTACCACGCCGGTGCTGATGGCGCTGATCTCGAAATCCGCCGACAGCGCACGGCAAGGCCACGTGCTGGGCATTGCCCAAGGCACCGCGCAGTTCGCTTCGATCGCAGGCATCTCGGCTGGTGGATTGCTCAGCCAGGTCTACGGCTTGCAGTACACCTACCTGTTCGTTTGCCTGGCTTATGGGTTGGCACTGATTCCCGTTGTCGTCTTGCGCTACTGGCCCGCGAGCCTGCAAGCCAGTCCCGCCCCGCCTGGGGACTGATCGAGGAGGGAGCGAGCTTGCTCGCGATGGCGCCGGTACAGTCCACATCCCTGCAAGCTGACATACCGTTATCGCGAGCAAGCTCGGCTCCCACACTGATCTCGGGTGTTCATGGAAGCGGTGTTCACCGCAGATCTTTGTGGGAGCGAGCTTGCTCGCGATGGCGCCGGTACAGTCCACATCCCTGCAAGCTGACATACCGCTATCGCGAGCAAGCTCGGCTCCACACTGATCTCGGGTGTTCATGGAATCGGTGTTCACCGCAGATCTTTGTGGGAGCGAACTTGCTCGCGATGACGCCGGTACAGTCAACACCCTGCAAGCTGACATACCGCTATCGCGAGCAAGCTCGGCTCCCACACTGATCTCGGGTGTTCATGGAATCGGTGTTCACCGCAGATCTTTGTGGGAGCGAGCTTGCTCGCGATGACGCCGGTACAGTCAACATCCCTGCAAGCTGACATACCGCTATCGCGAGCAAGCTCGGCTCCCACACTGATCTCGGGTGTTCATGGAATCGGTGTTCACCGCAGATCTTTGTGGGAGCGAGCTTGCTCGCGATGACGCCGGTACAGTCAACATCCCTGCAAGCTGACATACCACTATCGCGAGCAAGCTCGGCTCCCACACTGATCTCGGGTGTTCATGGAATCGGTGTTCACCGCAGATCTTTGTGGGAGTCGAGCTTGCTCGCGATGACGGCGGCACATTCAATCTCAATGCAGCCTGATCCACCGATATCGCGTGCAAGCTCGCTCCCAGTCGATGCCGCTTGCGTCGCGGGCAAGTTGTCCTTTAGCATTGGGAATACTTCTCAATTGCAAAAAGCTGCAGCCATGAGCGAAACCCTGCCCGCGAACAACGACCATCATCTGCGCGTGATCGAAGACCTGTACGCCGGCCATCACGGCTGGCTGTACGCCACGCTGAAGAAAAAGCTGGGCAATGCCATGGATGCGGCGGACCTGGCCCAAGACACCTTCACGCGCATTCTTGCCTCCCAAGTCACGGCCATTGACCAGCCCCGGGCCTACCTGAGTTGCGTGGCCAAGGGCATTCTCATCAATTGGTATCAGCGCAAGGCCCTGGAACGCGCCTACCTGGAGGCGCTCGCGCATTTGCCGGCCCAGGAAGTGCCGTCCCCTGAATTGCGCTTCCTGGTGCTGGAAACCTTGCACGAAATCGATGCCATGCTCGACACCCTCCCGGCGCCGGTCAAGCGGGCATTCCTGTTGTCGCAGATCGGCGGTCTGAAATACGACGACATCGCCCAACAGCTGAACGTCTCGCTGATCACGGTCAAGCGCTACATGAAGCAAGCATTCGTGCAGTGCTTGATGCTGGTGGAATGAATGCTCACTCGTCGCCGTGAGCCGCCCCTCGATCCCAAGGTTCTCGAAGAAGCCGCCGAGTGGCTGATGCGCTTGAGTGAAAGCGACCTCAGCGACACCGAGCGTGCCGAATGGGAGTGCTGGAGAGCCAGCAGCCCCGAGCGCGGCCGGGCCTGGTCTCGTGCGCAGTTGCTGCAAAGCAAGCTCGGCGGCTTGCCACGAGCATTGGCAATGTCGGCGTTGGATCGCCCAAGCAGCCCCGAACGGCGTGCGGCCCTCGGCAAACTGGCGTTGCTGCTGGCAGCGGTGCCTGTCGGTTGGGGCAGCTGGAAACTGGCGCAGTCGCAGCAATGGTCCGCCGACTACCGCACCGCCATTGGCGAGCGTCGCGAGTTGACCCTGGCCGACGGCTCGCACCTCACCCTCAATACCGGCACGGCCATCGACGTGCTGTTCGACACCCAGCAGCGGCTCATCCGTGTGCGCGAAGGGGAAATCCTGGTGCAGACCGCGCCGGATGCTTCACCCCAGGCCCGACCGTTCCTGGTCAGCACCGGCGAGGGTCGGATGCAGGCCCTGGGTACGCGGTTCACCGTGCGCCAACTGCCATCGCGCACCCAGTTGGCGGTACTCGAAGGCGCCGTGCGGATTGAATTGGCCGAGGCTCGCCGGGCCGCGCCGCTCATCGTCAACGCCGGGCAGCGCACCGACTTCTCGTCCCAGGCCTTCGGCCCGTTGACCCCGACAGATCGCAACGTCGGCGCCTGGACCCAAGGCATGCTGATGGCCGACAAGATGCGCCTGGCGGATTTCGTCGCCGAACTGGCGCGCTATCGCCGGGGCTTCGTGCGGTGCGACCCGGCCATCGCCGAGCTGCGGGTTTCCGGCGCCTTTCCCATCAGCGATACCCAGCGCACGCTCAACATGCTGGTGCAAACCTACCCGGTCCTGGTCACCGGCCATTTGAGCGGTTACTGGGTAACGCTCTCCCCTGCCTGACCCCACAAAAATTATTCGCTACCCAGGTGATACTTTTTTTGATCTCAACTGGCAAAGAAAGGAATAACCATTTCATCTCCTCCATAGGGTCATCCATCCATGCTCGTTGCACGGCCCCTGCGTCCGGATCGTCCGTCCAAGCCCGTCATGCGCAGTGTGCTGTTGAGCCTTGCGTTGAGCACGGTCACCGGGTCGTTCGCCTTCGCCGCCGTGCCCGCGCAACTGGAAGCCATCGCCCCGCGCGCCTATGAAATCGCCCCCGGGCCGCTCGGCCCCGCCCTGTCGAGTTTTGCGATAGCCGCCGGCATTGCCTTGTCGTTCCAGCCGTCAATCACTGAGGGCCTGGTCAGCCCGGGACTCTCCGGCACTTATCCGACAGCCCAAGCGCTCACACACCTGCTGGCCGACAGCGGCGTGGAGATGGTTGCCCGCGACGATGGCAGTTACACGCTGGTACTGCGCCAGGTGTCCCTGCCTGAGATCAACGTCGATGCCGCCGGTAGACGCAGCACCGGCCTGCCACCCACCGACGCCAGTGGCCAGGTCGCCCGCGGTGCCCGCCTCGGCCTGCTGGGCAACGCCGATGTGATGGATGCGCCGTTCAGCATCAGCAGCTACACCTCGACGATGATCAAGGATCAACAGGCGGTCACCGTGGGCGACTTGCTGGAGCGCGATGCTTCGGTGCGCTCCACTGGCCAGGCGGGCGGTATCGTCGACTCGTTCTTCATCCGCGGTTTTCCGTTGGGGGAAGGCAATCTCGGTGAGTTGGCGTTCGACGGTGTGTATGGCGTGGCATCCAATTACCGGGTATTCACCGATTACGCCGAGCGCATCGAACTGGTCAAGGGCCCCGCCGCCCTGCTGTATGGCATGTCGCCCAACAGCGCCGTAGGCGGTGTGATCAACGTGGTCCCCAAGCGCGCCCTCGACGAAGACCTGACCCGGTTCACCAGCCGCTACGCCAGCGACTCGCAACTGGGCGGTCACCTCGACGTCAGTCGACGCTTTGGTGAGGAGCGCCGGTTCGGGATCAGGCTCAACGGTAGCCTGCAGCAGGGTGACACGGCCATCGACAAACAGTCCCGAGACGTCGGTACCGGCGCCATGTCCCTGGACTACCAAGGGGATCGCCTGCGCATGACCCTGGACCTGATCAGCCAGGATGAAAAGTTCGACGCCGCCTCACGCCCTTTCAGGATCGACCCCGGCGTGCAAATTCCCTCCGCCGCCAACGGCCGCACCAGCGTCAGCCAGGACTGGGGACGCTCGCGAGCCCGGGACAAATCGGCGTTGCTAAGTGGCGAGTATGACCTCAGCGACCAGTTGACCCTGTTTGCCCACGCCGGCGGTGGGAAATCCGAGGTCGAGCGCCTGTCCGACCAGACCCCGACCATCCTCAATGCCGCCGGCGACACCTCATCAGTTCCCGGTTATTACAAATTCAAAGTCCAGCGCTACACCGTCGACGCCGGCGCGCGCCTGGGCTTCGACACCGGGCCGGTCAGCCACCGCACGGTGCTGCAAGTCAGCCGTTATCGCGACGAGTTGTCCCGGGGCATTGTTTCCGGCCCCGCCATCCTCTCGAACATCTATCACCCGGTCGACCGGCCCCGGCCCAACCTCGCCGAGCCCCACACGCCGAAAGTCTCGGCGAGCGAACTGTCGGGCGTCGCCCTGGCCGACACCTTGTCGGTGCTCGATGAGCGCCTGCAAGTCACCCTCGGGCTGCGCCGGCAAAACATCCAGTCGGACAACTACAACACCACCGTGGCCACCCCGTCCTACGACAAGAGCAAGACCACGCCCCTGTTCGGTATCGTCGCCAAGCCCTGGGAGCATGTCGCGCTGTACTACAACTACATCGAAGGCCTGAGCAAGGGTGACATCGCGCCGTCCGCCGCCACCAACGCCGAAGAGGTTTTCTCCCCCTACATCTCCCGCCAGCAGGAGATCGGGGTCAAGGTCGACTACGACCGTTTCATGGCCACGCTGGCGTTGTTCCAGATCAAGAAACCCAGCGGTGAATTGTCGTCCGGGGTGTTTTCGGTGCAGGCCCAACAACGCAACCGTGGCGTGGAATTGAACCTGTCCGGCGAAGTTGCCCGGGGCACGCGCCTGCTCGGTGGCGTAACGCTGCTCGATGGAGAACTGACCCGCACCCGTGTGGCCGCCAATCGTGGCAACACACCGGTGGGCGTCCCCAAGGTCCAGGCCAACCTCTGGGCCGAGTGGGACACCCCGGGCATCGACGGGCTGACGCTGACCAGTGGCGCGATCTACACCGCCAGCCAGTACGTAGACCAGGCCAACACCCAAGAACTGGATGCCTGGACCCGCTTCGATGTCGGTGCCCGTTATGCCACCCGCATCGCCGAACGGCAGACGACCTTTCGCGCCACGGTGCAGAACGCCTTCGACCGCGCCTATTGGTCGGGAGTCGCGTCCTATGGCGCGTTTTCCCAAGGCGCACCGCGCACGCTGTTGTTATCCGCCACCGTTGATTTCTGAAACCTGCGGGCCGGGGCGGCGACTTGCGCCGTTGTCCGGTCCGGCTTTTGTAAAGGCATGAACCATGGTTACCGCTTTTCGCCGCCCTCACACCCTCTTCGCCCTGCTGTTCGCCGGGCTGCTCGGTGTGTCGTTGCTTTCGCTGACGCCCCGCAGCGCCCTGGCCGTCGAGGCGGACCCTGCCCTGGGCAGCGTGACCGACCTGCTCGGGCGCCAGGTCAAGGTCCACCTCCCGGTCCGGCGGGTGATCCTCGGCGAAGGCCGCCAGTTGTATCTGGTGGCGGCGCTGGATACGCAAAACCCCATCGAACGCATCGTCGGTTGGCGCAAGGATCTGATCCAGTCCGACCCGGACACTTACGGGGCCTATCTGCGCAAATTTCCCGACATCGCCAAGATCCCGACCTTCGGCGGGTTCGAGGACGGCACCTTTGACATCGAGCAGGCGATTTCCCAGCGTCCCGATGTGATCATCCTCAATATCGAAGCCCAGCACGCCACCGAGGATGCGCGCTACATCGAGAAGCTCGACGCCTTGGGTATCCCGGTGGTCTACGTCGACTTTCGCAACAACCCGATGCAGAACACCGAGCCGACCATGCGCCTGTTCGGCCAGTTGTTCGGCAAGCAAGCCCGTGCCGAAGCCTTCATCGATTTTCGCAACCAACAGATTCGCCGCGTCACCGACGTCATTGAAGCGCGCCACCCTGCCCGGCCAAAAGTCTTCATCGAGCGCATCGGCGGTTACACCGATGATTGCTGCCTGAGTTTCGGCAACGAGAATTTCGGCCTGTTCGTGGAAATGGCCGGCGGCGATAACATCGCCAAAGGCATCATCCCCACCACGTTCGGCCAGTTGAATGCCGAACAAGTGGTGGTCGCAAATCCGGCGCAGGTGGTGGTCACCAGTGCCAACTGGGAAGCCTTTGCCCCCGGTGGCCATTGGGTCGGAGTCGGACCGGGGGCGGACATGACCCAAGCCAGGCAAAAACTGGCGTGGTACACCCAGCGGCCAGCCTACGCCGGCATCAAGGCCCAGGACGACCGAGCGTTCCACGCCATTTGGCACCAGTTCTACAACAGCCCCTATCAGTTCGTAGCCATCCAGCAATTGGCCAAATGGTTTCACCCGACGTTGTTCGCCGACCTGGACCCGGATGCCTCGTTCCGCCAACTGCATGAGCAGTTCCTGCCGGTGCCTTATGAGCCGGGCTACGCCGTCAGCCTGCGCCAGACCGAGGACAAGCCATGACTTCGCTGAACGAAACCCTGGTGATGCAACGTGACACCTACCGGCGCCTGGTGCTGCGCAAGCGGCTTATCCTCGGTGGGCTCGCGCTGTTGCTGATCTGCAGCGTCCTGCTCGACCTGGCCCTCGGGCCGGCCCGCTACAGCCTCGACGAAGTCCTCGGTGCGCTGTTGTCACCCGACAGCGCATCGCCCCAGGTCCGCGTGGTGATGTGGGACATCCGCCTGCCCGTGGCGCTGATGGCCGTGGCGGTGGGTGCCGCCTTGTCGCTGGCCGGCGCGCAGATGCAGACGATCCTCAACAACCCGCTGGCCAGCCCATTCACCCTGGGTATTTCCGCCGCCGCCAGTTTCGGCGCGGCCATGGGGCTGGCGTTTGGCGTGGCCTTGTTCCCGCTGGCGGCGCAGTACATGGTGCCGGTGAACGCGTTCATCATGGCCATGCTGTCGGCATTGCTGATCCACTTCCTGAGCCTGCGCCGCGGTGTCACCGCCGAGACCATCGTGCTGCTCGGCATCGCCTTGGTGTTCACCTTCAATGCGCTGTTGGCGCTGGTGCAATTCTTTGCCACCGAACAAGCCGTGGCCGCCGTGGTGTTCTGGACGATGGGCAGCCTGACCAAAGCCACCTGGCCCAAGCTCGGGGTGATCTGCCTGGTGATCCTGGTCACCCTGCCGATTTTCGCCCGGCGCGCCTGGGCCTTGACCGCGCTGCGCCTGGGGGACGACAAAGCCGCGAGTTTCGGCATCAATGTGCGCAGCCTGCGCTTTCAGACGCTGATCATGGTCAGCCTGCTTGCCTCGTTCCCGGTGGCGTTTGTCGGCACGATCGGCTTCATCGGCCTGGTCGGCCCGCACATTGCGCGGATGCTGATTGGTGAAGACCAGCGGTTCTTCCTCCCGGCGTCCCTGCTGACCGGCGCACTGATTCTGTCCGCCAGTTCGGTGATCAGCAAAACCCTGATCCCCGGGGCCATCTTCCCCATCGGCGTGGTCACGTCGCTGATCGGCGTGCCCTTCTTCATATCCTTGATTCTCGGCGGGAAGAAAAACTCATGGTAACGATCCGGCTGGAGAATCTCGGGGCCCGCTACGGCCAGCGCACGGTCATTCACGGCGTCACCACCGCAGCGTTTGTCGGCGGCCAGGTGGTGGCGGTGGTCGGCCCCAACGCGGCGGGCAAATCCACCTTGTTCAAGCGCATGGCCGGGTTGATCGACGGCCCTGGGCAGGTGGTCTTGGCGGACTCGAAAAAGGGACCCCAGGGCATCAGCTACATGCCCCAAGGCTTGAACGCCAGCGCCCGGTTGACGGTGTACGAGTCGGTGCTGCTGGCGCGCAAGCAGCTCACGCCGGGCTGGGTCGTCCATGATGATGAGCTGAAGCTGGTGGACGACATTCTCGCCGCACTGGGCATCACTGAGTTGTCGTTCCGTAACCTCGGCGAGCTCAGCGGCGGACAGCAGCAACTGGTGTCGATCGCCCAGACCCTGGTGCGCGAACCGGAAATCCTGCTGATGGATGAACCGACCAGCGCCCTGGACATGCATCGGCAAGTCCAGGTGCTGAACTTCATGCGGGCCCTGGCGCGCAAACGCCAGGTCATTGTGTTCATCGCCATCCATGACCTGAACCAGGCGCTGCGCTTTGCCGACCAGGTGCTGGTCATCGCCGACGGCACCGCCCAGGGTAGCGGCCCGAGCGCCGAGGTGATTACCGAGCCGATGCTGCGCCAGGTCTACAAGGTGCAGGCACGGATCGAGCAGTGTAGCCGCGGCGAGCGCCACATCCTGATTGACGATATCGTTTGAGCGCACACCCGGGCCTTGCGCCAAAGGCCCGGGGCCGCAGGACCTAGGCCACCTTGAAGCGATTGACCAACTGTTGCTGGTACTCGGCCAGGCGAGCCAGTTCCTGGCTGGTGATGGCTGTCTGCTCGGCTCCGGCGCTCACCTGGATCACCAGGTCATTGATCTCGTTCACGTTGCGATTGATATCCTCGGACACCGCGCTTTGCTCTTCGGCAGCGGAGGCGATCTGGATGTTACGGTCGCTGATCGTCGCCACGCCCTCGGCGATCTCCACCAACAACTCGCCCGCGCGCTCGACTTTGCTCGCCCCGTCCTGAGCCTTGTCCAAGGTCTGCTGCATGGACAGCGCCGCACGATCCGACCCGGCTTGCAGGTTGCTGATCATCTGTTGAATGTTGCCCGTGGATTCCTGGGTCTTTTGCGCCAAGGTACGCACTTCGGAGGCGACCACCGCAAAGCCGCGCCCATGATCCCCAGCCCGCGCCGCTTCAATCGCCGCATTGAGCGCCAACAGATTAGTCTGTTCGGCAATGCCGCGAATCACATCGAGCACGGAAGAAATGGCATCGCTTTCCAGCTTGAGATCACCAATGATCCCAGCGGTTTCCTCGGCCTGCCCGGACAATTGGCGAATCAGCCCGATGGTGCTTTCGATTTCCACGCGCCCTTGGGCCGTATTGAGATTGACCTGTTGCGACATGTGCGCCGCATCGTTGGTACTTTGCGCCACCTCGCGCACCGTGGCGCTCATCTGATTGATCGCGGTGGCCACCAACTCGGTGCCTTGGCGCTGTTGCTCGACACTCTCGCTGGTCTGGACCGTCACCGTGGAAGACTCTTGCGCGGCGGTGGCCACTTGCGCCGTGGCATTGCCGATTTCCTGCACGACTTCGCTGATCTCTTGCGCCATGCGATTGAGGTTGCGTGAGATCTGGCCGAACTCATCCCGGCCTTCATAGGTGGCCCTGGCGGTGAGGTCACGCTGGGCAAGGCCGTTCAGAACCCGGTTCACATCGCGTACCGCCAGATCGATCAGGCGGATGATCACATACGACAGTACCGTCACCGCCAGCAGCGCCACGATGACCGAGCCGAGGGTCAGCCACAACGCACGGTTTGCTTCATCACGCCCCTGTATCGCCAGGCGGCTGACGCTTTGACCGAGAGCTTCTTCCACCTGGCTCATCATGTCGATGCGCTGAGTGGAGAGTTCGAACCAGGCCTCTGGCTTGATGCCCAGCGACTGGCCCAAAGGAACCTCGAAAGCCAGGCGCTGCAACTTGCCGACTTCGACCGCAGCGGGTTTGAGCATCTGCTCGGTAAATTGTTGAAGCAGGGCTGGCTGGGCCTGGCGACGGAATGCGTCGGAATAAGCAGAGAACTCGCCGAGATTTCGGCTAAAGCGCGATAACAAGGTCTCGTCGAAACGATCCTGACTGAATACCAGGCCCAGCACGACCCGTTCGCGTCCGGCCCGTTCTTTCATCTCGATAAACTGATTGAGCGCACCGAGCGCATGAACAATGGTGGCGTTATTGATCGTCGCTTCCAAAGAGTGGGTATAGCCCATCAGCGCTTGAATGATCTCGGTATAACGAACACCGGATTCGGTGCTACTGATACCCAACTTATCCACTTGCCCACGAATGGCGGGCAGTTGCTCCAAGGCCTGGAGGACAGTGTCCAATTGCGCGCTCCCCGACGCAGACAACCGGCGCACCACCTCGGCCGAGGCATTGGAGCCCTGGCGCGCCTGGGCCATCCGTTCGCCCATCGACTTGCCACCGCTGCCCAGGAACACCCCGCTGGCGCCGCGCTCGCGCTGCAATACCGTGATCAGTTGACTCAATTTCTGCGCCGTGGCGCTGGCGGTGACCGTGGCGTCCATATCGCGCAGTGTCTTGTAGTTGTCCACGACAAAGACGCCGGCCAAGGTGAGGAATCCCAATAAGGGAAGTAGCAGGATCAATAAAAGTTTCAGACGCAGCGGTGCATTCCTGAGCATTTCCGTTCAAGCCTCATTTCATATTGAATTAGTGACGCGTGAACTTGTTGTAAGAAGGCTGTTATACACGCTGACTTGGGTCGATCTTAGCGCAATACTAAATAGCCATCACCCCTGATATTGCACCGCTTGGCACTTATAACGGTCATGAAGCGGGAATATGTATTTGCCTTGATCGAGGTCAAGCTTTCGACAATTAACCGTAAGTATCCGGTAAGGGAAAACGCTCAACGATAGGCGCGCATTTCATCCTGTCCCGTTGGAGCCCCCCATGCATTTGCTGCGCTTAGCCGTTTCAACCATCCCGAATGTGATCCTGCTCGCCGTGGTCAGTTCGGCGATGACCGCCCAGGCTACAGAGCCTGAAACCGTCGAACCGTCGTCGTCTTGGGGACTGGGGGTCGGCGCGATCAGCAGCCAGCAGCCCTATACCGGCATCGATCGTGACAACAAGGCGATACCGCTGATCTACTTCGAGAACGAATACCTGCGGGTGTTCGGCCCAAACGCCGAGGTCAAGCTGTCGCAGTTGGAGATCAGCGACACCCAGCAAATCGATTTCAGCCTCGTGGGCCAGTACGACTTCAGTGGCTATGATGCCGATGACTCGCGGGTTTTCGATGGCATGAGCGACCGTAAAAGCAGCTTCTGGGCCGGGGCCAAAGTGCAGTGGCACACCAATCTGGTGGACGTGCACGCCGAGTGGCTGGCGGATGTCTCGGGCAACAGCAAGGGGCAGCGCTTCAACCTGGGCCTGGAGCGGACCTGGCGGCTCGGCGAGCACATCACCCTCACGCCCCATGTGACGGCTATGTGGCAGGACAATAAATACGTCGATTATTATTTTGGCGTGCGCGACAGTGAAGCCCGCATCGGTCGCGCGGCCTATGCCGGCAAGTCTGCCCTCAATAGCGAATTTGGCATCCGGGGAAACTACATGTTCGATCAGCACCACTCTGTGTTCCTCGATATCAAGGCGACCCGCTTCGCCAGTGAGATCAAGGACAGCCCGCTGGTAGACCGTTCTACCGAAAACAGCGCGCTGTTCGGCTACCTGTACCGCTTCTGATGAGCCGCATTCTGCTGGTCGAGGACCACGAACGCTTGGCGCAACTGGTCAGCACGGGATTGACGAACGCCGGGATCGCCGTCGATGTGATCAACCGCATGGATGGCGCATGGGCGGCCATCCAGCGGATGCCCTACCAGGCGTTGATCCTCGATCGCGGCTTGCCGGACGGCGACGGGCTCGTTTTGTTGAAGCGCCTGCGCAGCGCCGGGCTTGGCCTGCCGTGCCTGGTGCTCACGGCACGGGATGCCCTGCATGATCGGGTACAGGGGCTCGATGCCGGTGCCGATGACTATCTGCCCAAGCCGTTTGCCATGGATGAAATGGTTGCCCGGGTGCGGGCTTTGCTGCGGCGCCCGGTGGACTGTCGCCCACTGGCCCCCAGCCACGGTGACCTGAGCCTGCAACCCGAGACCGGCACTATGTGTTGTGCCAATGAAAGCATTACCTTGGCGCCGGCGGAAATGCAGATCATGTTGCTGCTGTTGCGCAAGTCTGGGGAAATCGTCCGTCGCCCCAGCATCGAGGCGGCGGGCTGGGGCTTGAGCGAAGCGGTCACGCCGAACGCCCTGGACGTGGCCCTGCACCGTATCCGCCGCAAGCTGCTGGCCATCGGCTCCCGCCAACGCATCGTCAACCTGCGAGGTCTCGGTTATGCGCTCCGCCAGGTCGACGTGGTTGAGTAGCCTCAGGTTCAAGGTGCTGCTGGCCTATATTGCCGGCGTGGCGCTGAGCATCCTGCTGATCGTCTCGGCGGCGTTGGTCCTGGTCACCTCACAGAGCGACATCCTGTCGGTCATGAACATGGCCGAACGCACCCAGGAGCTGGCGGAAAAACTCCAGTTCGATGCTGGCGGGCGCCCGGTCGGATTCGACCCCAGCGAGGCGGATCGAATCTGGACCTATGACAGCATGCGCCAGGAGATCGGCTACCGCGTGCTGGACGCCTCGGCAAACGTGGCCCTGGCGTCCACCGATGCGACCTTTTGGCCGGCGAGCGCCTCGGTGCGCCCTTTGGAGCAGGAACCGTTCAAGTTCGAGCGCCAGGGCATTTTGATGTATGGCGCCACCGCACCGGTCGAACACGACGGCCAGACCTGGTTCCTGCAGCTCGCCGTCAGCGAACGGTTGATGGACCTTTTCCACGGTGCCTTCGCCCTGCCCTTCATGGGCGCCGGCATCGTCCTGTTCAGTCTGGTACTGCTCTTCGTCTTTGGCGCCTGCGCCTATGTCATTTTGGGCTATACACTCAAACCCTTGCGCGAAGTGTCCGAGTCAGCGGCGGCCATCTCGCCTCGCTCGCTGCATTCACGCTTGCAAGTCAGCAGCGTACCGTCCGAGGTCGTGCCACTGGTGGACAGTTTCAATCGAGTCCTCCAACGCCTGGAAAATGGCTACCGGATCCAGCAGGAATTCCTGGCGACCGCGGCACACGAGCTGAAGACACCGCTGGCGCTGATACGCGCGCAAATCGAATTGATGGCAGACAGTCCCGATCGCAATGCGCTGCTCAACGACGTGGCCCACATGACCCGTCAAGCTCAGCAACTGCTGTTGTTGACCGAAACCAGTGAGGCCCAGAATTATCGGTTTGCCGCGGTCGAACTGGCCGATGTGGCGAAGGAAGCCACCGACTATCTACAGCGCATGGCCGAAGCCGTCGATGTGCGCCTGGTGCTGGCCGAGGATTGCACGGGCATTGCCCCTTGGCAGGCAGATCGCAGCGCCCTCTTCACCTTGCTGAAAAACCTGCTGGAAAACGCCCTCCAACACGCCCCTCGGGGCACGGAGGTTCGGGTGGACATCGGCAGGGATCACCTGAGCGTACGCGACTGGGGCCCTGGGGTTGATCGGGAGCAACTGCCCCAGCTGTTCGTACGCTTCTGGCGCGGACCTCATCGTCGCGACCATGGCGCCGGCCTGGGTCTGACGATCTGCCAGGAAATCGCCCAGGCCCATGGCTGGACGCTCTCGGCCACGAGGGCGGAGCCAGGCTTGTTGCTGCAGGTATCTCGACGAGATGACTAGATTCAGATGCCAGGCATGATATGCAACTCAATGTGGGAGCGAGCTTGCTCGCGATGATGGCGGCACATCCAACATCGATGCCTGCTGGACCACTGCTATCGCGAGCAAGCTCGCTCCCACAGGGGGTTGAGTATGGGGGGAACTTGATGGGCGGCCTCAGGCAACGCCACCGTCAGCTACCGCAAGGGTGTCGACCTGGGGAACGCGGCTTGGCCGGAACGTCTCGGGCATCGCCAGCAACAGACCAAATGCCAACGCGGCAATCGCCGCCAGGGTCAGGAACGCCGCGCTGTAGCCAGCTCCTTGCACGACGAAGCCGGCCAGGCTGTTGCTCAACGCAGCACCGAACCCGAACACCGTCGACAACACCCCGAGGCTGACGTTGAAACGCCCGGTGCCCTGGGTCAGGTCCTTGACCACCAGCGGAAACAGCGCGCCAAACAACCCGGCACCAATCCCGTCCAGCAACTGCACCGCCACCAACCAATAGGGATCGTCGGAGAGTACGTACAACACACCGCGGATGGGCAGGATCAGGAAGCCGGCCAGCAGCAACGGCTTGCGGCCCCAGGCATCGGCCTTGACCCCCACCAGCCACGCCATGGGCACCATGACCAGTTGCGCCGCAACGATACAGGCCGACGTCAGCGGCGTGGCCAGGTGCACGTTGGCCTGGGCCAGCTTCTGGCTGACCAGGGGGAGCATCGCCGCGTTCGCCAGGTGAAACAGCCCACAGCAAATGGCGAACAACAGCAGCGTGCGGTTATCCAGCAAGACCCGCAGCGTCGAGGGTACCGGGCCGTGGACCGACTGACCGGCCTCCAGGCCCCGTGCCACGTCATGGTCGATGGCTTCGGCGGACACGCAACTGACCGCCACGATGCTGGCCAATGCCATGGCCGCCATCAAGTAGAACACCGCAATGGGACCGAACAGCCAGGCGAACCCACCCGCCAGCAGCGCTGCGCAGGCATTGCCTGCATGGTTGAACGTTTCGTTGCGCCCGGTGCGCCGCGTAAAGGCCTTGGCGCCGGTAATGCCCAGGGAAATCGCGGCGATAGCCGGCGCGAAGACCGATGCCGCCACGGCGCCGATGGCCTGGGTCAATGCCACCAGGCCGAAGGACGAGGTGAACGGAAGCACCAGACAACCCAGCGTCACCATCAAGGCCGCGACAGCCACCACGGCACGCTTGCTGCGCACCCGATCGATCAACGCGCCGGCGGGCGCCTGGGCGACGAGGCCGGCCATCGCCGCCACCGTCATGACCACGCCAATGCTGGCCGGGTCCCAGCGATGCACCGCCAGTAGGTAGATCGCCAGGTAAGGACCCAGCCCATCGCGCACATCCGCGAGGAAAAAATTCAGGCCATCCAGGGACAGGTTGTTGCGTCGGTCTCGGTTTCGATCCACAGCGGCCTCGACGAGGGCTTTGCCCAAAGTTGATTGACGCCATGATGTCGCAAAGAATCGAACCGAGCCACCGCGACGAACCCGAGGCCACTGAGAAAACCGTTGATAGTTCCCACCTGTGGGAGCGAGCTTGCTCGCGATAGCGGACCATCAGCCAACGATGATGCTGGATCTGACACCGTCATCGCGAGCAAGCTCGCTCCCACACTGGCTTTTGGGTTGGGTGGGAGTTCACCCCTCAGCCAGGAGAGCTGAGCCCGATCTCGCAACGATTCGATCCTAGCCACTGCGATGTACGCGCAGCCGCTGAGGGCGCGCTACGCCAAGGCGTCGGCCGTCGCACACAGCGCCCTACCAAAGCGCGATGTCGTAGGTGAAATAGATCCGGTTACTGTCACGACCCCGGGCAAAGTCCGAGCGATAGACGTAGTTTCGCACCTTCACGCCCAACCCCTTGAACGTACCCTGCTGCACCACATAGGCGATCTCTGCGTCACGTTCCCACTCTTTGACCGTGGTGTTGGACTTGCCGTCGTTGCCGCTCAGGTAACGGGTGGAAAACGTCAGGCCGGGCACACCGAGGCGAGCGAAGTCGTAGCCGTAACCGAGCATCCAGGTCTTCTCGTCTTCCTCGATGAACTTGCCGATCCCGACGTTGCTGAAGGAATACACCGTGGCGCCGCTGATGTAAGGCAAGCCCGCATCGCCGCTGAGCGTTTGGTAGCCGGCGCTCAACGTGTGGCCGACAACGGCGTAGGACAGCGACCCGCTGAGCATGTCGTTGTCGACCTTGCCGCCGTAGGCCGACCCCGAATCGACGCTGTTGAAGTAGCGCAGGTCGCTGGTCAACACCCCGGCGCCCAGGGGCAGATCATGCTGGATGCCAACAAAGTTCTGTCGATAGAAATTCTCCAGCTCGCCGTAGAAGTAACTCAGGCGGATGTTCTTGCCCAGCTTGTAGTCGGCGCCGGCATAGCTGAAGTCACCGGACTTATCGCCACCATAGCCGTCGGGCACGATAGGCATGCTGTCGCTCGAATCCCGCAGCTTGAAACGCTCCAGATGCCCGCCGGTGAGGGTGAGGTTGTCGATGTCACTGCTCGTGATCTGGGTGCCCTGGTAAGTCTGGGGCAACAGCCGCGCATCGTTGTAGATCAGCACCGGGGTCTTGGGCAGCAAGGTCCCGTATTTGAGCGTGGTCTTGGCCAGCCTGGCCTTGGCGGTCATGCCCGCGCTGGCGAACTCGTCGGCGGCGCGACCGTCGTCATGCACCGGCAGCAGACCGGTGCCGCTGCGGCCACGCCCGGAGTCGAGCTTGACCCCGAGCAGGCCCAAGGCATCGACCCCAAAACCGATCGTGCCCGGCGTAAAGCCTGACTGGTAATCCAGCAGGAAACCCTGGGCCCATTCGGTGCGCTCACTCTTGGCGGTCCTCGCCGCCCGTGCGCTCATCCCGTGCTCGTCACGGAAATTTTCGTTGAAGTAGACGTTGCGCAATTGCAGCTTCAGCTTGCTGTCGTCGATGAAACCTTCGGCGCTGGCCGTGGCCAGGGGCAACAAGCCAAGGATTGGAAACAAAGCCCCGCGGGTAAGCAAAGTGGTCATGTCTAGCTACTCGTTGTTGTTATTGGGCGTGCAGGCCGGCACCCCCCCACTTGCGGGGGCGTGTCAGGCAGGAAAACCAAGGTTGTCGGGTGAATCAGGAAAACAGCGTCAGCGCCCCGGTCAGCAGGGCCAGTGCGGTAATCACCAGGGACGTGAGCACCGCCCATTTGACGGTGGCTTTCTGGAAGTCGCCCAGGTCGCGGTCGACCATGCCCACCAGCAACAGGGTCGATGCCACCAGCGGGCTCATCAGGTGCACCGGCTGGCCGAGAATGGAGGCCCGGGCAATTTCCACCGGATCGATCCCGTAGGCTGCCGCGGCGTTGGCCAGGATCGGCACGACACCGAAGTAGTAGGCATCGTTGGACAAAACGAAAGTCAACGGCATGCTGGTAATCGCCACCACCAGCGGGAACAGATGCCCCCAGGAAGGCGGGATCCAGTCCACCAGGGTTTGCGCCAGAGCATCGACCATTTTCGTCCCGGAAAAAATCCCGGCGAAGATGCCCGCGGCAAACACCAGCAGGACCACGGTCATGGCGTTACCCGAATGGGCAAGAATGCGCTCCTTCTGAATATCCAGTTGCGGGTAGTTGATCATCAGCGCCAGGACGAAACCGATCAGGAACAGGATCGCCGAGTGCATGAGCCCCATCACCAGCGCGACCATCACCGCAACCACCAGCAGCAGGTTGACGTAGGCCAGCTTCGGACGCTTGTGTGGCGTGTCCTCCATGATCGCGTTGATGTAGCAGTCACCGCCACCGCTTTGCAGCTGAACGTTGCCGATGCGCTTGCGCTCGGCACGGCCCAACAGGAACGCCGTGAACACCACCCACATCGCACCGCCGATCATGGTCGGCAGCAACGGCACGAAATACTCGCCGGCATCCAGGCCCAGCGCTGCGATCGCACGGGTCGCCGGACCGCCCCAAGGGGTCATGCCGCTCATGATGCTCAACGAGAGCATGGAAATGGTTGCCAGAATCATCGGATTCATGCCGATGCGCTTATACAGCGGCAACATCGCGGCACAGGTGATCATGTAAGTCGTCGTGCCGTCACCGTCCAGTGCCACCAACAGTGACAGCAGCGCCGTGCCCACGGCGATCTTCATCGGGTCGCCGTTGACTCGTTTGAGGATCTTGCGGATCAGCGGGTCGAACAGACCGGCGTCGATCATCAGGCCGAAAAACAGGATCGCGAACAACAGCAATGCCGCCGACGGCGCGACCATTTTCAGGCCGTCCAGCATCATCTTGCCGGTGGTCCCGCCAAAGCCGCCGATCACGGCAAAGACGATCGGTACCACCGTCAGCGCGACGATCGGTGATAACCGTTTGGTCATTATCAGGAAGGTGAAGACCACCACCATGGCCAAGCCAAGTAAAGCGAGCATATGTCAGATCTCTTGTTGTTATGAGTAGCTTGGCAGACACCCAGGCACACGCCCTCCCACCCGCCAGGCAACACTAAGGCGTGCCTGGCGCAGAGGTATTGAGTGAGCTTACGCGGTGCTGTCAAGTCAGCCGTGAGCGGTTAGATGTGTTTGGCGACCTTCGTGCCGTCCCAGCTCGAGTCCGTTGCCGGGGTCTGCGTCTGGGCGGGTTTGCCATCCAGGGTCTGCAACAGGACTTTGCGGTCACAGGCATTTTCCGAGAGGGAGATCACCACGGTCGCGACGGCGTTGCTCGCCAGGCTGGTCAACGCCCGCGCTTCAGACATGAACCGGTCGATTCCGATCAACAGGGCCAGGCCCGCCAGGGGAATGTCGTGGATGACCGTCAAGGTCGAGGCCAAGGCGACAAACCCGCTACCGGTCACACCTGCGGCACCCTTTGACGACAGCAGCATGATCGCCAGCATGGTGATGACCTGGGTCAGCGTCAGATCGATGTTGCAGGCCTGGGCAATGAAGATCGCCGCCAGCGACAGGTAGATCGCCGTGCCGTCAAGGTTGAACGAATAACCGGTCGGCAGTACCAGCCCCACGACGCCTTTCTTGCAGCCCAGGGCCTGGAGTTTTTCCAGCATTCGCGGCATCACCGGTTCGGTCGAAGACGTCCCCAACACCACCAGGAACTCTTCACGCAGATAACGCAGCAGCTTCCACAGGCTGAAACCGTGTGCCCGGCAAATGCTGCCCAACACCACGAAGACGAAGAAGGCGCAGGCGATATACAGGGTCATGATCAGCTTGGCCAGGGAGCCCAGCGACGTGATGCCGTACTGCCCCACCGTGAAGGCCAAGGCCCCGAAAGCGCCAATCGGAGCGAAACGCATCAGGTAGGAGAAAATCTTGAACACCATGTGCGAAGCTGATTCCAGGACCTCCAGCACAGGCTTGCCGCGCTCGCCCAAGGACGACAAGGCAAAACCGCAGAGCACCGCGATAAACAGCACCGGCAACACCTCGCCTTTATTGAAGGCGCCGATGAAGGTGTCGGGGATGATGTGCATGAAGAAATCCACCACGCTCAGTTTCGCGGCGGAGTCGGTGTACTGCGACAGTCCTTGGGTGCTCAACTGCGTCGGGTCGATGTTCATGCCCGCGCCGGGCTTGAACAGGTAGACCGACACCAGGCCGATGATCAGGCTGATCACCGTCAGCGCCAGGAACAGCAGCATGGTCTTGCTCAACAAACGCCCCAGCGAGCGCTTATCGCTCATGCCGGCGATGCCAGTGACAATGGTGCAGAACACCACCGGCGCGATCATCATCTTGATCAGCTTGATGAAGGCATCACCCAGCGGCTTCAAGGCAATCGCCTGTTGCGACCAGAAATGCCCGACGACCACGCCCAGCAGCACGGCGCAGATGATCTGGAAGTAGAGCGATTTAACAACTTTCATGGCATCACCCATTTTTAGAATTGTTCTGATGCAAAAGACCCAGGCGACCTGGGCTATCCGGCCAGCCGTTGGGACGCCGTGGCGTAGACGTAGCCTGAGAAAAGCCGGCGCGCAGTACGTACTACCGAAGCCCGAATGGTCTCACCCTTTTCACCGGTGTAGGACAGTACGACATCGATACCGCCGCTTGGGTGTTCGATCCGAACCTGTTGCAAGCGCGGCTCACTGACGGTGCCGAGCAACTGTGCGACGACACTGCCCTCGGTCACGCATGCGGTGGCCAGGCCGATGGAGCCAGTGATCGCCAGGGCGCGGTGACAGTTGTGCGGCATGAAGTAACGCACCTGGATCGTCCCGCCGGACTTGGCCGGAGACACCAGCACCGGCTTGGGAATGACCTTGTCACTGACATCACCCAGGCCCATGGCCAGGCCGGCTTTCAGGCGCAGGGACTCCAGGCGCTGCAGGAAGGCTTTATCGGCGTCCAGTTCAGCGGGGCTTTCATCGCCGCGCTTGCCAAGCTGGCTGGCCTGAACAATCACCATCGGCATCGCCATGTCGATGCAGGTCACCGGGATGCCGTCAATCACGTCCAGGGTTTGCCCGGTCGGAAACAGTTTCCCGGTCTTGCTGCCCGCTGCGTCGAGGAAGGTCAGTTGCACCGGAGCGGCCGTGCCAGGCACGCCGTCGATGGCGGTGTCGCCTTCATAGCTGACCTTGCCTTCCGGGGTTTGCACGTCGGAATTCACGAAGGTCCCGGTATTGAGGTTACGAATGCGCACCTGGGTCAGGTCACCGGAAGCCTTGACCAACCCCTGCTCAATGGCGAACGGGCCGACGGCGCAGAGCATGTTGCCGCAGTTGGGAGCGGTATCGACCCGACGCTGGGAAACCATGACCTGAACGAACAAATAATCGACATCCGCGTCAGGGTGCAGCGATGGGCTGACGATCGCCACTTTGCTGGTTTGTGGACTACCGCCACCGATGCCGTCGATTTCCAGCTCGTGGCCGGAGCCCATCAGGTTGAGCAGCAGCTCGTCACGTTCGGCGATGGCGACCGGCAGATCCCAGGCGAGAAACACCGGGCCTTTGGAGGTACCGCCGCGCATTAGCACACAAGGAATTCGCTGCATGATCACTAACTCTTGTTGATCAATCTGGATAATTGATGCTCTGGACACAAGAGTGGCAGGGTTTAAAAAGTGTTTCCAATGCAAAGATCGGAGCGATTATTGCGTTTCACAAATGAATTATCTTACGATGATTGGTATCGCGCAGCCCTCTCTCCGCCGAGGTAGAACATGGAATATGAGCTCCAGGACATACGATCTTTCGTGAAAATCGCCGAACTGGGCAGTTTCCACGAAGCCGCTGATGCGCTGCACCTGTCGCAACCGGCCCTGAGCCGACGGATGAAAAAACTCGAGGAAGGCCTGGGCACCGCTTTGCTCGATCGCACGACTCGCAAGGTCAGCCTGACCAGTGTCGGCCGTGATTTCCTGCCCAAGGCGCGGCGCCTGCTGGATGATTTCGACGACTCGATTCTCAACATCCGCGAGCTGGCGGAACGGCAGATCGGCCGGGTGACCTTGGCCTGCATCCCCACGGCGGCGTTCTATTTCCTGCCTTCGGTGATCCGCCTCTACAACGAGCGCTACCCGAAAATCCGCATCCGCCTGCTCGACCTCAGTGCCAACGAAGGGCTCGAAGCGGTGCTGCGCGGCGAAGCCGACTTCGGCATCAACATGATGAGCGGCCAGCACCCCGACATCGAGTTCGTGCCCCTGGTCAACGAACCCTTTGTGCTGGCCTGCCGGCGCGACCATGAGTTGGCTGAACGCAGTGCGGTCACCTGGTCGGAACTCAGCGATTACCGGCTGATCGGCGTGGGTCGCCTGAGCGGCAACCGCATGCTGCTGGATCATGCGCTGTCGGGCCTGAGCTGGCGCCCGCAGTGGTTCTATGAAGTGCAGCACCTGTCGACGTCGCTGGGGCTGGTCGAGGCGGGCCTGGGCGTGTCGGCGATGCCCAGCCTGGCAATGCCCGCCGGGGATCATCCAACCCTGGTCAGCGTGCCGCTGATCGAGCCGGTGGTAAACCGCTCGCTGGGCCTGGTCTACCGCCGGGGCGCATCGCTCTCCCCGGCCGCGGAGAAATTCGTCTCGATCCTGCTTGAGCAGTGGCCGCAATGAAGCGAGCGCCGCCACAACACCAGTGCGGCGAGGCTGATCAAGGCGCCCAGCAGGCTGACCGCCCTCCAGCCCCACAGCGCATAGACCTGGGTCGCGGCGGCCGCCCCCAGTGCGCTGCCCACCGAGTAGAAGCACATGTACGCGCCGACCATGCGACTTTGGGCATCAGGCCGCGCGGCGAAAATCAGGCTCTGGTTGGTGACGTGCACGGCTTGTACCGCGAAGTCGAGTAGCACCACGCCGCAGACCAGTGCGATCAGGGAGCTCTCGGTAAAACTGATGGGCAGCCAGGAGAGCGTCAGGAGCCCCAGCGACCAGCCGGTCACCCGTTGTCCAAAACCTCGATCTGCCCAACGACCGGCGCGTCTGGCCGCCAGGGCCCCGGCGACGCCCGCCAGGCCAAACAGGCCGATGGCCGTGTGTGAAAGCGACAGCGGCGCGGCGCTCAACGGCAGCACCATCGCCGTCCACAGCACTGAAAAAGCGGCAAAGATCAGCAAGGCCAGCAGGCCCCGGGTCCGCAGCACCGGCTCGGTCGCGAACAGCATGAACAGCGAGCGGATGAGCGCCAGGTAGGGCTGCCGGTTACCGGGCGACACGGCGGCAGGCACCCTGGCCCAAAACACCGCCGCGATGATCAACATCAAGCCCGAGGAAACGAAATAAACCCCGCGCCAGCCCGCCAGATCGGCGATCACCCCGGAGGTAAACCGCGCCAGGAGAATCCCCAGGACAACGCCGCTGGTGACGGTTCCCACGGCCTGCCCTCGCTGCGAGGGCGAGGACAGCACGGCGGCATAGGCCACCAGCACCTGGACGACCACTGCCAGTAACCCCATCACGATCATGGCGCCCAGCAAAGCCAACCAATGTTGGGCTGCGCCGACGGCTGCCAGCGCAATCGCAGACAACACCAACTGCGCGAACACCAGCCGTTTACGGTTGATCCTGTCCCCCAACGGGACGATCAACAGCAATCCCAGGACGTAACCCACCTGAGTGGCCGTCACCGCCACCCCGATCAATCCTTGAGCAACGCCCAGGCTCTCGGCCATCGAGACAAGCAAGGGCTGGGCAAAGTAGACATTGGCGACGGCCAGTGCGCAGGTCACGGAAAACAATAACGTGAGCGATGGCGAAAGCCCTGGGCACTGCTGTTCATTCAACGACCCTGTGGCGAGGGAGCTTGCTCCCGCTGGGCTGCGTAGCGGCCCCTTTTGTGAGCGCTTCGCACTCAAGCGGGAGCAAGCTCCCTCGCCACCCTGCTTGTCCGAAGGCTGCCGGGTGAAACAGTCGGCCTCTGCTGTCATGCACGTCTCCTTGGCGCTAAACTGGTTTCAATTAAAAACCTGAACGGATTGTTGATCGATCAGGTTTCAATTTGCAACCACAAAGTTCCGGCCAACTTGGCAATGCTTTTTCAGAGGTCAATGAAATGGAAACCGCTTCATCGCAAAACAACGAATGCCCGGTCGCCAGGACACTGGACGTGATTGGCGATCGCTGGTCGCTGATGATCATTCGAGACGCCTTCGACGACATACGTCGATTCAGCGAATTTCAAAAGAGCCTGGGCGTTGCCAAGAACATTCTGGCTTCGCGACTCAAAGCCTTGGTCGAGGTCGGCGTACTCGACGTTCGACCCGCCTCGGATGGGAGCGCCTACAAGGAGTACGTCTTGACGGAGAAAGGCCGGGAGATCTTTCCAGTGGTAGTCAGCCTGCGGCAGTGGGGCGAACGTTTCCTGTTCGAGCCGGGAGAGACGCGCTCCGTGCTGCTGGACAACGCATCCGGCCAGGCCCTCATGCCGATGGAGGTGCGCTCGGCAAGCGGTCAGACACTCGGGCCGACCGATTGCCACAGGGTGAGACTCGTGACCGACAACCTGACGTGAGCGTTTTTATCTCTGCAAGACCAGGGACAGGTCCGGGTACCTGGCGCACATGAAATCGGCCACTATGAAGACTTCGTTCGCGAGGCCGTCGCCGGGGTTTAAATGGCACAGGCAGTACTGTCAGGTCATCCCTGCTCAGCGATGGGCGCTCGGTCAGCGGATGACCGATCTGGAGACCACGGCGACGAAATTCGGCCCAGGAATCACCACACCGGCCAGGTAGACCAAAAAAACTGTCAAGACAGCGGAACCGTCGATCTTGTGCTTCCTCGCGAGGTCTGTGGGTGGTGATCGTTACCCAAAATGCCGTATGGCGGCCCTGCGGACGGGGCAACACCCTTACTCCTCGGCAGGCCTCATATGAAAAATCGTATAGGGCAGGAGCAGCGTATCGGCGACGATACTGAAAGGCAGGTCAATGATTGCAAACGGTGCCAGCGCACGTGAATACACGTCGTTGTCGTTCGTCGAGCCCTTGATGATCTTGATATCGGTGGCCGCACCGCAGTAAGGCTGGCGGCCGCAAAGCTGCCCCATGCCAAAGGTTTCGTTAGCCGTCGCGCATCCCGTCAGCAGCGCCATCGTCAAAGCCAATACCACGATCCGCATGACGCTCTCTCCCCTGGAAAGACGGGACTGTAGCATCGATGGCGGACGACCTGTAGAGGTACACCATGCTGACGCTGCGTCGGCCGGTCGCTTAGGAGGCCTGTGTATTCGGCGCTCCCCACTCCCCGCTCGTTCAACGCTGCCTGCTTTTTTGGCAGCAAGTGAATCCCCGCCTGCACCCGCCAGATATTTAGCTTGACGCAAGAGATGACGATCATCATATTTATGAAAATATTACGATCATCATGTAGAAAGCCGCCGTCACTACGTCGGGGTCGCGAGCCACCATTGCGGCATTTGGCATCAACGTCTTTACCCGCCAAGCAAACACCGGAGAGGATGTATGGAAGCCCAAACTTCATTGGCGATTGCCAATACCCAGCCCCACGCCTCCACCCAACCATTGACCGGCAAAGTCGTGGCGCTGCTTGCAGGCCTCGCGGCGATCAGCATGCTCTCCACCAACATCATCCTCCCGGCGTTTGCAGATATCGGTGAAGACCTGGGCGTGACCGCTCGCGAGCTGGGCCTGACGCTGTCCAGCTTCTTCATCACGTTCGCCTTGGGCCAGTTGGTGGTCGGTCCACTGGCCGATCGCTACGGACGCCAGAAACTGGTGCTGGGCGGCCTGTCGGTGTTCGTGGTCGGCACCGTGATCGCCGGTCTTGCCAGCACGCTCGATGTCCTGATCGCCGGACGCGTCGTGCAGGCGTTGGGCGTGTGCGCGGCCTCGGTGCTGTCACGTGCCATCGCACGGGATCTGTTCGAAGGCGAGACGCTCGCCCGCGCTCTGTCGCTGACGATGATCGCCACGGCCGCGGCACCGGGGTTTTCGCCGTTGGCCGGCAGCGTCCTGGCCGTCACGCTCGGCTGGCGCGCCATCTTCATCCTGGTGGGACTGGCCGCCGTTGTACTGGCGTTTTTCTACGTGCGCGACCTCGGGGAAACCCACCCCGCCGATCGCCGGGCACCACACTCGGCCAAGAGCGTGGTGCTCGCCTATCGCCGATTGTTGCTGGATAAGCGCTTCATCCTTCCCGCCCTCTCAATGAGCTTGCTGATGAGCGGCCTGTTCGCCTCGTTCGCAGCGGCGCCGGCCATTCTGATGCAAGGTATCGGCCTGACGTCGGTGCAGACCGGCCTGTATTTCGCCGCCACGGTCTTCGTCGTGTTCGCGGCCGGCATGGCGGCTCCGCGCCTGGCCCATCGGCATGGCGCCCGAATCGTCACGCTGCTGGGCATTGCCTGCGCCATGGTCGGCGGCAGCCTGCTTCTGGTAGGTCCGGCCGTGCCTGGCCTGGGGTGGTATGCCCTCTCGATGGTCACCTTCCTTTGGGGCATGGGCCTGGCCAATCCGCTGGGCACGGCCATCACCATGGGCCCTTTCGGCAAAGAAGCCGGGATGGCGTCCGCACTGCTGGGCTTTCTCTCCATGGGTGCGGCGGCGCTGACCACCTGGCTCGCCTCGGTCTTGAGCTTAGCGCCGATAACGACGCTGGGTGGAATTCAGGCGACAGCCTGCCTGGTCGCGCTGGTGCTGTTTCTGTTGCGGGGCCGGTTGTGAGCAAGCGCCTTGCCAATCAATACACCGACCAGGTTTCGACAATCTTCCCCCCGCGCACGGCCAGCAAATCGCCAAACTGCAGCAGCACAGACTCGGTCTGGGTGGGTCGTAAAAACACCTGGTCCTCCACGTTCAGCCCCACGGCCGGCGAGCCATTGACCATTTCCTGATTGGAACTGCGACCATAGAGCTCATTGCTTTGCAGCCCCGAGGGAGACTCGAACTCGGCCATCCAGTTGCCGCCATAGATGAAGAATGTTCCGCGCTGATTCGGATTCCACCAGGAGAACAATCGGGACTTGTCATCCAGGGCGGGAAAATTGACCGCCCCGGTGCTTTTCAATACGGGCGTTGCGATAAAGGCCGCCGGCACATGCTCGGCCAGCGAGGGCAGGTCGTAATGCGTCGGCTTGAGAAATGCTGTCCCCACCGAGACCTCGCTGCTCAAGCGCTCCTGCTCGTGCATGCCGTAGCTGGGGCTGCCGGCGGTATTGAGCGTGAGCCCGTCGTGCCAAAGCGCCGGGAAATGTTCACGCACGTAATTCACATGACCGTTGTAAATGACCATCACCTGATCGAACAACGCCTGGGACGAACCAAGGACCCGGGGCACGCCCATGCCGACAAACGGGTCATACCCCATGAAGCCTGAAAATTCGAGCTGCTGCGGATGGGCGCTGATCAGCGTCAGCATCTCGCCGAGCACCGCGTGATCCGCGACTCCGCCGCGATGCAGGCCGACATCCAGCTCGATATTGACCCGCATCCGAATGCCCAGACCCTGGGCCAATATCAGGTAATCCATCAGCCGCTGTGGGGTGTCAAGCAGCCACTGCAATTGTCTGGAGGGGTCAAAGGTGCCCTTGTGGGTTTGGTAAAACAGCTCGGCCGAGCGCACCGGCAAAGGCTTGCCGAGCAAGAGGTCGGCCTCGGGAAAGGTCACTGCATCATGGTTGAGGAAAGGCTGGTGAAATGACATCAACCGCTGGCTATCGGTGCGTTTGGCGATGTACGCCAACAACCCGGGCGACGGCAGGGACTTCTCCACCAGGCGCAAGTGTTTACCGGCGCGTTTGACCGATTGCATGACCACATTGATGTTGTGATCGAGCAGGTCGAGGTCGATCAGCATCACGGGGCGCATCGGCCCATGAATCTTCAGCTCCTGGTTCAACGCACGGAAGTACTCGTTGTAGGGACTGCCCCGGTCGCTCGGCCGCAACAGGGCCCCCGCTCCGGCCATCAACGCACCCACGCCCGCGGTGCCGAGCATAAAGGTTCTACGGTTCATCAGGATGCTCCTTTGCGCGCAGTCAGGTGCACGTTACGGCAGCGGTACCAGGCTGTTGAGGCTATGGGAGGTCAGAAAGGGGACTTTGGCGGCCATGCTTTGCCGATGCCCAGAAGAAATGCCCCTCATGGGTGAGTGGCTACAACGGACTCAATCCGTTCATGCCCTCCTCTTGGCGCAAGTTTTTCCAAAATATCCTGATGACATATTCACGTCCGTGGTGGCAAGCTTCCGACCGCAGCCCAGCCCCATATGCAACCGGGCAAGTCGTCCATGGCCGATGCCCGTTGCCATTCATCTCGGGCTCCCATTACCTGTTATCCAACTGTACAAGGATGTCCTCATGAAAATCTCTCTTGGTGTCGTTGCCCTGGCTGGCTGCCTGTCCACCGCCCCTGTCTTGGCCGCCGGTCCAAGCCACAGCGATCTGTTCAAGGCCCTGGCGCAGTGCCAGGCCAGTGCGCAACAGGTGAGCGAGTTCAACGGCCTGGTTGACGCGGAGCAAGTGTCGCTGCCCAAGGATGAAGCGCACACCCCGTGGGGCGGTGGCGCCTGGCAAGCCTCCCCGGCACTGACGGTGCACGGCGTGTCGTCGACCACCCTGGTGATGACCGACCGCTTCAGCTTCTTTCTCCAGGCCAAGAGCAGCAACCCGAAGGCCGATGCAGAGAAACTCGCCAGCGCCCTGAAACTGGAGAAGACCTTGGATACCGACGGCTACGTGGATTACCAGCGCAACCTCGACAACGGCGCGACCCTGCGCGTGGTCTCCACCGAAAACAAGGACAGTGACCTCTACGTGGGTTGCACCTATCAGCAGGACGCGTCCTGAGACCAGACGGCCTCGACAAAGCCTCAACCTGTCGCAAGATCGGGCCCTTGTGGAAGTCTGTGCCTGCCTCAAGGCCCAGGCTTCACCCGACCCCAATGTGGGAGCGAGCCTGCTCGCGATGAGGCCCTCCCGGCCGATACTTCATCGTCTGACCCACCGCCGTCGCGAGCAAGCTCCCACTGGAGGCATTCAGTCGTTGTTGAATGGCGCGGTTGTATCCCTTTCACCCGGCGGACCGGGCCTTTGCAGAGTGGAGCAATTCGAGCCAGGGCCCGATCCGTCGAGCTGGGCCTCAACGAAGGCAAATGCATCGTCCAATGAACCATGCAGCACCCCGTCATGCCCCAGGCCTTCATAAGTCCGCCAGGTGACTTGATTACCAGCGGCACACAACGCCGCCGCGACCGCGTACTGGCGCACAGGGGTGATCGTTTCATCCGCCTGGCCGGTAGCAATGAGTAACGGGAAGGCAATCGATGCCTGGGGCATGTCGGTCGTTGGGATGCGCATCGCATTCAACGCCTCGGGGGTAACGGTCAGAAGCTCGGCAAACGAATCGATCTGCAACGCTTTGGATTCTCGGGCAATGTCACGGGTACAGCCGTGCCGAGCCACACTTAGCAGTTCAAGCCCCTTGTCCGTCAGGATGTCCTCGACCTGCGGCCCGTCCTCGTGCAAGCCGCCGGATGCCAATGCCAGGAACACCGTATTGGACTGGCGCGGCGGCAGCGCAATGGGGCCATGGGGAAATGTGCTATTCGGCGCCGTGAGTACCGCGCCCCGGATAGAAAGCTCCGGTGCGTAGCCATCGGCAAGGATCGCCGCGCCCAATGCCGCCCCTCCCCCCTGAGATTGCCCGGCCAGGATCGTGTGACTAGCCATCAGGCCCGGCCGGATCGAACGGACCGCGCGAATCGAGTCCAGGACAGAGCGTCCCTCGGCCTGCCAGAACGTGTAGGGATGCGGCCCTGGCCCTCCCAAACCTTGATAATCGGTGGCGACCACCGCGAATCCGCGCGCCAGCCAGCGATTGATATACGCCGCATCACGGTCGCGCCAGCCAGCCCAGGACGGTGCGCAAGCATCGGCAATCCCCAGCGTACCATGGGCCCAGGCCAGCAACGGCCAGCCTTGCGCCGGTGGAGGTCCAGCCGGCAGGTACAACGTCCCGCTGACCGCAACGAGTCCGGAGTGCCAGCGCTCGTCGATAGAGCTGTAGAGCAGGCGCAAAGCTTGCGCGGCGGCAGGCATCTGCGGTTGTGTCGGCAAGGTCTCGCTTCGCAGCAGCGCACCGGGCAGCGCGGGCATTGCTTCAGGCCAGCGGTAAAACGCCGACAGCTCGTTGTCTCCTGCGGCAGGACCGACAGGGAGCCTGCCAGCCGCGAGGGCGTTGGCCGCCATGACGAAGAATAGGCCGCCGCAAATTCGCGCAAAGCCCGCGCTACGGAATCGGCTCATGGGAAGTTCGCCTGAACAGAAAGAGCCTTGCGCAAAGCACTGCCCTGCGCAGCGATGACATCGCGCACGACCGGGGCCACCTCATTGAATCGGACAAACCCGTGGGTCATGTTCGCGAGCACTTGCAGGTGTGTCGCCACACCCGCGCTTTCCAAGCGGTCCGCCAGCTCACGGTTCTCATCCAGCAACGGGTCCAGTTCCCCCACCACCAATCGCACCGGTGGCAGGCCGACCAAGTCAGCGTTGATCGGCTGTACCCGCCAGTCATCCTCGTCATTGACCAGGTAGCTCGCCCAGTAGGCGCTCATGGTCTCGACCGACAGATTCTGCCCCCCGTATCCACCCAGCCTTTGCCACGAATCGGAGCTCATGTCGCGTGAGTAATTGCCGTAGAACAGCAACAACTGCCGCAACACATCAAACCCTGCGTCGCGCAGCGCAATCGCAGCACCCAGGGCCAGGTTGGCGCCTGCCGAATCGCCACCCAAGGCATAACCGCGCACCGGGCAATCGGTGATCGCCCCAAGCTTGATGACCCGGCTGATGATCGACACCACTTCGTTGAATGCCACCGGAAAACGATATTCCGGCGACAGCGCATAGTCGATGGACAGCACCGCCAGGCCACTGTCGCGCACCCACTGGCGCAGCGGCGCGTCCCAGCCGGCGAGCGAGCCGTGGCGAAACCCACCGCCATGGCAGTAGAACATCAAGCAAGGCGTCTCGTCGCCCTCCGGCCAATAGAGCTTGCAGGGCACCGTTCGACCATCGACGGCAAACCCCAAGGTGCGCTCATAGGACAGCGGCACGCTGCGGTGTGCAGCCCAGACATTGATCCGCTCCAACTGAGCCCTGACGCTATGCACATTCCCGTGAACGACCGGCAGCAACCCTTGCTCGCGCAGTGTCGTGGCCACGGCCACCAGGTCAGGGTGAACCGGCGCAGGTGCATCCGCCGACAAGCTTTCAACGCCACTCATGGCCGGTCGTCCTCACCGCTTCCAAGCGCATCCAGCAGGATGAACGCCCATTGCGCTCCGTGCATGTCCCGGTCCTGCAAGGCGCCCTGCGCCACGGGACGCGGCAGGCTGATCTTGATCACGTTCAACGCCTCGATGGGGAAAACACTGATCAACTCCGCCGGCCTGCGGAACAGCTCGGCGACCGCCAATGCTTGCAGCTTCGGCGCCGCGGCCAATTGCGCGAAGATTTCCGAGTCCTTGCAGAACACATCGATGGTCAGGGAAAACGGCCCGGCGTTCTTGGAACGGATCTCATAACCCAATGCTTGCAGAGTATTCATCTCATGCTCCCTCGACTGTCTTGATAGCAAACCGGAAAGGTGCCAACGGGTCTGCCACGACCATCACATGACTGAGCACGAACTCGTGCACCATGCCCCGGTCCATCGAGGCCGGCGAGAACGGGAACGCGTGGGTGGGCAGGTCCTTGTCGCCGGGCAACGGAAAGTGCAGCAGGTAGGGATTGAGCAACGCGACCATGTCCTGGGTGCGCTCGGCGGTTGCCGACGTGGCTATCGCCATGACACCGATTTCCACTGGCGTCACCCTTCGCGACTCGAGGGCTCCCAAAGCGGAATCCTTGCCAATGGCGCGGAACTGCAAGTCGTAGTCATCGGAGCCGATGCCCAGGTGTTTTTCGATTCGCTGACGCATGACCGAATCCAGGCTGGCAAGCCACTCATCGAAGCGCTCGACGTATTCCGGATCACGGACAATGCACATGACTACCGATTGGAAACCGCACGGCGCCGCTCCCTCCAACTTGACGGTGTAGTCTTCGCTGGGCTTCCAGACCGAACCTTCCACTCGCACGGTCTGTTCGTCCAACGCGGTGTAGACCGCCTCTTCCACGTGCAATACGCCGCCGGGCTCGACGAGTACGTAGGGGTTGCTGTTTTCATAAAGCATGTGGGCCATGACTGATCGCGGCGTGAGCCGGGCGCCCTCGCCGATGGCCTTGATGGTGAATCCCGTGTCGTCGATCGTTGCCATCACCACCGCGCTGGCGGGCGTCGTCGTGCAGGACGCGCCGCACTCCAGAATCTTTCCGGCATGCCACGCAGCGCCCTGATGGGCTCCGCGCAGGATGGGCAGCGAAGCCATGACCGCTGTGTCGGTGGAACGGCCCGCCAAGATAATATCGGCACCGTCTTCAAGCGCATGAATGAAGGGTTCCACGCCCATCAGCGCGACAATACGCGAGCAGCGCTCAACCAGGGCATCGTCGATGTGATCCAGTTGCAAGGGCCTGATTCGACCTTGGGCCAGTGCTTGTTTCACGACGCTTGCCGGTTGTTCACTGTAGAGGCTCGCAATACGTACGACCTGACCGAGTTCGGCGGCGATGTCCTCGCACAGGCCGCGCATCAAGTCGACGCCCGCGTCGGAACCACAGGTGCCACAGCTGCCAATGATCAGCGGGATGCCCAATTGCGCCCGCGCCTGCATGAACACGCGCAACTCGGCCCGTAGTATCGAGGCCGAAGCCTTGGTCGTGCCGGTGCCCAGGTAATGAGGACCGGAGTCGGTAGACCCCGCGTCCATTGCAATCACGTCCGGTCGTTCCAGCAGCGCCAGGTCAAACGCCGCCCGTGGGAAGCCGGTGCCAATGGCACCCGTTGGCGTCAGCACTTTGATCGGGGTATTCATGGATTCTCCTTCGAGCCTGTAGAGCGACGTCCGTCAGCGATGACGCAATGACCCGGCAGGCTACGCCCTTGCAGCACGGCCACCGCACATTGAGCGGCAATCAGGTTGGTACGATTGAGCCCCTCGACCGTGGAGGCGCCGACATGGGGCGTCACGATCACATTCGGGAGCTGGATGAGTTGTTCGGTCACGGCCGAAAGCACCGGATCCGACTCGCTTTCGAACACATCGAGCCCTGCCCCAGCCAATTGGTTTTCCCGCAGGGCCCACAGCAGATCCGTATCCCGTACCAGCCCACCCCTCGCGGTATTGATCAGCACTGCGGAAGGTTTCATCCGCTTCAGCGCACGGCCATCGATGAGCCCCTGGGTATGTAGGTTGAGCGGCGCATGAAGGGTGATGAAATCGCTTTCCTCGAGCAGCGTTTCCAGGTCGACAAAGCAGCTTTGAGCAATACCGTCGAGCTGTGTGCCGCGCGGACGAGGGGTGTAGATCAGCGGTTTGACTTCGAACCCGGACAAGCGCTGCAGCACGCCCCGACCAATCCGGCCCAAGCCGACGACACCAACGGTCTTGCGGTACAGATCGCCCCCAAGGGGAATCGACCAGTCGTTTGCCGACAGCCCCAACTGGCAGCGTTTGAGCTGGCGGCACACGGCGAGCATCAACGCCACGGTATGGTCGGCAACGCTGGCGTCGTTGCCGCCGATGGCGATGGTCGCCACCTTTCCGGCCGCTGCTACCGCTGCGGTATCGACCCGCTCGTAGCCCACGCCACGACGGGCAATGACTTGCAGACGCGGGAGCGCACTCAACAGGCCCGACGTGACGTTCGCGTGCCCGACGATCCAACCGTCGGCGTCTTCCAGGAGATCGATCAATTGGCGTTCGCTCAGGTCGCCGTCCGCTTGCCCCTTAGCCAGCTGCGCGACGACAACGTCACAGCCATGGCTCTCCAGGTAATGCACGGTTTCTGAATCGAAGAATCGCTGTGTAACCACGATGGTGTGGCGAGGTTTAAACATCACGGGCCTCTCGATAGGTATGTCCGGCAATCAAAATGCGTAATCCAGGTACACCCGAGCCTCTGAGCCAGTCACCACGTTGTCGGGTTGAGCGGACACCAGCGCGACAAAGTCCTGGTCGATTCGGTAATCGATATAAATCAGGCCGACTGAAAGTCCGGAATATTCCTTTTCGTCAAAGCGATAGTAGAGACGGTATTCATTCTGTCGTTCGATCACGTCAGTGCGTCGGCCACTGAAAGGGTCGGTGGCATCAAATTCGCCTTGTTTGTAGATAGTCATGACTTTGAAACCGTCCAGCGAAGCCCCTAACAACGAATGCCCGCTCAAGTCATACTCGGCGCCTATTTGCCAGGTTCGCTCGCCATCGTTATTGAAGTCGTTACCGGAACGTGTCCAGGCATCCATCTTGCCATCGACGTTATCGCCATGATCGAAATAGGCGTAGCCCAGTTGTCCGTTGCTCAACTCGGCTTTTGTTTCGGAAAATGAAACACCCAGGCGAAGTTTATCGAGCAATAAACCCAGATTGATGTTCAGCCACGTGGCGTCATCGTCATAAGCGGCCTGGCCGGCCTGCCAATCACGCTCCCATATTCGTCCGGCTTTTTGAAACTCATAGTATTGAGTGTCCAATACAACGCCCGCCTTTTCGCCGAGAGGTGCTTTCAGCGTCAGTCCATAACGGGTATTTTCATTGAAGTCTCGCGACACCCCATGATCGTAGCCAAGTTCAATGGCCTTCAAATCGTATTTGATGCCGTAGGTGTACAGGTCTTTTATTTCCTCGCCTGACTGGCTCAGCAGGTGTTCGAACTTTTCCCGGTCCCGAGGAGATGTGCGGTTGATGTAAGCGGTTTCAAACCCCAACGTACCGGGTAATGGGCCAATGCCCATCTCGGTAAAGTTCAAGTGGGCCCGGCCTCCTTGATAGGAGCCCGGGACGATCCGAGTGTCGAGTGTCACCAACGTTCCCGCATCGAACCGGCCCCGCCCTATTTGCGAATCGGCGTTCCAGCCCTCGCCCTCATAACGCAACTTGAAATAACTCTGACCGACTTTCGCGAAACCACCGTTAGTGCCGTCGGAGTCGTCAAACAAATCCCGACCATTGTCTTTCGAATCAATCATCGCCACACCATACAATGAGGCATCAAAGCCTACGACACCGGCCCAATAACTGGAGTTGTAGTCCAGGATCGCGCCAACCCCTGTCCCGCCCAACTCGGAGCCGTCCGGAAACCCACCGAAACGATCTTCGATCAAATCGTTGGATATCCGCGTATTGATATACATCGATCGAAGATAAGCATTCAGCTTGCCTTCATGCTGGAACCTGTCCGGATTGCTGATGGTTGCCGATAGACAAACATCAGACACCAACAATGTCGACAGCAACGTCATAGCGACGGCGTTAATCGATTTCATCGACCACCTCATCTATTATTTTTATTTTGACGTGAGCAGACGCGACCTGGCGTCCTTCAAACTTCGGCGCAGCGAACTAATTAATCAAATAATCGCCCGTGTAATAACGGCAGTTACAATCAAGACAAGGCTGCTGCCTATGGCCCAGAGCAAGCAGTATCGTTGCATGTCACCCATGTCGCGTTTGATGATGCCGCTGATGAGATAAACCGCCGCGACCAACGGGCTGAGTGCATGGACCGGCTGTCCCAGTACCGCCGCACGGGCGATGTGCATGGGATCAATACCGTATTCGGCACCCGCCGCCCCCAGCACCGGCAAGATGCCGAAGAAGAACGCGTCGTTGGACAACAGGAAGTTCAGCGGCAAGGCCACCAGTGCGGTAATAATGCCGAAGTATTGTCCGCCACCGTCGGGAATCAGCTGGACGATTTTCGCCGACATGCCATCGACCATTCCGGTGCCTGACAAAATCCCGGTAAACGCACCTGAAGCGAATATCAGGGCGATGACCATCAGGACACTTTCAGAATGAGCCGCAACCCGTGCCTTCTGTTCCGACAGGCGCGGATAGTTGATCAGCAGCGCCAGGGAAAACCCCACCATCATCAACATGGGCAAAGGGGCCAGCCCTGTCGCCATGGCGTACATGAGTCCTGCGGTGAGCGCCAGGTTGACCCAGAAAAGCTTCGGTCGCTGTGTTTCGGATTGCACGGTCGGCAAGGCGACCTCCTCCGGTGCGACGTACTGGCTACCGGGCGTCCAGCCCAAGCGGCGCCGTTCCTTGTGGCCGATCCAGAACGCCACGACGAATGCATAGGCAAGCCCCGCGAACATGGCCGGCACCAAGCCCAGGAACATATCCGCCACATCGAGATGAAGGGCGCTGGCGGCGCGGGCGACCGGCCCTCCCCAGGGAATCAGGTTCACTACGGTATTGGTCAGCAAGAGCATCAACGCCAGAATGAGCGGGTTCATCCCGAGGCGCAGGTAGAGCGGCAGGAACGCGGTCGTGACGATCAAGACCGTCGTCGCACCATCGCCATCGAACGAGATGACAGCGGCCAGCAGCGCAGTGCCCAGTACGACTCGAAGAGGATCATTGCCGACGAACCGCAAAATCCGCCGTACCGCAGGTTCGAAGAGCCCAGCGTCAAACATGATCGCGAAATACAGAATTGCAAACATCAACATCAGTGCGGTGGGAGCTACTTGCTTGACGCCGTCCATCACCATCCCACCCAGTTCCGGCCCTGCCCCACTGGCCAGCCCGAAAGCGACCGGAATGAGAATGAGCGCCGTCACCGCGGAAAGTCGCTTGCTTATGATCAATGCCATAAACGTGACGACCATTGCGAAACCTAACCAAGCCATGCGTTTCACCTTTTCGTTTTTATTGTTATCGATGCATCGAAAATCAATGTGAACAACTTTTGCGCACTCGAAATCTACATAGGGGGCGAAAGCCTGTAAATCTTGATTTTTTTCGTCAATATCCCCGTCAAGTTCATCGGTTTTGATGAAAAATTTTAGGGTGGAACTGAGGAAAAACCGCTACCTTGTTTACATTGATGAAATGACGGTATATCTAATAAACATGTACGCCTTTCAATCAATCTGATCGGACCCGTCATGCCAGAACAAGAAGACCTCTACCTTTCGGCAGAAGAGGCTGCTGCCCTACTCGGGATCAGCCTGCCGACGCTGTACGCCTACGTCAGCCGCAAAAATATCCGCTCCCTCAAGATCCCGGGTACGCCCAAGCGCCGCTATTGGGCCGAAGACATCCAGCGCCTGGTCAAGCGCCCGGCGGGAGAGAAACACGCATTCAAGCGCTCGTCACCGTCGGACAGCGCGATTACGCTGATCACCGATGATGGCCTGTTTTATCGGGGCCATGACGTCGTCGAGCTCGCGGACCGCGCAACGGTTGAAGAAGTCGCCGAATTGATCTGGCAAGTGCCTTCGGCGTTCGGCCCGTCACTGCCCCGTGTACCGAGGGACAGTGTCAAGCTGCTGAAGATCTACGAACACATGTCCGCCCAGGAAAAAGCCATCGCGCTTTTCCCCTTGGTGCAAAGAGAAAATCCCAAGGCCTTCGACCTTTCCACGGACAGCTACGCGCGCACCGGCGCCGATGTCGTGAGATGGTTTGCCGCCTTGGTCGTGGGAGCGACCGAACCGAGCACGCAACCCTTGCATGAGTTCATCACCCAGGCCTGCGGCGCTCCGCCTGAGCATGCGGACCTGATCCGGCGCCTGCTGATCCTCAGTATCGACCATGAGTTGGATCACACCACCCATAGCGTGCGTGTCGCCGCCACGACCGGCGCAACCCCCTACTACGCGGTCATTGCCGGACTTGCCGCAGCCCGGGGCCACAAAATCGCGTATGGAAGAAATGAAGCCGCCAGCAGGATGATCGAGGAAATCTGCACCGCTGCGGACCCTGCGCGACCTATTTTGCAGCGCTACAGCCAGGACGGACACATTGTCGGGTTCGGCCCCAATGTCCATTCCGTCAACGATCCGCGAGCCAGTAACCTCATGGCGGCGCTGACCGCGGTGTTCGAGGGTGACAGCGAGTTCGCAAAGCTGCAGAAAGCTTTTGCGGTGGCCTCGGAACTCGTGGCGTACCCGCCGGAATTCATCCTTCTGGTGAGCTTCATCGGTCAGAAATTCGGGCTGCACGGGCAGGAAATTTCATTGGCTGGCGTCGGTCGCTTGATCGGCTGGATAGCCCATGCCAGCGAGCAATACAACCAGCACCATGACGCCCGCCCTCGCGCCCGTTACGTAGGGACGTTGCCTACGGCAACCGAGACCGACCGCCGTTAAGCCCCGTGCGGTCGCTCCTTTGGCGAAAACCCATTGGAGCGACAGACCGCTAGGAGACAGCCATCGCCGCAAACAGCGATGTGAATTCGGTCTGCTTCTCGAGGCCTGCGACGAACCCGAGCACTTCGGCCTGTGCCGATGCGTCGATATGCGGCAAGGCCATGCGCCGGAATTTTCGTTCGAAATCGTGATCGGTCATCGGCGTTTCGACTGACCCGGGCCCGGTGATCATCTCGCTCACGACTTGCTCGCCGGAAACCAGGGTGACGCTGACACGGTTGGCAAGATGGCGTGGGAACAGCGCGGTCAACGCCGGATCCTCGACCACGCTGACCTTGTCCATCAAGGCAATCACCGCAGGGTCGGCAATCTTTTCAGGGCAATACGAACCCACCGTGAGGTCACCGTCGAGCAAGGCTCGGGCCACGTTGTAAGGTAGGCTGTGGTCCGCCGTTTCCCTGGTTTTCGGCAGCCATTTCTCAGGCGTATCCGCCAGTACCCGACGGTTGAATTCAGATGTCTCGATCGTAATAGTCGCGATGGCCTTTACATCGTCGATCCGTTTGCGGATATCAAGCGCGGCCCAGACGGCGGTGTGCAGCTCGCCATTGGTGGGGAATGTCTTGGTCAGGGAGCGCCGTATCGCGTAATCGCCATTGTCGGGCGTACCAAAGCGATTCGTCTCCAGGTCGAACGGCCCCGAAACCTGTTTGAAGAAACCCATCTCACCTTCAAACACTGGCGACGGCCCCGTCATGCCATGACGCGCCAACTGAGCGGCGAAAATGGCGTTGCGCGCGGCATTGGCGGCTGAGCAGCCCTTCCAGTCGGACAACGCTCCGCTGCGTACCTGACGCATGGCCAAGTGACCACTCACGGCGATGTTGATCGCTTGCTCCGTCTGTGCCACGTCCAGCTTCATCAGGTTGGAAGCCGCCGCCGCCATCGCGACGTTGATGTAATTGACGTGGTCCCAGCCACGCTTGTTCAAGCTTGCCGCATCCTGCAAGCGCATCTGGATTTCATAGGCCAGGACGATAGCCGAAATCAGTTCGGCACCGGTGGCCCCCTCCGCTTGCGCCACGGCGAGGCAGGCTGGAATGTTGTCACTCGGATGGCCCGGCTCCAGGCCCATGTAGCCGTCGTTATAGTCCAGGAAACGAACCATCAGGCCATTGGTGAAGGCCGCGATTTCCGGCGTTGTTTGCAGGTTCGTACCAAATACGCTGGATGATTTCGCGGTATTGGCGGCGGCGTAGCACACGGCGGCCTCGACCGGATCAGCTCCGTAGGCACCCAGCACGCACGCCAGGCTGTCGATAAAACGCTGGCGCACAAGGTGGATGATCGCTTCGGGCAAGTGCTGTTTTCTGAATGCGTGGGCATAGCGCGCAAGCCGCATCGCAACGGTCGAGTCCGTCATAACTACCTCGGGTTGAATAGGTGGGTCAGGCCTCGTCCATGAGGCGAACAGATCAAGGGACGACATGGCGCCCGACGTCTCAGTCGATGACGACGTCAAGCAAGCGGACGTATTGCTGGCCAGCGTGCATGTCCCGCTCGACCATCCCGCCTTGTGGCGTTGCACGAGGATAGGAAATCTTGACCATTTCCAGGTCCGGCACTGCAATACGCTTGACTCGTTCGGGATCGGTTCCGTAGAGCCTGGCAAATTGCGCCGGGGACAGTGCGGCACAATCGCAATAACGCTCGAAGTTCTCGCGTCCGTTGAAAAAAATATCGAATGTAATCCAGAACGGCCCCGCCTGTTTGGATCGGACATGCCGGCAAACATCACGCAACTTAATCATTGTGCAAGCTCCTTCATCGCCATCGACGTGTCCGACAAATCAATCCATTTCAAACGGACCAACTCCATGGGATTCTCGAGTTGCACCACATGGTTCAACTTGAACTCATAAATTTGGCCTCGGGGTATATCCGCAGGTGTAAAAGCGAATCCGTACGAAGGTAATTCCTTGCCCATGACGCTGGGATAATGAAAGAAGTAAGGATTACAGGCATGGGCAATTGTATTAGCCATTTCCTGAGTAGCAGCAGTGGCTACAAACAACATGCCTATTTCAGACGGCGGTAATGTTCCGACAGGCGGTTTTACACCGGTGACGCCATTCCACCCGTACATCCGCAGGGAAATATGAAACTCGCCCAACTCTTCGGCTGGAATGGATTGGCGGGTTCTTGTGTAAAGTGCTTCCAGCAAACGATCGTGAAACCCATCGACATCATTGAGCACATCCGGGTCCTGGATGCCCACCAACATGATCGTTTGATATAAAGCCGCCGCCGCCCCTTCCAATTTCATTGTGTAGGGCATGCTTTCCCAGCGCGAGCCTTCCACCCGAACGGCACGTCCATTCAAATCGGTATAACGCGCCTGTGCAACATTCAGGATGCCACCCGGCTCCACCAACCGGAATGGGTCGCTGTTTTCATACAGCATATGCGCCGAGACGCTATGGGGCGTGCACTGGTTGTCCTGGCTCAAGGGCTCGACTTCAAAGCCGTTCGCATCAACACTCAGCAAGATGCCCGATCCAAGCGTGGGATTGACGGCGCATTGCACGCCGCATTCACCGGTCTTGCCAGCGTGCCAGGACGGGCCCCACGGTGCGCCTTTCCAGATGGGGTAACAGCCAATGACGGCGGTATCGGTCGCGCGGCCGGCCAATATGATATCGGCACCACCGTCCAAGGCCGCGATAAAGGGCTCCACCCCCAGTGCAGCGACAATGTGTTCACAACTGTCCACCGTTGCGTCTTCCAACTCGGCGTGAGGCGGGAGCGCTTTGATACGACCTTCGGCATTGAGTTTCTTGATGGTGTCTTTGTCTTGCTCGCAATAGATGAGCGCAATCTTCGGCGACACGCCCAACTCTTTGGCGATTTCCAGAGCAATATCGCGCGTCCAATCAAGATTGAGATCACCTCCGGCCTGCCCTGCGGTTCCCACAATGATCGGCACACCGGATCGCGCTTGCGCTTTCATCAATATCGTCAGGTCACGTTTTACCGCGCCTCGGTTGTTCTTGGACTTTCCAAGTGCAAGGTAGGCCGCGCCACTGTCCGTTGAACCTGCATCCGTGGCGATGACTTGCGCCCCTGCCGCCAGCCCATAAGTAATTTCTTCTTCTCGAACACCCGCCCCCAAAGAACCACAGGGAACGATCACTTTTACGCAACCTTCAAATAACTGCGCCATGACAACCTCTTCTAGACCACTCAGTGCGCCAATAATAATGGCTGCAATTACGCTGACAAGTGGACAGAATTTATCCATATATCGCTGACAAACAAACGGTAACTCAGGCACTCCAAAAATAACCGGATCAATATCGCGGAAAGACTTCGAGCCTATTTTTTATTTCCAGGCGGGTGTGTTAAAAGCTGGTCTCAGGGGTGTAATCGATGGGCACTTGCATTGCAACGCATGAACGTTTAGCGCATCCATTGCAAACTGACTCCGATCACATCATTGGAATAAATCCAAGCCATGAGACGCAAGCCTACCCATCGAGAACAATCCCTGCTGCCGGAGGACCTGCGCGTGTTCCTCACCGTCATCCGCAAAAACGGCTTTGGCAATGCTGCCGAGGCCTTGGGATTTTCCCCTGCGTACGTCAGCAAGCGGATCTCCGTCCTCGAGGCCGCGTTAGGCGCGAAGCTGTTGCATCGGACGACCCGACGTGTCGCATTGACCGACGATGGCGAACGTGTCCGCGTCTTCGCGACTCGACTCCTGGGGGATATGGACGACTTCATCAGCGAGTTGACCGACTCGCGCCAACAATTGCAGGGGAGCCTGCACATTTGCAGCTCTTTCGGTTTTGGCCGCAACCACGTCGCGCCCGCGATCGCCGCGCTGTCGCAGTTGTACCCTCGACTGGAGATTCGCCTGGACGTGTTTGATCGCATGGTCGATATCGTCAACGAAGGCTTCGATCTTGAAATCAGGGTGGGTTACGACCTCCCTCAACAACTGCTGGGAAAAAAACTCGTGAGTAACCGCAGGGTGCTCTGTGCAACCCCCGGGTACCTGGAAAAACGTGGCATCCCGACGTCCCTGGATGATCTGGCCCGGCATGATTGCCTGGTGCTCAAGGAGCGTAACAACGCCTTTGGCATCTGGAACCTGACAAAAGACGGCGTTGAAGAGTCCATTCGCGTCAACGGCCCGCTGTCATCGAACAGTGGCGAGATTGTGTTGCGCTGGGCCTTGAGTGGCGCAGGCATCCTTTTGCGCTCCTTGTGGGACGTCAAGCCCCTGCTTGAAAGTGGACAACTGGTCCACGTGCTGCCTGACTATTCCCAGAGCGCCGATGTCTGGGCCATTTACCCGACGCGGGTCAGCCAGTCCGCCAAGCTAAGGGTCTGTATCGAATTCTTCGAAGAGCATTTCAGAACCCTCGCCCTCGCTTGAGCGCCCGGCAGCCGCAGCTGGCAGGCGCTTGGGAACTCAGTTCAGCCACGGATTTTCTGCGTAGTGACGCGCTTCGAAATCACGAATCTGCGCCGCCCGCTGCAAGGTCGCGCCGATAGCGTCCAGCCCCGACAACAACGATTGCTTGCGTAGCGCATCAATGGGGAATTCGATGACCGACCCCTCACTTAGCCAAATCCGCTGGTTCGGCAGATCGACGCTGATGGTCGCGGTGGCCCCATTGTTTACTACGCGAGCCAGTCTTTGTAGCTGCGATTCGCAAAGTTCTATCGCGAGCACGCCGTTACGCTGACAGTTGTCATAGAAGATACCGGCAAAGCTTATCCCGATCAGTGCACGAATCCCCAGTTGCTTGAGCCCCCATACCGCGTGCTCGCGGCTGGAACCACAACCAAAGTTGGGCCCGGTCACCAGGAAACTGGCCCCGCTCCACGCTGGTTGGTTGAGGACGAAGTCTGGATTGAGCTCGCCGGACTCAAGAAAACGCAGATCGAAAAACACACCTTTATCCAAGCCACTTCGATCGATCCCCTTCAAGAACTGCTTGGGCATGATGACGTCGGTATCGATGTTGGAGGCGAGCAAAGGCGCGGCTTTTCCAGTCACGATCTCAAAAGGTTGCATGGCTCAAGCCTCCTCGGCCAATAGGCGTACGTCCGTCAGGCGACCACGGATGGCTGCAGCGGCAACCATCGCCGGGCTCATGAGGTGAGTGCGTGCGCCCGCCCCCTGACGACCTTCAAAATTTCGGTTGGTGCTGGACGCACAACGATCGCCCGGAGCAAGCACGTCATCGTTCATGGCGAGACACATCGAGCATCCGGACTGGCGCCATTCAAAACCGGCCTCGAGGAAGATCCTGGCCAAGCCTTCCTCCTCAGCCTGGGCACGCACCAGAGTTGATCCGGGGACGATCATCGCCCGCACTGTCGAGGCGACTTTCCTGCCCTTCACCACCCGTGCGACGTCACGCAAGTCTTCGATGCGCGCGTTGGTACACGAGCCGATGAAGGCATGGCTGATCTGCACGTCACTCAACGCCATGCCGGCCTCCAGCCCCATGTAGGTCAAGGCGCGCTGCATGCCCTGGCGCAGGATCGGATCGGCGACGGTCGCTGGGTCTGGAACCTTGCCACCCACAGGCGACGCCTGGTCCGGGCTGGTTCCCCAGGTCACCATCGGCTCCAACGCATCCACGTCCACCCGCACTTCCCTGTCGAACAACGCGTCCTCGTCGGTGAAGAGTTCGCGCCACTTTTTTTCGGCGACATCCCAGTGCTCGCCTTGAGGCGCACGCGGCTTGGACTTGAGGTAGTCATAGACCTTTCCATCGGGCGCCATGAAGGCTCCCCGGGCGCCGGCCTCCACTGCCATGTTGCACATGGTCATCCGCGCCTCGACGCTTAATGCGCTGATGACCGGGCCGACGAACTCGATGGCGTACCCGGTCGCGCCTGACGCGCCAATCTTCTCGATCAGCGCCATGATGATGTCCTTCGAGGTGACGCCCATGCCCAGCGTACCGGTGACCGTGACGCGCATGGTTTTCAGGCGCTTGTAGACCAACGTCTGCGTCGCCAGCAAATGCTCGATTTCAGAGGTGCCAATACCAAAACCAAACGCACCCAGGGCGCCATAGGTCGTGGTATGGCTGTCGCCCGCGGCCACCACCATGCCAGGCAGGATAAAGCCTTGCTCCGGCGCGACCACGTGTTCAATCCCCTGGCGCTTGTCCAGCACATCGAAAAGCTCGATGCCGAAGTCCCGACAGTTCTCCTCGAAATATGCGACCTGCAAGGCGCCGCCGGCGTCGGGCATGGCAGCGACACGACTCGGGGTGGTCGGGTTGACATGGTCGACGACCGCCAGCGTGGCCTGAGGGCGCCAGACATCACGCTTCGCCTCGCGAAGCCCGCTGAAGGCTTGAGGGCTGGTGTATTCGTTAGCCACCTGGCGGTCGATGTAGAGCAATACATGCCCTTGATCGTCCAGGGTAGCGACAGTGTGGCTGTCGATGTGTTTCTGGTAGAGGGTACGAGGGCTGTTCATTGCGATGCGCTCTGTTGTGCCGGGTCACGGATGAACAAAGAATATTCGCAATGAAAAACCCTTCAATGGCCCTCAGGTAATGGTATGAAACACGATTCGTGAACAATCAGCGTGTTCAGACACCGAGCTTCCGCCAGCGTCATGCAGTCATCATTGAATTAGAACGCCCACGCCACCAGTACCTGACCATAAAGATTGGCGCGGCTATTGCCCACTTGCGTCCCGCCGCTCGCCGAACTCTGCTTCGGCTTGTAGAGACCGACCAGTGGCATCAGGGTCCAGTGCGGGTCGATCGCCCATTCGGCATAGATATCCGCTTCATCGGCGTCAAGCTGGCCACGGCGAGTATCGAGCGTACGGAACGTGTAGAGCAACATCCCCAGCTTGAGGTCATCGGCGGCGGTGACCTTCAAACCCAGATGCTGCACGGCCGCGTTGCTGTTGAACGGCCCCGCATAGTTGGCCGCGACTTCACCCTGGAACCAGGTGCCCAGCGCCCGGCCGTTTCCATAGAAAAGCGGGTCGTAGCCCTCTGAGAAACGGCTGTAGCGGTAGTTGATCGAAGGCGTGCCGGGCAGGTCGGCAAAGGTCCAGCCGGCCTCCAGGTACCAGGCGTTCTCCCTGGCGTTGTCCTTGTCTTCCCAGGCGTATTCACCCGCCAGGAATAACCCGGCAACACCGGCATTGCCTTGCCCTCGCACGCTATAGAGCTGCATGCCCTTACGGTCGGGAAACAGCATGTCGGCCATGGTCTGGTCAGTGTCGGTGACGTTCAGGTAGGTCAGGCCAAGGGTGCCTTGGGGACTGACATGTTCCAGCGTACCGACCGCCAGTTCCGGACTGGCTTGGGCCGGGTTGTCAGACTTGAGCCACATCAGGTCACCGCGCCAGCCTTGCTGGCCACCCAAGCGCAGCACGGCCGTGCGGTCGAACGCCTTGCGACCGGTCAGGTAGTAAGCCCCGCCTCGATTGGCCTGGCCGTCGAGAAATTCCTTGCCCAAGTTCAGGGCATCGCCACTGACCAGAAAGCCGTCGCCGATCACAATATTTTGCCGGCCGACCGACAGGTCCACGCCATTCTCGCCCAAGGCGCTGAACAGCGTGCCAGAGTGCCAGCCCACGTAGGCATCTTCGATTTTTGTCGTGCGTTCGTCACCAGAGGTCCAACCCGCCGGATCGCCATCGCCAAAGGTCGCGGAGCTGACCCAGTTCAACGAGCCATAGAGTTGCGAACCGGCGTCGAGGGTATGGCGCGCATCAAGGCCGTATTGCAGCACCGCTTCCTGCCAGCGGCTGGAACCCTCACCGCGGGTCCCAGACTGCGAGTAGTTTTCACGGCTGTAGAAGGCACCAGCCAACGCCAGCAGGCGCGCATCGACTTCTGTTGTCCCATTGTTGTAGAGCGGTTGTGCCAGCCCTGGAACAGCGGCGCAGGTGAGCGAAAGCACAACGATTGTTTTTTTATAGGCGTGCATAGGCCGAACTCCGATGTCAGAAAGGAGAAACAGTGGGCGCCGCCAGGCGGCGCTGGTCAGGTCAGGGATAAAGCGGTGTCAGCGGCGACCGTTGCGGTAGCCCGCCAGTTGGTGACTGACTTTTCCGAGTGTGCAGATCAAGTTTCGCCAATGGTCCTTGCCAGGAATACGCGTTCGCGGGATCGCACTCATCACATCCCAATGCCGCGATCCGCTGGTCATCCCGTCGGCAATGACACGGCTGACCACGTGGCTCGGTGTCACGCCGAAGCCCGAGTAACCCTGGACGAAATAAGCGTTATTGCGCCCAGGCAGCGTGCCGATTTGCGGGAACAGGTTGGCGCTGCACTCCATCGGCCCACCCCAGGCCAGGTCGATTTTCACGTGTTCAAGGTACGGAAAAACCTTGAGCATCAGATGGCGGTTCCATACCTTCAAATCGTTGGGGATGTACTCCAGCAGGCGCGTCGCGGAACCAAACAGCAGACGATTTTCATTGGTCACCCGGTAGTACTCGATCACCGGGCGAATATCACTGAACGCCCCACGGATCGGGCTGATCTGCTCGATCAGCGAGGTCGGCAGCGGCTCCGTCACCAACTGAAAGGCGTAGGTGCTGACCATCGTCTTGTGCAGCTCGGGTTCCAAGCGGTCGAGAAATGCGCCGCAGGACCAGAGGATTTTTTTTGCCCGCACCGATCCCTTCGCCGTGCGCAAGGTGATGGTGTCGCCGTAAGTCACTTCAAGCACGGGGGTGTTTTCATAAATGCGCCCTCCCAGTCCCACCAGGGCCTTGGCCGCCCCCAACAGCATGTTCAGCGAGTGGATGTGACCGTTGCCCATATGCTTGAGGGCACAGCTGTACACATCGGAGCCGACGATGTTCCTGACTTCGGCGCCTTCGAGGTAGGCAATCTCATGCTCCGGATTGAGCTGCTTGTATTCCTTTTCCCACGCCTGCAGCAGGCGCCCCTGTCGCTTGTTGAAACCCAGGTAGCCGTAGCCATGGCAGAAATCCGCGTCAATCTGGTAACGCTGGATGCGGCTCTGGATGATCGATGCGCCCAGATCGCTGATCTCGAAAATCGCCTTGAGTCCCTCCTCCCCGACGCTTTTGCGAATCTTCTCCAGGTCATGGCCGATCCCGGCCATCACGTGTCCACCATTGCGCCCCGAGCCACCAAAACCCAGGTAGCGGGCCTCCAGCACGACCACGTCCGTCACTCCGCGCTCGGCCAGTTCCAGCGCGGTATTGATGCCGGAGAATCCGCCTCCGATGACCACCACTTCGGCTTCCAGATCCTGCTCCAGATCATCGAATTTCAAATCATATTTGCGGGTAGCCGTGTAATAGGTCGTAGGTGTTTCAACGGACAACATGGGTGTTCCTCTTGGTCAGCGCTTTTATTATTGTCAATACGATGCAGTTCAATGCTGGGATACCGGCGGCAAGGCTGGCACACGGTCCTGGACGACGCGTCGATAGGCATACAGCAGCAGCGAACACGTGAGGATGCCCACGGCGATCAAGACTTCTTTCAAACCGCCATAACCGGCCAGTTCGGCCGAGGCGGCCCCAACCACGACCACCACGGCGGTGAACAGGCTCAACAACCAGGCCACCGCCAGCCAGCCGCGCCCCAGGCGCACCGGACGCGGGTGCAACGGCGCGTCCTTGCGCAGCCAGATAAACCCCGAGAGGGCGAAGAAGATGGCGATCAGATAACCGATATTGGCCGTCACCAGAATCGCCAGGGGCGAAGACAGGAAAAAGATCATTGCCAGGTTCACCACCACCGCCACACTCATGCAACGTCCCGGCACCTGATGCTTGTTGAGCACGCCCAATTGCTTGATGGTCAGCCCTTCCAACGCCGTTCCGTACAGCGCCCGCGAGCCATCGGCCAATGCCGCATTCAGGCCCATGAACAGCCCCACCAACAACGTGGCGACAAAAAAGCTGCTCCAGCCCGAGCCCAGCACGGCGTTAAAAGCGCCGATGTAGAAACCGCTGGGGTTTTCCAGGGCCGCTTGCGGATCCACCAAGCCACCCAAGCCGAAGGCCACCGCGGCAAACACCAACACGGTGTAACCGCCTGAACTCATCAACGCTAGGCGCATATCCCGCTGGCTGCGGTATTCAGGGCCGAAGGCCGCGCACATCTCCGTGCCGTAGGCGCTCCAACTGATCAAGAACAGCCAGACCAACGCGGTGCGCAACGATCCCCAGTTAAACGCCTCTTGCGCCTGCCAGGCCGACTGGAACCGGTCCAGGCTCCAGCCATGGGCCAATAACGGTGCGACCGCCAGCACCAGGATCGGCACCAGCAACAGCGCCCCCATGTATTTGGAAATCGATGCCGCCAAATGGATGCCACGCCGGTTGAATTGCCAGAAGATCAGGATCAAGCCCGCCCCGATCAACTGCGCCAGACCGATGTTGGCCAGGCCGGTGTCGAGGCTCCAGGTCTGCTCGGGAAACCACTGGGCCTGAATCAGCGCGCCGGCGCTGACGCCGATGATGGAAAGCACCGCCGACCAACCCAACCAGTAGCCGAACGCGGCCAAAGGGCCGACCCAGGCACAGCGCTTGCGCCAGCCTTCAGCCGCGATCATCGCGATGCCGCCGGGTTTATCGGGAAACATCGCGCTGACCTCAAGAAAGATCCAGTTCTGACAGGCACCGATGGCGGCCGAACCGACCCAGAGCAACAAGGCCGCGACCGGGCCGAGTGCGCCGAGGGCAAAGCCGAAAGAGGCGAAAATCGAGCCCGACACCGCCATCGACAGCGCGAATGCGTCCGTCCAGCGCAGGGTCTTTTGCAGGTGCGAAGCCGAGGCCTGGGTATTGTTATACGTTGTATCCACGGGAATAGACTCCAGCCGAGTAAGAAGCACACGTCCATTAAGCGCCCCTCTGTACGGGCAAGGACATGGTTCAGAATGTCGTGCACATGTCTGTCACTGCCATGGCTGGGCGGATGCTTGCCTTTTCAACAGGCCTGTTACTAAATGCTTCTATCGCCGGAAACCTGCCGACGGTCGATCCAACCATAAAAACAAAACCGGCGCTCAGCCGGCAGCCGAGGTCACGATGCATAACGCTTGGCAAGCAGAGCCGCTCTACCAGGGCCCCCAGGGGTTCGAAGCCTGGCATCACGACCTTGGCGAAAAATGCGGCACCTTTCATGCTGAACCGCCGGCCGGACCGGGTCTGGCGAGTTTCACCGGCGCGATGAAAAACTTGATCGGCCCCCACCCTGCGCTGGACGGCTCGCGCATCATCAGCAACTGTCAGCACCTGCACCGAGCCCACAGCGACATTCGCGCCGACGACAAGGATTTCTTCTACCTGGTCTTACAAGTGGGTGGCAGTGCATCGATGTGCCAGGCTGACAATAGGGCCCGGCTCGGCAAGGGTGACCTGGTGCTGCTGGACATCACCCAGCCCTGCGATTTTTATTTCGATAGCCTGAGCGACCAGATGTCCCTGATCATTCCCCGTCAGGCGCTGCGGCAACGCCTGGGACAGCGGCAATTGCTGTTCAATCGGCCCTTGGCTGCCAACAGCGCCCTTGGCAGCATGGCCGGCCTGATGACCCAGCGCTTGTTCGACGCCGCCAGCCTTCAACCGGAAGAAACCGCAGCGTTGTTCGACGCCTTGCTGATGCTGTTGCGGCCCGGTGTCAGCGCCGCGCACGACGGTGAGCATTCCAGTGGCCAGGCACAGAAACTCGTCAAGGCAAAAGTCCTGATCGAACGGCATCTGCGCGACAGCGAACTGTCTCCCGAGCGCCTGGCCGAAGCCATCGGCACGTCGGTCAGGAACCTGCACCGGTTGTTCGCCCAACAGCACACCACCATGGGACGCTACATCCTGGAACAGCGGCTGCAACACTGCGCCGAGGCCATCCGTCAGGCTGCCCCTCAGGAAAAAATCACCGCCATTGCCTACGCCTGGGGTTTCAACGACGTCAGCCATTTTTCCAAGGCGTTCAAGGCGCGATTCGGCATTTCTCCTCGCGACTATCGCTATCAGCATTCAGACGAATACAGGTGATCTCGGCGTTGTCGGCAATGTGTCACTCCAGCACAAGCGATGGCACCCTGCGCCAAGACATTGATAGCCCCCCGCTCCTAGCATGAAACCTCAATCGGCACCGGCCGTGAAATCGAGGAAGCGTTGTGAGCTATCAAATTGAACAAGCATTGAAGAACCAGCCTTTCGTGCCAGAAGAACACTGGCCAACCCTGGAAGAAATGGCCGATGGTTTCAATGAATACAAATACCCACCGAGCCCATTCCTGGCTGGAAAAAAAGCCAACCTTCGCTTCGAAAACGGCTGGCTGATCGAGCATCACTTTGTCGATGACACGACGCTGACCTGGACCATCCTCGAGGGCGAAGGCACCGGCGCATCCGAAACGGAAACCTACGAAGCGGTGGAAGTACGGCCCGGCATTTTCTTCGTCGAATTCCTGAAACCCGAACACCAGGAGTCGGCCACGCTGGTGTGGAAATACGAGACCGGCGACGTGCTGGCGGCGGTCTCCGCCTTCTACAATCGTGGGAGTGAAAAACGCACCCGTACCGACTTCGTCACCGCCGTGGTCGATGGCAAGCCCGGTGGTTCGCCCATTCTCCAGGCATCCAGCCTGGTCGGTAAGCGCGTGCTGTACCGCTACAGCGCGGACGATTGGTATGAGCACGTCTATTTCGGCGCGCAAACCATGGCCTGGCACTGCGTGAACGGCGCGGAAAAAGGCATGGCCGATGTCGAGCGTTGCGCTTATTTCGACGTTGCCGATGACCTCTACGTGTTGTTCTGGACCGAAACGATCATGCCCGTGGAATCGGTCATCGTCGTGGATCTCGCGCAAATGCGTTCCATCGGACGCTTCTTTTGCTGGGACCCAAAGCCCGGAAAGCTGATCCACCTGACCTTTGGTTCGAAGGCGACGGTACTGAACGAGACGGCGTACCCTGCTTCATTTTGAACGTACGAATGTGTAGGAGCTGTCGAGCGAAGCGAGGCTGCGATCTTCCCCCTGACACTTGAATTTCAAGCGAAAGATCAAAAGATCAAAAGATCGCAGGCTTCGCCAGCTCCTACAGAGCCCAGCGGGAGCAAGCTCCCTCGCCACGGGTTTGTCACTCGCACCTATCCGCGTTCGAGTGACACCGCTTTCACTCGCGCCAACAGCACCTGCAATGGATGAAGCACCGCCACACCCTCTTGCCGCTTCACCTGGCTGCGGCAGGAATACCCATCGGCAATCACCCTGCCCGACTGATTGAATTTCTGCAGGAGCGGCTTCCAGGACTGTCCATAGATCGTGTCAGACGTTCCAGCATTTCGCGTTTCATGCCCATAGGTGCCCGACATCCCGCAACAGCCGCTGGCTTGCACTTGAAGCGTCAGGCCCACGCGTTGGAAAATCTTCTGCCATTGCCCGATGCTGCCCGGCTCGTTGGTTTTCTCCGTACAATGCGGCAGAAAGTGATAAGGCTCGCTCGCCTCCACAACTGCATGTTCCGGCAGCGCATCAATCAACCACTCCTGCGCAAGCATCACCTGGGGAGCGTTACCGGTTTCCAGGGTCTTGGCGTACTCCTGTCGATAGACCAGGGTCATCGCCGGGTCGAGTCCCACCAATGGAATCCCGTACTGCTGAAGGCTGAGCAAGGACTGGCCATTGAAGCTGGCAGCCTTCTCAAACGCCTTCAGGAAACCCTGGACCTGAAGCGGTTTGCCATTGGGCGCGTACGGGGCCAGGAAAACCTTGTAGCCCAGTCTCGAAATCAGATCCACCCAGTCAACAAGCAATGGCGTTTCAAAAAAACGGGTAAACGCGTCCTGAACGAGGATGACGCTTTTCTCCCGCTGCTCAGCGCTAAGCGTTTCCAGGCGTGCAGGGGTTGCCACCTCCACGTTCCAGCGCCGGCACACGGCGGCAAAATCCACCAAACTGAGCAGCGGGCTATCGACCATCCCGGCTACTCGTTCGAGCCCCCAGCGGATCGGCCGGGCACTCATCACGAAGTTGTACAGGCGCGGCATTTTGGCGAGATACGGCACCGTGTATTCCAATGAGCCAATCAGGTAGTCCTTGAGAGGACGCAGGTAGCGGCTGTGATAAAGCTCAAGGAAACGCGAGCGGAACTCCGGCACATTCACTTTGACAGGACACTGACCCGCGCAGGATTTGCAGGCCAGGCAACCGGTCATCGCTTCGTAGACCTCATGGGAAAAATCTGGCTGCCCCATCTTCCGGGCCAGGCTATTCACGGCCCGACGCGCGACACCCTGCGCCCCGCCAGCCCCTCGAACCCGATCGCTGGCCGCCAGCACATCGACACCCTGCTCCCCCTGCAACCTCAGCCATTCCCGGATCAGCGAGGCCCGCCCCTTGGGCGAGTGAATGCGATTGCGCGTCGCCTTCCAGGACGGGCACATGGCGTCATCCGGATCGAAGTTGTAGCACGCGCCATTGCCGTTGCAATGAACCGCCGTGTCATAACTTTGCCAGACGCGTTCATCGATGGTCCGGTCCAGGGCACCGCGCATTTCCACTTCATCGACGCGGGTCAGTCGAGCATCGGGGACCGTATTCGGGGTGGCGATCTTGCCCGGGTTGAGTTGGTTGAAGGGATCGAAAGCCGCCTTCAACGCTTGCAGCGCGGGGTACAAATCACCGAAGTAATCGGGCACGTATTGCGACCTCAGCCCCTTGCCGTGCTCGCCCCACAACAATCCGCCATACTGCTGCGTCAAAGCTGCGACCGCATCGGAAATCGGCCGGATCAATGCGGCCTGAACAGGATCCTTCATGTCGAGGATCGGACGCACATGCAGGACGCCGGCGTCGACGTGACCGAACATGCCGTACTGCAAGTCATGGCTATCGAGCAGCGCACGGAACGCCTGGATGAAGTCCGCCAGGTGTTCAGGTGGAACCGCGGTGTCTTCGACAAAGGGCTGGGGCCTGGCCTCGCCCTTGACGTTGCCCAATAACCCCACGGCGCGCTTGCGCATCGCATAGACACGCTTGAGCGCATCGGCGCCGATCGCCAGGGTGTGGCCCAAGCGGACAACGGAAGCATCACGCTGCAGGTGCAGGACGAACTCATGAACCTGCTGCTGAACCGCCGCTTCGTCATCCCCGCTGAACTCAATGAGGTTGATCCCCAGCGTCGGCGTGGCAGGGTCTTCAGGGAAGTACTCGGCGACGCCGTGCCAGACAATGTCCTTCATCGCCAGCATCAGCACTTTTGAATCCACGGTCTCGATCGACAGCGGCTTCATGGCCATCAACGCCTTGGCATCACGCAGGGCGTCCATGAACCCGGCGTAACGCACGTTCACCAGGATCGAATATTTCGGGATGGGCAGAACATTTAATTTGGCTTGGACGATGAAGCCCAGGGACCCTTCGGAGCCGCAAAGAACGCTGTTCAGATTGAAGCGCCCATCGGGTTCGCGTAGATGGGCCAAGTCATAACCGGTCAGGCAGCGGTTGAGTTTCGGAAAGGTGTCCCTGATCAGTTCGGCGTGGGTATCGGCGATGTCCACCGCGCACTGATAGACCTCGCCCACCCGATCCTGGCGGTTGACCAGCGCCGGCAAAAGCGCGGCGTCGACTGCGGAACTGGTGAGACGCTCACCGCCCAGCAACACCGTCGAAAGCTCAAGCACATGATCGCGCGTCTTGCCGTAGGTGCAGCTCCCCTGGCCACTGGCGTCCGTGTTGATCATGCCGCCAATGGTGGCGCGATTCGACGTCGAGAGTTCGGGGGCGAAGAACAAACCGTAGGGCTTGAGCGCTGCGTTCAGCTGGTCCTTGACCACACCGCTCTGCACCCTGGCCCAGCGTTCCTCGACGTTGATTTCCAGGATGTTGTTCAGGTGACGGGAAAGATCGACCACCACGCCGTCGGTGAGCGATTGCCCATTGGTGCCGGTGCCACCACCACGCGGCGTGAGCACGACTGCACGGTGTACGGGTTCGGCGGCCAGGCGCGCCAGGATCGTCACGTCCTGTTCATCCAGGGGAAACACTGCCGCTTGGGGCAGGCGCTGGTAGATGGAATTGTCGGTGGCCAAAACCGTCCGGTCGCCATGGTCGCGGGCAATCTCGCCTCGAAACCCCGCCACTTGGAGCGCGTTTAGAAAAGCGTCATAGGTCGCTTTCTGGGGATCAGGAGGCGTTAACCGGGCAATCATGATGTATTCCTACAGGCTGAGAAGCTAATCTATGCATTCACATTACGTATGCTCGGCACAAGACGCATCGAGCAGTTGCACAAGGTTTTCATGATTCTTGCCTCCCTTCACGGTGGGAGCAAACGTAATTCCTGCTGGCTTTGCATGAGCTTTATGAATGAACCCTAGACGCCTGACACCCTCGATGTCACTGCTGGTTGCCTTTGAGGCCGCCGCGCGCCATTGCAGCTTCACCAAGGCCGCGGAAGAGCTGGCATTGACCCAGAGCGCCGTCAGTCGACAGGTACAAACCCTGGAGGCGCAACTTGAAATCGAACTCTTCCGCCGTGAAGGCCGCAAGATTGAATTGACCGCGGCGGGCGCGCTGTATCAGCACGAGCTGGCGGCCGCGCTGGGGCGTATTCGAAGCGCAACGTTGCAGGCCATCGCCTACAAGAACGACAGCGGCCCCTTGAACCTGGCCGTCCTGCCAACCCTCGGTTCCAAATGGCTGCTACCACGGATGCATGAGTTCTATGCCAAGCACCCGGACCTGCTGGTGCACATACATTCGAGGATCATCCGCGAAGACGTTCAATCCTCCACCCATGACATGAACGCAATCATCTGCGCAGGCTCGGGGGAATGGCCCGGCTACGTTTCCCATCAGTTGCTCACGGAAAAGCTGGTGGTGATCGCCAGTCCGACCGCGCTGCCCGAGTACCGGGCCATGTCGCCGGCAAACGTTGCCGAGCATGCCTTGTTGAACGTCGTCTCAAGGCCAGGTGTCTGGTCGGACTGGTTCGACAAGCACAACGTCGACCACCGCAACATGCGATCAGGCCCGAGCTTCGAACTCACGGCCCACCTTATCCAAGCCGTATCAGCGGGAATTGGAATCGGGCTGGTTCCGCAGATCCTGGTGCAGGATGAACTGAAGAGCGGCGACCTGGTTGCGTTGTTCGAACCGATGGAAAGTGGGCGCAGCTACTACCTGGTCTATGCGAGCCGATACCAACATCTACCGGCGCTGAAGGCCTTTAGCACTTGGCTTCTGTCGTTGCCGTTTCCCGATAACTGAGGTCGCCTCACCCATTCCCCAGCATCTGCCACAACGACGCCCCTACCCCGGTAATGCTCTCCCCGGCAATCAACCCCGCCGCCGCGGTAATGGCGAAGCGTTCGGTGAGGCTCGGCCAGCGACAGCTCACCAGCCACGTGAGCACCGCACCGAGGGCCATAATCAGGGACACCGAGGCCGGCAAGACGAAGGCCAGTCCCAAGGCCGCCGTGCTTGGCAGATAGCGGGCCCGATGCGCCGGCAGCAGGCTGTCGAGGATCCCCAACAACAAACCGACCAGGCCGCCGATGAAAATCGCCCAGCGAATGCTCGCTGATAATGAATCCAGGCCCAGGGTCAGTGTTTGCGCCACGGCCTTCCAGGTGGCGACCGCCGGGGCCGGCCACTCTTCGGTGAGCAGCATGGTTTGCGGGTCCGGGATCAGGGCCAGATAGGCCAGCACGCCGACGATGCTGCCGACGAAAATCCCCAGGGTCTGGGCGATCAACTGCTTGCGCGGCGTGGCACCAATCGCCCGGCCGACCTTGAAGTCGTTCATCAAGTCGGTGCACTGCCCGGCCGAACCACCAGCGGTGTTGGCGCTCATCAGATTGATCGGTACTTGGCCCGGGGCGACGATGCCGAAACTCAACTGGGACAGTTGCCCAATGGCCCCGATCGGCGGAATGCCCGTGGCTCCGACCACACGGGCGGCCACCGCCGCCAGGCAGATCGCCAAGGGAATGGTCAACAAGGCCATCCATGGGTTGATGCCGAACAACAGCACTTGCAGGCTGACCACCAAAATGATCGACAGCGCGAAACCGACGGCAGGCCCAGGCTTGGGGACCGTCCAGATCGCCCCGCCGCCCGCCTTGGTCGACCGGTGCAAGGCCCACAAGCGAATCGCCAATGAGGCCAAGGTCGAGCAGACCATCAGGCTCACCCCCGGCCAGAGCAACCACTCCACCAGCGCCGCGAACTGCGGGCCGCTGCTGCCGCTCGGCAACTGCACCAGGCCTTGCTCCAGCAGCCACGGCGCCAACCCGCCCCACGCCAGCAAGGCGCCGAGCAGCAGAGTCAGGCCCACGCGAATACCGATGATGCCGCCAAACCCCACCAACAGCAGCGACGGGTCAGCGGTGAAGGTCAGGCGTTCCAGTTGAGCGCTCGGAGACCAGCGCGGGATGGCCCACATGAAGGTGTCGACCGCCTTGACCAGCCCGGACAGCAAGGCGGCGCTGAGCAGCACCTTCAAACGCGTCGCGGCTTCGTGGCCGTGGTTGTAGATGTGCAGCAGCGTTTCCAGGGTTGCCATGCCTTCGGGAAATTTCAGCGCCTTGTCATTGAGCAGTGAGGGGCGCAGGTACCAGGCAATCCAGATCCCCAGGAAACTCACCGAAAAAACCCAGGCCACCATGGGAATGGCCTCCAACTGCTGGCCGGTCAGCAAGGTGTAGGCCGGGATGGGCGCGACCAGCCCACCGGAAATGATCGACGCAGCGGCAGAGGCTACGGTCTGGTTGATATTGCTTTCGTGCAGCGTCCAGGGCAGTCGCCCCACCGATCGACTGGCCAAGCCTTGCCAGATGCCATAGCCGATCAGCAAGGCGATGATCGACATATTGAACGACCAACCGATCTTCAACCCGGCATAGACATTGGAAGGCGTCAGCAGGATACCAAGGACGACCCCCGTACTGACCGCACGCAGGCTAAGTTCGCGTTCGACGGTGGTGTGCAAGGGAAATGTGGACGAGGTTGGATGCATGCGAAGTCCTTATCGGCACTGGGAAGCAGCCGCCAGACGCAGACAGGCCCCCTGTGGGAGCGAGCTTGCTCGCGATAGCGGAGTGTCAGTCGCTAGCCTTGTAACTGATCCACCGCCATCGCGAGCAAGCTCGCTCCCACAGGGGTCATATGGGTCACATAAAGCGGCAACTTAATAAGTGAACGCAGTATCGGCGCAAGGTTCACACGACGGAGGCAAGCCCTGGCTAGCGTGCTCGGCAGAATCGCCAATCCAGGGGGCAGGAAATGAAGAGTGTCGCGAGCGCTGCCAAGGGCCAGACACCGCATCGCGACCGAGGCACCGTCAGGCTTGTTTCGCCCCCTCGCAATTGACCATCCAGGCAATCCCGAAACGGTCTTCGAACATGCCAAAGCGTTCCGCCCAGAAGGTCTCCTCCAAACCCATCTGCACGTGACCTTTCTCACTCAAGCGCTCGAACAGCCGCTCGGCCTCCTCCACGCTGTCGACATTGAGGGAAATCGACACGCCTTGGGGTTTGCTATACGGCTGACCCGGCGGGCAGTCGGACGCCATCAGGCTGAAACTGCCCACGGTCAGGCAGGCGTGCATGATCAGGTCCGGATCCTTGGGCATACCGACGTCTTCAGGCGCCTCGGCAAAGGACATGGAAAACAGATCGCCGCCAAGCACCTCCTTGTAAAACGCAAAGGCTTCCTTGCAGCGGCCGTTGAAGGTCAGGTAAGGGATGATTCTCATGGTGGGTTCTCCTGTCGTCGGTTTCACGATTGACCGGCCATCCGCGCCCGCAAGCGTTCTTCCTGCTCGCGCAATTCAGGGGTAAAGGAGTCGCCGAACTCTTCGAGTTCGAAGATCTGGCGGATTTCGATTTCGCTGTCGCTGACCATCGGGTTCGGGCAGCGCTTGACCCAGTCGATGGCCTCCTGCAATGACTGGACTTTGAAGATCCAGAAGCCGGCGATCAGCTCCTTGGTTTCAGCAAAGGGCCCATCGACGACAGTCCGGTGCTTGCCGGAAAACTGTACACGCACGCCCTCGGCACTGGGATGCAGGCCTTCGCCGGCGAGCATCACCCCGGCCTTGACCAATTCTTCGTTGTAGGCGCCCATGGCGGCCAGCAGTTCCTCGCTGGGCATTTCTCCGGCTTCCGACTCCGGGCTGGCCTTGACGATCACCATAAATCGCATGCTCGTATCTCCTGAGAATGGATGGATCAAGCCGTCCTTGTGACGACTCTACGGACTAATCGAATGGCAACGGCCGAAATCGACAGGTCGGCGCCATAATTTTTCGATAGACCGTTGGCGGCCCGGGAGATCCAAGCTCCCTTGCCGTGAAGTCACGTCCAAATCTCAGGGATTCCACTGGAATCGATAGATGTCTCGATAGCCATTGCTGGGGTCGTACAGCAGCTTCGTCCCGCCGTCCATGGTGATATTGTCGGCATTGACCAAGTGAACAGGTGCCACGAAGCCGCTCACCGGCTTTCCTGCCATCAGTCGGTTCAATTCATCGATCACTTGCCAGCCATGCACATTGAGCGGTTCGGCCACGGTGACGGTCTGGTAGTTTTTTTCCTGGATGCGCAAGAACGCCGAAGCGCTACCGTCACCGGCCGACAACAAGCTGATGCCGTCGCGGGGTATCGCGGCGCTGGCCAAGGTGGCCACCGCGTAGTCGAAATAGATATCGTTGATGGCCAGCGTGTGGGTCCAACGCTTGCCATGGCGCTGAAGCAGTTCCGTGGTGATGGCCGGCATCTTCTCGCGACTTTCGGAGATCGCGACATCGCGCACCTCCAGCAACGAGCATTCCCGACAAGCCCGAATCACGCTTTCCATGGCCTTGGCTTTCGCCATGGCGATGCTGTAGCGGGAGTCGGTCAGGATGACCACGCCGGCCTTTCCGTTCGACTGCGCCACTGCCGCCATGGCCGTGATGCGAGCCACTTCGAGCGGATCGGTCGTGACGTTCATGGCCATCGGCGTGCCGTCAATCGGCCCGGGGCGCTCCCCGGCGTGCCAGCCCACCACCGGCACGCCCTTGTCGGCGAAGACAGCCAGCGCCGCCTTGTTTTCCAAGGCATCGGCGCCGCACAGAATGAGCCCATCGGGGTTCGCCGCCAGGGCGTCGGCAAAGGCCTTTGCACGCCCGGCCGGGGATCCAGCGCCATCGAATACCCTCAGCGTCCAGCCCATCGCCTTGGCAGCCTCGCGAGCACCCTGGGCGACACCGACAATACCGCCGTTGCGCATATCTTCTGCGACTATGGCGATGCTCTTGCCACGCTGGGCGCGCGGGCCGGATTCAGGGCCGCTCCAGGGAACGGCGCCGAGGGTGGCCTTGGCAACCATTTCCTGCGCTTGAGCCACCGTCACCGTGGGGTCCGTCGCGGCCACCAGATCCTGGCCGTATCCGGGCGTTGCCGTGAAGAGACAGAAAACCGTCATTGAAATTATCTTGAGCAACCGGGGCCTGGTCATGCAGGTTCGATCACCGCAGGTGATGACGGGTCTGGAGCCGATGGCGCGATCATAATATGTCATGGCGTCTCTTTTTTTTATGGATGCAACGTTGACGTTCAGTGTCCGCAAGGATAGTCGGTTCTGCTGTCATCAACCCGAAAGGGGAATAGTAAGTTGTAACATCCTTCCAGCCCCGATCCTCGCGAGAGATGAGATGACACTTCCTCCGTTGCACAGTTTCAAGGTATTCGAAAGCGTGGCCCGCTTGGGCAGCCTGGCGGCGGCCGCGATGGAGCTGCACGTCACCGTCGGCGCGGTGAGCCAGCAAGTCAAAGCCCTGCAGGCCAGCCTCGGCGTGGAGTTGTTCGAAAAGCGCGGCCGGCAGTTGGTGTTGACCACCAATGGCCGCCAGCTACAGAAGCGCGTTGCCAACGCCATGGGCGAGATCAGCGCTGCGGTGGACGCCTTGCGCAGTGAAAGCACGGATGAGCCGGTACAGGTCGAAATCACCCTGTCCATTCCCCCGGCCGAAGGCGTGGACTGGCTCACCACCCCGCTGCTGCGTTTCATGGAAGCCTCCCGCTCGGTGCGGGTGAGCGTGATCACCGCGGCGGGCATGCCGCAAGTGGACTGGCGCCGCGCCGATGTCGCGGTGGTCTATGGCACGCCGCCCTGGCCAGGCTTATGGTGGCGCCTGCTGCACGGCATTCAGATGACACCGGTGTGCAGCCCGCAGTACTTGCGCGGGCCCCAAGCCATTCACGAAGTCGCAGACCTGGCACGGCACCGACTGCTCCACGAAGACGATGGCAGCCAGTGGAAGCAATGGCTGGTCGAGGCCGGCTTCAGCCGTGGCGGCATCGAGGATATCCACTTCGAAGACTTCGGCATGGTCCTGCAGGCCGCACGGGACGGTTTTGGCGTGGCGCTGAGCGATGAACTCGTTTCCGCCCGGGACCTCGATCAAGGACGCCTGGTACGGCCGCTGTCGATCTCTGTGCCGGCGGTGCACAACTACTACGTGGCCTGCTCCGAAACGACCCGCGAACGCCCGGAAATCCGTGCGTTCATCGACTGGTTACTGACCACCAGCGGGCAGCCCGATCAGTAGCCGTAGCCCCGGCCGTCGTTGAAACGGATGTTGGTGAGGATGCTGATGTCTTTCTCCACCTTATAAAGCTCGGAGCTCTTGATCAGTTCCGGATCGCTGAAGGCTTCGCCCTTGGCGCGCCCAGCCTGGATCTGGACCATCTTGTCGCGGATCGCCCGCACATCGGCATAGGTCATGGCCGGTACCTGGGTCGGATCCTCGTCAGCATGGGCACCATAGATGGCGGTCTGTTGATCGATCACCTTCATCGTGGCGTCGAGAGAGGCGACGTAGTCCTTCAGGTTCCCGGCCAGCAACCAGGACGGATAGAGGTGGTCCCCGGCCAGCAGGATGTTGTGTGTCTCATCGTACAGCGCCACTTCGTCCGGCGTATGCCCCGGCACGCTCATCAGGCGCACCTTCAGACCGCCCAGGTCGATCGTCTCGTCGGGCTGTATCAGCCGCGCCACCTTGAAAGGGGGCACGACCATGTGATCGATATTACCCAGGTAGACCGGTTCCGGAACGTGATAGAGGCCATCCTTGCCTTTGAAGCGACGCGTGAACGGCGTATCCACCAGGTAAATGCTCTGGAAGTTATGCAACCCGCCGAGATGGTCGAAATGCAGGTGGGAAGGCAACATCGAGAGCGGCTTGTCGGTGATCCTGCGCGCCACTTGAGTGATGTCTTCCTTCTGGTTCGCCCCCGAATCGAACATCAGTGCCTGGTTCGCCCCTACCAGCAGGTAGGAGAAGTTTTTCTGGTAGTAGTGGGGTTCGCCGATGGCGTAGAGAAAGTCCGTCAGCTTGTGTACCACGAATGCCGGGCTGGCCGCCTCGGGGACATCCTGTGCCTGGGTGGCGAAGGGCATGCTGAGCAGCGTGAAGCCAGCAAGGGCGAGAATTTTGAAGAGCGAGCGCATGGGGTGCAGGCCTTTTTATTCGAGTGGATGGGCGACAGGGCAAGGCTGTCGTGCCTATCTCACCGTCTGCGGACGTGCTCATCAATGGACGATTTTTAAAGCGGGACACTTCAAGGCAACTAAAGCATCCTACGCGTTCGATGACGGCAGGATCCGCGAGGTCTGGTCGATTATCGACAAGGAAGCGATCGAAGCTCAGCTCCAATCAACGTAGTGGATGGATGAAATGTAATCCAAGAAGCAATCGCGCTCGACATCCATTATTCGACGCACCCCGAAGTGAGGAACCTGTCGAGCGCATAGTCTGCTAGCCACCCTGGAGGAGATGGCGATGACACGCACCCGCTTTTTTGGAAAAACCGTACTGGCCTGCACGTTCATCCTTGCGATGATTGGTTGGGGGATCGGCTTCTATGGGCCACCGATCTATATGCAAGCGGTCATGGAACGCACGGGTTGGCCGATCGCCCAGGTCTCGACTGCCGTGACCCTGCACTTTCTCAGCGGCACGATTGTCATCGCCAACCTGCCACGCCTTTACACACGCTTCGGGATACCCGCCATCACCCTGCTGGGCAGCATCGTCCTGGGCATCGGCGTGAACATCTGGGCTCAAGCCAACCAGCTTTGGGTGTTGTATGCCGGCGCGGTCTGCTCGGGTATCGGCTGGGTGACGTTGGGTGCGGCGGCCGTTAATACTCTGATCGCGCCGTGGTACGTCAAGGAAAGGCCCAAGGCCCTGGGCAAGGCCTACAACGGTGCCAGCCTGGGTGGCGTGATTTTTTCGCCGCTGTGGGTGTTGCTGATCGAGCGTTTCGGCTTCGCCACGGCGGCGCTGGTGATCAGTGTCATCGCCGTGCTGCTCATAAGTGTCTTCGCCTTCCTGGTCTTCAATAAAAACCCACAAAGCCTGGGACAACATCCCGACAACGCGGATCAGCCGGAACCCGCGCCGGTCAACGCCAGCGCCATGCCATGGACCACAATGCAGACGCTCAGGTCGGCGAGTTTTCGCAGCCTGGCAGCCGGCATGTCCCTGGGACTGTTCGCCCAGATCGGCTTGATCGCGCACCTGTACTCGATCCTGGTGGGACGCATGGGATCGCATGACGCCTCATTCGCCCTGGGCCTGGCCACCGCCAGTGCGATGGGCGGGCGTTACGTCGCCGCACGCCTGATGGTCCAAGGTATGAACCGTCGACAGCTGGCCTGCCTTGGCTATGCCATTCAGATGCTGGGGACACTGATGCTTCTGGGCCTGGACCTTCACCCGGCTGTGGCCTGGATAGCCGTGGGGCTGATCGGCTCGGGCATTGGCAATGCCACCTCCTTGCCGCCATTGATTGCACAAACCGAGTTCAGCCGTGAACACACCGCCAAGGTCATCGCCCTGATGGTCGCGATCAGCCAGGCCACCTACGCCTTCGCACCGGCCCTTTTCGGCTTGGTGCGCGCCGCCTTCACCGATCCCAATCACGCCATCGTCGCCGTCGTGACAGCAGCGGTCATCGTGCAGGTGCTCGCCATTTTGTCGTTCTATCGGGGCATATCCGCTCGCCGCTTCAGGAAAACCGTTTTCTGACCTCGCCCCTGACCATGCGCCAGCCGCTAAGAACGAAACGCCTCAACTTTGAGCCCAAACCGACTCATTTTGTTGTACAGCCCGCCACGCGACACATTCAGCCGTTGAGCCGCCAGGCGGATGTTTCCACGCGTGTCCTTGAGGGCGGCGATGATTGCATTCATTTCGTGGGTACCCAGGTCCGGAGCCGTGCGCGGTTCAGGCACACTGACCCACGGCGCTGGCCGCCCTCGCTGCCTGATGTCCAGCGCAAGATCGCTCGGCTCGATCAGCTCGGTCATCGCCAGGTTGGTCGCCCGCTCGATGACGTTTTCCAACTCGCGAACATTGCCCGGCCAGTGATAGGCGCCAAGCATCTCCAGCGCCTCGGGTGAAAGGTCCTGCATCGTCTTGCGCAGCGACCGGGCACACCGCGCGAGAAAATGCCGCGCCAACAGGGGCACATCCTCGCGGCGCATCCGCAGCGGCGGCACCGTCAGGTTCAGCACGTTGAGCCGGTAGTAAAGGTCCTCACGAAAGGCGCCCTCGGCCACCGCCTGGCTCAGGTTACGGTGGGTGGCGGCGATGATACGGACGTTGACCCGCAGCGATTTTTTCGCCCCCACCCGTGTCACCTCGCCTTCCTGCAGGACACGCAGCAAGCTGACCTGCGCATCAAAGGACATGTCACCGATTTCGTCGAGGAAGATCGTCCCGCCATCGGCCAATTCGAACTTGCCTGCCGACCCGCCGCGAGCCGATCCGGTGAAAGCGCCTTCCACATGGCCAAACAATTCGCTCTGCACCAGGTCACGGGGAATGGCACCACAATTGACCGCCACGAAAGGCCCGCCACACCGGTCGCTGGCATTGTGGATGGCCTGGGCGAACAGTTCCTTGCCCGTGCCGCTCTCGCCGAGGATCAGCGTGGTCGAATCACTGCGACTGGCAATCCGTGCCAGGTGCAGCGCATCCTCAATCGCCTGTGAGCGGCCCAGGATGGTTTCAAAGGTGTAGCTGGCCTGGGTGCCCATGATCCGCCGGGTGATTTCCCGGATGCGCCGGTTCTCGCGCAACGAAACAATCCGCCCACCTTGCTCCAGTGGGCAGACCGACACCAGGCAGGCCAGATGGCTGCGGTCGTGCAGTTCAAAGGTGCAATCCAGGTCCCGTACCCCTTCCCCGCCCCCGAACAGGACCGCATCGGTCAACTCGCTCTTGCCCAGGCTCTTGAACGGACTGCCGAGCAGGTCATGCCCCACGCGGAACAACTGTCGGGCGTAGTGGTTGAGTGCCTTGATGCAGCCCTGCTCATCCAATACCACCAACCCCTCGTTGAGCACTTCAAGGACGGTTTGTTGTTCCTCGAGCAAGGCTTGCAGCGCCATCTGCCTGGAGACGGCTTCGGCCGCGGCCTGGACGGTGCCCAGCGTATGGAAATGAAACCAGCCCGGCTCCGCCGTCAAGGTCAACATCCCCAGCGTCCGGCCCTGGGCATCGCGGATCGGCGCGGCGGCGCAATGCATGCGGCGCTGGCGCAGGCCAAGCCCGAAGTTCTCCTCGGCCAGCACATACACCAAACGGTCTTCGACGATCGCCAGCCCAGTGCAATTGGTGCCCTGTACCGACTCCAGCAGGCGACTGCCTATGGGGGTGAGGTCCAGGCCGCAGAAGTACAACGTCGTGCCTGCGGCATCGGTCAGGTTGATATGGCCCCTGGGGTTATAAGCGAGCAAACCGCGCATGACTTGCGCCGCCGCGGCGATCAGCAGCCGGTTGGCGGCCAGTGTCGCGGTCAGGTCGTCAGGTGCGACAAAACGGTACTCGCCGTCTTCCGGATCGAGGCCGGCATTGACGCTGCGCAACCAGGATTCCCAAATCACCCGTCGGATCCCGGCAGGACGATCGGTCTCCCCACGCAAGCACGCTCGCCAAGCCTCATCCAGCGCAACGCCGGGTCCTTCGTTCAACGACGCAGGGCCCAGGGTGGTGAGGTAATCGCGGTCTTCGGCGCTCAACGCCGCAAGTTGCTGGTCCATTATTCGGCCACATGTTCATATTTTCGACATGTCAGTATAGACATGTCATTAAAACGAACATCAAATCAAATAAAAACCACTAAATATCAATAACTTAACTATTGGCACAGCGTTTGCTCCCTGCCTAAACAGACGAGGACATTCTTACCACCGAGTCGTAAAAACAATAAAGGGAGTCATGTTCATGAGCACATCCAAGACCCTCCGCCTTGGCCTCATCGGCGCTGGCCGCATGGGCAGTTTTCACGGCCTGACCGCCGCCCGGCACATCCCCGGCGCGTGCCTCGCCGCCATCGCCGACCCTACCCCCGGCCAGGCCGCGCGCCTGGCGGCCGAACTGGACGTGCAGAAGGTCTATACCGATCCACAGCAATTGCTGGATGACCCGGACATCGATGCCGTGCTGATTGCCGCCCCGGCACGCAGCCATGCCGAACTGGTGATCAGTGCGGCCCGGGCCGGCAAAGGGGTGTTCTGTGAAAAACCGATGGCCATCACCCTGGACGAAGCGGACCGCGCCATCGCCGCCGCTGCCGATGCACGGGTGACGCTACAAGTCGGCTTCAATCGCCGTTTTGCCAGAAGTTTCCGCACCGCCCACCTGGACGTCGTTTCCGGCCGGATCGGTACGCCACAACTGCTGCGCTCGCTGACCCGTGACCCGGCGTTGAACAACCCGGCCGCGTCGCCGCAATGGGTAATCTTCCTGGAAACCCTGATCCATGACTTCGATACCCTGCGCTACCTGAATCCGGGCGCCGAGGCGGTTGAGGTTTTTGTGATGGCCGATGCCCTGATCGCACCGGACTACAAGGACAAAGGATTTCTCGACACCGCGGTGGTCACGATCCGTTTCGACAATGGCGCCATCGCCACGGCCGAAGCCAACTTCCAGGCCGTGTATGGCTACGATGTCCGCGGCGAAGTGTTCGGCAGCGCCGGCATGCTGACCATGGGCAACGTCAACGACTCCGACTTGCTGCGGTACCTGGCCAATGGGGTCCAGGCCGACACCCAGCGCATGGACACCGACTTGCTGCGTGATGCCTACGTGGCCGAGCTCAACCACTTCGTCAATTGCGTGCGCAGCGGCGAAAAACCCTTGGCCAGCGGTGAAGACGCCCGGGCGGCACTGGCCATTGCCCGCGCTTGCATCGAGTCCTTCCAACAGGGCAAGACGGTGCGTGTGCAGGGAGCACTTTCATGAGTTTCGTACCGTTCAAACTGGCGATCAGCGCCGAGATGGTCTTCCTCGACCTGCCCTTTACCGAACGGGTCAAACGCATCCATGCGTTGGGCTTCAGCGCCGAGATATGGAACTGGGCGAGCAAAGACATCCAAGCCCTCGCGGCGACCGGCGCGGATTTCACCTCCATGACCGGTTACCTCTCAGGCAACCTGACCGACCCCGACGATATCCGGCAACTGCTCGACAGCGCCCAGGAATCCTTGGCCGTCGCCGCGCAATTGGGTTGCCCAAGCCTGAACCTGCATGGCACCGGCCTGGGTGATCAAGGCCTGCCGGTCAAACCCGTGGCCCAGACCACCGGCCGCATGTGGCTGAGCGCCTGCAAGACGCTGGAAAAAATCGCCCGCCTGGGCGAAGACGCGGGTCGGGTATTCCTGCTGGAAAACCTCAACACCGAAGTCGACCACCCGGGCACGCCGTTCGCCCGCGCTGACGATACCCTGGCGCTGATCGAGGCCGTGGGCAGCCCGCACCTGAAGATGAACCTGGACCTCTATCACGCGCAGATCGGCGAAGGAAACCTGATCGAACTGATCCAGCGCGCCGGCAGCGCCATCGGCGAAATCCAGGTCGCCGACGTCCCAGGTCGCATGGAGCCCGGCACCGGTGAAATCCACTATTCCGCCATTGCCAAGGCCTTGTTCGGCATGGGATACAGCGGTGTCGTCGGCCTCGAAGGCTGGGCCAGCGGTGACAGCGAGGTCGCGCTTGAGCGTTTCCGGCAGGCCTTCACGCTTGATGGATAAAGCCCGCGCCGAACTCAACACGTGCGGCAGATTTTCAGCTCTTGGTGACGTACCACTCATAACAACAAAAGGAAAACCATCATGCGTCGTTGCACACTGCTTTTCGCCACCCTGCTATTGCTCTTCAGCCAATGGGCCGCCGCCGACTATCGCATCGGCGTCAGCATCGCCAGGGTCGACGACAACTTCATGACCTACGTGCGTAACGGCCTGGACGAGGCCGCGAAAAAGGAAAACGTGCAGATCCAGTTCGAGGACGCCCAGGGCGATGTGGTGCGCCAACTCAACCAGGTCCAGGGCTTTATCAACCAGAAAGTGGATGCGGTCATTGTCCTGCCGGTGGACACCTCCGCCACGGCCAATATCACCCGCGCCGCGGTCGAAGCAAAGACGCCGCTGGTCTACGTCAACCGCCACCCGGACGAGCGCACCTTGCCCAAAGGCGTCGTCACGGTGGCGTCCAATGACATTGAGGCCGGACAGCTGCAGATGCGCTACCTGGCCGAAAAGCTCGGAGGCAAAGGCAACCTCGCGATCATCATGGGTGACCTGGCGCAAAACGCCACCCACGACCGCACCGAAGGCGTCAAGCAGGTGCTCAAGGACTATCCCGGGATCAAGGTTGTCGAGCAGCAAAGTGCCGAGTGGCAGCGCAACAAAGGGATGGACCTGACCAGCAATTGGCTATTGGCGGGCAGCCGTTTCGATGCCATCGTCGCCAACAACGACGAGATGGCCATCGGTGCGGCCATGGCCTTGCAGCAGGCCGGCAAAGCCAAGGGCGAGATTGCGATTGTCGGCATCGACGGCTTGCCTGACGGCCTGGCGGCGATCAAGCGCGGGATGCTGGTCGCCTCGGTGTTCCAGGATCCCAAGGCCCAGGCGACCAGCGCGGTACAGGCAGCGCTCAAGATGATCAAGGGAGAGCCGGTGGAGACGGACGTCTGGGTGCCCTTTCAGTTGATCAAGCCTGAGCAATTGGCGGTGTTTGAACAACATTACAAGTAGCGACAAGCTCGACATCTCGCCGCGATCCCGGTCAGGGATCAGCGGCGACTCGCAAACCCAACACCTATTTTTATTTGGGTCACGCAGCCCATCACATACAGCACGCCCGGTCACTGCCCCACCCGGGCCCAGAACTCTTCGGCAGATTGACTGAGTGGTGCCGATGGACGGGTCAGATGAATTTCCAAAGGTATATCCCAGCTTTCGTCGAGCGCTCTGACTAAGCGCCCATCCAGCATTTCCTGCTCGGTGAGACTTTTGGGCAACCAAGCCACGCCTTTGCTTTCCAGGGCCATGGACATCAGCACCGCTGCAAGATGGCTGCTGAAGAGTGGCTTGAGGTGAAGGTAATCTTCCTTGCCACGCAGCCTGTGAGCAACGATACGCCCCAACCCAGATTCATGGGTGTACGCAAGGTAGGGCAATGCCGCAGGCGAGGTGCCGAAGTTAGCGGAGGCACTCGCAAGAGGCACAAGAACGTCTTCGCCCACCTTCTTGCCGATGAACTGATCAGGGGCAAGCAAAGGTGGCACGTCGGGATGGCGATGGCAGAGCAGAAACTGGACCTGGCCATGTATCAGCATCTGCTCACAGACCGCCATGCTATCTGAATGCAGTTGCACAGCCTCGATGGGGGCACCGTTCTCCGAGCTTCGAAGCCACTTGGGGAAAAATGTAAATGACAGGGAATGCGTTGCCGCGAATTGAAGCGACTTGGCGGCCATTCCCGCGATCTCTTGAGCCTCGTTGCGCATTCTGTACAAGCGCCTGGCAGCCTCCTGAGCACTGGGCAAAATTTGCCGCCCTGCTTCAGTCAGCGTCGCGCCGTGAGGCGTTCGAACGAACAATTGCACGCCCATCCAGTTCTCTAACGAGCGCACTCTGCGACTGAATGCCGGCTGGGTAACGTGTCGCGCTTCAGCGGCCCGAACAAAGCTGCCGTACTCCGCAAGCGCTGAAAAATCCTCAAGCCAAACGAGCTCCAAGGGCCATGCCTCCTGTGCATAGGGTGCGGCATTAATAGCATTGGGCGGGTGACATCGCAAAGCATAACGTGGGGCTACAAACAACAAGAGGACCCCATCATGCGCATCGTAGACATCCGTGAAAAAACTGTTTCCATTGCCTCCCCAATCGCTAACGCCTACATCGATTTTTCGAAAATGACCTGCTCGGTTGTCGCTGTCATCACGGATGTGATTCGCGACGGAAAGCCTGTCATCGGCTACGGTTTCAACTCCAATGGTCGCTATGGCCAGGGCGCCTTGATGCGTGATCGTTTCCTGGCGCGCATTACGGAAGCAGATCCAGACACCCTCGTCGACCATGCCAACAACAACCTGGATCCGTTCGCCATCTGGAAAACCTTGATGACCAACGAAAAGCCGGGCGGCCATGGCGAGCGCTCGGTTGCTGTGGGCACCATCGACATGGCTGTATGGGATGCCGTCGCCAAGATCGAAGGCAAACCGCTGTATCGCCTGCTGGCCGACCGCTACCGCAACGGCGTGGCCGATGACAAGGTCTGGGTCTATGCAGCGGGCGGCTACTACTACCCTGGCAAAGACCAGACCAAGCTCAAGGCAGAAATGCAGAGCTATCTGGATCGTGGTTACGACGTCGTCAAAATGAAGATCGGTGCGGTGCCGCTGGACGAAGATATCCGTCGCATCGAAGCGGTACTTGAAGTGGTTGGAGACGGTCGTCGATTGGCGGTCGATGCCAATGGTCGTTTCGATCTCCAGACCGGTATTGCGTACGCTGAGGCCATCAAAAAGTACAACCTCTTCTGGTACGAAGAGGTCGGTGATCCGCTGGACTACGCACTCCAGGCCGAGCTCGCCAATCACTACGAACTGCCGATGGCTACCGGTGAAAACCTGTTCTCCCACCAGGACGCCCGCAACCTTTTGCGCCACGGCGGCATGCGCCCTGATCGCGACTACCTTCAGTTCGACTGCGCGCTGTCCTACGGACTCGTGGAGTACATGCGCACCCTGAAGGTAATGGAAGAGATGGGTTGGTCCTCCCGCCGCGTGGTTCCGCACGGTGGCCACCAGATGTCCCTGAACATCGCAGCCGGCCTGCATCTGGGCGGCAACGAATCGTACCCCGATGTGTTCCAGCCTTTTGGCGGCTTCGCTGACGGCATCCGCGTCGAAAATGGCTATGTCGGCCTGCCGGATATTCCAGGTGTTGGCTTCGAAGCCAAGTCCGCTTTGTACGCAGTCATGCGTGAGTTGGGCGAAGGCTGACCCCTTCGATCTGCGGTCTCTTTGAAAGAGGCCGCAGACTCAGGCGTCACCCTCTGACGCCAAGCCACATGCCCACCACAACAATAAAATGAGGTGCTTCCGTGGAAATTTCCAAGTCCCGCTGGTATGGCCAGCTGTATGTGCAAGTGCTGATCGGCATCGTGATCGGCGCAGCGATCGGTTACTTCGTGCCTGATATCGGCGCCAAGCTCCAACCCTTTGCCGATGGCTTCATCAAACTGATCAAAATGCTGTTGGCGCCCATTATTTTCGGTACGGTCGTTGTCGGTATCGCCAAGATGGGCAGCATCAAAGAAGTCGGACGGATTGGCGTAAAAGCGCTGATCTACTTCGAGATTCTTTCAACCATCGCCCTGGTCGTCGGCCTTATTGTGGTCAATGTCGTGAAGCCTGGTGTCGGTATGAACATCAACGCTAGCACGCTCAATGGGAGTGCCATTAGCAAGTACAGCCAAGCTGCCAGTGAACAAGGCGGCGCCATTGAATTCTTTCTCAATATCATCCCGCAAACCTTCATCGGCGCATTCTCCAATGGCGTCATGCTCCAGGTCATCCTGCTTTCGGTATTGATGGGCGTTGCCCTGGTTCAAATGGGCGAAACCAGCAAGCCGCTGATCAATACCCTCGATCTGTTCCTGCAAGGCCTGTTCAAGATCGTTGCCATGGTCATGCGCTTGGCGCCGCTTGGTGCCGGTGCCGGCATGGCGTTCACGATCGGCAAATACGGGATTGGTACCTTGCTGTCGCTCGGCCAGTTGCTGGTCGCGCTCTACATCACGACCTTGTTTTTCATCGTCGTTGTGCTGGGCACGGTTGCTCGATGGTCGGGCCTGCCGCTGATGCAATTTCTTCGTTATTTCAAGGATGAAATTCTCATCACCCTTGGCACTTGCTCAACCGAAGCCGTGCTGCCGCGAATGATGGTGAAGCTTGAAAAGCTTGGCTGTAAAAAATCGGTCGTGGGCATGGTGTTGCCAACGGGGTACACCTTCAATGCGGACGGCACCTGCATCTATCTCACTATGGCCGCCATCTTTATCGCCCAGGCGACCAATACGCCACTGACCTTTATGGATCAGATGATTCTGCTGGGCGTATTCCTGCTGACCTCAAAAGGCTCGGCTGGCGTGGCGGGTGCGGGGTTCGTAACGCTGGCTGCCACGCTGACAACCATCCACTCCATTCCCCTGGTAGGCCTGGTTCTGCTCTTGGGCATTGACCGCTTCCTGAACGAAGCGCGGGCGGTGACCAACTTGATCGGTAACGGCATCGGCACCATCGCCATTGCCAAGTGGGACAACTCGTTCGATGTCGAGGCCTGCGAGCGGGAAATCGCCGCCATGAAAAACGAAAAGGCGGCAAGAAAGGCATTGCTGGCGCAAAAATAAGCCGCAAAGCGCCCCGGTCATGCCACTTCGAACACGGCATGACCGGTCGTGGGACAGCGGCAAAAGACGAACTTGACAGCCGCTCTACTTCCCTCCGGTCACATCCAGGAAGGTGCCCGTCACAAACGAAGCCTGCGACCCCGCCAACCAGAGAATGGCCCGCGCCACCTCCTCCGGCTGGCCACCGCGCCCCATAGGAATCGTATCCTTCATCCGCTCGACTCTTCCCGGCTCGCCCCCACTCGCATGCATCTCGGTATAGATATGCCCGGGTCGAACGCAGTTGACACGAATACCTTCCCGGGCCACTTCCTTGGCATAACCCGTCGTGAACGTTTCAACCGCCCCTTTGGACGCTGCGTAGTCCACGTATTCATTCGGGCTACCGAGGCGGGCTGACGCCGAGGAGATATTGATGACGGCACCGCCACGCCCGCCATAACGATAGGCCATGCGCCGAGTAGCGTGTTGCGCGCAGAGCATCGGGCCCAAGGTGTTGACTGCAAAGATTCGCTGCATGCGCTCGAAGCCCAGATCCTCCAAGCGCGATTGACGTGCCAATATCGAAGCATTGTTGACCAGCACATCGATTCGCCCGAAGCGCAGGTCCAGGGTGGCGAAGAGTTCGGCGACCTGTGCCGGGTCGGCGTTATCGGCACGTACCGCCAAGGCACGGCTTCCCTTGGCCTCGATTTGCGCGGCCACCGCCAACGCCGACGCCTCATTGGCGATGTAGGTCAGCAGGACGTTGTAACCTTGCTCGGCGGCCAGCAGGGCAGTCGCCGCGCCGATCCCGCGCCCGCCTCCGGTGATCAGGATCACGGGCTTTTGTGAACGGTCATTCATGGTCAATCCTCACAGCCAGATGAAAAAACAACGTCAGCCGATCACCCACGTACCGAGTGCAATGACGGCGCAGGCCAACAGCTTGCGTAAGGTCAATGCTTCGCCAAGAAACGCGTACCCGATCAAAGCGGCGAACATGACGCTGGTTTCTCGCAGGGCGGACACCGCCCCCATCGGTGCCTGGGCCATGGCATAGATCACGACGCCGTAGGCCAGCAATGAAACCAGCCCGCCAGCAGAGGCCACGGCGATACCTGGCCGCAGGGCAAAGAGGCTTTTGGCATCGCGCAGTCCGATATAAACCAGGGGCATCATCACGCCCCACAACAGGCACATCCAGGCGGTGTAGGCCATTGGCGCTCCGGACAGACGAACGCCGATGCCATCAACCACGCTGTAAGCGGCAATGAAACAACCGGTTCCCAGTGCGTAGGGCAAGTCAGGCAACGTCCGCCGGCGCCCGGTATAAGCCAGCGAGATGATTCCGGTCGACACCAACGCAATCCCCAGCAGTCCATTCGGCGCCATCCGCTCACCGGCGAACAGCGAAGCGGCCAGGACAATCAGGATCGGAGATACACCGCGGGCGATGGGGTAAGTCTGGCCCAGGTCTCCAGACTTGTAACTGCGCACCAGGAACAGGTTGTAACCCACGTGCAATACCGCGGAGAGCCCAACGCAGAACCAGCTTGCACGGGCGGGCGGCGCCAGCAGCGCGGCCACGATGACGCTCGCCAGGGCGATCGCCATGCACATGATGGTCATGGACCACAAACGGTCGGTGCCCCCGCGCAGCATGGCGTTCCAACTGGCGTGCAGCAGCGCGGCGAACAAGACGAGGCAGATGATGTGTAAGGGCATGCATCATCCTAGGCCGACCCACTAGCGCTATAAAAGCAAAGTATCTTCATCCCAGCATGATGAAAACCTCATGCATAAGTTTGCTGAGTGTCGACCGCCTGGGTCCCCAGCCAACGACGGAAGCTGGCGATATGAGGCTGAGTCTCGATCCCTGTGGGGCACACGAAGTAATACGCCAGAGGCGATGCGAACGGCAGTTCGAACAGCCTTTGAAGACGGCCGTCATTGAGCTCGGCTTCGACATGCCCGCTGCGCGCCAGCGCGATACCTTGCCCCAACAACGCCGCCTCAATGGTCATATTGGTGTCTGCGTAGCGAATGCTTTCCTTCAAGGTCGTAACCTCAACGCCCACTTGGGCAAACCACTGTTCCCATTTCGGCACCCGCGCTGCGCCATCACGGGTAAGCAGTGGATAGCGCAGCAATTCGGCGGCCGTTTGCGGCGTGCCAAAGCGCGCAAGCAACGCAGGGCTGGCGACCGGAAAAATCTGCTCGCGGAACAGAAACTCTGAAAACAGCGACGGGAAATGCCCGTTGCCCAGGCGAATAGCCACGTCCGGGTCTGTCGTCGAGAAGTTAATGGGGCTATCGGTGCTGTCCAGGGTGAGCAGGATTTGCGGATGCGCTTGCGCCAGATCAGGAAGCCGAGGCAGCAGCCACTTCAAGGCGAAAGAATAGGTCGTGCTGACGCTCAGCCGCTGCCGCCCGTTTTGCTCGCGTAAATCGGCCAAGGTGGCCTCGAGCTTCATGAAGAACTCACGCACGATGGGCGCAAGCGCTGCCCCTGCCGAGGTCAGGTGCAAAGAGTTACCACGATGAAACAGCTGCAATCCCCAGAGCTGTTCCAGGTGCTTGAGCTGGTGGCTTACCGCGCTCTGTGTGACGTGCAACTCCTCTGCCGCCGCAGTGAACGTGGCGTGCCGCGTGGCGGCTTCGAAGGCTCGCAGGCTTGAAGAAGGAGGAAGGTTTCGCATGATGTTCCCTTCTATGAGTAAACCCTCATGCTAGCGCCTTTGCCTCTGCCGTTGCAGGCAAGCTGTTCGCCGACCGCTAACTTAATGCTACGGGTTTCTCTCCTTCAGGCTTTCTGGACTGCCAGCACATAGGCCATCCATGACCAAGTCCATCAATCTGGCAAGACGTGGGCGCCATTCGCTCTGGGAATCTATTTGCCATATTCCGGCAGTGGCTAGAAAAAAGTCGTCGTGGGTAACCCCGCTACGAATCGTTCCAGCCTTTTCATTCGCCCTCAAAAGCGACTCGGCTGCCGCCTGGACGGGCGCGTATCCCGACTTCCCCGGGAACTCGTAAGTAGAGGCTGCCTGCCGTATCGCGGTCGCAAGTCCGGACTTTGTCATTGCGTATTCAACGAGGCAGTCCATCCATTCTCGCAGAGCCTCCTTAGGGGGTTTTGTGGCGAGCAGTTGTTCCGCCAACGAGGCCACTTGCTGCATTTCGAATTGGTAGACCTCGAATACCAGTTCCTCTCTGTTAGCGAAATGGCGATAAAACGTGCCCTGCCCCACGCCGGCTTTCTTCGCAATCGCGCTCAGCGGGACCGCAGGATCGAGTGTCAGCTCTGCCACTGCGACCTTCAGAATTCGTTCTCGGTTTTTCTTGGCGTCAGAACGCATCGCCAACTCGTCATTCCTGGGCAAAGTTTTTTCCTTCGCTGCATTGCAAAGCGGACAGTTGTCCGGTAATTTTTTAGCAAGTGGACATCTGTCCGCTTACGTACCCTTACCGGAGTTTACTATGAACAGCACTGGCAACACGATCCTGGTTACCGGCAGTACTTCAGGCATAGGCCTCGGCCTGGCACTCAGGCTTCACAAGGCGGGAAACAACGTCATCATCGCGGGACGTCGCAAGGCTCTGCTCGACAAGATCGTGTCGCAACATCCAGGTATTGAATCGGTATTGCTGGACGTCGCCGATCCACAATCCATCCAGCGCAGCTGCGAAGCGCTTGCGATCAGTCACCCGAATCTGAACGTTCTGATAAACAACGCTGGCATCATGCATTGGGAGGATCTGACCGATTCCCAATACCTGAGCACAGCCGAAGATATCGTGACAACAAACCTGCTTGGCACGATTCGCATGGTGTATGCCTTCACGCCCCAACTGATCAAGCAGCCTAGTGCAACGATCATCAATGTCAGTTCGGCTCTGGCATTCGTCCCACTGCCTGCGACACCGACCTACAGCGCAACCAAAGCAGCCGTTCATTCATTCACTCAAAGTCTTCGCGTGCAGTTGGAAGACTCGTCAGTCGAGGTAATCGAGCTTGCGCCACCGGGTGTGCGCACCACGTTGCTTGGGCAGGAAAATGACGAACACGCCATGCCTTTGGACGAGTTCTTGAATGAAATCTTCGAACTGCTTGAGATCACCCCGACCCCACGGGAACTTGTCGTCGAACGTGCCAAGCCATTGCGGCTTGCTGAAGCGAACGGTGACCATGATGAGATACTGAACATGCTGGCCGGATACAAAGCACCTGCAGAATGAGGCTAACCGGATCTCGGCACAACGCTTTGCATGGGCACCGGCACCATCACGCCGTTTTTGAAGAGGCTGGAACTGCTTGGCGTTGTGACTCGAACGCGTGACTGAATAGTTGTTGATAGGCGAGGAGGTCTTTGAAATGAAAATCGGAATTATCGGTGCAGGCAACATCGGGGCTACCCTGGCCCGTAAGCTCGCTGCACACGGCCATGAAGTTAAACTGGCAAACTCGAAGGGCCCTCAGAGCCTCCAGAACCTTGCCAACGAAATCGGTGTACAGCCGGTGACCAAGGAAGAGGCGGTGTCCGAGGTGGACGTTGTTATTCTCTCGATCCCCTTCGCGAAATACCCTGATCTCAAGGAGACGTTGAGTCATGTTCCCGAGAAAGTCGTCGTCATTGACACATCCAATTACTATCCAGCACGTGACGGGGCAATCAAGGAAGTAGATGACGGCAAGCCCGAGAGTGTCTGGGTAAGCGAGCAGATTGGCCGCCCGATCATCAAGGCATGGAACGCCGTCCTCGCAGCGACGCTTGCCGACAAAGGCCAACCCACCGTGTCTTCAACGCGCATCGCCTTACCTGTAGCTGGGGATGACGCCAATGCCGAGGCAATCGCGCAGGATCTTGTCGAGGATACCGGTTTCACCGCGCTCGCCGCTGGTAGCCTTGAGGGCTCATGGCGCCAGCAACCTGGTACACCTGCGTACTGCACCGAACTCACGTTGCCGGAGCTAAAATCAGCCTTATGTGCCGCTGACAAAACGAAGGCACCTCAAAATCGGGACGCACTTCTGGCCAAGTTCATGGCTTCTGGCAGTCAGTTCACACATGAGCAAATTGTTGCAACGAATCGTGCAATGACTGCCTGACTGCCTGACTGCCTGACTGCCTGACTGCCTGATCAGGCATCACTATTCCACACCCCCCTGCAATAAAAGCCACGATGGGTTGCACTGCCTGACCCGGTCCCCCTGTGGGAGCGAGCTTGCTCGCGATGGCGGTGGGTCAGCTTGCAGTGATGTTGGATGTGCCGACGCTATCGCGAGCAAGCTCGGCTCCCACAGGGGTTCTCGGGGGCTCATGGCCCCCCGTTTTACCCTCCCCTCAGCACTCGGATGACGCCAAGTTATTGGCACAAAAAGCCATGAAATAAAAATATATTAATACAGTGACGGTTTCCCGACACACGGTACCAACGTGCCATTGCTGGCGATTTAAATCCAAGCTCATCATCCGCAGGCAACCTCCCGCTAAACGTTTAGGCCAGCCGACCTGGACTACAGGATGTAATCACTCGCATCGCGCAAGGGAGCATACCGAGATGATGACTGTTTATTTTGTTGTGATGACGATCTGCAGTGGCATCGAAGGCTGTATCGAGGAACGAAAACCAGGGCCTACCTTTGCTACCAGGGCAATGTGCATGGAAACGGCCAGGGTCATGGCGCCGCGCAAAGGTGTGAAGTTCAAATGTCGCAGCGAACGTATGTGGGTGGTCGATGAGACGCCGCCAGTAGAAGGTTACGGCAAAATTGTCTCCACCAAGAGCACAGTCCAGCCTTAGCGTTATGCTTTTTTCGCCGACAACAAAAGTTCACCGGCAGCTCGGCAGTGGGAGGCTGACCGGCGAATAACGTAAATGTGAAAAGAGAACGCTGCGCGGTGAAGTTTATTGCACACCGGGATATGCTAAGGCGCCATCCGCCCGGCTGGCCTGGCTTGCAAGGAATGCGTCATGGAGTTCGTGGTTCATAGCTATTGCCTGAAAGGCGCACGCCAAGAGCCTTTGCTGCCCCCTGTCACCCTGACCCCGACTACGTTGACCTTGACGGTCGCCGAGCTCATTCGCCAGACCGTTGCCGAACAGATCGCCGCGCTGTCGGTCCAGCACTGGCTGGAACAAGCGGCGCTGCGTGAAATGCTCGACCGCCAATACTTGAGCGAGCGGGATGTTCTTCAGCAAGCCCATGAAGGCGCGGTGGTCATGCCTCAGGCCAGCGCACCTCCCGACCTGGATGTCGGCACTGAAGTCGAGCGAGCCTTGAAGGGTTTTGAAACCCGTGCCTTCCGCGTTCTGCACAACGGGGTAATGCTGCAAAGACTCGATGAGACAATCGAATTGAGTCCTCCTTCCACCCTCGCGTTTATCCGCCTGGTGCCGCTGCTCGGCGGTTGATCCTCGTCACTCTCTTCCTCGGATACCCTCATGCAATCACGCCGTCCTGTGCCCGAACAAGCCACACGCCTCGCTGCGCTGCGCGCATTCTGTGACAGAGCGTTGGATGACTACCCCGAGCTCAGCCACTATGACGAATTCGAGCCCGATTTTTGGGACGGCATCGACGTCCTGCGCATCGCCGATGATTGGGTCAGGCAGCATCCAGAGGATGGGCCCAAGGCACTGGCTGATGGTTTTGTGTTCCCGACCGTTTGGGACGATCTGGAGGACCGCCGCGATCAACAGCGTTATGGCCTGCAATATCGACTCTGCGACGCGTGGATCACGGCGCACCCGGATGCCTACGCGCTGGAGCAGATCGGGGCGCGGCTGCAGCACATGCTGCAATTTGCCTTCGAAGACAGTGACTATCCATTGCCCACTGATGAAGATGGCCCTGCCTATTACCGAAGAAGTCCGGACCAGGCCTGGGCCTTCCCCGACGTTCAGGCCTGCATCAGTCGCCTGAGCGATTATCCGCCCACCCCGCCCTGGCAGACTTTCGCCGAATGGTTGCTGGACGGCAGCTGGAACCGCGTGCAGCCCCCTTCCCCAGCTGATGAAGAACAAAGGAAAATCGCCGACGCGTACATCTACGTGCACAAGGAAATCGAGCGCATCGCTCTGGGCCTGCTGGAAGCGGGCCGCCTCGATTACCCGCGCTTCGTCCGGGCGGCCAATACCTGGGGCCGCGCCATGATGTTCTATTCGGACGCCGCCGGGCTGGACAGCGATGATGTGGACCTGACTCGGTACGCCGATGAAGATTTCGACGAGGACGATTCAAACAACGAGGCCCCGAAAGACATCGATGATGAGCCGTCCCAGAGTGATGACATCCCCACTGAAGAACCCGCTGCAGTGCCCCCTGAACTAGCGGACTTCACCGTTCGTTACGTCGAGGATGCCCTGGCTGGATTGCCCGATAACGCCGAGAGGCTGGCTGACACCTTCCGCTCGGTCGAGGTGTATCACACCCGTTGGTTGTTGCAGGCCTTGTCGGTCATCGAACGACTGGGCATGACACCGGATGACTTCGACAGCTTCGGCTACACGGCTGCGGTGCTCCAACCCTTCCTATCGCTTCAGCAATTGCCCAAGCACCAATCGGCAGAGCTGCTCGCGGCGTTGTCCGGCTTTTCAAGAAATACCCTGCTCACCGCCCTGCCCTACGCCGGACAAGCCAGCCGAGTGGTGCTCGACGCGCTCGGTTGGAGTGATCTGCAAGCCTTCCAGCGTGAATACCTGAACATTGCCCTGGCACCTCGGTCCGGCTGGGGCACCGACCTGCCCAATACATTGGATGAAACCGTGGGCGTGGTGGACCGCTACCTGCTGGACAAGGCGCTGGCCGAGGCCGACCCAGGCCACCTGCGCGAGTACCTCGCGGCGCTCGAACCCTCGCACTGGGCGTTTCCCGAGACGCGTGTACTGCTCGACGCCTACCAGGGCATCGGTCGAGCGGCGCTGGAAAAGAAGTTGACCCGCCATGCACAGCCGGCCATACGCATCTATGGCTTGCTGCCCGTCACGGGGCCGGACGACGTACGCCAGCGCTACCTGACGCTCAAGAAACTGCACAAAGAGGTGCGTAAATACGGCGCTCAGCGACAGGCCAACTCCCACGCAGCAGTGCAGGCAGGCCTGGAAAACCTCGCGCGTGTCGCCGGCTACCCCTCGGCGATTCGCCTGGAATGGGCCATGGAATCGGAGATCGCCGAATCCGCCGTGACGGCCGCTTCCATCGATGGCTATGACGTCACACTCATCATCGACGGTTTGTCGCCCACATTGCACATCTGCAAAGCCGGCAAGACGCTCAAAACCGCACCGCCTGCAATTCGCAAGCACGCAGACTTCGTCGCCCTCAAGACGCAGCAGACCCAGCTCAAGGAGCAGATCGCCCGCTTCTGCCGCACCCTGGAAGCGATGATGAGCAGCGGCGAAACCCTGGCGCTGGACGACCTGAAGCCGCTGTTGAAAATGCCCGCGGTTCGTCTGCTGCTCGAACAACTGATCATGCAGGCCGACGACGCTGCGCTGGGCTGGCTCGATGCCGCAACGCTGACGGTGACTGACCTTGAAGGCCGCCAACACGTCGTTGAAAAGAACCTGCGTATCGCTCACCCTTTTCATCTGTTCACGGCAGGACAACTGTCGGCCTGGCAAAAAAGCGTGGTGACCCATCGCCGGGTGCAGCCGTTCAAACAAGCCTTTCGCGAGTTGTACCTGCTCACCCCTGCCGAGCGAGACACCGGCCTGTGGTCCAACCGATTTGCCGGCCACCGCCTGAAAGGCAAAGTCGCCGCCCGGTTGCTGCAGGTCCGCAACTGGTCGACTTCAAGCGTCGAGGACATCTATTACGAGAGCAAAGAGCACGGCATTTACGCCCAGTTCAACTTTCTGGATACCGGTCATTACCTCTCGGAAACGGAACACTTTACCTTCGACACGATTGCGTTCCACCGCGACCAGAAAGCCCTTCCCCTTGAGCAAGTACCATCGCTGCTGTTCTCGGAAGTCATGCGCGACGCCGACCTGCTCGTCTCCGTGGCCCACGCCGCAGACGACTACAGCACCAGCCACGAAACCGTGCAACGCCGCGCCGAACTGGTCGGCGAGTTGATCCAAGGGCTAGGGTTGCAAAACGTCAGATGCGAAGGGCATTTTCTGCACATTAGCGGCCAGCGTGCGAACTACCGTATTCACCTGGGCAGCGCCGCCATCCATATCGAACCCGGCAACTACCTGTGCATCGTGCCCGCAGGCAGCAACGTCACGGCGTTCTACCTGCCGTTCGCCGACACCGACAGGAAAATGGCCGAGGTGCTGAGCAAGATGTTTCTGTTGCTGGACGACATGAACATCACTGACAGCCTGATACTGGAACAGATACAGCGCAGCGGCTGATGTTCAAACAGTGAAAACACATTCACCGAACTCAACGCTTCGCTTTCGCCAGATCCGCAATCAGAAAATCCCTGAATGCACACACCGCTGCCGGTAAATTGCGGCCAGCCATGCTTTGCAGTTCGATGCGGCGTGCCTGCATGCCTTCGTCAAGGATCGGCACGCATTGCAGGACCTTGTCCGCCACCTGCTTTTGCAAGGTCATTTCGCTGGCCAGGCTGATAACGCCTTCTTCGCGGACGAAGCTATAGAGCGCCGCAACGTAATTGGTGGTCAACACCGGGTCGAACAACAACCCCTGGACACCGCAACAGATGTCGAATAGCTGCCGTATCGTGGTGTCGGCCTTGGGTAACGCAATGGGCCAGGGCTGCAGCTCAGCGAGGCTGACCGCCTCACGCCCGGCCAAGGGATGGGAATTGGCGACCACGGCAAAAATCGCCCCGCTCAGGACATGTTCGACCTTGATTTCCCTTTGCGGCGTCAGGCTGAAGGTCATCGCCAGATCGGCTTCGCCGGAACGCACCTTCTCGGTCGCTTCGGCCGGCGCGCAGACCTCCAACGTGAAATGAATGCCCTGATACTCACGCCTAAACGCGCTGATGCTCCTGGGCATGTATTCCAGTGCAAACCCTTCCGAGCAGGCAACGTGCACATGGCCCCGCTGCAAACCATGCAGCTCGGTAATCTCCAGCACCACCTGCTCGGCCTCAAGCTGCGACTTGCGCGCATAGGCCGCCAGGCGCGCCCCCGCCTCGCTGAGCACCATGCCTCGGGCACGACGCTCGAACAGGCTGGCGTCCAGAGCCAACTCGAGCTTGGCAATTTGTCGGCTCACCGCTGAGGCTGCGACATTCAGGCGCATCGAGGCTTCGCTGATCGATCCGCATCGCGCGACTTCCAGAAAATAACGCAGTGCCGTGGACTGCACACCATACAGCTGCATCGGCGCCCCCAGGAATTGCCTTTTCGGCAACGCAAGTATCGAAATATTATTCTTGTGGCATTGATAGCCTTTCCCTACATTCGTGTCTAGACCAAAAAAACATGACCTGAGCTTCTCACCCTCCTTTACGCATTTGCGATTCGCTGCCCTTTGATTCAACCACTCTCGCCAACGGAGACGACGGCATGGGCATCAAAGGTTTCGCCTGCAGCATTGCGCTGACAGGCCTCATCAGCAGTTTTCCGGCGCATGCCGGTAAAGCCAACGACACCCTGGTTTACGCTTCCGACAGCGAGCCTGAAAACATCAGCCCCTATCACAACGATTTGCGCGAAGGGGTGATTCTCGGCCGGCTGATCTGGGACAACCTGATCTATCGCGATCCCAACAGCGGCGAATACAAACCCATGTTGGCCACCCGCTGGACCCAGGTCGACGACACCACCCTCGACTTTGAGCTGCGCAAAGGCGTCAAATTTCACAACGGCGACGCCTTCACCGCCGACGACGTGGTGTTCACCCTCAACTACGTGGTGTCGCCCGAAGCGAAAGTCGTTACCGTGCAAAACGTAGACTGGATCAAGAGCGCCGAAAAAACCGGTGACTACAGCGTCCGCCTGCATCTGAAAAAACCTTTCCCTCCGGCACTGGAATACCTGTCCAACGCCGTTCCGATGTACCCCAAGCAGTACTTCGAGAAGGTCGGCCTGGCCGAATTCAGCCGCAAGCCAATCGGTACCGGGCCGTATAAAGCCGTATCGGTGGTGGCTGGCGAAGGCGTGACCATGGAAATCAACAAGGACTACTTTCCAGACAGCCCACAAGGCAAGCCCCATATCGGTCACCTCAAGTTCCGGGTGATTCCGGATGCGGAAACCCGCCTGGCCGAGTTGATGACCGAGGGTGTCGACTGGACCTGGCGAGTGACCTCGGATCAGGCCGTCGACCTTAAAGGTATGCCGAACCTGACCGTGACCAGCGGCGAAACCATGCGCATCGGCTTCCTGATTCTTGATGCTCGAGGCACCTCCACTGAAAACTCGCCGATGAAGCACCTCAAGGTGCGTCAAGCCATCAACCATGCGATCAACCGCAATGCGCTCGCCACGCAATTGGTGGGGGGCGAAGCCAAGCCCTTGCAGGTTGCCTGTTATCCAGGCCAATTCGGCTGCGACACCTCCGCGGCCACGGTCTACAACTACGACCCGGCCAAGGCCAAGGCGTTGCTCGCCGAAGCCGGTTACCCCAATGGCTTCGAGACAGAAATCTTCGCTTATCGCGACCGTGATTACGTCGAAGCCATCATCGGCAACCTGCGTGCCGTGGGCATCAACGCCAAGTTGCGCTACCTGAAGTACGCGGCCCTGCGCGATCAACAACGTGGCGGCAAGGTGCCCATGTCGTTTCAGGCCTGGGGCTCGTTCTCGATCCTCGACACCTCGGCGTCGGCCGGCACCTGGTTCAAGGGCAACCCGGACGACAACATCAAAGACCCACAAGTCCAGGGCTGGTTGCAGACCGCTGACAACGCCCTCGACCCGCAATTGCGCAAGGACAACTACCGCAAGGCGTTGCAGCGCATCAGCGAACAGGCGTACTGGGCGCCGCTGTTCAACTACTCGATGAACTACGCCTACACCTCCGAATTGGCGTTCACGCCCTATCCGGATGAACTGCCGCGTTTCGTTCAGTCCAGCTGGAAGTAATCCGCCACCGAGCGGATTGATCGAGAGGTGCCGTGGCTTGCGGGCTCACCCGCACCACGGACACGTCCTCACACCTGTCATCCATTGGATATGAGGAAACTTGCCATGCTTGGATTCCTTTTGCGCCGTCTGGGCATCGCTGTTTGCGTCGCCATTACCGTGTCGGTGATCAGCTTTTCTCTGTTGCATCTGTCCGGCGACCTGGCCACGGCCATTGGCGGACCGGAAGCCACCAGCGAACAGATCGAACAAATCCGCGTGCAATACGGTTTGAACAAACCGCTACCGACCCAGTACTTCAACTGGCTGGGCGACTTGCTACGGCTGGACCTGGGCAACTCTTTTTTCTTTCAGGAGTCGGTCTACAACCTTGTCGCCAGCCGATTGCCAATTACTCTCGGGTTAGGTGCCCTGGCGCTGGGCATCGCCTTGCTGGTGGCGATCCCACTGGGCGTGCTGGCCGCAGTCAAACGCGACACCTGGGTCGACCGACTGGCCTTGAGCATTGCGGTACTGGGTCAGGCAATGCCCAGCTTCTGGTTTGCGCTGATGTTGATCGTGGTATTCGCGGTGACGCTCAAGTGGCTGCCGGTGTCCGGCAACTCAACCCTGCTGCACTTCGTCATGCCGGCCATTGCCTTGGGCTACTACGCGACGCCGGCAATCATGCGCCTGACCCGTGCAGGCATGCTTGATGTGCTCAGTTCCGATTACATCCGCACGGCCCGCGCCAAGGGCCTGCGCCCTGCCCGCGTGTTGTTCAAGCACGCACTGCGCAACGCCTTGATTCCGGTCGTCGCGCTGGCGGCGGTGGAGTTTGGCTTCATGCTCGGCGGTTCGGTGGTGATCGAAACCGTGTTCTCCCTGCAAGGCATCGGACAACTCGCCTGGGACGCCATCGCCCGTGACGACTTTCCAGTCGTACAGGCCGTGGTCCTGCTGATTGCGGTGATCTACATCATCCTTACCTTGCTGGCCGATGTGCTCAACGCACTGCTCGACCCGCGCATTCGCGTGCGCTAGGAGGTTTACATGAGCACCCCAACGACCCTCACAATCAATGACTACCTGCCCCCCCCAGCAGCCTGAGCCGAGTACTTGGCAAGAGCTTTCGTCATCGTGGTTTCGCCATCGGCACGGTGTTGTTGCTGATCATCTTCACCGGCGCACTCTTCGCCCCGTGGCTGGCGCCTTATGACCCTTATGCGCAGGACGTGATGCTGCGTATGAAACCGCCGGCATGGATGGCCAACGGCACCTGGGAATACGTGCTGGGAACCGACAAGCTGGGCCGTGATTACCTGTCACGACTGCTCTACGGCGCACGTATCTCACTGTTCATCGGCATCGCGGCGGCGCTTATTTCCGGCTTTATCGGCACGGTCATGGGGCTGTTGGCGGGTTACTACGGCGGCAAGGTCGATGCGTTCATCAGCTACCTGATCACCACTCGGCTGGCGATGCCCGTCGTGATGGTCGCGCTGGCCTCGGCCTCGTTGATGGGCGGCTCGCTGAAAGTGGTGATCGTGCTGCTCGGCTGCCTGCTCTGGGATCGCTTCGCGGTGGTGGTCAGGGCTTCGGTGCAACAGATTCGCGATGCTGAATATGTGGCCTCGGCCCAGGCGCTGGGTTGCTCGACCCTGCGCATTCTGGTCAGTGAAATCCTGCCCAACCTGGTCGGCGCGCTGATCGTCGTCGCGACGCTGGAAATGGCCCACGCGATCCTGCTGGAGTCGGCCCTGTCATTCCTCGGGGTGGGTGTGCAGCCGCCGACGCCGTCCTGGGGTTTGATGATCGCTGAAGGCAAACCCTACATGTTCTTTTCCCCGTGGGTCATCGCCATTCCCGGCGTCGCCCTGATGATTCTGGTGCTGGGCATCAACCTGGTCGGCGATGGCCTGCGCGATCTGATCCTGCCCGACGGCCGCAACTGATCGACGGCCGTAACTAATTGAAGGTACCGAACATGGCACTACTCCATGTAGAAAACCTGCGCGTGGATATCCCCATGGGCAACAGCCCGACGCCGGATGACATGCTGCATGCAGTGCGCGGCCTGACCTTTGAAGTCGAGCGCGGTGAAATGTTGTGCATCGTCGGCGAATCCGGCTGCGGTAAATCCTTGACGTCGCTGGCGCTGATGGACCTGTTGCCACGCAAAGCCAAACGCACGGCGTCCCGGCTGATGCTGGACGGTATCGACATGATCGGCCAGAGCGAACGGCACATGTGCGACCTGCGCGGCAACCGTCTGGCGATGATCTTCCAGGAACCGATGACCTCGCTGAACCCGGCCTACAGCATTGGCGATCAACTCAGCGAAGTGCTGACCCGGCATCGCAAGGTGTCGCGCAAGGATGCCCTGCTTCACGCCGGACGGATGCTGGAGAAAGTCGGTATCAGCAATGCCACCGAGCGCTTGCGTCAGTATCCGCATCAACTGTCTGGCGGTTTGCGCCAGCGGGTGATCATTGCCATGGCGTTGATGTGCGAACCGGACCTGATCATCGCCGATGAGCCCACCACCGCATTGGACGTAACCATTCAAGCGCAGATCCTGCGTTTGATTCGCGACATTCAGAAGGAACTCGGCCTGGCGGTGATCTTCATCACTCACGACCTGGGGCTGGTGGCACGAATCGCCGATCGGGTCGCCGTGATGTATGCCGGGGAAATCGTCGAGACCGCCCCTGCCCTGCAACTGTTCGAGAACCCGCAGCATCCGTACACCCGTGGTCTGCTGGCCAGTATTCCAATCCCTGGCCAGACCAAACCGGGTGAGGCCCTGGGTTCGATTCCAGGCCTGGTGCCAAGCCTGGTCGGCGAACAGCAAGGGTGTGCGTTCCGCAATCGTTGTGGTCAAGCGATACCGGCCTGCGCGCAAGACATCCCCGAAGTCGAGCAGGACGGACACATGGCGCGCTGCCTGTTCGCCGCACCGGCCCCGGCACCGATTCGCCTTCTGGAGCGCGCAAGGTCATGAAAAAAGAAATCACGTTGGAGCTGTGTGACATCCGTCGCGAGTTTCGGATCAACCAAGGCTTTTTCAAACCCGCCGCCATCCTGAAAGCCGTGGATGGCGTTTCCCTGCGTCTGATGCGTGGCGAGACCCTCGGTCTGGTCGGTGAGTCCGGTTGCGGAAAAAGTACCCTGGCAAAGCTACTGCTCGGTCTGTTGCCGCCTACCAGCGGCGATGTGCTGGTCAATGGCAAGCATCTGGCGGCGACGGATCGCAAGGCGATGTCCCGGCACATTCAGCCGATATTCCAGGACCCGTATTCCTCGCTGAACCCACGCAAGACGCTGCGCGAAATCATTACCCTGCCGCTGATCGTGCATGACATCGGCAGCCCCGCCGAGCGGCGCAAGAAGACCGAAGCGATGCTTGATGTGGTCGGCCTGCCCAAGCGGGTCATCGACAGCTACCCGAGTCAGTTGTCCGGTGGACAACGCCAGCGGGTCGCGATCGCACGGGCGCTGATCATGCGACCCGATGTGTTGATCTGCGACGAACCCACCTCGGCGCTGGACGTGTCGGTGCAGGCGCAGATTCTCAACCTGCTGCAAGACCTCAAGCGCGAATTCGGCCTGACCTATCTGCTGATCAGCCACAACCTCGCGGTCATCGAACACCTCGCCGACCGGGTAGCGGTGATGTACCTGGGGCGCATCGTCGAAGAACGTACGCGCGAATCGTTGTTCGCCGAACCCGGCCACCCTTATACCCGCGCCTTGCTGGATTCGGTGCTCACGCCCGATCCGCGTCTGGGCATTCCCGATATCGGCCTGCACGGCACCTTTCCCAATCCGATGTCACCGCCGTCCGGTTGCGCTTTTCACCCGCGCTGCCCGAGCTGCTTCGCACCGTGCAAAACGGCCTACCCGGCCAATGATTCAATTATCGGCGGCAACGTGCGTTGCCACCTTCACGACAATCCTGCCCAAACACTGGAGCTTGTCCACTCATGAGTCGTTCATTGGCAATCAGCAACACCACCGCGCAATTCGACAACGGTGCCTTTTTCAATCTGCTCGAACGCAGCGTCGCCTTGCACACCGAAAGCCAGGCAACGGACAGCCAGCCCGAGTTGTATCGCTACCTCAATGACTTCATCACCCCGCATGTCGAGGCGATGGGCTTCAGCGTCAAGATCTATGACAACCCGGTGGCAGAGCGTGGCCCCTTCATGATCGCCACGCGCATCGAGCATCCCGAACTGCCGACGGTACTGAGCTACGGTCACGGTGATGTGGTGCGGGGCTATGAAGCCCAATGGCGTGAAGGCCTATCACCGTGGCAAGTCACGGTCGAAGGCGATCGCTGGTACGGCCGCGGCACAGCGGATAACAAAGGCCAGCACCTGATCAACCTGACCGCGCTGGAGCAAACGCTCAAGGCTCGCGACGGCAAGCTGGGCTTTAACGTCAAACTGCTGCTGGAAATGGGCGAAGAAGAAGGCTCGCCGGGCTTGAACGCGTTCTGTACCGCCCACAGCGAAGCGCTCGCGGCGGATATTTTCATCGCCTCGGACGGCCCGCGCCTGGCGGCCTCACGACCGACGATTTTTCTCGGCTCACGCGGGGTGTTCAACTTCGAGCTGGTGGTCAATTTGCGCGAAGGCGCCCATCACTCTGGCAACTGGGGCGGGTTGCTGGCCAACCCCGGGATCATTCTGGCCAATGCCATCGCGAGCATGGTCGATGAACACGGCCGGGTGAAAGTGGCAGGCCTGCAGCCCGAGACATTGCCAGAGCCGGTGCGCCAGGCTCTGGCCGATATTGAAGTGGGTGGCGGGCCGGGCGATCCGCAAATCGACGCCAACTGGGGTAACCCGCAGCTCTCGCTGAGCGAAAAGGTGTTCGGCTGGAACACCCTTGACGTCATCGCCTTCAAGACCGGCAACCCGGACGCCCCCGTGCATGCGATCCCCGGCAAGGCCAATGCCCATTGCCATATCCGCTTCGTGGTGAACAGTGACTACAGGACCTTCATCCCGGCTGTGCGTGCCCACCTGGACGCCCATGGCTTCAGCAATGTCGAGGTCAAGCAAAGCCGCATCGATGTGATGCATGCCACTCGGCTGGACCCGCAAAGCCCGTGGGTCAATTGGGCACTCAACTCCCTGACACAGACCACCGGCAAAAAACCTGCGCTGCTGCCAAACCTCGGGGGCTCGCTGCCCAACGACGTGTTCGCGGACGTGCTCGGCCTGCCAACGTTGTGGGTGCCGCACTCGTACCCGGCCTGCTCACAACATGCGCCGAACGAGCACTTGCTGGCACCGGTGGTCAAGGAAAGCCTGCAAATCATGGCCGGGCTATTCTGGGATCTGGGCAACGACGCGGCACGCCTGACTCAGGAACATCAGTTACGGGAGCAGGCGCAATGAGCGCCACGCCACAACAGGCGCTGGACTGGCTTGCCGGCCAGCGCGACGCCATGGAATCGCTGCTACAGCGTATCGTTGACACCGACTCCAACAGCTATGACAAGGCGGGCGTCGACGCGGTGGGCGCGCTGCTCGCGGAAGAACTGGAAGCCGACGGCATTCTGCTCCAGCGCATGCCGGTCGATGGTTTTGGCGACGTGATGCTCGCCGAAGTGCCAGGCGCCTCTGGAAAGCCAGTGCTGTTGCTGGGCCATCGCGACACGGTGTTCCCCAAAGGCACTACCACGACGCGCGGCTACAGCTGCGATGGCAACCTCGCCTATGGCCCCGGCGTCGCCGACATGAAAGGCGGCCTGGTGCTCAATTGCTTCGCGCTCAAGGCACTCAAGCGCGCCGGTCAGTTGCCCTATCCGGTGCAGGTCCTGTACACCGGTGACGAAGAAATCGGCTCCGGCAGCGCCAGAACCCATATCGAAAAAGCCGCCCGTGGCGCGCGTGCCGTGCTCAATACCGAACCCGGCCGGGCCAGCGGCAATGTGGTCAGCGCACGCAAAGGCGGCGCCACGCTGATCATCGAAGTCAGCGGCCGCGCGGCGCATGCCGGGGTCAATCATGCCGACGGCGCCAGTGCCATCGAAGCCCTGGCACGCAAGATCGTCAAGCTCCACGCCTTGACCGATTACGCGGCAGGCATCACCACTAACGTTGGCCTGATATCCGGTGGCACGTCCAGCAACACCGTCGCGCCTAGCGCCTCTGGCCGGCTGGACGTTCGCTTCATCGAACTCAAGCACTGGGATCAAATCCTTACCGCGATCCTGGCCATCGTCGCGGAAGAAGAACTGATCGGCACCCGCGCCATCGTCAAGGAAGCGACCACCTTTCTGCCGATGGAGGCCTGTCACAGCGAACGGCTGCTGCACCTCTACCAACAAAAAGCCCTGGCACTGGGTTTCAGCGTTGAGGGCGAGTTCACCGGTGGTTGTGCCGACTCTGGATTCACTGCCAGCCTGGGTATTCCGACGCTGTGTGGTCTTGGGCCGGTGGGTGGCAAGGTCCATACCGATCGTGAGTATCTGGAACTGGATACGCTGGTGCCTCGGGCTCTGGCGTTGGTGGCGACCATTCTGGCTGTTTGAGGTAATGGGGCTCGCCTTTTTCAGGATGGTAGTGTGTATATCCGTTGCTGCGGTAACGGCTGCTTAGGGTTCCGCCCTTACGGCGGGTCACTTTTGAAGAGCGCAAAAGTAACCAAAACGCTTTTGCCCCACCACTTGGTGCCTCGCCTAGGCTCGGCATGCCCTCACTCCGGCATTGCTCCGTGGGCCCGCCGCGAAGGGCCATCCATGGCCCAGCGCGGCTATCCCGGCATCCATGCCGGGATGCCCACTCCACAATGCCTGCGTTCGGCCAGCGTGGTTTAACGGGGCGTCCAGATCAAGATCCAAAGCAAAGCAAAGCAAAGCAAAGCAAAGCAAAGCAAGAGCGGTGGCATATCCAGCATCCATGTGGCTGAGCACCGCTATCGCGAGCAAGCTCGCTCCCACATGGGATCTTCTGCAGCAACAAAACTCATGTACACCGAAAACCCACTGTGGGAGCGAGCTTGCTCGCGATGACGCCGGCACATCCAACATCACCGCAAACTGACACACCGCCTTCGCGAGCAAGCCCGCTCCCACATCCCACAGGAGAAACGCGGTCCCATCAAGAACCAGGTCGGCTATCAGGCCGCCTCGTGGTGGACGTTGATCTCGGACGCCCCGTTAACCACGATGGCTGAACGAAGGTGTTGCGTAGTGGGCACCTCGGCATGGATGCCGAGGTAGCCGCGCTGGGCCATGGATGGCCCTTCGCGGCGGGCCCACGGAGCAATGCCTTCGTTCAGGCATGCCGAGCCTAGGCGAGGCACCGAGTGGTGGGGCAAAAGCGTTTTGGTTACTTTTGACTGGGCCGGCTTCCGGGCTCTTCAAAAGTGACCCGCTGTAAAAGCGGAACCATAAGCAGCCGTTACCGCAGCAACGGATATACACACCAACCCTGAAATCAAGCATCCCAAGGGACTACCGCGTCAACGTCAATGGCATAACGCTCAATAGCCTCGGCACAGACACTGGCGTCCAGACGCCCCTCATGCACCAATGCAGTCAGCGCACTCAAGACAATCTGGTGGCGATCCACTTCGAAGAACCTGCGCAACTGGTCGCGGGTATCGCTACGGCCAAACCCGTCGGTCCCGAGTACCGTGTACCGGACATCAAGATAACTGGCGATCAACTGCGGCAAGGCGCGAACGTAGTCCGTGCAGGCAATGATCGGCGTCGAGTCGTTGAGCGACGCCTGCAAATGGCTGCAGCGCAAAGGTTGTCCAGGATGCAATCGATTCCAGCGCTCCACTTCCCGGGCATCACGTGCCAACTCGGTGAAGCTGGTCACGCTCCAGACCTGACTGTCGATACCCCAATCGCTCGCCAGCAACTCGGCGGCGGCAATCACTTCACGCAGGATGGCGCCGGAACCCAACAACTGAACACGCCCACGCGCCCCCTCGACTTCATACCGGGCGAACCGATACATGCCTTGGATAATGGCCTGTTCGACGCCTTCAGGAAGGTTGGGCTGCGGGTAGTTCTCGTTCATCAAGGTGACGTAATAAAACTCGTCCACCTGACGCTCCAGCATCTGGCGCATGCCGTGATCCAGGATCACCGCGAACTCGCCGGCGAATGCCGGATCGTAAGCCCGGCAATTGGGGACCATCGCCGCCATTAGATGACTGTTGCCGTCCTGGTGCTGCAGACCTTCGCCCCCCAATGTCGTGCGGCCTGCGGTGGCCCCGAGCAGAAAACCGCGGGCCCGTTGATCCGCCGCCGCCCAGATCAGGTCGCCGATGCGCTGGAAGCCGAACATCGAGTAATAGATGTAGAACGGCAGCATCGGCAAACCATGTACCGAATAGCTGGTCGCCGCCGCAACCCAGGAACTGATCGCCCCTGCCTCGCTGATGCCCTCTTCGAGAATCTGGCCGTCCAGCGCTTCCCGATAGCTCAGGATCGAACCGATGTCTTCCGGCTCATATCGCTGCCCCACGCTGGAGTAAATGCCGATCTGCTTGAACAGGCTGGCCATGCCGAACGTACGCGCTTCATCCGCCACGATCGGCACAATGCGCGGGCCCAGTTGTTTGTCCCGCAGCAAACCACTGAGCATTCGAACGAACGCCATGGTGGTGGACATTTCCTTGCCTTGGGCACCGATGGCAAACCCGCCATAGCTACTGACGTCAGGCACCGCCAATGGTTCGGCAGTCGAAGGGCGCGATGGCATGTACCCACCCAATGCACGACGACGCTCATGCAGATAGCGCATTTCAGCACTGTCTTCAGCGGGTTTGAAGAAGCTCAACGAGGCGGCCTGTTCATCGGTCAACGGCAGGTTGAAACGATTGCGGAACGCAATCAGCGCCTCCCTGTCGAGCTTCTTCTGCTGGTGCACGGTCATCTTGCCCTGCCCTGCATCGCCCATGCCGAAGCCCTTCTTGGTCTGCGCCAGAATCACAGTGGGTTTGTTGCCTTCGAGCAGCGCGCTTTGATAGGCGGCGAAGATCTTCACCATGTCGTGACCGCCACGCTTCAGGCGGTCGATCTGTTCATCAGTCAGGCCCTGTGCCAACTGCGCCAACGCCTCGTTCTGGCCAAAGAAATGATCACGGTTAAAGCGCCCGTCTTTTGCCGCAAACGTCTGGAACTGCCCATCGACGGTGCTGGATAACGCCTTGACCAGTGCGCCATCTGTATCGCGCGCAAACAAACTGTCCCAGTCGGACCCCCAAACCAGTTTGATGACGTTCCAGCCTGCACCACCAAACAACGCCTCCAACTCGTCGACGATGCGACCATTGCCACGCACCGGCCCGTCCAGCCGTTGCAGGTTGCAATTGACCACCCAGACCAGATTATCCAGCCCTTCCCGGGCGGCCACCGTCAGTGCCGACATGCTTTCCGGCTCATCCATTTCCCCGTCGCCAAACACGCCCCAGACGGTTCGCCCGGCGTTGTCTTGCAGGCCGCGATGCTCCAGGTAACGCATGAAACGCGCCTGGTAGATCGAGCTGATCGGACCAATGCCCATGGAGCCCGTCGGAAACTGCCAGAAGTCCGGCATCAACCAAGGATGCGGGTAACTCGACAACCCTCGGGCCCCCTTGGCGCGTGCGCCGATCTCTTGGCGATAATGCAGCAGGTCCTGTTCTTCCAGGCGTCCCTCGAGGAACGCCCGAGCATAGACCCCTGGCGCCGAGTGCGGCTGATAGAACACCAGATCGCCACCGCGCCTTTCGGTTCGCGCTTTGAAGAAATGGTTGAAGCCTACTTCGAACAAATCCGCCGCGCTGGCATAACTGGCGATATGGCCGCCCAATTCGCCATAGGCGTGGTTGGCCCTGGCAACCATGGCCAACGCATTCCAGCGCATGATCGAGGCCAGCCGCTCTTCGATGGCCAGGTCCCCTGGAAATACCGGCTGGCGCTCGACACCGATGGTATTGATGTAAGGCGTGCCATGGCTGGGCCGCCAACCGAGGTCCGAGGCGCTTGCCACCGCCACTAGCATGTCGAGGATCTGCTTGGCCTGTGCCGTGCCGCTATGGGCGATAACCGACAGCAAGGCGTCCCGCCACTCAGCAACTTCTTGAGCATCTTCAGTGCTCTGGCCCGGCCATTGGGCATGAATATCGGACAGGTTCATGGGCATCTCCTGCAAATGTCGGGCAACGCTTCAAGGTGGCGCGAATAGCTCAATCGGGCGAGTTTTTTGACGTGCTCTACCGCATCAATGACGGAGCGCTCGGCCCAGTTGCCTTGCCCTATCTGGTAGATGCACGGATGGCCAATGGAAAGATTGTTTAACAGATACTCCTCAAGTACACCGCAAACGAGAAAGCTGTAATCACACCCCGTTACGTGTACTTCAACACACCTGTCAGTCCCGATATCCGGAGGTTCAACCTGCACCAGTGCAATATTGTCAAAACAGCTAAAGCCATGATGCATCAGATCAATATGATCACTGTCCATTGCGGACACTACGACAACGATGTGCGTACAGTTCGAAGGCTCACGCATCCACTTCATGGTTTTAGAACCACAGTCGGCAGATCGGCTCATGGGTTTGGCCTTTCTATTTGGGTAATCGATTCAGCCATGAATGGCGATGACTTTTGTCAGCTGAAACAGCGTTCCTGCAACCCGCTTTTCACCAGTGTCCGCGTCACCGATAAAATCTCTTCCACCTGTTTATCGATCGCTGCATGGGAGGCTGCGTCTCCCAGTTTGAGGACACGCAGTGGGTGACCGCAGACTGATCCCAGCCAGGTGAAACGGGGTATCGGGCTGGCTTCGACATCCAGTAAAAAACAGCCTTTGGATACGCCGTGCAGCAGTTGGCCGGCCCGGCAGGTGGTCGCCGGCGCCGACGCTATTGGGTTGGACCCAAATTGCAGCCAGTCGAGCATAAACGCCCTGGATTGCTGGACCACCAGATAAGCAACCTGGTCCCAGTCGTCGATCTCCATATGCAACTGGTCAATCATGTATTTGGGCAAAGCGGCGCTGGTCACGATGACGACCCGGGTATCGGCCAGCGGTTCTTTCACCCAGATTGCAGACTGCGATATCGCATGCATGGTGGTACTCCCGGCGTGATTCGTGAGCCTGGCTGACATAATCCCTTATGGGAGCGAGCTTGCTCGCGATAGCGATTGTCAGTTACTTCTGTAGACACTGAACCAACGCAATCGCGAGCAAGCTCGCTCCCACAGGGGCTCCCACAGGAAACTCCAAGCAGTTCTACGCTTAGCCGTTACGAAACAGGAAGCTGTAGGCATTCAGCGCCGGTGCTCCACCCAAGTGTGCGTAAAGCACTTTGGAACCTTCGGGAAATTCACCACGACGCACCATTTCAATCATGCCATGCATCGATTTACCTTCGTACACCGGATCTGTCAGCACCCCTTCAAGGCTGCCGCACAGTCGGATGGCTTCCAACGTACCTTCGTTGGGCAAGCCATATTCCGGGTAGGCGAAACGCGTATCGAGCACCACATCCTCTTCCGTAATCTCGCGACCCAGCTCCACCAGCTCAGCCGTGTGCCGGGCGATGCGCAGGATCTGTGCCTTGGTCTGTTCCGGCTTGGCCGAAGCATCAATACCAATCACATGCTTGGAACGACCGTCAGCCGCGAAACCGACAACCATGCCCGCCTGCGTACTACCGGTCACCGAGCAGACCACGATGTAATCAAACTTGAAGCCCAGTTCTTTTTCCTGCTGCCGTACTTCTTCGGCAAAGCCGACGAAACCGAGGCCGCCATACGGGTGCTCGGAACAACCCGCCGGAATCGGAAACGGTTTGCCGCCCTGCTCCACGACATCGCTCATGGCCTTTTCCCAACTTGGCCGGATACCAATATCGAAACCTGCTGCGTCAAGCCGCACGTCAGCGCCCATGATCCGCGACATCTCGATGTTGCCTACCCGGTCATACACCGCGTCGGAATAGTTCACCCAATTTTCCTGCACCAATACGCACTTCATGCCCAGGTGGGCAGCGACCGCAGCGACCTGGCGAGTCTGGTTCGATTGAATGCCACCGATGGAAACCAGCGTATCGCAGCCTTGCTCGAGCGCTTCGGGAATGAGGTATTCGAGCTTGCGTGTCTTGTTCCCACCAAAGGCCAGGCCACTGTTGCAGTCTTCACGTTTGGCATACAGCTCCACCTTGCCCCCCAGATGTTTACTGAGGCGCTTCAAAGGCGTGATGGGAGAAGGACCAAAGGTCAACGGATAACGTTCAAAACGATTCAGGTTCATGACTCTGCTCCTTGATATGGGATATCCAAGCGCCAGACCGAAAGGGAAAAGACCGCATTCCAGGCTCTTTCCGGAGGGGCTTCGATGAGTTCAATATTAAGAAGAATTCGAAAAATATGTGTTGCAAGTTTCCATCAATTGGAAAAACATAATTTCCATGAAGGCACATCAAACATACTTTTAATGCGTGGAATTCAATATGAGAGCAACAAACGCTCACAAGAACCCGGGCGCTACGGTCCCGGTGCCGCATCCACTGGATCGAACCGACCGCGCTATTCTCAAGGTCCTGCAACGGGATGCCTCCATCTCCAACGTGGCGCTCGCAGAGAAGGTGAAACTGAGTGCCCCGGCCTGCCTCAGGCGCGTCGAACGACTCAAGCAGGTCGGCCTGATCAAGAACATCGTCGCACTGCTGGACAATGAAGCGCTGGATGCGGGGATGGTGGTCTTGATCGGTGTAGTGCTGGACCGCTCCACACCGGAATCCTTCGCCGCATTCGAGGCGGCCGCGCAAAAAGTGTCCGGCTGCATGGAGTGCCATGTGGTGACGGGGGAGTTCGACTACTTCATGTTGCTGCGCACCAAGGACAGCAACAGTTTCAACCGGCTCCACGCGGAGCAATTGCTTTACCTGCCTGGGGTTCGTCAGATTCGCTCGTTCATGGGGTTGCGCCAGGTCTTGTCGACAACCCACATCCCCCTTTGAGGCTCCACTCAGGTCGCCTTGACCCACAGCCTCAGCGCCAACCTTTTTGTAATGGATTGGGGCAGGCGCAGAAAAACTGACACGACTGAATGCGTTGGCAATCCAGCTGCTAAGCTCAATTTCGCTCCAGACCACAACCAATAACAATGTTAAAGAAAGGTAAGGCAGCATGGCCACGGCACAGTCTCCGGCAACGTCCGCGAAATGGCGCTTCAAGTTAGGCATCGCCATTCTTTGTCTAATGCTCACGTTGTGGTTGTTGGTGCCGCTGGCCGCGGCCGCGGATGTACCCCGCGCCACCATCGCGGCGATCACCGGCGCCCTGTTCATCATCAACAAGGTGCTGTTGCTGCTGGTCATCGCCGTGATGGGCAAGGCGGGTTTTCAAGAGCTCAAGCAGCATGTGTTCAGCTATGTGTCAGGCCTTGTGCCCAGCGCTGAACAGGAGGTCAGCGTCACCCGCCACCGGATTGGCCTGGTGATGTTCTGCTTGCCGCTGGTGTGCTCCTTTCTCGAACCCTATGTCGATACCCTCGCGCCCGGTCTGCGCCCCAATAGCTGGGCATTACAACTGCTCGGCGATGCACTGCTGGTTGGCAGCTTCTTCGTACTGGGTGGCAATTTCTGGGAGAAATTGCGCGCGCTGTTTATCCGCACCGCACGGGTCACGGCCACTGACCCGGTCTGAGCCAACGCCCCGGATCGCCTCTCCCCGGCGCGCTGCCAGTTTTTCTTGAGTTGCCATGACTTACAGGTGCCGACATGCCCGAAACACAGAACTCGCCAGTTTCCGTCGAACCTGAGCGCCAAACTGAACCGCCTCCTGAAAAGCCTGCGCCAGCCAATCCGCTGCGGCGCATTGCGCTAGGCGTCGCGGTGTTGATCGCCGTGCTGTTTACCCTCTCCATTTTTATGGAGCGGCGCACGCCCTCGACGTCGCAAGCCGTGGTGCAAGCCTATGTGGTGGAAATGGCTGCCGAGGTGGGTGGCCGTGTGACAGAGATTGCGGTGCTCGACAATGCCCGGGTGAAGGCCGGCCAGGTGCTGTTTCGTATCGACCCGCAACCCTACAAGCTTGTCGTCAGCGAAGCTGAAGCACGGCTGGAGGAAACCGGCCAGACATTGGGTGCCAGTACCGCCTCGGTGGATGCCGCCCAGGCACAGCTGGTGTCGGCGCGTGCACAGCGCGACAACATACGCGAGCAAGCCCGGCGAGTGAATCAATTGGTCGAGCGCGGTGTGTTCGCCCCCGCCCGCCAAGATGAAGCCAAAGCTTCGCTGAGCTCCGCCGAGGCGGCCGTGAGCAAAGCCCAAGCCGACCTGGAACGATCGCGCCAGCAATTAGGGCCCAAAGGCAACGACAACCCGCAATTCAAACAAGCCCTGGCGGCGCTGGAAAAAGCCCGGTTAGATCTGGTGCGTACCGAAGTCATTGCACCGGCCGATGGCGTGATCACCCATCTCCAGCTCGCCGTTGGCCAGGTCGTCAGCGCTGGCCAACCGGCACTGACCTTCATCGACAGAACTACCGTATGGGTGTCTGCCGCCTTCAAGGAAAACAGCCTGGAACATGTGCAGGCTGACGACCCGGCGGAACTGGTGTTCGATGTATTGCCAGGTCGCGTGTTCAAAGGCCGCGTTGAAAGCGTGGGTTGGGGCGTCGCGCAACAGGACAGCAGCAACGCAGCCCTGCCCTCGGTGCGCAACGAGAGTGGTTGGGTGCGCGACCCGCAGCGCTTTCCAGTTCGCCTGATAGTGGAGGAACCTCACCCGATCGGCCCGCGTTATGGCTCACAGGTAACCGTGGTGATCTATACCGATGACAACCCCATGACTAACGCACTGGGGGCATTCATGACACGCCTGGGCGCCTGGCTGAACTATGTCAATTGATCGGCAAGTTGCGCTGGAGCTGCTGCGAATCAAACGCCAGGGATTGCGCGTCGCCCTGGCAGTGACCGTGGGCTTGTGCACGGGTCTGCTCCTGGACGACGTTTTGCCTTTTCTCGCGCCGCTGTTCGCCATCCAGTTCCTCTTGGCCAACCGCCGTGCGCCAGCGCTATCTCAGGGATTGACAACGTTGCTGGTGTGCATGCTGGCCGGCGCGCTGCTGGTGTGTATTACCGGCATGCTCGGTGAGCGGCCGTGGGTGCTCCTGCCGGTGCTGTGGCTGTTCTATTTCGCCTGTTTTACCGCGCAAGGCCAACAACTGGGCGGCGCGGGACCGGCGCTGATGCTGGTCATTGCCATTGTGGTGCCGATGCTCGATATCGTGCAGCCTGATCTGGGCGAGTCCATCGTGCTAGTGCTGGTCAAGGCGGTCAGCCTGGGTTTGCTGCTGACTTGGGGCACCCATGCGCTGCTGCCCGACCCTGCAAGTGAACACACCGACCCGCAAATCCCCCAGCCACGCGAGCTGACGCGGGTGATTCATCAGGCCATGGCCAGCGCGGCGATTCTGCTGGCCATGATTGCGCTGTGCCTGAGCGACCCGCGACTGGCCACGGCGATGGTCGTCCCCATCACGGTGGCCTCGTTGCTTAGCCAGTTTTCCCTTGGCATGAGCAGCCGCACCGCCCTTGGCCTGGTGATGGTCAACCTGCTGGGCGGGGTGGTGGCTTCCCTGGCCTTCACGCTGTTCGAACTGCGGCCGACCCTATGGCTGGTGGCGCTGATCCTGCTGCTGGTAAGCCTGCTGTTTGCCGGCCGAGCCGCCATGGGTAACGCCGCTGGCAAAGTATTCGGCGGGGGGCTCATGACCTTCCTTATTCTGTTCGGGCTCGGTGTATCACCGTTGCCGACAGAAACGCCCCAGCTGTTTTCCACCCGTATTGCCTACGTGCTATTTGCGGTTGTCTATGCCATTGGCCTGGCCACGCTGCTGTGGCCAAGCACCCATGCCGGCCGAGGCGACCAGTGCCCAGCGCAGCCGATCGTCGACCAGTAGTCTCTGCGGTCCGGTGTTCACCGCTTACTCAGCGAAGCCTCAAGAGGAATATCGAGAGTAAAGGTTGCGCCCTGTCCAACTCCGTCGCTATGCACCGTCAAGCTGCCACCCATTTCCTGCGCGGCCAGCGCGCAGCTGTGCAGGCCGAAACCGTGACCGTCTTTACGCGTCGTGAAGCCATGGGAAAAGATACGCGGCAGGTGCTCAGGCGCAATCCCATTGCCGTTGTCGGCCACCGTGATACGCAATACCTGCCCTTCAGCGAGGGAGGCGCTGAGCGTGACACATGGGCTGCGATCGATCACGCCGTCCAACGCCTGCTTGGCATTACCGATCAGGTTCACCAGAATCAGCAGCACCCGGTGCCGGTCCAACGGCAACAGGGGCAAGTCGGCGATGTTCTTGACCATCGTCACCTCCTGGCGGGCCAGCAATCCAGCACTCATGCGCAAGGCATCGTCGATCAACGCTGCGACCGGCACTGTCTCGACAATACTGACGGCAACGGCATAGGACTGTTGGGCCGCGACAATGGTTTTGATGTGGTCAATGCCCTTGGTGAGTTGTCCGAGTTCTTCGATGATGCTCTGTTGCTCTGCCGCCACCACCCCCGCCAGCTTGAGCAGGTAGTCGGGCAGCATCTTTCCCTTGTGGTCTTTGGTGAGAAAGTCGCTCAGGTCGTGAACGTGTTCGTTCATCAACTGAGCCACCTTGCCCAGTCCCCGGGCTTTGGAGGTGCGCATCTGGCTGCTGACCAGTTCTGCCGATACGTTCACGCTGTTGAGGACGTTGCCGACGTTGTGCAGCACCGTCGTGGCGATTTCGGCCATGCCCGCCTGACGGGATTTTGCATGCAGTTCGGTTTGCACCTGGCTCATGCGCAGCGCCGCGCGTACGCGCGCCTTGAGTTCCAGCGGCGAAAAGGGTTTGGCAATATAGTCATCGGCACCACTCTCCAGCCCGGAGACGCAGGCCTCGCTACCGCCGCGGGCGGTCACCAGGATCACGGGCAAATGGGCAAAACCGGCGCTGGCCTTGATTCTGGCTGTCAGGCCAAAGCCGTCGAGCTTGGGCATCATCACATCCGAAACCACGACATCGATGGGTCGAAGCTGCAGCAGTGCCCAGGCCTGCTCCCCATCAGTTGCGGTGGCGACGATGTAATCGTCTCGCAAAAGCTCGCTGAGATAGCCCAGCATTTCCGGGCTGTCGTCGACCACCAGCACTCTGGATCGCGAGGCATGTTCCGGGGGCTGCTCGTCGTCGGCGCCTTGGGGCGAAGCTCGATCGTTGCGACTGCCACTGTGACCGTCGTCGAAACGCAGGTGGCGCTGCTCGGTTGCGCTTGTCGTGCTCGATGACGATCGCTGCTGCATAGGGCTGGCTTCGGTCGGCATGGTGTTCTGCTCAACCCCCAGCGGCAGTCGAACAAAGAAGCACGAACCCCGTCCGGGCTCGCTGCTGACACCGACTTCACCCCCCATCAGTTCGACCAGATCCTTGACCAGGGCCAGACCAATGCCTGTACCGCTGTAGTGGCGCGTGGCGGAATTGTCGATCTGGGAAAAACGCTGGAACAGCAGCGGCAGTTTGTCAGGCGCGATGCCAATCCCCGAGTCTTGCACCGCGAGCTCAAATCGCTCGCCATCGAACGGCGTGACTGCCAGGTGCACGGTGCCGCCAGCAGGCGTGAACTTAATGGCATTGCTCACCAGGTTGAGAAGAATCTTCTCGAAGTGTTGGGAGTCCAGAAACACCGTACCCAGCGCGGGATCGATGCTGCAGGTCAAGGTGCAGCCTTTGCCTGCGGCCACCATGGCGGCGTCCTCGGCCAGAACACCCACCACCTTGTTCAAGTCAATGGGTGTTGGACACAGCTCAAACTTGCCCGCTTCGGCCTTGGAAAAATCGAGGATGTCGTTCACCCGGTTCATCAAGCGCAGGGCGTTGCGTTGGGCGCGGTCGATTTGCACATGCCAGTCCGCTGGCGGGGTAGTCGCCGCCGAGAGCTGCTCCAAGGGGGCGAGAATGAGGGTCAAGGGGGTGCGCAACTCGTGGCTGACCGTGGCCACGAAATCGCTCTTTGCCTGGTTAGCCGTCTCGGCCTGGTTGCGCGCCTGAATGAGTTCGATGGCCTGCGCCTCCAGTACCTCGGTCTGGTGGTGCAGCGTGTCGGTCCGTTCGGCGACCATTCTCTCCAAGGAGGCCTGGACTTGCTGGCGTTCGGCCTCGGCCTCGGCCTCCAACACCCGGATGCGCAGGGCGTTCTCCTGGAACACCCGTACGGCGCGGGTCATGATGCCAATCTCATCGCCGCGTCCGGCGCTGGCGATCTCGGCGTTCAGGTCGCCAGCCGCAAGCCGGCGCATGACCGAGGCCAGGGCCACGATGGGCTGCGCGACGAATCGCGACGTACTCCAGGCGATGGCGCCGGCCAGCAGAATGGCGACGGTGCCGGCAACGATCGTCGCAAGCATGCTGCGATCATTGTGGATCAAGGCGTCGGAGCGTGCTTGGCCAGCGAAGCGCGCCACCAACAGGCCGGCGCTCCGTGCCTCGTCGCGAACCTGGTCGCGTGCGTCGCTCAAGGCACTGCTCGCTTGATGGAACCTGGCGAATGCCGCCCGGTAGCCGGCAATCTGATCGCTGACCGTCAGGGACGTAGCCTTGGCCTGCAGCCCCACGGACGCAGGGAGAACCCGAGAGAGCCGGGAGAGTTCGTCCAGGATATGGCTAACTGAGCCGGCGACCTCGGCCGACGGTGACAGGCGAAACGACAAGGTCTGCGCCTCCAGGGTGGCAACACGCTCGGCGAAACGCTTGGACAACGCGGCGGCATTTCGCAGCAGACCGGTTGCTGCCTGAATGTCGCTGGCGTCATGGGCGACGTGTCCATCCACGTCACCCAACATTGCCTCGAGGCGCTCGGCCATATCCCCGACGGTGGCGAGATACCGCAAAGCCTCGCCTCCCCGAAGCTTGGGCGCTTCGCCAAGGTGCTCGACCGCCAGGCTGGCAGCAGCGAGCGCCGTCGCCAATTGCTCCAGGGCCTCTCTCTCCTGCGGCGCTCCCATCAACTCGTGCAATTGCTCGACCACAGGCTGGAGCGCCGCGCTGGCGTTCCGCGCCGCAGTAGCGGCCTCCCCGTCACCGGTCACCAGCATCCTGGCCACATTGGCGGTGATGATCCGTTCGCCATTGCGCAGGATATCCAGGATGCGATGGGCGCTTTCGATGTTGCTCACCCGCGCCTCGTGCTCCACGGTGCGGGACTCAAGCCCTTTCAACCCATCGGCGATGCCCTGTTCGACGAGGATCGTCGCCTCTCGCATCCGGCCGTAGTGGGCTGTCATGTTCTCCGTTTCGCCGTCCATGGTCAGGCTCGCCGCCCGCAAGGCGGCGATCGCCGCAGCGAGCCGTTCCAGACTGCCCTTGAGCGATTGCGCCTCGGCCACCGCAATGGCGGAGAGGCCGTCGATCGCCGTCGCCACCATGCCTTCGGCCTGGGACAGGCTTCCCTGGTCGCGGGTAGCGATGAAGTTTTCCACCCGCCCGGTGGCCCCGTTGACCGAGGCCAGGATTTCCGCGGAATGGCTGGCGGAATCCACCGCACGTACCATGCCGCGCAGGCCGTAGAGGTTCACCAGCGACACCGCCAGCATCAGGAACACCAGCGCGGCGACCGCCAGGCCAATCCTGACGGCAATGGGCCTGTCCGTGGCGGGCCGGAATGTCGACATGGTGCCTCGCCTCCCGTCCGCCACTACTGCTTCGTCACCTCAGGCAAAGGTGTCGTCGGCGGCGCCGTCTTGTTGATGGCCGCGTCGATCATCGCCACCACGGAAGCCTGGTCATAGGAAGGATTGGCGGCGCCGCCCACCGGCATCGTGGCGAGCCAGGCGTCCAGGTCTTTCCCATCGATACGCACCAGCGGCACTTCGACGAACTTCGGCACCTGCTTGCCCGCCAGAACCTGCTGGGCCACCCAGAACCCCACCTGGGAGACGCTTGGGGAGGCGGAGACGGAGACGGTCTCGTAGCCATTGGCATCGCGCTCCTGTTTCCACAGGGCAAGTTCGTCCTGACGATTTCCCATCACGATGATCGGTAAAGGGCGTCCTGCCGCCTTGAATGCCATGGCCGCGCCATAACCGTCGCCCCCTTGAGTCGCGACGGCATCGATGCTGGGCAGCGACGGCAGCGCCAGCGCCACCTCCTTGCGTGCGACGGAAGCGGTCCAGTTCCCGTAGACGGTCTTGGCGAACTTCAGGCCCGGATAATCGCTGGCGGCCTTGCGGATGCCGTCGCTGATGTTTTTATCGGTGGCATCGCCGGCAATGCCGCGGATCTCCAGCAGCGTGCCGTTCCCCTTGAGGCGCTCGGCGATGTAATCCATTTCCACGCGGCCCATGGCGGACCAGTTGTAATCCACGGTATAGACGCAGCTTTCGGTGACGAGGCTGGCCATGACCACCACCACGATGCCGGCGTTGCAGGCGTCGCGGATCACCCCGTTGAGGGCGGTGTCGGACGCGGCCAGGACGACGATGGCGTTCACGCCCTTGACGATCAAGTCCTGGATATGGGCCGCTTGTTCCGACGCCGAGTTATTCGCGCTGACCACCGGAGCCTCGCGGATCAAGCCATCCTTTTGCGCCTGGACCGCGATCTCCTGCCAGTTGCGCACCATCACCTTGCGAAAATCGCTGCCCGCGTAGGAGTTGCTGAAGGCGATGCTATGGCTTGCGGTAGGGGCGCGGGCGATGCCACCGTCGGCAGCCAGGGCTGGATGGGCGGCAACCATTGCCAGCCCGGTCACGCAGCCAGCGAAGCGCCACAAGAGTTTGTGGATCGGTTTGGTGTTCATGTTGTTCTCCATCGTGCTTGGGGATTACCAAAAGTCATCCACCTGCACCTGCCGACAGCCTGGATCGACTGCTTGATCTGGTTTGGAGAAGTCGGCCTGCAGATTGGAGATTCGACCCTGTGAAGTTTGGAGCAGGCATTCAACTTGAGCCAAGAACCTCACGCAAATGCTCACGAACTGACGATGGGGCGCCCAGGGATCAAAATGCGCCGATGGGCACCTGTTACCAGATGGCTCATTCGGTCACTACAACAGTAGAACCGGGCATGTAGTACTAGACACATACAGACTCCTTTCCTTGGCGGCCGATCATTGAAACCCGTAGATTGCCTGCAGTGGCAATGAGCATAGTCGCAACGTGCCCGATTCGCTCGCGGTCGTGGAGGATTTCAGAATGGACCTCTTTTCAGAGATCCATTTTTGCACACAGCGCTCTCAGCCTTAGGGGCAGCCAGCCAGAGGCCAACCGACGCGCGCCGCGCGCAGGAGGCTGGCCTTGACGACCAAGCGGTGAAAGGGGGCGATCACGAAAATGTAGACCCGGCCCAGACGGTTGTGGCATTGGACCACGGTTGAAAGAACGAGTTGGCGACTGCCTTCTGGCTCTGCCCCTTCAGAACATAGGATCGATATCCGGAAGTCGAGGTGCTTGTCGTCCTCGCCCAACACGATTTCAGTCTGGTTCGTGCTGTAGACCTTGAAGACGCCAACCCGATCAGCAAGGGTTGCCAAATGTTTGGCTGTCTTGAGACCAAAACAGGCAACGATAGTGTCTCGGATGTTCAAGAGCCATCCGATCCAGGATGGCTGATGGGAAAAGATGAATCGAGCCAGCAAATCTGGATTGCCGGATGTGCCCGCAGGGAGCCGAATCGCAAAAGCGTCCGCCAGGTTCATCGACTGGTAAAGAAGGGTGATGCCGGACCTCGAAGGGACTGGCACCGCCTTAATGAGCTCAAATTCTTGGGGCATCGGGGTTCTCTCCTGAGTTCCAACTACCAATTAGACGACCTGCCATGTCGCGTTTCCTGTTGGAAGGCGCGCACTTCTCCTTGTCGGATACTGAGCCCGATCAAGGCATCATAAAGCGCTTGCTGTCCTGTGGGTAGAACAGGCAGCAAGGTCGCACGGCGCTTGTCGGCATCGAACCAGGATTCAACCAACCATCCCACCAGATAGAGCGCCGAAAGGCATCCGCCAGCGGTTGCAACGTTCCCCTGGCATACAAGAGGCTGGTCCATCGGCGTAAGTCCCAGCGCTTGCAAGCCAGATCGTGCATCCGGGTGTGTCGTTGCCTGGCCACTGAGCAGCCCCAGCCGTTCGAGGATGAAAGCGCCGGCGCAGATGGAGCCGATTCGCTGGCGCCTGGCGTCAAGTTCAAACGACGGCAGGAAATCCGGGGCGGCCAGTGCAGCGGGTATCCCTTCCTTTCCGCTGACGAACAATACCGCGTCGGCACTATTGGCCTCGCAAAGCGGACCGTGCACCGAAACAGGCAAGCCGTGCGCCGACCGCACGATAGCGCTGGAAGCCAATATTCGAACGTGCCAGTCCGCCGTGTTGCGGCCTAGAATGTCCCACATCAGGAACAGGTCGATATCCGTGAATTGGTCGAAAGCAACCAGAACGATTTTCTTCAAGGCGAGCTCCATGGAAAGTGCTGGCGTGCAAAACGCAACGGCCATCTTTGCGGGTGTTCGCAGCGTATCAATCGGTTACACACCATACACAGTCTGTATGGCGCCAACTCTGGAGCGAAATAACGGGTGAGAAAACTAACGCGTCACCATTGGATCGCGGCGGGTTTTGAAGCCCTCGACCAAATAGGGCATGTTGGCGTTTCGGCCGAAAGTCTATCGCGCCGATTGGATGTGACCCGCGGATCGTTCTATCACCACTTCCGCAATCGCGAAGACTTTGTACGCACCTTGCTCGCCGCTTGGGAAGAAGACTACACGGAGCGCATGCTCGCTTATGCGGCCCAGGGTCGCAGCGCGGGCGAAATATTGAGACGCTACTTGAGTATTGCCGCTGAGAAGCAACCTGGACGGGAGGTTTCCATCCGAGCCTGGTCGCTGCACGACCCGTTGGTAGGCGAGTTTCAGCAGCGTGTTGACACAAGACGACTGGACTTCGCGATACGGACGTGCCGCCGCTTGGTCCCTATGCCAGGCCAAGCGGAAGTGATTGGACAGGTGGCCCACCTGTGCCTGATTGGTGGTCAACAGGCCGGGCTGCGGCGTGATGCCGCTCGCTTCAACGGTTTCCTGCACCGAGCCTTTTCACTTTTCGAAGGGGCGCTTGCACCGTGGCGGGCCTAGCGGCCTTGAACCCAAGCCGTCGATGACTTTTAAGGTGGGCTCAAGCCGGATTGGAAACCGCCAACTTGAGCCCAAACGCGACAAAAACGCCGCCTGTGAGTCGATCCAGGGCCTTCAAGGCTGCCGGGCGCTTCAGGAAATTGCTCAGTGGCACCGTCGCCGCCACCAGAATGCCGAACCAGGCCAGCGTCAACAGCACGTGTAACGCCGCAAGGAAGAAGGAGTAACTGGCCACGTTCGCGCCACTGGGGACAAACTGCGGGAGGAACGTGATGTAGAAGACACCTATCTTGGGGTTCAGCAGATTAGTCAATAAACCGCGAATAAAGGCGTCACGCGCAGAGGCAGCCACGTTCTCGCTCCCCTGCCCTTGCAGCGTTGTCCGAGGTCGCAGCAGCAGTTTGACACCCAGCCAGACGAGATAAGCGGCGCCGACAATTTTCAGCGCAAGGTAAGCCCACTCCGAAGCTTGCAACAGGGCACCGAGCCCCAGTGACACCGCGGCGCCCCACACCAGACACCCAAGCACGATACCGATAGACGCCATCGCCGCCGAACGTCGCCCCCCGGTCGCTGTAGCACGAAGCACCATGGCGGTGTCCACGCCGGGAGTAACCGTGAGCACTGACGCAGCAGCGATGAAGGCAAGCAGCAGGGAGAAGTCGCTCATGTGGATGTCCATGGCAGTCGGCAGCCCGTAAGGCTAGTCACTCTAATCAGCCACTTGAAGTTTGGTCAAACGTTCTATGTGGCTCCGAGCCCACTGCTCAGCAGTGGTGGCTTGAATCGACTGCTGCTCGCTTGCATTCGCGCCACCGTCACAATGCCGCAGCCACAACCACTCTGGAACGCCAGGCGAAAGCCAGCACCATCAGCAACCCCAAGCCAGCCATTGCCGCTCCGGCCAGGGCAATCGCCGGGTAACCCAACCCCGCGTTGATCACCGCGCCGCCTAGCGCCGCGCCAATCGCGTTGCCAAAGTTGAAGGCCCCAATATTCACTGCCGAGGCCAGATTAGGCGCGTCCTTGGCGGCTTCCATCACGCGCATTTGCAATGGAGGTACCAAGGCAAAACTGGCGATCCCCCAGATCAAGATGGCGACCGCAGCCGGTAGCGGCCAGCGCATCAATACGGTGAACGCCAGCAAGACGAGAATCAACACGCTCAGCGAAACGATCAGGGTGCGGTCTATCGAGCGATCCGCCGCCTTGCCGCCCCACATATTGCCCAGCGTCAGCCCCACCCCGAACAGCACCAGCATGGCCGTGATGAAAGTGGCGGAGGCATGCGTCTCACTGCTCAGGATCGGGGCGATATAAGTGAAAACGGTGAACATCGCACCTGAGCCGACGACGGTCAGGGCCAGCGCCCCCAACACCGGTCCACGGCCCAGTACCCGAATTTCGGCCAACACACCGATGCTTTGCGGCGTCGGCACGTTGGGCAGGGCGAACCACAACGCGGCCATGGCCACTACCCCCAGGCCGGTAATCCCCCAGAATGCGCTGCGCCAGCCGAACAGTTCGCCAAACCAGGCGGCCAGCGGCACGCCGCCGATGGTCGCCAGGGTCAGGCCCATGAACATGGCCGCGACCGCCCCGGCCCGTTTCTGCGGGGCGACCACGCTGGCGGCGACGATGGCGCCAACGCCAAAGAACGCACCGTGATTCAGTGAGGTCACCACCCTGGCGACCATAAGGCTGTAGTAATCGGTCGCCAGCGCTGACATCAGATTACCCAGTGTGAAAATCGCCATGAGTCCGATCAACAGATAGCGCCGGGGAATCCTGCCGGTGGTCAGGGTCATCAGCGGCGCGCCGAGCAGTACGCCAAGAGCGTAAGCACTGACCAACAGGCCTGCGGCTGGAATGGAAACGCCGAGATCCGCAGCGATGCCCGGCAACATGCCCATGGGGGCGAACTCGGTGACGCCGATGCCAAAGGCACCCATGGCGAGTGCGACAAGTGGTGGATTGATACGCATTGGAAGGCTCCTTATCTATGCCGCAGATGCTACGATCCAGCCTTTCCTGGCGGTAGATAGCATTTCTGGCAATCACCTTTGCGCAAGGAGCACAAATGGACTTCAACGGCAGATCCGGTGAAATGACTATGTTCGCCACGGTAGCGCAGGAAGGCAGCTTGTCGGCCGCCGCGCGTGCACTGGGGCTGACCCCCTCGGCGGTCAGTCGGGTCATCGCGCGTACCGAACAACGTCTTGGCACCCGCCTGCTGTTGCGTACCACTCGATCGATCACCCTCACCGCCGAGGGCGAGGCTTACCTTCGCGGCGCCCGGCGTATCCTGGCTGACATGGCCGAGGTCGAAGAAGCTGTCGCCGACCAGGGCGTGCCCAAGGGCCGGTTGCGGGTCAGTGCCGCCCTTGGTCATGGGCGGCAGACCATCGTTCCTCTGGTGGCCGCCTTCAGCGCCCGTTACCCGAACATTGTCGTCGACCTCACCCTCGGCGACGAAGTCGTCGACATTCTCGGCGGCCAGGCCGACGTGGCGGTACGCTTTGGCCATTTGCCCGACAGCCCACTGACCGCGCGCAGGATTGGCGACACCGGCCAGGTGGTGGTGGCCTCGCCCGAGTATCTAGAGCGCCATGGCACACCCCTGGAACCGGAAGACCTGCTACGGCACAACTGCCTGCGCTTCAATTTCCGTCGCGCCGAACCCAACTGGCCGTTCACTCGCGACGGCAGAGCGTTTTCCCTGAAGGTCAGCGGCAACATCGAATGCAGCAGTGGTGAGGCGCTGGCACAACTCGCACGGGTAGGCGCGGGCATCGCGCGTATCGGCGATTTCACCGTCGCCGAGGACCTGCAGCGCGGCGACCTGATACCGCTGCTGGAAGAATGGAACCCCGGAGACCGGGAGCCGATTCATGCGGTGTTCGTAGGTGGCTCGGCGATGCCGGCGCGGGTGCGAGTGTTCGTGGACTTTCTGCTGGAACATCATCGGATGTGAGGGCTGTTAGCCGAATGATCCCTTCGGAAAATCGCAGCTATCGACCAGCGTGTGTGAAAACGCGTATGACGTCGCGGTGACGTTATGCAGGTTCGAGGACCTGCACCCACTGGCTTCTCAACTAACGCCTCAGGTCAGGCCTTTTCTCCAGTAGGTCTCAGTTCCTGAACGGACCACCCGTGATGATCGGCCATGACCTGAGAACGGCCAAGACAGGAAACGGCGGACTCTGTTGAAAAAATCGTCTCCGGTAGTTTAAGACTTTTTCAGGGAGTACTTGGCCGATAAACAAAAGCCGCTAGCCATATTCAAAACATCTGCAATCGACACTTTCTATATATTTTCAATCTGAAAGCCGACTCGTTAGCCTGCACTTGCCGGACGTCGTCTCCCTTCGCCCTCCGGTCACACAACTCTAAAAACAAAGCAGCAGCCAATGGGTATAACAATGACAAAATCCCCTATCGCCCTGGGGTTGACTTCGGCCACCCTGGGTTTGACCCTCGCCTTCCCTACCTTTGCTGAAGCTGACTTTTTCGAAGACAGCAAGGCCGACCTCGAACTTCGCAACTTCTACTTCAACAGTGATTTCCGCCAGGACGGTGCCAACCAGTCCAAGCGGGATGAATGGGCCCAAGGGCTGATTCTCAACTACCAGTCGGGCTTTACCGACGGGCCCGTAGGATTTGGCGTCGATGCCATGGGCTTGCTGGGTTTGAAGCTCGACTCCGGCCCTGATCGGCAAAACAGCGGACTGTTACCCGTGGGTAATGACAAGGCCCCGGACAGCTACAGCCGCATGGGCGCTACCGCCAAAGCACGGATTTCCAAAAGCGTGCTGAAAGTCGGGACCTTGATTCCCAAGCTGCCGACCGTGCTGCCCAACGACGGACGCCTGTTGCCACAAACCTTTCGCGGCGCGCAGTTGACCAGCCAGGACATCGACGGCCTGACCTTCGACGCCGGGCGCCTGACCAGCAACACCTTGCGTAATGTCAGTGGCCACGATGACATCGAAGTCGCCGGCAAAGGCATCAAGGGCGCCGTGCCCAGCGACAAATTCGACTTCGCCAGCGCCAACTACAAGTGGAGCAAAGACCTCGCCACCGGCTACCACTACGCCCGCCTGGAGAACAACTACAAGCAGAACATCTTCAACGTGGTGCACACCCTGTCGCTGGGCAAGTCCCATTCGTTCAAGACCGATTTACGCTACGCCGACTCCAGCAGCGACGGCCATACCAACATCGACAACCAGGCCTTCGGTGCGCGGTTCACCTACAGCATTCAGGGCCACTCGTTCGGCACGGCCTATCAGGTCATGAAAGGCACCACCGGCTTTCCGCACCTCGATGGCACCGACTCCTACCTGGTCAACTACGTGATGATCTCGCCGGATTTCGCCAACCCCGAGGAGAGGTCCTGGCAGGCTCGCTACGACTACGACTTCGCCGCCCTAGGCCTGCCCGGCCTAACTTTCATGACGCGCTACCTCAAGGGCGACAACTTCGAACGCTCCAAAGGCGTGGAAGGCACCGAGTGGGAGCGCAACACCGACATCGGCTACGTATTCCAGAGCGGCGCGCTGAAGAACCTCGGTGTGAAATGGCGCAACGGCACTTACCGCAGCAACGGCAAGGGCAATGACATCGACCAGAACCGGTTCATCGTCAGCTACACCCTGCCCCTGTTGTAACCCATTAAAAATGCGGAGCATTAACATGAACGCCTATAAGACACTCATCCACCTCGCCGTGGCCTTCGCCCTGTTCAGCAGTTACGGCGCCTACGCCGCCGACACCGGGCAGCTGCCCTGCAGCACGACTGAACAGTGCGCGGCCCAGGCCGCGAAAGTCGGCGCCACGACCGATACCTCGCAGGCGTCGCGCAAGGCCAAGGTCGATCCGACCCAAACCCAGTTTGCCTGGCTAAACCGTATCAACAAAGCCTCGATTGTAATGCTCACCGAAGAAGGCATCGTCAAGCCGAACATGGGCCACAAGATCGCTGGCGGCGTGCGTTACGCCATCGACCAGGCCGACCAGCCCGGCGGCAAGCGTCCCGATGATGTGCTGCAACTGGAAAAAATCATGACCGACAAGATCGGTCCCGAGGCGTCGCTGATCCATTCCGGCCGCAGCCGCCAGGACATGCTGGCGACGTTCCGTCTGGCCAAATTACGTACACAGGTACTGGCCTACAGCGAAGCACTGAACGCCACCCGCCAACGGATCCTGCGCCTGGCAGAGAAAAACGTCGACACCCTGGTGCCGGCCTATACCAACGGCGTGCAGGCCATGCCGATCAGTTATGCGCACTACCTGTTGGCGTTCGAAGCCGCGTTTGATCGCGATGGCCAGCGCATTCGTGAACTCTACAGCCGTCTCAACCTGAGTCCTATGGGCACTGCCGTGCTGGCGAACTCCGCCTACCCGCTGAACCGCGAGCGCCTGGCCGAGCTGCTGGGGTTTGATGGCGTGCGGGAAAACTCCTTGGATTCGAGCCAGGTCTCGACCTATGACATCCCGATAGAAGCGGCGAACCTGGCAGCGTCCTCGGCGATTCGGGTGGGCGCGATGATTGGCGACATCCATACCCAGTATCATCAGATTCGCCCTTGGCTGCTGCTGGATGAGGAGTCCACCTATACCAGCAGCGCGATGCCGCAGAAACGAAATCCAGGCTTGCTGATGCGCACCCGTGAGTCGGCCTCGGATGTAGTCGGGCTGTCGCAGACCGTAACCTTACGCGCCCATAACGTTACCACCGGCATGACCGACTACAAGTTCGCCTTCGATTCGCTGGGGCTGTTCCAGTCCACCGGCGAGATGTTCAAGAACCTGAATGCGGTGCTCGACGCGCTGCAAATCAATCCGCAGCGCGCCCTCGAAGAACTGGAGTCGGAGTGGTCCACATCGATGGAACTGGCCGACACCCTGGAGCGGCAATTCAAAGTGCCGTTTCGCATTGGCCATGGCTTCGCATCGCTGATCGTCACCGAGGCGCGCAGCAACGGCACCACGCCGAAGACTTTCCCTTATGCCGATGCGCAGAAGCTGTATCGCCAGGCGGCGGACAAGTACAACTGGACGCCCAACATCTTGCCGTTGGATGAGTCGGGCTTCCGGGCGGCGTTGTCGCCGACCCAAATGGTCAAGACTCGCAAAGGCACGGGCGGCCCGCAGCCGGAAGAGGTCAAGCGGATGCTGGCTGAGGCGCGTAAAACGCTCGATAGCGATCAGAGATGGCTGGCCGAGCGTCGCATAAAACTGAAAGACGCTGAAGACACTCTGAATAAGGCATTCGACAAGCTGGTAGACGCCAAAAACTGAACCGTAAAACACTGGAGACCAAGCCTGGGATGGCGCAGTGTCAGTCAGCCAACCTGACTGATGCTCCGCCATCGCAAGCCAGCCAGCGCCCGCATTTCGAACTGATGTGGACTTGGAAAATGTAGTTACTTCAGACAGGCAAATTCGCGTTTCAAGGCCTCACGATCGATGGAGTTTTGCCACCCACATATCGCCAGGCATGCCACGCCATTACCCAGCACATTGGTCAGCGATCGGCACTTCATCAACCGCTCCACCCCCAGCAGCAGCCCCACCCCTTCCAGCGGAACCAGTTGCAGAATGCTCAAGGTCGCAATCAAGGTAAACAACGCAGAACCGGCGACACTGGTAGCTCCCAGCGAGGTAAACAAAAAAATCAACAACGCCGCCAGCATCTCCGGCACGGCGATATCCACCCCCGCCTGATGCGCAAGAAACATGAACGCGGTGGTGAGATAAAGGTTTGTGCCGGACAAGTTAAAGGTATATCCGGTGGTCAGTATCAGGCGCACTAACTGGCTATCACACCCTAGTGCCTCAAGTTTCCCAATAAGCCCTGGAAGGGCGGCAACCGACGAGCCGGTAAACGTTACCAATAGCAACTCTTCCTTCAAGTAGACAATCAGCCTTGACAATTTGACACCTACCATCCGGGTGATGATCGCGAATACCACGACGATAAAAATCCCGCACACCAAATAAATAACAACTATAAACTTCAACAGCGGCATGACCGAACCTAGACCATATTTTCCGACGACAAAAGCCATGGCGCCAAATGCCGCCAGCGGCGCGAACGTCAAGACGATCCGCAACAACCGGAACAGCACCTGTACGGCAGTTTCCAACCACCCCCGGCATCGATTGCCGAATGCGCCACAACGCTCAAGCAATAGCCCGCAAACCACAGCAAGAAACATCACCTGCAACACCCGATCCTGGGTGAAAACCCTGTAAATGCTGGTCCAAACGGTTGTAAAAGAGAGCTCGCGAAGAGAGTTTTCCAGCACGCTCTGTGCCGGCGCGGGGGCAAAAACGGCCGCGTGATCAAGGTTAAACAGCCCGCCCGTGGCCATTCCCAACGCGAGCGCAGCGATAGACATCATCTGGAAATACAGCACCACCCGGCCGACTACATGGGGGTGTTTGTGTTCGCGATTAAGGCCGGCAACACCGGTAGAAACCAATACAAACAGCAGGAACGGCATCAATAAGCCGACCGTTTTTATGAAGATGTCACTGAACAGTTTCATATCAATCGCCACGTCCGGATAAACCAGGCCCAGCGTCAAGCCGCAGGCAATGGCAATCAATATAGGCAGAGTTCCATTTTTGGCATGAGGGTTCGGCATCCGTACTCCAGGCGATTTTTATTTTTTGTTATTGTCGTGACAGCCCACTTTCGGCATATTGGTCACCCTGAAGATTCATTCAGATCGCAAATAATAAGGTCTTGTCACGGGACATACCACCATGGAACTTCGTCATTTACGTTATTTCATCATGGTGGCAGAAGAACGGCATTTCACTCGCGCCGCCGCGCGCCTGAATATGCAGCAGCCGCCCCTCAGCCAACAGATACGAGCATTAGAGCAAGAGTTGGGTTTCGAGTTGTTCAAACGCCACCCCAAGGGCGTCGACCTGACCGCTGGCGGCTTGGTTTTCCTTGATGAAGCGCGGGTGATTCTCTCACGTGTCGTACAAGGTTCCCTCAAGGCCTCCCGCGCAGCACATGGTATTGAAGGCACCCTGATCATTGCGTTCACCAGCTCTGCCTCCGCGCACCCGCTGATCCCGCGCATCATTCGCGCCTACCGCGAGCAATACCCCGGTGTAGAACTCTCGATCAAAGAAGGCAGCGCCCGTGAAGTCACCGAAGACACTACCGAAAAACGCGTCGACCTCGGTATCCTTCGCGCGCCGGTCACCGCCCCCCAGAGCCTGAGCTTCCATCGCCTGCTCAACGAGGAAATGCTCCTAACCCTGCCTGTCGGGCACTCGTTGCTCAAAGGACCTGACCCCAAAATCAGCATGATTGACCTCAAAGACGAACGCTTCATCCTCGTGCGCCGCCCCGGCGCACCGGGCATGTACGCCAACCTGATCAAGGCCTGCCAGAACGCCGGCTTCGAGCCGAAGATCGCCTTTGAAGTGGAGCGGATGCTTACCAACGTCAGCCTGGTGGCTGCCGGTGAAGGCATCTCGGTGGTGCCCGCCTCCATGCGCGACGTACACCGAGAAAGCGTGGTGTATTGCCGCATACGTGACGCACGGCCTCGGTTGCTGGCGCCAATTACTCTGGTACGGCGCACATTTAACCCCTCGGCGCCGTTGCAGAATTTTATTAGCTTGGCACGGGAGTTGGCCGGGGTTTATCGAAAGACATGAAAGGGGCCTGTTCATTCCCTTGGTCGCCTCCGAAGGCAGGCAATCCACCCAGATGTGCTCTGAATCAGATCAACCCCAGGCTCAGCGCCTTGAGCGTGGCCGCTGCGCGAGTGGTGCACTGCAGTTTGCGGAACATGCTTTCGACGTGAGTGCGCACCGTACTCGGGCTGATACCAAGCTGGCGCGCCACTTCCTTGTTGCTGCCGCCCTCACTGATGCAGCGCAAGATTTGTGTTTCACGTTCGGAGAGTGGGCTGCTTGCTCTCGAGACCGCCATGGGGCGCGTGCCCTCCTCGCTCAAGCCGGGTTGCCGAGGTTGCTGGCTGCGCAATGCCTGCAAGGTCAGTGTTGCAACGCCCAGCCGATAGCGGATCTGCACGGCATCACCCTCGAAGCCGCGGACATAGTTGCGGCCATCGAGCCGCTCATAAGACTGAACCGCCCCCTGAGCTGCCAACGAGCACCCAGCTGCCTGGCCACAGGCTCGCGACGTCCAATGAGGCACCCCCGCGTTCTTTTCAAAACCGTCATCTGGAAATGCCCCAGGAATGAGCCAGATATGATCAGCCGCCATGGCACGGCTCTCGGCATCGCTTGACAAGCAACTAAAACCGTTCAGATCCATCATGCTCAGCTCCTGGTTATTTTATTCAAGCTTGTTCGTCAGGTCCGCCGCCTAATCTTAGGTAGATTTACTAAAAAACGTGTTGCATCTTTTTAGTAAAAATCGAAACAATATTTCGTACTAGTCCAGATAAACTATTTTTATTTCAAATTAACGACAAATTACGCAATAAAAATAACACCGCATCTACTCAGGCCTTTTTCCACCCGCACGCAAGTGCACCTGCCGAGACCACCGAGACTGTCAAGCGATTGAATCAAAAGACTTATTCGGCTTGGCCTCAAATCAACCCCAGCGTCAGGGCTTTGAGGGTCGCAGCCGCCCGGGTGGTACATTGAAGTTTTCGGAACACGTTCTCCACATGGGTGCGGACCGTGCTCGGACTGATGCCTAGCTGACGCGCCACTTCCTTGTTGCTTCCTCCTGTGCTGATACATCGTAGAATTTCGGTTTCACGCTCGGAAAGCAGACCACCGCTTGGCCTGCAGGCAGTTGTCATCGTGTCCCCGCGCGCCGCCGCGATGACCGCCTGACAGGCTCGTCGATCAAAGCGCCCCTGGTCCGCCTCGTCCAGTAACAAGCGGGCGGCATCGTCCTGACTGAAGGCTGGCCGCCACGGCCGCTCGCTCAGCAACGCTTGCCAAGCCAGGGCCGCGGCCAGCAAGCGATGTTCGCTTTGCAGCGCGTCACCATGGAGACTGCGGAAGTAACCACTGCCATCCAGTCGCTCGTAGGCATGGGCCGCTATCTGGCCCGACACTGCCAGCGCCGGTATCTGGCTACAGGCCCGCGACGTCCAGTAAGGCACCAACCGCACTTGCTCAAGATCGCCTTCCAATAACGCACCCGGGGCATTCCAGACTCGATTGGGCACTGCTGCGCGGCCAAGGCCATGGATCAGCGCCGCTTGGCCGAGATGGTCTACGGATGCCTCTGGCAACCCCGAAAGCCTGGCGGCCTCTTGGACCAATTCCGAAGAACGTCGCGAATACCCCGACAGCCATGGCAGCTTGAGATCGATCACATCGCTGACAAGGGTCAGTGGCACCGATGGTGCGGTGTGCCGCGACGCAGCAACATGTGGCGTGCGCAGTTGAGCGAGCCAATCTTCGGCGTGTTGCAGCATTTGGGCGGCGAGCGCTGCTGGATAGCGTCGATCACGCTTGCTGGCGATCCATTGCAATGCCACTTCCAGACCGTGACTGCGGGACAGGATTTCCAGATCACCGGCGAGCAACACTTGGTAAACCACCTCCGGCACCTGCGGATGACGCAGGCCGGACGGCCGTCCCTCGCCGTCGTATTGCTCAAACACATGACGCAGCCCGTGTTCGACTTCGGTGCTCAAGCCCAAGGTATGAGCGATATCACCGGACACCTCACAATGAATCTGCGCCAGCGGCGTGGACCTGCGCATCGCTCGCTGGCCCGCCGCGCTGAGGGTTTGCGTCAGCATCGCGTTGCGGCCCTCGACGTCATCGCCCAGCAGTCGGGTGAAGCCCTCGGCATTGGCGGTGCAGCCTGACCAGCGCAGCAAGGCCACCTGGCGTCCGATCTCGGTGTGCTCGCCAGCGCCATTGCACGCCTGCGCGAGCATCTGCACCAATCGGGCGGTGCGGCGCGACTGATCGAACGGCTGGCCCATGCTCAGGTCGCCCACCATGGACAACGCCAGGATGGCGTCTTCCAATTCGATACAGTCACCTGCTGACATGTCGTTTCCTCCGGGTATCCGATTGAACATTGTTGATGGCCTCGGATAAATGACCGATACCTCAGCCGCCGAGTATCGCTGAAACTGCGCTCACCCCATACAGGAGATCGCATCATGTTCAAACCCAAGGCCCTTGCCCTCACACTCGCCATGACCTGTTCATTGTTCGGCGGCGCGGTCCATGCCGCGGCGCAGCAACCCTCTGTTGTCATCGTCCATGGCGCTTTCGCCGACGGATCCGACTGGGGCAAGGTCGTCCCGCTGCTGCAGGCGGAAGGCATCAAGGTCACCGTGGTGCAAAATCCGTTGACCTCGCTGGCGGACGATGTCGCCGCCACGCAGCGTGTGCTGAACAACCAGGAGAACGACGTCGTATTGGTCGGCCACTCCTGGGGCGGTACCGTCATCAGCGAGGCTGGCACCGACAAGAAAGTACGCAGCCTGGTGTACGTCGCCGCGTTCGCTCCGGATGCCGGTCAAGCCAGTAAAGACTTGGGCAAGGACTACCCTGCCCCGTCCGGCGTGAAAGACATCGCCGCCGACAAAAACGGTTTCCTGTACATGACCACCGAGGGCATGGCCACCGGTTTTGCCCAGGATCTTTCCCCAGAGCAAACCGCGGTAATGGCGGCGACGCAAGGGCCGATCCGGGCCTCGGCCTTCGATGACAAAACCAGCGTCGCCGCCTGGAAAGGCAAGCCAACCTGGTACGTTGTGGCCAAGGAAGACCGGATGATCCAGCCTGATCTGCAGCGCGCTTTTGCCAAGAAGATCGGTGCCAAGGTCACCGAAATCGAAGCCAGCCACGTGCCACAACAATCTCGTCCGGCAGATGTCGCAAAAGTCATCATCCAGGCGGTCCAGAAGAGCCAGTGATTCCAGGCCCCTTCTGCGCCGGGATCGAGGGAAGCGCTGCTGCATCTGAATGGATTGCCACCGGTTTCAGGACAGGGTGGCCGGAAGCTCGGATGCAACGCACTTCCCTCGCAGCAGTCATCGCATCAGGCGAGCAATACCACACCGTCCAAGGAAACCCGCTCAATGCCCATGAATTCCGAGCAGCAAAAGCACCATTATGATTTTATCGTCTGTGGAGCAGGCACCGCCGGCTCCGTCGTGGCGGGACGGCTGGCCGAAAATCCCGAGGTTGAAGTATTACTCATCGAGGCCGGAGGCAGCGATGATCACCCCCACGTGCTGGAGCCGGGGAACTGGCCCCTGAACCTTGGCACCGAGCGCGATTGGAACTTCGTGGGTGCCGCAAACCCTCATCTCAACGACAGGAAAATCCCGCTGAATATGGGCCGCGGATTGGGCGGTGGGTCCAGCGTCAATGTCATGTTGTGGGCCCGCGGCCATAAAAACGATTGGGAAGATTTCGCAGCGCTCAGTGGTGATCCTGCGTGGAGCTACGCGTCGGTCCTGAAGATTTATCAACGCGTGGAAGACTATCGGGGCACCGGCGATCCGGTGCGTCGCGGCAGGGGCGGACCGGTTCATGTCGCGCCTGTGCGAGACGCCCAACCGATTGCCAACGCCATGATCAGTGCGGCTGCCGGCATGGGTATACCGGCTTTCGAGAACCCGAACGGCGCCATGATGGAAGGCCGCGGAGGTGCGGCCTTGAACGACCTCATCGTCAAGGACGGCCGGCGTAATTCCATTTACCGCGCCTACGTCGCTCCACGCTCTGGTCAGCCCAACCTCACGGTCCTGACTGATACGCTTGTCAGTCGCGTGCTCTTCAGGGACCAGCGCGCCATCGGCGTACAAACCCTAAAAGATGGGCAGATCGAGTGCTTTTACGCCGATCACGAAGTCATTCTTTCGTTGGGGGCGGTCAACACGCCCAAGGTCCTGATGCAATCAGGCGTGGGGCCGGAGGAGGAATTGCAGCGCCATGGTATTCCGGTCCTCCAGCATCTCCCCGGCGTCGGCGCCAATCATCAAGATCACGTGTCCTTTGCGGTTATTTTCGAATACGCGACGCCACAACCGGTGGGTTACGGCGGCTCGGAGGCGACGCTGTACTGGAGCAGCGAAAGTGCTTTGCATCTCCCGGACATGTTCCACTGCCAGGTCGAATTTCCAGTACCCAGCGCAGAGACCGCATCACTTGGCGTGCCTGCACATGGCTGGACAATGTTCGCCGGCCTTGCCCACCCGGAAAGTCGCGGCTGGGTCAAGCTCAGCGGCCCGAATGTGACGGATGCCCCCATCATTCAACCCAACACGCTGTCGCATCCCACCGACCGGCGCAACGCGCTGGAGAACATCCGTTTTGTCCAGGAACTGGGCGCGCAGGCCCCCTTCAAGGGCTTGGTGAAACGTGAAAGCCTGCCTGGAAAACTGGACACCCAGTCGCTCGAACACTACGCGCGCAACGCTGCCGTCACTTACTGGCACCAATGCGGTACGGCAAAAATGGGCCAGGACGCGATGTCCGTGGTTGATGGTCAATTGCGCGTCTACGGAATCCAGGGCCTGCGCGTTGCCGATGCGTCCATCATGCCCCATGTCACGAGCGGCAATACGATGGCCCCGTGCGTCGTGATCGGCGAGCGGGCCGTGGAGGCTATACGGGCCACTTACGACCTATGAGCTTCATGCATGCGCCCGTGACTCCGTTCGTGCGAACAAGCTGCTAAGGGCTGTTTCCTGCGGCCAAGGGTTGAATGTTGGCACGGGCCAAGTCGGTAAACGCCTTGAGCGCCGCCGAAGGGTTGCGCCGGTTCGGGTAATACAAACACAAGTTGTCTCGAGCGGGTGTCCAATCCTCCAGCACCCGCTCAAACTCTCCGTTCTCGATTTCGGCTTGAACGTCCTGTTCCATGAAAAAACCGAGGGCCACGGCGGCCCCAACTACCGCCTTGGCAAGGCCAGGCTCGTCCAGCGTGAATTGCCCGTTAACATCCAGCCTGATGACCTCCCCGTCGCGTTCCAGATGCCAAGGAAAAATGGCACCGTTGGGCAGGCGGATCCGCAAGCAGTGATGAGTGAGTAGATCGGCTGGCGTCCGAGGTTGGCCGTGCACCTCGAAGTACGCTGGCGAGCCCACGATGGCATAACGTTGCGGTCGGCCCAACGGGACGACAATCATGTCGCTGGGTACCAGATTGGCAGACCGCACACCGAGGTCGAAGCCGTCAGCGACGATATCCACCAGGCGCCCTTCGGTAACCAGATCGATGTGCACCTTAGGGTAACGCCGCGAAAACTCCAGAATCAGCGGCATCAGGGACGTACGCGCGGCACTGGCAAAGGCATTGATGCGCAAGACTCCCGAAGGTCCGACATTGTGCGAGCGCACCGCCTCGAGCGCCGCGCGAACATCCTGTAGCGCCGGCCCGACTTGCTCCATGTACAGCCTGCCGGCCTCGGTGAGCGACACGCTGCGTGTGGTGCGGTTGAACAGCCGCGTTTCAAGGTTCGACTCCACCTTGGCGATGGTATTGCTCAACGCAGTCGTCGAAACACTCAAGTCGATAGCGGCTTGTCGAAACGAGGCCCGGCGCGCCACGGCCGTCACCGCCTCCAACTCGTTAAGCCCTACACGAAGATCCGGCATTTGATTGTCCTGATTATCGGGATTAGTCATTACATTTATGCCAGTTGAGCAAACTATCCCGTGGACGGCAAGATCATTGGGTGTCATCAACTCACCGTCAGAGATGGAAATTACGCCATGAATCTTGATTTGAAAGGCAAGCGCATTCTGGTTACCGGCGGCACCAAGGGTGTCGGCAAAGCGGTGGTTGAGCTGCTGCTCGACGAAGGCGCAAAAGTGCTGACCTCGGCTCGCCAGGCAAACATCGAAATGCCGCCAGACTTATGCATTCCGGCTGACCTGTCGACTCGGGAAGGTTGTGAGACCTTGGTGGCCGCGACCAAGCGAATATTGGGCGACGTCGACATCATCATCCACGTACTGGGTGGCTCATCGGCACCGGGTGGCGGCTTTGCTGCACTGGACGAGGAGCACTGGCAACGCGAGCTCGATCTGAACCTGTTTCCAGCCGTGCGCATCGACCGTGCCTTGTTGCCGAACATGCTCGAACGCAACGAGGGCGTAATCATCCACGTGACGTCCATTCAGAACCGGCTGCCGCTGCCTGAAGCAACGACCGCTTACGCGGCTGCCAAGGCCGCGCTTTCGACCTATAGCAAAAGCCTGTCGAAGGAGGTCTCGCCAAAAGGCGTGCGTGTTGTCCGGGTATCGCCGGGCTGGGTTGAAACCGAGGCGTCGGTTGCCTTCGCCGAGCGCCTGGCGAAAGAAGCAGGCACCGACTACGAAGGCGGCAAGCAGATGATCATGAACGCGTTAGGCGGTATCCCACTCGGCCGCCCTTCGAAACCTGCAGAAGTGGCGAACCTCATTGCCTTCCTGGCTTCGCCTCGCGCGGCCTCCATCACGGGCAGCGAATTTGTCATTGATGGCGGCACCATTCCAACGGCTTGATGAGAGGTGTGGGGCGTTTCGGCTGTCCGCCCCAAAAGCCCCGATAACACCATCGTCGTTTACATTTTCATTTACTGGGGCGTCCATCTAATCAATCCACCCATCAGGAAACATGATTGAAAGGCTTGGACACATCAACCCAAGTCAAAACACCCAGCTGGGAGATGACCAACCTCGGGCCTTGCATACAAATACCCCTGCATCAGCTCGATCCCCATGCCTAGAAGCGTCGAGCTTTCTTCACGGGTCTCGACACCTTCGGCGATGACCAGGATACCCAAGCGCCTGGCGACCAGGATGATGCCTTCGACGATCGCTTGTTTGACCGTGTCTCGATCGATGCCTCGGGTCAGTGCCATGTCAATCTTCAGTACCTGGGGTTGGAACATGGCCAGCAGGTTAAGACCCGAATAGCCCGCGCCAAAGTCGTCGACGGCGGTAACGAAACCCTGGCGCTCGTACTCCACGAAAATCGATTTGAGGTGTTCAGGGTCGACCACCTTCTCGCCTTCGGTCACTTCGAACATGAGCCTTTCTGGCGGGAAATGGGTCAAGCGCGCCGCTTCCAGGGTGGCCCGGATGCACGTCTCTGGCCGGTATACGGCGTTGGGCAGGAAATTAATGCTCAGCAAGCAATCGGGAATATCCAGCAGGCCCAGCCTTGCGGCTTCCTCGATGGCTTTCACCCGGCAGGCCTGGTCGAATCGGTAGCGGTTGCTGTCGTTCACGAGCCCCAGGATGTAGCCCGCCGACTCGCCATTGATACCTCTGACCAACGCCTCATAAGCAAACGCAGCGTGTGTCCGGACGTTGAAAATAGGCTGGAAGGCCATGGTGAATTCAAACCCCAGCGCATCATGGTTGCGGCATTCGGCGCAGCCGAGCGATTGGAACGGAGGGCGTTTCGTCATGAGCAATATTCCGTGGCGGTCGTGATACATTCCTGCGGTTACAAGGAACTGTAGCCGACACCACCTGAGTCGGCACAGGCCGAAGTTTTTGAAGCGTTATCGGCCGGTCCCCCACCGTTCACCTTGATCGGTGCGACATGTATCGGGCACTGCTGATCTCAAATGCTCAATGCAGCTTAACGGTAAGGACACATACACATGAGCGCACGAAAAATTTTAGTCACAGGTGCGGCGGGTCGGATTGGCACCGCTTTTTGGACAGCGCAAGCCGATAGATTGGATTTGCGTCTTGCTGATATAGATGTGCAGACATTTCCGAAATCAGCACAAAGTTTCTCTCTCGATGTCAGGGATCAGTCAAGCTGCCTTGAGGCCTGCGAAGGCATCGATACCGTGATTCATCTAGCTGCTGACCCGAGTCCAGACGCTAACTTCATGACTTCTCTCCTGCCTGTAAATATCGTTGGCACCTACAACATGTTGTTCGCCGCGAAGGCACAAGGTTGCAGGCGGTTCATATTTGCGAGCAGTGCCCAAGCCATTGAGGGTTACCCGAAGGACGTCCAAGTACATGAACATATGTTGCCCAGGCCAGGAAATCTTTATGGGGTTAGCAAAGCATTTGGGGAGGCTCTCGCATCGATGTATGCGAACGATGGTCAAATGACAACCCTTGCAGTGCGCATTGCAAACGTAGCCCAGTTTCAGCAGGGAGAGACCCACAGCCACAGGGATGTAGCTGCGTTTATCAGCATGAGGGATGTCGTAGCGCTACTTAGAAGTTGCGTGGATGCAGAGCTGAGCGGGTTCCATGTGATTCATGGCGTATCAGACAATAGATACAAGCGCCTTTCCATCGATAAGACCCGAGAAGTTGTTGGTTACGCACCCACTGACGACGGGTTTGAGATTTTAGAGGGACATGCTCTCCCTGATTGATTGGCACTCGTTTGCTGCGGCCCATTTGTAGTCAGAACTCATTCTGATGAGCAAAGGCGTGCTTTCAGGTATGGACAGGCAGAGCCAACCCGAAAAGTACAAAAAAACCACCGCAGACTTTATTGAATCGCCGCCCGGTTCGAGCTAACCAAGGCCTGACCTGGTGCGCAGCGCTGGCCACCAGTGAAAGCACGACAGCAAAGCCGAGCATAATTTACGTCGTAGTAATTCAACCGGCGCTGGGGGAGATGACCGGGTGAAAAGCCGGATCGAAGACTATGTTGAGTATTTTGAAGGCTTTCTCATCGACTAAGAGCTGCTACAAACTCAAGAAATGCCCGCACCTTGGCTGGCGGCAAATGCCGTGAGGGGTACAACGCGTAGAGAGGAAAATATTCATCGGGCCAATCCGCAAAGAGCTCAATGAGCCGTCCCTCACGCAACGCGGCCTCTACACCTAACTCCAATACCTGGGCCACAGCCTGCCCTTCCTCGCAGATTCGGTGCATCGTGCCTACGTCATTGACCATTAGCCTTCCGTGCGTTTTGACGCTCACACGCTCGTGGCCTCGATGGAATTCCCAAATGAACGGTTTGCCCGTCTGAGGATCTCGAAAATCGACACACACATGCTCCGAGCTCTCAAGCTCTGAGGGATGCAGTGGACGACCGTGTTTTTTCAGATAAGCCGGAGAAGCAACAGTGAGCACGCGTGTTTGCAGCAACTGTCTGCCAATTAGCGAGGAAGAAGGTTGCTCGCCAAAGCGCACAGCAAGATCAACTCCGTCGGCCACCAGGTCCCCCATCTGTTCTCGAGTCACGAGATCCAGCTCAATAGCGGGGTAGGCCGCCATGAAACTTCCGAGGGCCGGGGCCAAGATCAGTCTGGAAAAATACGGGTCAACATTAACGCGAAGCCGTCCCCGCACTGCGGTTGCACTGCCAGATGCCATCGTTGCTGCTTCCTCCAATGCGGCGAGTAGTGGCGCTATTTCTTCATACAGTCGACGCCCTTCATCTGTGAGCTTTACCGATCGAGTGGTTCGGTCAAATAAACGGATCCCCAACCTCGTTTCGAGACGAGCGACAGCCCTACTGACCCCGGACTGGGTCATGTCCAGCGCATTGGCAGCTTTAACGAAACTCCCGCTATCAACTACGGCAGAGAGCACACCCATACCGTTGACCAAACGCCCGTCGAAACTCATTAATGATTCCCCGTCATTGAATCAATGACACTCATGATATCGAAGAAAACTCGCAAGCAACGCAATAATTCGCCCATAGCGACAACGGGTCGCTCTTAAAGAAGAACTCATATGTATACGGTAATGGGTGTTACAGGTCAGGTAGGTGCAGAAGTGGCTCGCAATCTGCTGGCTGCCAATAAGCGCGTCAGAGTCGTGGTACGTGACGCTGAAAAAGGCAAAGCATGGGCTGCCAAAGGGTGCGAGGTTGCGGTTGCAGACGCTAATGATGTGAGTCCGCTGGCTGCCGCGTTCAGTGACAGCACCGGCGTATTCATTCTGCTGCCTCCCAACTTCGATCCTTCCGAAGGTTTTCCAGAAGCACGCTACATCATCGAGAACCTGCGCGCCGCGCTGGAAACAGCGAAACCTGAGAAAGTGGTGTGCATCTCCACGATTGGCGCTCAAGCACATCAGCCTAACTTGCTGAACCAGCTTCAAATCCTAGAACAGCGTTTTGACACGCTGGACCTGCCGATCACGTTTTTGCGTCCAGCCTGGTTCATGGAAAACAGTCTTTGGGACATTGAGCCCGCCAAGAGCAATGGCGTGATCCCAAGCTTCCTTCAGCCATTGGATAAGCCAGTTCCTATGATCGCGACGGCTGACGTCGGCAAAGTAAGCGCTGAATTGCTGCAGGAAAGCTGGCACGGCAAGCGAATCGTGGAGCTGGAATCCGAGCAACAGGTTACGCCCAATGACATCGCGGCGACGTTGTCAAAGCTGCTGGACAAGTCGGTGAAAATGGAAGCGGTACCCAGCGATACCTGGGAAGCGCTGTTCCGCTCTCAAGGCATGAAAAACCCTCATCCGCGCATTCAGATGCTCCATGGTTTCAATGAAGGCTGGATTCGCTTTGAAGGCATCCCACGCAAGGGACGTGTTGAATTGAAAGAGGTTCTGGCGGCGCTTCTGTCCCGCTGATAGCTTTTGGGTGCGACGCGATGTTGCCTCGTACCCAATGCCATCCTGGAAAACATGAGCCAGGAGCTGGCCTTGCCGCTTGCGTAACGGGCGGCAATTTAATCCAGAGTCCAATATATGACTCCTATCAGAGCCGCAGAGCGACTATTGATGAGTGTCTGCCTCTTCAGCCGGATAAAACTCGCCCTCCTTTCCCATCTTTTTCAGCCGTTCGCGCGCGATCAGCTCAACGCTGGCCACTGCGGCCTGATCGTCAGGGTCGACCAACTGCAAGCACAGGCGTCGGACATTCTGATCGTGGGTGCCCTCGCTGAGCATTTCGTGGGTGAAGACTTGTTCGCCACGCCATAGGCATAGCTGGGTATGAGTCCCGCCGAGCCATATCTCGTTGATTGATCTAAGGTCAGTGGTAGCCAATTGATCCACGGTGATTGTCTTATCCATTGCGCTGTACCTTAACAATGACTAGATACAGGTAGACTTACAGGCACAGCGGGTCGTTCCCAGGCCGCCAACGTTTTTCCTTGCCGCTGCCCCATCAGAACGCCTTCAAATCGCCTGGGCATGCCTTGGTAATGCGATGGAAATCAGGGCGGCCAGCAATACGAACACGCTCGAGATCCACAAGCATGCCTCCAGACCGTACAGCTGATAAACCCAGCCGGAGAGCACGGTGCCGATCAGTCGTCCCATGGCGTTGGACATGTAGTAGAAACCCACGTCCAGGGATACGCCGTCTTCGTTGGCATAAGACACGATCAGGTAGCTGTGCAGGGACGAATTCACTGCGAACAACGCGCCAAAGACCATGAGGCCGCCTAGCAGTACCGTCTGCGGTGACCACCCGCTATCGAGCCCAAGCGCAATCAAGGCTGGTAGGGCCGCCAGGGCAAGTGCCCACACAAAAGCTGCACGACCATCCGGTACAGGCCCCCTTTTCTTGCCGGTGATGTTGGGTGCGAAGGACTGCACAATACCGTAGCCAATCACCCAGGCCGCCAGGAAGCCGCCCACCTTCCAGAAATCCCAGCCGAACACGCTGCTCAGGTACACCGGCAAGGCCACCACGAACCAGACATCCCGGGCGCCGAACAGGAACATTCGCGCCGCCGAAAGGGTGTTGACTGCCCGGCTTTTGGACAAGATATCGCGAAACTTGGGTTTGGCTTTTGCCTTGCCCAGGTCCTTCTTCAACAAAATCACGCTGCTGATCCAGATCAGCGCCAGGACGCCCGCCATGGCCAGCAAGGCGCCTTTGAAGCCGATCAGGGCCAGCAAGGCTCCACCCAGAAAGAAGCCGACGCCCTTGAGTGCGTTCTTCGAGCCGGTGAGGACAGCCACCCACTGATAGAGCGTGCCTTGCTGCCCATTGGGCACCAGCAGCTTGATCGAGCTTTTGGCGCTCATTTTGTTCAGGTCTTTGGCAATCCCAGAGAGCGCCTGGGCGCCCATTACCCAGGGGATGGTCAGCCAGGCAACCGGAACCGTGAGCATCAGCAGCGCTGCGACCTGGATGCCCAGCCCGATGTTCATGGTCCGGTTAAGACCCAGTCGAGCGCCGAGATAACCACCCACCAGGTTGGTGATCACCCCAAAGATTTCGTAGAACAGAAACAACGCGGCGATTTGCAGTGGGCTGTAGCCCAAGGCGTGAAAGTGCAGCACCACCAACATGCGCAGGGCGCCGTCGGTGAGGGTGAAGGCCCAGTAGTTGCCCGTCACGAGCAGGTACTGCCGAACTTCCGGTGCGAGGGCTGACAAGGCTTTCATGACCGCTCCTCAGACTGCCAGACCGACCAGCCTGGCCAATTCGACGGCGCGGTTGGCATAACCCCATTCGTTGTCGTACCAGGCATAGAGTTTGACCTGGGTGCCATTGATGACCATGGTCGACAGCGCATCGATGATCGATGAGCGCGGGTCGGTACGGTAATCGATGGACACCAACGGACGCTCCTCAAAACCGAGGATATCTTTCAGCTCGTTCTCGGAAGCGTCCTTGAGGAACTGATTCACTTCTTCGACAGTGGTGGCCCGCTCGACTTCGAAGACACAGTCGGTCAGCGAAGCGTTGGCCAGCGGCACGCGCACGGCGTGACCATTCAGGCGTCCACGCAGCTCCGGGAAGATTTCGGCGATGGCGGTGGCCGAGCCCGTGCTGGTCGGAATCAGGCTCATGCCCGAAGCACGTGCACGACGTAGATCCTTGTGCGGCTGATCAAGGATGCTCTGGGTGTTGGTCAGGTCATGGATGGTGGTGATCGAGCCGTGACGAATGCCCAGCTTTTCGTGGATGACTTTCACAACGGGGGCCAAACAGTTGGTGGTGCACGAAGCCGCGGTAACGATACGGTGCTGCGCAGGATCGAACAGGTGCTGGTTGACGCCCATGACAACGTTCAACGCGCCCGGCTCTTTCACCGGAGCGCAGACCACTACACGCCTGACGCCCTGATCCAGGTAGGCCTGCAACACCGCCACGGTTTTCATCTTGCCGCTGGCCTCGATCACCAGATCGCAGCCCGACCAATCTGTCTCGGCGATCGCCTTGTTGGCCGTTACTTTGATCCGTTTACCGTCGATGACGACGTTGTCGCCGTCGGCGCTGGCTTCGTTGTTCCAACGGCCATGCACCGAGTCGAAGTTGATCAAGTGCGCATGGGTCAACGCGTCGCCCGCCGGGTCGTTGATCTGCACGAATTCGAACTCAGGCCAATTCCAGGCTGCCCGCAGAGCAAGGCGACCGATCCGACCAAAACCATTGATGCCAATTTTAATAGTCATGTTGTTGTGCTCTGTCTCTGTTGTCAGTGGGCGTTCGATTGGGTGTCAAATCGACCGCTGGTTAACACGCTTCATCAGTTCTTCTGCCGACTCCTTGCGCTCGGAATAACGATCCACCAGATAGTCCTGACGGTCGCGAAGCAATAGCGTGAATTTCACCAGCTCTTCCATCACATCCACGACACGGTCGTAGAACGCCGAAGGTTTCATCCGCCCGTTATCGTCGAATTCCATATAGGCCTTCGGCACGGACGATTGGTTGGGGATGGTGAACATACGCATCCAACGTCCCAGCACTCGCAACTGATTGACCACGTTGAACGACTGCGAGCCGCCGCACACTTGCATCACCGCAAGGGTCTTGCCCTGAGTGGGTCGAACCGCGCCCATGGCCAGTGGCACCCAGTCGATCTGCGCCTTGAACACAGCGCTGATGTTTCCGTGACGCTCTGGAGAGCACCAGACCTGTCCCTCGGACCACAGCACCCAGTCACGCAGCTCCTTCACGCGAGGATGGTCGTCGGGTGCGTCATCTGGCAGTGGCAAACCTGACGGATTGAAAATCCGCGTCTCGGCGCCGAAGTGCTCCAGCAGTCGAGCGGCCTCCTCCACCAACAGACGACTGAAGGAGCGCTCACGAGTGGACCCGTACAGCAGCAAAATGCGTGGCTTGTGGATGGAGATTTTTTCGATGCCGAGCTTGTCTGTCGACGGTAGATCGATCAGTTCAGTATTGAGTTGGGGGATGTGGTTATCGTACATAGTCATTGTCCTGCGCAATGGCGCTCTTGGAGTCTTCGAACCAGCGGCGTTTCATTGCTCCTGTGGTTACAGCGTGCCAATGAGAGCCAGCTCTGCCTTGAGCTGCTCGGAACTCAGTTGAGAAAGCGGTAGAGCCAGGAAGGCTTGGATGCGGGTTCTGATTTGTTCCAGGGTGACTTCAAACGCCGCCTCTATCTCTTCTTGAGTTCCGTGGTCTTGCGAAGGATCAGCCAACCCCCAATGGGCCTTGGTGGCCGGCCCGAAAAATACAGGACATGCCTCCCCGGCGGCCTTGTCGCACACCGTGATGACGAAATCAGGTGCCAAGCTCATATGGGCATCACTGGGCTTGCTGAACAGCCCGAGCGTCGAGATACCGGCCTTTTCCAAGGTTTTGAGACTCAGCGGATGCACTTCGCCTTTGGGTTGACTGCCTGCGCTATAGGCTTTCATGCCGTCAGCTGCCAAGTGATTGAAGACCGCTTCACAAAGGATGCTGCGGCAGCTGTTGGCAGTGCAGAGAAAAAGGATTTTCATCGAGCGGTCTCGTAGTCGAGGACGGAATCAAGCGACCTTGTTTTCACAGCACACGGCTGCACGTTCAGGACGGTCACCCATTGCATCAAGGCGTTTGGCATCAGGGCTTAACCAATGCTTGTTGCTTTCGAACGTAGTGGTCAGCACTTGATGAACCCAATCGGGGAGATTGGGGTGCAGCCGGTAATAAACCCATTGGCCTTGCCGACGGTCCGAAAGCAGACCGCATGTGCGCAACTGCGCCAGGTGCCTGGAGATTTTTGGCTGACTCTCGTTCAACGCGCAGGTCAGTTCGCAAACACAAAGCTCCCCTTCTCGAGTGATGAGCAGCATGGTGCGAACACGGGTTTCATCAGCCAGGCATTTAAAAACAGTGGTGGGTGTCAGATGGTCAGCCATATTGATTCTCAGCGTTAGGTTTTCACCAAGACGAACATCTTGATGCGCTCATGAATTTCATGAAGCGTGTGGCGAAATGCGTCGGCTTGGACTGCGTGCGGTCAGCGTTGACGGTACAAACGAACAGAACTCGGGCTCTGCTGGTCATCGTGAAGATCTCAGCTCACATACGGTTTTCCGAATATATGTTTTTATGCATACATGGTAAAGCCCTGCGACAAAGAAAACGCTGTAAAAATCGACTCCTGCCAATAACGCCACTCTTAAGCCCAGTACTTACGGGGCTAACAGAATATTTATCAGCAGAAAGCCCCATGCGCATCTGGATAGTCGAATATATGAATTTTGTAATAAGTATGTCATACACTTGAGGGTAGCCTCGGCTCCGATCCAACCAACCTGGAGCTTGAAAATCGATAACCGGCATCAAGCGAACACCGGGTCCGATGCATTATCGATAAAACGCATCAAGCCAGGAATGATGTGAGAAGCATCGGGCCCGACACCTCTAAGGGTGGCCGAGGCGAAGTTACGCTGCTTCGGTAATCCCACAAAATACAAACCCGGCACGTGCTCCGCCTGCCCGTTACGTTGCCTCAAGCGTTCATTGCCCGCCACGTGCAGACCCGCCAAAAAACCAAGGGTCGGACGAAATCCGGTCGCGAAAACCAGACTGTCCACTTCAGTGTGCTGCCCATCAGCCCAGATCACCCCCGTTGGCGTTACCTCCGTGAACATCGGCTTACGCTCAAAAAGCCCCTGCTTCATGGCTCGACGATAGGTGCCGTCATCCAGCACAGGGGTACTTTGATCATTCAGCCAACGAGTCTTCTCAAGTCCTGTCCACTTGAGCCAAGCATGAAAATCCATACCGAGGACCTTTTGCGGAAAAAACCGAATCGATTCCCGTGTCGCCAATACAACGCGACTGACTTGAGCCAACTCATGGGCAATTTGTACGGCAGAGTTGGCCGCACCGATGACCACGACGCGTTGATCACTGAAGCCCTCGGCATTTCGGTAATCCGCACTGTGTAAACGTTGCCCGCGAAAACTCTCCAGCCCTGGAATGTCAGGGGTGAACGGCTGATTGAATCCGCCCGTGCAAACGATCAATGCTTTTGAGCGCAAACACTGGCCATCAGATGCCTGAAGCAAAAACAGCCCATCCTCTCTACGCACGTTCTGGACGCGCGTGTTCTGGCGAATGGGTAGCTGGAAAGCGTTCGCGTACCGCTCCAGATAACGTACGACTTCATCGCGTAACGGGTAATGCTTGGCTTGCGCCGGAAAAGGCATTCCAGGTAACGATGAGTAAGCAGCAGGGGAAAAAAGTCTCAAGCTGTCGTAATAATTGCGCCAGTTTCCACCTGGCTGGCTCTCGGCATCCAGAATAAGAAACCTGAGATTCTGCTGCCGCAGATGCCAACCGCACGCGAGCCCAGCCTGGCCCGCACCAATAACGATGACATCCATGGACTCGTTAATTATGTTCATATATGCACATCCATACATATATACAGATAAATAAAAACTACTTTGGTGCACCAGGGCAGCAAAACGGAGTCAGACTTTTCATGTGCTGGAGAATGGCTTCGAGCCGTGTCACCACTGCCGGTCCATCCACCTCGTAGAACATTTGCCGACTGACCTTGGTGGCACGGACGATGCCTGCCTCTAATAGCACTTGTAGATGTCGGGACACCACTGAACGTTCTTGAGGCAGCCCTTCTGCAATCTCGGCGATATCCGCTCGCCCCAGTTGCATGACTCGCTTGAGCACAGCTACCCGCGACGGCTCGCACAGAGCTTTGAAAAAGGATCCATCGAGCGAGTCGATAGCAGCATCAATTGCACGGGTACGTGCGGAGGTTGGGTTTGTCATGCGGTGGACTATATGTGCAGACTCATGCACACGTCAACTTGTTGGTCTCCCGTCGGTACGCCCTCCACCAGGCCGGCCAAGCCCCCCCCCCTGGCCAGGCCCAAGGCGCTCGATTGCTGCCGAGCTGCAGGCGATGCTGTACTCGGTCCAAGCGTGAGCACAACACAAATCAAGCGGGCTTGATCGCGATTGCGAGCAAGCCCGTGCACACATTTGTTTATCGCGTTCAATCCTGGAGTGCGCGAACGCGCTGCATGCGTTGCTGCTCTGCCGGCGCAGCGGCCACCTGCAGTTCAAAGTCAAAATCAATCTGCGCAAACCGCCCCTCCACGCCAAACTCCCGCGCCAGTTGCTGATCGTCACTGAAGCGGATCTCTGCAATCAACTCATCGCGCGTCGCATAGGCAAAGTCATCGTGCAGATACGGGTCGTCCGATAGATTGATTTGCGTGGTCAGGTGCCGATAACCCGGTGCCGAAATGAAGAAGTGAATATGCGCCGGCCGTTGCCCATGGCGCCCCAATTGGTCGAGCAACTGCTGGGTCGGCCCGGTCGGTGGGCAGCCATATCCCGACGGTACAATGCTGCGAAAGCGGTAGTTGCCCTGGGCATCGGTCTCGATGCGCCGACGCAGGTTGAACTCCGATTGCGTTGTATCGAACCAGGAATAGGTACCGGCGGTATTGGCCTGCCACACATCGACGATCGCCCCCGCCACGGGTTTACCATCGGTGTCGCGTACCTGGCCGCGCATGAACAGCGGTACCGCAGGATCCAAGCCATCATCCAGGCGTGCTTCGTGCTTGGACAACGGCGCACCGGCCACGTACAACGGACCTTCGATGGTGCGCGGCGTGCCGCCGGTCTTGCCCGCTTCTTCGTCGGCGGCGTCCATCAGCATATCCAGGTAATGCTCAAGGCCCAGGCCGGCGACGAGCAAGCCAGCCTCCTGGTTCTTGCCCAGCTCGTTCAGGTAGTTGACTGCCTTCCAGAACTCCACCGGGGTTACGTCCAGGTCTTCGATAATGTTCACGGTGTCGCGCAGGATCCGGTAGATCAAGGCCTTGGTGCGCGGGTTACCGCCGTCGTTGAGATTGCCGCTGACTTCTTCGAGAAAATGCTGGGCGTGGGCAGTCTGGGAAATTCGAACGGGCATGGTGTACTCCTCATCTTGTCGTTATTAGGTAGAAAGCAGGCTTAGCTGTCGTCTTCATGGATCGACGACGGATGCCGACACAGGGCGTTCACTTCGATGGCCATGTAGGGAAAAAGCGGCAGCTGCATTAGCAAGTCATGCAGATCCTGAACGCTATCGACATCGAACACGCTGTAGTTGGCATAGTGCCCGGCAATGCGCCACAGGTGACGCCATTTGCCCTCTTGCTGCAGCCGTTGCGCCAAGGCTTTTTCTTCGGCCTTGAGGCTGGCGGCACGTTCGGGGTTCATGTCGACGGGCAGGTTCACGGTCATTTTTACGTGAAACAACATGGCAGGCGCCTCTTAGTGTTTGTCACGACGAAAGAACGCCAGGCGCTCTTCATCGATGGCCAGGCCCAGGCCCGGAGCGGTGGAGACATGCAGCTGAAAATCGCGATACACCAACGGCTCGCTGAGAATGTCTTCGGTGAGCAACAGCGGGCCGAACAGTTCGGTGTCCCAGGCCAGCTTGTTCAGGGTGAGGAACGCATGGGCGGAGGCCAGGGTGCCGATACCACCTTCAAGCATGGTGCCGCCGTACAAAGCGATGCCGGCTGCTTCGGCGATCGCCGCCGTGCGCAATACCGCTCGCGGGCCGCCGTTCTTGGCAATCTTGAGGGCAAACACCGAAGCCGCACCTTCGCGCGCCAGGTTGAAAGCGTCCTCGACACATTCGATGGATTCATCCGCCATGATCGGCGCCGGACTCGACAGGTTCAGCCGCGCCATACCGCCACGGTTGTTGCGCGAGATCGGTTGCTCGATCAGGTCGATACCGTTGTCGCCCAGCACCTTGCACGCTCGCAGCGCCACGGCCTCATCCCAGGCCTGATTGACGTCAACGCGCACACTGGCGCGCTCACCCAACGCCTTTTTGATCGCGATCACATGGGCCAGGTCGCGCCCAACATCACCGGCACCGATCTTCAATTTGAAAATTCGGTGCCGGCGCAGGTCGAGCATCTTCTCGGCCTCGGCGATATCTTGCTCTGTGTTGCCGCTGGCCAAGGTCCAGGCCACCGGCAAGGCGTCACGCACACGGCCGCCGAGCAGTTCGCTGACCGGCAGGCCCAGGCGCTTGCCCTGCGCATCGAGCAAGGCGCTTTCGATACCGGACTTGGCAAAGGTATTGCCGCGAACGCTGCGCTCCAAGCGCAACATGGCCGCGTTGATATTGCTGGCGTCCTGGCCGATCAACAGCGGCGCGAAGTGGCGGTCGATGTTGATCTTGATACTGTCGGGGCTCTCGTTGCCGTAGCTCAGGCCACCGATGGTGGTGGACTCACCGATGCCCTCGATGCCGTCGGCGCAACGCACGCGGATGATCACCAGGGTCTGGTTTTGCATCGTGTGCATCGCCAGCTTGTGCGGGCGAATGGTGGGAAGGTCGACGATAATCGTCTCGATCGACTCGATGGCGCAAATCGGCATGGTAATACCCGTTGGGTTCTTTATAGGTTTTAACCGATTCTGCGCCGCCTCTTTCCAGGCTTCCAATATAGAATTAGTCTTGATTAATACTCTGTAGGTATGAATGGAGCCATCATGGAACTGCGTCATCTGCGTTATTTCCAGGTGCTGGGCGAAACCCTCAACTTCACCCGCGCCGCCGAACGCCTGCACATCGCCCAGCCCCCGTTGAGCCGGCAGATCCAGCAATTGGAAGAGGAACTGGGGGTGATCCTGCTGGAACGTGGCCGGCCGCTGCGCCTGACCGAAGCCGGGCGGTACTTCTATGAACACGCCAATGTGTTGCTCGAACAGTTGAACAAGGTCTGTGACAGCACGCGGCGCATCGGCCAGGGCGAAAAAACCTGGCTGGGCATCGGCTTCGCCCCATCGACCTTGTATGGCGTGCTGCCGGAACTGATCCGACGGCTGCGCACCCATGAGGCGCTCGAACTGGAATTGGGCCTGTCGGAGATGACCACCTTGCAGCAGGTCCAAGCGTTGAAGGCCGGGCGCATCGATGTGGGCTTCGGGCGCATTCGCATCGACGACCCGGCGATCGTCCAGCGCGTACTGGTGGAGGATCGGCTGGTGGCGGTATTGCCCGCCGGTCACCCGTTGCTCGCTGCGCCCGCCACCCTCGCCCAACTCGCCGCCGAGCCGTTTGTGCTGTACCCCGGCAACCCACGCCCCAGTTATGCCGACCATGTGATCGCGTTGTTCGACGCTCACGGTTTGAGCCTCAAGGTGGCGCAGTGGACCAACGAGTTGCAGACCGCCATCGGCCTGGTCGGCGCTGGAATGGGCGTGACGCTGGTGCCGGCCTCCGTGCAACTGCTGCATCGCGCGGACATCGGCTATACGCCAGTTGTGGAAGCCACTGCGACCTCGCCGATTATTCTCAGCCGAAGGGTAAATGATAAGTCGCCGGGGCTCAGTCATTGTTTGCAGTTGGTGGAGGAATTGATCTGAACTCTTGTAGCCGACGTACAGTTGCGCCAGACGATTCCACACCGGCCCTGTCACACAACTCAAAACGGGCCGATGGGGAATTCGTCCGCCAGCACGCTGAGCGAACTGGCCGCCGACGCACCGAAGAAGCAGCCGCCCGTCCGGGCAGCACACGTAGTGAGACTCAGCAAGCCTTCGATGCTTCGCCCAGACGATGGTAGGCCCGGTTGAAGTAGACCAGGCCCTCGTCCGCGCCGCTCTGGCGAATGGTCTGGATCTCGCAGTAAAAAATACTGTGGGAGCCCACCTCGTGGACCTGCACGATGCGGCAGTCGAAATTCACCAGCGCATCAAGCATCACCGGCGCGCCACTTTCCAGGGTGGTCCACTCCGTGACGGCGAAGCGTTCATCCATCGTCAGCGTGCGGTCGGCGAAAGCGCCGGAGAGTTGCTGATGATCACCGCACAGCGTGTTCACGCACACCGCGCCGTTACGCTTGAAATGCTCGTTGGAATGGGAAGAACGGTTCATGCACACCAACAACGTGGGCGGCGAATCGGTCACGCTGCATACCGCTGAGGCGGTGAAACCGAACCGGCCCGCCACACCATCGGTGGTGATGACCGACACGGCGCCGCCGAGCATGGCCATTGCATTGCGAAAATTGCTTACGTCTACCATGGTCGACTCCTCAGATATCCAACACGAGTTTTTTGGATTTTGCGCGCGAGCAACACACCAGGATCTGGTCGTTGCCGGCCTTCTCATCGTCGGTGAGGTACACATCGCGATGGTCCGGTTCGCCTTCGAGCACATCGCACAGGCAGGTCCCGCACACACCCTGCTCGCAGGAAATCTCGATCTTGATCCCCACCTGTGCCAGCGCGGCGAGAATGCTCTGCCCTTCGGCCACCTGCACGGTCTTGCCACTGCGCGCGGCGACCACTTCAAAGCTGCCGCCTGAGCTGTCCACCTCCACCTGGAAATACTCCTTGTGGATATGCGCCTCGGTGTAGCCGCGATCACGTGCCCCCTGGATCACCCAGTCCATGAAACCGGCGGGACCGCAGGTATACAGATGCACGCCCGCCTCGCCCTGGCCCAGCACCTTGTCCAGATCAAGCCGCTGTTCGGCACCTTCGTTGTCGAAATGGGTGAACACATTCGCCGCAAACGGCGCGCCGGCCAGCTCAGCGAGAAACGCACTGCGACCTCGTTCACGCCCGCAGTAATGCAGTTCGAAGGCCTTGCCTGCCGCGTGCAGGCTGTAGGCCATGGCGATCATCGGCGTGATGCCGATGCCGCCGCCCAGCAGCAGCGAACGGTACGCATCGGCGGCCAGTGGGAACAGATTTCGCGGTGCACTGATCTGCAACTGGCGACCTTCGAGCAGGTACTCATGCACACCCACCGAACCGCCGCGCGAGGCCGGGTCCTTGAGTACGCCGAGGCGGTACATACGCGGGTCGGCCGGGTTGCCGCACAGCGAGTACTGTCGCACCAGCCCCGGGCCGATGTGGAGATCGACGTGCGCGCCGGCATCGAATACCGGCAGCGGCGCACCGTCACGACGGATCAGGTCGAGGACGACCACGCCGTCCCCTTGCAGCTCGCGCTTGCGCACGACTACGTCCAACAGTTCTTCAATCATGGCCGTTATTCCATGGAATTCGCAAAGGCCGCCGTGGCGGCTCGGTAATAGTCAGCGCATGAACAGGCCGCCATTCACGTCCCAGGTCGCCCCGGTGGTGAAATAGGCCTCGGGCCGCGCCAGTTGCACAATCAAGTCAGCCAGAAAATCCGCATCGCCCAGGCGCTGCACCGGAATATTCGCCAGCAGCCCCGCCAGACGCTCCGGCGGTATCGCCGCGCGCACCGCCGTCGAATCGATCGGCCCTGGGGCGATGGCGTTCACCGTCACCCCGTGTGCGGCAAATTCCTTGGCGAAGATTTTGGTCAGCGTCACGATGCCGCCCTTGCTCGCGGCGTAATGCGCGCCGGTTGCGGTGCCGCCGTTCTGCCCGGCCAGGGACGCCATGTTGATGATGCGCCCGTAGCCGGTTTCGGCCATGTACGCGCCCAGCACCTGGCAGCCCAAGAACACGCTGCGCAGGTTCAGGCCCACCACGGCGTCGAACTCCTCGGGGCTGATCTGCATCAGCGGCGTGGTCTTGGTCACCGCGGCGTTATTGACCACCACGTGCAGCGCGCCGAAGCGCTCCAGCACCTGGGCCAGACCGTTTTCGAAATCAGCCTTGCAGCCTGCGTCCAGTTGCAGCGCGAGGGTGTGCTCACCACCGGGGTCCAGCTGAGTGGCGCAGGCCTGGGCGGCCTCAAGCTTGATGTCGGTGACCACCACCCGATACCCGGCCCGCAGCAGGCCGGCACAGAAATGCTGCCCCAGGCCCTGCCCTGCCCCCGTTACCAATGCGATCTGGCTCATGTCGGCGCTCCTTAAAGGATGTAGCCGATACCGGCGAGGGCATCGTCACTGTTGATCAGGCTGACCACTTTGCGGTGGATCTTGAAACCGCGCTCACAACGGATCAGGTCGTAGGTCAAGTCGGCGCTGTAGAACTTCAGGCTTTCCTTGCGGAACTCACGCACGTTCTGCGCACAGCGCACGGTGACGTAATGACCGTCATCGCTCAGCACCCGGAAGCGCGACTGCATGCGCACCGTGCGCGGTTGCGGGCTGGTGGAGATCGACTCGCCACCGATCAAACGCTGTACCCGCAGCTCACGCATATGATGGTCGTCGTAGGCGTAATTGAGGGTGTTCTCAAAGTCGGTTTCCCTGGGGTCGATGGGAATGATGTAGGTGCCTTTTTCGGTCCACATCTTCAACCAGCTGTCGTATTCACCGTGGTCGAGCATGTCGCCTTCCTGCCAGATGAAAGCGGTCACTTCTTGCAGCAATTGCAGGTTCATAAGGTTCTCCACGGGTCAGGCCGACATCATCTTCTTCCACTGCTGGTAGCCGGCGCGCATGCCGGTTTCGGCACTCACATCGGATACCAGCCCGTCTTCACTCGCCTGCTCGCCGGGCAAGCCCCGGTTGAGCATGATCCACAGGTCTTCACCGGCGCTGGCACCCTTCTGCACACGCTCCCAGGCCTCGGAATCATCCGGGGTGCCGAAGCCCATAGGCCCCTGGAAGTGCTCATGCAAGCGCAGGCGATAACGGTTGGCCACGGCCGGACCGCCGTCCATGGTGATCACCGAATGGTGGATTTCGGTCTCGGTCACCGAGATCGGTTGCAGCACCCGGAAGAACGCCATCGAGCACGCTACATTGGGAAACAGATTGAGGTTGAAGCCGGTACCGCCTACCGCGCGCACAATGCGACGCACCTGTTGCTCCTCGATGCCTTCGTCGCGCAATTCGGCCGCCAACTCCTGGAAGCGCTCGGGGATCGGCTTGTCCAGGTCGGCTTCGAGGTCGATCAGGTCAGGAATCATCACCATCACGCTGTGGCCGTTGCCCAGGTCCTCGACGTAGCCAGGGCCCTTGACGAAGTCGAAGAGCTCCATGGTCTGCTCATCCACCGACGACAGGAAACTCTTGTGCACCAACGGGAAGTGGTAGGCGTCGGTGGTGTTTTCCAGCTGGATCTTCCAGTTACCGGGGAAGCGGAAACGATGTTCCCCCGGAACCTTGATGCCATAGCCGGCGCCCTGCTTCATGAACAGGTCCATCCACTTCTTCGCCGCGCCGAGGTAATCCTCCAACGGCTCGATGTCGTCCTTGAAGGTGGCGAAGATCATGCCGGCGTAGCTTTCAGTACGCAGGCTGACCAGCGGCAGCTCGGCCTTGTCGATGCAGTCGCCATAGCTTTCCGGGTGCGGAATGCCGCGCAGCGAGCCGTCCAACGCGTAGCCCCAGCCGTGGTATGGGCAAACAAAACTGTTGGTCTTGCCTTTCTTGTGTTCGCACACAGTGGCGCCACGATGGCGGCAACGGTTGAGCAGCACGTGCACGTCTTTCTTGCGATCACGCACCACAATCACCGGCTGCTTGCCGATGTAGGTGGTCTTGTAGCTGCCGTTATCGGGGATCTCGCTGGCGTGGGCCACCCAGATCCAGGTGCTGTAGAAAATTTTCTCCAGCTCGGCGTCGAACAGTTGCGCGTCGGTGTACATCGACGTGTGGACGCGGTCGGCCTGCACCAGGTCGGCGGGATCGACGGCGAGGTTTACAGCGGGAATCAGCTTGGTCATGGGAGTGTCCTCGTCGGCATCAAGTACGCTGAATGATCAGCTCGCGCCCAACCCGGGCTTCAACCTTGGTGTAGCGCCAGAGCTTGTAAGGACCGTCGCCCACCGGCGTGCTGCGAAACAGATTGCACGCGGCATGCACGGTCTCGATGTCCGGCACGTCGGCCAGCAGATAGGTGGTCCACGGAAAGCCATCGGACGGCCCGACCATGCTCTGGTCGTCATCCATGTTGCCCAGCACCTTGACCCCGGCGAGGTCGTGAATGCCGTTCCACATAGCGCTGAACGCCGCCCACACCTGCAATTGTTCATCGCGCGGGGCATCGAAAAAATTCTGGTTGATGCCCATGCAGAACAGCACGCGCAACATCTTTTTATCGCTCATTTTTCTTTCTCGACGGTTAGAGATAGCCAGGCAGAGGCTGTTTGCCGAAGAACATGGCTCCGGCGTTCTGGTAGGTGATATCGCCCATGAATGCGTGCTGGGTCACCACCTGTGCATCGTTGACGCAGCGCGCCAGTGGGCTGTCGTTGTACACGCCGCTCATGCCTGAGAGCATCTGCGCGGTCCGCGCCACATCCGCGGCTACTCGGGTGGCATGGGTCGATGAGAGGCGAAGCAGGTTGATCGCGGCCGCGGGCACCGCATCGCCGGCCAGTACGTAGTCCCAGGCGCGGTCGATGGACTCGTAGAAAAATGCCCGCGCGGCCCGCAGTCCGGCTTCCGCCCGGGCGATGTCGACCTGGGCCAAGGGGCGATCGGCAATCGCCGGTGCCCCGGTGACCGAGACACGTCCGCTGGCCATATCGGCCAGGGCGTCGAGTGCCGCGCGAGCTACGCCAAGGCCGACCACCGAAAGCACCTGAGTGGCGAATGACAGCGATGGGTAGCGGAAGAACGGCTCGTCCAGGTTCGGCAGGCCGCCGCGCACGAACGTCCACTCTTCGGCGACCCGTACATTTTCGGCCACCAGATCATGGCTGCCGGTGCCGAGCAAACCGACGGTGTCCCAGGTTTCTTCGATGCGGATCTCACTGCGCGGCATCACCGCGATACGTGGCAGACCGAAGGTATCGCCGTTTTTCGGGGCGATGCCGACACCGACGATGTCCGCGCCCAGGGAACCGCTGGAGTACTTCCAGCGACCGTTGACCACAAAACCGCCATCGACTACTTCAGCCGGTTGCGGCGGAAAGATGCCGCCGGCGAACACCAGGTCGGGACCGTCGGCATACACCTTGGCGATGCTCTCAAGCGGCAGTGCCGCCAGGTAGACCGGGCTCATGCCGAAACTGGCGACCCAGCCGGCGGAACCGTCGGCCTGGGAGATGCGCTCGATCACCTGACAGAACTCCGCGGGCGAACACTCCAGGCCACCAAAGCGCTTGGGCACCAGCGCCCGGTAAATGCCGTGCTGCTTGAAGGCTTCGATTACATCCTGCGAGATGTAGCGCTGACGGTCGAACTCACCAGCACGGGCACGCTCACGCACCTCGTCAAGCAACACCTCAAAAGTGGGGCCACTGGCAAGCGAACTCACAACATCTACCGCTGGTTTTTTTAGCGAATGCATAGATTTACTCCGTCGACAGGAACGGTATGGGGCTGAGCTGAAAGTCAGTGCCGCGCTCGGATGGAAAAGCGGGCAGATCGAATGAGCGGTGCTGACGCAGTTGACGAGCCTTGGGTCTGAAGGACGACTGCGCGGGCAGAGCGAGCGGGATGAATCGGCATGGTGGTTACCTTTGTTTTTGTGGGTGCCGTTGAGGCGAATCTGAGCCAATTTACGTGAATTGTCAATTGATTTATCACGCTTAAAAACACCAAAAATCACGTATAAATAGACAAGAAAAAACACAAAAACTATACTATCTTGTTGTTTTATATAGATAACTATTACTTTCACCTAGTAAGAAAACAGGCGCAGCATAAAAAAATATCTGTATTTTTTAGCTATCCTTATCGCAAAATCGAAAGACGACTGACTCTCCGCTATCACAGGCAAGCCCGCTCCCACACTGGATATACAGGCGAGCCACAGATGCCTTCAGCGCAACGGCGAGAACGGCGCCGGCAGGTAGACCGTGGAGTGCATCTGCAAGAGCTGCGGCGCGGAGTTTTCCGGCGGCCAGGCGCCGTCGGCCACGGCGCGGGTGCGCACATCAAGACGCTGTTCCAGCGAGCTGTAGGGCCAGATGTGCAGGTAGCGAGGAATCTGCCCGCTGGTGGCATAGAGCGCGGCATACACCGGGGAATAATCCGCCCCGGTGCGACGCGCTACGGCCTTGCCCCAACCCTGCAGCGTTGGCGCGAGCCCACTGGGTACGAGGTTGTATTCACGCAACTCGTAGAACGGGCCATGAACCCCGGGCGGCAACGGTTCGATAAAGGCAAAGGCGCTGTAATCATCGACTTGCTGGCCCAACACAAATGCACCAATCCCGAAGCCATCGGCCGCTAGCAGATACCGCTCGCGCTCGCGTTCGCGAGACTCGGCATCGTCGAACCCACGCAGGACCGCGATACGATTCTGCGAACCGATTTCCGACACCCAACAGCCCATCAAATGAACGCCCTCGCCCGCCTCTTGCAAACTCTGCTCAAGACGCGGCAAGGCTTCGGGCACGGTTCGTACACGCAAGGTAAAGGTCAATAGTTCGAACAGTTTCACGGCGGTCTCCAGAGATCATGCGCACGGCGCGACCGCCGTTATCGGCAGTCGCGAGACAATGGAAGGTGGGGGGTTGTCAGTGAGCGCGTCGGGTCACTGTGCAGCAGGCTGGGGCACCGGCAGCTCGGCGTCGCTGTTCCATGCCTGTACCGGGCGGCCGAACAGGTTCTCGGTCTGGAAATGCGCCATTCGCCACTGCCCATCTTCTTCGGCGAAGCGCACCGTCAGGCGTGCCGCATTGAGATGGGAGGCGCCGCTGGCGAAGGTGGACGTCTGCAACATCACCCAACTGCCAACGACGGCGCCGTCCTGCACCTCGATCAGCTCGCTGGTGAGGAAGTGCACGTTGAGGGCAAAGTGCGCCGGCGTTTTCATGTAGCCGGCAAACATCGCCGCAATGGCTTCGCGCCCGCGGTAACCGCCGAAACTCTTGGTGTACTTGGCGCCCTTGCCCTCCCATATCGCATCCTGGGTGAACAGACCAGCCAGCTCGTCGAGCGGCGTGTGGGCGTCGAGTGCATCACACAGCACCATGTAGCGGTTCATGCAGGCGCGGGCGCTGTCCTGGATTTCAAAACGGCGCAGGCGTTGTTCCAGGTCTGCGCGTGGGATCACCGTGCTCATGCTCATCTTACCCCTCGTGGCTGGCGTACAGGCGTTCAAGCAAACGGCCGGCAATGGCCAGCAGCTGTTCATCGGCGCCCTTGGCCCCCACCAGTTGCAGGCCCACCGGCAAGCCCTCGGCGCTGGCCAGCGGGATGCTCAACGCCGGGTGCCCCGACAGGTTGAACGGTCGCACGAAGGCCGTCATGCCCAACACCGCCTGGGTGTCGGCTGCGTCGGCGAGGGTCAAGGGCAAGTCCGGCATGGTCGGCAGCACCAGCACATCGACCTGCTGCAATGCGGCGTCGACTTCGGCGCTGAACTGCACGCGCACCTGCTCGGCCTGAGCCAGCGCCGCGGCCGTGGTGTTGCCGGCAGCGGCCAGGCGAGCGGCGATGTCGGCGCCCACTTTGCCGGTTTCCAGCAAGTGCCCACAGGCATCGAAGGTCTCGCGGTTAATCACCACCATGCCGGCGTCATAGGCCGCCTTGAGGCTGGGCAATGCAAGGGTTTCGCTGGGCAGTCGACTGCCGGCGATGGCCGCATCGATCACACGCTGTACCGCTGCGCTGGCCTGCACCGTCACGATGCCCAGGCGCGGCGTATTGGGTACCGACACAGGCTTGAAGGTTGGGTCGATCGCCAGCATGGCTGTGACCAGCATCGGCAGGCTCGCGGCAAACGGGCCAACGCAATCGAGGCTACTGTGCGCCGGCATCACCCCGCGACGGCTGACCCGACCGAACGTCGGCTTAAAGCCGAACACTCCGCAGCAACACGCCGGGATGCGCACCGAGCCCCCCGTGTCGGTCCCCAGGGAAAAATCCGCCAGCCCAGCCGCCACGGCCGCCGCCGAACCGCTGGAGGAACCCCCTGGAATACGCCCGGGAAAACGCGGGTTCGGCGCGGTACCGGTCCAGTGATTGATCCCCGTGGTGCCGAACGCCAGTTCATGCAGGCTGGTCTTCGCCACCAGGCGGCAGCCCTTGTCCAGCAGGGCCTGCACCACATCGGCATGGACCGTGGCCGGCGCGGCGTCAGCCAACGCCTGGCTGGATGCACGGGTTGGCAGGCCGGCAATATCGATGGTGTCCTTGACCATCACGGTCGGCCCATCGCCGCCAAGGGAAAGCTGTTCAATCACCAGGGTCATGTCACGTCACCTTCAGTGCCAAATGCGGAATCAAGACGCCCGATGCGCCGTTCCCTTTTTCACACTCACCGAATATCACGTGAATTGTCAATCAAATTTCAGCCCTACCATGCGACCTTCACCCGCACCCTCAATGCCTGAATAATCGCGCCGAAATCACAAGAAAAGTCTATTATTGGCCGCCTCCCCTGAGCTGAGCACACCATGACTTCTGCAAAAAAACCCGCAAATCGCTACGACCCCGGCAGCGAAAACTTTCACAAGGAAGACTTCCCGTACTACTGGCTGGCCATGGTGCATGGCCGCTACAGCCAGTACATGGAAAAGGCGTTGAAGAAAATCGGCCTGGATATTCCGCGTTGGCGCGTGCTGCTGATCCTCAAGGAGAACGGCCAGTCGAGCATTTCCGAGATCTCCACCCACGCGATCGCCAAGCTGTCGACCATCACCAGGACGGTCTATCGCATGAAGGAAGACGGCCTGGTGGATACCGCGCCCTGCGAGGGCGACGGCCGGGTCACCCAGGTCCGGATCACCACCGAGGGCCGCGCGGCGATCGAACGCATCCAGGTGGCGACCAGTGACGTGTTCAAACGCAGCTTCACCGGCATGACTGAAGCGCAGATCCAACGCCTGAGCCGCTTGCTCAAAACGATGTTCGATAACCTCGGCGAACCTTGAGCCAGGCGCTGGCAGGGACTGTCAGGCATATCCAAGTTCCAGGCAGACTCGCACAAGCAGGCAAACGTGCATCCGCTTTTAATGCAGAGGTCTTTCGAGCGCCCTTCGGGCGCGACAACCCCCTCATTGGAGCGCCGCCATGCACATTGCCTTATTGCCTTCAGTCGCTGCCTTCCTGGCCCGCGACCATTCCAACTTCATCGACGGCGCGGTGCACACCAGCGCATCCACCCAGCGCATCGGCGTCATCGACCCCGGCACCGGCGAGACGGTCGCCCATCTGCGTGACGCCCAAGCCGAGGATGTAAACCTGGCCGTCGACAGCGCAGGCATTGCCTTCAAGGGCGCCTGGGCGCGCGTCACACCTTACCAGCGCGGTGTCCTGCTCAATCGCCTGGCCGACCTGATCGAAACCCATGGCGAAGAACTGGCGCAATTGGAAACCATGAGTTCTGGCAAGTCGATCAACTTGTCGCGCCATATCGAAGTGGGCCAGAGCGCGGTGTTCCTGCGTTACTTCGCCGGCTGGGCGACCAAGATCGGCGGCCAGACCATGAGCCCGTCGTTTCCCTCCATGGACGGCGAGCAATACAGCGCCTATACCCTGCGCGAACCCGTGGGTGTGGTGGCGGCCATCGTGCCGTGGAACTTCTCGTTGATGATCGGCGTATGGAAACTGGGCGCCGCACTGACCACCGGCTGCACCGTGGTGCTCAAACCCAGCGAATACACCCCCCTGTCCTTGCTGCGCCTGGCGGAGCTGGCAATCGAGGCCGGAATTCCGGCTGGCGTGATCAACGTGGTCAACGGCCGTGGCCAGGTCGGCCAGCAGTTGATCGAACACCCTGGCGTGCGCAAGGTGTCGTTCACCGGTTCAGTGCCCACCGGCATAGCCGTGGGCAAGGCCGCCATGGCCGCCGACCTGACCCGAGTTACCCTGGAACTGGGCGGCAAGAACGCCGCTGCGCTGCTGGCCGACGCCAATGTCGATGACGCCGTGGCGCGCTTCGTGCAGTCGGCCTATGTGCACCAGGGCCAGGTGTGCGCATCGCCCGAGCGCTTGTTCGTGCACCGCTCCATCGTCGAGCAAGTGACGCAGAAGATTTCAGCAATGCTGTCGCAGATGGTCATCGGTTCGCCCCTGGATGAACACGCCCAGTTCGGCCCACTGTCAAACAAACCGCACTTCGACAAAATCCTCGGCTTTTTCGACCGCGCCCTGCAGGGCAACCAGGTGGTGTGCGGCGCACGCGCCGTGGACCGCGCCGGTTACTACGTGGAACCGACACTGATCGTAGCCACTGGCAAGGACGATCCGCTGCTGCACGAGGAAACCTTCGGCCCGGTGGTGTGCGTGCTGGCGTTCGACGATGAAGAAGAACTGGTCACACTGATGAACGACAGCCCGTTCGGCCTCACGGCGAGTCTCTGGACCAACGACCTGTCCAAGGCCTTGCGCTTGATCCCACGGATCGAGGCGGGCACGGTGTGGGTCAACATGCACACGTTCGTCGACCCTAGCGTGCCGTTTGGCGGGATGAAGGCTTCGGGCATTGGTCGTGAATTCGGCAGTGCATTTATCGACGATTACACCGAACTGAAATCCGTGATCATTCGCTACTAAACAACATCGATAGCGACGCTGTTCGCAAAGCGCGGACTGACAAGATCAGAACCTGGTCGAGATCAGTACCGCGCTATACACATTGAGCTTGTCACCACCTAACTGCTTTCGGACGGTTGTGCGCGCCAGTACACTTTCTGTTACTGAGCGATTGCACCGTTGGCGAACATGTCCGCGACGATGAACCAATTGCCATGCTCTTTTTTCCAGACAAACAGGCTCTTCATCTTGAAGGGAGATTCGTTGCCCACTGGCGTCACGTCCCAGGTCACCCAGGTGTAGGCTGACTCATCGTTGAGTTGTACCAACCGGTTGAGATGGATGACGGTACTCTTCGACCCCTCCATCAGATGCTGAACCAGACCGGTAAGCTGTGCCCTACCCTGATAGAGTTCCGGGACACCTTCGCCGGTGATCTGGGTCTGCTCGGTGTAGACCTGCTCGACAACTGCCTTGGCATCTTTCTTCGGCCAGCTGGCGGCAATGCCGTCGAGTTTGCTCTCGATGATTGTGTGCAGCGGTGTGGGCGACTGCGCATGTGCGCGAGGAAAACCACAGGCCAGAGCAGCCAGAAGCACAAGGGAGGACGACACTTTTTTGTTCATGGGGCACCCGTTTCAAGATTGAATGGCTCAGATCGCTGTAGGCCAGATTGTAACTGGCACACAGAAATCCTGAAGCAGATGGGCGCCGATTGATTGGTCGTGCTGGACGGCATTTTGCAAATCATTGCCAGTCGCGCTCAAATCGCGGCCAACAAAAAGCCGTGCGGATGCGACACAAAGACAATCACATCGCACGGCTCGCTGAACCCAAGGTCAGTGCCCCAGGCTTCTGTAGGTACTCGGTGTAAGGCCCATCTGCTTCTTGAAGGTCTTGGAAAAATGCGCCGAGTCGGCGAACCCCCAATAGCTGCCGATATCGGTGATTGAGCGATGCGCGCAAACGGGGTCACGAAGATCCTGCGCTGCTTTCAAAAGCCTCTCGCGCAGGATGTAACGGCAAACACTATCGCCACTCGCCTCGAACAGCCTGTAGAGCTGGCGGCTGGAAATACCCAGCTCTTCGGACAGCGACGCTGGCGACAGCCGCGGTGAGTCAAGCCTTTGCTGGATGACCGATTGCACTTCATGCAACTGCCATCCCGGCGAATGGTCGCTCGCCCGGTACTCCAGCACCGACTCAAGCAAGGCCACCAACGCCCCCTGCACGCCCTCGCCATCCTGCGGGCAAGACCAGTGAGCCAGCTCGCCTCCAGCGACCTGACGCACCAGCGTGCCAAGCAGTTGGCCACAGACACCCGTGGTCGACAGCTTGCCGAAACGGGTACGGTCCAGGCCTTTGAACAACTCACGCGGCAGAGGAATCGACACATGGGAAAACAACCCTTGGGGTGTCATTTTCACCGAGTCGGAAAAATCGAGCAAAGCGAGGTCACCTGCTCGCAGGTCAACGACCCGATCCCCCAGCTCAATGGCCATCGAGCCTTGTTGTTGTAACACAAGGAAACACCTATCCGACGAATCGCGCGCACCTACCCGAACTGATTTGGCAATCACATTGGCATTGCTACGAATGTGGGCGACAGCCGTGCTGCCTACCTGCGTGTGTTTGATTTCCCCAATGAAAAGGCTCTGGCAATGGTCATAGCGCGTTTCGAAACGGCCGCAGGCCGCGCGTACACTTTCGTTCCATGCCGACAACGCTTGACCACTCATAGATATTTTCTCCGGGGCTTGCCCAAACTTAGTGCGATTTTCACGTGATTTCGGTAACAAAAAACAGCATTTTCAAGGAGCAAGCACAGAGCGCGCCAACTCGTGAATAAAACAATTGAAGGGGCATTATTTGTCTGTCAACGCCAAGCCTTTGTGCCAGGGTGCCAGCCCATTTGGTTTGCAACCCAAGCCCGCTAGCCTGTGGTGTCAATCACGCGCCGCGGAATCGAACACACTATGAGCCTCGCATTGAGCATTCAAAACAAGATCGCCCTGCTGGCCAGCGTCTGCCTGGCTACAGTGGTGGCACTGGTCGTGGGGCTGTCCCTTGGGCAACGCCAGACCAGTGAGGACTTGATCGTCGACGCATCCGGCCAACTGTTGCTTACGGCGGCCCAGAACAACTTGCAGGCCCAAGGCCAGTCCCAGGCCCTGGCTATTCAACAAGGGTTCAGCCGGGCCTACGAGTTCGGTCAAGGTCTCAGTCGCCAGGTGATGCATCTGCGCGACCGCGCCGACAAGGACCCAGCAGCGTCCCGCGCCTTGAGGCAGGACCTGGCGCAGGTGCTGCATCAGGCAATTACCGAGCGCCCTGAATTGCTGGGCCTGTTCGTTGTCTTCGAACCCGATGCATTGGATGGGCGCGATGCAGAGTTCATCGGTCAGCAAGCGCTGGCCAGCAACGACAGCGGGCGCTTCTCGATGTACTGGCTACAGCCCTCGTCCGGAAAACTGGAAATGGTCCCGGGCGATGAAAAGCTCCTGGCCGATACCTCTCCAGGCCCCAGCGGCGCGCCGTTCAATACGTTCTACACCTGCGCCCGCGACCACGCCAAAGCCTGCCTGCTCGACCCCTACGTCGACAATTCGAGCGCACCGGCGCGGCTGGTCACCACGATTGCCTTGCCACTGATTGAAAACGGCAAAGTCGTGGCGGTAATGGGTCTGGACATCAGCCTGGAGACTCTGCAACGGGATGCTCAAAAAGCGAGCGCCACTCTCTATGACGGCCAGGGCGGCATTTCGATTATCAGTGCGGCAGGCTTGGTGGCCGGTGACAGCCTTCACCCGGAGCAACTGGGCAAGCCATTGCAGGCAACGCTTCCCGCCCAGGCCACGGATGTGCTCAAGACCATGCACGAGGCACAGGTTCGAACCCTTGAAAACGACCAACGAATCAGCGTGATCGTGCCGATTCGTCCCTTTGCCGATGCAACACCGTGGGGCGTGGTGGTCACCGTTGCAAAAGAGGTGCTGGCCGCCCCGGTGGTCACCTTGAAGGACCGGATGTACGCGCAGCGGGTAAGCAGCCTGCTGCTTGAACTCGCCCTGGGCATTGCCGCGGCAATACTGGGCGTCGCCATGATGTGGCTGACGGCCCGCAGCGTAACCCGCCCCCTGCTGCGGGTGGCTCGACTGCTCGAGGATATCGCCGATGGCGAAGGTGACCTCACGCGACGTCTGGCGTACCCGGCCAAGGATGAGCTGGGCCGACTGTGCAACGCCTTCGATCGGTTTCTGGATCAATTGCAACCGGTGATCGCCACAGTGCAGGGGGCCGTACACAACGCTCGCGAAACGGCCAATCAGTCGGCCCAGGTCGCCAGCCTCACACATGCCGGCATGCAGCAGCAGATTCGCGAGTTCGAACAAATGGCAACCGCTCTGCACGAGATGTCAGCGACTTCGCAGGATGCCGCCCAGAGCGCCGCGCAGGCAGCGGATGCCGCGCGGCATGCCGACCAGGCCACCAGCAATGGGGTGCGCGTGATCGAAAACACCGCCCAAGGCATCCAGTCGCTGGCCACAGGCATGAGCAACGGCATGGTGCGTCTGCAAGCGTTATCGTCGAGCAGTCAACAGATCGGCACAGTCATGGAGGTCATCCTCTCGATTGCCCGACAGACCAATCTGCTCGCCCTCAATGCCGCCATTGAAGCCGCGCGGGCCGGTGATGCCGGTCGTGGCTTTGCGGTAGTGGCCGATGAAGTCCGTAGCCTGGCCCAGCGCACTCAGGCGTCAGTCGAAGAGATCGGTGCCGTGGTCGAAAACCTGCACAGCGGTACCCACGATGTGACGGCGGCGATGCAGCAGAGCCATGACCTGGCCCAACGTAACGCCGTCGAGGCGCGCCTGGCCCTTGAAGCGCTGGAACAGATTCGCCAGGCGGTCAGCGTCATCACCGACATGAACGTGCAGATCGCCTGCGCCACGGAAGAACAGAGCAGCGTCGCCGAAGAGATCAACCGCAACGTCGTAGCGGTGCGTGATGTCACGGCCTCGCTGTCGACCCAGGCCGAACGCTCCGCGAGCATCAGTCAGCAACTGAACGAACTGGCCACTGAGCAACAGGCACTGGTGCAGAAGTTCAAGACCTGAGCGCAGACCAAGCAGAAGCTTTCACTCATTCAGGTGCTGTACGCGTACGCACTGGCAGCTGCCTTTTTCTATCCACCCAGGATGCACCTATGTTCAAGACCGCTTTGCTGACGTTATCGCTGACGTGCACACCTGTACTTGCCGAGACAAATATGAATTCAGATGTCGATGAAAACGCCTTTGTGGCACTGATGCAGAAGGAGATCACCAACCGAGCCACGGCGCGCTACGCCATCGGGGCCATTCTGGGGCGGGATCAGCCACAAGCGGCCTTACCGTTCTGGAGCAGCTATCAAGCACTGGAGGCGTTGAACGAGGAAGTCTATGCAGCGCCGACCGCACAATTGGGTGTGGAACCCAACCGTTTCAGCGCGTGGCTCAAAGGCCATTCAGCGGCGTTGTACTACTGGCTGGCACCCAAGCGCATGATCACGACCATGGCGCAGGCAACCGGGGAGTACTATCAGGAGCTACGTGCCGATGCCGCGCAGGTACCTGCACGGCATGAGGATTTCTATCAGTACGTATTACGCCAGGAGAAGGTTCAGGTTGAAGCCTTCACCCTGGCCGACAAGGATGATTACGCCACCGCCAGCGAACGCCTGGCGGCGTTCGTCGAGGCTCAGCGCAACACCCTGGTGCGCGCTGAGTAGCGCTTACAGTCGGGAAAGGACTGCGGTGTCTGAGCCCTGGGTGCGCTTGAACGCAAGCTGTACTCTCAACACCGCAACACCGTAGATGGCCAGGACCGCCACCGAACAGGCGCCGGAGAACACCAATACTGCAGAGTAGCCGAATTCCTCGATCAGGAACCCGCCAATGGCCGGCCCGAATGCCGCACCGAGGGACAGGCACAGCGCGCCCAGTGCGACCAGCTTGCCCGACAGGTCGAACTCAGCCATGACGCCAAAGGTATAAGCCAGCACGAAGCTGATCGAAAAGAGAAAGCAGATAACCCCAGCAACGTACGTAGCAAGAGAAGAGAACTGCGCCAGGGCCACCAGGCCCAGCAGCTCCGCCAGGATGATCACGGCCACCGGCATGAAGCGCCCCACCTTCAGGCCAATCGCCGACGCGATGAAACCACCGCCGGCATTGATCAAAAAGCCCAATGCCAGCACCATCCCGATGGTATCGGAGGTCAGTCCGGTCTTTTTCCCCATGAGTTCAAGGAACGCCCACACAGACATGATGCCGGTCAGGAACACCAGGCTGGCAACCAGACTCAACCATACGATGGCTCGACTCTCGGCGCTGGCAATCAGCACGGAGGCATCGGACGCATCCAGTTGTCGCTCGCTGCGGCGTGGCACCCAGGGCAGCGGCAAGATGCCCATCACCACCATGGCAATGGCGATGGTGATCAACATGCCTTCAAAGCCCCAGACGGGCGCCACCGCCACCGGCAGCACGATGAGCAAAAAGGCACCCGGCACGGTCTCGATACCCAGCTTGAAACCAAACGCACGTTCAGGCTGAGAACTGTCACCGAAGATCGTCATGGCCAGGGCATACAAAGCACCTGTCCCGGCGCCGGCCAGGGCCATGATTACCAGCAGCATTTCATAGGAAGGGGCACGCAAAACAGACAACACCGCGCCCACCACTACAGCCGACGACAGTGCCGAAATAACCCGCCAACTGAGCTGGTGAATCCACAGCAAGGAGGCCAGCCCGAACGCCCCAAACCCCAGGTTCATGGCCATGGCGAGATTGCCCAGTTGATGCTCGCCAAGGCCGAAACGCTCCGCAAGCGCTCCAAACAGCACGGGAAGCACGTTCAATAACAGCGCGCCTGCGCCCGAGACCAGCCCTGCACACAGATAAACGGATACTTTATCGATCGGATTTTTTTTTGTAGTTTTCATTTTAAGTGTCCTGGCTTGATAAACAGAGGCTCAAGTTTGCTTAACGGCGGCCTACACGGTAGGCATTGAGTTGGCGAGAAACCTTGCCCAGGGAGCACAGCACAGCCCTGAAACGGTCCTTGCCGAAAATACGCTTGCGCGGAATCGAGCTCATCGCATCCCATGCTGGCGAGCCACCGCTCATGCCATCGGCGATAACCCTGGCGATCACCTGACTGGGTGTGACCCCGAACCCGGAGTAACCCTGCACATAGAACACATTCGGATGCCCTTCCAGCGTGCCGACCTGTGGAAACAGGTTCATCGTGCAGTCCATCGGGCCGCCCCATGCCAGATCGATCTTGGTATTGGCAAGGTAGGGAAACAACCTCAACATCTTTTTGTGGGTCCAGACCTTTAGGTCCAGAGGGACATACTCAAGCAGCATGCCGGCAGTGCCGTACATCAGGCGGTTATCCGAGGTGATCCGGTAATAATCGATGATCGGCGTGATATCGCTGAAGGCGCCACGGATCGGGCTGATACGCTCGACCATTTCGTCGGTCAGCGGCTCGGTGACCGTATTGAACGCATACACGTTGATGGTGGAACGGTCGAGTGAACGGTCCAGCTTGTTGAGGAAGGCCCCGCAGGCAAACAGCAGCTTGTCAGCCTTGACCGAACCTTTTGCCGTCCTCACGGTGACCTGGGGCCCGTAGTTCACCTCAAGCACGGGAGATTGCTCGAAAACTCTAGCGCCATGGATTTCAGTCAATGCCTGAGCCTGCCCAAGCAGCAGGTTCAGCGAATGAATATGCCCATTGCCCATATGCTTGAGCGCGCAGGTATAGACGTCGGACCCGACAATACTGCGTACCTGTGAACCTTCCAGGTAAGTGATTTCCTGATCTGGGTTCAGGCTCTGGAAGTCTTTGGCCCAGGCCTGCAACAGCTTGCCCTGACGCTTGTTGAAGCCAAGGTAACCGTAACCATGCCGAAAATCCGCCTGGATGTCGTACCGCTCGATGCGTTGCTTGATCAGGCTCGCACCCAGGTCGCTGATTTCGAAGATCGCCTTGAGCCCCTCGGGGCCGACATCCTTTTCGATCGTCTCCAGATCATGGCCGATGCCCGCCATCACGTGGCCGCCATTGCGCCCCGAACCGCCGAAGCCCAGGTAATTGGCTTCCAGCACCACCACATTGGTAATACCCCGCTCGGCCAGCTCCAGTGCCGTGTTGATACCCGAAAACCCTCCCCCGATGATCACGACCTCAGCCTCGATATCATCTTCGAGGTCCCGATAATGCAGGTCGTACTTACGGGTCATGGTGTAGTACGAAGAAGGGTTTTCCAGAGACAACGACATGCCAGCCTACCTTTTTATTATCAGGGCCATACAGCGACGATAGCCTCCCTGGATGCATCGATAGCCAACATTGCATTGGCCGCGTAATGCGCATCCGAACGACACCGCTCTGCTTATCACGCCTATAGTGTGTAGCGGATTGGCTGGGCTGGCATGTCCAATATTGCCGGATTTTTGGTTAAGGCTGACAACTCATCCGCCAGTTGGCTCAAGCCTGCACTGCTACCGAGCGGGCAGGCGTACGGAGGATGAAAACATAGGCTGCGAGGCAACCCAGCCCGCAACACCCCACCACCAGGCACATGGGCCACGACGTGCCGTCGGCCAAATGGCTCACCCACAGACTGGCCAGCGCTCCGGTAGCGAATTGCACCGAGATTCCCAGTGCGACGCTCGCCCCGGCCTGGCGTGGAAACAGCGCCATCAGGCAGGCCGTGCAATTGGCCCCGAGCAAACCGGTCACGCCCATGTAGAGCACCATGCAACACACGATGCTCGCCAGCCCGCCCCATTCGGTAAACCCTACGAGCAACAGCATCAGCCCAGCCCCGCCCGCCAGCACGGCGCCCACGCCCAGCATGCGTTGCGGCCCGTAACGGCCCACCCGGCGGGCATTGATGAAGGTCACCAGGATGATGCCGAGGATGTTCAGGGCGAACAATCCACTGAACACCCGTGGCGACACCCCGAAGTAAACGACATAAACAAAGGGCGAAGCAGTGATAAAGGCGAACATGCCGCCAAACGCCAGAGACATGCACAGGATCAACGTCACCGCCCTCGGCTGGCGGGCGATGGCAAGGTAGGCCGCAAAGGCCGCCTTAACCGACGCGCCACGCTCCTGCACCGGCAAGCTCTCCTTCAAGCCCAGCGCGACCATCAACAGGCACAGGCTGGACAGGATGAACAACGCGGCGAAGATCGTACGCCAGCCCTGGATCAGCACCAGCCAGGTACCAATCATCGGCGCGACCAGCGTCGCCATCATGGTCAACAGGTGCATCCACGACAGTACCTTGGCCGCCTGCACCAGGCCCACCAAATCCCTGGCGACAGCGCGGGCCAGCACCAATGCGCCCGCCCCGCCCAGCGCCTGAAGAAAGCGCCAGGCAATCAGTTGCTCGACACTGCCGGCAAACAGGCACCCCAGGGTTGCTACCACGTAGACCATCAGGCTGCCCAATAGCAGGGGACGACGACCATAACGATCGGACAGCGGACCGTAGAACAACATGCCCAGGCACAGCCCGGCGAGAAAAGCACTGATGGTATGTTGCACCTGCGCAGTGCTGCTCGACAGGTCCTGGGCGATTTGCGGAAGACTGGGCAAGTAAGTGTCGATCGAAAACGGCACGAAGGCCGTCAGCGATGACAGCAATGCAATCAGCCGCGCACGTGCGTTCATCGGCCCGGCCTCTCGAGGCGTTCAAGAAACGCGACGACCAGCCGATTGAAGACCTCACCTTGATCGTCATACACAGAGTGGCTGGCGTCCGCGACTTCGGCCATGCACGCCTGCCCATTGCTGTCGCGCATGGCTTGCAGCGTCGCCGCCGGCAGAACATCCGATCGCGCACCACGAATGAGCAAGGTCGGCCAATCCAGGGCACGCACCGCCGGATTGATGAAAAAACGGCTGTCCGGGGACATCGTTTTGCTCCGTGAGTGCAGGACCTGCGACTTAGAAACGATCAAAGCGATATGGGCTTGGATCGATGATCGGCGTATGCCCGCTGACGAGATCGGCTGCCAGGTGACCAGCCGCCGGCGAAGTACCGAAGCCGTGTCCGGAAAAACCGGTGGCCACGGTCAGGCCGGGAATTTGCGCGACCGGCCCTATCACCGGATTCGAATCCGGAGTCACATCGATGGTACCCGCCCAGGCCTGGGCTATCTTCGCTTGCTCGAACACCGGCCAGGCAGCCTTGAGGTTATTCATTGCATCATTATTGAGCCGCGGGTTGGCGGCCGGATCCTGCACGCGTACGCGTTCGAACGGGCTGACGCTGTCGGCCGACCAGCGCCGGGACAGCGCCAGGTCGTTGAAAAAATACTTGCCCAGCGACACGTTCAACACGCTGCGCTGTGCTCGGAACTGCGGCATGTATTGCTTGGCAAGTAACAGGTGGTCGAGCGTCAAAAAGGCGTCCAGCTTGCCGCGCTGGGTAATGATGAAGCCGCCGTCCTTGTGTTTGCGAAACGAAAAGTCCGGCGCCCCCACGGCAATTTCGGTGGGCCCTTGCATCGGATGGGTACGCAGCACCGAACAGGTCAAGGCCAGCGTCGGCAACGACACGCCGAGATTGCCCAGAAAACGCCGCGACCACATCCCGCCTGCAAGCAATACCTGGTCGCAGCGGATCTCGCCTTTCTCTGTGACCACCCCACTGACCTTGCCGGCGGACATTTGCAGCGTCCGCACCGCACACTGCTCGATGATCACCACGCCCAGGGCCATGGCGGCCTTGGCAATCGCGCTGCTGGCCAACGTCGGTTCCGCGCGAGCATCGGACGGCGTGTAGATCCCGCCGGCCCAGTCATCCTTGCCGCCCGGCACGAGCTGCGCGATCTCGCGCTTGCTGAGCAATCGTGAATCAAGGGAGAGGTGCTCGACCGATTTGAGCCAGCCTTCATGCATCGCCATCTGCGCTTCGTTGCGCGCGACGAACATGATGCCCTCTTGCCGGTAGCCCACATCCGCGCCAACGCGCTCAGGCATTTGTGCCCACAAGCGGTCCGCGGCCAGAGCCAGCGGAATATCGCCGGCATGGCGACTGGTCTTGCGCACCCAGCCCAGGTTTCGTGAGGACTGCTCGCCAGCAATACGGCCTTTTTCCAGCACCACTACGGCAATATTGCGCTCGGCCAGGGTCAGCGCAGCCGTCAAGCCGATGATTCCACCGCCGATGATGACGACAGAGGTCGCGGTGGGAAACACGGTAGACGTATTCACGGGCGCAATAGTCGGGGCCATGATCAAGACTCGATAAGCAATGGAGGTTGGCCGCGCAAGCGCACGGCCGTGTAATGGTTTACTGCGACAGACGAATGACTTCGACTTGCGCCTTGGAGGCGTTGCGATAGGCAGTCACTTCCAGTTCCACCTTGTAGACCGTCGAACCCAACGGCGGGCACGTGACCGTACTGGCCGGGTCGACGCCGCGAAACTTCTCGCCGATCAGGGTCATGACTGCCGGCACATCCTTGGGGTCCTGGATGAACACCCGCGAGCACACCACATCGGCCAGGCTTGCATCGACGGCGGCCAGGGCGGTTTCGATGTTGGCGAAGACCTGGTGCGTCTGCTCGAGGATGTCCTCCGGGATCAGTTTGGTTTGCGGATTGCGGCCAGCGGTATTGGACACATAGATCCAGTTGTCCACCACCACCAGGCGCGAATAGCTGGCCTGGTCTTCAAATGGGGAACCGGTCTTGAGCTTGATGATTTTTGTCATGTCGAAGGTCTCGTCAGTTGGGTCAGGAATGGCTCAGCGCAGCACCGGGGTTTCCCACAGATTCAGTTTCACGCCGATGCCTTTTTCGATGGCATTGCGGTACACCACGGTGCCCCAGGCCACGTCTTCCACGGGCATGCCGCCCACCGACATGATGATGATCTCTTCATCGTTGCGACGGCCTTGGGCTTCGCCGGCGACGATCTTGCCGATGTCTTCGAGCTCGTCCGCCCGCATCTTGCCTTCGGCGATCATGTCCATGAAACGCACGCCGATCACCGGTACGCAGTGGTGCGCAGGCTTGGGCAACTCTTCGAACCAGGCTTCATAGAGACCGGTGTTATCCAGCACCTTGCGCACGTCGGCACGCTCCATCCCTTCATCCAGGGAGCAGGACGCCGGCATCGCCATGAAGGCCCCCGGTTTGACCCACTCGCGTTTGACGATTGGGTAGTTTGAGGGGTCGCCCACCTCACCAGAGCTACAATAAGTAACAAGGTCGGAGTCACGTACCACTTCTTCGAGGCTGTCGACCACTTGTATCGTGGTGACCTGTGGGTAGGTTTCCTTAACCCAGGCAATAAAATCATTCAGGCTTTTCTCGCCACGGCCCTTGATCTTCAAGGTATCGATTTGCGGGCATACGGCGATGAATGCGGCGAGCGTGGTCTTGCCCATCACACCCGGACCGAGCAGACCGACCACTTTCGAGTCCTTGCGGGCCAGGTGGCGCGCGCCGACGCCGGGAATCGCACCGGTGCGATACGCCGACAGCAGGTTGGCGGACATATGCGCCAGCGGTGCGCCCGTGTCGGGGTCATTGAGGGTAAACATCAGAATCGAGCGTGGCAGGCCTTTTTCGCGGTTGGCGATATTGGAGCCGTACCATTTGACGCCCGCGGTGCAAAAATTGCCGCCCAGGTAGGCCGGCATTGCCATCATGCGCCGGTCAGCGGTGGGCTTGGGCATGTTCGGGAACGGCGAATCCTTGGGAAAAACCACCATCGCGCCATGGGAATCATTGTTCGGGCCTGCCATGCGGTAATCACCGATGTACAACAGGCCGAACATCTCCTCCATGGTGTTCACACAGGCCAGCATGTCGGTCACGCCAGCGCGGATCATGTCCTGCTCGGACAGGTAGATGAAGTCTATTTTTGTAGTAGTTGACATAGTTATTCTCGAACTGAAGGTGATATCGCTGCGGTAGGCGCTGCTCCCACGCTATCGAGGTCGAGTATCAGGGCGCGGTTTTCGGCGGTATTGTAAATTTCGGACATTGACGCTTGTCCCTCCCGCACGTAAGAGTTGGCGCGAAAAATGCGTGATTATTCGCGTATTTTCCACTCAAGGGTCCGGTCATGGTCAACCTGCGCGCGCCGACGCTACGGCACCGCACCGCGTACGAACAACCCTGGTTCGTGCTCAGTTCATCGCGGTATTCGGTAATACCTTCCGACCATCCGGCGATTTCGCATTTCTATGCCTTCGATGTCGCCCACTCAGCTGACCTGCTGGCGGTGCCGGACGGCTGCGTGGACATCGTGTTCGACTGTGATACCACACGCCCGAGTGTGAGGATCTGTGGCACTCCGCTGGAGGCGCAACGGGTTGAACTGCTCCAGGGGCATCATTACTTCGGTGTGCGCTTTTCGCCCGGGGTAATTCCTGGCTTCATCAACGTACTGGCTGAGGACCTGACCGAACAGGAATGGGATCTGCTGGAAGTCTCTGCGTTTGCCCAGCGCATTTTCGAAAGCATCGTCAAAGCCTCGCAGTTGCACGAACAGGTGAAGCTGTTCAACGACTACCTGGCCCCACGCCTGATGGGCAGGACATCGAAACTCACCGCGATGGTCATCCAGCAGGCAATCGCGCGCCGTGGCGATCTGCGCATCCAGCAGCTTGAAGACCTCAGTGGCTACACCAGTCGCACCATCCATCGCCAGTTCAGCCAGGACACCGGCCTGTCACCCAAGACCTTCTGCAGGATCATCCGCTGCCAGACAGCCCTCGACACCCTGAATACCCAACACGAAGTGTCGTTCTCGGAACTGGCTCTGGACCTGGGCTTTTCCGATCAATCGCACTTCCTGCGCGACTTCAAGAAACTGATCAGTACAACCCCTTGCGAGTACCAGCGCAAAATGCTGCAGAACGCCTATAACGACCGCATCAGCATCGCCTGAGCCCTGGCCCTGCTCGCCGGCAAAATAAGCGGCCCCATAGCGTCTGCCCTATTGAAACTTGAGGGTTCGCGTTTCAACAAGGTGCCAAGGCAGCCGCCCAATCCTCATTTTTAGCGCTCGTAATGCTCGAGCCCACATTGAAGCCCTGCCGCCGCTCAGTGCGTCATCCACTCACGCCGGCATGCCTGCGGCGCCTGGGTGCCAGCACCACTCCGAGCGACTGACAATATGTCAGTCAGAGAACGCTCATACAGGCTGCCGCCGGCCTTGCAGCCTTTGCTTATCGGCCTTGCGCTCATGGCCCTGACGTAAGCGCAATGCCGCTATTGCCGCAACCACCAGGATGATTGCCACGATTTTCATTCCATCCATCGCGTTGCCGGTACTTTGCTCGATCAACCCCATCACGGAGGGCCCGAAAAAACCGCCCAGCAGACCGCAAGAGTTGACGAACCCAAGGCCGCCGGCGAGCGCCGCACCTTTTAGCCGCGAAGCCGGGTAAAGAAAAATGATCGACTGCACGACGAAGAACATCACCGCCGAAAGACAGAAACCCAGCAGGCTGATCACCGGTCCCGCCAGCGAGGCGATTCCCAGGCCAGCAGCCATGGTCAGCAATCCCATGACCAATATCTGTCGAGAGCGTTGCGGTGTAGTGGCGAATCGAGGCAGCGCTATTGCCCCCGCCGCTGCCGCCAACCAAGGCAAGGAAGTCAGCAATCCGATCTGCAAGGTGCTGAGGTCACCGTATTTGCCAATGATACCGGGCAGGAAAAAAATCACCGTATAGACCGTGATCTGATGGCAGAAGTAGACAAGGATCGCCAACAGGATTTGCGGAGTCAGACATTGTTTGAACGAGTGGCCACCGCGACCGGCGCCCTCCTCCGCTTCAGCTGCCAGCCCCCGCTCGATCTGCTCGGCTTCAGCGGCGCTCAGCCACGGGGCCTTGTTCGGGCGGTCTGGTAATTTTTTCCATACAACCATGGCGAAAAACACGGCTGGCAGCCCCTCCAGCATGAACATCCACTGCCAGCCGCGCCAGCCCAAGACGCCGTCCAACTGCATGAGCGCAGCCCCCAACGGGCCGCCAATGATGTTGGCAAAGCACACACCCAGCAGAAAATAACCGGTAGCACGGGCTCGCTGTTCCCGGCCAAACCAATACGTCAGGTACAGCATGACACCGGGGAACAGGCCCGCTTCGGCGATGCCTAGCAACAAACGCAGGACGTAGAACGACGTTTCACCTTGAACAAAGGCCATCGCTGCAGAGATCAAGCCCCAGGTCACCATGATTCGTGCAATCCAGAATCGAGCGCCGACCTTGTGCATGATCAAATTGCTAGGCACCTCCGAAAGTGCATAAGTGAGAAAGAACAATCCCGCTCCCAGTCCATACGCGGCAGCAGAAATACCCAGATCGACATCCAGTTGATGTTTGGCCAACGCAATATTGGTGCGGTCGAGGAAGCTCAATACGTAGGCGGCGATCAGCAGCGGCATCAATTTGACGAACATCAGTTTGTTTAATGTTGCTGAATCTCGGGGCAGAACAGATGTTTCGATGATTCTTGTGGTTGTCATCGCACAAAACCTCTTGGCCTTTACAGCCTCTGAAAATCCCGACGGTGCTGACCGCCGGGAGCAAAACGATCAGCGATCCAGCTGGGCGACCAGTACTTCTGGCCGATGAGAAAACAACTGCAGGAACGCCCCACCCAGTGCACAGCCCGCCATCACGAAAAAGCACACGGTGTAGCCGTTGAGGCTGGTCCAGCCACCGCCCATGCTGATCAGCGTCCCCATCAATACCGGTGCGATGCCGCCACCGATGAACATCGCCGTGGTGATGATGCCGTTTGCGGTCGATGTCGCAGAAGGCTGCGCGGAATCAGAGGCAACTGCGTAGTAGATCGGCCAGACCGCGTTGGCGACCAGACCGAACAGCAATTGCACGACGATGATGATCAGTGTCGTGTTGGCGAAGTAGAACGCACCGACACTGACGGCCATCCACAGTCCGCAGATGATCAATGTCACCCGGCGACCGATAATGTCCGACAGCGACGGCCAGACCAGTTGCCCAAGGATGCCGGTCAGCGTGAACACCACGCTCATTCCTGCCGACTCGGCCAGCGACAAGTGAAGTATGTTGTACAGGTACGCAGGCAGGACAATGTTGACGCCCATGTACACCACTTGCGTCAGCATGGTGTTGCCGGCGGTAAGGGCAATATTGCGGTTACTGAGCGTCGCCTTGAACGTTTTCCAGGCCTGGCCTTTGACGTTGGTCGAGGGCGTGCTGTCCGGCGGGGTCATGCCTTTGGCGGCGATGTCCACGTACAGCTGGGTGATACGTTCGGCGGTTGAGTAGCGCGACCAGAAAATCATCAATGGCAGCGCTACCACGAAGGCGAAGAAGAACACGTAGCGCCAGTTTTCTTCACCGAACGTGGTGATCACGAAGCTGGCGACAATACCACTGAGCATCGCGCCGATGGGGTAACCGGTATGGTGAGCGCCCAGAGCAAAACCGCGGCGTTCCACCGGCCACCATTCTGCGGTGTTACTGACGCCTACTGGTTCGCCCCAACCGGCTCCCAGGTTCACACCCACCCGCAAAGCGACGAAGCTGGCCAGGCTTCCACTGAGCGCCTTGAAGCCGGAAAAAAACGAAAGCGCGGTGTAGCCCAGGACCAGCGGCACCTGGAAGCGCGCCCGTTTCCAACCGCCGCCATAACGGTCACTCCAGATCGAACCTGGAATATCCAGGACCGCCAGGGCTAGCATGACGATAGTGGCCAGCGTGCCCCACTCGTCCGCCGATAAGTCGAAGTGCTTGGAGATTGTTGGCCCCAGGCGCAGCACAATCTCGCGGTCATAGGCGTTGAGAATCCAGATCAACCAGCACACCAGTAACGATACCCAGGAGAAACGATGGATCTTGCCCAGCGATGCTTTTTTATTATTTTGCATGGGAGAATCTCCAGGCGTGCCGCGCACGCCCTGTGAAGAGAGTTCAGTTGTCCTTAACGGTCAGGTCCGGTTTGGTGGCCGATCAGCTGGCAAAGCGTTTTTCGGCGATGCCCTTCACACCCAGCCCGGTGATGGCGAACAAAGCACCGCGTTGCTGGCCGTCTTCGGGAAAGCGCGGAAGCGGCGGCTTGGCCATTGAGGTGACAAACAGCGTGTCCAGATTCGGCCCACCGAAGGTCAGGCTGGTGACCTTCTTCACGGGCATATCGATGATGCGATCCACCTGCCCGTCTGGGGTATAGCGCACCAGTTTTCCGGCGTATACCAACGCCTGCCACAGGCAGCCTTCGGCATCCACAGTGCAGCCATCCGCCGCGCCGCCGGCGGATGTGTCGACCTTGGCGAAGGTCCGACGGTTGGCGACTTTCCCTGTCGCATTGTCGTAGTCATACGCCCAGAGTTCACCAGACCAGGTGTCGGCGAAATAGAACGTTTCGCCGTTCGGGCTCCAGCATGGACCGTTGGACACGATGATGCCTTCGTCCAATGTATGCAGGCTCAGGTCCGGGTCGAGGCGATAGAGTTTGGCACTGGCCTCGTCCTCCTGAGTATCCATCGAGCCGACAATGAATCGGCCCTGACGGTCGACTTTGCCGTCATTGAGTCGATTATTCGGTCGGCCTGGCTCCGGGTCGATGATCAATTCAAGATCGCCAGTCGGCAAGTCGAGGCTATAAAGCCCGTTTTGCAAGGCGACGATCGCCGCGTCGCCGTTCTTGCGCAGGGCCATGGAACCGATTTTCTGCCCGACATCCCAGGCCCGCAGCTCGCGCCCATCCTCGGTGCAACGCAGAACCCGACCGTCGAAACTGTCGATCCAATACAGACGCTGCTGTTCGACATCCCAGACTGGACCTTCGCCCAGCGTAGTCTTCACATCGACGACGATTTCGATACGCATGTTTCACCTCTATCTTGTTGTTATTGAGATGGACGTCCGGCAACTGAAAACAGGGGTTAAAAATCGACCTGGTTCTTGCCCTTTAGGTTGAGCATTTCCCGGGCCTCATCCGGGGTCGCCACTCGTCCCCCTAACGCCTCGATCACCGTGCGAATGCGCTTGACCTGATCGGCGTTGGACGCCGCCAGTTTGCCCGGCCCATCCCACAGCGAATCTTCAAGCCCGACGCGTACATGACTGCCCATCGACAGGCCCATCGTGCCCAGGGGAATCTGATTGCGACCGGCGCCCAGTATCGACCACTGGTACCCATCGCCGAACAAGCGGTCAGCCGTGCGGCGCATATGCGCCAGATCTTCAGGGTGACCACCAATGCCACCTCGTAGGCCAAACACCGACTGAATGAAAATCGGCGCTTTAAGCAACCCTCGCTCCAGGAAGTGCGCAGCGGTATACAGGTGGCCGATGTCGTAGCATTCAATTTCAAAGCGGGTGCGGTTTTCAGCACAGGTGTTGAGGATATGAGCAATGTCGCGGAAGGTATTACGGAAAATCCGATCGTCGCTCTCCGCAAGGTACGGCCGCTCCCAGTCATGCTTGAACTCGGTGAAGCGATCGAGCATTTCGTACAATCCGAAGTTCATCGAACCCATGTTCAGCGAAGCCAGCTCGGGCTTGAGTTGCGCCACAGGCTGCAAACGCTCCTCCACACCCATGGTTGGCGCACCGCCTGTGGTGATGTTGATCACCACATCACTCTTGGCCTTGATTTGCGGCAGAAACTGGCGGAACAAATCCACATCTTGACTGGGCCTGCCGTCATGAGGATCGCGAGCGTGCAAGTGAACAATCGATGCACCCGCTTCAGCGGCACCGATAGCTGCGTCGGCAATTTCCTGCGGCGTGATTGGCAAATGCGGCGACATCGAAGGTGTATGGATGGCGCCAGTGACGGCGCAGGTGATGATCACCGGACGTTTTTTAGACATGAGTCTTCTCCATTCTTGTTCTTGACGAGAAAGTGGTCAGGGTTGCCCGGCTCCGAATAATGTCCGGCCGTTGTTGCAGCTGAGGTCGAGACGCTTAGAGGTACTCGACGTTGCCATCAACACTGATGGCCTGGCCGGTCACATTGCGTGCGGCGGGTGAGCATAGGAACAACGCCATGGCCGCGACGTCTTCGGCGGTGACCATGCGTTTGAGCGAGATCTTTTTCAGGTATTCCTCGCGCATCTGGGCTTCAGGCACATTCATCTGTTCGGCGCGGGCACGAATCACACCGGCCATGCGCGGACCTTCGACGATACCGGGCAGCAAAGCGTTGACGCGGATATCGCTTTCGCCCAACTCGGATGCCAGGGACTTCATCAGACCGACAATGGCCCACTTGGTCGCCGCGTACGGCGTGCGCCAGGCGTAACCCAAGCGGCCAGCCACTGAAGCGATGTGGATCAAGTGCGCATTGGGTGACGCCTTGAGCAGCGGCACGGCGTGATGAGCAAAGCGGTATTGCCCGGTGAGGTTGATGTCGACGGTGCGCTGCCACTCTTCGTCGGTGATAGCGTCGATGCCCGCTGTAGGACCTGCGATCCCGGCATTGTTGATCAGTACATCAAGACCGCCGAACTGTTCGCGTTGAACCTTGAACACCGCTTCGATCTGCGCCGGGTCACCCACGTCCGCACGGGTGGCGACACTGCTCGGATACCGGTCGCGAAATGCTGCGAGGGCGGCTTCACTGACATCACACACGTGCACCTTGGCACCTGCTTCCATGTAAGCCGCCGCCAGCACTTCGCCAATCCCGGCTGCGCCACCAGAGATCAGCACCCGCAGGCCGGTATAGGGAATCAATCGATTGAGAACGCTCATGCCTTTTTTACTCCAGCAGAGACAGACGACCTTGAACGGCCGTTCTTGACGATCAGGCGCGCCAAGGAGTCAGCGGCCTGCATGATGTCGTCGGTGACCGCCGCTCGGGCCGCAGCCCCATCACGCGCGGCAAGAGCCTCGACGATGCGGTTGTGCGCTTCCATTGAGCGCTGAAGGTGCGCCTTATCGGGTGCAACAAGCGCAAAGCAGGGGCCCATGTGCAGCCAAAAATTTTCCACGGCTGCGATGGTCATTTCAGCTTTCGCAACCGCGTAGATGCGCCGGTGAAAGGCAAAGTTGGTCCACAGATAACGGGGCACATCGACGCTGTCGGCGGCTTGCTGCATTTGATCGCACAGATGACTGATCTCTTTAAGATCGGAGTCCTTGAGAAGAAGGACCGCTTTCTCGGCCAGCAGACCTTCGAGTGCAACTCGGGCATCGCGAATCTCTCGCAGCCGTTCGGGAGTCATCATGCGGACACGCAGACGTGAGGTTTCGGTGACTTCGAAGGCGTTCTCTGCGCTGAGACGATTGAGCGCTTCACGCACCGGCATCGGGCTGGAACCCAGCGCCTCGGCAAGACCGCGGATAGTCAGCTTCTGGCCCGGCTGGAAGCGACCGCTCATCAACGCTTCCCGAATCTGGCGGTAAATCTGATCCTGCAGGGTATCGCGAGAAACCTGACGCATGGTGGGCAGGAGGGTCGGACGATCTGTCATGAGTAGCGCTCACATTTGGCGTTCTTATAGGCCAAATATGTGATCACAAATAACATATGTCAAATTGTTTTTTGCCCTGAACTCGGTGTCAGGGACCCGCGATGACCGGGTCGCGAAAGCGTTTTTACACACTCGCATCAAGTCCAGACCCTGAATGCTGGTTGATACATCATCGAATACATTATTATCAGCCCGCTGTTCGACAGTCCCAAGCCCCGGAATGGTCAGGGCACCCAATGGCATCAGGGAGAGATGGATGTACCTCAATCAAAAGTCCAGCCGCTGTATCTTGCTGGCCGGCGTCTTGGTAATTAGCGGTTGCACTTCGTTTTTGCAGGGTAAGCAGTATGTCGTTCCCGGCCCCGATGAACCCTCCGCAACGGTTCGCCTCAAGGCTGGAAATGGTGCGAGACTGGATGCCATGACGTTCAGTGACAATGGATGCTATGCGGGTTACACCATCCTGCCCTCTAACGGCGACTACATCGAATCTCGGGTCGCCGTGAATAAGGAGCTGATCCTGACCTATGGGCAGGTCGCAGGAAGCAGCGTCTGTCAAATACCGTTCTCCTTCACGCCACAGAACGGCGCCACCTATACCTTGATCCAAGGCTCCTGGAGCAAGCCCAAGGCAGGCATTCTTCCAATCTTCAACCGCGACGAATATTTCTGTGGCGTAGGCGTCGTCAAGAAAGTCGGCGACCAGGAGAGCATCGAACCCATTCAACAGCTTCAAATCAAGACTGGGTTCGCATGCCTGAAGTTCGTTAAATAGGGACACCGCACGGCATCCGCTGCGAGGTGGTTGAACCATTTCGAGCGGATGCCGTTCTCCCCGTACAACGACAGTAGCCTTTTTTAAATGGACTTCTCCCATTCAAGACAGGCGCTCCGGGCTTCCAAATCTTGGATTTTCTACTGCTCGGGCGTCAGGGTTCTGCTCTGTGGAGTTGCTGCTACACGATATCGCCATCATCCTGGGCAGGCGGACGCGCGGGCGCTGAGGACGATGCTTGACCCTGCGTAACTGCGAGCGGCTGCATGGGCATGCTCTGACCAGGAGCGGCTTGGCCTTGAGAGGTGGCCGCGGGGCGTTGCCTCAAAGCTCCAATGCTTTTGTCCCAGGCCGATTGAGAGGTGCTGCCAATGGCACCAGCAACACTAATGATTCCATCCCCTGCCGCTTGAGCTGCACTTTTTGTGTGGTGGGTCGCTGAAACAGCTGTCTCTTTGGCAAATCTGGCGCCGGTGAGCGATGTCTTGAGTGCAAGCTCACCGCCCTTGACCGCCACCCTGCCAGCGGCATCTGCGCTCCCTTCTACTGCTTTTGGTACATGGGCATCGACAGCAGCGATGGCTTTTTTCGGCACTGACCCACCGAGTGAGGCGCCAGCTGCCCACAGCCCGAAAGCCAGGGTACCCAATACGTTCTTTACACCCTCCGAGGCGGCGGTAGCCGCCATTTTTCCCAGTTCCTTAGACTTGGCCAAGTTGGCTGTGGCGGTTGTAGCCGCGCCCATTGCAGAAAAACCGCCAATCAGGAGGCCATTTCCTACAACACTGACCGGGTCCAGTATCTCTTTCAAGGCGTCGCCGCTGATGACTGCATTCAGAGCCGTAGCCGCGCCTTCACCAAGCCGCGCGGAAACCATCTTAACCAGGGCAGTGGCATCGAGATCCTTCAAGGTCTCGAAGTCATCCAGCCATTCGGTATCTTGATCAATAGGCTTATGAGCCTGCCCTTGCGGTACAGCATCCCGACGACCATAGAGCATCGCAGGGTCAGCTAAATGGTTAGTGCGATCGCGGCTTACATTGTAATGCTCAATTGCTATACCCACGATGATAGCCGTGACTGGTCGTAGGGCGGGTTGCAGGATTGCATCCAGGTTCTCTTTGCCAGCAGCCGTCATGGCAAGCGTTGATGCGTACATTGCAGTATTACGCACGGCAAACCCGGTGAGCCACTTATTGGCTTCGTCGAAAGCATTACGCAATGGACCTTTGTCCAACGCCAGCAGCTTTTGCGCTACTGATGCTTGAAGCGCCGGGTGCAGTGTATCGCTCTCGGGTTTAAGGTAATAACCAGGCTTAAAGCCCGCGATCATCTTGTTACCGGCAGCATCCGCCATACCGGCATACAAGCATGACATGGCGTTCTCTATAGCCGCTTGGCGTACTGTATTGCCCTGCTTGCCCGCGACCTGGAGGATGGACGGTTTGAAATTACCGGCCTCGGTAAGTGCCGCAAAGGGCGTGCCCCCCAGCCCTGACTTTATTGACGCAAACAATCTGTCGGCTCTGGCTGCGTTTTTTTCCGCCTTCTCCATGTCATGGACGTTATAGCCCCCTGCCTCTAACCGTTGAGCACGATCATCGCGAATGGCCTTCAGCTCCGCATTGCGGGCGCTTGAAGCAGGGGCAGCGGGTTGATCGGAGCCAGCTTCTGTTTCAAGGTGAGCCTCGAAATGGTTTTGAAGCCGGGTGCTCATCGCTAACCCGATAGAGCCGAGGTTAGGCGAGTGAGAGGTCTGTTGCGTTACTTCCTGCTGTATCTCATCAGGTACACGAGTCAGCTCGCGGCTTGCACGTACATTAGGCGTATCCATGGCGTTATCACTCTTAGTGATCGGCAGATAGAAGAATGCAAATGACTCTGGCAGGAGCGGAGACATCCTTACACCTGAGTGGCCGTGGCGGGAGAAGCGTTCCAAAGGATGTAATAAAAATGAACACTACGCGGCTACTTGATAACACGCGCACTCGCCGTGCGTACCAAAATGACCTCGGTCCGGCACGCGCTGTTCGGCGCGGCGGATGACCTCATTCCTTGACGCCTCGGATCCGGCTTAGCCGCTGGCTTGCTAGGCACTTGCTAAGTACGCAAGTTCGCAAACCGCGTGGACTGTAAGTAAGCGGTATGTTCACTCAGCATTAGTTACAAGCGACGAAATGCGTGATGCAACTATCCAACTAGGCATCGGCCAAGAACTCTGAAAGCGATTGCGAAAGTGCGTCAAATACCAGCGAGACACGTCGCACCCGTTTAAGGTCGAGATGCATCGCGATCCAGACGTCCACCGGGAAGTCCACCTGCTCTGGCAGTACGCGCACCAGGTCATGACGGCGCGCCAGTTGGCGTGAGCACACGCCGATGCCCAGTCCTGCGCGCAACGCTGCGAACTGGGCCAGGTGATCGTCGCTGCGAAACACCGCGTGTTCCCCTGTACAGGCAAAACCCTGTTGTGCCAGGAACGCCTGCTCCGCCAGGTTGCGGTCCGGACCGATGACCGGGTATTCGCTCAATTCATGTGCGCATCGAGGCCAGCCACGGTGCTCGATCAACCCCGGCGTCGCATACAGGCCCACGCGCAAATCGCCCACATGCCGAGTGACAACGGAGGCCTCGGCCGGGCGACGAATGCGTACGGCCACATCTGCCTCCTGCAATGCCAGGTCTTCCAGGCGGTTCGACACGCTCAGTTCGAGCGCCAACTGGGGCTGGGCGGCGCGAATCTCGCGCAGCATTGCAGGGAGTACTTCCACGCCCAGCAACTGATTGCTGGTGACCCTCACTGTGCCGCCAGGCACATTGGCCTGCGCGGACGCGGCACGAGCGAACGCTTCGGCGGCCAATGCCATCGTTTGTGCATGGCCAATCAACTCTCGGGCGGTGTCCGTGGGCATCAATCCCGCTGGCGAACGCACGAACAGACTCGTTCCCACGCTGCCCTCCAGTGCGTCGATACGTCGCCTGGCGGTGGCTTGGGCAATGCCCAGCGCTCGTGCTGCAGCGGACAGGCTTCCGGTTCGAAGAACAGCCAGGAAAACCCGCTGGGTTTCCCATTGAAGTTGCGGGAGGCTCATACATTTCCTACGAGTGGGTAGAAAGGTTTGATCAATTTTAATCAGGCAGAATCTTGTGCATGCTTTACCCGTATTGATGCGCGGCATCAACATTCAGTCGCTTAAACACGAGACATTACTCATGAAACTTGCCGGTGGTTGCCGTTGCGGCGCCGTATCCTATCGTTCCATCAGCGACGTGCAGGTCGCCATCTATGCGTGTCATTGCCAGTTTTGCCAGATCTGGAGCGGCAGCAGCTTCGCGCTGCATGCGATGCTGCCCAAGGACGCTTTTATCTTGGAGGGGGCGACTGTCGAATATAGCTATCAGGACCAAAGGCAAGTCGCGCATCACCATCTCTGCGCGACCTGTCATACGCGCATCTACAACACCACTTCGGCAGCGCCTGGACTTTGGATTCTTCGCGCCGGCACGCTCGACGACCGCGCCTCCTTGAGCCCTATCGCGCACATTTGGGTCAAGCACAAACAGCCATGGCTGAGTTTGCCCGCCACTATCGCAACCTGGCAGGAAAGCCCCACGCCCGAGGCATTCGCGGCAGCGTTGAGCGCTGGCGATTGAGGAATGATCAGTGGCTGGATCAGTTCAAGATTCAACTGCGCGACTGAACCTCAACCCTGTCACGTGTGAAGCAATAAACCCTTCGTAGCTTTTTCCACGGCCGTTGCCAGGTTTTCAGGTCATTGCGCACGATGGTCGCGACTTTGGTGTCGAACATTAGCGGCTCCGTGGTGTTATTTTCTCAATCATGTGTAAGCGGCTGATGACTGCTCATTGATCAACTCAACGGCGTCTGCGCCGGCTGCGATGCGCATCGGTGAAGTCGGATCAACGGCTGCACGCCATACTGCCTCGGCCACGTCCTGGGCGTGTGTCACCACGGTGGACGTCGACCATTGGGCAAATACTTGCTGCGCCAGGTCCTCATAGGCGGGTGGAATGCTGTCCTGCATGCGAGGCTGCGCCTTCTTAGCGAAGTCGGTTTCAGGCGCACGGCCTGGCAGCACCAGCCTGGCGCGGATACCGAACGGCTCAAGCTCCAGCGCCAGGGATTCGGTGAACGCATTCACCGCCGCCTTGGTCGCGGTGTAAACGCTGAGCAGGGGTAACGACACCAGCGTAACAGTAGACGTTACGTTGACGATCACCCCGGCTTGACGCTCGCGAAACTGCGACAGCACGGCCTGGGTCATGGCGATGGTGCCCAACGTATTGGTCTCGAACAGCTCGCGGGCCACGTCCATAGGGCTGCCTTCAACCGCGCCCAACAGGCCGATTCCGGCGTTGTTGACCAGCACATCGATCGGCCCTGCGGCTTGTATTGTCTGCTGGATGCTGACCGGGTCGGTCACGTCCAGGGCCAGCACACGCAGGTGCTCGGACGCCGTCAAAATGCGCTCATCCGGGTTGCGCATGGTTGCGATAACTTTCCAGCCTTGTTCGAGGAAATAGTTGGCGGTGGTCAGGCCGAAGCCTGAAGAGCAGCCGGTAATCAATACAGTTTTCATCTAAGTGGTTCCATAGATAAGAGCGTGGAGTGCCGGGCGATACATGACCGCCCTGCCCGTTCGTATTCAAATCGCGTCTGCCAGCCGGGCAGCGAATTCACGATAGCTATGCAGGTCGCGTCCAAGAAGCCTGGTCAGGCGCTCGACATCGCCCGCTTCGGGGATCATCCCGTCGCTGACATAACGCTCGGCCATCAGGCGCATTTCATAGGCCATCCACTTGGGCATGAAATTGGCCACGGTCTGCTCAAAGCCGCTCGGGTCGTCACCGCCGTAATTGACCGGGCGTCCGAGCACCTCGGTCCAGATCGCGGCAATGTCGGAACCTGTCAGCGTATCGGGACCTACCAGGTTGATGGTTTCAATCGCCAGCTTGCCCGGTGCCTGGTCGCGGCGTACCAGCTCGATGGCTGCCACTTCGGCAATGTCCCGGGCGTCGACCATGGCGATGCCTTTGCCGCCAATGGGCATCGGGTAGACGCCGTAATCGAACATGGCATCCTTGACCATCACTTCGTTGTCGATGAAATAGGCCGGTCGCAGGATCGTGGCACTGAAGCCCATCTGCTTGATCATCCGCTCGGCGCCCGACTTGACCGCGAAGTGCGGCACATTCACGAAGCGGTCGGCATGCAGCACCGAGAGGTACACGACCCGCTCCACGCCCGACTCTCGAGCGATGTTCAGCGCCAACAGCGCCTGGGTAAATTCGTCCGCGGCCACTGCATTGAGCAGGAAGAAGCTGGAAACACCTTTGAACGCGCGGCGCAGCGAGTCGATGTCCAGCATTTCGCCCTGCACAACCTCCACTTGCTCAGGAAAGTCAGTTTTCGAGGGGTCGCGAACGAGAACGCGCACGTTTGCGTGGCGTTTGAGGAGTTGCTCAACAACTTGACTGCCGACTCGGCCGGTTGCGCCAGTAACGAGGATGGTCATGGTGGTTCTCCGTAGTGATTTAAACGACAGCCCCACTATCTCTGTTTACAAAATGCTCCGATAGCCGTCGGATGTGGACAGCTTGTTCCAATCATGGAACAGTTAGAAACAGCCTTCATCATTCTGGGCGACGGGGTAAACGGCTAGAACGTTTGTGTAGTGCCCGCACGCCACCTCATAGGTGAAACCATGGATCTACTCGCGCTTGCCGATTTCAATCTTGTTGCCCGTCATGGGGGGATTGGCCGTGCCGCACGTGCCAGCGGACGACCGAAGGCAACATTGTCGCGCCGCGTGACGGAGCTGGAGCGCAGCCTTGAACTACGCCTGTTCGAACGCGGCACGCGAACACTCAAGCTCACCGAGGAAGGGCGAGCATTGTTCGACAGAACGGCCGCGCTGTTGACTGAACTGGACGAGAGCGTGGCCGCCATTGCTTCAGGTGGGGAGCGCCCACGGGGCACGCTTCGTATCAGTGCGCCACTCTTTTTCGCCCAGGCGGCAATGGGCAAGCTCGCCGCAGGCTTTGCACTCAAATATCCAGAGGTGCGCCTTGAGGTCACCACGGAGGACCGAATCGTGGACATGATCGAGGAGGGTTATGACTTGATTATTCGGGTTAATCCGGCGCCCGATGAGCATTTGATTGGCCGTGTTTTGCTGCGTGACAGACTGGTAGTGGTGGCGAGCCCGGCGTTTGTTCGTCCAGAGGCCGATGCGGCTGTGCCGGCCGTGGTTCGAGGCAGCGGCGACCAGGGGCCGGTGTGGACCATCACGACACCGAGTGGCAAGTCTCAGATAAGCGTCGAACCGGTTCTGCGTCTATCGTCGCTGTTCATGGTCCGCGATGCGGTGCGAGCTGGGGTTGGGATCGCGCGCCTGCCTGTTTCGCTGGTATACCGCGATCTTCTCGACGCAACGTTGGTGCACTGGGGAGATATGGACGCACCGGAAGTTGAGCTGTGGACACTCTATCCATCAAGGCGATTATTGAGCGCCCGCGTTTCGGTATTTCTCGACTATCTGAGAGAAGCGTTCCCCATGGGTCGTCCCGAGGAACTGACTGGCCTCATCGCCACGTGATTTGTATTGATCTCCCCTTCCCGAGCGCTTTCACATCCGCCTTTTACTACATGAGCTTTTTATAGAGTGCCGGCCGCGTAATACCCAGCGCTATAGCGACACGCGTGACGTCGTTATCGAACGCCCGCATCACCCGTGGCGATCCAGCCTGCAAGAATCCCGTCCGAATAGATTGAACAGCTGTCGTATGGTTAGACAGAATGAAATCGCCACCCTAACTGCCGCTCCTCCGCTTCCTATTCGTCGCATATTTTTTTGGGAAACGACCAAACGTCTACCAGTCAGTCCGTACCCGTTTCAGGCTCATCATCAAGGCACTCGATACACGCATCCAGCAACTCATGGAGCGCCGCAACGCGATGCACGCCGAGTCGCTCATTAAGTGCCAATTGCGCCTCTTTCCAGGCGCGCCGCCCTTCGGCTTGCTTTTCCAGCCCTGCTTCGGTCACTTGGACAAGGCGGCTGCGCGCGTCGCCACCTGCCCCGACCGTCAACCAGCCTTGAGCGACCAGTGGTTGCATATTCCGTGTCAACGTCGAAGCCTCCATTTGCATTCGCCTAGCCAGGTCGCTCGGGCGAATGGGACCCAGTCTGACGACGTGTGACAACAATGAGTACTGCGTGTTTTTTAATCCGGACTCGGCGATATAGCGATCGTAGTGACGCGTCACCATGCGATTGAGCTGGCGAATCTTCAGATTGGTGCAACCCTGTGGCTTGGTCATATTTTTCATGTTATAGATTGTATCTACAAGTATTGCATATACAAGTATTAAGGATGAGGAAGGAGTTCGTGATGCAGGCTGACCAGGTCGTTGCGCGGTGGGACGAAGAAGAAAAAGCGATTCGTGCCCGTTGGAATACCTCCCACACCGCAACGCAGAAACAGATCACCAGCCTGACGGGCATGGAGTTGTTCGAGGCAATTTTCGCCGGGGAACTACCGCCCGCCCCAATCGGCGATACGCTCGATTTCCTGCCCATTCACATGGAACCAGGCACAGCGATCTTCCAAGGTCGGCCGCAACGAAGGCACTACAACCCGCTGGGAACCGTGCACGGCGGTTGGTTTTCCACGCTGCTCGATTCGGCGGTGGGTTGCGCCGTGCATTCGACCCTACCCGCAGGCAAGGGCTTCACCACGCTGGAGCTGAAAGTCAACATGGTCCGCGCCTTGACCGACGCGGTACCGCTGGTACGCGCCCAGGGAAAGTTGATCCATGCGGGAAGTCGGATTGCCACGGCCGAAGGCCGAATCGTTGGTCCCGACGGCAAGCTGTACGCCCACGCCACCACGACATGCTTGATCTTCGATTTCCCTGCACCTTCCCCAAGGCGTCCACATGAGCAAGCCTGACGTTGTTCTCTGCGCTCCGGTCCGAACTGAGTAACCTCGTGGTTCCGCCTCAATCAACGGAGAAAGTCATGAAATACACATCCTTTGGCAAGACCGGTCTGCGGGTTTCGCAGGTGGCGCTCGGCACGGGCAACTTTGGCACGGGTTGGGGCCATGGTGCCGATCCCGATACCAGCAAAGCGATCTTCAACGTCTATGCCGAGGCTGGGGGCAACTTCATCGATACAGCGGATGTCTACCAGTTCGGACAATCGGAGGAACAGATCGGCATCCTGCTGGAGGGGCGGCGCGAAGATTTCGTCATTGCGACGAAATACAGCAACGGCGCGCAGCCGAATGCCAATCGGCTGGTCACCGGCAACAGTCGCAGGGCCATGGTCGCCTCCGTGGAAGCGAGCCTGAAGCGACTCAAGACAGATCGGATTGACATTTACTGGGTGCATCATCCCGATGGCCTCACGCCAGCCGAGGAAATCGTCCGTGGCTTCGAGGACTTGGCACGCGCGGGCAAGATCCTCTATGCAGGCCTTTCGAACTTCGCCGCCTGGCGTCTCGCCCGCACAGTGACCCTGGCCGAACTGACTCGTACCGTTCCCATCGCGGCTGCGCAGTTCGAGCACAGCCTGGTTCATCGCGAGCCCGAAGCCGACCTGTTCCCGGCATCGCACGCGCTGGGCCTCGGTATCGTCACGTGGTCGCCGCTGGGCGGCGGCATGCTGACGGGCAAGTACCGCCAAGGGGAGAAAGGTCGCGCCGAAGGTTTGGGCGGCCGGGTGTTCCAGCCGGAGAATTCGGCGCAGCGTACGCACATTCTCGACACCGTCATTGCCATCGCGGGCGAGATCGGCGCCAGTGCGGGTCAGGTCGCCATTGCCTGGGCAGGCACCCACGGGGCAGTGCCGATCATCGGGCCACGCTCAATGACCCAGCTCACCGACAACCTCGGCGCGCTGTCGCTTGAGCTTTCTTCCGAGCATATCAGTCGTCTCGATACAGCAAGCATCCTGACACCCTCAGCGCCAGCGCGGACGGTAATCCCCTGGGCCGAGAGCGCGGATCGGATCGTGGCATAGTGCGGTACTCGGCTAGAAGTGCCTATTGAAAGCGCGGAAACCAGCACGTTGGCTGTCAGAAGACACGCTGCCCACGGAGCCGTCGCCTTGAGCATCAGCCCGTTCACGTCTCAGCGTATTTCGTTGACGTACATGAAGTGTTCGGTACTCGCGCGCTGGTGCGATTTCAGCAGCGCGCCTTCCTTGTTGTGCAGGCGGAGATGGGATCGTGAAGCACTCCTGCCGTAGCGCCTATGAATCCGATGGCCCGATACCCCGCAAGCTGCAAGCCCGCCTTTATCGCACACCGTCATCGTTTCGCTGGTATCGCCATTCAACGGTGGAGCGGTCGCTCGGAAGGATCACTTTCGGCCAGGTGAAGCACTTACGCCATGGCCGAATCGATGTGCTGGTCGCCAACGCTGGTATGGGCGAGATCGCTCCGCTTGGCAGCATCACCGAGGCGTACAGCCGCCACGACCGCAGGTATTTCCAAGGCAAAAAAACCACTCATCTGAGTGGCTTTTTTCTCAATTTTCCCGAGGAGCGACACGCGTAAGCGGCGCCTCGCTCAGTCGGCAAGCAGGTCTACCCAGACCTCTTCCATCCCAGTAGCAGGATGATGACTGTCTCGGTAGGAAGACTACCCAAACTGCTCAGGCGCCGGCACCCCCAGGAGCTGCAGCTCTGAAAAGGGTTCATCACCCGAAGCGAAGATGAAGTTATCGTCTCGAAGTTGCGAGGCCACATCTCCTTCCAGGGTGATTTCGAACCGGCGCCCCTGTTCGTCGGCGCTGTAGCTTTTCAGGTAGGTTCGCTGACCGTCCTCGCTCAGCACCGCCTTCAGCGTTGAGTTGTAGCCGCTCCACAACTCGGTGAAGCCTAACGCGGAGACGTCTATCTTGTCGGTATCAGGATCGAAGTCGATGATCCGATCCTGGAAATTGCCATCGGTCGTACGGAAGCTGTCTTCGATGGACCCATAGCGGAACACGTCCGAGCCCTCTCCCCCGTTCAGCACGTCTCGTCCCAAGCCCGCATCGAGAATATCGTGTCCGGAGCCACCCCAAACGACATCGTTACCACCACCGGCAACGAGTACATCGCCCACAGCGGAACCATTCAGTCGATCGGCCGACTCCGTTCCCTGGATCAGGCTGGGGGCGAACACCAGGTTGGTTTCGTTGAGCGCTTGAGCGAGATCGCCGTCGAGGACCAGTTCGAAACGATTGCCTTGTCCGTCCGGTTCAAAGCTTTTCAGATAAGTACGGGTGCCGGTGTCATTGACTTGAACCGCCAGGGTTCCGTCGAGCCCGTTGCCCAGCCCGCTGAAGCCTAGCGAAGACAGGTCGATAAGGTCCTGGCTGGCATCGAAGTCAACGATGCGATCGCTGAAGGCCTGAGTGTCGGTGCGATAGCTGTCGCCGATGGAGGTGATTCGGAACACATCGGCGCCGGCGCCACCCTCGAGGACATCTCGTTGCCCTCCTCCATCGAGCAGGTCGTTGCCGTCATGACCACTGAGGTGTTCCGGGACATAAGCGCCATGGAGCGCATCGTCGCCCACACCTCCGTCAATTCGGGGCAACACACCTGCAAGCGCTCCAAAGGTGGTATCCAATGTTCCGTCAGCGTTGAGCCTGATGATGCTGAAGTCATCGTTGCCAAAATAGTTGCTTTGCCCGGCCACCAGGATCTTACCGTCCGCGAGCACCGTGATGTCCCGGGCCGTATCCCTGCCTCCGGCCAGATCGAATACAGCGACGCCCTTGTTGCCAAAACTTGCGTCAAAGGTTCCGTCTTGATTCAGCCGGATGATCTTGAAGTCATAGCCGGTTGCGCCTTCCTGGTTATAACCCGCCACCAGGATTTTACCGTCGCCCTGCACTGTAATGGACTTCGCCAAACCGGCCACTTCAATGTCGGCCGTGCCGTCCGTGCCAAAGCCGGTGTCCAGGGACCCATCGGGATTCAATCGCGCGACCACGAATGCCTCGTTGTAACCTGGCACCAGGATCTTCCCGTCGGCTTGCAGCGTCAGGCCGAAGCCCTCCAGTGTGTTGATGTCGGGAACAGTGAACGCAACGGGATTGCCGCCGTTGAAACTCGAATCAACCGTACCGTCGGCATTGAAGCGATTGACGGAAAAATGATGCTCATAGGAGTCATAATTCGACACGAGGATTTTGCCGTCCGGCTGTACGGTCGCGCTGGCGGAATCCCCCCATGCAGCCGGCGCGGTGGCGGTTCCATTGACACCGAAGCTTTGATCCACCGAACCGTCGGTGTTCAGACGGACCATGACGATGCTCGGGTCAGAGAAATGCGGATAGACGATCAGGAACTTCCCGTCGGCCTGTACGGCTGCGCTATAGCCCTCGCCCGGGTAGATGTCGCGAGGAAGCAAGGCCTTGCCATCATCGCTGAACGTGGTGTCGATCGTGCCGTCGGCGTTAAGACGAACCAAAGAAGTCCTATAGCCTTCGTACTCCCATTGTCCGGTATCTACCCACGTTATCCCGGCAAGCCAGATCTTACCGTCCGGCCCCACCGCTATTTTGGCGGTGTCGTTATAGCCCTCCAGGTCCACGAACGTTTTTCCGGTGCCGGCACGTAGCGCCGCGCTGGCACCGATGTTTGAGCTGGTCATGCTTGAGCCTCGCAGTGTCGATGGGATACTCCGTGAATTTCGCCTTTTACAAAGTAGCCGTTTACTCCGGATTCGCCAGCCTGGATTCAACAGCCAGACAATAGGCGCGACGCACCAGCCCCTTCATTCCCGTAATGTTCTCTACTGTCTCCTATAACGCAGATCGCCGTTCGGCCGCTATACGCCAAGCTCGACGTAGCTAGACGTATCGGCCTGACAAGCAACTTTAACCCCTCCAATGTCGGGAGCGACTTCTACATTCCGGCCCGGTCTACACCGCCCGGCGTGACCATGCCCAAAACCACGGTGCTTTCCTGCATGCACTGCTCGATGAGCTTACCGCAGCCGAAGCCCTGACTCGCAGCCAGCGAGAAGCAAGCCTTCGGGTGCTGACCCAATCCATGGGACTGCCCGAAGCCGTGATCGCTCGTTACGTGGATAATCGGCCGCCGTCACCGGTGCTGCCCATTGATGAAAAAATCATCGAAGCGCAGCAGGCCACAGCAGATCTGTTTTATGCCAACAAGCTGTTGCCTAAACGGTTGGACGTGAAGGATGCAGTCTGGACGTCAGCAAACTGAGGACTTGAGCGCTGCGGCAACAGCTTGCTCGCCGAACGCGATCCCCTTCGCGCCCTGCAGAATGATGGCCACGCAAGACTCATAAATGCAGTACGTAGGCGTATCTCGCTCGGCTACTCGATAAAAAGTCAGCCTGGAATCGAGGTTGTGCAAACCTCGTTTCGGAATTGGAGACGGCTTACCGGTTAGCTGAATTGATATCAGCGATAACGCGGATCATGCGACCAAACGCGCTCCATTCAGCTCATCAACAGGCAACGCTCCTTCTCTGATTCTTCCAACCCGATAAACCGTCGCACCCGCTGGGCCCCATGCCCTTCGCGGATCGCCTGTGGCGAGGCATCCAGCTGCACGTTGCCGTTTTCCATGAAAATCACCCGATCAGAGATCGACAGGGCAAATTCCATTTCGTGAGTGACAATCAGCAGGGTCATGCCTTCGCGAGCCAGGTCGGCGATCGCCGTAAGTACCTCGCCGACCAGTTCCGGGTCCAGCGCCGAGGTCGGTTCGTCAAACAGCAGGATGTCCGGGTCCATGGCCATGGCCCGGGCGATCGCCACACGTTGTTGCTGGCCGCCAGACAGTTGATGCGGATATTTGTGAACGTGGGCCAGCAGGCCGACCTTGTCGAGCAGTTGGCAGGCCCGTTGCTCGCTCAGTGTGCGGCTGACGCCATGATAACGAGGGGCTAGGCTGATGTTGTCCAACAGTGTCCGGTGTGGAAACAGGTTGAAGTTCTGGAACACCATGCCGATGCGCTGTACACCCTGACGAACCCGACGCCCATCCGGTTTGTCCTCGGCATTAATGAAGCCCTCCCCAAACAACAGGATTTCACCCTGATCGATGCGTTCCAGGCCATTGATGGTGCGGATCAACGAGGTCTTGCCGGAGCCGGACGGGCCAATGATGGAAATCACCTGGCCGCTTTGCACCTTCAGGTCGATACCTTTGAGCACATGATGATCGCCGTAGCGTTTGTGCACGTCCTGCAGGTGCAGGGCCGGGGCCGCACCTTTGGCTGGGAGGCTGACCTTGCTCGGTACCCTAGGTGCCAGACTGTCGCGCAGCACTTGTGTCGAGGCACTCTCCAGGGTTTGCGGCGTACGCAGGTTCAGGTCCAGGTAACGTTCCAGACGCTGGCCTCAGTGACCACCAGCGCCAACAGACCGGAATAAAATGGCACCGACAGCACCGGCCCGGCACCGGGCAGCAACTGCGGCAGGTTGTAGACGAAGACCACCAGCACCAGCAGCGGAATGCTGCGAAAGAACCAGATGTAGAGTGATGCGGGTATGCGCAGCCAGCGCACGCTCGACAGTTTGGCCGATGCCAGGACGAAACCCAGCAGCATGCCCAGGAACCAGGCCAGGGTGCTCAGTTCGATGACGGTCAGGCTCGCCGCCCAGAAGTCAGCCAGGGTGAACAGCGAAAAAAAGTAATCCCAATCGAATTGCATAGACACCTCGCGCAAGCCGCGCCCCCGATCGAGGGCGCGGTTTCAGGCATTACTCAGAGACCGGTTCCAGGTCATACGCCTTGAGAATGGCGGCGTACTCGCCGTTGGCCCTGCTCTCAGCCAAAGCCTTGACCAGCGCCTGATAGGTCGCGTCGGCGTCTTTCTTGACGTAGATGCCCAACGTTTGCGGGTAAACCAACTTCTGCGAGCTGACGATCACTCGGCCGTTGGTACGCTGAGCGATCATGTGCGCGGCGCCGGCAATTTCCACTTGAGCCTGGATGTTCTTTGACAGCAGCGCCTGCGTCACCTCGGGTGCCGAGGGAAACTCACTGACGGTGATGGCGCCCTTGTTGTTGGGAACGCAGTAGTCGCTGGACAACTGACGGAACTTGCCGACCCAGGTGGTGCCCTGCTCCAGCCCGATTTTCAGGCCACACAGGTCTTCGGGAACCTGCGGGTTCAACTCACTGCCCTTGGGCACCATGATCGCCGCGCCGGTGTTGGCATAAGCAATGGTCCGGGCCTGGGCTTGGCGCTCCGGGGTAATGTACATGCCAGAGATGATTGCGTCGTAATGCCCGGCGTTGAGGCCATTGAGCAGATTGGGAAACTTGGTGTCGACGAAGTTGGCCTTGACGCCCATTGCCTTGGCCAGGGAATGGGCCAACTCCGGGTCGGAGCCGACCACGTTCTTGTTGGCGTCATAGGACTCGAACGGCGGGTAGGTGATTTCCATACCGACCTTCAATACACCCGGGGTCGCGGTGCTGGCGAAGGCGGCACTGGCACAGAACAGACTGGCGGCGAGCAGACTCAGTCGGGTCAGGGCGTAGGGGGTTTTCATGATGGGAAGCTCCGTTGGTTTTTTTAGGAATGAGTGGCAGTGTTTTTCAGGCGACCGAAGCTCGACGGCTTGCGGGCTCGGGATGGCAGCTCAAGCTCGCCGTTCTCGACGCGTTCGCGCAGGTACTGATAGGTCTGCAGGGCTTGACTCCACATATGTTCACCAATCGTCAGCGCCTCGTAGACCTGTGCGTCATTGATGAATGCTGGCAACGGCTTGATCAGCGTGTGGTAGTCGCAGGCGTAAAACAGCGGGAAGCTATAGCGCTCCTGAGCCACCTTGCGCACTCGGTGAGCGGTGGCCACAAAGGTCCCAGCGGTCATGACTTCCAGCATGTCGCCGATGTTCACCACAAACGCACCGGGCATTGGCGGTGCATCGATCCACTGATCCTGGTCGTTCAGCACCTCCAACCCCGGCTGATCGGCGTGCAGGATGGTGAAGCACTCGTAGTCGGTATGCGCGCCGATGCCTGGAGCATCCACGGCAGTGGCGTCGAAGGGGTAATGGATCAGCCGCAGCTTGGAAGGCGGACGGGTGACCAGTGCGTCGAAGTAGCCCTCTTCCAGGCCCAGAGCCAGGGCGAAGCCATCGAACAATCGGCGGCCCAGGGCAAACACGGCCTGATAGTAATTTTGTACTGCAGCCTGAAAACCTGGCACGTCGGGCCAGTGGTTCGGGCCCAGCAGCGGCGTTCGACTCAGCAATAGCGGATCGTCCACCGGCACTTCGAAACCAATGTCGAAGGCCTCTTTGTGGTCCGGCTTGCCCTTTGAGTACACCTCCTCCCCTTCGGGCACGAAGCCCTTGTGGCTTTGCGAGGCACCAATGTAATGGCGCATCTTGGTCTCCAGGGGCTGCGCAAAATAATCCTTGCTCGCCTGGCGCAGGCCCTCGATCAGTGCCGGATCAATGCCATGCCCGGTGATGTACAGAAACCCCACATCGCTGGCGGCACGACCCAGTTGCTCGGCCACGGCGAGGCGATGCTCCAGTTCGATACTGAAGAGGCCGGCGATGTTCACCACCGGAATGCGATTGAAGTTGGCCTGGGTCAGCGAAGTCTTATTCATGGCGGGCTCCTTCACAGGTAAAACGATTGAAGTGTTCGCGCTCGGTTCGCGCCATCCACTGGTTCAAGGTCCAGAGATCGGCCACCGGCATGTTGGTAAAGGGCAAATGATGCAGGTACCCGTCGGCACCGAACTCCGGGGTCAGGGTGCTGACTGCATAGCCGCGCTGAAATTGAGAAGCCCAGACCGCCTCCCAGTGGCGCTGGTGAAACACCAGTTCACGGGCATATTCCGGGGCGGCGGGATGGGGAACTTGCGGGCCCTGGTCATAACCGACCCGAGCTTGAATGTGATGAACGCGCTCGACGAAGGACGACAGATCGTCGGTCGGGTCGTCCAGTAACCGCTCACAGCACACCACCCAATGGCTGATGTCACTGGTGAAACGCAGTTCCGGCAGTTGGCGAATCAGTTCCAGAGTCACCCAAGGGCTGTACAGGGAGCGGGCGCGGTGAGTCTCGAAACTGCAGAACACCCCATGCCTGGCGGCCAGCTCCAGGGCCTGACCGAAGAACTCGACCTGCTGCGCCAGAGGCCAGCGATCATTGCCTGCAAGCAGATTGGCGAAACGGGGTGTCAGCGCCGTGGCCCAGCCGAGCTTACGATCGATGTCGAGCAAGTGCTGGGCAGGCGTGGCGCGCTGATCAGGCAAGACATCGTAAGCACTGAACAGGGTGCAGATGTAGGGGACGTGATTGCTGCGCAGGAAAGCGCCAAACTCGCCACGCTCACTGGCCTGCAGTGGCAGGCGTGCTTCGATCCCATCAAAACCGGCGGCGAGCAGTTCATCCAGGGCGGATGAATGGCTGGCGGTATAGCCCCATAAGGTACGGAAAATCTCTAGCTTCATGCATTCCTCTCGACTGCGTCGGGCCACTAGCGAATTGGTCTGGTGGCGTTGCTGGGCAGTCGAAAAGGGGCTGCTGCGGGCTGCTGCTCTGATGGCGACGGTCCCGTTTGGAGGATCCTAAGGCCATCGTGACAAATGATTGAATAGGCTGTGGCAAATAGTTAGTTCAGAAATCCATGAACTAACATCGACCTGGTGCGTGAACCTGGGACGCCGGTGCACGTCTATTGTGCGTTTCCTAACGACGCCTGGACCAAAGCCGACCAGCCCAACGCCTGACATGTTCCTGTCAGCCTCCGGTCACTCTGACGTCAGATCCTTGCCCCTAAAGTACCCCCAATGACTGCCCTACGGTGCCAGCGTTACAGGCACCAAGGACACATCGCTTTAGCTGAACCTATTGCCATCAGCCGGAAGGAGAAACGCAATGAGCCATCCTGATGCGCACGTCAGTGCTCTTGATCCATTTACTTGGCAATCGACGCTCGACAGCAATCTGGACAGAAAAGGCCTGTTGCTCCGCCTGTTCGCCGAACAGCGATTCATGGCCGCGCAGGTGCGAACCTGCAAGCTGGATCACAGGGACTATCTGCTTTCGCTGATTGATCCGGCATCGACGGTGAACGATGGCACTCGGCACTCATCAAGTGTCGACGGCCATCGAATGCGGAGCGTCATCACCGAAGCGGCAAAGAAAGCTCATTGGGGCAAGCCCCCAAGACATGGTCGGGCGCAAGGCATCGCTGCCCACTATGACGCGCAGACCTGCATGGCGGTCGTTCTCGATATCGAAGTGAGCGACGAAGGCCGCTTGATCATTCATGACGCGGTCGTTGTCGCGGACTTGGGTTTCTTGAAAAATCCTGGTCGCGTGCGCTCGCAGCTCGAAGGCGCTTGCCTGATAGGGATAGCGTTCGTGACATCCTGCGATTTTGAGCCGACCCTCGGAGATACCCGGCCTAAACCTGCCTATCGCACCCGTTGGCCACTCGTCTCATGGCTGCCAGGACAGATCGCGGTGCACCTGATCAATCCCACCGGGGCTCCCGAAGCCGGCCAGCCCAGCCAGACCAGTTACGCACCTGTCGCCCGGGCCTTGTGCAATGCGATTTTGAAGGCCACGGGTAACGGTTCGGTCCGGAGCCAGCTAACCGTCGCCACAGCAAACCAGCTAAATTAAAGCTTCCAGATCAGATGAGGTTCTGCGCCATGCCTTCAGGCTCCAATGTTTTTTTCAACAGCCGCGGGCAACGCGGCGCGGACCTGTTCGTAGAAGTGCTTCGCAGCGAGGGTGTACGTTACGTCTTCGGCAATCCGGGAACAACCGAACTGCCCTTGCTCGACGCCCTCTCAGGCGCCTCAGACATCCAATACATCCTCGGCCTCCAAGAGGCCTCAGTCGTAGCGATGGCCGACGGTTATGCGCAGGCATCCGGTCGCCCCGGCTTCGTCAACCTCCATACGGCCGGTGGACTCGGCAATGCAATGGGCGCAATTCTCAACGCGAAGATGGCGAATACGCCACTTGTCGTCACGGCGGGCCAACAAGACACGCGACATGGCGTGACCGACCCGCTGCTCCACGGAGACCTCGTCGCGCTCGCCCGACCGAGCGTCAAATGGGCGGAAGAAATTCATCATCCCGAACACATCCCGATGCTGCTGCGTCGTGCGTTTCAGGACTGTCGCACGGGGCCGGCCGGCCCGGTTTTCCTTTCCCTGCCGATTAACGTGATGGAGCAACACACGGATGTAACGGCCGGCCCGCCATCGCGAATCGAGCGCGGTGCCGTGACCGGGATGATTGAGGAATTGGCCGCTGCCTTAGCGGCAATTACCCCCGGTTGTCTGGCGATTATCATTGGAGAGGAAGTGTTCCAGTCGAGCGCGGAAGTTGAAGCCGTGAAGCTCGCCGAAGCACTCGGCGCGCCGGTCTACGGGCCATCCTGGCCCGGGCATATTCCGTTTCCGACGGCTCATCCGCAGTGGCGGGGAACGCTGCCTGCGAAGGCTTCCGATATCAGGGAGACGTTCTCTGACTTCGACGCAGTCTTCCTGCTCGGCGGCCATTCGTTGATCAGCTATCAATATTCCCAGGGCCCCGCTGTTCCATCTCACTGTCGCCTTATCCAATTGACCGGCGATGGACACCAATTAGGCAGAGTCCACGAGACAGCGCTAGGGCTGATCGGGGATTTAAGACTCTCCTTGCAAACGCTGTTGCCGATACTGGACAAGAAATTGGTCCCACACCGCGAGACAATCGCAACGCTGCGAAACGTCGCAGGCCAAGAACGCGATACACGTCGTGCCGACGTCGTCGCTCGCGTCAGTCGCGAATTCAACACGCCGCTGACAACGCCTTTCGTGGCTGCCCACGAGGCTATCCGGGCAATCGGGCCGGACGTCTGGATCGTCGACGAAGCACCCGCCACGATTCCTCATGTCCGTGCCTGCCTGGACTCCCATTCGGCCCGCCAGTATCTTTTTACCCGCAGCGCCATCCTGGGCTGGGGCATGCCGGCGGCTGTCGGTACGTCGCTTGGCCTGGACCGCAGCCCGGTAGTCTGTCTGGTCGGTGATGGCTCGGCAATGTACTCACCGCAAGCACTCTGGACGGCGGCGCATGAACGGCTGCCGATCACGTTCGTTGTCATGAACAACGGCGAATACAACATTTTGAAGAATTACGCTCGTAGCCAGGCGCACTATCTGAGTGCAAGCACTCACCGGTTCATCGGCATGGACCTCTGCGACCCGGCGATCGATTTCCTGGCCCTCGCCTCTTCCATGGGGATCCCTTCCCGCAGGATCGAGTGCGCCGGCGATATTGCAGGAGCTGTCGAAGAAGGTATTCGCTCAGGCTGCCCGAATCTCATTGAACTACCGATCATGCCCTGAAGGAATGGGCGCACCTTGTCCCTGCTGACACTCATCCCAAACACCACGCACCAGTTCCTTCAGCATCAGCGCCTCGCCCCAGCGATCCGTCACATCGCGCCCATCACTCCCCGTGATCGCATAGGGTGGCGGGCCAAGCTCGCAGGTGAAGGACAGGCTCGCGGGTGTGTTCGGTCGCGCCAGCCAATCCTTGATTCCGTAACGCCACCAGCCCAGAAACCGGTCCAACCAAGGGCGATGCTGGGCGAAGGTCAGGGGCACCTGGACCTGCTCACTATTAGCGACCCGCCCGTGAAAACCCCAACTGTGTCGCAAGATGGTGTGAATCTGTGCGTCGTCTTCGGCAGTGGCCGACTCAGGCAGTTCGCGGCTCACAACGTAATGGGACAAGTCAGCCAACAATTTGAGGTCGGGCATCTGCGCGAGCAAGTCGAGGGTGAACAACAGGTCACTGGTGAGACGATAGCGGTGGGTTTCCAGCAGGATCGGAAAGTCCACCTGCTCGGCCAGACGCTGCCAGCCTTCGATCAGTGTGATCGCCTGTGCCAGCGTGCGCGGCCGGACGTCGGCTTGCAGCGTGAGGTGGTGGCAGCCGTAGCGGGAGGCAACCTCAAGCGCTTGCGCCAAGTCACTCACGGTGCGGGGAAACAGTTGACCTTCGATTTGCAGGCCTTGCGCCTTGGCAGCGGCATGCAGACGTTCGGCCTGTGGCGCGATCCAGAAATGGTCGGTGATCCCATCAAAGCCAGCAGAGGCAATCTTCTCCACCTGCGCCTCAAGGGAAAGATCGCATTGACCACGGTGATCTTGCATGGCCCACAGGGACTGAAATACCAGGAATTCACGCATGTCTGGGCCTTAGCAGATGTTTGAGCGACACATCGGCGTCGGCCAATGCGTCCACAGAGAGTGGGGTCAAGTTGGCAATCAGCCGTTCACACAACTTGATGTCCTTGGCAACGCTGTTGCCCTGCCCCCAACCGCAGGTGCCTTGCAAACGTTGCTCGGTGTCCAGGGAGAACAGCAGCAGACCACCGTCTGCCAGGGTGCGCACGGCCGAAGGTGGCGTCGGTGAGATCACGCCCACCGTCTGCAAGCCCCAGTCGTACTGATCAGACCAGAAGCCGGGAACCCCCTCGAACGGCAACTCGCCGCCCAACAGATTCAACGCCGCGTGACGGCCCTGGGTCTCGGCATTGCGCCAGGTTTCCTGGCGCTGGAATAACGCGTCGGCGTGCAGGCGAAACTCACACACATCGCCGGCGGCAAAGATGTCTGGCGCGCTGGTGCGCAACTGGGCATCGACTCGAATTCCCTGACCCACCTCAAGCCCCGCCGCCGCGGCCAATTCGATGTTGGGTTGCATGCCGATACCGACCACCACCCAGTCACAGGGCAGCACTTGGCCGTCCACCAGTTGCACCGCCTCAGCGCGTTCGATGCCTTGTACAATTTCAAGCGCTACGTTCAGCCGCACGTCCACGCCCTGCTGCCGATGCAACTCCAACAAGGCCTGGGATACGGCTTCAGGCAAGACTCGCCCGGCCAGTCGTGGCCCGGCTTCCAGCAACGTCACCTGACAGCCCAGGGTTCGAGCCGTTGCCGCGACTTCGAGGCCGATAAAGCCACCGCCGACAATCACCAGGCGCGTGCCGGGCCTCAATGCGCTGCGCAGGGCCAGGGCTTCGTCATGGGTGCGCAGGTAGAGCACGTTGGCCAGAGATTCAGGCACCTGGGACAAGCGACGCGCTCTCCCTCCGGTCGCCAGCAGTAATCGGCTGTAGGACAGCCAACGTCCGTCGGTCAATTGCAAGCGATGGTGCTGCGGTTCCAGACTTTTTACCGGGTTGCCCGCCAAGTGGTCGATGTTCAATTCCGTGAGCCGGCTCTCCCCCCACAGGCTGCAATCGTCCAGGTCCATCGTGCCCTGCAGCAAGCCCTTGGACAGCGGAGGACGCTCGTACGGTCGATGGAGTTCATCGCCGATCAGGATCAGCCGACCGGTATAACCCTGCTCGCGCAAGGTCAGCGCCGCGCGGCCACCGGCATGGCCGGCGCCGACGATAATCAATGGAGCATTCATGGCGTGCACTCCTGGCGGTCAGGCCGAAATGGCGAGCAGAACCCGCCCTCCGTCGACCCGTACCGGATAGGTCTTGAGATTGACGCACACTGGCGCCCCCAGGGCTTTGCCGTTGCGATAGTCAAAGCGCCCGTTGTGCTTGGGGCACTCGATGACGTGATCCATCACCAGGCCGTCAGCCAGGTGGATCGACTCGTGAGTACACAGGCCAGCAGTGGCAAAAAACTCGTTGTCAGCAGATCGGTAGATGGCATAGGTATGCGGACCGTGGTCGAAGCGAATGACGTCTTCTTCATTGATTTCGCCCACGGCGCATACATCGATCCATTGATCGTTCATGGCGTTTTCTCTTGTTCGGGATACAGCCGGAAGGTGTCAGCCCAGCGTGGCTTCAGCCTGTGGATGAGCGTCGGTGGCAGGCCTTGAGCTACCGACGGGGCGTCGCACGAAATACGTCGGGTCCTTACGCTGCTTCAAGAGGGTCGGAATGATTTCCTTGAAGGCCTCGCCTATGTTGGCGTAAGGCGGCGGGCAATCGTGGCGGATCTCTTCATGGAGTTGCGCCAGGGCGTGGTACGGCACCATCGGGTACATGTGGTGCTCAAGGTGATAATTCATGTTCATGTACAGAAAGCGCAGTACCCGGTTCATATAGATGGTGCGGCAGTTGCTGCGGTGGTCCAGCACGTCTTCCGCCAGGCCCACATGTTGGGTGAGGCCAAACAGGTAGGACAACCAGCCGCCATACAGGATGGGCAGGCCGATATACATCAGCGGCAACCAGCTGTGCAGGTAAAGCGCCGCACCAAAGACAACGGCGTAAATCACGAGCCAGATACGGGCCGCCAGGAACACCTTGGACCATTCGGACTCAGGGATGAACGTCTGTTCCTGGGCATCCATTTTGCCAACCGCGTGCCGGCACACGCCTCCCATCGTCTTCAGCAGCAACGGGATCTGGAACAGGCTCAGCAGCATCATGAACAAGCTCGGTGGACGCGGTTCGACGATTTCCGGATCGCGGCCGACGACGATGGTGTCGGTATGGTGCCGGGCATGGCTCCAGCGCCACACATGGGGCTCGAACATGCACATGAAGCTCGCCACCTGGTAGAGCGCATCATTCATCCAGCGGGTCTTGAAGGCGGTGCCGTGACCGGTTTCATGCCAGCGCGGGTTGGAGGCGGTGGCGTACAAAACCCCATACGCAAGGAAAAACGGCACACAAGCCCAAGTGCCCCAGAACCAGTAGCCGCCGAAACCGGTAACCACCAGGGTCAGCAGCCAGATGGCGGTGTCGAGCAAGGCCGGGCCGTCGCGGCGTTGCATCAGTTGCTTCATGCGTTGACGGGAAATGGGCGACTGGTACCAACTGGCCGATACAAGACCTTTTTCGGCCGCGCGGACGGCTTCAGGGCCGGTCAGGCGATAGTCCCGGGGAGAGGCTGTGTTGTCTTGAGGCATTGTTATTGTTCTCCGCAAGCGTGAGATGTCAGGTGCTTTGCGTAAAAAAATATAGAGAGCGTGGAAGGTCCCCTCAAGGTCTTGAATACATTCCCTATCAAGCTATCATCCAGCTCCTACAGGGCTTGATAGTTTTCTATCAAAACGCGTTGAAGGCTCATCATGAATAACAATAAACGCCCCACCATCGCCACGGTCGCCGAACACGCAGGCTTAAGTGTCGCCACCGTCGACCGCGTGCTCAACGCTCGCGCCCCGGTTAATCCAGCCACTGCCGAACAGGTGCTTCAGGCCGCCGAAGCCGTGGGTTATTTTGCCGCGCGGCTGATCGGCCAGCGCATTCTCGAACGTCGCCCCACGTACCGCTTCGGCATCCTGCTGCTGGGCACCGCCCAGGCGTTCTACGCCAACCTGGCCCAAGCCATCGCCGAGGCCGCGCAGCGCCAGGCCGGGGCCAACCTGACCTGCCAATTCGAATACGTTTTTGATCGCACCCCCAGCGCCATCATTGCCCAGATCGAACAGTTGGCGGTGCAATGCGACGGCCTGGCGGTGGTCAGCTTCGCCCACCCGCAGATCAACGCCGCCCTTGCCCAGATTCGCGAGGCCGGCGTGCCCGTGGTGGCATTGTTATCGGGCATTCATGAGGCGGCAGCCGAGCCCTATGTCGGCCAGGACAATCATGTAGTCGGGCGCACGATGGGGTGGCTACTGGCCCGCACCTGTGGCGCGCGCAAAGGCAGCATCGGCGTTCTGCTCGGTGGCCATCGCTTTCTTGGTCACCAGGAGCGGGTTGAAGGTTTGCACAGCTACTTGGCCGAACACGCACCTGGGCTGCGCCCGCTGGAGCCGCTGATCAATCTGGACAACTGCGACATCACCGAAGAAGCAACCCTCGACCTCCTGGTTCGGCATGACGATTTGCGCGGGCTATGCGTGGTAGGTGGCGGTGGCGACGGGATTATCAACGCGTTGGCGCAACTGCCCAAGCGCCCGACGCTGTGCTGCATTTTGCAGGAGTCCACTGAGCTGTCACGCCAAGCCCTGGCCCAGGGTTTGGTCGACGTGGTGATCGACTCTCAGCCGCGCCAGACTGCAACGGCGCTAGTGAATCTACTGGTGGAATTGCAGACTGCGGAGCAGTTCGATCCTGTGCGTCACCGGGTGCATATTCCGCTGCAGATTGTGACATCGGAGAATTCCCTAAGCTGATGAGCTGGCGGCACAACCTGTTCGGCCCTTGATGGCGCGGTTAACCGCCACTTACTACGGCTTCAGCTGACTTCTGCACATTCAATCCCGCCCCCCTCGACGCTCGGCAACACAGTGGCAGACGGGCAGACCTCCCAGGGTAATTCGCGCGACCTTTCTGCTGATGCCTGTCGGATCTATGTCACAGCCTGGCCAGTGAAACAGGCACAAAAAAAAGCCACTCATCTGAGTGGCTTTTTTCTGAATCTTGGAGCGGGAAACGAGACTCGTATCTGGTGTCCGACCCATTGAAATCTAAAGGGTTTCTTTTCTTGCCAGGGCAGGAAAAGACTTAATTTTGGACTTGTTTTTAAAGTACTTCAACGGTCAAAAGGGGTTTATTCCAAGCTGCGCTACTGGATTACATCCGTAGCCAATTGGACGAACGCGCGCCGCCGTTACGAACGGTGAGCCTACCAGAACGGTAAATAACATGATGCAACGCCTGACCGCGCCCAACCTCAATGCATTCCCAAAACCAGTGGGTGCGGCTCGTGTTCGATGAGTACACAGAACTTTATGGCGCTGCGCTGGGCCCAACGATTGAGGAATTGAGCGGCTAGGGTGATGATGAAACTCGGAACCCACCGAACCAAACAAGAACTTGCTGCTCCATCCGCGCCTTCTGCCACTCCCGGCACGAAACGCAACCCGTTCGGCCTAGCCTAGGCTTAGAACTGTGCTCTCCTGTTTTCGAAGGCTGACGAGGCCCACATCAAGCGGTACAGCTGCATTTTGCTCGGGAACTCTTGATAGTAAACCATGCCAACGCAGGTCAAGGCCGACTTGCACGATATACAAGTCGCGATCACACAACTCCGGCTTTTGTTCGGCAAAACGGTCTAACGTCAATTACTCAAACCGATCTGGCGATTGCAGACTTGGCGTCGATAATAAGTCTAGGAAGAACAAAACACTCAGCGCCATTGGTCGATCCGGGTGACCCCTGCCACTTTGATTTACAACGAGAGTTGCCGTAGTAATGTAAAGGCCTGCTTCATTTGGTCTTCACTGACGACGAACGCCCGTAGCTGCCCTGCCATGTCCAGCCCTTTGGCTACCAGCCCCTGTGCCTCAAGGTTGATCTGCCATTGCAAGTCCTTCCGGTTGGTTTCTCCGGCCAGGTGCAGCGGCATTTCCGGGGTCTTGATCTTCACCAGCATCGCCGGGAACTTCACTTGCTCATCGCCACCCAGCACATTACTCGCCAGGGTCATGGCGCTTAACTGAATGGGTTGTAGAAACGGCAGCAGCTTGCCCTGGATTTGCGCGCAATCGCCAACGGCAAATATGTGTGGGTCAGAGGTGCACATGCGTTCATCAACTTCAATGCCACGATCAACCCGTAGGCCAGCCTGCGCCGCTAACGTCGTATCAGGTTTCAATCCGATTGAGGCAATGATCACATCGGTGGTGATTTGCCGGCCATTGGACAAAGTCGCCAACAGGCTATCGTCTCTCTTTTCAATGGATTCCAAAGCCTGGTTGAACACCATTTCCACCCCCATCTGGCATAACCGATGCTGCAAGCGGCTACTCACCTCAACAGGCAGCAACGATGCCAGCAGGCTGCAGGACTTATCCATCAGTACCACTTGCTTTCCGGCACGATTGACATCCATTGCCAGTTCACTGCCAATCAAGCCGGCTCCCAGAATCAGTACGCGCTCTGCCGCTCTCAGAGCGTGTTGTGCATGACGGTATTCTTGCTGACTATTCAAAGTCACCATCCACTCCCGTCCGGGAATTGGCGGAACGATGGCTTGCGCACCCGTGGCAAGAATCAGTTTGTCGTAGCTGAACGCCTCACTGCCGGCGCTGACACGCTTGTTTTCGCGATCAATTGCAGTCAGCTGGCAACCAGCATTCAGGGTTAACCGATACATCTCGGCAAACTCCGCCGCAGACTGACGAGTCATGTCGTCCGCTGTCTGATTGAGACTGATGACGTGACTCAGGTCGGGCTTGTTGTACTCATCGCAACTGTCTGCAGCAATCAGCCGAATGGGCACCGCTGCATCGAGCCTGCGCAAGTTCTTGACCACCTGACGAGCAGCGAAGCCGGAGCCCACAATGACGATTTCCTTGTTCATTTCGCCTCCGAAGCAAGCTCATCGAATACCGATTTACCCAGTGAACATTCCGGGCACAGGAAGTAATCAGGCACATCACACCAGGCCGTATCGGCCTGCACATCCTGCATTGGTTCCCCGATCGCCGGGTCGTAAATCCATTGGCAGACACTGCACTGCATGCGCGGGCCGTTGTCCGCGATTGGTTCTGCCTGGGCAGTTGCGGCGGCGGCAGATCGTGCGACTTGTGCTTGCGTCGATGGTTGCAGCGCCCATTGCCGAGCAATTTCGCGGCCATGAGCTCGGCAAACCTCAAGCGAGTCACCGTCTGGCCGCCACTTGGCTTTGAGCGTCAATGTGGTTTCAAAACCAGCGTCCATCAAGCGTGTCTGAATACGGTCTACCGCCCCACCATTCCAGCCGTAACTGCCAAACGCCGAAGCCTTTTTGTTACGAAAACGCAGCCCGGTTATTTCCTCCAGCAGGGCGGCGACTTTCGGCATCATGACGTTGTTCATGGTGGACGAGCCCACCAGAACACCTTTTGAGCGGAACACGTTGGTCAGAATCTCATTCTTGTCGTGGCGCGAGACGTTGAAAATCTTCACCGCCACACCCGGATCAACTTCGTGAATGCCTTGTGCGATGGCATCGGCCATCATGCGGGTGTTATTCGACATGGTGTCGTAGAACAATGTGATGCGGTCCTCCTGATAGTCCGCCGCCCATTCCAGATAGCGGTGCACAATCTGCGTCGGATTATCACGCCACACCACGCCATGAGCGGTGGCAATCATATCGACCGGCAGATTGAAACCGAGGATCTCGGTAATCTTAGGAATGACCAGACGACTGAATGGCGTGAGGATATTGGCGTAGTAGCGTTGGCACTGATCGAACAGTTCGTTTTGATCCACTTCATCATTAAACAGGTGTTCGTCGCAGTAATGTTGGCCAAAGGCGTCGTTACTGAACAGTACGGCATCGCCGGTTATGTACGTCATCATGCTGTCTGGCCAATGCAGCATCGGAGTTTCCACGAAAACCAGCTGTTTGCCATTGCCGACATCCAGGGTGTCGCCGGTATGTACGACGTGGAAATCCCACTCTGGATGATGGTGATGACCGTTGATCGAGTCCACGCCATTGGCGGTGCAATAGATCGGCGTATTCGGGATCAGCGACATCAGTTCTGTCAGCGCCCCTGCATGGTCCTCTTCGGCATGATTGATGACGATATAGTCCAGCGTGTTCAGGTCGATTTCCATCGCCAGGTTCTGTATGAACTCCCGGCTGAACCTGTGATCAACCGTATCAATCAGCACGGTCTTTTCTTCACGGATCAGGTAGCTGTTGTAACTGCTACCTTTGTGGCATTTGTATTCTGTGCCATGAAAGTCCCGCACTTCCCAATCGCGCTGACCGACCCAATGGATGTTGTTCTTGACGAGAATTGACATAACCTACCTCGGTAAAAAATGATGTTCTACACCGAAGATGGCAATGTTCGTGCCAGACAATAAGACATTGATTTTAAAGGACAAATAAAACAACTATTGTCAATATGACATTACCCGTTTACTGTCTTTATGACTAATCATTGTCAAAGTGACAAAACATGAGTCTGTCCGTTGAATCCTTGGCGCGCATCGCTATTCAGTTGCAAAGCGGCATTTCCCATCAGGATCGCTTTCAACGTCTAATCAATACCTTGCGCCAATTGCTGGGTTGCGACGCTTCTGCCTTGTTGCGTTATGAACAGCGACAGTTCCGTCCGCTGGCGATTGACGGCCTGGCACCGGATGTTCTGGGACGTCGCTTCAGCCTTGATGCGCATCCGCGACTGGAAGCCATCGCTCGCGCCGGTGACGTGGTGCGCTTTCCGGCAGAAAGTCATTTGCCTGACCCCTATGACGGACTGATACCGAGCCGGCAGGACCTCAAAGTGCATGCCTGCATCGGATTGCCGTTGTTCGCGGACCAGACACTGATTGGTGCGCTGACGATCGATGGCATGGACCCGGCACAGTTTGATCACTTCAGCGACGAAGAGCTGCGAGTGGTGGGAGCCCTCGCATCTGCTGCCTTGGCCAATGCATTGCTGGTGGAGCAACTGGAAAGTCAGACAATTACGCCTCTCTCCATCAGCAATATCCCGGCGGGCAAACCCGGCACCGAAATGGTCGGGCTCAGCGAAGTCATGCGACAGTTGAAGAGAGAGATCGAAATGGTGGCAGGTTCCGACCTGAACGTCTTGATCACTGGAGAAACCGGAGTCGGCAAGGAACTGGTCGCCAAGGCCATACATGAAGGTTCATCACGCGCAGGTCAGTCTGTGGTTTATCTGAACTGCGCTGCGCTACCGGAATCAGTGGCTGAGAGTGAGTTGTTCGGCCATGTCAAAGGGGCTTTTACCGGTGCAATCCATCATCGCACCGGCAAGTTCGAAATGGCTGATAACGGCACACTGTTTCTCGACGAAATCGGTGAACTGTCATTGAATCTGCAAGCAAAACTGTTGCGGGTACTGCAATACGGCGACCTGCAACGGGTTGGTGACGATAACGTCTTGCGGGTCAACGTACGGGTGCTTGCCGCGACCAATCGTGATCTGAAGCAGGAGGTGTTGAACAATCGGTTCCGTGCAGACCTGTTCCACCGTTTAAGCGTATTCCCTGTGCATGTACCACCACTGCGTGAGCGTGATCAGGACATCACGTTGCTAGCGGGTTTTTTCTGCGAGCAGAGCCGGGAACGCATGGGATTGAAACGGGTGGCTTTGGCTGCCAACTGTCTGTCGTTGCTCAAGCAGTACACGTGGCCAGGAAACGTTCGCGAACTGGAGCACGCTGTTTATCGGGCGACGATCATTGCTCGTGCGACCCAGCAAAGTGACGAGCTGCTGCTTGAAGCACAGCATTTCAATCAAGTACCCGAGCAGATGGTAGCGCCGCCTGTTGCTCTGGATGTTCCTTTCCTCGGCGTTGAACAGGGTCTGCGGGAAGCGACGGATGACTTCCAGCGTCAGCTGATTGATAACACGCTGAATAATTGCGCAAGGAAATGGTCTGCCTGTGCTCGAATGCTGGATATGGACGTAGCTAACCTGCACCGACTGGCGAAGCGGCTTGGTTTGAAATAACACTCACGGCCGATCAGGGCTCAATTCAACCAGAACCAAGCATTGATCGACTGGCCGATTGCAGGTCAGTCAAGGCCGCTACCGACACCGGCAATGCTCCAGCACCTCCTACCCGGACTCCGACGATATTTGGCGCGCCTTGCAGAACTCGATTTAATTTAGCGGTTGCACCCAGGAGCCTCCTACGGGAGGAATGGGGTGGCAAGGGGGGGATATGATTGACTCCGAGCTCCTCATAGTCACAGCAACAATCATTTCAGCAAAGCCATACCTCAATGATGTTTTCTTTCTTTTCGAGAACCTATTTTTAATTTAATCACCGCGGATTATATTGCCGAGCGTACACAGGGCTTTGCTGACGTCCAGCATATCCTCCACGCCCTATTTTAATTTCAATATATTTTAGCGACTTACACAACACAAACTTAAAGGAAGGGCCATGAAGATAAATAATCAGCATTCAACCCCGGGAGTTGCGAATACGACACACTTAGCATGCATCAGTTAATTATCCACTGGCGACAATTAACCACACGCCCTCCAATACATCCTGATAAAATTGAACGAATGCCCAAAATGGCAAATCTAAAAATCTAATAAAGGTGAAAAGAGCGTTTTTCCACAATTCGGCTCCCCACCGACAATCAACAGCACATGAAGAATGTGAGTACCGATAAATTCACCCTAATAATATTCAATGCGATGCCTGTTGAATAAACCGGAAGCGGGTCGTTTCGAATCTGCTTCGTAGTCTGAGGTAACACTGATGAAAAGGATTCTTGTTCCACTGCTGGCCCTGAGTGCCGCGCTGACGTTGCAGTCAGCTCAAGCCGTTGATGGCGAGGCGCTCTTCAAGAGCAAAACCTGTGTTGCCTGCCATATGGTCGACGCCAAAATGGTCGGTCCAGGTTACAAGGAAGTGGCGGCCAAATACGCTGGCCAAGCCGACGCATCGGCAACCCTGGTCAAGAGCATCAAAGAAGGCAGTACGGGCAAATGGGGGCCAATCGCAATGCCGGCCAACCAGGTGACCGACGAAGAAGCGAAGACCTTGGCCGACTGGATCCTGACGCTGAAGTAAGAGAGCCCAATAAAAAACACCCACACCGCAGAAGCGAGCCCGCTCTCTTCTGCGAACCGGGTCGCTCGGCTACATTGTCGGGGTTTGCTGTAAAAGCGCCAGATCGATATCTTCAAAACGCAACACCCTGCCGCCCTGCTCGCTGGCCAGATTGCGTGCGGTGGCCTCCTCGGAAAATGACGCCAGAACTACACCCATGGAACCTTTAAGCTGAGTGCCGACGACATAGTAGGCTTGGGTTGCATCAATCAGAAAATGGTCGTCGGGTTTCTCCCATGCACTTTTCCCCATGTCGTGCACATACAATTTTGCCTCAGTGTGGTGATTCTCCGGTTGAAGCCACCATCCGAGCATTTCCGCAGTGGAGCAAAATTTCTTGATCGTGCCCTTTTCCACGACCTGACCTTTGGGGCCCGGAAAGTCGGTGATGACCATCCCGCAGACATGACACTCGTCACTCTGATGGATGGCCACGGGTCCAAGGGTTTGCTTTTCCTCTGCGCGATCGTTGCACGCCGCCAATACCAAACTGGTAATGATGACGACCAGGACACGGGCCCCGGTTAGGTACAAAGTGTTCATTTGAATCTCCCGAGCTTGGAAAATCAGGTCAGCCGACGGCGAAACATCCAGGAAGCCAACAGCAACAGAACGCCGACCCAAAGCAGCAGGCAGCCCCACAACATTGAACCCGGCACCGGCAGATCGCTGCTCAACGCCATCAGGCCGACGGCATTGCCGCTGCCCTCGAAACCGGAAAGGTTGATCAAGCGATAGACGTCAGTCGGGTTGAGCAGCAATAACCAGGGCAACAGGTCCGGGTTGAACCGGCCTTTACTGAGGACCAGCAACGCCAGCAGCGCCAAGTCAAACACCAACACGAAGAGGAACCACACCCCCAGCGCCATCCCGGCTGCGCTGGATTTTTCGCTGGCCTTGCTGCTCAGCACGTAAGCCAGCGCCAGGAACACCCAGCCCAGCAGCGTGGAGGAGACCATGAAGCGACCGAACGCCCAGAACAGCATTCCCAACTCGACATCATCGACCAGCAAGGCAATGGCCACGGCGGCACAGCCAAATCCGATCAGCGTGGCCAGCGCCAGGATCAGACCGTGACCGACAAACTTGCCCAACAGGATTTGTCCACGCCCCAAGGGGTAGGTCAGCAACAGCATCAGCGTCCCGCCCTCGTCCTCGCCGACGATCGCGTCATAGGCCAATAGCAGGGCAATCAGCGGCACCAGGAACGTCGCCAGGCTGGCGAGGCTGGCGATGGTGGCCGGAATGGAAGTGAAGCCCACTTGCCCGGAAGCCGCCGCACCGAGCCAGGCGATACCCACCGCCAGAATGGCGAACAACAGGCTGATTGCCAGTAGCCAGCGATTGCGCAGCCCGTCGCTGAACTCTTTACCGGCGATACTCCAGATCTGCATCATGGCTGGGTGCCTTCTGTGCCGGTGGTCGCACGATTCATGTAGTAGCCATAGAGGTCTTCGAGGGACGGTTGCAGTATCTCGATGTCCTGCGGTTGATCCTCGTGGAACAACTGGCGCAGTAGATCAACTTTGTAGCCATTGACAGCCATCACCTCGATCCCGTTGCCGCCCACCGCTGTGGCGGTGTGCCCGGCGGCATTCCAGCGCTGCAACCATTGCTCGCGTCGGCAAAGACCACTAGCCCGGATCCGCGCCGGCAAGTCGGCGTCTTCACGCAGTCTGGACAGACTCCCGATCGCCTGTAAGCAGCCATTGGCCAGGATGGCCGCACGGTTGATATGCGCTTCGACACCTGCCAACACATGGGAGCAAAGGATGATGCTCGCGCCCTGTTGGCGCAGGCGGTCGATCAATAGGTAAAGATCCTGGGTAGCGATCGGGTCCAGCCCCACCGTGGGTTCGTCCAACAGCAACAAGCGCGGCTCGCCGAGCACCGCCTGAGCCAGGCCCAGACGCTGGCGCATGCCCTTGGAATAGGTTTTCACCCGACGGTCTGCGGCCCCCGCAAGCCCGACCTGCTCGAGCAAATCGTCCACTTGCGTCAGGGCGGCTCCTTTGAGGCGGGCGAAATACCGCAGAGTTTCGCGGCCACTGAGTTGCGGGTAGAACGTCACGTTTTCCGGCAGGTAACCGAGTTGGCGACGCACGTCGGCTTGTGCGGGTCGGCAGCCAAGTACGTGCACCTGGCCGGCGCTGGCCTTGAGCAGGCCAAGGATCAATTTCATCACCGTGGTCTTGCCCGCACCGTTGTGGCCAAACAAGCCCAGCACCTCGCCTTCACCCAGACTCAGGGTCAGATCGTGCAGCACGGTCATGCTGCCGTAACGCTGGCTGACCCCTTCGATTTCGACGGCGATCATAAGGTCGGCCGCGTTGTTTGGGGCATCGTCGGAAGGTTCATCAGGGGGAAACTGTCTTTGACCCCCGGTGATTTCGTCACGGGGAAACTGCTCTGAACCCAACGCAATAATTGAACGCTCGGGCTATTCATCAACAGACGGACCTGCGGATACAGCCACAGCAGACGGTCGACGTTGTCGTTGGGTTCGTAGATCACGTCGCCCACCGCATCGTTATTGCGATCCCAACCCAGGTAATCACTCCAGTAATTGCCCCGCCCCTCGGCCGACCATTCCTGCAAGCGGGTGGCGACGTATTTGACTTGCTGCTGATTGTCGACGAAGGCGTTGTCGGCGATCCGGTTGTCTTCGGAGCCTGCGGTGAGGTGAATGCCCACGGCACTGCGCTCGAAGTGGTTGTGTTCGATGACATTGAACAGCGAGTTGTAGATAAACAGCGCCTTGCCTTCGGCACCGCTGACCATACCGCCATCGGCGGAACCGCTGCGCACGTCGCTGACGAAGTTGTCGCGCAGCTCGGAATAGGTGATGTAGTTCATCAGGATGCCATAGCTCTCGTCCTGCTCGGAACGGTTGCCAATCACCGTCAGCTTGCGGCTCTGCATCAAGGCATAACCGGTGCGTGTCCGGCGGGTGGTGTTGCCGAGCAACTGGTTGTCGTTGGCGTACATGTAGTGCACGCCATAGCGCAGGTCTTCCAAAGTATTGCCCTGCAGCAGGTTGCCGTTCGAGGTATCGATGTAGATCCCGTCCCGGGTCTGTCGCACGTGATTACCGATAACCTTGGCGCCGTGCACGGCATACAGATGAATCCCATTGCCGCGATCCTGGGAGCGAATGCTCGGGTCGCCTTCGATATCGTTGTCAATCAGGCTGACGTCGTGGGTGCTATCCACCCAGATGCCGAAGCCTGGTCCTTTCATGCGGTTGTTGCGTATCACCGCACCCCGGGCTTTGGGACCGATGAAAATCGCTGAGTTCATGGCCGTCATGTCGCGCCCCCAGTCGCGCAATGTGCAGCCCTCGATCCGCACGTCGGGAGCGCTGATGAACACAGCGTTGCCCTGCCCCTCGCTCTGGATCACCGCGCCCGGCTCACAGATAATCTGCATCGATTGATCGACACTGAACGAGCCGCGGTATTCCCCCGCCGGCAGGTGCCAGCGTTGCTCGGCGTCCAGCTTCAACGGCAGCGTGGTGATGGGTTGTACTGCCGCCAGCGCGCTGCCACCTGTCAACAGCGACGCCAGCACAATGACCTTCATCGGGGTTGGCTTGAATGGGGTCATTGGCCTGCGCTCCTGACGATAGGCAACGATCAGACTTTCTCCACCAGCATGCGGCCGACCATTTCCATGTGCAACGCATGACAGAACCAGCTGCAGTAGTACCAATGCAGGCCGGCCTTGTCGGCGATGAAGGTGATCGAGGCCGTCTGTTGCGGACTGATCTCCATGCTCACGCCATGGTTGGTCATGACGAAACCGTGGGTCACGTCTTCAATCTTGTCGATGTTGGTGATGGTCACCGTGACCTCGTCACCCTGTTTGACGGTGAACTCCGGCAGACCATAGGCCGGGGCCATCGAGGTCATGTACACACGTACTTTCTTGCCGTCGCGTATGACCTTGTTATCGGTTTCCAGCTTGATCCCATCCTTGGCAGCAATCGCTACAGTTTCGGCGAAAAACGGGTCGTTGCGATCCCAGATTTTTTTGGTCCGGATCTGGTCGCGACGGGCCATGACGCAGTCGTGAGGTTCGGCGAAGGCCGGGCCGTCGTGCACCAGTTTCATCTCGTCGCCGGAGATATCGATCAACTGATCGTTTTCCGGGTGCAGCGGGCCAGTCGGCAGGAAGCGGTCCTTGGAGAATTTGCTCAGGACCATCAGCCATTTGCCGTCGGCCTCGCTGGTTTCGGTCAGCGAGGCATGGTTGTGGCCAGGCTGATACTGCACGTCGAGTTTTTGCTTGATGTAATTGACCTTCTCGCCGGTGTAGGCGCGAACGGCTTCGTCCATGTTCCACTTGACCACCTGGCTGTCGATAAACAGCGTGGTGTAGGCGTTACCGCGACCGTCGAAGGTGGTGTGCAGAGGACCCAGACCCAGTTCTGGCTCGCCGACCACCGCGTCACGCGGCTCCTTGAGTTTGTCGTCAAACAGATCGTCCAGCTTGGCGGTGGCGATGATGGTGCAGGTCGGCGAAAGCTTGCCGGCGGCGATGAAATACTTGCCGTCGGGCGACATATTGATGCCATGCGGGTTCTTCGGCACCGGGATATAACGGGTGAATGCGCTGTCCTTGCCCTCGGTTCTACGACCGTCGACCACCGGCACTTTCGAATCGCCCAGCGTGATGAACTTGCCGGCCTTGATCGCTGCCTCGATGCGCGGAATGTTGAATACCACCACCCAATCGCGCTCGTTGCGCATCATGCCGCCCAAGTCGTAGGCCTTCTCCGAGTTGTAGCAAGTCGAAGCCGCATACTTGCCGGTGTAGTCGGCATCGGTGTTGTCCAGGTTGCCCTCGACGATGACCTGGAACGCCATCTCCATTTTCTCGGCATCAATGGCATTGAACATGGTGTAGCTGTTCTTGTCCTGAAGGTCGAAGGTGCTGCCGTCATTGGGGTGAGGAATGACGAATTCGGCGTTGGCGAACACGTATTTGGTGTGCGGCATTTTCTGGAGACGCAAACCGTGTACGGCCTGCACATTCGGTACGGTGAGCATTCTGTCGCATTTCATGACATCCAAGCGGATGCGCGCGACCCGGCTGTTGGCCTTGTCGTTGATAAATAGGTACTTGCCGTCGTACTTGCCGTCGGTCATGGATAAATGCGGGTGGTGGCAGTCGCCGTTCTGGAATTTGGCGCTGTCACCCATGATCCGCTTGCTTTCGTTAGTCAGGCCCCAGCCGGTGGCGGAATCGATGTTGAACACCGGAATGCGCAACAGCTCGCGCATCGACGGGATGCCCATGATCCGCACTTCGCCCTGGTGGCCACCACTCCAGAAACCATAGTAATCATCCAGATCGCCCGGCCCCACGTGGACCTTCGATTGCGCGTCCTTGGCCGCTGCCGCCCAGGTTTCACGGGTGAATACCACGCTACCCAGGGCCGTGGCGCCGGCCAACGCGACGCTGGCTACGGCACTCGTGCCGAGGAAACCGCGACGGCTCAGGCCGGTCGATTCCGTCTCCTGCTTTGCTTTCACGGTTTCATGATCGCTTTTCGACTTGTTATCGCTCATGGGTGTTGCTCCATCGGGGGCAGATATGAAAAAGCTCGGTCAATCGAGTCTTGATACCTCGTTTGCAGCGAGGTGGCTCAGGGCTCGAACACTTGCACAACAGGAATCAACTCTTCGCGATCCAGCACTGGCGCAGGTTTGCTCCGCGTTTTGCGCTTGTTCTTGATGACCAGTGGCGGGCATTTGTTTTCGTTGTGATAGGTCATCTGGCAATCGAGGCAGTAGTGGCACTCGTTGGCGTTGATATGGCCGTCCGGGTGGATTGCCTGGATTTCGCATTCCTTGGCGCAGAGCTGGCAAGGGGTACCGCACTCTTTGCGGCGTTTTAGCCAGTCGAACAGCCGCAGCTTGGTCGGAATCGCCAGCGCCGCGCCCAAGGGGCAGACGTAGCGGCAGTAGACCTTGCGGGTAAAGATATTGATCACCAGCAACGCCACCGCGTAGGCCACGAACCACCATTGGCGATCGAATTTAAGGGTGATGGCGGTCTTGAACGGTTCCACCTCGGCAAATTGCTCGGCAGTGGTCATCGACTCCAAGGAGATGCCGAACAGCAGCAGCAGGATGATGTACTTGATCGCCCACAACCGCTCATGGACCGCGAACGGCAACTCGTATTGCGGAATCTTCAGCTTGCGCGCGGCTTCGTTGATCAACTCCTGCAAAGCGCCGAACGGGCACAGCCAGCCGCAGAACACACCACGGCCCCAGAGCAGGATGCTGGCGGCGGTGAAGGTCCAGAGGATGAAAATGATCGGGTCCGTGAGAAACAGTTCCCAGCGGAAGTTCTCGAACAGGGCATGGACGAACGTCAGCACATTGACCACAGAAATCTGCCCAAGGGCATACCAGCCGATGAACACCACGGTGAAGACCAGATAAACCCGACGCAGCCAGTGGAGGAAGCGTGGGTATTTGGTAAAGGTGTCCTGCAGGAACAAAATCACCATCAACACAGCAAGGGCCGTGCACAGTACCCCGATCTGAAACGCTTTCTGGTACCAGATATTCACCCAGGTCGGCCGGTTGGCAACCTCGATGGCGGCCAGTTCTTCGGCAGTGGGCGGTGGCCGCAGGAGGTATTGCTCGGGCATCTGGTAAGACAGCTCGAAGCTACTGAACACGCCGCTGACTGCGCCTGTCTGACGACGTACCAGCAATTCCAGCGACCAGGGCGATCCCGGATCGAACCGGGCCGGTTCACGCACAATGAAAATCGACATTTCATCGAACTCCGGCATTCCCTTGGCAAACACGTCGGAGAGTCGCTGGTGGTCCATGTCGCGGAAACTGATGACATTGCCGAACTGGCGCAATTGCACCCGATCGAAAATTCCGCCGCGCACATAACCCGAGCCCTTGTAGGAGAACAGGCCGCGGCCCAACACCGCGACGGCCTGCTCGCCCGGCTTGAGATCCTGCATGAGGAAACGGTATTGATTGTCGCCTAACAGGTTGCGACCGATGGCTGGCGGGTTCAAATCGGCGATGTACAGCTCAATAAAGGTGTCATCGACTTGATCGGCGGCGGCGTTGTCGATACCTTCGGCTTCGGTGCCCTTGAAGGCGGCATCAACCTGGCCACGGGTCAGGTTCAACCGGCGCACCGCGCCGTTACCGGTCAATTGCTCCCAGGTGGCGGGTTCGTAAAAGTCCTGGCGCACAGTGGCGGGCTTTTGTGCTGCGCCGGCCCTGTCCTCGATCAGCTTCAGCGATACGGCGACCTTTTGCGCGGCGCGCATGATGATCTCATTGACCACCATGACGGTCACCGTCGCGCCGGAGATCCCATCAACGGTCACCGCCTCTAGATCACTGGACCGGCCAACGACCACCCTTCGGTCGGCCTTGACCCCCTTGTATTTGGCATCGAAGGCATGAAGCTTTTCCACGGGAATGCCGATCAGCAAAATCGGCTCATGGTGCTCCAGCACGTAGGCATCCTGGATGACGCCGTGGGTATCGAGGATGACCTGCATGTTGATCGGTTTGCCCGAGTAAGCCGGAATATCCACCACGTCCTGACTCTGGAACACGTAACCGAGCACCTCTTTGCCGGTGCGGATGGTGCGAACCTTGAACTCGCCGTCAGGCTCGGAAAGTCCATCGCTACCGGGAAATATGGCTTCTACACGCTGCTGCTCGAGCCCGCCATAATCCTTCGCCTGTAATCCGAAAAACCCATCGAACACTAGGCACAACAAAATGATCAGCCCATAGTGAAATGGACGCCGGACACCGGGCATTGGGAGTTTGGAAGCACGCATGGATTCGCTGAGCGATCGACCTCTGAAAAAACACCCGTCGAGTAACGATTATGCTCAATCGCTCTTAACTGAAATTATATGATCAACACTCCTCCTTACTCACGAAAATAGCAATCATATTCGATAAACGGGTCAAACCAATTATCAGCACAGTGGTTCAGTATTTAATTTATTTAAGGGAAGAAGGCCATCCAGTAGACAAATAGTCATCCCCCAACAGGTCGATATATTTTTCGTCATTGCAAAAACCTCTCCTGACGGGCATTCATGCCTGATTTTATCGCCTTTCGTCTAAAATACAGATTTGAATAAATTATTTATTGACTATGACCGGAATCTCCGCCCCCCCTGCAAATACAATTTCTGGCGACGTACCATCAATCGATGGTGAAGCGTTTAACCCTACGCCTTAGCCTTCCAAGAGACAGTAAACGGAGTCGATGTTCATTTTCATAGTTAGCAATTTTGGTATTGTTGGACCGAGCCAATATTCAAGCTGCAGCAACTTACATATCCGAACCGCGCCCACACTAATGGACTCTGGATCAGCCAAAGTCTTCATAACTATGGCGACCATGCACCGTCCGAAGAATTTGAACAGGCTTTTTTGCGTTTGCAAGAACTCAGTCAGGACCAGCGATGCGATCCTATGTGGGAGGCCGTCTGGTGACGTTGTCATCGCAGAATCGTAGCGGACTACCCTCTCTTTGATTACTAGCTTTTCCAAGGCAAGAGCTCGGATTTGAAGGCAGACTAATTCGGCACCCGACAACTCTGGAATCCCGGTAGCCGCCATGATTGCAGATCTACTGCTGCTCCCTTGTTGCCCGCGCCGATGCGTCGCACATTCTCAGGAGGTGGATTGTCTATTAGCGGCGCTTCACCGTCTGTCCCGTAAGCTGGCGCCGAATAAGCCACCAGTCGAGAAGTCATATTGACTATCGTTTTGTCATTATGACCCTTTCCGGACTAGGTCGTAATGACCATTCAAATACTTAACTAATTGATATTGTTGAATAAAATTCTTGGCCCGTTTTGTGTATTGAGTATTGAACTTAACGCAAACCCCAAAGGGACAATGTCATGACTCGTTCAATCGCGCTCAGTTTTACCCTGTGTACTCTACTGTCTCCGCTATGCCTGGCAGACCAGATAATCCGTGAAGTCCCCGACACAACTGCCGGCAAGGGTTTCGGCGCCTTGACCGGAATGATGGTTGGCGCGGTAGGGGGGCCGATTGGTGCATTAGTCGGCGCAGCTGGCGGTTTTTTCGCAGGCAGTGCGGTGCAAACAGGGATTGGTAAATCTGAAACCGCTTATCAAGTAAAAAACACACAAGGTGAGACTAGTACAGTGCGCTCACCCAATGCCAGATTTGAAGTCGGGCAGCAGGTCACGCGTAAAGGTGCGCGACTGGTGGCAGTTGAGGAGTAAGAAGCCGGAACAGTTTCATGCGACTAATAGCCCCCCTTTTTAGGCCCGCTTGCGGGCCTTTTTAAGTCGTTTTTGATATCTATCATTAACGATTCGATGTTTGATCAGATTCCTAAATGGATTCCCACCGTTCGGACTTTTTCGAGCTGCGCCGCCCTTGATTACTCGATCGACTCTATCTAGATCGGAAATTTGAATCCCGGATCATGAAAAGAGACGAAATACCGATCTCAAAATATCATGAAGCCATCGAGCTTACGGTTGACCATGACTGAATGCCATGCGCCTCCGCCCTCAATAGAGATATGCTGATCATTTGCTTCACCTGATTATTTCAATTTCTTCTATGTATCCGTCACTACGACTTGTTAAAATTTCATAGAATTTCTTGACAGCCATGCAAAGCCTACTACCCTCAAGATCATTCATTCTCACAACTTGAACCACCACACTCAAATATGCAGCGCTTGGTATCGTTAATAATACCCAACCGGCAGAGCGCTTTTCCAAGAACTTTCCAACTGCACTTTCTACTCGGGATGCAGCCGTGCAAAAAGCTTTGAAGATAGTCAGCTATGCCGTGCTCGTGCTGATGGCCAGCGCGGTCGTTTATGCCAGCGTTATCGGCATCACCTATTGGACGGGTATCGGCGTCTAGGGAGTTCGCAATGAACAAACGCCAGACACGCTCGTTCGCGCTGATATCGACGGCCATCGCCGCCATTGTGTTTCTTGGCATGACGGTTGATAGTCACCGGCAGTTTCCAAAATTGACCAACGCTCAACAGATCACGCCAGAAGTCACTCGCGGCAAGGATGTATGGCATGAATACAATTGCATCAATTGCCATACGTTGTTTGGTGAAGGCGCGTATTACGCTCCGGACCTTACGAAAATCACCCAGCAGCGCGGCACCCCCTATCTCACCGCGTTCCTCAAAGACCCCTCAAAGTTTTATGACGAGCAACGTCATCGCCGGTTGATGCCGAACCTAAAACTCAACGACGAAGAAATCGCGGCGTTGATCGCCTTTATGGATTGGGTGAGCAAGGTCGACAATCAAGGCTGGCCGCCGCGGCCGATCCTGGTGACCGGCACGTCGATTCCCGGCATGGACCTCACCGTTGCGCAACAGAATGTCGCCGGTGGCAACCAGCCACCCGCCGCACGCCCGGTGTCCGACAAGGAAGACCCGATCGCCCTGGGCGAGGCGCTGTTTCGAACCACGGCCACACCGGTGTGCAGCGCTTGTCATTCGATTGCACCGGGAGTCAATCTCGCCGGACCGACACTGGCCGGGTTGGCTGCTCGGGCCAAACAGGTCATTGCCTCGCCTGACTACAAGGGCAAGGCCAAGGACGTCGAAGGCTTCATCCGCGAATCCATCGTCACGCCAAGCGCGTACCTGCATCCGGGCGACATGTATTCCGCCAATGGCATGTCTTTCATGCCGGACACCTTCGCCAAATCGCTAACGCCCGAACAGATCGATCAACTGGTCGCCTATCTGGCGTCGTTCCAGTAATCAAAGGGGATGACCATGCGTTACAGATCTCAATCCGTCGCTTACTGGTACTTCGCCGTTGCCATGGCGCTATTCGGTCTGCAACTGGTATTCGGCTTGCTCTCGGCGGCCAAATACCTCGGACCGGATCCCCTGCTGGACGTGTTGCCCTTTGATGTCACCAAGGCAATACACACCAATCTGTTGATCGTCTGGGTACTGACCGGGTTCATGGGGGCAACCTACTGGATGGTGCCGGACGAGTCCCGTGGCGAGTTGCACAGCACCAAACTGGCGTATATCCAGCTCGGGTTGTGGACGGCCATGGGGGTCACCGCCGTGCTGGGCTATCTGTTCGGTTATGGCACCGGGAACAAACTGCTCGAACAACCGCTGCCGCACAAGATCGTGATCGTGATCTGCATGCTGATGTTTCTCTACAACATCGGCATGACCATCAAGAAAGCCGGGCGTTTCACTGCCACCGAAGGCGTTCTTTTGTTGGGCCTGGCCAGTGCCGCCGTGCTTTATCTGCCTGCACTGCTGCATTATGAAAACTACGTGGTATCGATCTACTACCGCTGGTGGACGATTCACCTGTGGGTCGAAGGTGTCTGGGAAATGATCCAGGGCGGCTTTCTGGCCTATCTGCTGATCAGACTGTCCGGTGCTGATCGCGAGGTCATGGAGAAGTGGCTGTACGTGATTGTCGGCCTGGTGTTCATTGCCGGTATCCTTGGCACCGCCCACCATTATTACTGGATCGGCGTCCCCCATTACTGGCTTCCATTGGGCGGTTTCTTCAGTGCACTTGAGCCTATGGCGCTGGTCGGTATGGCGATCTACGCCTACAACGCCATGCGCCGCTCCGGCCTCTCTCATCCCAACAAACTGGCCTTGCACTGGACCATGGGCAGCGCCCTGTTCACCATGTTTGGCGCTGGCCTCCTCGGTCTGGCTCATACCTTCCCCGACGTCAACAAATGGACCCATGGCACCCTGATTACCGCAATGCACGGCCATGCGGCCTTCTATGGGGCCTATGCCATGATAGTCCTGGCGATGATCACCTACGCACTTCCAGGCATGACCCGTCGTCCCGTGGAAGAAAGCAGTATCGGTTATTGGGCATTTTGGCTGCAGTTGGGAGGGATGTTCGGCATGACCCTGTCATTTGCCACTGCGGGCATTGCTCAGGTGTACCTGGAACGCATTCTCGGCATGGGCTATCTGGATGTGCAGTTGAAGATTCAGGTGCATTTCCTGATGCTGGTGGCGACGGCGTCGATGTTCAGCCTGGGTGTCGGGCTGTTTATCTTCGATTTTTTCCGCCATGCGCCGCAATTCAATGTCGATGAAGCCGATCCGGTTCTGGTGCCTCGTGCGTCGGGCGCAGCGTTGTAATGGATCGTTCGCGAATGCAGCAGAACCTGTCGGCCGCAGAATCCGCGCCGCAGCAAGCTGAACCCTATTACCAGTCCAGCGGCGACGAGGTGGCGATCTTCGATCAATGCCATGCACAGCAGCTGGCTGTCATGCTCAAAGGACCCACCGGGTGTGGCAAGACCCGTTTTGTCGAACACATGGCCTGGCGTCTCAAGCGCCCGCTGATCACTATTTCCTGCCATGACGACTTGAGTGCCAGCGACCTGGTCGGGCGCTTCCTGATCGGTCACCAAGGTACCCACTGGACGGAAGGCCCGCTGACCCGGGCGGTGCGCGAAGGCGCTATATGTTACCTGGATGAGGTGGTCGAAGCGCGGCAAGACACCATTGTCGTCCTGCACCCGCTGACCGACCACCGACGCATTCTGCCCCTGGACAAAATCGGCGAAATCGTTGAAGCCTCGCCACACTTTCAATTGGTGGTGTCCTACAACCCCGGCTACCAACGAATACTCAAGGATTTGAAGCCGAGCACTCGACAGCGCTTTGTGGCGCTGGATTTCGATTTCCCGCCGGCCGAGCGCGAAATCGCCATTGTCATCCATGAAGGTGGAACCGACTACGCCATCGCCCACGCGCTGGTCACCCTCGCCCAGCGAATACGCGCCCTGCAGGACCGGGGCCTGGCGGAAGTCCCCAGTACCCGTCTGTTGATTGCCACTGCGCGACTGATTACCTGCGGCATTGCTGCGCCCATCGCCTGTCGGGTCGCGTTGATCTCGCCGCTGTCCGACGACGCGGTACTGGTCGCTGCCATGCGCGACCTTGTCGACCTGACATTTATCTAAATGGCCGAAGCCGAGGACCTCATTACCGATGTTGCACGCCACGCGACGGTGTATGCACAGGCGTTGTGGCGTCGTCACCGCCCCCCCTCGGAAACTGAAAAAATCGTCACCCTTGGGGATGTCGCACAACACCTCGACTTGCTGATCAAGGCAGTGTTCAACACCCACTATTCGCTGCGCGTCGCGCAACCGCCCTCGCCCCCTACGCTGCTGAAGAAGCTTTTTGTGCGTCACGAAAAGCCGTCTCAGCAAAGCGCCGTCCCAGCGACCGATGGCGTGACTATATGGCTACCGCAGGATTTGGAAAGCAGCGAGAATCCGCCCACCCTGAAGCGTTATAGAGCCCTGGCCTTGCAACAGGCGATGCGGGCCCAACGAGGCAGTGCAAACGCCCTGTCAGCCCTCGACAACCCGATGCAGCGCAGCGTCTATCTACTTCTCGAAGCTTGGGCGGCTGATGCGGATTTGATACGCCTGTTGCCGGGATTGGCGCCCTCGATCCATGACTTGCGCCAGCATGCCCTGGCGACCCGCCCGCCGCTTCACACCTTTCCCAGCCAGCGACAACCCCTGGAAAACTTCCTGCGTTTACTGCTGAACAGTGAATGCGGCGCGCCTCTGGAAGAGTTGGCGACCCCCACCCACACCGCCGATTCGCTGCAACTGTCAGAAGCACTCGCGCAACGTCTCCTCCTCTGCGAAGAATCTCACGGGCTCGGCGCAGACAGGCTTCTCCTTGATGCCTGGACCGGCGACCTGCGCGAACCGTCGGCCGGTGAGGAAGTGTCGCCCTCGCCCGGTGAAATCGACACCGACGATGCCCTGCCACGCAGTGCCCGCCTCACACGTCAGCCCACTGCGCGCGAGGCCTGTGCCGATGAGGACGACGATCAGGAACAAGGCCTATGGATGGTGCAACCCGCCGAACCGCTGGAAAAAGCCGAAGACCCCATGGGCATGCAGCGCCCGACCGACCGGGATACCGATACCCCTGCGGCTGATTTCGCTGAGTCATTGTCCGAACTCAACGAAGCCCGGCTGGTGGTGACGGCAGGTCGCCCGAAAGAAGTGCTGCTGTCCCTCGACCCGCCACGGACCCGATTTCAGCACCGTGCACAGGACCTCGCAACCCACACGATCAGCTATCCCGAGTGGGATTATCACCACCAGGTGTACCGTGATCCGGGGGCGACCCTGCAACTGAGTCCTGTTCGGGAAGGTCCGCAGCAATGGGTTGAGCGAACCCTTGATGCTCATCGTCCGGTGCTGGATGCCATCCGTCGGCAATTCGAAAGTCTGCGGGCCCAACGCGTCAGGCTACGCAAACAATGGGACGGCGACGAAATCGATCTGGAAGCGTATATCGACGCTTGCGCCGAGGCCCGCGCTGGCCTGAGCATGCCGCAAGCGGTGTATCTGACCCAGCGTCGTGGCCGTCGCAACATGGCGATCATGTTGCTGATCGACGTCAGCGGCTCCACCGACAGCTGGCTGTCCTGCCATCGTCGGGTCATTGATGTCGAGCGCGAAGCGTTGCTGCTGGTCTGCCTGGCGCTAGAGAGCCTGGGCGAGCCCTATAGTGTGATGGCGTTTTCCGGCGAAGGGCCGCAGCGGGTCACGATCCGAACTCTGAAAGCCTTCGATGAGCGTTACAGCCTTGAAGTCGGTCGGCGCATAGCGGCTCTCGAACCGGAACGCTACACCCGGGCCGGCGCCGCCCTGCGCCACGCCAGCACGTTGCTGATGCGCGAAGCTGCCACGCACCGTCTCTTATTGCTGATCTCCGATGGCAAGCCCAACGATGTTGACCAGTATGAAGGCCGCTACGGCGTCGAAGACATGCGTCAGGCCGTAACCGAAGCCAAGCTCCAAGGCATCTATCCCTTCTGTTTGACTATCGATCGCCAGGCGGCGAACTACCTGCCAGCGGTATTCGGCTCGCGGCAATATGCCTTACTGCACAGACCCGAGTTGCTACCCAGTGTGCTGCTGGACTGGATCAAACGACTGGTATCAGCGTGAACGAGAGACGCCCGCCAAGGTTTTTTCATGGCAGGCGGTTTTCGGCTCATGACTGAAGTTTCCCGTCAGTGGGGAGATGACTTCATGACTGCGCCTTTTCCTGAATCCATTGGTTCCTCCTGAAGATAGGTCAGAAGGTGTAAACCTTATTCAGGACGAGACACTGCGATGACGCGCACAGTAACTTCTAAACCTAAATCTTTGAATGCAGAGCAAGCTGTGTCGCGCAGGCCAGGCCGCGCAGTGCCTCGATGGCGCCTTTGGCATCAGCCAATACACCGAGGCCGGGTGCTCAATAACCGGGAGCAGGCCTCCACGACGCTGGATCCGACAGAAATCCAGAGCCAGATCAAAGGTTGCACGCATCAAGCCACAAGCCTTTACACCCACCAATGCCGTTGTCGAACTGAAGCAGGCCTCGATCATTGGCGAATAGTCTCTTGCATACCGAATGGAGGATGGTTGTTCATATTTCCGACAGCTTTCGAAATCTCACTGCACGGTCGACGCTGTTGACCATTTGGGATGCAGCATGAATCGTCAAAGGGTGCTGGGTAAAACCCGGTCTAGGCCGAATGTAGCCAGCCATTTCACGCGCGACCGTAAGCTGTTGATCCGTCCCTTGGGCGAGCAACGCGATAACCAGATTTTCCAGTGCAATCACACGAACACGAAGGTGAACCAACTCGGTATTTGATAATTCAGGAAACTCATTAATGCCTTGGGTGGGAAAAGCTTTTGATGTGTCTTCAGCGTCCCATCTCGAAAGCGTCATCTGAAGTTGTTGTGCAACAACCGACGATGGGGTCTTGTCTTTAGGCATAAGAGGACTCTCCAAAGAGAAGGCGAATTGTGGAGGTTCAAGCCATCACCAGCCTTTTGATCCCCTTCACGCCGGGCAACAACTCGGGTCTGGGCAACAAGGCGGATTGACGCGCGCCAAATACCGCAGGCAGATAGTTTGCTGCCTGCCGGTGGATGGTCAAACAGAAGGAATAGATGCCTTGTAAATCAGCTTCGGTGACTGCCTGGCGCATGTCTTCTACACCATAACGACCATTATGCTGATCGATATCATTAGGTTTGCCATCGGAAATCAACAATAGCAGACTATGACTGCTCACTTCGCGCATCGTAAGGTGCTGGCGTGGCTTATGGCGAACCCTGCCCCGGTGTAGCGTTCCGGTTCGAGTGCGGCAATGCGCAGTCCGACATCGTTGCCAGCCGCGAATGCTTGAGGCGCTCAGCGAGTACTCTGCCGTCTTCGACCACGATCGTCGGCCCGCCATCGAGCACACGGAAAAACCAGCGTGAGCGCTGTTTGACCAATGAGAAACCAATGTCAATGGCGTCAACGTGACAATGACCAAAACGGCGTTGGTCAACGAAAAATCATCGCCCAGCAACACCTGCTGAGCGGCCTCGCGGATCACCATCAATAACACTAGGTCGAAGGTAGTGAGTTGCGCCGGGGAGCGCCTGCCGACGATCTGAACAGAATCATCAACATCAGGTAAATGGTGTGGGACGGTCAAGAGCCCACGCCATATCGAGTTCTATCGTGTGGCAAACGACGACGTGATCGAAGTCGTCCGACTCCTGCATGACGCCCTAGAAGTGCAACTGCACCTGACCAACGACTGAACACCGACCTGGCTCAAGGGGTTAACTGGCCATGAACAGCGAAAGTCAGCCCCTCTACATCTGAACCTGAGCGCCTAGCTGTCAGTCGACGGAGCAGTCAATTGAAGCGGGAGGTTCTGGGTCCGACCGGATGTTTGAGGCCCGCAACCAGAAACAAAATGCTCAACTTGCATACCACTTTCAATGCTGAGCAACCGCTTTTTTTTAGGCATTTTTCATGACCAGGAGCCTAGCGATCAGCACCCTGGCCACATCATACAGAACGGGAGCATCCCAAGACCAATTTCAGGAAAGGTACTAAGCGAAATACGAGGCTGCTTGATCGCCTACACTCATGCACTTCAACGCAGTGTGGAAAAGCCAGAGTTGGCGCGAAGCCTTTCCTCACTCAATCAGTTCATCGAGATGAAAGAGCGAGCCGGCCGGGAGCGCGCGACATTGGGGGTGGTGTTCAACCAGAACCGTGTAGATTCAGAACTGCTCTCAACCTTCAGCCGAAACCTCGGCGAATTTTCAGCTTATGCTGAGGGCTTTCGCGGCAGTGCCGATGAGGCCTACGTCCGTCAACTGGACGATAAGATGGCGGCAGCCGACGCTATGGAAGTGGCTAGGCTTCAGCGACTGATTTTGGAAACGCCTATGGGCCACTCGCTCGACGTCCCAGCCGAGTCTTGGTTTAAGCTATCGACAGCCAGAATAGACCAGATGAGTGACGTCGAAAATGCGCTCAGCCTGCACATATGCAAGTTGGCCAATCAGGCGCACGACCACGCATATTTCGTGTTATGGGTTGTCCTAGGCTCGGTAGGCGGTGCAGTGGCGGCAGTGACCCTGCTGTCGTACTGCATCATCCGTAACATTAGGGCAGCAGTAGGCGAAGTCAATAACGTGCTGATCGCTCTTTCCGAAAGAGAACTCACCAGCCGCGCCACTTATGAGGGGCGGGATGAGTTCGGCACAATTGCCAACAACCTAAATCGCACGGCCACCGAGCTCAGTCAAATTATTCAAGAAATTGGAACCGCGACCGCGCAAGTGGCCACTGCAGCAGAAGAGTCTTCGGCTGTCACATTTCAGACCAGCCAGAGCCTTGAACGCCAACGCCAGGGAACGGAACTGGTGGTCACGGCCATCAATGAGATGAGCGCTACGGTTCGTGATGTTGCGCAGAGCACCGGCGATGCGGCAGCCCTGTCACAACAGGTGAGCCAAAGCACCGAAAAAGGCAGAAAAGAAATCGAGGCGACCGTCCGTGTCATCCAAGACCTGTCCGAGCAAGCGGATCAAACCGCCGCCATCGTTGTCGAGCTGAAAAATGAAAGTGATTCGATTTCCACTGTGCTAGACGTTATCCGTGGCATCGCCGAACAGACTAACCTGCTGACTCTGAACGCAGCCATCGAAGCTGCGCGGGCCGGCGACCATGGACGTGGTTTCGCGGTGGTCGCGACTGAAGTGCGTACGCTTGCTCAAAGAACCCAAGAGTCCACTGGAAACATCCAAGACATGATCACCAAACTGCAGGCTGGCTCGGATCGCGCCACCAGTTCGAAGCAGGAAACCTTGAGCAAGACGCGCACCGGTGCCTCCAATATCGAGCGCGCGGGGGAACTACTGGCGGAGATTGCCGTGGGCGTTTCGAGCATCAGCGACCGCAACATGCAGATCGCCACCGCTGCCGAGGAGCAAAGTGCCGTTGCGGAAGATATCAACCGAAATGTGATGGAAATCAACGATGTCGCTATTCAGGTCAGCGCCGGAGCTGATCAAACAGCAGCGACTAGCCCGGAGCTAGCCAGGTTGGCAGAACACCAACAAGTCATGGTGAGTCGTTTCAAAATGACTTGATATTCTTATGTACCCAGCTCGTTGGTGAATACTGATCTTTACTATTTTCTAACTCAAGCGCAGCGATAGGACGTCGCTGCGGAACCGGGAGCAAGCTCCCTCTCCCTAGAAAATAAATAGTAGATGAAGAACAGGACTTGCCGCTGTTGGACTCATATGGGACATAGCCGCTCGTCATAAAAACTGGACAAATAGGCCAGTTTGATTTTTCTGTCCTAGTATAAATTCAGGTTCGGCTGGAGAAGCCCCAATGTCGTTGGCTGAAGAACGCAAACCTGATCGCCGCAAGGAAACCCGGCTGTTCCTCTTCCTTGTCGTGTTCCTCTTTCCGCTGCTGTCGGTCGCCATCGTCGGCGGCTACGGTTTCCTCGTCTGGTTTTTCCAGATGCTGTATGGCCCTCCTGGCCCACCCCTCTGACCGGTGGCTTTTTCTTGAGGCTATTGGAGCCCGTTCATGGACGAAACCTTGCATATCGCCAGTCTTGTCGTACTTGCCCGACCGGAGATGTTCGACGCGGTCAAGGCCAACCTGCGCCTGCTCGATGGCCTGGAACTGCATCAGGAAAGTGCCGCCGGAAAACTGGTGGTAGTGCTTGAAGCCGTGCATGAAAGCCAGATCCTGCAACGCATCGACCAGATCAACAACCTGCCCGGCGTACTCAACGCGGCGTTGATCTATCACGAACTCCTCGAGCCCGAAGGAGACATCGAATGAGCATGACCCGCCGTGCATTCGTCAAGACCCAGGCCGCCGCCATTGCAGCCGCCGCTGCGGGCCTGCCGATCGTAACCTCTTCCAGCAACCTGGTAACCGAAGCGGATATGGTCACCCTGGACTGGAACAAGGCGCCCTGCCGGTTCTGTGGCACCGGGTGCAGCGTGATGGTCGCGACCCGGGATAACCGGGTGGTCGCCACCCATGGCGACGTGAAGGCCGAAGTCAATCGTGGGCTCAACTGCGTGAAAGGCTATTTTCTTTCAAAGATCATGTATGGCGTTGATCGCCTGACCCAGCCGCTGTTGCGCATGAAGAACGGTCAGTACGACAAGCAGGGAGAATTCCAGCCGGTCAGTTGGGAGCAAGCCTTCGACATCATGGAGCTGAAGTTCAAGCAAGTCCTGAAAAACAAGGGGCCGGAATCGGTCGGTATGTTCGGCTCCGGACAGTGGACGGTCTGGGAAGGCTACGCCGCCAATAAACTGATGAAGGCCGGCTTTCGCACCAACAACATCGACCCCAACGCCCGCCATTGCATGGCTTCGGCGGTGATGGGGTTCATGCGCACCTTTGGCGCCGATGAACCCATGGGTTGTTATGACGACATCGAAGCCACCGATGCCTTCGTGCTCTGGGGCTCGAACATGGCCGAGATGCACCCGGTGCTCTGGAGCCGGGTCACCGATCGCCGCCTGAGCCAGCCCCATGTGAAAGTGGCGGTGCTGTCCACCTTCGAACATCGCAGTTTCGAGTTGGCCGACATCCCCATGGTGTTCAAGCCGCAAACCGACCTGCTGATTCTTAACTACATCGCCAACCACATCATTGAAAGCGGCGCGGTGAACCAGGATTTCATCAGCAAGCACACTCGCTTTGCCCGGGGTGCCGACGACATCGGCTACGGCCTGCGTCCTGACGACCCACGGGAAACCAGCGCGAAGAATGCCGGCAAGGCCAACACCTGGACGGATATTGACTTCGAGGCGTACGCCGCCTTCGTCAAGCCTTACACGCTGGAGCGAACCGCCAGGGAGACGGGGGTTGCACCTGAGCGACTGAAAAGCCTGGCGCAGTTGTATGCCGACCCCAAGCGTAAGGTCGTGTCGTTCTGGACCATGGGGTTCAACCAGCACACGCGTGGCGTCTGGGCCAACAACCTGATCTACAACATCCACCTGCTTACCGGCAAGATCAGTGAGCCGGGCAATAGCCCGTTCTCGTTGACTGGTCAACCGTCGGCCTGTGGCACGGCACGTGAAGTGGGGACTTTTTCCCACCGACTACCGGCCGACCTGGTGGTCACCAATCCCAAGCATCGCGCCACCGCCGAGAAAATCTGGAAGCTGCCCGCCGGCACCATCCAGGAAAAGCCCGGCTTCCACGCGGTGGAACAGAGCCGCATGCTCAAGGACGGTGTGCTCAACGTGTGCTGGACCCAGGCCAGCAACAACATGCAGGCCGGACCGAACATCATGCAGGAAGTCCTGCCGGGTTGGCGCAACCCGGACAATTTCATGATTGTCTCCGACGTCTACCCCACCGTTTCCGCCCAGGCCGCCGACCTGATTCTGCCCAGCGCCATGTGGGTGGAGAAGGAAGGCGCCTTCGGTAACGCTGAACGACGCACGCAATTCTGGCATCAGTTGGTGACGGCACCGGGAGACGCCCGGTCGGACCTGTGGCAGTTGATGGAATTTTCCAAGCGCTTCACCACCGATGAAACCTGGCCCGCCGAATTGCTCGCCAAGGCACCTGAGCTCAAGGGCAAGACCCTCTTCGAGGTACTGTTCAAAAATGGCCAGGTGGACCAGTTCCCCGTCGAGCAGTTGGAAGCCGGCTACAAAAACGATGAAGCCAAGGCCTTTGGGTTTTACCCGCAGAAGGGGCTATTCGAGGAGTACGCCCAATTCGGTCGCGGCCATGGACATGACCTTGCCGCGTTTGACCGTTACCACAGTGAACGGGGCCTGCGCTGGCCGGTGGTGGATGGCAAGGAAACCCGCTGGCGTTATCGCGAGGGGCTGGACCCCTATGTGGAGAAAGGCAGCGAGGTGCAGTTCTATGGCTATCCGGACAAGAAGGCGATCATTTTCGCCCTCCCCTACGAACCGCCGGCCGAGGCACCGGATGCGGACTACCCGTTCTGGCTGAGCACCGGGCGCGTTCTTGAACACTGGCACACGGGCAGCATGACCCAGCGAGTCGAAGAACTCTACAAAGCCGTGCCGGATGCGCTGGTGTACATGCATCCCGAGGATGCCAAGGCCTTGAAAGCACGGCGCGGCAGTGAAGTGAAGCTGATCAGCCGACGCGGTGAGATCCGTGCGCGCATCGAAACCCGCGGGCGCAACAAGCCGCCTCAAGGATTGGTATTTGTGCCGTTTTTCGACGCCAACAAGCTGATCAACAAGGTCACGCTCGATGCCACCGACCCGATCTCCAAGCAAACCGACTACAAAAAGTGCGCGATACGCATCGAGTTGGTCAGCGTGGCCTGAGGAGAACCCTGATGCTTTTTCGAATGCTGCCCTTGTTTCTGCTTGCCGCGATTGGCGTGGTGATCGCGGCTGAAATCGACTACCCGCTCGACGCGCCAGCTCCGGATGGGCGTCGCCCCGGCGGCACTCTGTCCCAGAACATGCCCGCCCCGCCCATTACCGATGAAGAAAACAAAGACCTCAAACGCGAGCGTAATTACCCGGACCAGCCGCCGACCATTCCCCACACCATCCGTGGCTATCAGGTCGACGCGAACGGCAACAAGTGCCTGTCCTGTCACAGCCGTGCCAACAGCGCACGGACCCAGGCAACGATGATCAGCATCACCCACTACATGGACCGCGATGGCCAAGCGCTGGCGGCCGTCTCACCACGTCGGTACTTCTGCAACCAGTGCCATGTACCGCAGGCGGACGTGAAGCCTTTGGTGGGAAACAATTTCGAGACAATCGACAAACTGCTGCAAGACAACGCCAACGCCACGAAGAAACCTTGAGGAGGCAACATGAAAGCACTGTTCGCCTTGCTCAAGGACTACTGGGGCGTCCTGCGTCGTCCGAGCCTGTATTACAGCCTGGGTTTCCTGACGCTTGGGGGCTTTATCGCCGGTATCGTTTTCTGGGGCGGCTTCAACACTGCCCTGGAGGCGACCAATACCGAGACGTTCTGCGTGTCCTGCCATGAAATGCGTGACAACGTGTTTGTCGAGCTCAAGGACACGATCCACTACACCAACCGCTCCGGCGTACGCGCCAGTTGTCCGGACTGTCACGTGCCACACGAGTGGACCCATAAGATCGCGCGCAAGATGCAGGCCTCCAAGGAGGTCTGGGGCAAGATTTTCGGCACCATCGACACCCGCGACAAATTCCTCGCCCTGCGACGTGAACTGGCCGAGCACGAATGGGCCCGACTCAAGGCCAACGACTCGCGAGAATGCCGCAATTGTCACAACTTCGAATTCATGGACTTCACCCGGCAAAGCAAGCGCGCCTCGAGCATGCACTCGACCTCACTGGCCAATGGCGAGGCAACCTGCATCGATTGCCACAAGGGCATTGCTCATAAGCTGCCTGACATGAGTGGGGTGAAAGGTTGGTAATCAAAGTGGTCGGGAGCCAATAGTCTTTTGTGAGAATGAATCCCCTCCATCGATATCAGTGCAAGGTGCTATTGGCAGCACGGTCACCGCCTCGATTTAAGCGATGGCGACTGAACTGTCCTGAAGGTGTCTGGACGGGGCTGACGCCACAAAGGGAAGCAAAACTAGATCCCGAGCGAAAGCAATCGCTGTTGTCTCCAGCTGTCGGTAGAAGCTGGGCGGCTGTCTCCTTTTCGATATACATCGCCCCAACAGATCCAGCAGCTACGCTTCACTTCTCTACCCCCTTTGTCTAAATTGATTTTAGGAAAAACGGGTTAGGTTCCTCCGAATTCGAATGCACACCAAGCCTTTGTCGCCCAGCCCGACCGATGGGCAACATAGTCGATGGCGCACGCTCTCCGGAGCAACAAGCAAAAGGATTTCGAAACCTACTTCGTCTGATAGGGTCGACGGAAATAGAGGGCGATAACGCCTCAGCCAGCGAAGGGCAAACTTGCGTGTACGGAGTACGGAACGTCCAGCGAACCTTTCGATTAGCCAGTCGGGGCGTTATGTAGTGGCTGGCTAACCTGGACGGCAGAATTCCCCTCTCCGGCCCTCCACTCATCCCGATGCATAGATAGGCTTAAGGGAGCACGCCGTGCCGCCGGTCAGTGCAATGGCGTAGAGGCGTGAGTCTATGGGCACAAAGTTAGCATTCAGATGTGTTGCACGCGATCGCTCTCAAGCCCGGCGACGGTAGACCGACGGTGTTGGCATAACCCGATTCAGCATTGCTTGAACCCCATCGCACGACGGCAACATCTTCGGGTGGTGCCGCGCCCCTCTCCCAAAAGCCGAGGATCTGCAGCACATCAACGCTAAAACGACGCTCAGGAGGTGTTTTGCAGGTTCAAAAGCTTGGCATTGCGCTCAAGGCGCCGCTGATCGCGGGGATCGATACCCTTCGCGACCAGCGCCCTGGCGATATCACGCAGAGCGCGAGCATCGCGTAGCGCTCGCTTATTCAACCGCCCTTTGTTTCCACCCCTTCCGCTGCTACGCTCTTGAGTCCTTGATTGGAGCCAAAACGATGCCCAGCGAATATTCACTTTCTGATGTTCATGAGCGGCTATATCAAAATCAGCTCGCCTTGGAGGCTGCGGTGATGGAACTGACCTTGAAGGTAGAAAACCAAAGTGCAACAGATATTGGCGCCAACGTCCGAGGGGCACTTCACACGATCGGCGAGAACGCCGGACATATCAAACAGGGCTTGGCTAAGCTGAGAGCCCAGGGTCACTGATCAGCGGACCCAACGCGCCGGCGAGCTTGGCGGTTATCCTGCACAGCATAAAGGCTGGACTCGCCGAAGTCTCAGACTTCCCGCGCGTTGCGCGGCGACATCGTTAAGATACGGGGGCTCTCAACCTCTCGCTATGAAAGGTGGCGCACCTTGATAATCCTGCCCGAAGCTACCTTATGCTTGGGCTTGGCCATCCGAATAACCGTGTGCGGACCATCGGCCGTTGTTTCAACGAGCACGCCATTCATGACTTCCATCACACTGAGTCCGGCAGCCAGCGTATTGATATAGGCCACATTAATCGCGCCTTTCGCCATGGCTGGAATTTTCTCTTCCAGCCGGCTCACCAGTTCATCATTTAACATCTGGTTGACGTCCATAACGAGCTCCGCATTTCTAGGCCAGCACGGAACCAGCCATCGTTGTTGCTGCGCTCTGTGGCAGGCACCGCCCCTTCCTTGGGATGCACGCAAGACGTGTTTGGCCGTCGACGCTGCATAAACCTTCTACGGAACCACCGACATCCATAAAAGCCCGACCTCCTCAGCAAGATCTAATGATGGCAATTCCGGCTCTAGAGAGCGAATTTTAGGGGTACTGTTCGGTCATTTTGACTCAGCTTTTTCCCGCGATGATAACGACCCAATCCGCTCTGCCAGATTGAGCACCGTGTCGAACACAGTCGAGTCGCCGGTCAAGCTGCGTGACGCCCCCTGCGGATGGAGTGCGCCGTCAGGAATCCGGTCACCGAAGAGCACCACCGCACGTGCCGAATCATCTTGTCGCGACACCCAAGACAGCCCTTGGGTATCTGGACACTGACGGTGGATCGCCTCTGCCCATTTGCGCGTCGCAGGATATTGATCTTTCTCAGTGTCGATCAGTTGTTTGCGCGTGATGCCCAGTTTCCGCAGAGGCACGCTGGACAGATCAACCAGGTGCAGCGGTTGGCTAACCTGGACGGCAGAATGCACCTGTCCAGTTAGCTTGCTTTTGTCGAAGCTCTTGAAGCCAGCCGTATGGGGAACGTCGTGAAAGACGGTCTCCATCAAGGCGCACTCAACGGTCGTGCCGCCATACAAGGTGGGAATCGCCCGTCCCTGATCATCCTGAATCGGGCTGAAGCGTGCGTTGCCGTGCACACCGGGATTGAATTGATCTGGCTGATACTTATCCTGGTGCACACGGTGAAGCACATCGCCTTTGGCGATCACGGTGAAAGTGACGTGCAACGTAACCACAGGCACCGGGGTAACGGACGCCGCTAAGTCCGTGGGAGGCGTCGCCCTACCCTCACTGGACTCGGTACGCTGCTTAGCCATGGACAATGCCCTGGATTTCATCCTGTGCGGCAGCAATCACCCGATCAGGCGCTGATGCCAACAGGTCCTGGGGCCTTTGGCCGCCCAGAAAACTGTTATCTGAGCGGAACCAGTAAGCCATACCCCAGCCGTCCTTGTGGGCACCAAAAGCCTGAATGACTTTGGCGAGTGCCTTGAGCGGCCGATAGCCCACATCCGGATCCAAGCCGTAACCAGGGAAATAGTCGACCCCACCGTGACTTATGGCAAAGATTTGCCCCTGCTTTTTCCATTTGTTGGGCTGGGCACTCGGGTTGCGGTTACTCAACTGGGCCACCTGCGCGATATCTGCAGAGGTCAACCAGTCACCGCTCTCCAGCACTGCTTTGCGGGCTTGTACCAGCATCGCCGCTTCCTTGAGCAGGCGAGGCGAAGGCGGCTTACGTGTCACAAACACCTCGGCCAGTCGCTCGAGCGACTTAGGGTCCTGACGCTCCTGCAGCACCTCATACATCGAGGAGGCCACGTTGGCGAAGTTTTCCGCCAACGCCTCAAATACACTGAGGTTGACCTGATCGAAAGACACGACCAGCACTCGGTCCGCATGCGAGCGGCTTAAGCTAGCCCGAGCCTCCTTAGGCGTACCGACCAAGGTGGAGACACCCGACTGCTCTGTAACGCTCATGGAAATCTCCTCACTAGTTATCTACGTTATTTAATCGTATCATAGTCTTGATAACCCTAGCTCCAGCCTAAGCTCCATTCATCTGGATGCATAGGTAGGTTTGAGGGGTGCACGCCATGCCGTCGATCAGCACGGTGACTTCTGGGACTAAAAGTCTAAGGATCACGATCTTGGCTTTCAGGTGTGCGGGCGAGCTAAAGACCAGCAACAGACCGAAAGAGTTGGCAACCCAACTCAGCACCGCTTGAATTCCCGGGCGGTCCCGCTCCCCTAAGGACCGAAAACTTGTACCGCATCGACCTAAGAAGGTGTTCTCTCGGCCAACAGTTTGGCATTGCGCTCAAGGCGTCGCGGATCGCGGGGATCGAGACCCATCGCGACCAGCGCCCTGGCGATATCGCGCAGAGCGCGAGCATCGCGTAGACCTATTTCAGGATAAGTACCGAGCGAAATACGAGGCTGTTTGCCCGCCCAAGAAAAACGGAAGTGCCAGCTCTTGGTGCCTTTCGTATTCACGAAAAGCGCAAGGCCATCAAAGTCAGGAAGGGTGTAGTTTTTGGCGCGAGGCCTGGCGTGTCGGACCGCCGTATTGGTAAGGACCATTGTACTAACTCCACTCATATGGATGAAGGAGGGTTGTACCGTTTTCGGAGTGCCAAGCAGCTCTAAAAACTGATTTACCAAGCGTCGAATTGATGTACTAAAAAATGTACTAAAAATTCGTGGATATTGATGTACCAGAATAGACTTTACTGGAACTAAAAAAGAGGCCGAAGCCTCTTTCTTTGGTTTCTACATACTTCAATGGAAGTCTATAGAAAAATAATTGGAGCGGGAAACGAGATTCGCATCTGGCGTCCGACCCATTGAAATCTAAGGGGTTTCTTTTCTTGCCGAAGCAGGAAAAGACTTGATTCTGGACTTATCTTCGGGGGTGTATCAATAGCCACGAAATAGCAGAGCTATTCGAATAGTCAGTATCCGACGGTTTCAGGTCCCACAAATTTGACCTGACAGCCCACGACCGAAAATCCGGTGACTGTCAGATCAAGTCTGAGAGTACTCAGCTAATTGATGCCATCGAAATTGCTTAAGAGAGCCATACCTCCGAATATGGCCCCCCTCCCGTTACTGCCAGTTGCTGGCAATCACAGTATCCAACGCCTCTTTGTAATTGTTCGGCAGTGACGTTTGCCCCGCTGCCGGTGGTGCAAACGCGGCCATTGCTCCGACCAGTTGGTCGACCTGATTGTCCAGCAGGACTTTGCCATCGGCGGTTCGGAACTGTTCGACATGCTGAGCCTTTTGCGTACCAGCCTGATCCGAGGATGACCATTTGGAAATCGTCACCTTGTCTGCCGTGCCGATGATACTAACCTCTAGGTCCATGCCGTTTTTACGAAACCACAGCTGATCAGCGGAAATTCCGCTACCGAATTGCAGCACATCGGTATTCGCCGCAGAGTCAAAGTCATCAATGACGTCCTGGCCTCCGTTGCGATCAAATTGGTAAAGGTCGTTGCCCGCGCCGCCGCTCAGCCAGTCATTGCCCATCCCGCCATCCAGGCGGTTATTGCCCCCGTTGCCCGTTAGCTGATTATTCGCGGCGTTACCGGTGGCGTTGATGTTGGCAGTGCCCGTGAGAATCAGATTTTCCAGATCGGGAGACAAGGTAAAGGAGACAGAAGCCTTGACCGTGTCGATACCCTCACCTGACAGCTCCACAATGCGGTCCGCTCCCTCATCGACGATGTAGGTGTCGTTACCCTTTCCACCGACCATGACATCGGACCCAGCGCCACCGTCCAGGATATTGGCAAGTGCGTTGCCCACCAGTCGATTTGCCAATGCATTGCCCGTGCCGTTCGTGCCGGATTCCAGTACCAGCTCCTCGACTTCGTCAGGCAAGACGTAGCTGATGTAAGACTCTACGCGGTCGTAACCTCCGCCACTGACCTCTCGGACAATGTCACCTGCATCATCGACGATATAGGTATCGTCTCCGCTGCGTCCTTCCAGAATCCCTTTCCCATCCCATCCTGCAAGCGTATTGCCGCCAGCGTTGCCCACCAGCGTCCCGTCGCCATCGCGAAAGATGTAGGGGTCGCTATAGGCGCGTTCGGCGAAGATAAAACTGTCCGCGCTCAGCTGATCCGCTGTGACCCCTTTAAGAGTGATGTATGAATTATCTTCTCCCACGGGGCCCAGCCAGACCCGGAGGTATTGCTGTCCGTTTACCATCAGGTCGCTGAAATTCAGCTCCGCAAACGAGCGTAAAGAACTAAACTCTGACAAATCGATTTTTTCGCTGGGGTTCGTAACTTCGAAGTCTTCGATCAGGCCGCCCACCAGCCCGTCCGTGGAGGAATCGTCGACGATGAATCGATCGCTACCCGCGCCACCAGCTACAGCCGCTCCAGTCAGTACAACCCCCTCCACGGTGATTAGTGGCAGTTCGAAGTCCAGTTCACCGGTGTAGTTGTCTCCCCGATCACCTTCGATATACAGCGTGTCGTTTCCTGCACCACCGTTGAGATAATCCATCCCATTGTTGCCCCACAAGACGTCATCACCAGCGCCGCCGTAAACAACATCGTGGCCTGCTCCCCCAAACAGCCTGTCTGCACTGCCAACTGCCGTGTCACTCAAGTCGTTCTCGCCCCTGAGGACGTCATTTCCCTCTCCTCCGTAAAGTGTATCGGTGCCCAAAGTGCCCGCCACGCGTTCGCCGGTGGCGTTTGCCCAATAGATAATTCCGAGGTCAAACTCTGGAAGTACCGTATCACTGCCACCCAGCACCGGTTGTGGTACGGCGACCAGTTCGCCAGTGAGTTCGCGGTCAATCAGCGGCTTCAATGGGGTCGGGTTCGTGACAGTCATGTGCAGCTCCTTGCCTGCAATGATGCCGCCTGTAGCGGGAACCGAGGAAGTGCCACCGGAACCGCTGCCAAAAATAAAGTTACCAGGCGACAGTTGAGACGAAGTCACGCCCTTGAGGGTAATAAACGAAGCACCTGTTCCCCCCAGCATCACGCGCAAATAATGTTGGCCGTTTACGGTCAATTCGCTGAATGCAAGATCTGCCATCGAGCCCACGGAATTAATCTGCGAAAGGTCGATTTTTTCGTTGGGATTGGAAAACTCAAAATCCTCAATCAGATTACCTAACAGATCGATGGGAAGCCCTGAGGTCTTTTCGACGACAAAACGATCATTCCCAGCGCCGCCCGCGACGGCAGCCCCGGTCAGTCGGGCTCCGTCCCAAGTGATGATAGGCGAGGTCCAGCCGCCCAGCTCGAAACTGCCCTGATCGCCTTCCAGATAGATGACGTCATCCCCCGCGTCACCGCTGACATAGTCCTGGCCCAAGCCTCCGCGCAGTACATCGTTGCCCGCACCGCCGCGAACTACATCATTACCGGCACCGCCTTCGATGAAATCGTTGGAGCCTCGCGTACCGCCGGTTGTATTGTCGCCAACCAACACGTCGGCACCACTGCCGCCACGAATGATATCGGCGCCAGTGCCGCCAAACACCCGCTGCCCACCTGAGAGGGCGGAATAGTCTTCACCCTGGACAGAATCAGCCAGACGTATTTCACGACTATTGACGCCGAAGCCATAAGCGCCGTACTTGGTGAGTTCGGCCAAGCTCATTGCGGTATCCAGGATCAAGAAATCTTCGGCGTTCACTTGCGCTGCGTCGACATTCTTCAGCCGAATAGACTGCACACCAGACAAGCTGATCACCGCATCCGCGCCTTGTTGAGTGGTATTGATCAGCCCGTGACCGAAGTCAGAGAAGCCAGACAGCACCAGTTTATCGGTGCCAACCATGAAATCAGTGATGGTCTGGATGGAACCGTTGGCGCGCTCGATCACGAAATAATCGAGATCGGCCCCGCCTGCCAGGGTATTGTTCCCCTTCCCACCCAAAAGTAAATCGCGGCCGGCGCCGCCATACAGCACATCATCGCCACTGCCGCCGACCAACATGTTGCTGGCGTTATTGCCATGAAGTTCATCGGCAAACTCACCACCGATGGCGTTCTCGATCTGCTCGGGGTTCTGAATGGTCAGGTGCGTGCCGGCGAGAGTCGCTTCGCCTTTCGACAGGTTGATATAGCTTTTCTGACCTATCGCTGCTGCGTTGATCGTATCTTTACCGCCATTGGTGTCGTTGAGCGTTCCACGGGTGCCGGATACCCCCAACTGCGCATACTCGTCCGTATAGACATATTGATCATCGTGCGTGTCGATAGCCCCCCACACATTCATGCTCCAGCTGTTTAGGGTACCGGTCGCCCCGGTCACGCTGTCTATGACTTTCAGCGTCCATTCACCCTGTACGGCCTCACCACGCAACAACGCGGTAGAGAAAACATAGTCCAACGTTTTTTCACCGGAAAAATCAGCGTCCCCACGATCATTCGCAGCGCTACCCGGCGCCTTGCCCGGACGATTCATCAGGATCGATTCAGTACCCGATGGCGAGATGAGCTTGAGGATCAGGTCACCCGGATTGTCGTGGGTGAGGTTGACTTTGATTTCAACATGTTCCGCCGAGATGGCCACGTTCCCCAGCGTCAACGAATGGCTTATCCCGGCTTGCTGGCCATCGGTAATTGCCAGATTGAGTACGCCAGACTCCAAAGGCTTGTACAGGCTGAACTCATTGGTCAGTACCTGCTGGGTATGCCAGGTTTCCGCCAGGCGCACGGCAGCGCGGGCATCGACCTCGCCGTAACCGTAGTCATGGCTGACGTGCATACCACCGCCGTTCCATTTCTGGCTACCATTGTCCTGCCAGACGGTTCCCGCATCCGCCACCTTGCGTGCTGACAGCGCAAGGATCTGCTGTACGTCGCGGTAGCCCAGCTCCGGGTTGGCTTCGAGCATCAGTGCGACAATGCCCGACACGATAGGTGCGGCAAAGCTGGTGCCTTGGGACACTCCGTTATCACTACCAAACGTGGAGCCGTTATCGTTCTGCACCAAGCGCGAGGTAGACGTTACGTTGGAGCCTGGTGCGCTAACCAGGATACTGGCGCCAGGGTTGGAGAAGGGCTTGCCCCCCGCCTGCAACGCACCCAGATCGGAGGTGGCGTTGATAGCGCCCACCACGATGCTGCTGCGGGTGTTGCTGGGATTGGAATAATTGGTGTTGCCACCCTTGTCACGATCATTACCACCCGCGGTCACAATGACGGTGCCCAAGCCATCGCGCCCCAGCCCAATGGCCTCACGGTACGCTGCGGGCATCTCCCCTAATGTGGCCGGCGAGAACCTCAAATCAAAGTGTGACTCACTGCCCCAGCTGTGGTTCACCACATCATATTCACGCATGCGTGACATGTTGCTGAAGTCGTCTTTATTGATCCAATAACCGGCAACGGTGGCATCGTATGCTACCCCTACACTGCCCTCGCCGTTGCGCGCGGCGACCATCACACCCGCGACCAATGTGGCATGCTCGCTGAACTTGCCCTCGCTGCCTTCTCCCGCCAGTTGTCCCGGCGTTGCATTGGCCAACCAGTCTTCGTCGATATTGTCTTTCAAGTCGGCATGACGATAGTCGAGCACTTCCTTGGTGGTTCCAAACGGACTGTTGGTCTCGATCTGGGCGATCTTGACGCCTCTGCCCGTGTAGTCCTTCCAGACCGGCAGGATGTTCGCCTGGGAGAGATACCATTGATCGGTAACCAACGGATCACTGGGCAGGTCCGCCGTCCTGAGGTAGACAGCGGCGCGCATAGTCGCGCTTTCGCCCGTGGCCATGTCGACAATGTCGCTAGCCTCATTACCTTTGGCATCGGCCACGGTGTACTTGAAGCCCATGATCCCGGTAAACGTAGCATCAGGAGTAAAAAGCACATCGCCGGCCTGGGTGAGGCTCGCAGTCCCGCCCACCACATCGAACAGGCCGGTGATGTGCAAGGTGTCGTGTTGCCAGTCCAGGTCGTTGCGCAGCAATTGCTCTTGACCGATCAGGTGCGCCCGCGTGCGATCAAAACTGGCACCGGCCTTATTCTGGCTCAGCACATCCTTGACCAACAAAGGATTTTCCATGCCCGCGCTGGTGTCTGTCGGAATCTCCACCAGCTTGAGATTTTTGAAACTGGCCTTCTCGACGCTCTTCAGGAAGTCGGTCCCGTCGCGTCCTGTAACGGTATCGCTGATCCAAACGCCGTCTGCAGCACGGGTAATCCGATAGTCGGCGAAGTCGCCGGACAGCTCGAGGACATCGGTACCCTCGCCACCGTCGATTCGATCATCACCGGCACCGCCTAACAGAATGTCGTCACCGACTCCGCCGCTCAGATTGTCATCGTCCTGGCCGCCATCGATCAAGTCATTCCCAGACCCGCCGTCAATCCGATCAGCGCCGCGATGACCACGCAACACATCGTTGCCTGCACCACCAAACAAAGTGTCATCGCCGTTCTCGCCGGAGAGCGCATCGTTGGCAGAACCGCCAACCAGCACGTCGTCACCATCACCACCACGCATGTAGACGGTGCTGTTGCCGCCGCCAATGAATGCATCATCGCCACGACCGCCCTGAGCGATTTCTATGCTGGCGTCAGCCAAGTTGAGGCTGACACCCTTTTCGCCAATGACTTGGACAATATCAGTGCCGTCGCCACCATGGACGTTAGTCGACAGATCATCGCCGTCGACCAGCAGCACATCGTCGCCTGCACCGCCATAGAAGGTATCGCTGCCCTGACCGCCGGCCAGCCAGTTGGTCTGGGCATCGCCTTGGAGCACATCGTTGCCCAACCCGCCTGTCGCGTTGGCGACACCTTTTTGCGCCACGTCGATGGTTTCACCCGTGGTCGAAGACGACACATACCCTTTGACGGCCGCGACTTGGCCCGAACCCTGAGTCGATACGACCGTGCCGGCCGCGGTAGAGGTAAACGTATGTCCGTTGGGGTTGGCCAGGAAGTTGGCTGCAATGGCTTCCCTCGTCAGGCCATTCTGCACGAAAGTGCCGTGGGCCAGCACTTCGTTGCCATCCCTGACTTCGCCACTTTGAGCTTGGTTATCCAGGTTGATCCGGGTGATCCCCAGGTCGCTGAAGGACTTGAGTTCGCTTGCTTCGCCGGCGTCGAGTGAGCCGTTGCCATTTATGTCATTCCAGCTCTTACCGTCGTGATTGCCATCGACCCAGACCTTCACGCTTGACCAGGACGAGTCCCGTACATCGAATACACCATCGGCATTGCTATCGAGGCTGGCCAATGCGGCAAAACCGTTGGCGAAGCGCTTCTGTCCGGCTTCACCGTTGGTGCCCGCCTTGCCGCCGAAGTATTCGGACAGGGTCTCGCTGATGTTATCGATCTTACCGTTGGCATTGGCATCAAGGACCACAATGCCGTCCTCTGGGTTAACCCAGCCGGTTTCTTCGAGGCTGCCCCCGTCATTATCGGCGTCGAAAAACACCGGCGCGCTCAGGTAATCCGTCAAGCGCACACCGTCGCCGTTCAAGTCCAGCAGCAATGGATCGGTCGGAAGTGTCAAACGCGCACGCGCGTCACCGGAGTTCAACAGTGCCGCCAAGGTGCTGCCGTAGGTCAGGCTTTGGCTGGCGTTGCGCAAGCTGAAATCGAATACATCCTTAGCGGTATTGACGTTGCCTGGGCGGTAACCGTCCGCCAGTATCTGGGTAGCGGCGGCGGTAAAGGTATTGTTGACCCAGTTACCCTGATATTGATTCAGGTTGAGCTTGTTGGGGTCGTAGTTCAGGTTCCAGCCGCCTCCACTGGTGACTAGGCCGTTGGTGACTTGCGCGGCGGCAACGTCATGATCTGTCGCGCTCTTGCGTATAATTTCACCAGAACTATTGACATGCAGATCAAAGGCACTCGCGCTGGCGGGAATGCCAAAGAAAAATTCGTCCATACGACTGGCCATCGCGCTTTCTACAGCTGAACGCGCGGCTGGGCTGGAAAAATTCGATCCGGGAATCGTGGACGAGTCGAAATCAAATGATGCAACAGTGTCATCGATAAACTTCGTGACGTTACCCAGCGCGTCATACCATGCGTTCAGCGAGGGCGACTGGCCATATTCGCGATCACGTGACTCCTTGGTGCTTTTACTGAATAAGGCCAGTGCATATAGAAGCCCGCCCAACGCCACGTCATTGTCTTTACCCTCTCCGGTAAATTCCAGAACGTATTGAAGGCCGCTGATGCCTTTATCCACTGTCTTGTCCTGGACCCCCGTGATGCCTGGAATTTTCAGCAACTTGAAGGCTTCCAGAATATGAACATCCGTTTCGGTGCTGGAACCGTTGTATTTGTCATCGAATATGTAGGCGATCAACCCCATGGATGTGGTCAAGTCGACCAAGGTGTTGTAGCGTGAAACCTTATCCGCAACTCCCGTCGCTTCCAGCGCTTTGTTCAACTGGTCCTTAGTCTTGCTCAACTCATCCAGTGCTTCTGGAAGCGTTTGCGCCGCTCCACTTGCTGCCTGCTGTGCACCTTGTGCCATTTAAAGCTCCTTCTTACTTGATGATTGCGTAAACGCCCGGACGGGATAACAAATACAACCACGCCGCCGACCTTTTTCCTTGAGCCGCCCTGACCAGCAGCGCCATGTGCGCCAGATAACCTCTAGCCATCGATGGGTGCGCTGCAAAATAACGATGACACTCAGGGGTTCTTAACGAGAAAACCAGTCCGCCTGATGCTTCAATTTTTTCCAATTGCTGTTCGGCAAAACGCTTTGCATCCGCCATCGGCAACGTAGAGAGATACTCGTTATTCTTGATAACCACGGATGTTTCATATTTGGCTGGGCAAGGCTGCGCTTGCAGAACGTTGTAACGTGCATACTGCTCAACGGTATTTCTCGCGGCCTGCACATCAGCGGTATTGATCATCAGAAAATTGGCGACGGTCAAACTGGTGGTCACGCACGCGTCGTTCATGTCCTGGCAAAGGTTCAACGCTCGGATGCGGTTGTACATCTGTTCATCTGGCGACAGGTACAGCGACTTTATGTAAAGCGCATCGCTTTCCGACAAGGAAGCCTCTGACGCACGCAGGTTTTCTGCACCGCCGACGAGTTCGACAACCCAATGCACTTTTTGCGACTCGGAAATCAGCCAGAAGCGGCAACCCATCAGTACGGCCACTAGCGTGCAAAACGCCGTGAGCCAGTATATTTTTTTCGTCCCGTGCACATCACACTCCAGCAAATAGAACGTTCAACCACTGAATGCCTATCGTCTATGCCGATAGCGCGTTCCATACCAGCCCAACGATAAGAAAAAAGCCATGCGCTGCGACGGAAATCGCCGAGGTCCAGACTGCCACTTTTTTAAAGCCGTCGTTTTTGGCCAGATATCCGCCGACCATCAGGAGTGCCCCTAACCAACCCAACTGGGAAAACGCAAGAAAGTCGAGCGCCACCACCGACCAATGAACCCAAGGCCGGTCGCCATCCATGATGTAAACGATGTAGCAATAAAGCGTGACAGGGACGCTGCAACCCCAGACAAACAGAGGGCCGGCGAAGCGCTTGTTCATCTTTATCAAACATATGAACAATGCTATCCAACACGGAAAAATCACGACGTCGTACAGTCCGTATAAGAACGCTTTAATTTCGCTCATTGAGTTTCCCTTGTGGACGTTTGTTTTTACCGCTCTCGTAGACTTTCATCGGCGTACTGCTGCAGCGGACTTAGGAAGTAATCGATGACTTTGCGTCGATCGGTCTTGATTTCTACTGTGACAGCCATCCCAGGAGACAACGGCACTCGTTGGCCTCTGACTTGAATAGAATCAGTCAGCAGGCGGACCCGGCTGCTGTAGATCGGCCCCAACTTTTCGTCTTCAATCGCGTCGTTGGACACGCTGATGACTTCACCCTCGACCGTTCCATATTTAGTGAAGGTGAAGGTTTCCACCTTGACTGTCACACTTTGTCCGGCGCGCACGAAGCCAACGTCCTTGTTTTCCAGCATGGCCTCGACTTCGACAGGCTGATCACTCGGCACCACGACCATTAGGGGCTGTGCGGCCGTGACCACCCCGCCGACAGTATGAATAGCCAACTGCTGAACCGTACCGTCGACGGGGGCGGTGAGGCTCATCAAATGATCGCGCTGTTCAGCTTTGCGCAGCTCTTGGGTAAGCGATGCGGCTTTCTGTTCGGATTGCTGTTGCAGATCGAGCATCGCACGACGGGTTTGAGCCAGGATGCTCTGACGGCGCCGTTCGGCTTCCTTGCGGCTGGCATTGAGTTCGATCACACGTGCCTGCTGCACGGCCATATCGCGATTTTGGTCCAGCAGCGCCTGTTGCTTCTCCAGGTAGGCGTGGCGTGGGACGTATTGCTGATCGAGCAACATTTTGTAGTCTTCAGCCAGGCGCCGCGTGATCGGAATTGACTGTTGTAAAGAACTGACAATGGCATTGGCTGATTGAATCTCGGCAGTACGCTGTTCGACTTCGGCATCGACTTGATCCAGGGAGCTGCGCATCTCCAGGTATTGCCCATTCAGCCAGCGTTGCGCTGCCAGGACCTGTTGCGGCTCGGCCTCCAGCATGTAGCCCGCCAGGGATCCTGGCTCCTTGCCGCTACGAATGGACTCAAGCATGGCGCTGGCACGCGCGCTATCAACCTGCGCGGCCAGCACGTCGCTTCTAAAACGTTTTACGTCAGCACCGGACGCACTAGTATCCAACTCCACCAGAACATCACCGGCCTTGACCGACTGACCGTCATAAACATGTATTGCCTTGACTACCGCCACTTCGCTCGGCTGTATGGTCTTGCTCTTGCCGCTGGCGACAACTTTTCCCCGTGCCGTCGCCACGACTTCGATTTCCCCAAGGCAGGCCCATGCCAACGCCAGCACCGCGAAGAACATGATGACCCATTGAATGTAACGCGGCGCCGGATGGCTGGGCTGGTCCTGCAAGGCCAATGCGGCCGGCAAAAACTGCACCTCATGAGCCAGGCGCGAAGGTGCATCAAGCTGTTTACGCTGGCGCCAGGCCCGGCGCCAGGCGAGCCGATACCGCTGCACCAGCTCATGTGTTGCTGAAGGTTCGCTCATGGGCACTATCCCTGCTGCAAACGGTGAAGGCGAGAGTAGTGCCCCGCTTGGTGAGTCAGGAGTTCGCTGTGAGTGCCCTGTTCGACGACCTGCCCGCGATCCATCACCACGATACGATGGGCATCGCGAACAGCGGACAACCGATGTGCAATGATGATCACGGTTCGTCCCTTGCAGATGGCCTGCATGTTGTGTTGGATGACGCGCTCCGACTCATAGTCCAATGCGCTGGTGGCCTCGTCGAATATCAGAATTCTGGGGTTCCCGATCAGCGCCCTTGCGATCGCCACGCGCTGACGCTGTCCGCCCGACAACGAAGCGCCATGTTCCCCAACGACCGTGTCATACCCTTCGGGCAGCTCCAGGATAAAATCGTGTGCACCCGCCATTTTTGCGGCCTGCATAACGGCCTCAAGCGGCGCACCGGGATCAGTCAACGCGATATTTTCTCGGACACTACGGTTGAACAGCATGTTGTCCTGAAGGACCACACCGATCTGTCGACGTAACGAAGAGACATCGGCGAGGGCCAAATCCATGCCGTCCACCATTACACGCCCTCGCTCCGGAACATATAGACGCTGTAACAGGCGCGTAAGGGTGCTTTTGCCCGAGCCGGAGCGCCCCACGACGCCGATAACCTCTCCAGCCCCGATGACTAGACTGACGCTGCGCAGGACTTCTGAACCGTCCGGACGATAGCGGAAGTGCACTTGGTCAAACTCGACGCGGCCCTTGAGGGCCGGCAACGCGCTCCTAGTCGCCTGGGACAATTCAGTACGCGTGTTGAGAATGTCGCCAAGGCGTTGGACAGAAACACCGGTCTGCTGGAAATTGGTCCACAACTGAGCCAGGCGCATGATCGGTTGCGCCACACGCCCCGCCAGCATATTGAATGCGATCAACTGACCCACCGAAAGTTGACCGTCGATCACCAATCGCGCGCCCAGCCATAGCGTTGCGACGGTGACGAGTTTGCCAATCAGAGAAACACTTTCGTTGGCAATGGTCGACAGGGTTTGCGTCTTGAAACTCGCGCTGACATAGGCCGCCAACTGGTTATCCCATCTGCGCGTTATCTGCGGTTCAACGGCCATGGATTTGAGCGTGTCGATACCGTTGACCGTCTCGACCAGGAACGCCTGGTTTTCAGCGCCACGTACAAAACTTTCATTCAGCCGGGCGCGTAACATTGGGGTGATCAGCAGCGAAACCACGATATACAGAGGCAAGGACAGCAGCACCACCAGGGTCAGCCAGCCGCTGTAGAAAAACATCACCGCGATAAACACCACAGAAAACAAGACATCCAGCACCAGCGTAATAGTGTTGCCGGTCAGGAAGCTGCGGATATTTTCAAGCTCACGGACCCGCGCGACCGAATCCCCCACCCTGCGCGCCTGGAAATACGAAAGCGGCAGCGTCACCAAGTGCCGAAACAATTTCGAGCCCAGCTCGACATCAATGCGACTGGCGGTGTGGGCAAATACGTAGCTGCGCAATCCACTCAAAACCGTCTCGAACAGCATAATGCCCAACAGGCCGATGGCGATCACATCCAGCGTCGTAAGGCCGTGATGAACCAGCACCTTGTCCATCACCACCTGAAAGAACAAGGGCGTCAGCAACGAAAATATCTGCAGGACAAAAGACACTAGCAACACTTCGCCGAGCAGTTTTCGATACTTGACGATGGCCGGGATAAACCATGTGAAGTCGAACTTGGATAGCTCAGCGGCCACTGAGGATTGGGAGCGTAACAACACCAATTCGCCCCCCCAACGTGATCGAAGTTGCTGCGAGTTGATCAATTCCGGCCGTTGGGATTTTGGATCGTGAATCAGGATGTTGTTTTGATCAAGACGGGCAATGATAAAAAAGCTGCCATCGTTTGCACACGCGATGGCGGGCAATGGTGTTCTATCCAGCCGCTCGAAAGTAGTGCGAACCGCCTTGGCCTTCAGGTCCAATTGGCGGGCAGCCATAAGTATCTCAGCCTTTGCGAACAGCTGTTCGTCTTCGACATACTCGTGGGAAAGCTGTTCCGGAGAAACCGCAACGTTATGAAAGCGCGCCAGCATGGCGAGACACGCCAGCCCCGTATCAAGCACGGCTGTCTGGTTAGCCGGCTCTGTCCCTTGTTGTTGCATAAGCGCTTCCGTGCAATGGCATTAATGAGCTGAGTTGAATGACGTTATGGACGTCTAAGATCCACCTGACGCTGAGGCTTGTATCAGTTCGGGAGGAAGAAAATCACGTTGCGGCTCATAGTCCGCTTTCAGGTAACCGGCCAGTTCCAGGAGGTCCTCAGCACGCAAGGTGCCTGCGACCCCTTTCAATCGCAGATTATTGAGAATGTAGTCATACCGCGCGTTGTTGTAATCGCGTACCGCCTTGAACAACTGACGCTGAGCATTGAGGACATCGACCGTATTGCGCGTTCCGACATCGGCACCGACTTTAGACGCTTTGAGCGAACGCTGGCTGGAGATGATGGTTTGTTTGCGAGCTTTGATCTGCTCAATGTCGGAGTTGACCGCACGGAAAAAGTTACGTGCATCGAGCACGACCTCTCGACGCTGACTTTCCCTCAGTTCCTCGCTTTGTGTCAGCCGGTCATACGCCTCACGTGACTGCGAATGGGTGCGACCACCACTGAAAATGGGAAGCGTCATTTCCAGCGCTACACTGCTTTGAGCGACTTGGCTGCGATAACCATCCAGACCAAAATCACTGGGATTGCTGTAGCCAAAGCTATCGTTGTCTCCGCGGCGATACGAGGCGACAGCGTCCACGGTGGGCGCATGTCCTGCTTTGCGCTGGTTCAGGCTTTGCTCCGCTGCCCGCACGGCATAGTTGCTCGCCAATAGCGTCAAGTTTTGTCCAACCGCTGCGTCGACCCAAGATTGGGTGTCATTGGGCACCGGTGCAGACACTGGCAGTTGATGCCGCATCCCCTCGATGCTCGCGTAGTTCATATTGGTCAGGCGGATCAACTGCTCAAAAGCATCGTCTACTTTTCGCCGGGCCAATTTGCGATTGGCAAAAGCGTTGTCGTAAGCCGACTCGGCATCCAGGACATCCGTAATACTCGCCAGCCCACCCTTTAGTCGCGCTTGCGCTTGATCAAGCTGCTGCTTGAGCGCGACCTCTTCCGCGACAGAAGCCGCCTGTTCGTCGGTCGCGCGCAGTGTTTCAAAATAGGCTTCAGCCGTTTTGAGAATAAGCTCTTGCTCTTTGGCGGACAGCTCCAGCGCCGCCTGTGCGGTACTCGCCTCCGCTGCTTTGAGCTCAAACCAAAAAGCTGCATTGAATACTGGCTGTTTAAGGTTGGCCTGCACAGTAGTTCCACTGCGCTCACGCAGCAGCTCAGGCTGGGCACGATTTAAGCGAGTGGACTCCACCGTAGTGCCAGCAGTAATGACGGGTAACAGATTGGCTCGGGCTTGCGGCACCGACTCCTGCCGGGCGGCAAAGTCAGCGCGGGCGGCGGCAAGGTCTGAATCATGCAAGACAGCCTGGCGATAAACGCCCATCAAGTCAGCTCGCCCTTCCATGGGCGCAGCCTGCAAAAAGAAAGGTAGCAAGCAGGCGAGAAGAAACACGCCTCGGGTACGGTACATAAACAAATCCTTTTGACGACACCGACAGTAGTCCTACAAAAGATCACCGTCCCAATCCAGGGCGCACAAAATATATGGAGCTTACGTTTAGTGCAACAATATCAAAGGTTTCTTTGTTGACTTGACTTGACCTGCCTGCCCACATCTCCGCCCGCCTGGGCGAGAGCAGTGCAACGACCTGACCGAAAAAGGAACAGCCAAGCTTCATAAATCGAGCTTACAGGGAGACTCTGGCAATTGAAGCGGCTCTGGGGTTTTGATGGGGGTATACCGAGCACGATGGACACAAAGAGATGCCGAAAGCTGAGGTAGCTGATGGCACTAAGGCTCAGCCTTAACCCTTCCTCCAAATCGATAGTCCCCGCTCTTCTCTTTAGGTCGCTCCAAATCCCTTGCCTCCTCCCGGGACTTGGTCAGCATGATGAGAAGGTGACAGCGCTCCTCCAGATAACGTTGCCGGCCGATTTCGATCTGCAAGTCATAACCCAAAATTGGCGGTGAAAAGTAAAGGTGCTTAGCGAGGATTGATCGCCTTTGATCCACGAACGAAGCCTGTCCAACGTAGGCGCCTTAACCCCAATCGAACTCCAACCTTTAAGGGTGTAAAGCTTTATTTCAGCGCTGCCTTCAGGTGTAGGCTCGACAGTGATGATCGCCAAACTGAGCCTCACGCCTTGGGCGACCATACGCTGGGTGATCTGCCCGCTACCGAGTTCTGAATCGAACTCGCTTTCTGTGGTGACCGGAGTCCCAGCGGCGAGTGCTCCAAACAAATTCGACTTGCCTGACGGATGTTGCGGTAAGCAGATTGGGCAGTAACGTTTGTCTGGATCGAGCCATCGTAACTGTCCGAATCAGACATGAGATTGACGGTCTGGCCCACGGTCAGCAGCGCTTCCGCGCGCCGCACGAGGAAGCGATGCTCCATGCCTGATATCCTTCCCATCAGGAATCCAAACCAGCACTTCAAGGACGTCAATGAATCCGCAAAACATCGTGCGCTATTGGCACGCCGTCGAGCTACTGCAACCTCAGGCGGTTCCCAAGCTGAAGAAGCGCGACAGCAACTATCAGCCCTATTTCCAAGACATCCCCGCCTCAGCCCAGATTCTGCCATGGATGCCAGCCAACCCCCTGAGCAGGCGGCCCCTGCCCGACAAACGAGCATGGAGCCACACGCTCTACGCACACATCTACGACAATCTGGATGTATCCCGCCAGTTGGAGGCGCTCTATGGCGCAGACCAAGGCTACAAGGAGCCGCAGCGTCGACAGTCAGCCCTGTTCGCATTGAAATTCAACGGCCAGGGCATGATGGTGATCGACAGCCTGGTGCTGTCTAGCGAGGCGTGGTTTGTCGGCTGCGCCATCAACCATAAGGATTGGACTCGAGGCTTCGACGAAACCCAGGAGTTCCTTCGCGAACAGGCCAACAGCCTGCTTGGGGGCGTGGTCATGGCTGCCGACCTGGCAAGCATGACCGAGCTTATCCGCCAGACCCTTGGGCTCGATGCGTTGTTCGGCGACAAGCCGCGCATGCATCGCTTCCGCTCGGCGCCGATCAATCCGGACAAGCCCGAACAGGAAGACGATCCGCTCAACAGTTTCCTGCTCAGCGACTTGGCCGACGTGGCCGATGCCCTGGCCCACGGCAAGACCAGTGAACCGCTAGCCCGCTATCTGAGCCTGCACGACTCCAGCCAGCGGCTGCATCTCGACCAGCCCCGCGCGGACCTTGCGCTAATCGATCGCCTCGCCCCCTCGCGCTACGCCGTCGGTTGCTGGCCTGCCGAACGGCACCTGGGCCTGGTGCACTCCCAGCAACTGGCGGTCAACAGTCTGCTGCAGACTTTGGGCAACGACACCGGCGTGATGGGCGTCAACGGCCCGCCAGGCACCGGGAAGACAACCCTGCTGCGCGACCTGATCGCCGCCGTGGTGACGCAGCGAGCCGATGTGTTGGCTTCGCTGAGCAAGGCCTCGGAGGCCTTCGTCCAGAATGGCCGCGAATCTGCCAACGATGGCGGACGCGAGCGCTATGCTTATCAACTTGACCCGCGCCTGTTCGGCTTCGAGATGGTGGTAGCCTCCTCCAACAACGGTGCCGTCGAGAACGTAACTCTCGAGTTACCCCAGCGCGACAAAATCGACCCGTCCTGGTTGCCCAATGCCGAATATTTCAGCGAGCTCGCCGGGCTTACCAGCGGCAAGCCTGCCTGGGGCCTGATCTCTGCAGCGTTGGGCAGCAAATCCAAGCGCACCCAGTTTGTCGAACGCTTCTTCTATGGCAAACGTCCTTCTAAAGCGACGAAGTCAGAAAACGAGCCTGCGCCTCTAGACCTGGAACCTCTCGACAGCCAAACCCCGGACGAAGACCTCTACACCGGTGAGCCCATGCTCGACAACCCGGAAGCAGACAACGAGCCGGCGCCCAAAGGCATGCGTGAGTGGCTGAACGAGCAGGCGCAGCAGATGAAGCTGCTCGCGCCCGCCGAAAAAGCTACCCTCTGGCGCGCCGCCGTCAAACAGTACCAAGCCGCCAAGGACGCCGAACAGGCGCTGCGTGCTCAGGTCAGCGACATCCTGGAACGGATCCAGGCCGTGATCAGTGCCAAGGCGCGGATCAGGCAGAAGGAACAGGAGCGTCAGATCCGTCTGACGCAGCGCCACAGCCTCGACGAGGAACAAACCACGCTTGAAACCCGGCAGCTCACGCCCGCCCGTGAGCAACTGCAGCGTGAACTCCAAGCCCTCGAAGCGCACCTTGTTCAAAAGCCCGCCCTGCTCGTCAACCTGTTCAGCCTATGGGGTGCTCATCGCACTTGGTCCGCCCGGCAACGCCTGCTCGACGGCGCCCATGCCCTGGCCCGTGAGGCCTTCGACAGCGTCCAACGCCAACTGCAGCGACTCAGCGCCCAGCTCAGCCAACTCAATCGACAATTGGCCACGGACGAACAGGAGATTAACGAAGCCATACGCCACGCCACCCTGCAAATCGACAAGGCTCGCAGCGTTGCCCAGGCCGGCCAGGCCGAACACCTGCTGATTTGGCTCACGCAAGGCCGGCTCGGCAGAGGCAGCGACATCGAACTGCTCGAACCCTGGATCCTCGAAGGCTGGCGCCAGGCTCGGTCAAAAGTGTTCATCGAAGCGCTCAAGCTACACCGTGCCTTCTTCCAGATCGAAGCCTCGCGCCTGGGCAATAACTTGGCCTTCATCACCAGCCTGCTGACTGGAAGCCGTTATCGTGGCGTGTCCCAAGCCGTGATGCGCTCGGCCTGGGCATCGCTGTTCATGGTGGTGCCGGTGCTCAGTAGCACCTTTGCCTCGTTCGCCCGCTCCTTCGGTAGCCTCGGTTGCGGCGAGATCGGCTGGTTGCTGGTGGACGAAGCTGGCCAGGCCACCCCGCAGGCTGCGGTGGGCGCGCTATGGCGCGCGCGCCGTGCCGTACTGGTCGGTGATCCGCTGCAATTGGAGCCCATCGTCACCGTCTCCGACGCCGTGCTTGAGCACATGCGCACCCGCTATCAGGTAGACGCCCACTGGCTGCCCAACCGTCAGTCCGCCCAAACCCTTGCCGACCATGCCACCCCTTGGGGTCGCATGGCCGGCCCACAAGGCCAAAAATGCTGGGTCGGCCTGCCGCTGGTGGTGCACCGGCGCTGCGACAAGCCAATGTTCGACCTGGCCAACCGCATCGCCTACGATGGCGCAATGGTCTACGGCACCATTGCCCCGTCCCCAGCTAAGGAGACGCCAGCCCGCCTACCCACCGGCTGGGTGCACGCGAGCGGTCGCTCCTCCGGCAATTGGATCGACAACGAAGGGCACGCCCTCGAACATCTGCTCGCGTTGCTAGATGCCGACGGCGTACCACCCGAAAGTATCGCCGTCATCACACCTTTTCAGGACGTGCGCAACCAGCTCAAGGACCGCCTCCCCGAGAAGATCGTACGAGGCACCATCCACACCATGCAGGGCAAGGAAGCCGCAGTCATCATCCTCGTCTTGGGCGGTAACAGCGAAAACGCCGGTGCTCGCAATTGGGTAGTTTCTCAACCCAACCTCCTCAACGTCGCCGCCACCCGAGCCAAGCGTCGGCTGTATGTGATCGGTGATCGCAATGACTGGAGGCAGCGTAATCTCTTCTGCAACGTCATGGACCTGCTGCCCGCCCATCCCCAGATGACTGCCGATACATCCGCATGACAAAAGGCCGCCTTCAGTATTCGAGGCGGCCTGACGATTCAAGAAGCCACTGGTTCTACGTCCAAACAACACTGCTCCCTAGGACTGAAGATCTGCATCACATCGACCTAATAAGGTGCTTTTCCCGGGCCAACAGCTTGGCATTGCGCTCAAGGCGTCGCTGATCGCGGGGATCGATACCCTTCGCGACCAGCGCCCTGGCGATATCACGCAGAACGCGAGCATCGCGTAGACCTATTTCAGGATAAGTACCGAGCGAAATACGAGGCTGTTTGCCCGCCCAAGAAAAACGGAAGTGCCAGCTCTTGGTGCCCCTCGTATTCACGAAAAGCGCAAGACCATCAAAATCAGGAAGGGTGTAGTTTTTGGTGCGAGGCTTGGCGTGTCGGACCGCCGTAATGGTAAGGACCATCGTACTAACTCCACTCATAAGAATGAAGGAGTGTTGTACGGTTTTCAGAGGGCCAAGCAGCTCTAAAAACTGATTTACCAAGCGTCGAATTGATGTACTAAAAAGTGTACTAAAAAATCGCGGATGCCAATGTAACAGAATAGACTTTACTGGAACCAAAAAAGAGACCTAAGCCTCTTTTTTTGATCTCTACATACTTCAATGGAAGTCTATAGCAAAATAATTGGAGCGGGAAACGAGACTCGTATCTGGTGTCCGACCCATTGAAATCTAAGGGGTTTCCGTTATTCCTGAAGCAGGAAAGGACTTGATTCTGGACTTGTTTTCGGTGGGTATCAAGAGGAAGGAAGGCGGGATTCCGGGCTGTGCCATTACCTACTACCACTAGCCAATCCGGCGGGAAGCGTCCGGTCTGGAAAGTTAGGCGATGGTTACAAAGTGACGTGCGTTGCCCGTGTGGACTGCAGGATCATTCTCTACGAGCGAACACACACCAATCGAGCCAATGCTGCCTTTGCAGATTCACTCGGCAGAAAAAGCAGCATAACGAGTAAAAAGAGAGGTAAAACTTTTCGAGAGCTTGCTGCTTGAACTCATCACAAAACCGCTGCTACCATGCGATGGCGCCCCGGCAGGCGTATGACTCCCGTCTTTAAAGCTGGTAACGGCACTGCTTTGCTAAACGACTGACTATGAATTCAATCGGTCTGTTGTAGCGGAGACGGGTGACGCTGCGTGATAGGCCGGGAGATATTCATGGTTACCATCGCTACCCCTCCGTCCACTGTCGACGGCATCAAGCGCTTGGCAAAGGCTCTCAAGCGCGAATTTAATATCACTCACCACCAAGCCCTGGATGAGGCTGCTCGCAAAGCAGGCTTCCAGAACTTCTTGCACGCCAAACGTGCGATTACCACGATTGCGGCTCAAAACTACATCGCCTATGTGACGGCGTACTGGGATGACGTCAGCTCCGAGGTTCGATCCTCCGGTCGTTACACAGTAGAGGTTCGCCTCACGCGCCCCCTTTCCGAGTTGCTTATCGACGGCCTTCAGGTTGGCGGCGCCTATTTGAGTAGATTCAAGCTTGAGGCGCCAGATCATCTCGAAATGCGTACCGATGCTAGCAGCCAGGTCAGTGCGATGCAGTATCTGGATCAAGCTAGTTTTACTCTGCTCTTCATGAACTCGACCGGGCTGGTGAGAGTTTTCCGGAATGGGAACGTTAAGGTCATGAATGACCTGGATAGGGTGCCCAAAGCCGATCACATGACCGGCTGGGAGGATCCACAATCGGGCGATTGGTTACTGCTGGATGAGCCCTACATTTCGCCTATGCCGGGATTCAGGAAGGAGTGGCTGCAGGAGCACGGGCTGTATCAAGTGGCGCCAAGATGGCCGGGACTCTACTACCCGGGCCAAGCCGTCCCATACCTGATTTCACCTAGTCAGGAGCTACTCGCGAAGGTACAGGCCCAGGTCGAGGGACTTCCGGACAGTGCTTACCCCAAGGGGATGCCTCAAGAAATGGCGTACGACTCCAAGTTTATTAGCCCAGCCCGCATCGCCTCCGGAAAACAAAGTAGATCGCGCACAATGCCGTTCACCGGTGTCAGAAACGGAGCGATCGCGTACGGCGGAGCGCCTGGGGTTCGTTCTAGGTGGCGCCCCGCGCGGGGCATGTCACTTGAGAAGCACACAACTATTGGGCCCATCCTACATAAGCTCTGCAATAGTTCTATGCGTACTGCCGGCGTAACTGCCAAGGTTCACGAAAAATTAAACCAGGTGCGATCGCGCCTAGAGGACTGGGCTTTCATGGAGCATCCCGGCGGCATTACGGCAGAGGTCGACGCCAAGCTCTACTACGGACGAGCGATTGATGGATATACCACTCCGCAAGACACTCTCAAGGCCATCGAGACTGTCCGAGACTTGCTCCTTAAAGGTTATGAGGAGTGCAAGCCAAGAGCTCAGATGCTTGCAAAGATTGAGGCCGCTGCCGCGGACCTTCAGAAAAAGGTAAATCGTTAGGCGTTGGCTGCTCCCGCATGGCCTGCCTTGCTTTGGGGCAGGCCATGGTTTGTCGTAAGAACTGCAAAACAAACCCAGCATTCGTCTCACGGCTACCGACTGCACCAGATTTGACATGCATGCCTTGTAGACATGATCGACAGAAAACAATCATGTCCCAAAGCGTGGTGTAGCTCATCGTGCCTCTCAAAACCTTACGTTGAGAATACGGCATCGCGGACGTCGCCCGGCCTGCTGTTTGGGTCAGATCGTCACGTCCTGCTCATAGCAGAGAATGAGCGTCGCCTGATTGCTGCCATCTAGGAAAACCATAAATCCAGAGGATCTATTCGGTCATTGCCTCAGTTTTTCCCCGCGATGACGACGACCCCAATCCGGTCTGCCAGATCTAGCACCGTGTCGAATGCATTCGAATCCTCGGTCAAGCTGCGTGACGCCCCCTGCGAATGGAGCGCACCGTCAGGAATCCGGTCCCCAAAGAGCACCACCGCACGTGCAGAATCATCTTGTCGCGACACCCATGACAGCCCTTGCACATCCGGGTATTGACGGTGGATCGCCTCTGCCCATTTGCGCGTTGCGGGGTATTGATCCTTCTCAGTATCGATCAATTGCTTGCGAGTGACGCCCAATTTACGCAGTGGGACACTGGACAGATCAACCAGTTGTAGCGGCTGGCTAACATGGACGACAGAGTGCACCTGCCCAGCTAGCTTACTTTTGTCAAAGCTCTTGAAGCCAGCCGTGTGGGGAACGTCGTGGAAAATGGTTTCCATCAAGGCGCACTCAACTGTTGTGCCGCCATACAAAGTAGGAATCGCCTGGCCCTGATCGTCCTGAATTGGGCTGAAGCGTGCATTGCCGTGCACACCGGGATTGAATTGATCCGGCTGATATTTATCCTGATGCACACGATGGAGCACGTCGCCTTTAGCAAGAACCGTGAACGTCACGTGCAGCGTAGCCGCGGGAACCGGGGTGATGGACGCCGCCAAATCGGTGGCCGGTGTCGCCATGTTATCGCTGGACTCGGTACGCTGCTTAGCCATGGACGATGCCCTGGATCTCATCCAGTGCGGCAGCAATCACCCGATCAGGCGCCGATGCCAACAGGTCCTGAGGTCTTTTGCCGCCCAGAAAACTATTATCGGAGCGAAACCAGTAAGCCATACCCCAGCCGTCCTTGTGGCCAGCGAAAGCCTCGATGACTTTGGCTAATGCCTTGAACGGCCGATAGCCCGCGTCCGGATCCAAGCCGTAACCCGGGAAATAGTCGACCCCACCATGATTGATAGCGAAGATCTGACCTTGCTTTTTCCACTTGTTGGGCTGGGCACTCGGGTTTCGGGTACTCAACTGGGCCACCTGCGCGATATCTGCGGAGGTCAACCAGTCACCGCTCTCCAGCACTGCTTTGCGGGCTTGTACCAGCATCGCCGCTTCCTTGAGCAGACGAGGCGAAGGCGGCTTACGCGTCACAAACGCCTCGGCCAGGCGCTCCAGTGCCTTCGGGTCCTGACGCTCCTGCAGCACCTCATACATCGAGGAGGCCACATGGGCAAAGTTTTCCGCCAACGCTTCAAATACGCCGAGCTTGATACGATCGAAAGACACGACCAGCACTCGATCCGCATGTGAGCGGCTCAAGCTAGCCCGCGCCTCCTTGGGCGTACCCACTAAGGTGGAGACGCCCGACTGCTCTGTAACGCTCATGGAAAATTTCCTCACCAGTTATCTACGCTATCCAATCCTAGCATATCTTGGATAACCCTAGCTCTGACCTACAAGAAGCGCTCTCTCAACACAACTTTTCGTAGCAGCGCACTGGCAAATGGGCGCATTGAGCAATACCCTGCCCGTACCGCCCCAACGTTACGAGCTGAAACATGTCAGGGATTGCCATATTTGAAAGCCCACGTTGGCTACGAGATCTTCTCCGCTTCTTGCCTCTGAAGAGCCAATTCGTCCTGTCAGGCAACATCCGCGACCTGCAGGCCAGTGAAGTGGCGCCCGGCACGGTGACTGCGCAGAGCTTCAACCAAACTCTTTGTAATGCCTTGCTCGATGCCGGCTACACCCAGGTCATCGCCTGGGATCCCGTGTCGGGTTTCCGGGCAGTCGACAAACCCGGCTCCGCCCCTGAAGCCGGCCAGACGTTGCTTCAGGAACTTGGCCTGACTCCGATAAATGGCGCAGCACCCGCAGGTATCGATCTGCTGGGCGCAACCCTGCCACGGCTGGTGGGGCGTGCTGGCGAACCTATCGCGCTGATCATCGATTTCGCCTCACGCCTGGTAGTTCGCAACGACTCCCTCAGCGCGGCTGAACACCAGCTCTTCACCCAAGCCCTGGTGCAATCCCATCAGGCTCGCAGCCGTCCGGCCACGGAGCTGCGCAAACCGTTCTTCAATACCCTGCTCTGGCTGGTGGAAAAAGAAGGCGACTTGCCCGACTGGTTGCTGGTCGACAACCCGCGCCTGCGCCACATTCCCGTGTCCAAACCCGATCAATTGTCCCGCCGTGCATTGGCACCGGCGTTGCTCAAAGGGCTCAGTGGCAGCCAGGGCGCAAGCGAAGTGGTCATGCATCAGGCTGTGGAAGCCTTCGTTCAGAACACCGAGGGATTGCTGCTGCTCGATCTCAGCGCCATTGCGCAACTGGCGCGGGTCGAGGGTGTAGCCATGGAGCAGATTGCCGATGCGGTGCGCCGCTACAAGATCGGTGTCACCGAGGACCCGTGGCTGAAGATCGACCGTCAGCGTATCCGGCATGCGGACGCGCTCGTCCACCAGCGGGTCAAAGGCCAGGAGCATGCGGTGACGCACATGCTCGACATCGTCAAGCGTGCGATGACAGGCGTCGGTGCCAGTCGCAAGGGCAACCGGCCTCGGGGCGTAGCCTTTCTTGCGGGGCCGACCGGCGTGGGCAAGACCGAACTTGCCAAAACGATTACCAGCCTGCTGTTCGGCGACGAAAGTGCATACATTCGCTTCGACATGTCGGAATTCAGCGCCGAACATGCCGATCAACGCCTTATCGGCGCACCGCCCGGCTACGTCGGTTATGACGTCGGCGGTGAGCTGACCAATGCTATCCGCGAGAAGCCGTTCAGCGTGGTGTTATTCGATGAAATCGAAAAAGCCCACCCACGGATTCTCGACAAGTTCCTGCAAATCCTCGACGACGGAGTGCTGACTTCAGGCCGCGGTGATCGGGTGTATTTTTCGGAGGCCCTGATCGTGTTCACTTCCAACCTGGGGATCTATCGCCAGGGCGACAATGGCGAACGCGTTGCCAACGTCCTGCCGGGCGAAGCCTTCGAGCAAGTCCAGGACAAGGTGCACAGCGAGATCGACCGGTATTTCAAGCTCGTGCTCAACCGGCCGGAAATCCTCAATCGAATCGGCGAAAACATCATCGTCTTCGACTTCATTCGCGAAGGCGTTGCAGTGCAGATCTTCGAACAGATGGTCAACGCCACCTTCGACGACCTGCAGGGACAGAACCTGTTTATCGAATTGGCCCCCCAGGCACGCCAGACACTGCACAGCCTCTGTCTGCAGGACCTGTCCAACGGTGGCCGGGGCATCCGCAACCAGTTAGAGGCACGCCTGCTCAACCCCCTGTCGCGGGCACTGTTCGATCAGGACGCGCAACCGGGCGAGCACTTCACGATCACCGAGTTGGACATCACCGGACTTAAGATGGAACGTCGCTGAACATGGACCTTAGCCTGTCGCGCATGCATTTTCCGGTCACTACCCTCGGCCCGGGGCGACGTATTGGCATCTGGCTCCAGGGCTGCAGCATCCGCTGTCCAGGCTGCATCTCTGCCGATACCTGGGGACCCGGGCACCGACGCTTGTCGCTGGAGCAACTGCTTGAACAGATAACCCCCTGGCTGCATGAGGCCGAAGGAATCACCATTTCCGGAGGGGAACCGTTCGACCAGTTCGACGCCCTGCGATCACTGCTCGAAGGCCTGCGTCGGCTCAGCGAGCTCGACATTCTGGTCTACAGTGGCTACTCCCTGGAGCAACTCGACGAGCCGTTGCTCCAGACCAAGGGTTTGATAGATGCCTTGATCAGCGATCCCTATATCGAAGCACTCAGCCAGACCATGGCGTTGCGCGGCAGTGACAATCAACGTCTGAGCCTGCTCACGCCACTGGGCCGCGCACGCCTGGGTCATTACGAACGCCCGCTCGAACCCACCGACAAGGCGCTCGACCTGATGTTTGACGAAAGTGGCAGCGTCTGGATGGCCGGCATCCCACGACGTGACGATCTATTGCGCTTACGCGATCTGCTGCATGAACAAGGCCATCATTTACAGATCAGCGCACACGCGTCGCGACGCCGCTGAGTGGAGCACACCCCATGATACGTTTCTGCCCTAACTGCAAAACCGAGCGCGCCCTCCAGGAAATGTTCTGCGAAGGGCTCATTCAGGAACAACCCTGCGGCTGGGACCTCGCTGGCGAACCCATTCGTGCCGCCGGCTGGCGGCCGCAAGCCGTCTTCACTGAGGAAACCCTCCCGCCAGTCAGTCCGGCTCAGGGGAATGTTCCTGACCTGCTCTGCGAAAATGGTCACCCGATGGTCGATGGGGACTTGATGTGCCTTGAATGTGGTAGCTCACTTGCGCAAGCAACGTCCTACGACGCCCAGCCAGACAGCAGCGAACCAGAGGACATCGCCCAGACCCTGATCGATGGTTGGCGGCTGATTCGTCAGATCAGCAGTACCGACGGCGTGCGAGAACGATACCTCGCCAAGCACGAGGAAACCGCGCAACAAGCGGTCCTGACCCTGTATCGACCCGGCGCCGAACCGGACCCGGCGATCTATGATGTGATCCGCCGACTGCCACGCGAGCACGTCCCCGAAATCATTGCCACCGGCCGTTGGGATGACCGTGCCTATGAGGTCATTGAAGAACTCACCGGCGGCACCCTGGCAGAACTTGGCAGCGTGATCCGCGACAGCGACAGCGTGCACCATGTGGTCAACGAACTGGGCCTGGCGCTGCATGCTTTCAACGAGGCAGGCCTGCGCCATCGTGACCTGCGCCCAGCCAGCCTGCTGGTACGTTCCCGCGAACCGCTGGACCTGGTCATCAGCGGCTTCGGCTCGGCACGCCTGTCCGAGTTCGACTTGGACATCGTGTCGCCACTGGAAACCAGCCGTTACATGGCGCCCGAAGCCATCGCAGGCGGCGTTGCGGCTGCCTCGGACTGGTGGAGTCTGGGCATGATCCTGCTCGAGCAACTGACCCAGGGCGCCTGCTTCGACGGCATCAATGCCAATGCATTTCTTATCCACGTGCTGGCCAACGGAGTACCGATCCCCGACGACCTCGACCCGCGCCTGCACCTGCTGCTGCGAGGTCTGCTGGCACGCGACCGTCATCAGCGCTGGCAATGGCCGCAGGTCGAAGACTGGCTCAACGGTATTACGGTCGAGGCTCCGGCCTCTTCCGTCCAGCAAACGGACGAAGGTGAAGGCGCGACCCTACTGCTGGGCGAGCGCCGCTTCCACAAGCCCGGCGTATTCGCCCTGGCGGCTGCCCAGGCGGATAACTGGCAACAGGCCCTGGACCATTTGCTGCGCGGTGTGATCGTGACGTGGGCCGAGCAGGTCGGTCTCGCCCCTTCTCTAGTCGCCGGCTTGCGTCAGGTCGTTCAGCACGAGGGGATTGAGGACGACTTCCGTCTGATGTTGGCGCTGAGAATCCTCAATCCGGAAATCCCGTTGATTCATCGTGGCGACATCGTCACACCAGGATGGCTACTGGAGCACCCACTGGAAGGCTATCGCCTGATCAGCGGGTCGGTCCCGGACCTACTTGAGCAATTGCAGACCGACAACTGGCTGTCGCGTCTCAAATCCCGCGCCAAAAACGTACGTCAGCGTGCCCTGCACCAACACATCGAGTTGGTGGAAGAGGAACTGCGGGTATTCCTGCTATCGACCTCGCGAGCCAAGCTGTCCACGCAATGGCAAGAGCGCCAACGCCTGTTTCCAGACACCGACCATCCAGGACTGACCTCACTGTCGGAGCGTCGGGTGATCGCCGAAGAAGATCTGATTGTGCTGCTCAGCGCGGCGATCAGTCAGTTCCGTTCGGGGGCCTCAATAGTAGAGGCCGCCGCCGAGCTGGCCAGGGCTGCCGATGTCGGTTGGTTCGACGCCGAAGCGGCGACCCAACTGCTGTTGCATTCGCGGCTTGAGCTGTACCGCAGTGTCGATGAACGCATCCAAGGCTTTGCCCGGTGTGGCGTGCCGGCAGTGGACGAATGGGCCGAGCAGTTCCGCCTGGAGCGACGTATGCCGTTGGCCCAGGCACTGGTGTTGCTCGCCATCCCGTCCAGTCATTGGCTGGAACCACAGAAACAGCAGTACGTCTCACAGATCCTCGACTTCTTCGAGAAAAAGGTGGTGACCGCAGTGATGCGCGGACCACTGGTGCGTATGAGCATCGGCAAGACCACCGCACGGGTCGACATCAATGAACTGAACAGCGAGCGCAGTCCGGCCGCAGCTTTGCTCGATCACCTGCTGCAACGTAATGCCCGGGCAGTGAACCTCGACCCAGAGAGCTTTCAGCTCAACGGCCAGCTGGAATCGCGCCTGCATGCCCTGTACCGGCAAAGCGCGCTGTACAAACGCGACACCGGCATCGACGGACTGTACCTGGGCTTCCCGTTCCTGCTCAATCGCGACCCTCGCGGCACCACGCGTACGCGGATCATCCCGCTCCTACTGTGGCCCGTGAAACTGTTGCTGGAGCTGGGTTCTCGTGGTCACGCCGCCTTGGCGTTCGACAGTGAGCGTGAGGAAGTGCGGCTCAACCCCGCGTTGGAAAGCGTGCTCGGCGCCGAAACCTGCAAACGTTGGCGCAAGACCGTCGATGAACTGCTGGGCCGCTCGTCAATTCGTGCGACGGATGTGATGGACGCCTTCGGCATGCTCGCCACCATTCGCTCACGCGCCCTTGGCAACCTGCCCGCCAGCAGCGTGGAGATTGCGCCCTACCAAGACGAACTGGACTGCGCGGCGGTGCTGTTTCACGTGACCTTCATGGGACAAGCCATCGGTGAAGACCTGCGCCAACTGAAAACCCTGTCGCCCGCCGGTACCGGCCTGGAAACGGCGTTGCGCCTCAAAACTGCCGACGAAACCGCGCACGAGGCACCGCCAGGCGAGCTGCAACGCTACTTCACCGTGGCCAGCGATCCCTCCCAAGAAGCGGCCGTGATCCAGGCCCGACAAAGCCCGGGACTGCTGGTCGAGGGGCCACCCGGAACCGGCAAGAGCCAGACCATCGTCAACATGGTCGCCGACGCCATCGGCCGCCAGCGCAGCTTGCTTATCGTCTGCCAGAAGCATGCGGCGCTGGAGGTCGTGTACAAACGCCTGGTCGCCGAAGGCCTCGGCCAACGCATCGTCATGCTCAATGACGTGAACCGAGACCGCGAGCCCGTCATTCGCGGTATTCGCGAACAACTGGAAAGCCTGTTCACGAACGGCAGCCAGGCGCAGGGCTGGCAGCGCCAGCGCGAGCAGGTCGCAGCCCGCATCGAGACCCTGGAGGGCGAACTCGACCGCTTCCACCAGAGCCTGCACCGCCTGGATGAAAATACCGGCCTCAGTTATCGCAGGCTGCTCGGCGAGCTGATTGAATTGGAATCCGGCCCGGCGCCGCTCGAGTATCCGGCCCTGCGCCAACGCCTGGCCTCCCTGGACCTCGCTAGCCTGACTCGTTTGGAGGAAAGCTGCGCCCCTCTGATTCGCCTGTGGTTGCCCGCACGCTACGAAGGCAGTCCATTGGCCCAGTTACAGTCGTTCGCCTCCGACCGGGCGACTTTGCAGGCTTTCACCGACAATCTGCACAGTTTCACCCAAGCCGAACACAACCGTCAGGCCACGCTGCAAGCACACCCTGCCAGCTTCGAAATCGACGACCCGGTGCCGTACCGTAACTGGATAGCGGCCCATGTCGCAGCCCTGCTCGACCTGAAGCAAGAGCAACGTCTGCGCCTTGCGCGGTGGCTACCGCTTTTCCGCAGCCGCGAAGCGGGCCAACCTCCACGGGGAGAGTCGATTCTCGGTGAACTACAGCAACTGGATCAGCAACTTGGCCAATTGGATCAGGACCACTACGCCCCCGCCTTGTCACCGGCCCTCTGCCTGCTCGAAAACAAGGCCCTCAGGCATCTGGATCAAGACTGCACCAAGGTCATGGCAGCCCGGTCCTGGTTGGCGAACATCAACCCGATGCATCTGTTGCGGCGCAACCGACTGCGCAACTTCCTTCAGGGCCAGGGGGAAAGCCGTGTTATTGAAGCACTACCAACCCTGCAGGCAGCCATCCGCCTTGAAAGCCAGTGGCGACCATTGCGCGCCGAGCTGAGCACCCTGCACCAGACGTTGGAACTGGAAGCTGTAAGTAGGCAAGCCTGCCTGGAATTGATCAGCTTCGTGAAGAGCGACATCCGCCACCTGCTGGAAATCCAGGCGCTGGCCGTGGCATTGGCGCAATCACCTCGCGCCCGGCAGGCCGATGAGGCCGCCCTCGCCGGCGACAAGCAGCATCTCGAGGCTCTGCTCAGCGATCTCGATGCTTCGCTGATGCGCCATGGCGTTCGCCAATCCAGCCTCGATCAACTCAAGGTACTCGGCGACTGGCTGGGTGAAGAACTGGTGCAGCAGCTGCAGCACGCCATCGAGCACAATCTGAGCAATCAACTGTCTCTTGATCAGTTGCATGAAGCTCTGCCCTCCCTGGCCGCCTACCAGGCATTCCGCGGGCGCGCTGCTCAGTTGACAGCAGCCGACCTGGAGCTGCTCGCATTGCTGCGCCAACGCCAGGAACAGTTGGACAACATCGCGCCCGAGCAGCTTGAAGCCGCGGTGCGGCGCCTGCTCAACCGCGAAGCTCGACTGGGTTGGAAACACCGCGTCGAGCAAACCAATCCCGAACTGCTGTTCAGCCAGGACGAAGCCCGTGCCAAAGTCGCCAGCCTCGCGCAAGCCGATGCGCAGATGCGGCTGCTCAATCGCGAGCTGCTGGCCAAAGCCATCAACCTTGATCACCTGGGTAATCGCAAACAATGGGAGGATGTCACTCGTCTGACTGGCAAACGCTCACGACGCCTGCGCGAATTCATTGAACTGGGCAGTCACTTAGGCCTGATGAGCCTACGCCCGGTGTGGTTGATGAACCCGGACGTCGCCAGCCGTGTGCTGCCGCTCAAGGCAGGCCTGTTCGATACCGTTATCTACGACGAAGCCTCACAGATGCCGGTTGAGTTCGCCCTGCCGACCCTGTTCCGCGGGCAGGTCACTGTGGTCAGCGGCGATGAGAAGCAAATGCCGCCGACGGCATTCTTTTCCAGTCGCATCGAAAGCGACGAAGCCGAAGTGTTTGATGGCGACGAACCTGATGAAGACGCGGATGAGGAACAGCGCGAAGCGTTCGAAGACACTTGGAATCGTCGCGAGATCAAGGATTGCCCCGACCTGCTGCAGCTGGCGCGCAACGCCCTGCCCAGCACCACATTGCAGATCCACTACCGTTCGGCCTACCGTGAACTGATCGGCTTTTCCAACGCTTCGTTCTATGGCAATCGCCTGAACGTTCCGGTCCGTCACCCGCAAGCGAGCATCCAGCGCATCAAGCCGCTGGAGCTGATCCAGGTCGGTGGGTTGTATCAAAACCAGAGCAACGTCCAGGAAGCCGAACGGGTCGTCGAATACCTGAACGAATTGTGGCAGGAGCCTTACGACCAGCGCCCCTCGGTGGGTGTCGTCACCTTCAACCGCAAGCAGGCCGACCTCATCGAGGAGCACTTGGAGCAGCGGGCAGAGCAGGATGAACTGTTCCGCGCCGCCTACACCCAGGAGCGCGAGCGCAGCGAAGACGGCGAGGACATGTCGGTGTTCGTCAAGAACGTGGAGAACGTGCAGGGGGATGAACGCGACATCATCGTCTTCTCCTCCACCTTCGGTCGCAACAGCCAAGGCACATTTCGCCGCAGCTTCGGTGTACTGGGGCAGACGGGTGGCGAACGACGCCTGAACGTGGCGGTGACCCGCGCCCGGCGCAAGGTGGTGATGATCACGTCGATGCCGATCGCCGACATCTCCGACATGCTCAACACTCACCGTGCCCCCAACAGCCCGCGAGACTATCTGCAAGGCTATCTGGAATATGCTCGCGCGCTCTCCTCGGGCGAGTTCAGCAGCAGTACCAAGTTGCTGGAGCGCCTGCAGACCGACCGCAGCAGCCAGCATCGTGAGCAAGGTCAGCAACGCGACGGCTTTGTCAGGCTGGTCGGTGAATTCATTCATTCCCTGGGATGGCAGGCCGCTCCCGCCAGTGAAGGCGACGCTTTCGGTCTCGACTTCGCCATCGAGAATCCAGGCACGGGCCTTTACGCAATCGGCATCGAGTGCGATGCGCCTTGCCATAATCTGCTGGAACGTGCCCGCGCCCGGGAAATTTGGCGCCCATCCGTGCTGCACCGCGCCATCCCGCACATCCATCGTGTGTCGTCGCAAGCTTGGTATCACAGCGGCGACAGCGAACGCTCACGGCTGCGTGAAGCAATCGAACACGCCATGCAAGCCGAGCAGCCGCTGCAACCCAGCCCTACTTCAGTTGATAAGGAAATCTGCCAATGAGTGGTCCCAAGGTCGTTCGCATTGTTACCCGCGAAGAAATCATCGCCATTTGTGAAGGCCACCTGCAACGCCTGGAACGCGCCGTGGACCGCTGGCAGACACAGGCCACAAGGCTTGGCGAACTCAGTGAACAGGAGCGCTCCGCCTTCTTGGAGCGACACACTCGCCTTCGCGCTCTGCTGGCAGAAGACCGATTGGCAGAACTGCAGAAGGCCGTTCCAGTGGAGATCGAGCACCTACACCGTGACTTGGAGGACCGCGAAGAGCGCGCGATCATTCGCGCTGCCGAACGACGCCAACGCGACCGACGCGTCCAGGAAAACGCAGAAACCCTGCTTGACGCTTTGCAAGCCAACCCCGAAAGCGTCGATCAGGCCTTGCTGGAATCCCTCTCCCGATTGGCCAGCGGTGCCAGTCGTGAAGATGCCGAACGTCTGCTGGCCGAGGGGTTCGGCCACTTGAGCAAGGCAAACGAGGAGCCAACCCTAAGCGATACCCAACGCGCCCTCGCGCAGCAACTCAAGCTCGACGAACCCGAGCTTTCCCTGCGCGAATGGATTGCGGCCCGGGAGCCGGATGCAACGCGCGACGTACGGTTGCTACGCATTGACCGCCACATCGTGGAGCTGCAACTGCTGCAAGGCGCTGAGTGTGCCGCGCCGTTCCTCCTGGCACTGGAACGCGCTGAAACGGAAGCCGATGCCAAGCGGCGCAACCTGCTGCTCGACAGCCTAGTACTCGACCTCGCCGCTGCCACCCGAAACTTCCAGAGACAGCGCGAGTGTCTCGAACAAATGCAGGATCTGGCCAGCGAAGTCAAAACCTACACAGGCATCGAACACGCGACCTTGCTCGGTCATATTGGCGCTTGTACAACCGACACCGAGCTCTCGGTAATGACCGGACTGATCGAGCAGTGTAAAACGCTTATCGCTTCCCACTTACAGGACCAGGCCGCCCTCGCCCGCCGCGAAGCCGTGCTCGGCGGGTTGGCCAGCCTCGGCTACGAAGTGCGCGAAGGCATGGCGACTGCCTGGGCAGAAACCGGCAAGGTCGTGCTGCGCAAGGCCGCTACCCCCGGCTACGGAGTGGAAGTGGGTGGAAAAGCCGACAATGGCCGCATGCAGGTTCGCGCCATAGCCCTCAGCAGCGATCGCGACAAGGCGCGGGATCGCGATATTGAAACCATCTGGTGCGGCGAATTCCAGCGGCTGCAAGCCTTATTGAAAGACAAGGGCAGCGAGTTACTCATCGAGCGTGCGCTTTCGGTAGGTGAGGTTCCACTTAAAGAAACGAATATTTCCGAGTCGGGCGTAGAAACAATTGCTGGTCAACAGAATGCATTTCTTAAATGAACCGCTGAGGCTCACCCCACCGCAAGCCATTGCCAACATACTCCGCCGCCAGAAATCATGGTGCCCGTGTGAGGCATGCTTTCGCACCGCGGACCTGCCGCCGATGATCCGGGCTGCCCGCATCATCGACGATTGACTTTATTGTCCGTTTTTAACCCGACTCCAAACACGCGTGCGCAGCCGGTCGGTCTCCAGCGGCATCGCTTCCAGCACAAAGAGTTTCTTCATCACGCTTTCAGGCGGGTACACCATCGGGTCGTTGAGAATGGCCTTGTCGACCATGCCTTCAGCGGCAGCATTGCCGTTGGCATAGTGCACGTGGTTGCTGATGTCAGCCATGACGTTGGGGTCCAGCAGGTAATTCAGAAACGCGTAACCGGCAGCTTCATTCGGAGCATCGGCAGGCATGGCGACCATGTCGAACCACATGGGTGAGCCTTCCTTGGGGATGGCGTAGGCAATCTGTTGGCCATTGCCGGCCTCATTGGCTCTGGCGGCCGCCTGCATCACGTCGCCAGAGAACCCGACGACCAGACACACGTCTCCCGTTGCAAGATCGCTGGTGTACTTGGAGTTGTGGAAGTAATTCACATAGGGCCGCACTTTGAGTAGCAGCGCCTGGGCCTTCTCGTAGTCGGCCTTGTCCTTGCTGTGATGCCCAAGCCCCAGGTAGTTCAAGGCGATGGGAAGGATCTCGGGGCCGTTGTCGAGCATGGCTACGCCGCATCGGGCGAGTTTTTTCATGTTCTCCGGCTTGAAGATGATGTCCCATGAGTCTATCGGTACATCGCCCAGGACTGCCTTGACCTTGGCGACGTTGTAGCCGATGCCGGTGCTGCCCCACAGGTACGGGAAACCGTATCGGTTGCCCGGATCGTTGGCCTCCAGAACTTTCATCAGCGTCGGGTTGAGGTTCTGCCAGTTCGGCAGTTTGCTACGGTCCAGCGGTTTCAGCGCACCGGCCTTGATCTGCCGGGCCATGAAGTGGTTGGAGGGAAACACCACGTCATACCCGGAACGGCCGGCCATCAGTTTGGCGTCGAGGACCTCGTTGCTGTCGTACACGTCATACTGAGTCGGGTGCCCGGTATGGCTGGTAAAGTTTTGCAGGGTATCTGGGGCAATGTAACTGCTCCAGTTGTAGATCCTGACGGTGTCTGCCGCCTGAGCGGTGGACGCGATCAACAGTAGCGGAACGATCGATTTCAACATACGAGACCTCAACCTTTGTTCTAAGCGTTATGGATGAAGGCAGTTCAGAAAATCAGCACATAGCTTTTGCGAACGGTTTCTTGTATGTCCCAGACTCCCGTGGTGTTCGCAGGCAACATCAATGCGTCGCCGGCCTGGATATAAAGAGCCTCACCGCCATCCGGGGTGAAGGTGCAGCGTCCCTGGATGAAATGGCAGAACTCCTGTTGCACGATCTGGCGCCGCCAGCGGCCGGGGGTGCATTCCCACACGCCGGCTTCGACGCCGTCATCGCGTTCAACGCTTGTCGTGGCAACCTTTGAAACCGGCTCACCCAGCGGTACGCCGACAGCGCTCGATTCCCCGAGAGGCAAGTGTGGGGTGTCGCGAAAATGATCGATCTTCATGCGAACGGCTCCTTGGACTTCATCAATCGTTCCATGCAACCCGCCAGACCCTCGGCCATCCGGCGACGCCAGCGCGGTACATGGAGGTTGGCCAATATCCGATCCTCGTGAACAAAGCTCTGGATAATGGCGTTGTAACCCAGCCAGCGCAGGGGCTCTGGCTCCCAGCGTGGCAACGAGGCCAGCGGACGGTCGGCCCACACCCAAGGCTGGCGTGTCAGTTCGTTGTCCTGACCAAGAATCAGCGCGGCCACGGTACGGCCACCCAGGTTGCTGGCGCCTACGCCTTCACCGCCATAGCCACCGGCGAGTGCGATCTTCTGGCGACGGTCGGCCAGCATGTGCGGGTGAAAATGCCGGGCGACACCCAGGTTGCCGCCCCAGGCGTGAGTCAGGCGAACATTGCGCAAAACCGGGAATAGTTCGCTAAACAGGTACTGGCGCAACTCACGTTCGGCCTGACTGAGGTTGAAGTCACTGCGCAGGCGACCTCCAAAGCGATAGCCACCGCGGGCACCAAATACCAGGCGGTCATCGCGGCTGCGCTGACCGTAGGTGACTTGTCGACTGTTTTCGCTGAAAGCCTGGCCACGGCTGAGTCCGATTTCGGCCCATACGTCCGCCGGGAGCGGCTCAGTCGCAACGATCAGGCTCTGCGCGGCCAGTTGATATTTGTTCAACGGGGGCAAGGCACTGGCATACCCCTCGACGGCCGGCACCACCCAATCGGCGCTCACCCGACCGTGCTCGGTTCGAACTTGGCCTGCCGTCCAGTCGAGCACAGCGCTTTGCTCGAAAATCCGCACACCCATGCGTTCCACGACATCGGCTAGCCCCCGTACCAACCGGGCAGGTTGAAGGGTCGCGCAGTGAGGTGAATACAGGGCGCCGTACGCCTGGGCCACATTCAATTGTTCGCACAAGGCCTGAGCGCTCAACCAGCGATAATCGTCCTCACCCAGGCCTTGGGCACGGGCGGCAGCGAGTTGTTCGCGCAGGCGCCGTTCTTGCTCGGGATACCGCGCCGCGCAGTACAGCACTCCGCCTTTACGCAGTTCGCAATCGATGCTTTCGACGTGGCACACCCGCGCCACTTCATCGGGAATTCCGTGCAGCAGTTGATATCCTGCATGACGCTGCGCGGCAGGCAAGGGCCCCAGGAGTCGGTCTTCGCCGAGCAGATTACCCATCAACCAGCCGCCATTGCGACCGGAGGCGCCGAAACCGGCAATCTGTGCTTCAACTATGACGATATCCAGGTGCGGTGCTTGCTGCTTGAGGTAATAGGCCGTCCAAAGGCCGCTGTAGCCGGCACCGATGATCACCACATCGGCTCGCAGATCCTGATGCAACGCCGGACGCGGCGTCAGCGCCTCGTCGACTTGCTCCATCCACAAACTCACACCACCCCAACCAGCCATTACCTGCTCCATCGTTTGATTGCCGACAGAGCTTAATGCGCAGCGAAGGGGCCTGTGTTATCTGCGGGTACGCGCGCAATTGGCCTTCAACCAGGCTTTTGGTGTGCAGCCGGTATGGCAGCGGAAAGCCTTGTAGAACGCAGAGGTGGAATTGAATCCGGCAGCCACTGCGAGGGCATCGATGGGTGCGTTTTCGTCGTAACTGGCGAGGCGTTCAAGGAGGTAGGCCAAGCGAGCCTGAGTCACGTAGCGATAGAAGCTTTGCCCGAGCACTTGATTCAATAAGTAAGACAACTGATTACGGCTGTACCCGGTGGCGCTGGCGATCCGTGCAAGATCCAGGTCAGGGTCCAGGAATGGCTGCTGGCGGGTAAAGTAATCGGCCAAGTCTCTCGCCATGAAACTCAACTGGCGCGCCGAGAGCCCCAGCTTACTGATGGCAGGGGCGCGACGCCCGGCGTGCGGCTCGCCGTCACGCACGAGTGACGCGTATTCATTGACACGCAGGATCTGACCCTCACATACGGTGATCGCTTCGCTGGTGCGAAAAACCACCCGCTCGCCACTGCCCTTCAGGGCGGTCTGGTACTGGATGAATGCCGTGCAGCCGTCAGCGCGAATGCGGTCATTGTGCTCAAGATATTCATCGGGATGGCGCGGCAACGTGCCGGTGATGTAGGCGCGCAGCTCGGTCAGGCCCATGCTGCGGTTCTGGAAAAAATCGTTGTATTGCACTTGCGGGTGATAGAGCGCGAGTATCGCCTCCAGGTCGCGGTGCTTCCAGGCCATGTGATAGCGCAGCACCACCTCAAGGGTGAGTTTTGTCTGTTCGGCGGTATCTGACGGGACGAGAAGCATGGGTTGACGGGCCTTATGACTGGGCGGCACCAGTCTAGTCCTTGAGTGGTTGAGCGAACAAATTCAGGCACGCGCAGGCGCACATGATTGAGCGAGCGGAGCCTCTAGCTGCCTGTGGCTCTGCCATGCTTGCCACCCAGCACCAACGCAACGCCGCCCAGTACAGCAATGGATGCCAACACCATCCTTACGCTCAGGCTTTCCCCCAGAAAAACGATGCCCGCCAGCGAAGCCAGGATGGGCACGCTTAGCTGCACCGTCGCGGCTTGAAACGCTGCAAGATAACGCACCGCGACGTACCAGACCGCGTAGCCAACGCCCGACGCCAGCGCGCCGGAAAGAACCGCATAAAATATCCCCAGCAGATCCCAACGCAGCTCTGAGAGAAACGGCAAACTTGCAACCAAGACCAGGGGAATCGAGCGCAGAAAATTGCCGGCTGTGGTTGTCAGCGGATCGGCGACAGTTTTGCCAAGCAGTGAATAGATCCCCCATGCCACCCCCGATAACAGCATCGTGAGTGCGCTAACGGGGTCAGGTGCTGCGGCACCTGGAAGCAGCAGACTGGCCAAGCCAGCAATCGCCAGCACAAACCCAACGACTGCCAACGTGTGCATCCGCTCGCCTTTGAACATGCCGTACAGAACCATGCTCAGCTGAACCGCGCCAAACAGCAGCAATGCCCCCGTCCCGGTCTCCAAATGACGGTACGCGAAGGAAAAAGCGAAGACGTAAACGAACAAGGCAGCGGCCCCCTGCCAACTGCCTTTGCCTATGGTTGAGGTCCGCCTCAAGGCACACAACAGCCATAACACCAAGGCCCCGCTGGCCAGCCGGACAACGCTGAAACTCGCAGCATCAATGTCGGTGTGCTTAAGCGCCAGGCGGCACAGCAAGGAGTTCGCGGCAAAGGCGAGCATGGCGAAACAGATCATCGCGATCAATCTTGCCGAGGCTGACGAGCTGGACGCCTTCGTTACGGGGTTGCTTATTGTCATGGTCGATCCCAATGCCTAGGCAGGCTCTCAGAACTCTTGACGCCACCGCGCCCTTAAAAACACGTTAAACGCCTCTGTACCGATCGGTCAATACAACTATCTTCCTGCAACCATGGGATGAGCTTCGCCCGTCTGTATCCTTCACCGCGCACGCATGGGTATGATTGGCGCTCAACCGGTTGGAATTGACCCATGGGAAAAAAGAACGCCGTCGTCGCTGCCGAATCTGCTGAAACAAGCACTAAGGAGCGGATACTGAAGATCGCTGCGCAGCTGTTCTCGACGCGCGGGTTTCACGCAACCGGCATGGCTGAGTTGGAAAAAGCCACTGGCCTGGCTCGAGGCGCGCTGTATTACCACATCGGCAGCAAGGAAGAATTGCTGTTCGAAATCACCAGCCGGTATTTGCGAGTGCTCATCGCAGAAGGTACGCCCCTGTACGAGAGCGACCAGCCTGCAGAAGATAAATTTCGCCAATTCTCGGCCATCGTGATGCGCACTATTGTCACCCACCTGGCTGAAATGACGGTGTGTTTTCGAGAAGTGTATTCGGTCATTGGCGAGCGCCAGACTGAATTGCTCGACCTGCACCGGCAGTATGAAAAGCTCTGGTCGAATATCCTCAAGGCTGGCGTGAGCGAGGGGACCTTCCGCACATCGGACTCGTTAGCCGTGAAGGCTATTCTTGGTATCCACCACTACAGCTACTTGTGGATCAAGCCCGGAGGCCCGCGCTCTCCGGAATCCATCGCGACGTTCTTTTGCGACACCCTCCTGCCCGGACTGAAGGTTGAGCCGCGCCCGGCTTGACTGTCATCAGCGGCGCTTCAAGTGCGCCGCTTTCCTCGCTCCCCTCATTCACGTGCCATCACCGATGGTCGTCCTTGCGACTGGACCACGCGCGTTTTTCGTTCTAGGCTTACCTACAGACCGACCGATCGGTCTATAGACTCGCCGTTGGGTCCAGCCCGACAAAGGAATCAGAGGGAACAACAATGACAAAAAAATCCATGGTCCCCGCCAAGCAAGACATGCCTCAAACATCTTTGGCTCGCAGGGATTTCTTGATTCAAAGCGGGGCCGTTATCGGTACTGCTGCCTTTGCTCTGGGCGATAGCGACCTGGTCAACGCAGAGACGACCAACGTCGCCCCTCTTGATCCGAACCTGCCCCTTGAAGTCCCGCAATGGACCAGTAGCCTTGGCACCCCCACGGCAAGCCCTTATGGCAAACCTTCAACGTTCGAAACCAAAGCGGTCAGAAATCTATATCCCGGCCTGAAGGACACGATGTCCGCCTACAGCACCTCGCCACTTCAGGAACTGGACGGCATCATTACCCCGAACGGTCTGTTCTATGAGCGCCATCATGCGGGTGTCCCGCAAATCGATCCGGCGGAACACCGGTTGGTAATTCACGGCCTCACCGAAAACGCCTTGATCTTTACCGTGGACGAGATACGCCAGTTCCCCGCCGTGTCACGAGTGCACTTCATGGAGTGTTCGGGCAATCCATCGTTTCTACCTCCGTGGGGCAAAACCGCCGCCGAGGTCAGTGGCCTGGTGAGTTGCGCTGAATGGACGGGCGTTCCCCTGAAGACCCTGCTGGATGAAGCCGGGCTCAAGCCCCAAGCCAAGTGGATCATTGCCGAAGGGGCGGACGGCGCCGCAATGACGCGCAGCATTCCCATCGAGAAATGCCTGGACGATGTGATGGTGGTCTACAGCCAGAACGGCGAGCGTCTAAGGCCGGAACAGGGCTATCCGCTGCGCCTGTTTGTCCCCGGCTACGAGGGCAATACCCACATCAAATGGCTGCGCCGACTGCATGTCACCGATGCGCCCGCCTACAGCCGGGAAGAAACCGCCAAATACACCGACTTGATGGCCAACGGCAAAGCTCGGAAATTTTCCTTTGTCATGGAATGCAAATCGCTGGTGACCTACCCTTCCGGCACCCAGAAACTGACGCGCAAAGGCCTGCATGAGATGCGTGGCATTGCCTGGAGCGGCCACGGAAAAATCACCCGTGTCGATGTCTCCGTCGACGGCGGCAATACCTGGACGCAAGCCAGGCTACAGGAGCCCATTCTGACCAAGGCGCTGACTGTCTTCAGGGCGCCTTTCGAATGGAACGGCCAGGAATTGATGATCATGAGCCGCGCCATCGACGAGACCGGCTATGTTCAGCCGATGCTGGAACAGTTGATTGATGAACGTGGCAAGGTCTCTTTCTACCACAACAATTCGGTGCAACCGTGGCGTGTTTCCAGCAATGGGGAGGTGACCAATGGACGGGCTTAAAGGTGGATCGTTTCTCATCGGTTTGCTGTGCGCCTGTGCGCTGACCCATGCCTCGGCACAATCCCAGTACGGTTTGGGCACCAAGGCTACCGAAGCGCAGATCGCCAGTTGGAACATCGACGTGGCACCCGACGGCAAGGCGTTGCCTCCAGGGCGCGCAACGGTGGCTGATGGGGAAAAGGTCTACATGAGCAGCTGCGTCAGCTGTCATGGCGTGAAGCTCGAAGGTGGCATCGGCCCCGCGTTGGCGGGGGGCGCAGGAACGCTGACGACTGACAAACCGCTCAAGACAGTCGGCAGCTATTGGCCCTATGCAACGACGCTTTTCGACTACATCCGAAGAGCCATGCCCTTCCAGGCGCCACAGTCATTGTCCAACGAACAAGTCTATGCGGTGACCGGCTACATCCTGCACATGAACAAACTGCTGGACGCCAACGCGACCGTGGATGCATCGACCTTGGCGGATGTAAAGATGCCGAATCGAGACGGTTTTTATACCGACGACAGACCGGACAGCAAGGCGGTTGCCTGTATGTCGAACTGTTTAAAAGCTCACTGACGGATCAAAAAATGTAAAATCCGCTCGCCGATAAACCGTTCCTTCTCAACGAGCTTTGCTGATGAAGCTGGCCAGCCGCGAAAAATCGATGATTGCCTGGGTGCTGTACTTCAGCATCCTGTTCGGTTCGTTGCTGTGTGCGATGGGCCATGGACAAATGGCCGGCTTGCGATTGAGCGGTTTGGACGGCGGACTGTTTTGCTCTACTGACGGCGGGGCAATATTCGAGGGCCTGCAGGATGTGCCCGCCCCTTCGCTGCCCGTCGTCGCTGATTGCGTCATTGCGAGCCTGTTCGGTGCGATCCTGCTGGCGGCGTTTTTCGGGCTGCTCGCCCTGCTTGCCGGCGAGCCAGCCAAGCCCTTGCCCGCACAACCGACCCGTTGCCAACCCAGGCAGCGATGGCCCTTGATCAATCCTCGCGCCTCCCCCGCCCTGCTTCCCGCGCTCTGACATCTTCACCACCCGCCGCTGCATCAAGCGCGGCGGGGTGTGTGCTCATCGAATTAAGCCAGGAAGCTCTTCATGTTTCGCTTGACCACTTTAGCGCTGCTCGCGGGCAGCACCTGCGCGTGGGCGCAAGACACTGCCCTGAACTTACCCACCAGTTACATCAATGCCTCGGCCGACCAGCCGAAACCGGCCACCCGCCTGGACCTGGATACCCCCATCGAAAGCGGCTCGCGCCTGAATCTCAGTGCCCGGGAAAATCCCGCCTCTGTAAGCGTGGCCGATCGCAAGACGATAGAACGTATCGGCGCACGCAACTTTCAAGACGCGGCGAACGCTCTGCCTGGGGTTAACGCTTCTGCGCCACCCGGCTGGGGCGGCTATGTATCGTACCGCGGCTTCAACGGCGCCCAGATCAGCCAGTTGTTCAACGGCATCAATCTGCAATACGGCGGCGCAGCACGTCCGGTCGGCGCCTGGATTTATGACCGGGTGGAATTGCTCGGCGGCCCGTCCTCGTTCCTCAACGGCAGCGGTGCCGTGGGTGGCAGCCTGAACGTGATCACCAAACTTGCCAACCGCGAGGAAGATACCTTCGAAGGCCGGATGAGCTACGGTCGCTACGACACCTGGGAAACCGCGGTCGGCTTCAATAAAGCGCTCAACAGCGGCGATGGCCCGCGCCACTATGCGCGCCTCGACTATAGCCGCACCAGCAGCAACGGCTACATAGATCGCCAGGAGAACGGTGCGGGCAACCTGGCCTTCTCGCTGCTCAGCGACATCAACGACCGACTCTCCCATACGCTGGCGATCGAATACCTGGAAGAGAAGGAAGACAGTCCCTACTGGGGCACGCCGGTACTGCAACCGCTGACCGGCAAGCTGCAGATCGACAAGCACAACCGCTTCAACAACTACAACGTCGAGGACGGTCGCTACGAGCAGCGCACCCGCTGGATACGCTCGATCACGGACTACCAGTTGGACGACAATACCCAGTTGCGCAATACCTTCTACCACTACGATGGCCAGCGCGATTACCGCAACCTTGAGGTCTACCGCTACAACAGCGACAACAGCGCCATCGCCCGCTCCGGCGGTTACCGCCAGCGGCACGACCAGGAGGTCAACGGTGACCGCTTCGAGCTGACTCACCAGGCTCAACTGTTCGGCCTGGCCAGCGATTGGGCGCTGGGCGTGGATTACAACACCAACCAGCAAACCAATTACCCGTTGTCCAAAGGCGCCTTCGACACCATCGATCCAGATGGCTTCGAGCCGGGCCACTTCCTGGACATTCCGGGGATGGATGCACCGCGCACTAAAGGTCGCAGCACGTGGACCGATACCTCGTCGGCGTTCGTCGAGAACCGCACGCGCCTGACCGAGCAACTGGCGCTGATCACTGCGCTGCGCTATGACCATATCGACTTCGAGATCGTCGATCATGCGGCGCAGGCCAGGCTCGACAAGCGTTGGGATGCAATCACGGGACGCCTGGGCCTGGTGTACGACCTAACGTCGAATGTCAGCCTTTATACCCAATACAGTACCTCGGCCGAGCCGCCGGGAGGGACGCTTACCAGCGCCTCCATTGCCCAGGTGAGCAACTTCGACTTGAGCACCGGTCGCCAATTCGAGGTGGGCAGCAAGTTCGATTTTCTTGACGGTCGCGGCTCGGCCACCGCCGCGGCCTACCGCATCGTGCGCAAAAACATCTCCGTCCCCTCCTCGACGGTGCCCAACACCACCGAACAAGCGGGTCAACAAACCTCCACCGGCATAGAGCTGGCCGCTTCATTCAAGATCACGCCCAAGCTATTGGCGGCCGGTAACTTCAGTTGGGTAAGGGCTGAGTACGACGAGTTCAATGAAACCATCGCCGGTGTTGTGTTCTCGCGCAAAGGCAAGAATCCGGTGAACATTCCCGACCGCGTAGCCAATCTCTGGCTGACCTATGACGTGGCTCCTGACTGGCAGCTCGGGGCCGACGTGCGCTATGTGTCGTCGGTCTACGCTAACACCGCCAATACGACCTGGGTGCCCTCGTACACTGTCTATGGTTTGTCCATGACCCACGATCTGGACAAACACGTACAGGTCAGCGCGCGCCTGCGCAACCTGACCGACGAGGTCTATGCCCGTTTCATCCACCAGAGCAACACCCAGTATTACGTGGGCGAGCCGCGCAGTCTGGAAGTCGCTGTGCAGTGGAAGTACTGACGACCCCGAACGGAATGCAGCACACGGTCTGGCGACCTGACAGGTCTAATCATGATTCGGAGCGCAGGCCTTCCCGCGTTGATCAGCCTGTTTGAATGGCCCGCTGGACGGGACCGCCAGGGACGGCGGCTTTCACTGTTTTTTCTCTGGGCTCAACGCTCATGGGGCTTACCCTCTAATCGGCAATTGAGCGTCCATTGTTCGTACGGACTAAAACTTGAAGCGCCCGACCAATCCTTGAAGCTGGCCAGAAATGGCCGTCATTCGCCCCGATCCGGCATGGGCTGAATGCGCGAACTCCTCTACCATCTGCGCATCGGCGTGGATCTGTGCGATGTGCCGATTGATCTCCTCCGCCACTTGATGCTGCTCCTCTGCCGCCGTGGCGATCTGGGTGTTCTGGTCGCGAATCGAGTCCACTGAAGCGCGGATCTTGTCGAAGCTGTCGCGGGCCCGCTGGATCCGCTGCACGCTAGCCTGGGACGCTTGCAGGCTGCCTTGCATCTGCTGGGTGACTTCCTGGGTGCGGCGAGCGAGGTTACCCAGTAGGCTGTCTATTTCGCCGGTAGAGTCGGAGGTGCGACGAGCCAAGGCGCGAACTTCATCCGCGACCACTGCAAAGCCACGCCCTTGATCACCCGCACGGGCGGCTTCGATGGCGGCGTTGAGCGCCAGCAAGTTGGTCTGCTCGGCAATCGAGCGAATGGTGTCGAGAATCGCATTGATGTTATTGCTGTCTTGCTCGAGCAGATGCATGGTCTGGGTCGATACCTGCAGCTCCTCACTGAGCTTGAGCACGCTGCCGGTGGCTTCGCTGATTTGCTTCTGGCCATCGTGCACGTCGCGGTAGCCTTCATCAGCACTCGACGCCGCGGCACTGCAGGAACGTGCGACCTCATTGGCAGTGGCGAGCATTTCATTGAAAGCGGTGCTTACCAATTCCACCGCCTCACGTTGGCGGCCGGCAGCCAGGTTCATGTTATTGGCGACTTCGTTGGTGTCAGCGGCAGCGACTTGCAGATCGGACGACGCATTGCCAATACGCTTCACCAACTGAGCGATCATGCTTAGAAACTGATTGAACCAACCGGCCAGGTTGGCAGTTTCGTCCTTGCCCCGTACTTGGAGTTGACGTGTAAGGTCACCTTCACCTTCGGCAATCTCTTGCAACCCATCAGCCACGCCACGAATCGGGCGCACGATCACGCTGGCAAAACCAGCACCAACGATGGCGAACACCACGGCCAATGCAACAGCGATGGCTGCAATCAACCAGGTCAGGCTCATGGCGTCGGCCATCACTTCATCACGCTTGATCAGGCCAATAAAACGCCAACCCAGGCCATCGGAACTCAGGACGTTGACCATGTATGGCACACCATCGATCTCGACTTGAGTCACCCCATCAGCGCTTTTGGCCAATTCGGCATAGCCGGGTCCTAGCTCACCTAACGGCTTGAAATTGTTTTTGGCATTTGCGGGATCGACCAAGACATTGCCATTGGCCTCGACCAACATCAGGTAACCACTCTTGCCCAACTTGATGGCTTTGACCAATTCAGTCAGTTGCTTGAGCGATACGTCCACGCCAACGACGCCCACCGGGGCACCGCTCGCGTCATTGATCGTGCGGACCGTACTGACCAGCACCATGTCATCGGGTGCCCAGTAATACGCGCCCGTCCTTACGGTTGAGCCTCGTGCGGCTTCCATGGCAGCCTTGTACCAAGGTCGCACCCGTGGGTCGTAGCTGGCCATTGTCTGGTCATCGGGCCAACCTGCAAAACCTCCGTCATTGAGTCCAAGGGAAATGGAAGCCGTGGTTGGGTGGGTTTCTGCGAAACTGTCGAATACCACCTGGATCTGTCGATCGACCTTCGTCAGAGGCGTTTTCGGGGCGTCAGCGGCCGTATAGTTCTTCAATCCCTGAACGTTGGCGATCCGAGGGTCTTTGGCAAGGTATTCGACGTTTTGGCGGATGCTGTCGAAAAACTGCCGCATCCCGCGGTCAATCTGCCTGATTTCGCGGCCACTGCTATCCAGGAAACTGGCTTGCGCTGCGCTACGCAAGTTCAGTACGACAACCATTGCGACCAATATGACTGGCGCGCAGGCGATAGCGGCAAACGCCCACGTGAGTTTCTGTTTGATGTTCATGAGTATTCCTGGGCAGGCAGATGGAACGTGGGCGCCCATGGGTAAAAGCGCCCGCGGCGAGTGCTGTAAACGTTGCTCACACGACGTGGAAACGAGACAATTCGGTCGTCATTTTTCTTTCAGATAATGCCTGCCCTCCTCTCAAGAGGAGGGACGAGAAGGCCGACGCATCGTCAATTCAGAAACGCCCAGGAGCGAAGGGTGCCGGCTCGACCACTGGTGTTTCTCCCATCATTAATTCCGCAAGCAGCCGGCCACTGACCGGACCTAGCGTAAAACCTTGATGAGCATGGCCGAAGTTGAACCAGAGCCCCTTATGCGACGGCGCGGCACCAATGACCGGTTTCATATCAACGGTACAAGGTCGCGCACCGCTCCATGGCGTCCGCTCAACCTGAGATCCCAATGCCAAGAGTTGTCGGGCCGCGCTTTCGGCCTTCCCTAGCTGCACTGGGGTCAGAGGCGCATCGAGACGGGCGAATTCGGCCCCCGTAGATAGACGCACACCACGCTTCATCGGCGCCAACATGTAGCCTTGCTCGGTATCAAGCACCGGGCGACTCAAGTTTGCCCCGTCGGCGAAATGGGCGTGATAACCACGCTTGATAAACAACGGGATGCGGTAACCCATGGGCCTCAGCAACTCTTGGGCCCAAGGACCAAGCGCCACGACGACCTGTGATGCTTCGACCGGCCCGGACTCGGTGGAGACTCGCCAGCCAGCTCCCGCTTGGCGCAATGAACGGGCATCGCCGCGTTCAAACTGTCCGCCCTCACGCAAGAAGAGCTCGGCATAGCGTTGCACCAGCTCTCCCGGATCAACACAGGTCCAAGGTTGAAGCCAGTGAATCCCCCCAACGAGAGCTTCACCCAAAGCGGGTTCTGCGAGCCTGAGCCCGGCGCCGTCCAACGCTTGCGACAATACACCGTGCGCACTCACACGCTGGGCGCTCTCCATCGCCTTTTCATATTTTTCCGGGGTTCGAAAAGCTTGAATCCAACCTTTGTGCACGATCAGGTGTTGGGCCTCGCTTTGCTCGATCAACTCGGAGTGCTCGCTGATTGAATGCTCGACCAAGGTCCGAAAGGCGTCCGCAATAGCTCGGTAATGCCTTGGCGCTGAGTTGGCCCAATACCTGGTCAGCGTAGGCATGTACTCCGGCATCGCACGCAGATGATAGTTGACGCCGATATCGCGCTTGGTCACCACTCTCATCAGGCTCGCCAGGTCCCTTGGGAACCCGTACGGTTCAACGGCCTCGCGCTGGATGATCCCGGCATTACCGTATGACGTCTCGCGCCCGGGCGGCCCCTTGTCTACCAAGGTCACCGCACAGCCCCGGCGTTGCAGATGCAGGGCCGTGCTTATACCGACGATGCCGGCGCCCAGTACTACTACTTGTTTGTCGTTCACGCTGCCTCCAACTCAAGCACGCTGCTGCGCGATGACACTGATTTCAACCAACGCATCCACCACGAGGCCGGCACAGACGGTAGCGCGAACAGGCAAATTGGCCGTGAAAAACGAAGCATAAATCCGGTTGAACTCGGCGAAGTTACTCCGCTCGGTCAAGTACACCGTGACGCTCACCACGTCATCCAACGACAGTGACTCAGCTTCCAGTGTTTGAGCAATGCGCATCAAGGTCAGGCGCGTTTGTGCCTCGATACCCTCCGGGAAGCTGCCATCCTCATTGAACGGCAGTTCACCGGATAAAAACACTAGGCCTTGGCTGTGGCGGACTTTTGAAAAGGGCAAATTGCTAACCGTCATGGGGGACTCTCTCTAAGCGGATTATGAAAGCGCCTATAGCAGACGCCACTTTTAGCCATCGACTCGACCGAGCGTGTCACAGCAGATCGGAAATCGATCTACAAGCCTGATCGACGGCTCTGTATATACAGGATTAAGCACTTACCGTGCCTGTTAGACAAGGATCCGTTCAGACCCCTGATCCGAAGTGGATCGAGCACTGCTTCTGTCCAAAATACTGTCCGCAGAAAGCCTTACCATGCGCTTCCTTTCGACTCATCAATGAGACCCCGGAAACACTCCGATGCAACCTTCAGTTACACCTGAACAAATATTCATGTGAGCACCCCCTGGCCTGGAAGGTGTTTACGAGCAGCGATCAACAGAAAAGATAAGGCTTGGCCTGAACATTGCGTTACCTATATATACAGGATCATACAGCAACACTTCCTTGTGGCCCTGCACCTAAGAGGTAATCAATGAAAAAACTGCACCCGATGACTGCCGCGACTACCGAAGGGATGAGCCCCGCAGGCCGGATCGCCGAATTGGCGACACTCTTCCACTACAGCCTCCCGCACGAAATCCGTCAAAGCGCTGAACAGCCGAGCCCGCAGCGTCCCCTGCGGAACCATCCAGATCGCAATACCTTCCAGCAAAATTCCCGAGAGGTTAGCCTTGTATGAACGCCAACGACCTGACCCTGCTTGCTCGCGCTGAAGTACGCGAATTGGCCAGTTACAACGCCGGCCTCGCCTCTGATGCAGTGCGCAAACGCTTCGGTCTGACACGCGTCGCTAAATTGGGCAGCAATGAAAACCCAATGGGCACCGCCCCCGCTGTCAACGCCGCGACCACCCAAGCCTGTCATGAGATTGCGCTGTACCCCGACTCTGGCTGCCAGGCACTGCGCTCCGCACTCTCGGAAAAACTTGATGTTCCGGAAGATCGCTTCGTGTTCGGCAACGGTTCTGAGGATTTGCTGAGTGTCATCAGTCGAGTGTTTCTGGACCATGATGATGAAGTGGTTACCGTGGTGCCCTCATTCGGTTTGCATTTCATTTTTCCAGTGGCAGCCGGCGCTCGGGTAATCGGTGTTCCCATGACCGACCAAGGCACTTTTGACGTGGCGGCGATGATTTCCGCCCTTACACCGCATACCCATGTGCTGATGTTTTCCTGCCCCTCCAATCCGGTTGGCTGCACCTTGAGCGCAATCGAATTGAAGCAATTGCTCGATGCATTACCTCCCAAATGCTTGCTGGTGTTTGACGAAGCCTATTACGAATACGCTCAATGGGAGCCTGAGTACCCAGACTGCCTCGGCTTGATCCAGGCCAGCGGCAAGCCGTTTATCCTGCTTCGAACCTTCTCCAAGGCCTATTCATTGGCAGGTTTACGCATCGGCTATGGCATCGTCAGCGACCCGCTACTGGCCGATTTGATCAATCGCCTGCGCACCCCCTTCAATGTCAACCGAGTGGCCCAAGCCGCTGCGGTCGCCGCGCTGGCCGATGAAAATCATCTGAATGCCGGCCTCTCCCACGTCGCCAGCGAACGCCGACGACTGGAGATCGCACTGCAAGAGCAAGGCATCACAACTGCCCCCTCCATGGCTAACTTCCTCTTTTTCAGCACCCCTTATCCTGCCGAAGTCATCAACCAGGCATTGCTGCGCGAAGGGGTCATCATCAAGCCTTGGCGCGAAGCGGGATATACTCAGTACTTGCGGGTATCTATAGGAAGCTGTGAGGATAACGATCTTTTCCTCCATTCCTTGGCAAGAGTCCTTGCCGCACAAGAGACACGGACCGACTGATGATCAAAAATGCACCACAAGCGCTCTACCGACGCGCGAAGGATTTTGTGCTGGACCAACTTCGAGCGGGCGTTTGGAAACCTGGCGACCTGATCTATTCAGAGAACCAGTTGGTGCAAGAGCTGGGCATCTCGCGCATGACCGTCAATCGAGCCCTGCGCGAGCTGACCGAAGAAGGTCTATTGGTGCGGATTTCAGGTGTTGGAACATTCGTAGCCGAAAGCAAGCCGCAATCGAACCTGTTGCGCATCACCAACATCGCTGACGAGATTCTCGCTCGGGGTCATAGTTACGGCTGTCGCGTCCTGCACCTGGGACGCGAATCCGCATCGATGTCAGTCGCTTCCGCCCTGGGCCTGCCCACGGGCTCTTCGGTTTTTCATCTGGTTTGTGCGCACAGCGAAGAAGACGTGCCAGTGCAGCTTGAGGATCGTTACGTCAATCCCGAGCTGGTGCCAGAGTTCCTGAAACAAAAATTCGGCGAACACCTGCAACCGGCCAAATACCTTTTGCAAGTCATCAAGCCCGACGAAATGGAACATATCGTAGAGGCCTGCCACCCCAGCGCAGAGGAGAGCAAACATCTGCAAATCGATGCAACCGAACCTTGCCTGGCCCTCATACGCCGGACTTGGAGCCAAAACAAAATTGTCACCTTTGTGCGGCTCGTCCACCCCTCCTCCCGCTATCGACTGGGTAGTCGCTTACCCATGAATGCAGCGCACAGAGACGTCTGACTCTTCGACACATCTGCCGTAAAACTTGACCAGCGCCGCTTCCAAAGGGCGTCGGTCGCTTTCTGATTCATACATCACAATAGACCCAGGCCCTACGCCCGTAGTGACCGGAAAAAACGAAACTGATCACCCCCTCCCCTCAGCGTTTCCAGCCCTTTTTCCACCCATACACATCCGAGCAGATAAATGGCTGCTTGATTGGCTATGCCTGTATGTACAAGTATGTATTTACGCGGTAAAGTCGATCCGTCACCTCGACACGCTTAAACGAAAAAATGGGCTCTGTGTACCACTCCCATAGCGACACACACGAGCTCCGTACCGCATCCGTGCGCTCAAGCGCTCTTTGGTCCTTAGGAATAAAAACAATGAAAAAATCTATTTTGACCCTCTCTGTACTGGCGTTGTGTGTGGCTGGCAGCTTTGCCTCGGCCAAGGAGTACAAGGAGTTGCGGTTCGGCGTTGACCCCTCTTATGCCCCCTTCGAGTCCAAAGCTGCCGACGGTAGCCTGGTGGGCTTCGATATCGACTTAGGCAATGCGATTTGTGCTGAATTGAAAGTGAAGTGCAAATGGGTCGAGAGTGATTTTGACGGCATGATTCCCGGCCTGAAAGCCAACAAATTCGACGGCGTGATCTCCGCCATGACCGTGACATCCTCGCGCGAAAAGGTCATCGATTTCTCCGATGAGCTGTTCTCCGTTCCCACCTCCTTCGTTTTCAAGAAAGGCTCTGGGCTGACCGAAGATATCAAGACGCTCGTCGGCAAGACGGTTGGTTATGAGCAAGGCACCACCGAGGAAGCTTATGCCAAGGCCGTACTGAACAAAGCCGGGGTCAAAACCCAAGCCTATGCCAACCAGGATCAGGTCTATTCGGACTTGGTGACTGGCCGTCTCGATGCCTCGATCCAGAATATGTTGCAAGCCGAAATGGGCTTCTTGAAGTCGCCGCAAGGGGCGAATTTTGAGGTAAGTAAAGCAGTCGAGCATGAACTGTTGCCCGCGAAAACCGCGGTAGGTCTCGCCCAAGGCAACGCCGACCTCAAGGCCCTGCTAAACAAAGGCATCAAGGCACTGCATGAGGATGGCAGCTATGTAGCCATTCAGAAAAAACACTTTGGTGATCAGAATATCTACAGCGGTAAATAACACGCTGCGCCCATTTTCGGATGGGCGTTTTTCTTGATTGACGAAGGGCTGTCCAATGCTAGAAAACCTATTGCAGACTCTAGGCTTCAGCCTAAAGGGTTTCGGCCCGCTGTTGCTGCAAGGCTCCTGGATGACTGTCAAATTGTCCGCACTGTGCTTGTTGCTGAGCGTGGGCCTGGGATTGATCGGTGCCAGCGCGAAACTCTCGAAGTCAGCCTTGCTACGCATCCCTGCGCAAGCCTACACCACGCTTATCCGCGGCGTGCCCGACCTGGTCTTGATGCTGCTGATCTTCTATAGCCTTCAGACGTGGCTGACGAATCTGACCGATGCCTTTGGCTGGGAATATATCGAAATCAATCCGTTCAGCGCAGGGGTCATCACCCTGGGCTTCATCTACGGTGCGTATTTCACCGAAACCTTCCGCGGAGCGATTCTCGCCGTTCCAAAGGGGCAATTAGAAGCAGCCACGGCCTATGGCCTGACCCGCGCCCAACGATTCCGCCTGGTGCTTTTCCCGCAAATGATGCGCTTTGCATTACCGGGCATTGGCAACAACTGGATGGTGATCCTGAAAGCGACCGCACTGGTCTCGATCATTGGTCTGGCTGACTTGGTCAAGGTTGCCCAGGATGCAGGAAAGAGTTCCTATCAACTGTTCTTCTTCTTGGTCCTTGCAGCGTTGATCTATTTGGTTATCACCACCGCATCAAACTATGTCTTGCGCAGGCTGGAAAGTTTTTACGCCGCAGGAACTCGGGAGGCCGTGCGATGATCGAGCTATTGCAAGAATATTGGAAACCCTTCCTGTACCACGATGGTTATCACATCACGGGCTTGGCGATGACACTATGGCTGCTCAGTGCCTCGCTCTTCTTCGGCTTCTTGATGGCGGTCCCGCTGTCGATTGCCAGGGTATCAAGCAACCTTTTCGTGCGCTGGCCCGTGCAGTTCTATACCTATTTGTTCCGTGGCACGCCTCTGTATATACAGCTACTGATCTGCTACACCGGCATCTACAGCCTCGCTGCGGTGCGCTCCCAACCGCTGCTTGATGCATTCTTTCGCGATGCATTGAACTGCACCATCCTGGCCTTTGCCTTGAACACTTGCGCCTACACCACGGAGATCTTCTCCGGGGCGATTCGCAACATGAATCATGGTGAAGTCGAAGCAGCAAAGGCCTTTGGGCTTCGAGGATGGAAGCTTTACACCTACATCATCATGCCGTCTGCATTGCGTCGCTCACTGCCGAACTACAGCAACGAAGTGATACTGATGCTGCATTCCACCACGGTCGCTTTCACCGCCACGGTACCGGACATCCTCAAGGTTGCCAGAGATGCCAATTCAGCAACATTTCTGACCTTCCAATCGTTCGGCATCGCCGCAGCGATTTACCTCACTATCACTTTCTCTCTGGTCGGTCTGTTCCGTCTGGCTGAGCGCCGTTGGCTGTCGTTCCTCGGCCCAGCTCATTAATTCAGGGTGCTTGAATATGTACAAACTGACCGTAGAAAACCTGCATAAAAGTTATGGCGACCACGAAGTCCTCAAGGGTGCTTCACTGAACGCAAAGGCCGGCGACGTCATTAGCCTGATCGGTGCCAGCGGGTCGGGCAAAAGCACCTTTTTGCGCTGTATCAATTTTCTGGAAATCCCTAGCAACGGCGCCATGAGTCTCGACAATCAGCCGATACGCATGATCCATGACCACCACGGCATGCGCGTTGCAAACGCAGATGAACTGCAGCGACTGCGCACGCGACTGGCGATGGTATTCCAGCATTTCAATCTGTGGAGCCACATGACCGTGCTCGACAACATCACAATGGCCCCTCGCCGAGTGTTGGGGGTCAGCAAGAAGGATGCAGAGGAGCTGGCTCGGCGTTACCTGGACAAGGTTGGTTTACCATCGCGAGTTGCCGATCAATACCCGGCCTTTCTCTCGGGCGGCCAGCAGCAGCGCGTCGCGATAGCCCGGGCGCTGGCCATGGAACCGGAAATCATGCTGTTCGACGAACCGACGTCTGCCCTGGACCCTGAACTAGTAGGAGAAGTGCTGAAGGTCATTCAGGGCCTCGCCGAAGAAGGCCGAACCATGATCATGGTGACGCACGAAATGAGCTTCGCTCGTAAGGTATCGAACCAGGTGTTGTTCTTGCACCAAGGGCTCGTAGAAGAGCAAGGACCGCCTGAGGAAGTGCTGGGGAACCCCAAGAGCGAGCGTTTGCAGCAATTTCTCAGCGGCAATCTGAAATAACCGAAGTGCCTTAAGCCGGCTGGTCGCTTACCGCGCCTGAAAAATGTTCTCAGGCGCGATTGAGGCCGAAATGGTTCGCCGTTCTGTTGACTAGAAGAGCCCCGTGCGAGAGCAATCCCAGCGCCTTGCTATGGCTCAGCTCATGATCCCTGGCTGAAACTGTCACAGCGCGCCCAGTGCGCAAAGCTTGATGGCAAAACCTGCATCAATGCCATTCGAACGAAAAAACTAATCACGTGAAGATATTCATGCCGACAACAATAGCGGTCAAAAATCTGCTTGATTAAGCTTGTATATACATGATTATATTTACTCGCCAGATGTAGCGAAAACCAACAATAAGCTGCAAGTCATTTCGAGAGGATTACCGGTGAGCAAACCACTCCATTTCCGCAATATCGAAATCCGCGCCCCTCGCGGTAACACGCTGACCGCCAAGAGCTGGCTGACCGAAGCGCCGCTGCGGATGTTGATGAACAACCTCGATCCGGAAGTGGCCGAGAACCCCAAGGAGTTGGTGGTCTACGGTGGCATCGGCCGCGCGGCGCGCAACTGGGAGTGCTACGACAAGATCGTCGAAAGCCTCACCAACCTGAACGACGACGAAACCCTGCTGGTGCAATCCGGCAAGCCGGTGGGCGTGTTCAAGACCCACAGCAACGCCCCTCGCGTGCTGATCGCCAACTCCAACCTGGTGCCGCATTGGGCCAGTTGGGAGCACTTCAACGAACTCGACGCCAAGGGCTTGGCCATGTACGGCCAGATGACCGCCGGCAGCTGGATCTACATCGGCAGCCAGGGCATCGTGCAAGGCACTTATGAAACCTTCGTCGAGGCCGGTCGCCAGCACTACGACTCCAACCTCAAGGGCCGCTGGGTCCTGACCGCCGGCCTGGGCGGCATGGGTGGTGCGCAACCGTTGGCCGCGACCCTGGCCGGTGCGTGCTCGCTGAACATCGAGTGCCAACAGGTGAGCATCGATTTCCGTCTGAAAACCCGCTACGTCGACGAGCAAGCCAAAGACCTCGACGACGCCCTGGCGCGTATCGAGAAATACACCGCCGAAGGCAAGGCGATTTCCATCGCGCTGTGTGGGAACGCTGCCGAAATACTGCCGGAAATGGTCCGTCGCGGCGTGCGTCCGGACATGGTCACCGACCAGACCAGCGCCCACGATCCCCTCAACGGCTATCTGCCGGCCGGCTGGACCTGGGACGAATACCGTGCCCGCGCCAAGACCGAGCCCGCCGCCGTGGTGAAGGCCGCCAAGCAATCGATGGCCGTGCACGTCAAAGCCATGCTGGCCTTCCAGAAAATGGGCGTGCCGACCTTCGACTACGGCAACAACATCCGCCAGATGGCCCAGGAAGAAGGCGTCGAGAATGCCTTCGACTTCCCGGGTTTCGTCCCGGCCTACATCCGTCCGCTGTTTTGCCGCGGCATCGGCCCGTTCCGCTGGGCGGCGCTGTCCGGTGACCCGCAGGACATCTACAAGACCGACGCCAAGGTCAAGGAACTGATCCCCGACGACGCCCACCTGCACAACTGGCTGGACATGGCCCGCGAGCGCATCAGCTTCCAGGGCTTGCCGGCACGGATCTGCTGGGTTGGCCTGGGCCAGCGCGCCAAGTTGGGCCTGGCGTTCAACGAGATGGTGCGCAGCGGTGAGTTGTCGGCGCCGATCGTCATCGGTCGCGACCACCTCGATTCCGGCTCCGTGGCCAGCCCCAACCGTGAAACCGAGTCCATGCAGGACGGCTCCGACGCCGTTTCCGACTGGCCGCTGCTCAATGCCCTGCTCAACACCGCCAGTGGCGCGACCTGGGTGTCGCTGCACCACGGTGGCGGCGTCGGCATGGGCTTTTCCCAGCACTCGGGCATGGTGATCGTCTGCGACGGTACTGACGAAGCGGCCGAACGGATTGCCCGTGTACTGCACAACGACCCGGCGACCGGCGTGATGCGCCATGCCGATGCCGGTTACCAGATCGCCATTGATTGCGCGAATGAGCAAGGCTTGAACCTGCCAATGATCACTCTTGTTAAAGGAGCCAAAGCATGAAAACACTTAACGTTATCCCAGGCCAATTGAGCCTTGCCCAACTGCGTGCCGTTTACCAGCACCCAGTAAAAATCACCCTCGACCACAGTGCCTCTGCGCAAATTGAAGCCAGTGTCGCTTGCGTGGAGCAGATCCTCGCCGAGAATCGCACCGCCTACGGTATCAATACCGGTTTCGGCCTGCTGGCCTCGACCCGTATCGCCAGTGAAGATCTGGAAAATCTGCAACGTTCGCTAGTACTGTCCCACGCCGCTGGTGTGGGTGAGCCGATCAGCGATGCGCTGGTGCGGTTGATCATGGTGCTCAAGGTCAATAGCCTCAGCCGTGGTTTCTCCGGCATACGCCGCGTGGTGATCGATGCTCTGATAGCATTGATCAACGCCGAGGTGTATCCGCATATTCCGTTAAAAGGTTCGGTCGGCGCATCTGGTGACTTGGCACCTTTGGCGCACATGTCCCTCGTGCTGCTGGGAGAAGGCAAAGCCCGTCATAAGGGCGAATGGCTGGAAGCCACCGAAGCACTGAAGGTGGCCGGTTTGGCGCCGTTGACGCTGGCTGCCAAAGAGGGTTTGGCGTTGCTCAACGGTACCCAGGTGTCCACTGCTTATGCTCTGCGCGGTTTGTTCGAGGGCGAAGACCTGTTTGCAGGCGCCTTGGCCATCGGTGCGTTGACGGTCGAAGCTGTCTTGGGCTCCCGCTCGCCGTTTGACGCACGTATCCATGCCGCTCGCGGCCAGAAGGCCCAGATTGATACAGCTACTGCTTATCGCGACCTGCTGGGCCAAAGCAGTGAGGTCGCCGATTCGCACAAAGACTGCGGCAAGGTCCAAGATCCCTACTCTCTACGCTGCCAACCTCAAGTCATGGGCGCATGCCTGACCCAGCTCCGTCAGGCCGCGGAAGTATTAGTCGTCGAAGCGAATGCCGTATCCGATAACCCACTGGTCTTTGCCGTTGAAGGTGACGTGATCTCTGGCGGCAACTTCCACGCCGAGCCAGTGGCCATGGCCGCAGACAATATGGCATTGGCCATTGCTGAAATCGGCTCGCTGAGCGAGCGCCGCATTTCGTTGATGATGGACAAACACATGTCACAACTGCCGCCGTTCCTGGTAGCCAATGGCGGCGTGAACTCGGGCTTCATGATTTCTCAGGTGACAGCAGCAGCGCTGGCCAGCGAGAACAAGGCGCTGGCTCACCCCCATTCCGTAGACAGCCTGCCCACATCCGCAAATCAGGAAGATCACGTATCGATGGCACCCGCGGCCGGCAAACGGTTGTGGGAAATGGCTGAAAACACCCGTGGAATCCTGGCTGTGGAGTGGCTAGCGGCCTGCCAAGGCCTGGACTTGCGTGACGGCTTGAAGACGTCGCCCAAGTTGGAACTGGCCCGGAACAGTCTGCGAAGCAAAGTGGCCTATTACGAGAAGGACCGTTTCTTCGCGCCGGATATCAATGCAGCCAGTGAGTTATTGGCTTCCGGCTGCTTGAACGACTTGGTATTGAATAAGTTGTTGCCCAGCATCTGATAGATGATATCCGCCATGAACAAATGATGACTGCGTTAGGCACAGCGTTTTATGGCTGTGCCTAACGCGCGTAGGCGATCGCCTCGAAATACTGACACTCAAATCCACCGGGCCATCACAAGGATGACCGCTGGAAGTGCTAATCCTGCCAGCATGGTCTGGCAAGCGATGATCCCAGCCATAAGGGGGGCGTCTCCCCCTAATTGCCTTGCCATGATGTAGGAGGATGAGGCTGTGGGCAGTGCCTGGAATAGAAGTGCTGCAACCGCGGCCTTTCCTTCAAGTTCGAACAGGTGGCACGCCCAAAGCGTAACCAGTGGCATGATTAGAAACTTGGTCAGCGACGAGTAACCCACCGGGCGAAACCATTGCCTTATGCTTCCGAACTCAAGCGCAGCACCAACGCAGAGCAATCCGAGCGGCAGTGACGCTTGTCCCAAGGCCTTGAGCATCGGCTCAATACCGACAGGCAGTCCCCAGCCCGAGACCTGGACCAATCCGCCGGCGAAGCACGCGAGTATCAGTGGGTTCAATGCCAACTGCTTGAGGACTTTGCTAAATGGCATCCTGCCGGCTGATCCGTACTTCGCGAACACCATTACGCACAGCATGTTCACACTGGGCACTATGGCCGCGTTCGCGACCGCTGCCAGGGCTATACCCTGCACACCGAACAAGCCCGCGGCTGCCGACACGCCTACGTAGTTATTGAAACGTATCCCACCCTGAAAAACCGAAGTGAACGCAGCATCGTCCATGGTGATCAGCGACTTCGCGCCCAACAACATTAGCGATACCACCACAGTCGAGAACACGAGTACCGAAACCATGCTTTGAAAGGGCACGCCATCAAGGTTGGCGGTCGCCAGTCCGTGAAAGAAAAGTGAAGGCAGCAACACGTAGTACGCCAAGCGCTCTGCCTGTGCCCAAAAAGTATCCGTCAGAAAATGACGACGCTTGAGCCACGCGCCCAGCATGATCAGTAGTGCGATGGGCAACAAGGCAGTCAACAAGGAAAGGGTCATACGCGTGCCTTGGTTTTTTGTGCCGACGGTTCACATCCCACAATCAGTCGGCTCATCAGCGGCATGTCTACGGCAGGTCCAGTAATCATGGTGCCCTCAAGAACTCACTTGTACGAGGACCACGATAAGAGGTCGGACTCCAAAATAAAAACGTTTTAAACTTCAGCAATCAACAAGTATTACTCATGGTTTATCGTGCAAGACATGCGCTTTCACCGCGTTCGCCAGGGCTGCCGCCAGTCGCCCAAGGGGACGATCTTCGCGCTCCAGCAATACCACGCGCCTGGTTTTTTGAGGGATGCCGAAAGGCCCAACGGCCAGTGTTTTCAAGCTTGCGACTTGATGTCCAGAGAGCGGAATGATGGATACGCCCAGCCCGCTTGAGACCATCTGGATAATCGCATCCTGGCTATCCAGTTCCATGCTGGTCTGCACGCGCAGCCGCATAGCGCGAAGCTCTCGCTCAATGGTACGACCTGCCCAGGCGCGACGATCAAATCGAATGAACGGCTGGCTTTTGAGTAGAAGCTTCAAGTCCTCATGCGCATGGGACGCCGGCGCGATGATCCAGAACCCTTCCTCGTAAAGTACCGTGCTTGCCAGGCCATAAGGGTGTGGCTTCACCGGCTCCGTGGTGATCGCAACGTCAAGCTCGCCCGCCTCCATGCGCGAGGCCAACTCAGCGGACATTCCCGACGCAACAGTGATGCGCAGGTGAGGATGCTCAGCACGCATTGCCAACAACGCGAGGGGCAAGACGCTCGCCAGCGCTGTATGAATGGCACCGATTCTGAGCCTGCCGCGCAACTCAGTGTCGCCTCCAATCTCGGAGGAGATCCCGTCGTATAAGGCTAGAATTTCTCGCGCGTGCTCAACGGCAATATGGCCTGCATCCGTCAGCACCGGCAACCGTCGTGAGCGGTCAAACAGGAGCGTATTGAAATCCTCCTCCAATGACCGAACATGAAGGCTGACCGCTGATTGGGTCAGGTGCACGGCGTCCGCTGCCCGAACAAAAGAACCGTATTGGGCAATGGCAAGCAGTGTTCGAAGCGCGCGTAATGACATGGCCATTCATCCTGCAAATTGATGGCCGAGCTTACCAGTTGGGCAGGCGCATGGTTTGGATGAAGCCTCGTTCCTGCCTGGTGATAGTCGCGCGCTTTATACCGGAGTGACCGTGGATTTCTAAGAGCGATAATGACTGAAGCTTTGCGGTTTCAGTCATTTAGCTAGACAGTCCGGCAGTCTGCTCACTGTCGCTCGTCTTTCGGACCGGGCTCATGTCACGACAAAACATTCGCCTGTACTCAGACGGCGAGGTGCCGAGCTGAACGCCGAATTGTTGCCTCAAGGATAAGGGGGTGCCAAACCCTGCTTCACCCGCCACACACTCAATGGGCAGGTCAGTCGTTTCCAACAGTTCCTGCGCCCTGACAACGCGCTGGGCATTCAACCATTTAGAGACGGTGCTGCCGGTAGCCTCCCTGAAGCGCCGAGTGAAAGTGCGCCGACTCATCTTTGCCCTGTCCGCCAGGACGTCGAGCGTCAGGTCACTGGACAGATTCATCCGAGCCCATTCCAGTACGTCAGACAAATGCGTCTCTCTAGATAGGTGCGGCACAGGATATTCTATGTATTGAGCCTGCCCCCCCTGCCTATGTGGCGGTGTGACCAGCATTTTCGCGGTGCGATTCGCGGCCTCGGCTCCAAGTCGTTCGCGAACCAAATGAAGGCAACAATCAATTGCCGCCACGGTTCCTGCTGACGTCACGATATTCTCAGCGCTGACATAAAGCACCTCTGGCCTGAAACGAACATTTGGGAAGCGTCGCGCAAACTCGTCTCGAGCAGTCCAATGCGTGGTTGCTTCTTTGCCATCAAGTAGCCCGGCATCTCCAAGCACGAATGCGCCTAGACACAACCCAACGATGAGCTTTCCTTCGGAATTGGCAAGTTGAAGCGCTTTTACAAGTTCGGCAGATGCAAAAATCGCTTGATCGCCCCACGCAGGGATGATGATCAGGTCAGATGCCGCCATCAATTCCAGGCCCTGAGTGACCTCTAAACCGTCAAACGTATGGCAACGCTGTGCGGCCATTTTGCCGGCTGGTAAATTTTATGAGTGAGCCCAGCCATTGCTGTTCGAAGGACTACGACCGAACAAAGGCTGCCGGTCGTGAAAATCCACTATCGACTCATACTGCTTCAAACCGCAGGTCTTGAACTGCTCGGCGGTGTTTTCACACAGGCTGGGCCCGAAGTAGCCTGTCGACATGAGTGCAGACATTTTTTTGAATCTTGGAACGGGAAACGAGACTCGCATCTGGCGTCCGACCCATTGAAATCTAAGGGTTTTTTTCTTTCAGAAGCAAGAAAAGACTTGATTCTTGGCTTGTTTTTGACGTGCATCAAGGGCTAAGAGGGTGGCCTCGAATCTATGCGAATTTGTTCGATCTATAGCCCATCGGGCGGCAAAGTCCGCATTGGCAGCCGACTCGATGGCCGCTCACAACCGGATCCTGGCGATTAAAGCTGCATGCGGCGAATTGCCAATGACTATAAAAAGTCGCTTTTCGGTGATCCCAATTCCTCTACGCTGATTTCACGCATGCGGAATTTCTGCACCTTGCCGCTGACGGTCATCGGAAAATCGTCAACGAACTTGAAATGGCGCGGCGTCTTGAAGTGAGCGATCCGGCCTTTGCAATACTCGCGTAACTCGTCGGCGCTGACCTGGTGCCCCTCATGCAACCTGACCCAAGCTACAATCTCTTCTCCGTAGGCTTTGTCCGGCACACCGATGACCTGCACGTCTGCCACCGAAGGATGGGTAAAGAAGAACTCTTCGATTTCGCGCGGATAAACATTCTCGCCGCCCCGAATAATCATGTCCTTATTGCGCCCGATGATCCTCAGGTAACCCTCCTCATCCATGATTGCCAGGTCACCGGTGTGCATCCAGCCTGCGTCGTCGATGGCCTCCGCGGTCGCTTGCGGGTTGTTCCAGTAGCCGAGCATTACGCTGTAGCCTCGGGTACACAGTTCGCCGATCTGACCGCGAGCAACGATCCGGTTTTGCTCATCGACGATCTTGCTTTCCAGATGCGGCTGAGTGCGGCCGACACGGGTGACCCGGTGCTCGATATCGTCGTCCGGGCCGGTCTGGGTGGAGACCGGGCTGGTTTCGGTCATGCCGTAGGCGATCTGCATCTCCTTGAGGTGCAGGTCGTCGATCACCCGCTTCATGACTTCGATCGGGCAGGTGGAGCCGGCCATGATGCCCGTTCGCAGACGGCTCAAGTCCAATAATTGGCGCTCAGGGTGGTCGAGCATGGCAATGAACATCGTCGGCACGCCATACATGCCGGTCGCTTTCTCCTGTGCGGCGGCCCGCAGGGTCTCCAGCGGATCGAAGGCTGCGCTGGGGTAGATTATTGTCGTTCCGTGGGTGACACACCCCAGATTGCCCATGACCATGCCGAAGCAGTGATACAGAGGCACCGGTATCACTAACCTGTCGTGCTCGCTGAGCTTCAGGCTTTCACCGACCATGAAACCGTTATTCAGGATGTTGTAGTGACTGAGGGTGGCACCTTTGGGAAATCCAGTGGTACCCGAGGTGTACTGGATGTTGACGGGGTCGTCGAACTGCAGTTGCTCACCGCATTGCCGTAGTTGTTCCGCAGGCACTTGTTCCGCCAGGTCCAACAGGCCCTCCCATGACAACATACCGTCAGCCGGCGTGTCGCCGAGGCTGATCACGCCCTGCAATTCAGGCAACCGGTCGCTTTCCAGTGCGCCGACAGCGCAGCGGTGGAGTTCGGGCAGCAGCTCGTGAAGCATCGCGTGGTAGTTGGAAGTTTTGAACGAGTCGGCACAAATCAGCCAGCGACACCCCGATTGCTTGAGCGTGTACTCAAGCTCGGTCAGACGGTAGGCCGGGTTGATGTTCACCAGCACCGCCCCCACCTTGGCGGTTGCGAACTGGGTGATGCACCATTGCGCGCAGTTCGGCGACCAGATGCCTATCCGTTCACCGGCCTTGAGGCCCAGCGCGAGCAACCCTCGGGCGCAACGATCCACCTCCGCGGCCAACTGTGCCCAGGTATAGCGCAGCCCTTGATGCCGTACGACCAACGCTTCGCCATCGGTGAACCGTTCCACCGCTCGATCGAACGCCGCGCCGATGGTCATCGCCAGCAAGGGTGTGGTTTGCGGTCCACTGGTGTAACTGGGAACACTCATATCGATTCTCTCTGTACGATCCAGGTGTGGGCCGGGGGGTTTACCCCGCAGGTGCCCTGTTGAATGGCTTGTCCTCTTTGTTTTTAACGCGTGAATATTTGCGCCGTGGTAATCGCCATGTCGCCGCCGGGCAATTTGATGTTGCCGATCTGCTTCAAACTGTCGGCATCGAACACCGCTACGTCGTTGAAGGTACCCGCCAGATAAATCTTGCTGCCGGCCTTGTTGAACGAAATGCAGTAGTAGGAATGATCCAGCGTAGCGGCCTGAAGCAGTTTTTTCTGCTTGATGTCGTACTTGGCCAGCCGGTTGAGCACGCCGAACATCAGGTTCGGGTCTTTGGGCGAACGCATGCCACTGAAGTAGATTTCCGTCAGAGGGCCGAAGTCGGTGGTTTCGGTCTTGCCGGTTTTCAGGTCGATGCTGAACAGCCCATAGAGGTACTCGGCGGTCGCCGGGTCCTGCTTCTTGTCCTTGAATTTCGCTGCGGTGTAGAGCAGCGAAAAATCATGACGGTAGGTCTGCTGGTTCCACACGTAGAGCACATCCGGTGCGCTGTAATTGGCACGTTTCCAATGGCGACTGGGAATCAGCACGTCGAACTTGCCAGTGTTCACGTTGACCTTGTAGACATCCGCTCCCGCCACATACAACGTGCCATCGTCGCCGCTTTGCATGATGGTCAGCTGCCGGGGCGCCGGGAAACTGCGAATGGGTTTGGCGTCCATGCCGGCATCGGTGGCGTACACATCGAGCCGAGGTTGCTGCACCTCGTAACGATCGTTGAGCATCAACGTCGGATTGGCGATGGTGAACAGTTCCTTGCCGTCATGGCTGAGGGTAAAGGCGAACATCGACTTCGCTTTCTCCCCCGGTTTCTGGGTAATGCTGGCGTGGAAGACCTGCTTGCAGCTGTCCAGCTCAACGCCGTAGACATCCGCGTAGTGGTTGTTCAGCACGTAGGCGGTCTTGCGATCCGGCGACAGCTGCACGGTGCCAGGACCGAAGGCGTCGGGCATTTTGCAGGTCTTGAACAGGCTGTCGGTGGCCAGGTCGATCACGTGCAGGTTGTTCGGATAATTGGTGGTCACCATATATTCGTGACCGCTTTGGAGCGCGGTGTTTTCATCGGCCAAAACATTGAGCGATATAACGCCCAGGACACCGAACGCGGCCAAGCCGCAGGCTTTGATGCATTGCATGCTGGAATCCTTCTTCATGTCCGATCACTTGTCTTTCGGAAAGACAGTGCCGAGGTTGCGCCAGTTTTCGTTGGACGCCTGGGCATCCTTGTTCCAGTCCGGGTAGGTGCTCATCATGTCCGGCACCTGGGCCGGCCACCAGCATGGGTCGGAGCAGCCATACAGGTCGGCTTCCATTGGCTGGCACAGCGACGACACGCCGCCAAACGCGTCGATTTCCCAACCTGGATCAGTGGTCGAGGCACAGCCGGCGACGGAGCTCATCGCCACCACTTCTTCGATACGGTTTTCGGCCGCGGCCTGATCGAGCTTCTGGGCTTTGTTGTTGATTGCCTTGAGATGTTTCATATCAGTGAGCCTTGCGCGGAGTGATGTAGCTGCTGATAAACGCAGGGTTGTGAGCCATGATCCGGGTGTAGACCTCGATGCCGAAGTCGACCCAGTCACGCATCAGTTCGCAGTAGTGATAAGTCGGATGGGTCGGGTCGCCGTATCGGGCGTAGCTCTCGTGGTAGCAGCCGCCAGAGCAGAGATTGCGGATCTGGCAGTCTTCGCAACCGGTGTTGGTACGGTCCAGGCGCTGGGACAGGAAATCGTTCAACTCGACCTGTTTCACCCCGCTGTGAACGTTGCCGAACGTCGGCAGGCTCGAACCGGTAAAGCGGTGGCACAGGTTCAATTCGCCCTTGTGATCCACCGCCAGCATCTTCAGGCCGGCCCCGCAAGGCAGAGCCTTTTTGTGGCCTTCATGAATATCGGTGATCAACTGGTGCAGGTTGGAAAAACCGATGTTGCGGTGTTCCAGCGCCGCTTCCAGATAACGCCGACCGAGCTTCTTCATGTTGGCGAACACTTCGATCAGCTCGTCGCTGGACAGGTTGAAGCTACTGATATCGCCGGACGTCACCGGAGCAAAACCGACCTCCGCGAAGCCCAGTTCGTTGAACAAGTGATCCCAGATCGTTTCGACGTCGGTGACGCCAGTGGTCAGGGTTACCCGCGCGCCGACCGGGCGGCTGTTGTAGCGCGACAGCAGCATCTGGGCCTTGCGCCGTACCACGTCGTACGTGCCCTGCCCGCCCACGGTGATGCGGTTGCGGTCGTGCACGGTTTTCGGCCCGTCGATACTCACCGAGAGCCCGAAGCGGTGGGCGTTGAGGTAGTCCACGGTGTCTTCGGTGAGCAGCGTGGCGTTGGTGGTCATGACAAATTCGACGAACTTGCCCGCCTCGGCAAAACGCTTTTCACAGTAGTCGACCATGTACTCGATCAGCTTGCGATTGCTCAGCGGCTCGCCGCCGAAGAACACCACGGTGAAACGCTCTTCATCCGGGGATTCGCGCAGCAGCATTTCTACCGAAGCGACCGCTGTTTCAACGTCCATCTTCTTGCCGGCCGAGGGCTTGTCGAGGTCTTCTTTGTAGCAGTAGGTGCAGCTCAGGTTGCAGCCCGTGTTGACGTTGAGCACCACGGTATTGATCGCGGTGCGCTCGACGCGTTTGGTACCGATGTCCGGGGTCAGTGGTGAGCCGTCGCTGACCAGTTCCAGGGAGATCAGCTCACGCAGGGTTTCGGTGATTTCTTCTCCGTTGAAGCGCGCGGCCAAGCGTTGGATCAGGTCGTCCGATGAACAGCCGGGACCGCGCAAGGTATCGATGATGGTGCCCGTCAGCTCATCGCTGGCGAACAGCGAGCTGCTGGGAATGTGGAACAGCATGCGGTCGGCGTCGACATGCACTTCATGCAGATTGCGTTCGACCAGATTCAAAATAGCGCCCATTGCAAACCTCCTGTGCAAGCCCCAATTCATGAGGCCTGCGGTCATTCCGAAAAGTGTCTGGAACCGCTAAAAAACAGCCAACTTATGGAATGGGTGGATTGTTCCAGCGTTGGACGGTGACGATCATGTGGCCTTCGCCGGTCAGGGACCTCCCTGCGTCGTCGACGGCGGCGATCACCTTGAGATTGCCGGCATTGTTGGTGGACATCTTGCGCTGCGGGTTCGGCCCGGCATCGCCTGGGGTAAACACGCCGGTATCGGCCTGCATGGTGCCGGCAAACTTGACGTCTTCATCCTCTTTGGCGCGGTCATCGAAAGCCTCGACCGACCATTGCGCCGGGAACACGCCGATGCGATAGGGCCTACCGTCAGCGCCCTTGCCCCAGGCTTCAGCATCGAAACGACCCTGGACTTTCGGCGTCGAGCCACCGCCCTCGCCGATCCGCGCCACCGAGAATTCGGGCACGACTTTGACTTCAGCGATCTTGCTGTAGACCGACAGCGTCGGGCCTTTCAGCGTGCCGACCGTGACGTTGCGCAGGCCCGGTTGCGCATTGGCAGCCGCCTTGAGTTTGACCCGTAGGCGCTCGGGCGTTTGCTCTAGCACTTGGACCACTTCCACGCCTTTGCCGAAGTCAGGTTTGCCAGTGAGACCGCTGCCGATCAGGGTGACTTCGGTTTCGCTGCCCGCCTTCAGATAACCCGGCTGCACCGCCAGCAAACGATTGGAACCCTGTTTGGCGGCGACGAAGTCCAGCCCCCGCTCGTCGTGCTCGGCCTCGAACATCCGGCCCTGCATGGCGTTGCCCTGGGCGGCGAATACCTGGCGCATGGTCACGCCATCGATGGATACATTGCCGCGCCATTCGTAACCGGTGTAGACAATCGCACTGCCCTCACCATTGAACGGGCTGCCGTCGGCGTACTGACCTTTGACGTTGACCTTGAACGTGTCGCTGCCATCGGCAGTCACGCTCATGACGCCAGCCAGTTCGCCTTTACCCGGCAGGTGCCCGCTGAAGCTCCAATCGCCGACCAGCGCCTCGGCTTTCGGCGCGCTGCCCAGCCATGCTTTCCAGGCCGGGTTGTCCAGCGGATAACGCTTGGCCAGCAACGGCACCATCTCTTTGCGGGCCAGATCGAACCAATCGCGGTCACGGGACAGGGCCTGGTATTCGAGGGACGGCCACTGGCCGAGGTGGAAGTTCACCAGGCGCTCCCATTCCTGGGCGGGTCGGCGCTGCAGCGCAACCCGCGCACCGGAGTGGCAACGGCCGCACATCTGGCTGGTCTGGTCGTCGAATTTCTCGACGGTATTGAGCCGTCGCTCCAGCGCATAACGCACACCGTCGGTCTCGCTCGGCGCCAGGCCCTGGGTGTCGGCCAGGTATTTGACCAGGGTTCGACGATCGTCATCGCTGATCTGCAACCCGTGCATGACCTGCATCCGGGCAATGCTCATCAGCCAGCCTTCCGGCGTCTTGCGCTGGTGGCTGATACGGCTCAGGGCGTTATCGGCTTCGGGGGTGTGGCAGCCCTGACAGGTTTCCTTGAGGATGGTCTGGGCGTCGCGAGCTGCCAGGCTGTAAGGCGAATGCAGCGCCACACAGGCCGCCACGGCCAGCAGACTGACGCTCAGGCCTGATCGGAGTTTTCTCTTCATCAACGTCGAACCTCGCACGGTGCTTTCTTATTTTTGTGGCTTATCGTTTTTATGGTTTCTGCCGTCGGCGACAGCCCGCTAACGGAGGCAAGAGAAACGTCTGCGATGAGCAATACACGGAGCGTGCCAGCTTAACGACTATCTTATTAATCAATTAGTTACATGGTTATTTTGGCTTTCCAACGCGTCAGAACAAGACCGCCTGCGTCTAATATCGCGACAGCTGTTGCACTCTGAGACAAGCATAGATGTCCTCGGCTGAAACACTTCTTGTCCAGCGATGACGTTGGCGCACAACGGGATCTGCTCGTCGTCTCATGCGTTGTCGCGATTTGCGACAAAACCTGGGTGCCAACCGTCCCCTTTCATCGCTAGAACCCCCGCTAACAAAGGCCCATCCACCCGTTCCTGGTACTTGGCACAGCCATTGCCAACTTGGAGAAGTCCACGTTTCTCAGCACAACAAGAGGTCTCATCATGCCGCTGCCTTATCTGCTCCCCGCCACCTCGGCCTTCGTCCAACGCGCCCCACGCATGCTCATCGGCGGCGACTGGGTCGAGGCCGCCGACGGCCAGACCATGCCCCTGCACAATCCGGCCACCGGCGAAGTGCTGTGCTTGGTGCCAAGGTCCACCCCCGACGATGTCGACCGCGCAGTACTCGCCGCCCGCCAGGCTTTCGACGACTCCGCCTGGACGCGCACCCGCCCTAGGGAGCGGCAGAACCTGTTGTGGAAACTCGCCGATCTGATGCAGCGCGACGCCGAACTGCTGGCGCAACTCGAATGCCTGAACAACGGCAAGAGCGCGGCGGTGGCTCAAGTGATGGACGTGCAACTGTCCATCGACTTCCTGCGCTACATGGCCGGTTGGGCAACCAAGATCGAAGGCTCCAGCGTTGACGTGTCGCTGCCGCTGATGCCCAACGATCAATTCCACAGTTTCATTCGCCGCGAAGCGGTGGGCGTGGTCGGGGCCATCGTCGCCTGGAACTTTCCGCTGCTGCTGGCTTGCTGGAAACTCGGCCCGGCCCTGGCCACCGGTTGCACCGTCGTGCTCAAACCCGCCGACGAAACGCCGCTGACCGCGCTGAAACTCGCTGAGCTGGTGCTGGAAGCCGGTTATCCCGAGGGTGTGTTCAACGTGGTCACCGGCACTGGTATCACGGCGGGCTCCGCCCTGACTCACAATCCATTGGTGGACAAGCTGACGTTCACCGGCTCCACCGCCGTAGGCAAGCAGATCGGCAAGATCGCCATGGAATCCATGACCCGGGTCACCCTGGAATTGGGCGGCAAATCACCGACCATCGTCATGGCCGATGCCGACCTGAAGACCGCTGCCGCGGGTGCCGCCAGTGCGATCTTCTTCAACCAGGGCCAGGTTTGCTGCGCCGGCTCCCGGCTGTATGTGCAGCGCAAGCATTTCGACAGTGTGGTGGCGGATATCGCCGACATCGCCAATGCAATGAAGCTCGGCAATGGCCTGGACCCCAGTGTCGAAATGGGCCCGCTGATCTCCGCACGGCAACAGGAACGGGTTTATGGCTACATCGAAAAAGGTCGGGAAAGCGGCGCGACCATCGCCTGCGGCGGTGAATCATTCGGGCCGGGGTTCTTCGTCAAACCCACGGTGATTGTCGATGTCGATCAGCAGCATTCATTGGTACAAGAAGAAATTTTCGGTCCGGTGCTGGTGGCGATTCCGTTCGACGACGAGGCTGACGCGCTGCGCATGGCCAATGACAGCCCTTATGGCCTTGGGGCGAGCATCTGGTCGAACGACTTGGCGGCGGTGCACCGGATGATTCCGCGCATCAAGTCGGGTTCGGTGTGGGTCAACTGCCACAGCGCCCTGGACCCGGCGTTGCCGTTTGGCGGCTACAAGATGTCGGGGGTCGGGCGTGAGATGGGGTATGCGGCGATCGAGCATTACACCGAGTTGAAGTCGGTGTTGATCAAGCTGTGATTGGCGGCGTTCCTTAGACCGCTATCGCGAGCAAGCTCGCTCCCCCGTTGGATTTGTGTTCAACGCAGAGCCACTGTGGGAGCGAGCCTGCTCGCGATAGGGCGGTCCAGACAACCCAAATGTCAGGGCTTGAACCCCTGCCCCAGCAACCAGCTCCGAACCATCCTTCCCTGCTCCACTGACAACCCCGTCAACACCCGCTCGACCGGTTCGCTGCGCAACCGCCGCACCAATGGCGCCAGCTCAACCCCTTGCACATGCCAGATCCCCAGCGGCTGATCCGACGTGATCACCACTTCGGCCTCATCCACGAATCCATCCCTGAGCACCGGCGCAGACTCAATCTTCAAAGCGGAAAAATCCGCCGCGGCGTGGGCGACCTCAGCATCCGGCCATTGCCTTCGCGCCTGCCAGAACGGCTGGTCCGGCCAGCGCTGCTCATCGGCATAGAAGTCCCGGCCAATGCGCGCGAAGCGTAAAAATAACTGCTCTACCCGCTGCTGATGAAAACGCTGTGCCAGCAACCTCCGTTCAGGTTTGCGCAACAGCGTGTTGATCACCGTTGGCGCCTGCAACGCCGAAGACAATGACTGAAAGATGCCATTCCCCGACAGCGGATCCACCGCCATGGCGGCGTCGCCCACACGAATCCAATGGTCGCCACAGACCTGCGGACACAAAATCGCCGTGCTGCTTCGGGCATGCAGGTGCAGATCGGCTTGCGGTTCACCCCCGAAAAACGCCTGGGTCAATGCCGACTGCTGGAACCGCTGACGGCAGTAATCGAGCAACAGCGCCTTGCCCGGCAACTCGGCACTGACCACGTCCACTGTCCATTGCCAATAGCACTGGCCGTCGGCCCGACGCGCCATCCAGGCCCAGCCGTCCGCAAGGCTTTCCACAGCACTGGCGGTGGTACCCGGCGCACCTTGCCAGCGATTGAGCAGACTGACCGTCTCCGGCCCACGCAAGCCCTTGCCAAGGGCCGGTGCCTGGCGTCCGCGGGCCTCCACCAGGAAATCCGCGAGCAGCGCATCACGCCCTTGCAGTTCGATTCGATGTCCCGAAACGTGCGACTGCACCGTCAGCACTCGGCCCTCGATCAACTCAACGCCGGCCAGGCGCAAGTCCTCGCGCAAGCCGCGATCGAAGCTCGGGCGATCCAGCAAAAATTCAATGTTCTGAGCATGCTCCTGACCGTTCCAGGACACCTGTCGCTGGGAAGGCTGCGCCGCATCCGGCAATGCCTGATGCAGCCCCGCACCGCGCAGTGCCTCCAGCACCCGCATGGACACCCCTTCGAGCGCCGCAAAGCGCCGCCACTCACTGACCAGCGTGACGGGGTATCCAAGCCGCCGCAACCCCAGGGCCACCGCCGCCCCCGCAGGCCCCGCGCCAAGAATCACAATCGGCTTCATGGGCCGGCCCGCCGTTCAGGGCCGTGATAATGGGCGTTCTTTTGCAGCCACTCGACAATCTGTTCGTTGCTCGCCTCGGGATTTTCAACGAGAAAACCCACAATATGCCCGCTCAATGCCGCACAGCCGAGACTCGCGCCCGACTGCCCCGGGTAGGTACCGTAAACACACGCGGCAAAATCTGCCTGGGCGCTGTCGAGCCACGACCATTGCTGCTCGGTGCAACGAGCGTCGCCAGTGACCCGCAGCACCTGCGGATAATCCGCCGGGAACACTCCTAAGCCCTGAGCCGGGCTTGACGCACACAATAGAATGCCCTGCGCCACCGCTGCTGCGCAGGCTTCACGCAACAAGCTTCGATCCTGCCGCAAACCGAGGCTCAGATTGATCAACCGCACGTCCTGCGCCACCAGCCAATCGATGGCGGTAGCGATCTGCAAGGCGCTGGTGACGCCACGCTGGTCGAACACCTGAGCGACGCAAAAAACCGCCGCCGGTGCACGCCGGCTGATGGCCTCGATCACCGCGCTGCCATGACCTAGCGGATCGTCGCGCAAATCGCTTTCGGCCAGGCCATCCTCCCGCAGCGAGAACCGTCGACCGGCAATCACCCGCACTCGTTGCGCTGCGCAATGACCACTGTCCACCACCCCAATCCGCAGCTCAGGCCTCATGCTGCACCGTTCTTGACGTAAGCACGCCATCCAGCAGTTCAAAGCACAAATCGGCATCGGCCAGGGTCGAGGGGCGATGGCTGATCAGGATCCGCGTACGCCCGGCGAACAACCGGTCGATGGCCGCGATCACTTCCCGCTCGGTGGCTTCGTCGACCGCCGAAGTCGCTTCGTCCAGCACCAGGATCAACGGATCCTGCAACAGCGCCCGGGCGATGGCGATGCGCTGTTTCTGTCCGCCGGATAACTGCTGGCCACGCTCGCCCAAAGGGCTATCGAGGCCTTCGGGCAGTGATTCGATGAGACTGTCGAGCTGCGCCAGCCGCGCCACTTCGGCAATCGCTTCGCGACTGGCGTCCGGCACCGCGTAGGCCAGGTTGTCGGCGAGGCTGCCGCGAAACAGCACGATGTCCTGACTGACCACGGCGATCCGCCGACGCAACTGGAACAGGTCCAGTTCCCGCAGATCGACCTCCCCCAGCAAGACCCGACCGGACTGCGGATCGTGGTGCCGCTGCAGCAGATCGATCAGGGTCGACTTACCGACACCAGAGCCGCCGCTCAGGGCGACTTTCAAACCATAGGGAATTCGCGCTTGAATACCACGCAAGGTGGTCGGGCGACCGGGGTGGCTGAAGTGCACGTTGTCGAAACGCAGTTCGCCAGAATCCGGCATCGGCTGCGGCGCAACAGGGGTGAGTACAGTCGGCTCTTCACCGCGCAGTTCCATGACCCGCCCAAGGCTCACGGTCATCCGCTGAATCGCGACGTAGAGCCCAAGCAGGCTCTGGACCGGGCCGACAGCCATGCCCAGATAGGTGGAAAACGCGATCAGCGCGCCCAATTGCCAAGTCCCTTGCACCACCCAGTATCCCCCAATCAAAAACGCACAGGCCCGCGACAACGATGTCAGCGTGCCGGGCACCGCTTGGGTGAAAAACTCAGTGACTTGCAGGCGCAGGAGCTGACTCATATACCCTTGGCCCAACGTCTCCAGCCGCCGCGCCTCGCGCTGCTGCTGACCGGCGGACTGAATGAATTTCATCACCGGCAAGGTCTCGACCATGAACGAGGACATGTCCGCGGAACGCTCGCGCAACTGCCGCACATCGCGCTCGACCTTACGCCGCATCCAGCGTAGCCAAAACACGTCGAGTGGAATCAGCACCAAGGCCAGCAGCGAAAGCTGCCACGACAGGGTCACCAACATCGCCACGGCAACCACCAGGCCAATCACGCTCGACACCGCCGAGAACAGCGAGTCCACGGCAAAGCGCTGGATCTCCGCGACATCGCCGTCGAGACGCGACATCAAATCGCCGATTCGCCGTTGGCCGAAGAAACCCGGCGAGAGCGCCTGCAAATGCCGATAAAGGTCATCGCGCAGGGCAAACAGAATCCGTCCGGATAATCGCGTGTGCAGGTAACGATTGATGCCCGACAGCGCCGTCCCCAACAACCCGGCGACAATCATCAACCCGGCGATCAGCACCAGCATCGCAAAATTGCGCGCCAACAGGCCGTCGTCGATCAGCAGCTTGGTTAGCCAGGGTTGCACCAATACCAGCGACGAGGCGCAGACCGACAGCCCAAGCAGCCCGGCAATCGCCAACCGGTGCGGGCGCACGAAGCTGTAGAGCCAGCGCAGCGCCGCTTGCAGGGCCGCGGGGTTCTGGCTGTCGATCAGCCGAACGATCAACCGCAACATCACGAACGCAACAGTTTGAGCTTGCGATACAGGGTCGCGCGGCTGATACCCAGGGCATCGGCGGCGGCCGAGACGTTACCTTGATGCATGTCCAGGGACTGGCGAATCAGTTCCAGCTCATGTTCACGAATACTGCCGCTCTGAGGGCGTTCGCCGGCGCTCAGTTCGTCGAGCATACTGTCGGGCAGATGGTCGAGGGTGAGTAGGGTGTCCCCCGGCTCACGCATGGCCAGCGCGGTGCGCAGGACCATTTCCAGTTGGCGGATGTTGCCCGGCCAATGATAACCGCCTAGCAGGCGGATCAAATCGTCATGCAGGACCACCGTCGGCGCGTCGAGCTTGGCCAGCAAATGATCGACCAGGCCATTGAAGTCGTCGCGCTCGCGCAGGGCCGGGAGCATCACGCTGACGCCGTTGACCCGGTAGAACAGATCCTCGCGAAAATGTTTGTCTTCCACCAGCCGCTTGAGGTCGCGGTGCGTGGCGCAGATCAAGGCAATGTCGATCTCTTGCTCTTCTCCAGCACCCAGCGGCGCGACCTTGCGGTCCTGCAATACCCTGAGTAAACGGGCCTGCAAAGCCAGCGGCATGTCGCCGATTTCATCGAGAAACAACGTACCGCCGTGGGCCTGTTGCAAGCGCCCTACCATGCCGCCCCGACGCGAACCGGTAAAAGCGCCTTCGCGATAGCCAAACAGCTCCGACTCGATCAGGCCTTCGGGGATGGCTGCGCAGTTCACCGCGACAAAAGGTTTGTCGCAGCGCGTTCCAGCCATATGCAACGCTCGGGCAATGACTTCCTTGCCGGTGCCCGTTTCGCCCAGCAGCAACACTGGCAATTCATTGGCCAGGCCTTGGCGGGCCATGCGCAGCGCCCGGGCGTAACGAGCATTGTTGCCGGCCAGGGATTCGAGATCGGGTTGCGGTTTAGCGGTTTTAGTCGGGGTGCGCGATGGCGTGCTGACATTGATCAAGCGCTGCGGCGCGCGCAGGGTTTTGTAGAAAAATTCACCCTTGGCGGTTTGCAGACTGCCGATGCCGCTCTGATGCAAACGCGATAACAGCTGCAGGCCATCGACACCCAGGAACTCTTCACAGCGTCGGCCAACCAGCGCCGAACGCTCGGCATGGAGCAACTGGCACGCCTGGGCGCTGACCGCAAGGATCTGCCCGCCGAGACTCACCGCGAGCAAGCCCTGCCAAGGGGATTCAAGGTATTGCCGACGGCTGTGGAAGGCGAGGACGATCTGATCCGGGTAACAAGCGTTGAACACACGGCTTTCGATCTGGCTGACGGCCATGGTCAGCAACGCGGTGCTGTCGTGAACGCGGCCGAGCGGGCCTTCGCGGGTCAGGTCAAGGACCCCAAGGATGTCGCCCTGCGGGCAATAAATCGGCACCGAGGTGCAGGAGAAATTGGTCAGACGGTCGAGGTAATGTTCGCCGCAATCAATCATCGTTGGCCGGGCTTCCACCAGCGCGGTACCCAGCGCGTTGGTGCCCCGCGCCGCTTCGCTCCAGCAAGCGCCCAGCGTGATGTCTTGCAGCCCGCTCCCTTTGAAACCATCGGTGCGCCCTTCGGCGGCAAGGATGGTAGCGTCGGAATTGGCGAGGATGATGAGCCCTTCCTTGCCCTGGCGTTCGGCCAGATAATCGATGGCCGGCGTCGCCGCATCGATCAACAATCGATTGCTTTCCAGCAGCACTTCAAGGCTCGCGTTCGATTCCAGCGCCAGTTCTTGCTTGGCATTGAAATGCACGCCATGGCTGAGACTGCGCCGCCACGACGCATCGATTTCCGCACGCAGTACGCCATCGGGAACGGTGCCCTCAAGATGCAGTTTTTCCCGGGCCAGGCGGGCTTCGCGATGAAGTTTGGGATGAGTTGTCTTTATCAGCATCAGCAAGCGCTCCGGATCGGTCCGCCCTGCGCCCTTCTGAGTTCAGCGCCTTGTTGCCATCTTTACGTTAACGTCAGGGCATTGGCAAGTGCGTTACGGCATTTCCAATGCTTAGGGGACAACGTGACCATCCATCGCCCGACCAGACGACCAATGGGCTTTCCCTTCAGAGGTAATAGACGACGTTCGTTACGATGACGAACCTATACGATTAGCTTGTCAGGCCCAAAGCCCCCCCATGCCAGCCCCGATAACAGCATCGCGGCCGCTTTCCGGGTGTCTTTCGAATGGAACGGCCAATAGTTGATGATCATGAGCCGCGCCATGGAGTAACGTGCGAATCCAGACTTGACCGACATCGCAACAACTCTACCTGTAGATGATCGCCACGGCGCGAACGAAACCTGCCGAGGCATGCTTGATCTTATACGGAAAGCAGGACACCTCGAATCCGTGGTCCGGCAAACTCTCCAGATTCGCCAGCTTTTCCATCTGACCATAACCAATGTCACGACCGGCCTTGTGTCCCTCCCAAATGATCGAGGCATCGCCGCTGGCAAGAAAGCGCTCGCGGGTTGACTTGAAGGGAGCATCCCAACTCCAGGCATCAGTGCCGACCACTCGCACGCCACGTTCGAGCAGGTATAGCGTGGCCTCGCGGCCCATCCCAATGCTGGCATCCAGATAAGCCGGTTGACCGAAGATTGCCCCGGCACGCACGCTTCTGGGCGATCTGAACCAGGGAAAAAAGTCTTTCGATCATCAATGAACCACCTAAAATCGCTTGGCTACGAGGATTGACTGTAATTAACGAAAATCACGGATAGATATCCAAATCTCAAACGATGTGTTCGTGGGCAAAATGGCATAATATGCCAATAATCAAAAAACCTGTCTGCCCAAAGCTGGAGCTAATTATGGCGACGCGAAACGTTGTGCTCACCCCTCACCAGGAACAGGTTATCCATGACCTGGTGCAGTCCGGCCGTTATCAGAATGCCAGCGAAGTGATGCGAGAAGGTTTGCGTCTATTGGAGCAGCGCGTCGCCGAAGACACCGCCAAAATTGAAGCCCTGCGTCAGGCGACCTCGATCGGCATCATGGACCTTGAATGCGGGCGCTTTACGCGGTTGAACGAAGGGGATCTGGAGCACTACCTCGAGGGCTTGAGTCTGGAGGCAACCCTCCCCGCGAGCGAGAAACACTGAGCATGCCGCAGTATCGGATTTCCAACGCGGCGCGCGCCGATATTGTCGACATCCTCAGGCTCTCCCAGACGCAGTTCGGCGATCAAGCACGCCAGCGCTACCAGGCACTGATCCTCGCGGCGCTGCAAGCGATTGCCAACACGCCTTATCGCGTTGGCAGCCACGACCGCGATAAGCTTGCACCGGGCCTTCGCAGCTATCACCTCGTCTATTCACGCCAGCAGGCCAAACAACTTCATGGAGTGGTCAAAAGTCCGCGACATATCGTGTTCTATCGTGTGGGAGACGGCGACGTGATTGAGATCGTCCGACTCCTCCATGACGCCATGGAGGTGCCGTTGCATCTGCCCAACGATTGACCACAAACGCCAAAGGCATAAATCCCAGGCACAAAAAAGCCACTCATCTGAGTGGCTTTTCTGTGAATCTTGGAGCGGGAAACGAGACTCGAACTCGCGACCCCGACCTTGGCAAGGTCGTGCTCTACCAACTGAGCTATTCCCGCGTCTTGGTGTGGCGCATTCTATAGATTCAGATTACGCCGTCAACCCTTTGATTCAAAAAAGTTTTATTTCGGCTCTACATCCGTCCGCAGATGCGGCCACGCCGCGCGCAGGTATTGGACCATCGACCACAGCGTCAGCCCAGCGGAAACCAGCAGCAATGCATAGCCCAACAGCACCCAGAAGCTGAAGTCCGACGGGTTGGCCAGCAGGATCACCAGCGCCAGCATCTGCGCGGCGGTTTTCCATTTGCCCAGGTTCGACACCGCGACCTGGGCGCGGGCGCCCAGCTCGGCCATCCATTCACGGAGCGCCGAGACGACGATTTCGCGGCCGATGATCACCGCCGCCGGCAAGGTCAGCCAGAGGTTGCCGTGTTCTTGTACCAGCAGCACCAGTGCCACCGCGACCATCAACTTGTCGGCCACCGGGTCGAGGAAGGCACCGAACGGCGTGCTCTGCTCCAGGCGTCGAGCCAGGTAACCATCCAGCCAGTCCGTCGCGGCGGCGAAGGCGAAGACCGAGGCGGAGGCCACGTAGCTCCAGTGGTACGGCAAATAGAACAGCAATATGAAGATCGGAATGAGCAGGACGCGTAGAACGGTAATCAGATTTGGGATATTCATCGGCACAACTGGCTACAAGGTTGACGGGCATTCTACTCGCTGTGCAGGTTTGCATAAATCGACTCTGCGAGCTTTTTACTGATACCGGGTGCTTTGGCTATCTCCTCGATGCTGGCACGAGACAGTTCCTGCAATCCACCAAAATGTTTCAACAAGTCGCGACGGCGCGTCGGACCGACGCCTGCCACACCCTCCAGTGTAGACGTACGGCGCGTCTTGCCACGACGGGCACGGTGTCCAGTGATGGCGAAACGGTGGGCTTCGTCGCGGATCTGCTGGATCAGGTGCAGCGCCGGCGAATCGCCCTTGAGGGTGAACTCATGGGCGGCATCGTTCAGGTACAAGGTCTCGAAGCCGGCCTTGCGCGTCGCGCCCTTGGCCACGCCCAGCAGGATCAGGTCGGGGACCATCAGCTCATTGAGCACATCGCGGGCCATGGACAACTGGCCTTTGCCGCCGTCCACCAGAAGGATATCCGGCAACTTGCCCTCCCCGTCCTTCAGCTTGCCGAAGCGTCGCATCAATGCCTGGTGCATCGCCGCGTAGTCATCGCCGGGCGTGACGCCTTCGATGTTATAACGGCGGTAATCGGACTTGATCGGGCCTTCCGGACCGAACACCACGCAGGACGCCACGGTCGCCTCGCCGCTGGAATGGCTGATGTCGTAGCACTCCAGCCGTTGCGGCGGCTCGTCCAGGTTGAGGACATCGGCCAGGGCATCGAACCGCGCCGCCACGTGCTGACGGTTGGCCAGGCGCGCACCCAGGGCCTGCTCGGCGTTGGTCACGGCCAGTTGCTGCCAACGGGCACGGGTGCCGCGAACGCGGTGGCTGATGGTCAGTTCGCGACCGCGAAGCTTGTCGATGGCTTCGATCAGAGCCGGAAAATCCTCATGGACCACATTGACGATCAACTCGGCGGGCAAGTCGCGTTCCGGGCTGCTGATGTAGTACTGGCCCAGGAATGCCGCCATGACCTCGGCCACGTCTTCCTCGATACCCACTTGGGGGAAGAAGTTCTTGCTGCCCAACACGCGACCACCGCGCACGCTGATCAAATGCACGCAGGCGCCGCCCGGGTTGATGAACGCGGCGATCACATCGACATCGCCGCTGCCACCTTCCATGCTTTGCTGGTCCTGCACCCGGCGCAGCAGGCCGATCTGGTCGCGCAGCTCGGCGGCCCGTTCAAACTCAAGGTTGACCGCCGCGTCCTCCATGGCTGCCGACAACTCGTCGGTCAGCGCATTGCTGCGCCCTTCCAGGAACATCACCGAATGACGCACGTCCTCGGCATAGACCTGCGGCTCGACAAACCCCACGCAAGGCGCCTTGCAGCGCTTGATCTGGTACTGCAGGCAGGGCCGGGTGCGATTCTTGTAGTAGCTGTCTTCACACTGGCGAACGAAAAAGGTCTTCTGCAGCAGGCTGAGGCTTTCACGAATCGCGCCGGCGCTGGGGTAAGGGCCGAAATACCGCCCCTTGGCCTTCTTCGCCCCGCGATGAATGCTCAGGCGCGGAAAGGCCCCGTCGGACAGGAACACGTAAGGGTAGGATTTGTCGTCGCGCAGCAGGATGTTGTACGGCGGGCGCCATTCCTTGATCAGCGTCTGCTCGAGCAGCAGCGCCTCGGTTTCATTGGCGGTGATCGTCGTTTCGACTTGCGCGATGCGCCCCACCAGGGCGGCAGTCTTCGGCGCTAGGCCGGTTTTGCGGAAATAACTGGCCAGGCGTTTCTTGAGGTTCTTGGCCTTGCCGACATAAAGCAGGCGCGCGTCGCTGTCGAACATGCGGTACACGCCGGGGCGACCGCTGCAGGTGGAGAGGAACGCGCTGGGATCAAACAATTCAGTCATTTTCAGGCGCTGGCATCGACCATGCCGTGGCGCACGGCCAACAGTGTCAATTCGACGTCACTGCTGATCGAAAGCTTCTCGAAGATACGGTAACGGTAGGTGTTAACGGTTTTAGGCGACAGGCACAGCTTGTCGGAGATGATCTGCACCTTCTGGCAACCGACAATCATCAGGGCAATCTGGATTTCCCGCTCCGACAGTGCATCGAAGGGCGAATCGTTGGTCGGCTGGAACGACTTGATCGCCAATTGCTGGGCGATCTGCGGGCTGATGTAGCGTTGCCCGGCAAAAACCAGACGAATGGCCTGGACCATCTCGTTCAAGCCGGCGCCCTTGGTGAGGTAGCCCGCCGCGCCCGCTTGCAACAGCCGGGTGGGGAATGGGTCCTCTTCGCAGACGGTCACCGCGACCACCTTGATGTCCGGGTGACTGCGCAGCAGCTTGCGCGTGGCTTCAAGACCGCCGATGCCGGGCATCTTGACGTCCATCAACACCACGTCGGGTTTCAATTCACGCGCCTTGATCAGGGACTCTTCCCCGGATTCAGCCTGGCCAACTACCTGCAAGCCATCGATGTCAGCCAGCATTCGTGTAATGCCCGTACGGACGAGATCATGGTCATCGACCACTAACACCCTAATCAAGCAGACACCTCACGATTTGGTCTTATTTGGGTTGCACAACACCTTAGCAAAAAGCATCCGGCAGACCTAGCGCAAAGGGACAGATAAAAGTTACAACGCATCTTTATCGGCACGGCATCCGAGGCTTCAAGCACCGACGTCTCGCTGCATCCTCAGGAAACACTCGTCCTCGCCCACGACACGCAGCCCCATGCGTTCGTACAACGCCCTGGCCGGATTATCCTTGAACACCGTCAGGCGCAGCGCCGGCCGACGTTCCAGCGCCACCAGGTCCCAAACCTGTCCGATCGCCCAGGTCCCGGCGCCCTGCCCGCGGAACGCCTCGCTTATTTGCAACTCCCGGATATACAACGCCCGGGCATCACGACTGAGGCTCACAAAGCCCAGCGCCTGGCCTGCACGGCTGATTATCCAGTTCTGGCGAATGATCCAGGCCAGATCGAATGCTTCGTCCTGCCAGAGCAAATCATGCCTGAGGTAATAAGGAAGCATGTTGTCGCAGGTCAGTTGCCGGGCGAAGTCGATGTCCCCGTTCGTTGCAGCACGCCACTCAAAGCTCATGAGGACTTCATCCGCCGTTGGTCACCGGCACGACTTGCCCGGCCCAGCCGTTGGCGTCGCGGCGGGCAACCACCAACAGCTCGCCCGTGCCTGGAGCCGCTGCGAGCAGCGAGCCATCAGGGCCCCAGATGGCGCTGCGGCCAGCCGATTCCCAACCGCCAGTGACGCCGCCATGATTAGCCATCAGCACGGTCATGGCATGCTGTCGGGCATAGCCTTGCAACAACGTCGTATCGGCCACGTAGCCACCCTCGGTGATCAACACCCCCGCTGCATACAGCGTAGCGCCCTGCCCGGCTGCCGCGGCCGCATGGCTGGCGTGGGAAAAATCGGCACACACCGCCAGGGCGATGTGATCCTCCCCCATTGTCAGCATCGAGCCACCATGGCCCGGAGCGAAGGCGACTTCTTCCCCTGGGTGCAGATGTTGCTTGCTGTACACCCCGAGGGAGCCGTCAGCGCCGAGGACCAGCGCGCCGATCAACACCGGAGCATCGGCCGACAGTCGAATGGGCATGCCCACCACGGCGGTCAGGCCGAGTTCCCGCGCCAGGTCACGCAGCGGTTGCAGTACGGCATCCTCCGGCAGGATCGCCAGATCCGCCGCCAGGCCACGTTCGTAACCGGAGAGCGACAATTCCGGGAAGACCAGCAACTGCACGCCCTGCTCAGCGGCAGCCTGCATGAAACGCTGATGACACGCGAGGTTGGTGCGAATGTCTCCCGCGACGGAAATCGACTGGGCGGCGGCGAAGGCTGGAACGGTCATGGGTCCTCCCTGGGAGGTGGTGCAAACTTGAAGTGTGTCATAAAGCCCGGCGGACTCAAGCCAGAGCGAACAATTGCATGCCCTCGATAGAATTTTCTGATTGAACCGCCGCCCCGCCCTCTAGTAAGCTCAGGGCCATTCATCGGAGACAGACCATGTTCAACGCCCTCTCACCGCTTAACACCGCCAGCGCCCCGCGCTCGGTTGCGGCTGCCCGGGCGAACAGTGTTCAAACTCCGGTCAGCTTTTATTTTGGGTATTGGTTTAGCCACTGGCGCGCCTGATACCCAACCGGCGCCCACTTTAAACGGGTCGCCTTCCAGAGTTTTCCAAACCCCCGGTCGGCCTCCCGACCGGGGGTTTTGTTTTTCCGGCCCCAGACATTCGCAACACCAGACAACTTGAGGATTGAGCCATGAACTACGCCACTTATTACCGTTACGACAGTTTTTCCGCCTGGCGATTTACCAGCCCCCGCTCGGGACAGCCTGCCGCCTCCGATCGGTCACCTACCGGTGGCAAGCCTCAATTTCGGGCCCATACGGCCAACTGTCGAACACCCCACTAGGACCGGCGCGGGAACGAACCCGCCGCCCGTCCAGGAAGCCAAAATCATGAATTCGTCCGTCTCTGCTTTGCCGCTGTCCACGCTCAACCCTGCCAACGAAGCCCTGACCCTGCGTCTGCCAAGCTCGTTGCAACTCAAGCATCAATTGCCGCTCAACACCGCGTTGAGCCACCAAGTGGACGCCCATCGCCAGGCGATCCGCGCGATCCTAGACGGTGAAGACTCCCGCCTGCTGGTCATCGTCGGCCCCTGCTCGATCCATGACCCCAAATCCGCCCTCGAATACGCCACCAACCTGGCTCGCCTGGCCCGCGAAGTGAGCGACAGCATGCTGCTGGTCATGCGCGCCTACGTGGAAAAGCCCCGCACGACTGTGGGTTGGAAAGGCCTGGCCTACGATCCAAGCCTGGATGGCAGCGACGATATGGCCGCCGGCCTGACCTTGTCCCGGGAGCTGATGCGCGAAATGCTGCAACTGGGCCTGCCCGTCGCCACCGAACTGTTGCAACCCATGGCCGCCAGTTACTTCGATGACCTGCTCAGTTGGGTCGCCATTGGCGCTCGCACCACCGAATCACAGATCCACCGGGAAATGGCCAGCGGCCTGGGCATGCCGGTAGGGTTCAAGAACGGCACGGACGGCGGGGTTGGCATTGCTTGCGATGCGATGCGCTCTGCCGCCCACCCCCATCGGCATTTCGGCGTCGACAGCCAGGGACATCCGGCGATCATCCAGACACCGGGCAACCCCGACACCCACCTGGTGCTGCGCGGTGGCCATCGCGGACCGAACTATGATCGCCAGAGCGTCACGCAGATACACAGTGACCTGACCCGCCTCAAGATACCGGCGCGGATCATGGTGGACTGCAGCCACGCCAACAGCGGCAAAGACCCGTTGCGCCAGCCGCAGGTGTTCAATGACGTGCTGGAACAACGGCTGCAAGGGAACCGCTCCCTGATCGGCATGATGCTCGAAAGCCACCTGTTCGAAGGCTGCCAGCCACTGGGTCCGTCGATGCGCTACGGCGTCTCGGTCACCGATGGCTGCCTGGGCTGGGAGTCCACCGAGCAGCTGTTGCGCGAGGCTCATCGCCGGTTGCAATTGCCCGCCTGAGTCCCGAACCCACCTTCCCCTGGAACCAGGGGTAAGCATGGGCCCCTTTGTGGGAGCGAGCTTGCTCGCGATGGCGTCAGTTCAGCCAGCATTGATGTTGCCTGACCCAATGTCATCGCGAGCAAGCTCGCTCCCACAAAGGCTGTGCAGGCCTTAGATCAGCGTCTTGGAACGCACCCGGACCGTCACCCACTCGGACCGCTGGCTGACGTCATCCAGGCGCTCGACCTGATAGAACACATTCACCGACCTGCCGCGCTGGTCCTGCCAGTAACTTGCAGGCATCACAAACACCACCGGTTTACCTGCCGTGGCCTCAGTGATTTCGCGCTCCAGGACATAAGCGGAGTTGCCGTTGCACTGCAACCAGACCAGCTCGCCCGCCTCAAGCCCGGGATCATCGATGACAATCGTTACCCCCTCTTGCAGCTCGTCGGCCTCCAGCCACCCTTCGTTCATCTCCCGAATCTGAAGGGCCTTCAGCGCAGGGCGCTGCAGCGGGCCGATATGCAACGACAAAGGCTCAGCCCGACGCACCGAGTGTCCACGCCTGACGACATAAGCCAAGGCCAGGTCGTGTCCCACATGGGGCGCGATCAGCGAATGATCGATCCAGAGCGATACCTCACGGCCAACCGCATGGGCTTCTATATCCAGTACATCGCGCCACAGCGCTTTGAAATCCTTGCTGGCAGTCAGGATCACGCGATCGCCGACCGCCATCCTGGCGTAGGGTCGAATGCTCACCCAGGTGCCTTCAGGCACCCGGTTCGGATCGAGGCTGCCTCCCACCGCATCGTTGGCAATGGCGGGCAGCAGTTGCGGCGATGCATCCCCGATCTCCAGTTGCAGGTGCTCCGAAACCAGCGCGGTCGGCAACCGCTTGCCCGTCACCTGGTAGGAGATCTCCAGCGAGCCGCCGTCCAACTCGGCGATATGCGGTTCGCGCACGACGAACACAACGTCTCGCCCCACCTGCCGCTCCGTGACGAACCCGGCCACTTCATGCCGGTAGGGTTCGCCATCGTTGTTGAGGCCGTGCCAACGCAGCAACACCTCATCCCCACACGTCATCATGGGATAAGGCTTGACGGTCACCACGGTGTTGCGCCAAGCGGGGTTGATCACCCCGTCCCTGGCCGCTGCCAGGACCGGTGGCGGCAGCCTTGTTGCAGAGGTTGAACGGAATCGTTGAAGCGATGGATAGGTGATCATGTACAGGCTCCAGTCCTTGGATGAAGGCATCGTTTGCATAACGGTGCCCGGGGGAGCCATTAAAACCCGCTCGCGCCAAACCCGCTGCCAGACAAGACGACAGCTGAAGTGGTCCTTGGCGTTCGAACCTGTAGCTGCAAACGACAGCGGCTATAGGAGGCCTCCTACATCCTCAAGTAGCGGCGGATTACTTCGCTCTCTTCCCACTTTTTTTATGCCGGTTTCCTTGGATCAGGGCGGTTTCTTCCTACACCGCACAGAATGAGCCTGCTTTAGAGTGAAGTCGCAAACTCAAGGTGAACCTCTTCGAAAAAGGTACGAACATGCAACGGAATGCAACCACTCAATTTCCCATCCTGTTGGTCCATGGGTTGTTCGGGTTTGACAAGGTCGGCGGCGTCGAACTTTTCCATGGCATCAAACAGGCCCTACGCGCAGGCGGTGCTCGGGTGTTCATCCCGCACTTGTCGGCCATCCACTCCAACGAGGCCAGAGGCGAGCAACTGCTGGCCCAGATCGATCGGGTGCTGGTCGGCACCGGCACCACCCGGGTCAACCTGATCGGCCACAGCCAGGGTGCGCTGGCCGCTCGCTATGCCGCCGCGCTGGCGCCCGACAGGGTGGCATCGGTCACGTCGGTCAGCGGCCCCAATCATGGTTCTGAACTGGCCGACTTCTTGCGCAAGGCCCTTACTCCCGGACGGCTGCCAGGGCATGTGGCGAGAGGCGTCGCCACGCTGTTCGCCGATTTCATTTCATTTTTGAACGGCCAGGCGCAGCTATCGCCGGCCGCCGTCGCCGCGCTGGCGACGCTGACCACCGAGGGCGTGGGCGCCTTCAATGACAAATATCCCCAGGGCCTGCCGAAGCACTGGGGCGGGGACGGCCCGGCCAGGGTCAACGGCGTGCGCTACTACTCGTGGAGCGGCACGCTGCGAAAATCGACGGACGAAGAACAAGAGCCTTTGCAGGCTTTCTGCCGGGCCTTTTCCGAGTACTTCATCACCGAAGCCGGGCAGAACGACGGTCTGGTCGGGCGTTTCAGCTCGCACCTGGGCAAGGTCATTCGCTCCGACTATCCCATGGACCACCTGGAGGCTATCAGCCCGGGAGGCGGCAAGACATGCAAGGGGGTAGCCCCCACAGAGCTTTACCTGCACCACGCCGAGCGCTTGCGCAAAGCCGGCCTTTGATCGCCAAGCCCAAGGTTTTGACGCAATTTTGACAACACCCCGCCAATGAATCCGGTAGGCTCAGCACCTTTAAATACATCGAAAGGAATTTGCCCCATGGCCAAAGCCACTGCCCGCCACATCCTGGTTTCCACCGAAGACAAGTGCAACGAACTCAAGGCCCAGATCGAGGCTGGCGCCGATTTCGCTGAAATTGCCAAGGCCAACTCCTCCTGCCCGTCCAGCCGTCAGGGCGGCGACCTGGGTTCGTTCGGCCCGGGCCAGATGGTCAAGGAATTCGACACCGTGGTGTTCAGCGCACCGCTCAACACCGTCCAAGGCCCGGTCAAGACCCAGTTCGGCTACCACCTGCTGGAAGTCACCAGCCGCCAGGATTGATGGTCCCTTGTGGGAGCAAGGCTTGCCGCCGCGATGAACGATAACGCGGAACATCTGTTGGACCGCGGCGCAGCAATCGCGGGCAAGCCTTGCTCCTACAGGCATTGCTCCCACAGGCCTTGCTCCTACAGATAATCCCTCGCCACAAGGGCTGGCGATTCAGGCGCCGCTCGCGTACAAATCGTCTCATCGATCACCCGGCTCTAAGGCTGACAATGCGACTGGCGTTCCCTTCACTGCTATTGATTGCCGTGGTCCTGCTGACAGGCGCTGCCGCCGTCGATGCGGCACCGCAACATGCCCTGACCGTCTATGGCGAACCCGCCAAATATGCCGAAGGCTTCGGCCACTTCGCCTACGCCAACCCCCAGGCACCAAAGGGCGGAACCATGCGCCGCTCGGCTGTGGAGATTGGTCACTTCGACCACATCCTGCCCTACATCGACAAAGGCATCGGCGTCAGCCAGATCGACGGGATGCTGTATTCGCCCCTGGCCCAGCGCTCTCTGGACGAGCCCTATACCGTCTATGGCCTGGTGGCGCAGAAGATGGAGCGTGCCGACGATGGCCTGTCCCTGCGCTTCTACCTGAACCCCAAGGCCCGCTTCGCCGATGGCAAGCCCATCACCGCCCAGGATGTGCGCTACAGCTTTGAGCTGTTGATGACCCAAGGCAGCCTGCGCTATCGCACCCAGTTCGCGGCGGTCAAGGACGTCGTGGTCGAGGACGAGCGCACCGTGCGCTTCAACTTCAAGAACAACGAAAGCCGCACCCTGCCCCTGGACATCGCCACCCTGCCGGTCTTTCCCGAACATTGGTGGAAGAGCCGCGATTTCGCCAACGGCGGCGGCTACGAGGCGCCCCTGGGCAGTGGCCCCTACCGGGTGAGCAAGGTCGATTCCGGTCGCAGCATCACGTTCGAGCGCAATGCCGATTGGTGGGGCAAGGACTTGCCGGTCAGTCGCGGGCTCTACAATTTCGACCACTTCAGCATCGAGTACTTTGGCGACACCGACGTCGCCCGCCAAGTGCTGCGCGGCGGCGCCTATGACTACAATCGCGAGTTTTCCGCCACCGGCTATTCCATCGGCTATGACGGCCCAGCCCTGCAAGACGGCCGTCTGCAAAAAGCCCACCTGGCCAAAGAGGCGCCCCAAACCGCCCAGGGTTTTGTCTTCAACCTGCAAAAACCGCAGTTCCAGGACCGCCGCGTGCGCCAGGCCCTGGCCATGCTCTGGGATTTCGAATGGAGCAACCGCCAGATGATGCGCAACGTCTATGTGCGTCAGCAGAGTTACTTTTCCAACACTGACCTCGCCGCCCGCAAACTGCCCGATGCCGGCGAGCTGGCGATTCTGGAGCCGTTGCGCGGGCAGATTCCCGACGAAGTCTTCACCCAGGTCTTCCAGGCCCCGAAAACCGATGGCAGCGGTGTGATCCGCGATAAGCAACTGCAAGCCCTGGCCCTGCTGGAACAGGCCGGCTGGAAACCCGACGGCGACCGTCTGGTGAATGCCGAGGGCGAACCGCTGAGCTTCACGTTCCTGAACAGCCAGAACGGTATCGACCGCCTGCTGCTGCCTTACAAACGCACCCTGGCGCAAATCGGCATCGACATGAGCATCCGCCGCATCGACGCGTCCCAATACGTCAATCGCCTGATGAGTCGCGACTACGACATGATCATCACCGGCTACCCCGTCAGCACCTCGCCGGGCATGGAACTCTATAATTACTTCGGTTCGGCGGCCGCCAACGATCCGGGGGCCAACAACTACATGGCCTTGAAGAACCCGGCGGTGGACGCGCTGATCGACGGCTTGGTCAAGGCCACCACCCAAGCCGACATGCTGCGCCATGTCCATGCCCTGGACCGGGTGCTGCAATGGAATTATTACTGGATTCCCAACTATTACCCGCCGGGCAGCTCGACCGTGTGGTGGAACCGCTTCGGCATGCCAAAGGTTCAGGCCAGCAATGACGAGGCCATCGAAAGCTGGTGGGAAGTGAGCACCACACCGCTGACCAACGAGCAGATGCGCGCCGAACGCATCAGGCGCGGCACACCCGGAGGGCCGCATTGATGTGGGCTTATATCGCGCGACGCCTGTTGTTGATCATCCCCACCCTGGTAATCATCCTGCTGGTGAACTTCGTCATCGTGCAGGCCGCGCCCGGCGGGCCGGTGGAACAGGCCATCGCCCATCTGCAAGGCATCGGCGGCGGCAGTGTCGGCAGCTCGGGCAGTGAGATGAGCGGCAGTTCCCGCGCCAGTCGCGGCCTGGACCCGCAACTGATCAAGGACATCGAGAAACAGTACGGCTTCGATAAACCGGCCCACGAGCGCCTGTGGCTGATGCTCAGCAGTTACGCCCGCCTCGACTTCGGCAAGAGTTTCTTTCGCGGTGCCACGGTCACCGACCTGATCCTGGAAAAGATGCCGGTGACCATTTCCCTTGGGCTCTGGGCAACGCTGATCACCTACCTGGTGTCGATCCCCCTGGGTATCCGCAAGGCCGTGCGCCACGGCTCGGCATTCGATGTGTGGAGCAGCACGGCGATCATCATTGGCTACGCCATGCCGGCGTTCCTCTTCGCGATGTTCCTGATCGTAATGTTCGCCGGCGGCACCTCGCTGAACTGGTTTCCGGTGCGCGGGCTGGTCTCGGACAACTTCGAGTCGCTGTCGACGCTGGGCAAGATCGCCGATTACTTCTGGCACCTGGTGCTGCCGGTCACCTCGCTGGTGATCGGCGGCTTCGCCACCCTGACGATCCTGACCAAGAACTCGTTCCTCAATGAAATCACCCGCCAGTATGTGGTCACGGCGCGGGCCAAGGGCATGAGCGAACAGCGGGTGCTCTACGGCCACGTGTTCCGCAATGCGATGCTACTGGTGGTCTCTGGCATTCCCCAGGCGTTCATCAGCGTGTTCTTTGCCGGCTCCTTGCTGATCGAGGTGATCTTTTCCCTCGACGGCCTGGGACGCATGAGCTACGAGGCCGCGGTGTCCCGGGATTATCCGGTGGTGTTCGGCTCGCTGTTCATCTTCACGCTGTTCGGCCTGCTGATCAAACTCATCGGCGACCTCTGCTACACCCTGGTGGACCCGCGCATCGACTTCGCCGCGAGGAATGCCTGATGTTCAAGCTTTCTCCCTTGGGCCGTCGACGCTTCGAACGTTTCAAGAAAAACCGTCGGGGCTGGTGGTCGCTGTGGCTGTTCATCAGCCTGTTCATCCTGAGCCTGGGCGGCGAGTTGATCGCCAATGACAAGCCACTGGTGGTCAGCTATCAGGGCTCGCTGTATTTCCCGGTGTTCAAGCGCTACACCGAGCAGGAGTTTGGCGGGCAGTTGCCGTTCCAGGCCGACTACCGCAGCAGCTACGTGCAGAACCTGATTCACAAGGATGGCGGCTGGCTGTGGTTTCCACCGATCCCGTTCAGCGACGACACCCCCAACTACGACCTCAATCAACCGGCGCCGAGCCCACCCTCGACGGTGAACTGGCTGGGCACTGACGACCAGTCCCGGGATGTGCTGGCCCGGGTGATCTTCGGCGCGCGGGTGTCGATCCTGTTTGCCCTGGCCCTGACCGCCATCAGCGCGCTGATCGGTATCGCCGCCGGTGCGTTGCAGGGCTATTACGGCGGCTGGGTGGATCTGCTCGGGCAACGCCTGCTGGAAGTCTGGTCCGGACTACCGGTGCTCTACCTGTTGATCATACTGTCTGGTTTTGTGGAGCCGAATTTCTGGTGGCTGCTGGGGATCATGGCGCTGTTTTCCTGGCTGGCCCTGGTGGACGTGGTCCGCGCCGAGTTCCTGCGCGGGCGCAACCTGGAATACGTCAAAGCCGCCAGGGCTCTGGGCTTGTCCGACCGCAAGGTGATCGTGCGGCATATCCTGCCCAACGCGATGAACGCCACCTTGAGCTATCTGCCCTTCATCCTTACCGGGGCGATCTCCACCCTGACCGCCCTGGATTTTCTTGGCTTCGGCATGCCGGCCGGGAGCGCCTCTCTGGGGGAACTGATCGCCCAGGGCAAGCAAAACCTGCAAGCACCGTGGCTGGGACTGACGGCGTTTTTCACCTTGGCGCTGATTCTTTCCCTGCTGGTGTTTATCGGCGAGGCGCTGCGCGACGCCTTTGATCCACGCTCTTGAAAACAGCCATGAAGCGGAACCTTGAGATGAGCAAAAACCTGATCGAAATCCGCGACCTGAGCGTGGCCTTCAACGACCAGACGGTGGTGCGCAACCTGTGCTTGGATATCCGCCCCGGCGAATGCCTGGCCCTGGTGGGCGAGTCGGGCTCCGGCAAGTCGGTGACGGCCCATTCGATCCTGCAACTGCTACCCGAGACCGGCACCCGCACCACCGGCAGCATTCGCTATCGCGGCCAGGAACTGCTGGGCGCCGAGGCCAAGACCCTGCGGGAGTTGCGCGGCAACCGCATTGCCATGATCTTCCAGGAGCCGATGACCTCGCTGAACCCGCTGCACAGCGTCGAGAAACAGATCGGTGAAACCCTGATGCTGCACCGGGGCCTGGGCGGCAAGGCAGCGCGTCAGCGCATTCTGGAACTGCTGGCCCTGGTGGGCATCCAGAAACCCACCGAGCGACTCAAGGCTTACCCCCATCAACTGTCCGGCGGCCAGCGGCAACGGGTGATGATCGCCATGGCCCTGGCCTGCGAGCCGGAACTGTTGATTGCCGACGAACCGACCACGGCGCTGGACGTGACCGTGCAACGCAAGATCCTGCTGTTGCTCAAGTCCTTGCAGCAACGCCTCGGCATGTCCTTGCTGCTGATCAGCCACGACCTCAACCTGGTGCGCAGCATCGCCCAACGGGTGTGCGTGATGAAGGCCGGGGAAATCGTCGAGCAGGCGCCGTGCGAAACCCTGTTCAGCGCCCCGAAACATCCCTATAGCTGCGAGCTGCTGCACGCCGAACCGGAAGGCGAAGCCCTGCCCCGGGACGAGCGCGAAGACGTGTTGCAGGTGCGGGACCTGCGCGTGAGCTTTGCCCTGGGCGGCGGACTGTTCCGGCGCAAGGAATATTTGCGCGCCGTGGACGGTATCAGCCTGAGCATCCAGCGCGGCAAGACCTTGGGCATCGTCGGCGAATCCGGTTCCGGCAAGTCCACGCTTGGCCAGGCGATCCTGCGACTGATCGAGTCCGAAGGCAGCATCCACTTCCAGGGCCAAGCCCTTGAGCAGTTATCCCACAAGGCACTGCGGCCGTGGCGCAAGAAAATGCAGGTGGTGTTCCAGGACCCGTTCGGCAGCCTCAGCCCGCGCATGTCGGTGCAGCAGATCATCAGCGAAGGCCTCGAAGTCCACAGCCCGTCCAGCCCCGAGCAATGTGAAGCACAGGTGATCCAGGCCCTCAAGGAAGTCGGCCTCGACCCGCAGAGCCGCCACCGCTACCCCCATGAATTTTCCGGTGGCCAGCGCCAACGCATCGCCATCGCCCGGGCCCTGGTGCTCAAGCCGGCCCTGATCCTGCTGGACGAACCGACCTCGGCCCTGGACCGCACCGTGCAGAAACAAGTGGTCGCGCTGCTGCGCCAGCTCCAGGAAAAGCACGGCCTGACCTACCTGTTCATCAGCCATGACCTGGCGGTGGTCCGCGCCCTGGCCCACGACATGATCGTGATCAAGGACGGCAAAGTGGTCGAGCAGGGCGCCAGCCATGACGTGTTCGACGCGCCCCAGCATCCCTATACCAAGGAGTTGTTGGCGGCGGCGCAGCCGCAGTAATCCCGGGTTCGCTCAGGCGCCACGTCGTTGATCCAGCGCTTGAGCGAATTCTCCCATCACCTCCACAACCTGCTGCGCGCCTCGATGAATATCCAGAATGACAGTGCCGGCCTGGTTAGCCAGTTCCACCCCCTGCTCTGCCTTGAGCATGCTCGATTGCATGCTGCTCACCGCTTGCCTGGCCAATTCACGGTTCTTGGCGACGACCTGAGTAATGGCCACAGTTGACTGGCTTGTACGTCGCGCCAGATTGCGCACCTCATCGGCCACCACCGCGAAGCCGCGTCCCTGCTCCCCGGCACGAGCCGCTTCGATGGCTGCATTGAGGGCAAGCAGATTGGTCTGTTCGGCGATGCCCCGGATGGCATCGACGATGCTACCGATTTCCTCGGACTGCGCGCTCAGGGCACCTATCCCGGCTGACACCTGTTGAAGCTCATCGGCGATGCTTTGCACCACCGTAACGGTTTGCTGAACCACACACGTGCCGATCCGGGTTTGCTCATCGGTCTGCCGGGACGTCTCGAAAGCAAGTCCGGCCGCTTTTGATTCACTTTGGCGCTGCTCGACTTCGCGAGTGCTGTCAGTGGCGAACTTGACCACGCCATACAAGCGCCCCCGTGCATCGTAGAGAGGGTTGTAGGTAGCCTGCAGCCAGACAGTCGCGCCTCGATTGTCGACGCGTTCGAAAAGGCCGGTCCTGTATTCACCGCGATTGAGCCCGGCCCAGAAGCCACGATAAGCCTCGCTCTGGGCCTCGCTTGGTTTGCAGAAAATCCGGTGATGCTGGCCCCGAATCTCTTGCAGGCGGTACCCCATGACGTTCATGAAATTCTCGTTGGCATTCACGACCTGACCGCTCAGATCAAATTCGATAACCGCCATGGAGCGGTCGATCGCTTGCATGAAGCTGGTTTCGGCCTGGGCGCGCAACACCTGCTCGTTGATATCGCGAACGATCAGGATGATGCGCTGCACCTTTGCATGTTGATCCAACACAGGGACGTAACTTGCATGCACCCACAGCCAGCTTCCATCACGCCGCAAATGCAGAAACTGGCTGTCGGCAGAAGAGCCCTGCCCCAACTGCCGCCATAACGCCGAGCACTCGGCGCTGCGCGAATAGGCAGGCTCACAAAACATCGAATGATGCTGACCGAGGGTTTCGCTGAGTGAATACCCCATCATTTTCAAAAAAACCGGGCTGACGTCGAGCACCTCACCCGTCGGGGTGAACTCGATGATTGCCATGCATTGCTGCAAGGCCGTCCGTTCGGCTTCGAGAATAGCCTGCCTGGCCTGGATTTCGTGCAAGGCGTCCTGATGCTTGCGAGTACGAATGAACATGGGTGGGGCTCCCGGAGGCGGTGAATGCGTGGCTGTAGCCACACGAAGGCAGAGATGCCCTCGCTAGATAGCCGCATTAAGCCACTACCGCAGGAAAACTTGTACAATTTTATTATTATGTATAACTATCGTCAGTCATACGGATCTCTATGGCACAGCCCAAGCCATTCAGCACCAGCCCATTTTCCAATGCTTGCTGTCGCGCAACTCGCGCCAGTCGAACACCGTTACACGAGCGCTGTACACAGCTTCAAGCTCAACCTGAATGGGTGTTCCCTCCTCATCACAGAGCAGCTTGGTGACGAGAAAATGCTTTTCCCGATCAGTCGGCGCACAGGCCGTCCATTTGGAGAGCTGCAGCTTGCGAGGGTTGAATTTATTCATGAGCGCTCTCAAAAATGTACAAAATAAGAATAACTGTACAACTTTCTCCAGCTGCCCACTACTGCGCAGACTTGCCGAGACCTCGTGTTGCCAGCGAGGCGCGCCACGCCACGGCAAAGAATGCGGGCGGAGTAGTGCTCGGCCAGCCGCTCCCGGCATAATGCCGCTCTTTGGCAACCCCTTTGATCGGAGGATGCCGGCAAATCCCACCTTCTGGAAATGCCCGATGAACCCCACCGAAAGCCTCAAGGATTACAAGCGCGTGCGCACGCTGGCGATCCGTTCGTTGTTCGAGATCATCGAGCAGTCCAGCGAAGGCACGGTGATTGTCGACCGTGACGCGAATATCGTCTGGATGAACGAACGCTACGCCCGACGCTTCGGCCTGAACTCGGCGCAGGAAGCGATTGGTCGGGCGTGCGAGAGCGTGATTCCCGGCAGCCTGTTGCGCGAAGTGGTGCGCACCGGGCGGCCGATCCTGCTGGACATGCAGGACACCCCCAAGGAGCCGCTGGTGGTGATGCGCCTGCCGATCCACGACAGCGCGGGCGCGGTGATCGGTGCCATCGGCTTTGCCTTGTTCGATGAATTGCGCAGCCTGTCGCCGATGCTCAAGCGCTATCTGAGCATGCAGGAAGAACTGGCCTCCACCCGTTCGCTGCTGCGGGCGCGGCAAACCAAGTACAACTTTGCCCATTTCATTGGCACCAGCAACGCCGGTCTTGAGGTCAAGCGCCGTGCCCGGCGCAGCGCCAGCGCCGATTCGCCGGTGCTGCTGCTCGGCGAAACCGGCACCGGCAAGGAACTGCTGGCCCAGGCCATCCACAGCGCTTCGCCGCGGGCGCACAAGGCGTTCGTCAGCATCAACAGCGCGGCGATTCCTGAATCACTGCTGGAAGCCGAATTCTTTGGTACCGCGCCTGGGGCCTTTACCGGGGCCGACCGCAAGGGCCGCGCCGGCAAGCTGCAGATCGCCCAGGGTGGCACGCTGTTCCTCGACGAGATTGGCGACATGCCGCTGCCGCTGCAAAGCAAACTGCTGCGAGTGCTCCAAGAAAAAGAGTACGAACCGGTGGGCTCCAACGAGGTGCTGCAAAGCGACGTGCGAATCATCGCCGCCACCTCCATGGACCTGGAAGCGGCGATCAAGCGCGGAGAGTTCCGCGCCGACCTGTATTACCGCCTCAACGTACTGCCGATCCAGGTCCCGCCGCTGCGCGAACGCCTGGATGATTTGCCGGCCCTGAGCGAAGCGATCCTGGAAGAGCTGCGCAGCCAGCACGAACTGAACCCCGCCGCCCTCGACCTGCTGCGGCAACACGCTTGGCCGGGCAATATCCGCGAACTGCGCAATGTGCTGGAACGGGCCGCGCTGCTCAGCGATGACCTGGTGCTCACGGCGGCGGACATTCGCGCAGCCATCGGGACCTTCATCCCGGTGACACGCCCGGCGGACGTGAGCTTCGAACCCCTGCCCCATGAAACCTTCAGCCAGGCCCGGGCGCGCTTCGACCGGCACTTGATCGAAACCACCCTCGCGCAATGCGGGGGCAAGGTGGTCGAAGCGGCCGGGCGGTTGGGGCTGGGGAGGTCGACGTTGTACAAGAAGATGGTGGCGTTGGGGATTGCGGAGTCTCAATAAAGAGATTCAATTCTCAAAATATAGACTATTGGTTTTTGGAGCGCTTTACGCTCATCGCGAGCAAGCTCGCTCCCACAGGGGACGGGGTTCTCTTGAGCTACGCGGTCAACTGTGGGAGCGAGCTTGCTCGCGATGAGGCCAGCCCAGCCCCTAAAAATCTCCAGATAGAGACAAAACCCTCGCACCCGCCCTACAAATCCAAATAATTTCCTTATATTTCAGATAGTTATACACCTGGCACAAAACTCGCTAAAGCCCCTCCAAGCTTCACCACAACAATAACAATCCCAGGAGACACACCATGAGTGTGATCATTGCCTTGGCAGCCCTCGCGCTGCTGATGGTTGCCGCCTACCGTGGCTACAGCGTTATCCTCTTTGCTCCCATCGCCGCCCTCGGTGCCGTCCTGCTCACCGACCCGTCCGCCGTCGCCCCTGCCTTCACCGGGGTGTTCATGGAGAAAATGGTCGGCTTCATCAAACTGTATTTCCCGGTGTTCCTGCTCGGCGCGGTGTTCGGCAAGCTGATCGAGCTGTCGGGGTTCTCTCGCTCCATCGTCGCCGCGGCGATTCGCTTGCTGGGCACACGCCAGGCCATGCTGGTGATCGTGCTGGTCTGCGCCGTGCTGACCTATGGCGGTGTGTCGCTGTTTGTCGTGGTGTTCGCGGTGTACCCGTTCGCCGCCGAGATGTTCCGCCAGAGCAATATTCCCAAGCGCCTGATCCCGGCCACCATCGCCCTCGGCGCGTTCTCGTTCACCATGGACGCCCTGCCCGGCACGCCGCAGATCCAGAACATCATCCCCAGCACGTTCTTCAACACCACCGCCTGGGCCGCACCGTGGCTGGGGGTGATCGGTACGATCTTCGTGTTCAGCCTCGGCATGCTGTTTTTGCAACGCCAGCGCAACAAGGCCCAGCGCGTGGGCGAAGGCTACGGCACCGAGTTGCGCAACGAGCCGGAAACCGCCGAAGACATCAAGCTGCCGAACCCCTGGATCGCCGTTTCGCCGCTGCTGGCGGTAGGGGTCATGAACCTGCTGTTCACCCAGTGGATTCCCCAATGGTATGGCAAGACCCACAGCCTGGCGCTGCCAGGCATGGCGACACCAGTGACCAGCGACATCGCCAAGCTCACCGCGATCTGGGCGGTGCAGGCGGCGTTGCTGGTGGGCATCATCATGGTCCTGCTGTTCGGCTTCCGGGCCATTCGCAGCAAACTGGCCGAAGGCAGCAAGAGTGCCGTGGGAGGTGCGTTGCTGGCGGCGATGAACACCGCGTCGGAATACGGCTTCGGCGCGGTCATCGCATCCTTGCCGGGCTTCCTGGTGCTGGCCGACTGGCTCAAAAACATTCCCAACCCATTGGTCAATGAAGCGGTGACGGTCACACTGCTGGCGGGCATCACCGGCTCTGCCTCGGGTGGCATGAGCATCGCCTTGGCGGCAATGTCTGAAAGCTTCATCAGCGCCGCCCACGCCGCCAACATTCCCCTGGAAGTGCTGCACCGGGTGGCCGCCATGGCCAGCGGCGGCATGGACACCCTGCCCCACAACGGCGCGGTGATTACCCTGCTGGCGGTGACCGGGCTGACCCACCGTGAAGCCTACAAAGACATTTTCTGCATTACGCTGATCAAGACCCTCGCGGTGTTCTTCGTGATCGCTGTGTTCTACGCCACTGGCATTGTGTGAGGCTCCCCATGACAACCCCTCTTTCGGGCAAGACCGCCCTGGTCACCGGCTCTACCAGCGGCATCGGCCTGGGCATCGCCCTGAGCCTGGCCAAGGCCGGCGCCAACCTGATCCTCAACGGCTTCGGCGATGCCTCGACGGTGATCGCCGAGGTGAAACAGTTCGGCGGCAAGGTCGGTCATCATCCGGCCGATGTCAGCGACTCGGCGCAGATCGCCGACATGCTCGCCTACGCCGAGCGCGAGTTCGGTGGCGTGGACATCCTGGTGAACAACGCCGGGATCCAGCACGTGGCCGCGGTGGAGGATTTCCCGGTGGAGCGCTGGGACTCGATCATTGCCATCAACCTGTCCTCGGTGTTCCACGCCACCCGCCTGAGCCTGCCAGGCATGCGCGCCAAGGGCTGGGGGCGGATTATCAACGTCGCCTCGGTGCACGGTCAGGTCGGTTCGGTAGGCAAGGCGGCGTACGTCGCGGCCAAGCATGGGGTGATCGGCCTGACCAAGGTGGTCGGCCTGGAGACCGCCACCAGCAACGTGACCTGCAACGCCATCTGCCCGGGCTGGGTGCTGACGCCGCTGGTGCAAAAACAGATCGACGACCGCATTGCCTCCGGCGTCGACCCGCAACAGGCACAGCATGACCTGTTGGCCGAGAAGCAGCCGTCCCTGGAATTCGTCACCCCGCCGCAGTTAGGAGAACTGGTGCTGTTTCTGTGCAGCGAAGCTGGGAGCCAGGTGCGGGGTGCGGCGTGGAATATTGATGGTGGATGGTTGGCCCAGTAAGCTCCTGCGAAGCCCTGTAGGAGCAAGGCTTGCCCGCGATGAAGTCGATGCGATTTTCAGAATCGAGGCGCCTGTTTCGCGAGCAAGCTTTGCTCCCACACCAGATTGAGCCGCTCTATAGTTTGTGTGTGCATAAAAAAAAAGAGGCCCCCATGTCCGACATCCTCTGGCAACCCAGCCCCGAACGCATCGCCCAGTCGCGCATGAACGCCTTTCGTCGGTTCGTCAACGCGCGGCATCACCTGCAACTGAACGACTACCCTACCCTACACGCCTGGAGCATCGACCAGCGCGAGGCCTTCTGGCAGGCCATTGTCGATTTCTTCGAGATTCACTTTCACCAAGCGCCCGACGCGGTACTGGTGGAGGGCGCGCAAATGCCCAGCGCTCGGTGGTTCCCTGGCGCCACGCTGAACTTCGCCGAACACCTGCTGCGTCGCCGCGATGACGCCGTCGCGGTGGTGGCGCTGGCCGAAAACGGCGGCCAGGAGCAACTGACCTGGAGCGAACTCGCCGTCCACGTTGCCGGCCTGCAAAAAAGCCTGCAAGCCGCCGGCGTCACCCGGGGCGACCGGGTCGCGGCGTGCATGCCCAACACCTGGCAGACACTGGTGGGCATGCTCGCCAGCACCAGCCTGGGCGCCATCTGGTCGTGCTCGTCACCGGACTTCGGCACCCAGGGCGTCATCGACCGGTTCGGCCAGATCGAGCCCAAGGTGCTGATCACCTGCGCCGGTTATCGCTATGCCAGCAAGCTCATCGACCAGCGCGCCAAGGTCAATGAAATCCTCGAACGGCTGCCGTCGCTGCAACAACTGATCGTGTTGCCTTATGCCCAACCTGACGCCCGCGTCGAAGACTTCAAGACCCCGGCCGCGGTTGCGTTGTGGAACGACTTCTATCAACCCGGTGGCGAGCCGGAATTCGTCAGCGTTCCGTTCGACCACCCGCTGTACATCCTCTACTCCAGCGGCACCACCGGGGTCCCTAAATGCATCGTCCATGGCACCGGTGGCGTGCTGCTGCAACACGTCAAGGAACATGGCCTGCACGTCGACCTCGGCCTCGAAGATCGGCTGTTCTACTACACGACCTGCGGCTGGATGATGTGGAACTGGCTAGTGTCGGCCCTCGCCGTGGGCAGCGCGGTGGTGCTCTACGATGGCTCGCCGTTCCACCCCGGTCCCGAGCGCTTGCTGGACCTGATCGATGAGCAGCGCATCAGCGTTTTCGGCACCAGCCCAAAATTCCTCGCGGCTCTGGAAAGCGAAGGCCTCAAGCCCCGGCAGACGCATCGTTTGGGCAGCCTGAAAACCCTCCTGTCCACCGGTTCGGCACTGGCGCCCCATAGCTACGACTACGTGTACCGGGACTTCAAGCCCGACGTCTGCCTGGCCTCGATGTCCGGCGGCACCGACATTGTCTCGTGCTTCGTCAACGGCAACCCACTGTCACCGGTGCGCCGGGGCGAAATGCAAGGCAAGAGCCTGGGCATGGCCGTGCAGGTCTGGAGCGAGGCCGGCAACCCGGTCATCGCTGAAAAAGGTGAGTTGGTGTGCACCCGGCATTTCCCGGCAATGCCCATTGGTTTATGGAATGACCCTCGACAGGAAAAACTGCGCGCGTCCTACTTCGCCCAGTTCCCCGGCGTCTGGGCCCAAGGTGACTACGCCGAAGAACTGCCCCACGGCGGCCTGTTGATCCATGGACGCTCCGACGCCGTGCTCAACCCGGGTGGCGTGCGCATCGGCACGGCGGAAATCTATCGGCAGGTGGAAAAGGTCGAGCAGGTGCTGGACAGCGTCGCCATCGGCCAGCAATGGCAGGGTGATGTCCGGGTGGTGCTGTTCGTGCGCCTGCGCGATGGCGTGACGCTGGATGATGCCTTGGAACAACGGATCCGCCAGGTCATCCGCGCCAACACCACACCACGGCATGTGCCGGCGAAAATCCTCGCGGTCAGTGATATTCCGCGAACCATCAGCGGCAAGGTGGTGGAGTTGGCGGTGCGCAATGTGGTGCATGGCGAGGTGGTGAAGAACACCGATGCCCTCGCCAACCCCGGGGCGCTGGAGCAGTTTCGGGATCGGCCGGAGCTTGCGAGCTGACCGTCAGGGCCTCACCTGTGCGGAGCAAAAACCTGTGGGAGCAAAGCTTGCTCGCGATGAACGGTAACGCGGTAGGTCTGAAAAACCGCGTCGCCAGCATCGCGAGCAAGCTTTGCTCCCACAGGCTTTGCTCCCACAGTTTTGCCCCCCAGGTGTTGCTCCCACAAGTGTTGTTCTCACAGAAATTTTCAATCCATAAGCCCCCACTCCCCCGCCGCCGGATCGGCCGGTGGCGCCGCAGTCCCCGACTCGCTATGCAACTTCAAACGCAACCGCAGGTTGTTCGCCGAGTCGGCGTTTTTCAGGGCTTCCTCCTCATCGATGGCGCCTTCGACCACCAGGTTGAACAGGGCCTGGTCAAAGGTTTGCATCCCCAGTTCCTCGGACTTTTCCATGATGCCCTTGAGCTCGCCGAGTTCGTTGCGCCGGATCAGGTCGGCCACCGTCGGTGAGCCCAGCATCACCTCCACCGCCGCCCGCCGCTGGCCGGCACGGGTGCGCACCAGGCGTTGGGAAACGAACGCCTTGAGGTTGTTGCCCAGGTCGTTGAGCAACTGCGGCCGGCGCTCTTCCGGGAAGAAATTGATCACCCGGTCCAGGGCCTGGTTGGCGTTATGGGCATGCAAGGTGGAAATCACCAGGTGCCCGGTATCGGCGAACGCCAGGGCATGCTCCATGGTTTCCCGATCGCGGATCTCGCCGATCAGCACCACATCCGGCGCCTGGCGCAGGGTGTTTTTCAGGGCCGCATGAAAACTGCGGGTGTCGACACCGACCTCCCGTTGGTTGATGATGGATTTCTTGTGCCGATGGATATACTCCACCGGATCCTCGATGGTGATGATGTGGCCGCTGCTGTTGCGATTGCGGTAATCGATCAGCGCCGCCAGGGAGGTCGACTTGCCTGAGCCGGTCGCACCGACGAACAGCATCAACCCCTGTTTCTCCATGATGCTGTCCAACAGCACCCGGGGCAGTTTCAGGTCTTCGAAGCGCGGGATGTCCAGCTTGACGTTGCGGATCACCATGGACACGTCATTGCGCTGCTTGAAGACATTGACCCGGAACCGCCCGACGCCGGCCAGGGAGATCGCCAGGTTCATTTCCAATTCCCGATCGAACTCAAGCCGCTGTTCGGCGTCCATCAAAGACTCGGCGAGCCGGGCAATGTCGCCGACCTTGAAGGCTTCGTTACCCAAGGGCTTGAGCACGCCCTCGAAACGCGCGCACGGCGGCGCCCCCGTGGACATGTAAAGGTCGGAACCATTTTGGCTCGCCAGGATTCGCAATAACGGATCGATTTCCATGGACTGAAACTTCCGCGAGACATCAATGAAACAAGTTGAGCCGAACATGAAACCCTTCAGACCCACCCGCACTTACTTTCCTCAAAGGATAGTAGACCCCGTGGTACAGACACGACAGCCAGGGATCGCGTGATGAACGTGACATCCGCCGGCAGCGATACACAGCGACTGGTCAGCCTGGTGGACTGGGCCAAGACCCCGTTGGGCGCTGCCCGAAACTGGCCCCAGAGCTTGCACACCGCCGTGGACATCGTGCTCCATTCGCCCATGCCGATGGCCTTGCTGTGGGGACCGCAACTGTCCCATCTCTACAACGACGCCTTCGGCCGACTGGCCGGGGACAAGCACCCCCAGGCGTTCGGCCAGCCGACCCATGCAGCATGGCCCGAACTCAAAGAAACGAGCGAAGGGATTTACCACCGCGTGTTGCAAGGCCAGACGCACACCTGCCGCGATCAGCACTGGCGCGTGCCTTTCGCCGGTCGCCTCTGCGATGTCTGGCTGGACCTGACCTACAGCCCGGTGCGTGACGAAAGCGGCAGCGTCGCCGGCATCCTGGTCACCGCCATCGAGACCAGCGAACGACGCCGCCTGGCCATGGAGTTCGAACGGCGCTCCGAGGCCAGCCTCAAGGCCCAGCACGAAAGTGAAGAGCGCCTGCAACTGGCCTTGGCCGCCGCCGACGCGCTGGGTACCTGGGATTGGGACATCAGCGAAGACCGCTTCATTGCCGACGCGCATTTCGCTTTATTGCATGGCGTCGATCCGAACCTGTCGCGCCAGTTGCCCATCAGCGCCTACCTCGAAGGTGTGCATCCCGAGGATCGGGCGATGGTTGCCCGCAGCATCAAGCACTGCATCACCCACGGCACCGAATACGCCGAGGAGTACCGGCTGCTGCAACCCGACAATGAGTTGCGCTGGGTGTACGTGCGCGGCCGTTGCTACAAGGACCGCCACGGCCGGCCCAAGCGCTTTCTTGGCGCGGCCCTGGACCTGACCGAACGCAAGCGCACCGAGCAAGCCCTGCGCCAGAGCCAGACCGAGCTGCAGTTGATCATCAATGCCATGCCGATCCTCATCAGCTACGTGGACCGCGAAGAGCGTTTCCGGCTGAACAACAGCGCCTACCTGAACTGGTATGGCCTGACCCCGCAGGAGCTCTATGGCAAGACCGTCCGCGAAGTGCTCGGCGAAGAGGCCTATGCCGCCCGCGCCCAACAGATCGCCGACGCCCTGGCCGGCAAGCCGTGCAGCTTCACCGTGCAGATGGACCATCGCGACGGTCGCCCGCGCCATTCACTGATCAACTACCTGCCCCGCCACGGCGCGGACGGTGCGGTGAACGGTTTCTACATCTTCGTGATCGACGAGACCGAGAGCCGCAAAACCGAGGAAGCCCTGCGCAACCTCAACGAAACACTGGAGGAACGGGTCATCGCCCGGACCCAGCAATTGGCCGAAGCCAACCAGCGCCTGCAAAGCGAGATGTTCGAACGCGAGCGCGCCGAAGAGGCCCTGCGCCATGCGCAGAAAATGGAGGCCGTGGGCCAACTCACCGGCGGCATTGCCCATGACTTCAACAACATGCTCACCGGCATCCTCGGCAGCCTCGACCTGATGCAACGCTACATCGCCGCCGGGCGCACCGCCGAGATCGGTCGCTTCACCGAGGCGGCAGTGGCCTCGGCCAACCGCGCCGCGTCCCTGACCCATCGACTGCTGGCGTTTTCCCGCCGTCAGTCCCTGGACCGCAAGCCGCTGGACGCCAACGAGCTGGTGTGCTCGCTCGAAGACCTGCTGAGCCGGACCACCGGCGATCACATCGTGCTGCGCCTGCAACTGACCCACGAGCTGTGGCCAGTCAGCACCGATGCCAGCCAGTTGGAAAACGCCCTGCTCAACCTGGTGATCAACGCCCGGGATGCGATGCCCGACGGCGGCGAGTTGGTCGTCGAAACCGCCAACGTCTACCTAGACGGCACGGACATCAACACCCTGGAGCCGGTCAAGGCCGGCGACTACGTGATGATCGCCGTCAGCGACAACGGCAGCGGCATGACCCCCGCCGTGCTGGCCAAGGCCTTCGACCCGTTCTTCACCACCAAGCCCATCGGCCAGGGCACCGGTCTGGGGTTGTCGATGATCTACGGGTTTGCCCAACAGTCGGGTGGGCACCTCAACCTGGACAGCGTGCCGGGCCAGGGCACGCGGGTGCAGTTATACCTGCCGCGCCTGCACGTTTCGCCGGCTCAACAACCGGCCGCGCCGGAGACGCTCGACGTACCGCCGGCCATCGCCGGGGAAACCGTATTGCTGGTGGAAGATGAACCCGCCGTGCGCATGCTGGTGCTCGACCTGTTGAAGACCTTGGGCTACACCGCCCTTGAGGCCCAGGACGCCGTGACGGCCCTGCCCATGCTGGAATCGGACCAGCGCATCGACCTATTGGTGACCGACGTCGGGCTACCGGGCATGAATGGCCGGCAACTGGCGGAAATCGCCCGTCAGCACCGGCCGGGGCTGAAAGTGCTGTTCATGACCGGTTACGCGCAGAAAGCCGCCGAACGCCAGGGGTTCCTCGACCAGGGCATGGACATGGTCGCCAAACCCTTCACCCTTGATCTGCTGGCCAACAAGATTCGGACGATGATCAACCATGGCAGCTGACTTGAGGCATAATCGCCGCCCCGTCGCACCGTTCAGGTCATCGCTGCAATGAAAGCCCAAGCCCGCCATATCCTGGTGAAAACCGCCGAAGAAGCCGAACAGCTCAAGCAACGCATCGCCAAGGGCGAAGCCTTCGATGTGCTGGCCAAGAAATACTCCACCTGCCCCTCGGGCAAACGCGGCGGCGACCTGGGCGAAGTGCGGCCGGGGCAGATGGTCGGTGCGATCGACGCGGTGATCTTCAAGAAGCCCTTGCGGGTGGTGCATGGGCCGATCAAGAGCAAGTTCGGCTATCACCTGGTGCAGGTGTTCTACCGGGACTAACGATCGCCCAATCTCCCTGTGAATTCCTCTGTGGGAGCGAGCTTGCTCGCGATAGCGCCGGATCAGCCAGTATCCATGTCGACTGACCCACTGCTATCGCGAGCAAGCTCGCTCCCACAGGTTCTGTATCTCCTCTATCTAGGCATCAACGCCCCCGGCACCTGGATCACCCGGCTCGCCAATCGATGCCCCGCCTCGGCCGCCTCCACCGGGCCACCGCCCAGCAAGCGGCTCGCCAGGTAAGCGGCGCTGAAGGAATCTCCCGCCGCCGTGGTGTCGACAACACGCTCGACCCGCAGGGCAGGCACCTCATAGGACTTGCCGTCGCAACGAATCAGGCAGGCCTCGGCGCCGCGCTTGAGCACCACCTCGGGCGTGCCGAGTTGTGCATAGGCGGCGAACACCGCCTCGCTGTCGGCATGACCGAACAAGGCCTGCTCGTCCTCCACGGTCAACAGCGCCAGCTCCACGTAAGGCAGTACGCTGCGATACGCCGCCCGCGCCGCTTCGACCGAGGCCCAGAGCCTTGGCCGGTAGTTATTGTCGAACACCACCTGAGCCCCGCGCCGCCGCGCTTCGATCAGGGTTTCGATGAGTTTGCCACGCCCCTGCTCACCGAGCACCGCCAGGGTAACGCCGCTGAAATACAGCACATCGTAATCAGGCAATGCGGCTAGGATGGGCGCGGCGGCCGGGGTGGTAAAACAATCGCGCACCGCCGCCTCGTTGCGCCAGTAGAGGAATCGCCGCTCGCCCGCCGCATCGGTCTGGATGCAATACAGACCCGGCAGGCGTCCAGGCAAACGCTGGACCCGTTGCAGCCCGATGTTTTCTTCGGCCCAGCGCTCACACATGGCATCGCTGAAACTGTCGTCGCCCAGGGCGGTGACGTAATCCACCGCGCCGCTGTCGCCCAAGGCGCGGGACAGGTACACCGCGGTGTTCAGGGTGTCGCCGCCGAAGCTTTGCAGCAGGCTGCCGTCGGCGCGTTGTTGCAGTTCGATCATGCATTCGCCGATCAGGGCGATGCGGGGTTTGGGGTGGTTCATGGATGATCCTGGTGGTTCGATGGTGTCTGGCAGGCCGCCATCGCGAGCAAGCTCGCTCCCACATTTGGGCCGTTGTGAACACACAATCCGTGCCTGCCAAACATCCCTTGTGGGAGCGAGCTTGCTCGCGATAGCCGCAACTCGGTCTGAAGGCTAGAAACAAGTCTCCATGCTCTCCACCACCCGCAACTGCTCATCCACCAGACACCCCACCCGCCACTTGTCGAACGTCAGGCACGGATGAGAAGTCCCAAACGAAATAATGTCGCCCACACGCAGCTCAACCCCCGCTGCCACACTCATGAACGCATGCTGGTCCATCACCGCCGTCACCTTGCAACCGCTGACGTCGTCACCCGCCACCGCGTCCGACCCGGGCGTGTAGCGCTTGAGCGGCACCGGCAGTCCGGCGTCGTAGGCCACGTCACGCTTGCCCAGGGCGATCACCGCGAAGCCCGGCTCCGGCAGCGATTGCACGTGGGCCCAGACTTCCAGGGCCGGGCGCAGACCTTCGTGCAGGTCGCTGCGGCGTTCCAGTACGCAACACTGGGCCTCTTTGTAGATGCCATGGTCATGGGCCACGTAACTGCCGGGACGCAGCACGCTGAGGAAACGCCCGTGGGCATTCTGGGCTTCGAAGGATTCGGCGATCAGGTCGTACCAGGCCGACCCCGAGGCGGTGATGATCGGCTTGTCGATGGCAAAGGCACCGGTGTCCTGCAACTGCACCGCCAGCCGGACCAACGATGCCGCGAATGCGCGGATGCCGCTGACGGCATGGTCGCCGTGGATCACCCCTTCGTAGCCTTCGATACCGGTCAACGCCAGCGCCGGTTGACTGCGAATCGCCTCGGCCAGGGCCAACACCTCGGCCTCGGTCCGGCAGCCACACCGACCACCGACGACGCCGTACTCGATCATCACATTGAGCCGCACGCCGCGAGAAGCGAAGTAGGCACCCAGGTCGGCGACGTTGTCCGGATGATCGACCATGCAATGGAATTCGAACGTTGGGTCGGCCAGCAGATCGGCGATCAGCGCCATATTCGGCGTGCCCACCAATTGGTTGGCCATCAACACCCGGCGCACGCCATGGGCGTAGGCGGCACGGGTTTGCACGGCGGTGGCGAGGGTCAGGCCCCAGGCACCAGCCTCCAGCTGTCGGCGAAACAGCGCGGGGGTCATGCTGGTCTTGCCGTGGGGCGCCAGTTCGGCACCGCTGCGGGTGACGAAATCTTGCATCCAGCGGATGTTGTGCTCCAGGGCCGCGCGGTGCAGCACCAGCGCCGGCAGGCTGACGTCCCGTAGCAAGTGGGCGCCGACGGTGGCGGCGCCTTTTTCGACGCAGGCATTAAGGATGGCATATGACATGTTCGAACTCCTCGCGCACGGCCACTAGTGCCGCAGCTGTCTATTCATTGATACGACGAGCCAGGTTGTTGGCGCTTTCGATCAGCACCCGGCGGTAGTCGGCGTAATTGTTCTTGGCATCGGCCCGTGGGGCGACGATGCACAGGGTGGCGATGGCCACGCCGCCGGGGTCTTTGACCGGTGCGGCGAAGCAGTGGGTGAAGGTGTCGGCGACGCTGTCGAAAGAGAAAAAACCATCGATGCCGGCCTGGCGGATTTCCTTGAGAAATTGCTCCACGGGCAGGCGCTCGCCATCCGGCAAAATGAAGTCGTCGGGGTCGATCAGGTCGACAATCTGTTGGTCACTCAGATGTGCCAGCAGCAGGCGCCCGGACGCCGTCCACGGGATCGGCGCGTTTTCACCGATGTCCGATGAAATGCGGAAATGCCGCTCACCTTCCTTCATCAGCGCGACGGTGTATTTGCGCCCGTTGAGCAGGCACATCTGCGCCGTTTCCCGGGTCTGACTCACGATCTCCTGCAAGGCCTGGTCAGCCTCGCGGCTCAGGTCGAAATGCCGCAGGTGCGCCTGCCCGAGAAAATACAACTGGCGGCCCAGATAGACGTGACCGTCCTTGCCCACCGGCTCGAGGATGCGTCGTTCCAGCAGCGACGCCACCAATTCATAGACCGTGGACTTGGGGCTGCCGATACCGCTGGCAATATCGTTCGGGCGCAGCGGCTGGCCGATTTCCTTGAGGAAATCGAGGATATCGAACGCCCGATCCAATCCCCGGGCCCGGCGTTTGATGGTGTCTTCGGTCATGTTTTCGGTTCCCATTCAATTGGCCGGGAGTTTAACCAGACTGCTGCGCCGCCTGATAGATCGCTATCGCGGGCAAGCCATGCTCCCACAGCAGGATGCGTTCCCTTGTGGGAGCAAGGCTTGCCCGCGATGAGCCCCCCGTGGTTCAGGTCTTTTTCTTGTAGGCGATGCAATCGATCTCGACCTTGCAATCGACCATCATGCTGGCCTGCACGCAGGCCCTGGCCGGGGCATGTTCCGGGCTGAAGTATTCGCCGAACACCTTGTTGAAACTCCAGAAATCCCGTGGGTCTTCCAACCACACGCCGCAGCGCACCACATCTTCCAGGCCGTACCCGGCCTCTTCGAGAATGGCCACCAGGTTCTTCATGGTCTGGTGGGTCTGCTCGACGATTCCGCCGACAATGATCTCGCCGTTCACCGCCGGTACCTGGCCGGACACGTGCAGCCAGCCATCGGCCTCCACGGCGCGGGCAAATGGCCGTGGCTGGCCGCCGCCTGCGGTGCTGCCGGTGCCGTAGCGCGTAATGCTCATGGGTATCTCCTTGTTGAGTGAAGGTTAAAAACGGGTGTTCTTGAGAAATTCCGCCAGACGCGGTGATTGCGGCCGCTCGAACAGTTCTTTGGGTGGCCCTTGCTCTTCGATGCGGCCCTGGTTCATGAACACGATTTTGTCGGAGACCTCGAAGGCGAAGCGCATTTCGTGGGTCACCAGCAGCATGGTCATGCCGTCTTCGGCCAGGCCCTTGATCACGTTCAGCACCTCGCCGACCAATTCCGGGTCCAGGGCCGAGGTGACTTCGTCGAACAGCATCAGGCTGGGGTTCATGGCAATCGCCCGGGCAATCGCCACGCGCTGCTGCTGGCCGCCGGACAACTGGCCGGGAAAGTGATCGCGTCGCTCCAACAGGCCCACCCGCTCCAGCCATTTCTCGGCCAGGGCCACCGCCTCGTCCTTGGGCAGCTTTTTCACTTTGAGCAGGCCCAGGGTGACGTTCTGCAATGCGGTCAAATGCGGGAACAGGTTGAATTGCTGGAAGGCCATGCCGGTCATGGCCCGGTGCCGGGCGATGACCTTCTCGGGGTGGCGCACACGCTTGCCGTCGATGTCGTCGTAGCCGATGGACTCACCATCGAGGACGATCCGCCCACCCTGGAATTCTTCGAGCATGTTGACGCAACGCAGCAGCGTGGTCTTGCCCGAACCGCTGGAGCCAATCAGCGTGACCACGTTGCCGCGCTGCATGCTCAGGTCCACGCCCTTGAGCACTTCCAATGGGCCGTATTGTTTGCGCAGGCCGCGAATGTCCAGCAGCGGCTGGGTGTTGGAGAGTTCTGTGTTGGAGAGGTTCGTATTGGGGAGATTCGAAACGTCAGTCATGGCAACGCCACCCGCTTTTCAATGTGCCGCCCGAGCAACTCGATGGCGTAATTGATGATGAAAAAGAGAAAACCGGCGAACAGGTAAAACTCCAGGGTCATGAAGGTCCGCGCGATGATCTGCTGGGTGCTGAGCAGCAGTTCGGCGACGCCGATCACCGACAACAGGGTCGAGGCCTTGACGATCTCGGTGGAGGAATTGACCCAGGTCGGCAGGATCTGCCGCAACGCCTGGGGCAACAGCACATAGCCCAGCGACTGGTAGAACGTCAGGCCGATGGCCTGGCTCGCCTCCATCTGTCCACGGGGCAATGCCTGCAAGGCCCCGCGCACGATCTCGGCCACGTGGGAGCCGCAGAACAGCGTCAGGCCCAGCACGCCGGCCTGGAACGCACCGATCTGCCAGCCCAGGGCCGGGGCCATGTAGAAGCAGGCCAGCACCAGCACAAACACCGGCGTGCCGCGGATCAGGTCGACGTAGAAGCGAAACGGCGCGCGCATCCAGGTCCGACCATAGGTCAGCACCAGGCCGGCGACCAAGCCAATCAACGTGCCCAACACGATCGCCAACAACGAACACTGCACACTGGTCAGGAAGCCAGCCCACAGGGTATCCCGGGCGACCCATAACTCATGCAACCAACTGGGTGATTCGTACATGGCAGACTCCTAACGGCGGATCGCCAGGCGCTGCTCGAAATACCGCAGCACCATGGCAATGAGGTAACAGGCCGCGACATACAGGGCCGTGGTCACCAGCCAGGTTTCGATCACCCGGTAGCTCTCCACGTTGATCTTGCGGGCGTAATAGGTCAGCTCCGGCACGGCAATCGCCGCCGCCAGGGAAGTGTCCTTGAACAGTGAGATGAAGTTGTTCGACAAGGCCGGCAACACGTTGCGCAGCATCACCGGCACGGTGACGTAGGCCTTCACCTGCCACTCGCCCAGGCCGATGGCCAGCCCCGCTTCCCGCTGCCCCTTGTGAATGCTCAACAACCCACCGCGAAACACCTCGGTCAGGTAGGCCCCGGCATACAGCGAGAGGGTGATGACGAACGACGGCAACTTGTCCAGGCGGATGCCCAGGCCCGGCAAGGCGAAGTAGATCAACAGGATCAGCACCAGGATCGGCGTATTGCGGATCACCGTGACATACACCGACGCCAGTACCCGCAGGACCCGATGTTTGCTGAGCAGCGCGAACGCCATCGCCAGGCCGATCACGCAACCGATGGCGATCGACACCAGCGCCAGGGAAAGCCCCAGCCCCAGCCCCGCCAGCAGGGTGTCGAAATCGCGCCAGACGGCGGCAAAGTTCAACTGATAATTCATGGTCGGCAGTACCTTCGACGGAGCGCCCGCAAGAGGCGCCCCGGGCTCACAGGGTCATTTGAATTCAACGGGGAAACCGATCGCCGGCGACGGCAGCTCGACGCCGAACCACTGCTTGAAGGACGCCGCGTAGGTGGGGAATTCCACGCCGGTCATGGCTTCATGCAAGGTGGTGTTGACGAAGTTCAGCCAGTCCTGGTCGCCGCGCTTGACCGCACAGGCGTAGGTTTGCGGGCTCCACGCGTAGGCCGGGCTGCGGTAGCGCCCAGGGTTCTGCACCATCAGGTATTTGACCGAGGACTGGTCGGTGGCGGCGGCATCGGCGCGGCCGGAGTTCACCGCCTGGTACATCAGGTCGACGCTGTCGTACTGGTCGACCTTGGCCTTGGGCAGCGCCTGGTGCACCAATTCTTCGGCGTAGACGTTCTGCAGCACCGCCACGGTGACGTCATCGCCCGCCGCCTTGAGGTCTTCGATTTCCTTGTACTTGCTGTTGGCCGGCAGCAGCAGGCCCACGCCTTCGCGGTAGTACGGCAGGGTGAACGCCACTTGCTGGGCGCGACTGGCGGTGACGGTGATGAATTGGCAGCTCATGTCGACCTTGTCGGTCAACAGGTTGGGAATCCGTGCATCGGACGACTGCACCACGAACTCGACTTTCTCCGGGTCATTGAACAGGCCCTTGGCGACCATACGCGCGATATCGATATCGAAGCCCTGCAACTTGCCATCCGCTCCCTGGAAGTGCCACGGCGCATTGGTACTGCCCGTGCCCACAATCAATTTCCCCCGCTGCAGCACGCTGTCCAGCTTGCTGTCGGCCGCCTGAGCGACCCCCATGGCAGCCGTCGTGGCCGCAAAGAGAAAAACACACGCTTTGAACAAGGAAGGTCGGCGTTGCATGGCAAGCACTCCAGAGTGAGTTTATTCCGCTATACCGGAATATGGTATGTAACAACGGAATAGACAGCAGAAAGTGTGCCACAGGCTTGAGGGCCATGGGTGAGGAAAATGGAAAGTGAGGGAAATCAGGGGGATGGGGAAAACAGACCTGCGGACGGCGGCGTCCGTGTGCAAATGCTGTTGCTACCGTTGGCCACGACGCACGGGTAACAAGGCCCCAAACCGGAGCTGCACCGGGTGGCACTGCACCGAAACGAAACGGGCGTGCGCTAAACGCAGAAGTGGAATTGTGAATGAGTACCTGTGGGAGCGGGCTTGCTCGCGAAGGCGGCGTGTCAGTCAACCAAGAAGTTGAATGTGCCGCCCCCTTCGCGAGCAAGCCCGCTCCCACATTATGTTCGGTGGTGTTGCTGAAAGGTAGGCGGCCTACTTGCGCTTGTAGCTCTTGCTGCCGCCAGGCGTGAGGCAATAGACCCCCCCCCTGGGGCCGACGCAATAATTGCCACTGCCGCATTGGCAACCGTCGGCGGACTTGAGCAACGACTGCGGCCGGGCCTCGTTCCGAAGCCCCAGCACAGCGGAACAGGACTTTTTCGAAGCACTGATGGAGCCGTCATTGCACAGGAAGGTATCCCCGTCACACCCGGCAATCCCGCCCTTGCGCCCGGAACACGGTTGATTGGCGGCAAGGGCTGAAGTGCCCAGGGTCAACAACAGGATCGCGACACAGGCGCGAAGTAAGGTGGACGGTCCGTGACAGTGCTTCATGGCAGCTTCCAGGCTGATAGATGGCCCTATGCTAGCACCGCATCAGCCACCGCGCCTAACGCCCGCAAAACCTCACCCGGGACAACATCCGCAGATCTCCCTCGCGGTAATAGTCATCGCTCCAACTGTCATCCACCGCCAGCGGCTTGACCTGCTTGAGGGCGAGTTTTTTCGCGAAGTAGCGAAAGCGGTAATGCTCATAGAAACGCAGCAGTTCCAACCCGTAGCGGTCGGCCAGGTCGGTGTCGCCCTGGATGATCAGGTAGTTCTCGTCGTTGCCGCTGCTGGCCGCGGCGCTCAGGTTATGGCTGCCGCTGAGGATGGTCGGCGTGTCGCTGGTGAAGTCGGTGACGATGGCTTTGGTGTGCACCAGCAGGTTGCCCTTCTGGCCTTTCATGTTTTCCCGTAGCCAGCCTTCCAGGCCGGTGTTGAGCAATGCGGTGGCGGCGAATTCAGCGGTGCGGTCGGCGTGAAAGCCGGTGATGCGGCTCTTGGTGTTTTGCAGGCCGTAGCGCAACACGTCGTCATTGGGTGCGCCGAGCAAGGCGTCGAGAATGCGCTCGGGCAACACAAAAGCGGTGACGAACAACAGGTCCTTGCGCGCCCCCTTGATGATGTCGACGAAGCGGTCCAGGTCGCCCTCCCCGGTGCGCGGCGAGAATCCGGCGAATAACGCCTCTTGCGGCGCCATGGCATTGTTCAGCGTCAGCCACTGGCGAGTGGCATCGACGTCTCGGGGCGTTGCCCAGATTTGCTCGAATACCTGAAGATAGCAGTGGCTAACCCGAGGGTCGTCCAACACATGCACGACGTTGGCCTGGCGGTAGATACCGTTGGCGGTGAAGTTGGTGCTGCCGCACAGCACGGCTTCAGGTTGCAATGAGCCGCCGGCCTCCACCTTGCTCAGCACAATGAATTTGTTGTGGAAAATGTTGTGGGTGACCCGTCCACGTTTGTTGGCCGCCGGCATGTGCTCGAGACTGGCCTCGTTGCGCGCCGTGGTGTCGTCTCCCGGCTCGGCGTGATACAGCACCCGCACCTGGGCGCCACGAGCGTGAGCAGCAGTCACTGCGTCGACGATCACCGGCAGCTCGTATTCATAGATGGCGACGTCCAAGGCCCAGCTGGCATCCAGCGCCCGGTCGATGAAACCGGTCAAGCGACCCAGCAAGCCGTTTTCCAACCAGCGACGCGGTGCGTCGGGCCAGTCATCGATGGACAGGTGCTTGTTGGCATCGATCAGCGCGTCCACTTCGGGAAACTTGCGCTGGAACGCCTGGCTGGCGGCTACGGCACGGTTGAAGATAACGCCCTGGTTGGCCGGCTGGCCGTCGTCGCTGGTGACGGTGACGGCCAGTGACTCGCCCAACTGCGGTGCATCGGAGCTGCCATAGGCCAGGTGCACGCGGTAGTGGATCGTCACGCCGGGGTTGACGGCGTAGTCGGCCCAGCGAAATTTCTGCAAGGGCGCCTTGTCGCTGGGGGTGGCGTGGAACTGGGGAAAGGTGTGGGCCTTGTCGGGGAAGGTCAGGCTGTTGAACAAGAACAACCAGGGCTTGTCGCCCTGCTGCTTCTCGATGGCAAAGCCCAGCAAGCCCTTGCGCCGGGATTCAGCCAGGTCCATGGCGAGCAGCACGCCATTGGTGCCGGCATAGGCCTTGACCCGAAAATCGTCCTGGGCGTTGGTGACGAGTACGCGCATGGTTCACTCCTGTGAGGGGGCTGCCTGAGCATAGTGCAGTGATGCGGGTTGAGGGGGGCAGATCCGGGACCGAGGTGATGCCTTCGCGAGCAAGCCCGCTCCCACATTTGATCTCTGTGAACAGATGATGCGTGAACACCGCAGAACCAGTGTGGGAGCGGGCTTGCTCGCGAAGGCGTCCGACGAGACACCTCGCACTCAACCCCATCACACCTCATCGATATGCCGATACTCAGCCCCCAACCGCCCCGCCAACTGCCGGGCCCGGCCCAGGCGAATCGGGCCTCTTTCGATGTCGATCAACAGGCATGGGCAATCGAGAAGCGGCGGTGAAAGCCCCTGCTTGACGCGTCCGTCGGTCATCACCAAGACCCGTTGCTGCTCCGCCGGGTAGCGCTTGCGCCGCGCCACCAGCCAGCGCCCGGCCTCGTTCAGCGCCGCCAGCAACGGCGTTCCGCCACCGGCGCCCAAGCCATCAAGCCAGTCGCGCAGACCGGCCGAGGCCTTGAGCCCTTGTACCTGCCAGTTCGGCTGCATGCCGCTGGCCGTCAACAGCGCCAGGCGGGCGCGCTGTCGGTAGGCGTCGTCGAACAGTTGCGCCAACAGGCCTTTGCCGTCACTCAAGGCGCGATGACGACGGGTCGAGGCCGACGCATCGACGATGACCAGCCACAGCTCATGGGGCGAGCGATGGCGAGCGTGCCAGCGCACGTCTTCATGGCGGCGTGGCCGGCCATTGAGCAACGTCCCCGGCCAGTTCACCGCACCGCTGGCCGCCGCTTTGCTCCGGCCCTGGCGGCCCTGGTCGAGTCGCCCGGCACGGGGTCTGGCATTCGCCCCCGCTGGCGAGCGGGGGCGAATGCCTAGGGCTTTTTTGGCCAGCTCGGCACGTCACGCCGAGCCCCGGTTGGCAACGTCCGGGCCGGCAGGTCGCCCCACTGGCCCTGGCCTTCATTGGGTTCAGCGGTTTTTTCCGCCCCCGCTCCCGTCGGCGCCTGGGACGGTGCCGGTGCCGAATGCCCCCGCCGCCGGTGACGCAAGGCAAATTCGCCGACCGCCTCGATGTCTTCATCGGCAATCGCGTCGGCACCGCGCCAGGCCGCATGGGCCCGGGCCGCCCGCAGCCAGACCAGGTCGGCGCGCAAGCCATCGACCCCGGCGGCAAAACAACGCTCGGTAATCTGCGCCAATGCCCCGTCATCCAGGGCGATCCCGGCCAAGCGGTCGCGCGCCTGCTGGCAACGTTCGCGCAGCTGCTGTTGGGCCATCTCCCACTGCCCGCAGAACGCCAGCGGATCGCTGTCGAAATCCAACCGCCGCCGGATGATCTGGCCGCGTTCAGCCGGTGCGGTGTGACCGTCAAGGGCGACGTTCAGGCCAAAACGGTCGAGCAACTGCGGACGCAGCTCGCCCTCTTCCGGGTTCATGGTGCCGATCAGCACAAAGCGCGCCGGATGCCGATGGGAAATGCCGTCGCGCTCGATCAGGTTGGTACCACTGGCGGCCACATCGAGCAGCAGATCCACCAGGTGATCGGGTAGCAGGTTCACTTCATCGACGTAAAGTACGCCACCGTCGGCCTTGGCCAGCACGCCGGGAGAAAATTGCGCGCGCCCTTCCCCCAGCGCCGCGTCCAGGTCCAGGGTGCCCACCAGCCGCTCTTCGGTGGCACCGAGGGGCAAGGTGACGAACTGACCGCTGGCCAGCAGATCCGCCAAGCCCCGAGCCAACGTGGACTTGGCCATGCCCCGCGGGCCTTCGATCAGCACGCCGCCGATTTTCGGGTCGATCGCGGCCAGACACAGGGCCAGTTTCAGGTCATCGGCACCGACCACGGCGGAGAGCGGGAAATGGGGGGTGTGGGTCATATCTAATTCTCAAGAGTGGTCGGTAACGTCAATGCGAACAGAGTACTTGTGGGAGCAAGGCTTGCCCGCGATGAACGAAAACGCGGTTTAGCTGCTAAACCGCGGCGCGACCATCGCGGGCAAGCCTTGCTCCCACAGGGTGGAGATAAATCCCTTTGCCACAGGTCAACCCATCACAGGGGTTGTGTCTCGCCTGTTGAGTAGGCACGTCAGCCATCTTCTTCTATGTCCAACAACAAATTCTCCAACGCCTCGCGATACTCCCCCGGTGCCTGCCACATCCCCCGCTGCTGCGCTTCGAGCATGCGCTCGGTCATGTCTCGCAAGGCGTCGGGGTTGTGCTGGCGGACGAAGTCCCGGGTGTCTGGGTCGAGCAGGTAGGCATCGGCCAGCAACGCGTACTGGTGGTCGTCGATCAACCGGGTGGTGGCGTCGAAGGCAAACAGGTTGTCCACCGTCGCCGCCAGCTCGAACGCACCTTTATAGCCGTGCCGCTTCACGCCGTCGATCCACTTCGGATTCGCCGCGCGGGAGCGGATGACGCGGTTGAGCTCTTCCTTCAGGGTGCGGATCCTGGGCAAGTCCGGCTGGCTGTGATCGCCATGGTAACTGGCCGCCGCGGCGCCACCGAGGGTCTCGACCGCTGCCAGCATGCCGCCCTGGAACTGGTAGTAGTCGTTGGAATCGAGCAGGTCGTGCTCGCGGTTGTCCTGGTTCTGTAGCACCGCCTGCACCTGGCTCAAGCGCCGGGAGAACTGATCGCGGGCGGCGGTGCCTTCATCGCTGGCACCGTAGGCGTAGCCACCCCAGTTCAGGTACACCTCGGCCAGATCCTCGCGGCTCTGCCACAAGCGACCGTCGATCGCGCCCTGCACGCCCGCGCCATAGGCCCCGGGCTTGGCACCGAAAATCCGCCAGCCGGCCTGGCGTGCCGCGGCATCTGGCTCAAGACCCGAGACTAGCAAGGCTTCGCGCTCACTGCGCACCTTGGCTGCCAACGGATTCATATCGTCCGGTTCATCGAGGGCGGCGACGGCCTGCACGGCGGCATCGAACAAGCGGATCAGGTTGGCAAAGGCATCCCGGAAGAACCCGGACACGCGCAAGGTGACATCGACCCGAGGCCGGTCCAGCAGGCTCAGCGGCAGGATCTCAAAGTCATCGACCCGCTGGCTGCCGGTGGCCCACACCGGACGCACACCCATCAACGCCATGGCCTGGGCAATGTCGTCGCCACCGGTGCGCATGGTGGCGGTGCCCCACACCGACAGGCCAAGCTGGCGCAAGTGATCGCCGTGGTCCTGCAAGTGCCGCTCAAGGATCAAGTTGGCCGACTGGAAACCGATGCGCCACGCCGTGGTGGTGGGCAGGTTGCGTACGTCCACGGAAAAGAAATTGCGCCCGGTCGGCAATACGTCCAGGCGCCCACGGCTCGGCGCGCCGCTGGGGCCGGCCGGCACGAAGCGCCCGCTCAAGGCATCGAGCAGACCGCGCATTTCCGCCGGGCCGCAGGCGTCCAAGCGCGGAGCGACGACGGATCGCAGGTTTTCAATGATGCTGCCCACCCCTTCCCAGCCCGGCGCGTCGAGCTGCTCGACCGTGCCGTCCAACGCCTGCTCGATCAACTGGGCAGCGAACAGCTCCAAGCGCTCACGGGTATCGCCAGCGGTGCGCCAAGGCTCGGCGCTGACCCGGCGCAACGCTTCGGGACGATCGCCGGCCCAGGGCTCGGCCAAGGCACAATCCAGCGGATCGAAACCCAGCCCGAACGCCTTGGCCAGCGCCCGCAACAAGCTCGACTGCGCGCCTTTGCCGTCGCCCCTCGGAATGCGCAGCAACGCCAGCAAGGTGTCGATGCGCAGCCGCCCGCTAGGCGATTCACCAAAAATGTGCAGGCCGTCACGGATCTGCGACTCCTTCAGATCACACAAATATGTGTCCAGGCGCGGCAGCCAGATTGCTGCGTCAGCATCGCTGTCGAGGCCGGCATCCAGTTGCAACTCGCGGTCGATATGGGTCTCGCGCACCAGGTTGAGGATGTCCCGTTGCAGCTCCCGGGCGCGACGCGGATCGAGCAATTGCGCCTCGTAGTACTCGTCCGCCAACAGCTCGAGGTTGCGCAGCGGTCCATAGGTTTCGGCCCGGGTCAGCGGCGGCATCAAGTGGTCGATGATCACCGCCTGGGTGCGACGCTTGGCCTGGGCACCCTCGCCCGGGTCGTTGACGATGAACGGATAGATGTTCGGCAGTGGCCCCAGCAGCACGTCCGGCCAGCAGTTCTCCGAGAGCCCGACACCTTTGCCCGGCAGCCATTCGAGGTTGCCGTGCTTGCCGACGTGGATCACCCCGTGGACGCCGTAGGTGTGGCGCAACCAGAAATAAAACGCCAGGTAACCGTGGGGCGGCACCAGGTCCGGGTCGTGGTACACCGCACTCGGGTCGACCTGGTAACCCCGCGCCGGCTGGATGCCGACGAAGGTCAGGCCCAGGCGCAGGCCGGCGATCATCAGGCGGCCGTCGCGGTACATCGGGTCTTTGTCCGGCGCACCCCAGCGTTCCAGCACCGCTTGGCGATTGGCCTCGGGCAGCGCGTCGAACATGACCTGGTAGGCATCCAGGGGCAGGCTCTGGTGACACGGACGCGCGTCGAGGCTATCCAGGTCGTTGCTGACGCCACCGAGCAATTGCTGGATCAGCGCAGTGCCGCTCTCAGGCAATTCGGCCGGCAGCGGATAACCTTCGGTTTGCATGGCGCGCAGGATATTCAGCGCCGCCGCCGGGGTATCCAGGCCGACCCCGTTACCGATACGTCCATCCCGAGTCGGGTAGTTGGCGAGGATCAGCGCCACGCGCTTTTCTGCGTTGGGCAGGCGCGCCAGGGTGGTCCAGCGCTGAGCCAGTTCGGCGACAAAATCCATGCGTTCGGGCACAGCGCGGTAGCAGACCACGTCGCTCTGGCTGCGCTCGCTGCGCCAGGCCAGGTCCTTGAAGCTGATCGGGCGGCTGATGATCCGGCCATCCAGCTCCGGCAAGGCAATGTGCATCGCCAGGTCCCGTGGTCCCAAGCCCTGTTCGCTGGCACGCCAGCCGGGTTCGTTGTCCTGGGCGCAAATGGCCTGGATCACCGGGATGTTGCGGCGAAACGGCCGCAAGTGCGGGGCTTCGGGGCTGGATTGAGCGAAGCCGGTGGTGTTGAGGATCACCCCTGCTTCCACTTCGTCCAGCCAGTCCTCTACCAGCGCCAGGCAAGCCGGTTCCTTGAGGCTGGCCACGGCAATCGGCAGCGGATTGAGCCCCGCCGCTTGCAGGCGCTGGCAGAACACGTCGATGAACGCGGTGTTCGCCGCTTGCAGGTGGGAGCGATAGAACAGCACCACCGCCACCGGTTGATCGACCTGCCAGTCGGCCTGCCAATCGCCGAGGCTGGCGTTGGTGTTTGCGGGATGATAGATCGCCGTGCGCGGCAGGGCCTGCGGCTCGGCCCACGGGTAGTCGCGGCCGAACCATTGACTGCCGAGGTTGTGAAACAAGTCCAGGGCATTGCCCAGGCCGCCCTGGCGCAAGAACTGCCAGAGCCGGTCGCGGTCCTCAATGGGTACGTTGCTCAGGTCACTGAGTTCCGGGTCGGGACGATCATCCCCCGGCACCAGGATCAACTTCACCCCGCGCCCGGCCAATTCCATCAGACGCTCGATGCCGTAGCGCCAATAGCCGATGCCGCCGTGCAGCGACAGCAGGATGACCTTGGCATGACGTAGCACGTCCTCGAAGTACAGATCCACCGAGGCGTGGTTCTGCACCTGCATCGGGTTGGCGAGGCGAAACTGCGGGTAGTCGTCCGGCAACTGCCGCGCCGCTTCGGCCAACAGCGCCAGGCTGGAGTCGCCACTGCACAGGATCACCAGTTCGGCGGGGGTTTGCCCCAGGTCGGCAATGTTGTCGTCCGATACAAAACCGCCGGGCTGGGTCCTGAGCAGGTGCATGGCTTAGGCGCTGAGAGCGGCGCGCAACTGCGCTTCGAGCAATGCGGCATCCAGCGCCTGGCCGATCAGCACCAGACGGGTGACCCGCACTTCGTCGGCGCCCCACTGGCGGTCGAAATGTTTGTCGAAACGCGTGCCAACGCCTTGGATCAGCAGGCGCATCGGCTTGTTCGGAATTGCCGCGAAACCCTTGACCCGCAGCACGCCGTGCTGGACCACCAGTTGCGTCAGCGCGTCCAGCAACAGGCTTTCGTCGGCCTGGGGCAGTTCGATGGAAATGGAATCGAAGGCGTCATGATCGTGGTCGTCATCGTCACCATCGTGGTGATGGTCGTGATGACTGTGGCGGCCGTCGATGTGTTCTTCGGAACCGGCCCCCAGGCCGATCAACACGTCCAGCGGCAGGCGACCGCTGCTGGCTTCGATGACCTTGACCGCCGGTGGCAGTTCTTCGGCGACTTCCAGGCGCACCTTGGCCAGGTCTTCAGCGCTGATCAGATCGGCCTTGTTGAGGATCACCAGGTCGGCGCTTGCCAGTTGGTCGGCGAACAGTTCGTGCAGCGGCGATTCGTGATCCAGGTTCGGATCGAGTTTGCGCTGGGCATCGACCTGGTCGGGGAAGGCGGCGAAGGTACCGGCGGCCACGGCCGGGCTGTCGACCACGGTGATCACCGCATCGACGGTGCAGGCGCTGCGGATTTCCGGCCATTGGAAGGCCTGGACCAGCGGCTTGGGCAGGGCCAGGCCAGAAGTTTCGATGAGGATGTGGTCGAGGTCACCACGCCGGGCCACCAGCTCACGCATCACCGGGAAGAACTCTTCCTGCACCGTGCAGCACAGGCAACCGTTGGCCAGTTCGTAGACGCGGCCGTTGGCTTCTTCTTCGGTGCAGCCGATGGCGCACTGTTTGAGGATCTCGCCGTCGATGCCCAGCTCGCCGAACTCGTTGACGATCACGGCGATGCGCCGGCCCTGGGCGTTGTCGAGCATGTGCCGCAGCAAGGTGGTCTTACCCGAGCCGAGGAAGCCGGTGACGATGGTGACGGGGAGTTTGGCCAGTGTTTTCATCGGATGCCCTTTGGCAAGGTGGCGGGCAAACGGGACGACAACCGCTGGCACAAGCGCGAGCGGAAGATTTCGCCACCGGATCACCCCGCCCGGTTGTAGTGAGAATCTGTCTCGAGGCAGGTCTCCTGGCTGACGGCGGGCCAGTCTCTCGACTGGCAATTGCTGCGCCTTCCCGTGCGCCATTGGTAAAAGGGCATGCACAGTGGCCTTGCAGAAACCTCACCGTTCACAGTTGCGGGGGCAGCCGCGGCTTGGACCGCGTTCCCTTCTTAGCTTCGGCGCATGCCGAAGAACCTCGAAGGCGCAAGGCTACGCAGGGTGTGGGGGCGGGTCAATCTCCGGAGCGTTTTGCGGTGCATGGGCTGCCGTCATCGCGAGCAAGATCGCCCCCACAGTGGATCTGCATTGGCATTGAATTTTGGGCCCGAGAAAATCCCTGTGGGAGCGAGCTTGCTCGCGATTGGGCGCAACTCGGTGCGAGATTGACGCCCTACCCCCGCCCATGCTCTCCTGTGTGCCTAGTTACGGGTGCCCTTCACAGGGTGAAACGGGAAACCGGTGAATCGTGTGCTTTACTTCAAAGCCACGTCAGTCCGGTGCTGCCCCCGCAACGGTAAGCGAGCGAAGCGTCTGAACCACTGTGTCCAAGGACATGGGAAGGTGACGCTTGCAGGCCAGGCACAAGCCCGGCCCCTCGCGAGCCCGGAGACCGGCCCATGACTCAAGCATCAACAAACCCGCGGTGGGCGGGCGCTGTTCGAACCTTGGCGGGCTTTCGCCCGGGGTCTCATTGCGCTCGCATCCCCCACGGAACAAAAACAGAGGGAAGCGCCATGTCGACCATCAGCAGCACCGCCCGCACCGCCAGCAGCACCACCACCCTGAGCCAACGCCTGAGCGCCGCGATCCTGGCTTCGATCCTGGGCGCGGGACTGGTCTATTTCGCCGGTTTCTCCCACATCGAAGCGGTGCACAACGCCGCCCACGATACCCGCCACAGCGCCGCCTTCCCGTGCCACTGAGAACTGACGACATGATCAAGCGTATCGCGCAGACCGCCGGTTTCAGTGGCTTGCTGGCGGCCCTGCTGCTGACCCTGCTGCAAAGTCTCTGGGTATCGCCGCTGATTCTCCAGGCGGAAACCTTCGAGAAAGCCCCGGCGACCGAGGTCCATGAACACGCCGATGGGGCCGCCCACAGCCATGACGCCGAAGCCTGGGAGCCGGAAGACGGCTGGCAACGCGTGCTGTCCACCACTGGCGGCAACCTGGTAGTCGCGGTGGGTTTCGCCCTGATGCTGGCGGGCCTGTACACCTTGCGCGCACCGACTCGCACCGCCCAGGGCCTGCTTTGGGGCCTGGCCGGTTACGCCACGTTCGTTCTGGCGCCGACGCTTGGTCTGCCGCCGGAACTGCCTGGCACAGCGGCGGCCGACCTGGCCCAGCGGCAGATGTGGTGGATCGGCACCGCGGCGTCCACGGCGGTGGGCATTGCCTTGATCGCCTTCGGCCGGCATTGGCTGCTCAAGGTGCTGGGTGTGGCGACGTTGCTGGTGCCCCACGTCATCGGCGCACCGCAGCCTGAAGTCCACTCGATGCTGGCGCCCGAGGCGCTGGAAAGCCAGTTCAAGATCGCCTCGCAGGTGACCAACGTCGCCTTCTGGCTGGCTCTGGGCCTGATCAGCGCCTGGCTGTTTCGCCGTGACGGCCAGGCCCGCCACGACGCATGAGCACCGAGCCGATCCTGGTGATCGGCCTGGGTTGCCAGCGCGGTTGCCCGGCCAGCACGCTGCGAGCGCTGCTCGAACAGACGCTGCTGGCCCACGGCATCGGGCTTCACCAGGTGCGGGCTTTGGCCAGTATCGACCTCAAACGTGACGAGCCCGGACTGCTGGAACTGGCCGGGCAACTAGCCCTGCCGCTGACCTGCTTCAGTGCCGAACAGTTGTCGGGCTACGAGCAACGGCTCAGTCACCGCTCCGAGATCGCCTTCGAGCGAACCGGTTGCTACGGCATCGCCGAAAGCGCTGCCCTGGCCTTGGCCGACCAGTTGGGTACGCCGCCAGCAACGCTGCTGGTTCCTCGTCAGAGAGGCCCCATGAGCACGTTGGCATTGGCGGTCGTGGCGTAAATCCCGATAATCGGCGTCCAGGATCATGAGCGTTCTTCATCTGGGCGCCACTCACCCACCTTCCACAGGAGCCGGTCATGACCGTGTACTTCATCGGCGCCGGCCCCGGCGACCCGGACCTCATCACGGTCAAAGGCCAGCGACTGATCCGCCAGTGCGCGGTGATCATCTACGCCGGCTCGCTGGTGCCGACCGCCGTTCTCGAAGGGCACTGTGCCGAACAGGTGATCAACAGCGCCGAGCTGCATCTGGAACAGATCATCGAATTGATCAGGAGCGCCCACCTCAAGGGCCAGGACGTGGCCCGGGTGCACTCCGGCGACCCGAGCCTGTACGGCGCCATCGGCGAGCAGATTCGTTGTCTGCGGGAGCTGGGCATCCCTTTCGAAATCATCCCGGGCGTGACTGCGACCTCAGCCTGCGCCGCCCTGCTGGGCGCCGAACTGACCTTGCCGGACATCTCCCAGAGCCTGATCCTCACCCGTTACGCCGACAAATCCCCGATGCCTGCTGGGGAAGAACTGGGCAGTTTGGCGCAGCACGGGGCGACCATGGCGATTCACCTGGGGGTCAATCACCTGGAAAAAATCGTCGATGAACTGCTCCCCCACTACGGCGCCGACTGCCCGATTGCGGTGATTCACCGGGCGAGCTGGCCGGATCAGGATTGGGTGGTGGGGACGCTGGCTGATATCGCCGAGAAGGTGCAGGCCAAGGGTTTTCGCCGTACGGCGCTGATTCTGGTGGGGCGTGTGCTGGGTAATGAGGTGTTCAGCGAATCGTCGCTGTACCGCGCCGGGCATGCGCATCTCTACCGGCCTTGACCCGCTAGAGAATCCACCTGCCCCCCCCTGTGGGAGCGAACCCGTGGGAGCAAGGCTTGCCCGCGAAGGCGTCGCCTCGGTCTATCAGCTACACCGAGGTGTTTGCATCGCGGGCAAGCCTTGCTCCCACAGGGTTACGGACTGATCGCAAGATGATATCGGCGCAATCTTAGTGGCGAGGGGATTTATCCCCGTTGAGGCCACAAGCAACCCATCAAAACTACCTGGCATACCTGAAACACAGGGCTTGGGGCTGCTACGCAGCCCAGCGGGGCGGTGCGACGTTTCGCTAAATCCCCTCGCCACAATCAGTAGTAAGCGTTTTCTTTCTGCGTATGGTCGGTCACGTCGCGCACGCCCTTGAGCTCTGGAATGCGCTCGAGCAAGGTGCGCTCGATGCCTTCCTTCAAGGTCACGTCAGCCTGGCCGCAGCCCTGGCAGCCGCCGCCGAACTGGAGTACGGCGATGCCGTCTTCCACCACGTCGATCAGCGAAACCTGGCCGCCGTGGCTGGCCAGCCCCGGGTTGATTTCGGTTTGCAGGTAATAATTGATGCGCTCGTTGACCGGGCTGTCGGCATTGACCATCGGCACCTTGGCGTTCGGCGCCTTGATGGTCAGTTGGCCGCCCATGCGGTCGGTGGCGTAGTCGACCACCGCATCGTCCAGGAAGGCTTCGCTGAACGAGTCGATGTACGCGGTGAAGCTCTTGAGCCCCAACGCAGTGTCTTCAGGTTTTTCTTCTCCCGGCTTGCAGTAGGCAATGCACGTCTCTGCGTACTGGGTGCCGGGCTGGGTAATGAAGATGCGGATCCCGATACCCGGGGTGTTCTGCTTGGACAGCAGGTCGGCCAGGTAATCGTGGGCGGCATCGGTAATGGTAATGGCGGTCATGGAAACTCCTCGCAGGCTTGCCGGCAGTTTACGCCAATCATGGCGCCGGACAAAGTCCTAGTATTTTTGTCAGGAAAGCGTCCGACGGCAGGGGGTCTGCCGCCGGACAGGCCGATCAAAGGTTCTGGTAGCGATTCATGTCCAGCACACCGCTTTCCACGGGCTCCGTCTCCAGGATGTACTGGCTCAGGTCATGGAAGTAGTACCAGAACTGCGGATGGCTGCGGCGAATTCCCCAGCGCTCGACAATCCGCTCGAACGCCGGCCCATCCTGGGCGCCTTGCATGGCTTCGACGAATGCCGGCACTTGCCCGGCCGGAATGTTGAACATGAAGTTCGGATAGCTGCTGAGCACGCCCGGGTAGACCGTCAGCGTGTCCAGCCCCGGCTGGTAGCGCCGCTCCTCACCCAGCAGAAACGCGACGTTGCTGTGGGCACGATTGCGCAGCAGGCTGTAGATCTCTCGGTGACCGCTGGCGGTTTCGATACGCAACAGGGTCGCTTCCGGCAGTTGGTCGATCACCTTGAGCCCCGCCGCCGGGCGTGACACCAGCCGACTGAGGGCCTGCTCGGCGTTTTGCAGCGTCGGGTCGATGTTCGGACGCGAGCAATAGGCTCCGTCGCAACGGTTGATCGGATCGGGGCGCGCGTTCAACTCGCCATAACGGGCCAGCAATTGCTGGGTGAAATCACCCTTGGGGTCGCGCTCGTCAAGCTTGAGGGCGGTCGGCTTGTCATCGTCGATGGCCTCGTAATCGAGCCACATCTTGAATTTGCCACCGGCCTGGTACCAATCGTCAAGGTAGCCTTCCCGGGAGTCGGCCGGCATCAGGCGCAGGAAGTTCTGTTCCGCACCGTTGCGGATCAAATCGAAATACAACCGGGTCTGGGCTTGATGGGAGACGTTGCCGAACACGTCGAAATTCACCGCCAACTGATAGTAAGTCCGCTCCAGCAACGGGAAGTCGAACAACCACATCGTCTGCGGCACCTCTCCGATCAGCCCCTTGGTGACCGAAGCACTGTCGAAATGCCGGAAAATGCTCAGCAGCGCGTTGTCGTTGCCGGCCCACAGCGTCGACCAGCTCGGCGCCGGCAGCTCGGCATAGTTGTCGCGGCGCAAGGCCTCGTACTCGTTGCGTTTGTCGCGGTAGTCGAGCCACAGGCTGAGGACGCTGCCCACGTCATCGTTCTGCCCCGGCATCGCCAGCAGCGGCGTGGCCTGACCGCGGTAGTTCGGGTCGGTGATGTACAGGTCGTGTTCGGGGTCCTGGAACAGCGCCCAGAAATTGTCGCGGATCACGTCGGTAGCAATCTGGCCCCGGCACACCGGCCCGCGAATGAAGGTGCGCACGAAATATTCGGCGTTATCGAGCATGAATTGGTAGCGGGCCTGGGCCGGGATCGCTTCGAAGGTGGAAAACGGATTGGCCCGGCGCTCCGGACCGTACCCCGGCAACGCGGCGACCTGCCACTTGCCGCTGTAGAACAGGCTCTTGATCCGCGCCATCTTCGCCGCGCTCAAGCCGTAGGTGATGTGGGTCTTGTGCACGATCACCCCTTGCACCGGCCAGAGCCGATAATAGACGCGGGTGCCGGGATCGTCGTTCGGGCGGCGGGTGTTGATCAGGTCGATGGGCTGGCCCGTGGGCGTGCGCGAACGCACCCATTGGAAGAAATGCCCCGATTCGCCGTCCTTGAAATAGATGTGCGCCAGGAACCAATGCTCGAATAACCAGCGAGCCACCAGGCTTTCCCGGGCACCGGGGGCGTTGAGCAGGTTTTCCCATTGCACCACTTGCAAGGCTTCGGCGGCACTTGGGGCCAGGGCCTGCTGATCGATGGGTGCGCCGGCGGCCAGCCAGCGCTGCAGGGTCTGGTATTGCTGGTCGGTCAGGCCGGTGACGGCCAGGGGCATGCCTTCCTTGGGATGGCTGCCTGCGTATTCGTCGAATTGCCCCGGCATCGGGCAGCTATTATCCCGGTTGAGCCCGAGCACGATGTCTTCCGGTAGCTTGGCGTTGGGCTGCAGCGGCGTGCGGTGGCCCAACTCCAGCATGCGCGCCATCAGCGCAGCCTGGCTGCCCTGGGCGTCGAGCACAGAATAGAAGCCCTTGCGTTGCCAGGCATGCGGGCCAGAGGCGTCATAGAACAAGCGGGTCGGATCGGCCGCCTGGCCCCTCTCGCCGTCATACACCGACAGCTTGCTCGCGCCCCGTGCCGCACCTTCGCCGCTGCCCAGGTTCAACTGGCAGGCGGAGTCATAGCAGGCATGACAGGCCACACATTTTTCCGTGAAGATCGGCTGGATGTCGCGGGTGTAGGAGATCGCGGGAGCGGGATTCCCGGCGGCTGCGCTAAAAGACAACGACAGCAACAGACTGCCGAATAAGACGCGGTACGGCATGTCTCGGGTCCCTAAGAGATAATCCGCCGATTCTACCGGGCCAGCATCGCCTTGCAAACATGAGCGATATTCATGCAAAAGTCCCTCATGATCAAATCCTACGCAGGTTTGCTATTATCCCGGCCTTCGTAATGGTCTTTTTTTCCAGGTAGTCCTATGTCCGATCGCAGCGCTCGCCTTTATCTTCTCCAGCAAGCCCTCAAGGAACGCATCCTGATCCTCGACGGCGGCATGGGCACGATGATCCAGAGCTACAAACTGGAAGAACAGGACTACCGCGGCAAGCGTTTCGCCGACTGGCCGAGCGACGTCAAAGGCAACAACGACTTGCTGGTGCTTAGCCGTCCCGACGTGATCGGTGCCATTGAAAAAGCCTACCTGGATGCCGGCGCCGACATTCTGGAAACCAACACCTTCAACGCCACCCAGGTGTCCCAGGCCGACTACGGCATGCAGGGCCTGGCCTACGAGCTGAACCTGGAAGGCGCGCGCCTGGCCCGCCAGGTAGCCGACGCCAAGACCCTGGAAACCCCGGACAAGCCGCGCTTCGTCGCTGGCGTGCTCGGCCCGACCAGCCGCACCTGCTCGCTGTCGCCGGACGTGAACAACCCCGGCTACCGCAACGTGACCTTCGACGAACTGGTGGAGAACTACACCGAGGCCACCAAAGGCCTGATCGAAGGCGGCGCCGACCTGATCCTGATCGAGACCATCTTCGACACCCTGAACGCCAAGGCGGCGATTTTTGCCGTGCAAGGGGTCTATGAAGAACTGGGCGTCGAACTGCCGATCATGATCTCCGGCACCATCACCGACGCCTCCGGCCGCACCCTCTCCGGCCAGACCACCGAAGCCTTCTGGAACTCGGTGGCCCACGCCAAGCCGATCTCCGTGGGCCTGAACTGCGCCCTCGGCGCCAGCGAATTGCGCCCCTACCTGGAAGAGCTGTCGAACAAGGCCAGCACCCACGTCTCGGCCCACCCCAACGCCGGCCTGCCCAACGAATTCGGCGAATACGACGAACTGCCGGCCGAGACGGCCAAGGTCATCGAAGAGTTTGCCCAGAGCGGCTTCCTGAACATCGTCGGCGGCTGCTGCGGCACCACCCCGGCGCACATCGAAGCCATCGCCAAGGCTGTGGCCGGCTATGCGCCGCGGCAGATTCCAGAGATTCCCCGGGCTTGCCGCCTGTCCGGCCTGGAACCGTTTACCATCGATCGCAGCTCGCTGTTCGTCAACGTTGGCGAGCGGACCAACATCACCGGTTCCGCCAAGTTCGCCCGGCTGATCCGCGAGGACAACTACACCGAAGCGTTGGAAGTGGCCCTGCAACAGGTTGAGGCCGGCGCCCAGGTGATCGACATCAACATGGACGAGGGCATGCTCGATTCGAAGAAGGCCATGGTGACCTTTCTCAATCTGATTGCCGGCGAACCGGACATTTCCCGGGTGCCGATCATGATCGACTCCTCCAAATGGGAAGTGATCGAAGCCGGCCTCAAGTGCATCCAGGGCAAGGGCATCGTCAACTCCATCAGCATGAAGGAAGGCGTGGAGCAGTTCATCCACCACGCCAAACTGTGCAAGCGCTACGGCGCCGCCGTGGTGGTGATGGCGTTCGACGAAGCCGGCCAGGCCGACACCGAGGCGCGCAAGAAGGAAATCTGCAAGCGCTCCTACGACATCCTGGTCAATGAAGTCGGCTTCCCGCCGGAAGACATCATCTTCGACCCGAACATCTTCGCCGTCGCCACCGGTATCGAAGAGCACAACAACTATGCTGTGGACTTCATCAACGCCTGCGCCTACATCCGCGACGAACTGCCGTATGCGCTGACCTCCGGCGGCGTGTCCAACGTGTCGTTCTCGTTCCGCGGCAACAACCCGGTGCGCGAGGCGATCCACTCGGTGTTCCTGCTGTATGCGATCCGCGCGGGCCTGACCATGGGCATCGTCAACGCCGGCCAACTGGAGATCTACGACCAGATCCCGGTGGAACTGCGCGACGCCGTGGAAGACGTGATCCTCAACCGCACCCCCGAAGGCACCGACGCCCTGCTCGCCATCGCCGACAAGTACAAGGGCGACGGCAGCGTCAAGGAAGCCGAAACCGAGGAATGGCGCGGCTGGGAGGTGAACAAGCGCCTGGAGCACGCGCTGGTCAAGGGCATCACCACCCACATCGTTGAAGACACCGAGGAATCGCGGCTGTCGTTCGCCCGGCCGATCGAGGTCATCGAAGGCCCGCTGATGGCCGGCATGAACATCGTCGGCGACCTGTTTGGCGCCGGCAAAATGTTCCTGCCCCAAGTGGTCAAGTCCGCCCGTGTGATGAAGCAGGCCGTGGCCCACCTGATCCCGTTCATCGAGGCGGAAAAAGGCGACAAGCCGGAGGCCAAGGGCAAGATCCTGATGGCCACGGTCAAAGGCGACGTCCATGACATCGGCAAGAACATCGTCGGCGTTGTGCTCGGCTGCAACGGCTATGACATCGTCGACCTGGGCGTGATGGTGCCGGCGGAGAAAATCCTGCAGGTGGCCAAGGAGCAGAAGTGCGACATCATCGGCCTGTCCGGCCTGATCACCCCGTCCCTGGATGAGATGGTGCATGTGGCGCGGGAGATGCAGCGCCAGGACTTCCATCTGCCGTTGATGATCGGTGGCGCCACCACCTCCAAGGCCCACACGGCGGTGAAGATCGAGCCCAAGTACAGCAACGATGCGGTGATCTACGTCACCGACGCCTCCCGTGCCGTGGGCGTGGCGACCCAGTTGCTGTCCAAGGAACTCAAGCCGGCGTTCGTCGAGAAAACCCGCCAGGACTACATCGACGTACGCGAGCGCACGGCCAACCGCAGCGCCCGCACCGAACGCCTGAGCTACCCCGCCGCCGTGGCCAAGAAGCCACAGTTCGACTGGAGCAGCTACCAACCGGTCAAGCCGACGTTCACCGGCGCCAAGGTGCTGGACAATATCGACCTGAACGTCCTGGCCGAATACATCGACTGGACCCCGTTCTTCATCTCCTGGGACCTGGCCGGCAAGTACCCGCGGATCCTCACCGACGAAGTGGTCGGCGAAGCGGCCACCGCACTGTACGCCGATGCCCGGGCGATGCTGCGCAAGCTGATCGACGAGAAACTCATCAGCGCCCGCGCCGTGTTCGGCTTCTGGCCGGCCAACCAGGTGCATGACGACGATCTGGAAGTCTACGGCGACGACGGCAAGCCACTGGCGCGCCTGCATCACCTGCGCCAGCAGATCATCAAGACCGACGGCAAGCCGAACTTTTCCCTGGCCGACTTCGTCGCGCCAAAGGACAGCGGCGTGACCGACTACGTTGGCGGCTTCATTACCACCGCCGGCATCGGCGCCGAAGAAGTCGCCAAGGCCTACCAGGAGGCCGGCGACGACTACAACTCGATCATGGTCAAGGCACTGGCCGACCGACTGGCCGAAGCCTGCGCCGAGTGGCTGCACCAACAGGTGCGCAAGGAGCATTGGGGTTATGCCCAGGAAGAGAGCCTGGACAACGAGGCGCTGATCAAGGAGCAGTACACCGGCATACGCCCTGCCCCCGGCTACCCAGCCTGCCCGGACCACACCGAGAAAGCCACCTTGTTCCGCCTGCTCGACCCCGAGGCCAGCGAACTGAAGGCCGGACGCAGCGGCGTGTTCCTCACCGAACACTACGCGATGTTCCCGGCGGCAGCGGTCAGCGGCTGGTATTTCGCCCATCCCCAGGCGCAATACTTCGCCGTGGGCAAGATCGACAAGGACCAGGTCCAGAGCTATACCGCGCGTAAAGGTCAGGACTTGAGTGTGACGGAGCGCTGGTTGGCGCCGAATTTGGGTTACGACAACTAAGTTCGCGGGGATTGGCTATGCTCTCCACACACGACCTTGCGTATGGAGAGCATCATGGACGAACCGTCTGAAAACAAGGCGCCAACCCTCTGGCAAATGCTGCACATATGCAAGACGTATAACGTCCACTCTACCTCTTGACTGAAATTGCGATATTAATGGGTACCTTCCAGCTGGTGAGATCCGGGCTTCTGGCTTCAAGTTTCAGGAGCCCATTGTAATAACCTGCCAGTCCCGGATTATCCGCAGGGTTATATCTTATCCGAAGACTCATTGCCCGTTTGCTCTTACAATTAGTCACATTCATGTTTGTTTCGCAGACCCCTCGTACCCGCTGCGCCTGCAGTACCACGGCAACATCGCTTCCTCCCGCACTTCGCAATGGCACATTCAATCGAGTCCAGGTACTGTTTGGAATCGGTATTAATTCAACGGGCCCCACAGATGAGTTCAATGCAACGACACCCGCTGGGAACAAGGAAATATCGGGCAATGGAATGTCCAGTTCCGATATCGCTTCTGTTGGCGCCCCAGATGGACTGACAAGCATCATACGCAGCCCTGGCAGCTCTGCATTATAACCAGTCAGACGCGTGGTATTTTCCCGCCAAACTCGAGCCATATCGGCAGTTTTTGCATTACCCAATGGCAAACCATGCGCATCAAGGACATCAGGCGTCGAATAATAAAAAGCACGATCGCCATAACACAGATTGGTTTTGGTCTTGCCGTTGTCATGGCCGAAATTATAGTTGACCCCATCTTGAAGGAAGCAGTGATGCCCTCCAGCGTTGTGCCCTATTTCATGAGCGAACGTCGTGGGTGCCCACCAAGCATTAACACTTGTGTATCCTGGTCGATACGCCCTACCCGCCTCGGCGTCTGATCCGGTAATGGCGGCACTGACATCGGTTTTGTATAACGCTCTGTAAGGACTTAAAAGGCTTTGCCAATTACTCAGCCCTTCAGACGACGTGTCAAGAACCCTATTGCTGTTATCAAATACAGTAACCGCAGCAAGTCTCAGGGACACGTCGGTTATCCGAGAATTGCGTAGGCTGAGATTAACAGTTTCAGTTTGTGCTAACGCATAAGCTATCGCATCGGCGTCCAATTTTCCGAGAACGTAAGGTATGTAAGCAAAAAGAATATCGACATACCGATGCTCCCCTGCTTTTTTCGAATCGAGGCCCATTGGCTCGCCTGATTCGATTACATCATTTCCCCGGGCGTCGGCATCGGTAATTGGCTCCTCAGTAAACGTGCTTTTGCCTTGAGCATTGACCGTCAACAAACCGCGCTTGTCGGGAGAATTGACTATTACAGTCACGGAACCGCTAGGTGACCGGACCACCACCAATGAGCCAGTATCACCGTCACGAGTATATAAATTGCCGCTTTCTACCGTATAACCCTGCTCAACCTTGATCGCCGAACGCTCAAAGCGTGCGCTACCGATCACATCGGCATACACGCTGGAAGACGTTGCTTGTGGCGATTCCTCACGACTATTGGTTGTCGCGCTGACGAGGCTGGGTAGAGCGAGCGCAAACGCAAGCGCAGCCAAACGGGAAAAACCCGCTGCTGCGAACGAATTTCCAATGTTCATTGCGTAGTCCTTGTATGACAAGAACCGTGAGGCTGATCCCATTACACCTGGACAGCCACTGTCAGAAATGACAGTGGCGACGAGAGGTTCACAAGATTTGGATTCCGCTATTCACCTCGGCCGGAGCAAACACCTTGAAGGTCAACGCCAGTCGTTGACGATTGGGCTACCGCAGGCTGCGATCTTTTGTCTATGCTTGTCCCAAACACATGGCAGACGAGGGATTTATGGACGATCCAGTCGACAACAAGCCGCCAACCCTCTGGCAAATGCTCCACAGCGTGGGAGCGGCGGCCTTTGGCGTGCAAAGCGGCAAGAACCGCGCCCGCGACTTCACCCACGGCAAGCCGAGTCACTTCATAGTCCTCGGCATCCTGTTTACGGTGGTTTTCGGGTTGACGTTGTATGGGATCGTCAATTTGGTGCTGTACTTTGCGGGTGTATAGAACGTATCTGCACAGTATGGAACTCGGTCTCTTTCGAACCGAAACAGTCACATTGCCCGTCTCCCCTCCCGTACTGAGCCGCCGTACTAGCGACGCCCCAGCGCATCGAGCGAAAAGGCATAGCGCTCGCCATCCGGGTGGGACACCAGGCTGAAGCGCTTGAAGTCCAGGCGGTAGTCCTTTGCGGGATTCATGTTCAACCAAATGCGGGCGCGGGCCGGATCGAGGGATTGCATCAGGTCGACCTGCTGGTTGTAGCCGCCATGGCGTGCGAGGTCGACGCCTCGGGCGTGATCATGGAGCAGCACCATGGCAAAGCCACCCAAGCTGAAATGGCCGGTGAACAGAACGCTCAAGCGCCCGTCGATACGTGCCTGGAGGGCCGCCCTGGAGCTGTTCATCGCGCTGAACAACACATCCTTGCCTGGCTGGCGACCTGCCTCCTCGAACGCCTGCATGACACCCAGGGCCATTTCATCGTTGGCCGACCAGACCAGCTCGGTCCGCGGATAGCGCTTGACCAACTGGCTCGCCTGATCATGAGCCCGTTCGCGACTCCACTCGCCATAGACCAATTGACGCAGATGCACTTGCGGGTGCTCGGCCAACGCCCGGAGCAGGCCTTTCTCGCGCAGTTGCGCCGAAGGGGTGAATTTCCTCCCGGAAAAGGCCAGCAAGTCGAGCGTCTGCCCAGGCGCCAGCGGCCCGTATTGGCGCAAGAGTTCCTTGAGCATCAGGTAACCACTGCGTTCGTCGTTGGGCACCAGGCTGCCTAGCAGCTCGGGAGGCGGGTTACCGCTCTCTGCCAGCAGGCGACTCTGGTCACTGGTCAAGGTGTTGTTCACCAGGAACAGCTTGACCCCACTGCCCTGCGCCAACTGCAAGATTCGCGGGGCGACATACTGTTCGTTGACCAATACCAGATAGTCTGGACGGTCTTTCGCCGTGACGGCTTCGCGTGCCTGGCGAATCATCGCCTGGGGATCGCGCTCGGCATATTCCACGCGCAGCCGCAAACCCAGTCCGCTTGCCGCCGCTTGCATGAATTCGGTGTAGTTGACCCAGAAGGGCTCGGTGGAGTGCCCCGGGTTAAGGAACACGACTGAAGGGGCAACCGACCCGGCGGCCAAAACCTCGGCCGAAGCGGACACCGCATTGGCGGTCTGGGCTTGAGCCCAGAATGACAGGCATAACAGCCCAAATAGCCTGCAGATAAACTTCGACATCCCGCCCGCCCCGAATAATACGCCACCCAGTATAACGACCCGGGTGGCGAACGGGCACATGAACACGAGACCTTCATGTGGCCTGCAACGGCTCGCACTTATTGATGACTGACCCAGAATACTGCGGTGCCCACCACCAGGATAATCAGGAACAAAATGGCCCAGGCATCAACAGTACTGTCGCTTTTCCTTGCTTTGGTCGGATTGCTCATTGCATCGCCTCTTGTCGGTTTTGTAGGTGATTGCATAGGGACTCGACCACAGTTAAGACGATGATTGCCCGTACGACAAATGTGGGTTAGGCAATAATCAATCTCATTAGTCGATTTGGTTCTTTACATATACTCAAACATCACTTTTGCGCATAACTCAAAACAGGTATCTTGCACCGGCTCCCCTAGGAGTGCGCGGCCGTGCGCGCAGAATTGCCGAGGCAGAACCCGATTCCAGCGAGCCAACATGCAGCTGTTTCTGATCGGCCCAAGCCTGAGACCGAGACTTATATGTACGTATATGACGAGTACGATCAGCGAATCATCGAGGACCGCGTCAAGCAGTTCCGTGATCAGACCCGACGCTATCTGGCAGGCGAGCTGAGCGAAGAAGAATTCCGCCCTCTGCGCTTGCAGAATGGCCTGTATATCCAGCGCTTCGCCCCGATGCTGCGCGTGGCTGTGCCTTACGGCCAGTTGACTTCGCGCCAGGTGCGCAAGCTGGCGCAAATTGCCCGTGACTATGACAAGGGCTATGCCCACATCAGTACCCGGCAGAACGTCCAGTACAACTGGCCGGCCCTGGAAGATGTGCCCCAGATCCTGGCCGAGCTGGCCACCGTGCAGATGCACGCGATCCAGACCAGCGGCAACTGCCTGCGCAACGTCACCACCGACCAGTTCGCCGGTGTCGCGGCCGACGAGTTGATCGACCCGCGGCCATGGTGCGAAATCGTTCGCCAGTGGACGACGTTCCACCCGGAATTCGCCTACCTGCCGCGCAAGTTCAAGATCGCCATCAACGGCTCGACCTCGGACCGTGCGGCCATCGAAGTCCATGACATCGGCCTGGAGACGGTCTACAACGCGGCCGGCGAGCTGGGCTTCCGTGTATTGGTGGGCGGCGGCCTGGGGCGTACCCCGGTGGTCGGCGCGTTCATCAACGAGTTCCTGCCGTGGCAGGACCTGCTGAGCTACCTCGATGCGATCCTGCGGGTGTACAACCGCTACGGCCGGCGCGACAACAAGTACAAGGCGCGGATCAAGATCCTGGTCAAGGCCCTGACCCCTGAGGTGTTCGCCGAGAAGGTCGAAGCCGAGATGGCTCACCTGCGTGGCGGCCAGACCACCCTGACCGAGGCCGAAGTGCATCGCGTCGCCAAACATTTCGTCGACCCGCAGTACAAAGCGCTGGGCAACCAGGACGCAGAGCTGGCGGCCCTCGACAAGGAACACCCAGGCTTCGCCCGCTGGCGCACCCGTAACACCCTGGCCCACAAGAAGCCGGGTTATGTCGCGGTGACCCTGTCCCTGAAGCCGACCGGCGTCGCGCCGGGCGACATCACCGACAAGCAACTGGACGCCGTGGCCGACCTGGCCGAGCGCTACAGCTTCGGCCAACTGCGCACCTCCCACGAGCAGAACATCATCCTGGCGGACGTTGAACAGAGTCAGTTGTTCACCTTGTGGGGCGAGCTGCGCGAGCAAGGCTTCGCCACCCCGAACATCGGCCTGCTTACCGACATGATCTGCTGCCCCGGCGGCGACTTCTGCTCGCTGGCCAACGCCAAGTCGATCCCTATCGCCGAATCGATCCAGCGTCGTTTCGACGACCTGGACTACCTGTTTGACATCGGCGAGCTGGACCTGAACATTTCCGGCTGCATGAACGCCTGTGGTCACCACCACGTCGGCCACATCGGCATCCTGGGCGTGGACAAGAAAGGCGAAGAGTTCTACCAGGTCTCCCTGGGCGGCAGCGGTAGCCGCGACGCCAGCCTGGGCAAGATCCTCGGCCCGTCGTTTGCTCAGGATGACATGCCTGACGTGATCGAGAAGCTGATCGACGTGTACATCGAGCAACGTACCGAAGACGAGCGCTTCATCGACACTTACCAACGTATTGGCATCGACCTCTTCAAGGAACGCGTCTATGCAGCGAATCATTAAGAACAACGAGGTCATCGACGAAACCTGGCACCTGCTGCCCAAGGACGCGACCTTCGATGGCATCTCCAACTGTGACGACCTGATCGTGCCCTTGGCCCTGTGGCGCGATCATGCCCACGCCCTCAAGGCCCGCGACGGCGGCCTGGGTGTCTGGCTGGACGCCGACGAGGAAGCCGAGGAAATCGGCGACGACGCCAATCAGTTGCAGGTCATCGCCCTGAACTTCCCGGCCTTCACCGACGGACGTAGCTACTCCAACGCCCGCCTGCTGCGTGACCGCTATGGCTTCAAGGGTGAACTGCGGGCGATTGGCGACGTGCTGCGTGACCAGTTGTTCTACATGCGCCGTTGCGGTTTCGACGCCTTTGCCTTGCGCGCCGACAAAGACCCTTACGAAGCCCTCGAAAGCCTCAAGGACTTCTCGGTGACCTACCAGGCTGCCACTGACGAGCCGCTGCCACTGTTCCGTCGTCGCTGAAACAGCCCCATGAAAAAGCCCTGATCCGGGTGTGCCGGTTCAGGGCTTTTTTGTTTTCGGTGTCTTGATCTACCACCGCCCCCCCTGTGGGAGCGAGCCTGCTCGCGATGGCGGTGGGTCAGCTTGCATGCATCTCTGTTGGATGTGCCGCCGCTATCGCGAGCAAGCTCGCTCCCACAAAGAGATAGCGGTGAGCCCGGCGCTTCAGCCCACCTCAGACCCACTGTGGGAGCGAGCTTGCTCGCGATGGCGGTGGGTCAGCTTGCATCTCTGTTGGATGTACCGCCGCTATCGCGAGCAAGCTCGCTCCCACAGGGGTTAGCGGTGAACCCGCTCCTGAATTACCAGAACCGCTGCTGGGTCAGGCGGCTCCACCAGCTGAGCAGCACGCGGTCCACCGAACCGCTGGCCGCCATGCCAATGCGTTCCTGCAGGCTTTTGCGTTCGGCGTAGTGCAGGTGGTACAGCTCGGCGCCCTTGGCCCGTTCGGCCAGGTACTCATCGCTGGTTTTCAGCTCGTCCACCAGATGTTTGCCCAGCGCCGCGACCCCCAGCCAGACTTCACCTGTCGCCACTTCATCGATGGCCAGTTGCGGGCGATAGTTGGACACGAAGTTCTTGAACAGCTCATGGGTGATGTCCAGGTCTTCCTGGAATTTCTCCCGGCCCTTCTCGGTGTTTTCGCCGAACACCGTCAACGTGCGTTTGTATTCGCCGGCCGTCAACACTTCGAAATCGATGTCATGTTTCTTCAGCAGACGGTTGACGTTGGGCAATTGCGCGACGACGCCGATGGAGCCCAGGATCGCAAAGGGCGCGCTGATGATCTTCTCGCCGATGCACGCCATCATGTAGCCGCCGCTGGCCGCGACCTTGTCGATGCAGACGGTCAGCGGCACGCCGGCCTGACGGATTCGCGCCAGTTGCGACGAGGCCAGGCCGTAGCTGTGGACCATTCCGCCGCCGCTTTCCAGGCGCAGCACCACTTCATCCTTGGGCGTTGCCAGGGTCAGCAGCGCGGTGATTTCATGACGCAGGCTCTCGGTGGCCGAGGCCTTGATGTCACCGTCGAAGTCCAACACGAACACCCGTGGCTTGGCCGCCGGCTTGTCCTTGCTTTTTTTCCCGGCCTTTTCAGCCTTGCCTTCGGCCTTGCGCAGGGCCTTGAGCTGATCCTTGTCCAGCAGCGTCTGCTCCAGGCGCTCGCGCAGCCCCTTGTAGAAATCGTTGAGTTTGCTCACCTGCAACTGGCCGGACGACTTGCGCCGCCCCTTGCTGCGCAGCGCAGCAAAACTGGCCAGCACCACCAGGATGGCGATCACCAGCGTCACGGTCTTGGCCAGGAAACCGGCGTACTCGATGAAAAACTCCACAGCAACTCCTTAAATGCAATGCGCCACTGAACGCAGGCGCGTAACGGTCCCAGCATACCCATGCGCCTGCGCCGCGACCAGCCAAGAAACCTATGGTTACCTTGACGCGAGCGAGGCAAGACAAGGCTGCAACGGACATTTCAAACAAGCGTATGTTTTTTCATTGACAGCTCACCGCCATCCCCATAACCTCGCCAAACCTTCAACGTACCGGGATGACGCGGACGTGGGCAGTATCTATCTGATTCGACATGGCCAGGCCTCCTTTGGTGCGGACGACTACGATGTCCTCTCGCCCAATGGCGTACGTCAGGCGCAAGTGCTCGGCGGCCATCTGGCCGAGCTCGGTGTCGTATTCGACCGCTGCCTCTCGGGTGACCTGCGGCGCCAACAGGATACCGCCGTCGGTGCGCTGGGCCAGATGTCCGCCGCCGGCATGCCGGTCCCCGAGCTGGAAATCGACCCGGCGTTCAACGAGTTCGATGCCGACGCGGTCATTCGCGCCCTGCTGCCGGACATGCTCCCTCAGGAGCCCGAGGCGCTGCATATCCTGCGCAACGCCGCGCAGAACCGCGCCGAATTCCAGCGCATCTTCGTGCTGATCGTCGAGCGTTGGCTCAGCGGCCGGTATGACCCACCCGGTCTCGAAAGCTGGCTGGGGTTCGTCGAGCGGGTCCAGGCGGGCCTGCAGCGCATCCTGGAGCAAGCCGACAACACCCACAAGATCGCCGTATTCACCTCCGGCGGCACCATCACCGCCCTGCTCCACCTGATCACCCAGATACCGGCCCGACAGGCCTTCGAACTGAACTGGCAAATCGTCAACACCTCGCTCAACCACCTGAAATTCAGGGGCCGCGAGGTGGCCCTGGCTTCCTTCAACAGCCATGCCCACCTGCAACTGCTGAAGGCCCCGGACCTCATCACCTTTCGCTGAGTCCGGATTACTGTAGACCCTTGCTGTACCACCCAAATAAGGATCGAAACCATGACCTCCGTAGCCGACGCCGTACAAGCCATGAAAGCCAAGTTCAACCCAGCCGCCGCTGCCGGCCTGGACCTGGTATTCGGTTTCAACATCACCGACGAGGACAAGCAGTACGCCCTGATCGTCAAGGACGGCACCTGCGAACTGCAGGAAGGCGAGAATGTCGATGCCAACTGCACGCTGATCATGGACAGCGAAACCCTCAAGGGCATCGTCAGCGGCGATACCGATGGTATGCAGGCATTCATGGGCGGCAAGCTGCGCGTTGAAGGCGACATGATGCTGTCGATGAAACTGTCCGAGCTGTTCCCAGCCTGAGATTGAGTTCGCCTTCCTCGCGAGCCCTTTGATTGCAAACGAATCCCGCCCCCGTGGCGGGATTCGTGTTTTTGCCCTTCCTTGATTTCGCCCCGTACACAACCTTGATCCCTGTCAGTTCCCGCTCACCCTCCAACCGCTAACGTAGCGCTTCCATCAAGGCCAGGGACGGCTCATCGGGAGCCTGCGCCCGCTCATCTCAAGGAAGAGAGACTCATGCCCCCACTGAAGATCATTCTGCTGTCCAGCGCATTCAACGGCCTGACCCAACGCGCCTGGCTGGACCTGCGCGAGGCCGGTTATCGCCCCAGCGTGGTGCTGTTCACCGATCCGGCCTCGGTCTGCCGACAAATCGAAGAAAGCGGCGCCGACCTGGTGATCTGTCCGTTTCTCAAGGACCGCGTACCCGAGCAGTTGTGGCGCAACCCACGGCGGCCGGTGATGATCATTCATCCGGGGATTGTCGGCGACCGCGGTGCCAGTGCCCTGGACTGGGCGATCACCCGGCAACCCGAGCGCTGGGGCGTCACCGCTTTGCAGGCGGTGGAGGAAATGGACGCCGGGCCCGTGTGGGCCACCTGCGAATTCGACTTGCCCAAAGGCCTGCGCAAATCGGAGCTGTATAACGGCCCGGTCAGCGACGCGGCCATTCGTTGCATCCGCGAGGTCGCGGAAAAATACCTTGGCGGTTTCGTCCCGGTACCGTTGGACTATGGCCGCCATGACGTGATCGGACGCCTGCAACCGAACATGACCCAGGACGATCGCAGCTTCAGCTGGCACGACAGCACCGGTTTCATCAAGCGCAGCATCGACGCCGCGGACGGTCAACCCGGTGTGCTCGCCAGCCTGGCCGGCGAACAGTTTTACCTGTACGACGCCCACCCGGACGTTCGCCACGGCCTGCCCGGCGAGCTGTTGGCCGTACGTGACGATGCGGTGCTGGTGGCGACGGGGGATGCCAGCCTGTGGATCGGTGCCCTGCGTCGCAAGCCGCAGCTCGGCGAACAGACCTTCAAGCGCCCGGCGCGCCATGTACTGTCGAGCCGCCTCGAAGGCATCCCGGTGCTCGACAGCTCCCTGGCCCGTGAGCCGTTCAGCGACGAGCCCTATCAACCCATTCGCTACCGGGAATGTGGCCATGTCGGAGAGCTGACGTTTGAGTTCTATAACGGCGCGATGAGCACTGAGCAATGCCAGCGCCTGGTGGCGGCATTGCGCTGGGCCAAGTCCCGGGACACTCAGGTGCTGTTGGTTCGAGGCGGGCGCGGCAGCTTTTCCAACGGCGTGCACTTGAACGTAATCCAGGCCGCCGCCGAACCCGGCCTGGAAGCCTGGGCCAACATACAAGCCATCGACGACGTTTGCCTGGAGTTGTTCAGCGCCCGGCAACTGGTGGTCAGCGGCCTGACGGGAAGCGCCGGGGCCGGTGGTGTGATGCTGGCCCTGGCCGCCGATATCGTGCTGGCGCGCCGTGACATCGTGCTCAATCCTCATTACGCGACCATGGGCCTGTACGGCTCTGAATACTGGACCTACAGCTTGCCCCGTGCGGTCGGTCCGGACATGGCCTGGAAACTCACCCAGGACTGCCTGCCCATCAGCACGCTACAGGCGTTGCGCTACGGCATGATCCAGGAGATCGGTCCGCGTTGCCCCGACGAGTTTGGCTTGTGGTTATTGCAACGAGCCAACCGCGCGCTGCTTGATCCGACCTATGAAAGCATCCGGGTGCGCAAGGCCGAACGAAGCCTGTCGGCGATCCAGGCGTGTCGCGATGACGAACTCGCGCAGATGCGCCGCGACATGGTGGACAATCGTCACGGCTTCGCCGACAAGTGCCGTCGTTTCGTCTTCAAGCACAAGGCCTGCGGTACGCCCGAGCGCCTGGTCGCGCCCTGGGCGCGGACAAAACAGCCCCAAGCCGTCGATTAACAGCCGGTATCGAGATAATACTGTTCACTCAAGAACAACGATGCCCCCTGTGGCGAGGGGATTTATCCCCGTTGGGCTGCGCAGCAGGCCTAAAGCAGTGAACTCAATCTCCCTGGCACATCGCGCTGCCTGGTTTTGGGGCCACTGCGCAGCCCAGCGGGGATAAATCCCCTCGCCACAATGAATCGAAAAAGCCTTGTGAACGGTACTACGGTATCGGGGAAGGCTTGGCAGCTCTTACAATGCCCGCTTCCCCCGCATCGGCCTGAACATGGACATCGACCTCGCCCGCACCTTCCTGGAAATCGTCCGCCACGGCAGCCTCGCCGCAGCGGCCGAAAAGCTGCACGTGACCCAGACAGCGATCACCGCCCGGGTCCAGAAGCTCGAAAGCCAGCTCGGCTGTGCGCTGTTCGTGCGCAACCGTGCCGGCGCGCGCTTGACCGCCGACGGCGAGGCCTTTGTGGTTTACGCCAACCAGTTGGTGCAAACCTGGGAAGCCGCCCGCCGGGACTTGCCACTGCCCGAAGGCTATCGCAACGTCCTGCATCTGGGAGGCGAGGTCAGCCTGTGCAACCCCTTGATGCTCGCCTGGGCCGGAGAACTGCGCCAGAAGATCCCCGGTCACGCCCTGCGCATGGACATCCGCGACGGCGAGAAACTGCTGCAGCAGTTGGAACTGGGCCTGCTGGATGCGGCGGTGGTCTATCAGCCTGAATACTGGCCGCGCCTGCAGGTGGAACAGCTGCTGGAAGAAAAACTCATCCTGGTGCGCCTGGCCGCCCGTCCCGAGCCCTACGTGTACATCGACTGGAGCGCGGACTTCCGGCGCCAACACGACACCGCGCTGCCAGACAAGGCCAAGGCCGCCGTGACCTTCAACCTCGGCCCCCTGGCCCTGCAATACATTCTGGAAAACGGCGGCAGCGGTTACTTCCGCACGCGGGTCGTGCAGAGCTACCTGGACAGCGGCATCCTGGAGCGGGTGCCCAAGGCACCGGAATTCAATTACCCGACCTACCTGGTCTACTCCCGCGATCGGGATTCAGCGGCATTGCAGCAGGCCTTCGAAGTGCTGCGAGAGATCGCCAAGACCGGCAGCGACTGGTCGCAGCGCTGGGATCCATTGACCTGACAGGTTGGGCGACAAGGCATGGGAACCGTTGTGGCCAGAGCTTGCCCCCGTCCGAGTGCGCAGCGCTCGCAAAACCCAGGGGCAGCTACGCAACCCAGCGGGAGCAAGCTATGGCCACAACAGCCCTTCGCGAAACGAAGGATCGGGTTCTATCGCTCGCTCTGCATGTGAGACACGATCTCGTCCTTGATCAGCAATCGCTTCTTCTTGAGCGCCTCCAGAACCTCGGCGGGCAGCGCGGCGGAGGACGGCTTCTCGGCGTCGACCACCTCGGCATCCAGTTGAGAATATTTTTGAAGTAACGAGTCGAGCCTTGGATTCTCGCTGCGTTTTTGCTGAATTTGATCTTTGGTGTAGTTGAGATCCTGGCACAAATCGTGGGACACCGGCATGGAACACCTCCTTTGATGGATCGGTGGCAGGCGTCCTTTCAACGCCCGTCGATTATCAGGATGGCCTCGTTGACGGGGTTCTGTCGACCGCCAATCCGACCAGCGGTGACCGTTCGTCGTACCGCATCGCTTGGCGATCAAACCTTTGCCCGGGCACAACCCTCCATTGATCAGAGACGACAAGAATCGCTCGTTCACCTGTATGGAGACTTACCTATGAACACATTTATCCTGCGTCAACTCGGCCTGGCAGTGGCCCTGAGCACCAGCATGGGCATGGCCTGGGCCGCGACGTCCAACGACTTCGTCGACGACGCGGCGGTCGGTGGCATTGCGGAAATCGAAAACAGCAAACTGGCCTTGGAAAAAAGCCAATCGGCGGACATCAAGACGTTCGCCAACACGATGATCACCGACCACACCAAGGCCAACGAAGAACTGAAGGCGCTGGCGAAAAAACATGACATCGAAGTACCCGACGACACCTCGCTGATGAATAAAGCCAAGGAGAAGATTCTCGAGGTGCGCGATGAGTCCTTTGATGCGGCCTACGCCAATAACCAGGTCAAGGCCCACGAAGAAACCATCGAGCTGTTCAAGAAAGAAGCCAACACCGTTACCGACGACAAGAAAGCTGGCAACACCGAACTCAAGGCGTTCGCCCAGAAAATGCTGCCGGCCCTGCAACACCACCTGGAGGAAGCCAAGAAACTTCAGGCGGCCCATCCAAGCAAGTAAGGGCTAGCCCGCCCCTTGAGCGGCCATAGGGCTCGCTCAAGAAAAAACGGCGCTTCTCCCAAGAGTGGAAGGCGCCGTTTTCGTACCCCACACTTTTATCAGGCCTCAAGCCCCTTGCGCGCAACCGCAGCGCCCGCCTGCAACGCCCTGCCAACCTGCCCTTCGAAATCCCCCAGGCTCATCACCTGCAAGGCAGCGGCCGTGACACCCCGGTAGGCCACCAAGGCATCGATCATCTGCTGGGCGTCACGGCTCGCCAGCAACTGGCTGCTGTTGACCACGACACTTTTCGCCGCCAGCTCTGCGATGTCGCCGGGTATGCCGGCCTGCATCGCCTGATTAGCCAGCGCCGTCATCAACAGGGCCGGAAAGGCCGGGCCAGTGCCCGAAAGCGCAGAGAGGTAATCAATGAAATCTTCTTTCTCGACCTCAGCCGCAGTGCCCACACATTCGAACACCTGCTGCACGAGGCTTTTCGTCGTCGGCGCTATCGCGCCAAAGCCATACCAAGGGGTAAAGGACTGCTCGATTTCCACCGCCGCGTTGGGCATCGCCCGCACGACCGCTGAAGCCGAGGTCTGCGCAGCAATCGCCTGCGCCGTGATCCCGGCCATCAGGGAGATCACCGTTTTACCCGTCGCATCGATGCCCAGGCTGGCGAAATGCTCGGGGCGAACCGCGAGGATTACCACGTCGCTGCGATCCACCAGGTCCTGATTGTCCGTGACCAGGCAAGCACCTTGTTGAGCCAACGGATGGTTGCCCGAGCGATTGGAAATGATCAGGTTTCCCGCCGGCACCAGTCCCTTCGCCAGGACCGCCTTGGCAATCGCACCGCCCAACCAGCCAGTGCCGCCAATGATCCCCACGGTCTCAGTGATCATCGCCGTTGCTTTCGAACGTGTCGGTCAAGGGCACAAAGACCCCGGATTCTTTTTCGGCATAGCCGAACTTCCCGTAGAAACGATCCAGCTCACGCTGCTTGGGGACTTTGCCGGTGAAGATGCTCACGTAATGCGGGATGCGCTGGAAGCGCACGGTGATCAACTCAGTCGTGTTCATGGTGATGTAGCCGATCTGCGTCAGGTAGATCGTTCGGGCCCGTGTATCAGCCCCCTGGTTGTCGTAGCCAAAGCGCTTGAACATGTTCGCCAGGGCGTTCATGCGCTGCTCGTCCACCACCGCCACCTCTTGGGCCACTTCAGCGGACTGAAGCGCCCAACTGCGCACGGCGAACTCGAACTGCGAGTCGAACAGCTGCGGGTTGAGCCAGCACTCGAACACATTCAGGATCGCCTCGGAAATGCTCTCGGCATAGCTTTCACTTTGCCGTATCAACCCCCCCGTGTTGGTCTCCCGCCAACGCGACAGCAACGCAGCCAGCAGTTGCTCGCGGTCCTCGAAAAACCAGTAGAAGCTGGTGCGTGACAAACCCAGGCGCTTGGCCAGTGGCATGACCCGGACCGCATCGATGCCCGACTCCTTCAGGGCCTCGTAGGCGGCTTCCAGCCAACCCTCCGGCGAGCCTCGCCAGCCCGCGTCCTGGGCCTTACTACGGGCCTTCCCTACCTGCGGCATCGTGCGCCTCCGTCTTCAAATACGTGATAGAAATGTACCCTGATGATCTCTTAATGTACACATGAGTACATTTCATTGACCCGACAGTCCTCAGCGCTTAAAGACCAGCAGTATGGAGCCCCGACCACCGTTCCAGTCGAACAAGCCGGACGCAGGCATGAAACAACATCTCCGTGAGGCGCGCTTGGTTGTATCTCCAAGAGGCAAGGACTCTAAAACAACAACGAGCCGCCATTATGATTTTTTTGCTGAACACCGCCGAAAGAACTTCGCCATCCGGCCAAAGAATGCCGGAACGACTGCCTTTGTCATACCGCTCATCTGTCATCCACTGCCCAAATCCAGATAACGGCCAACGCGAGTTCATCGTGCAGGCGCTCTGTGCCGCTTGAACCCTTGGCCCACGGATATCAACCATTTGAAGCGAGGCCATCGATGCTCGAGCCAGGACAGAACCTAGCCCCGCCAGGTAATGCATCGCCAAGCGATAACAGCACTTCAAGCCTGCCGTGCGATTGGGTCAGCCATCCAATCCCGTGCCCGGGTGGTTGCAGTTGTTGTACCTGCCGGCCGGTTCCGGCGTAACGCCCATGATGTCGATGACCCGGGCCGCCCGCGACATGGTCGGCAATCTCGACATCGTGTTTGTGCACCAATCAGACCGCGCTGTCTGCCACCAAGAAAGCCCGCCCTCCTCCTGCAGCCAGGGTGTTTGTGGCACCTGCAAGACCGTCCTGCTCCAGGGTACGGTGGAGATGAACCACAACGGCGGCATCAGGCAACGGGAAATCGACAAAGGCCTGCGCTTGCTGTGCTGCAGCAAGCCCACTTCTGATTTGGTTCTCGATCTTTAGCCTTGCTTCAAGCGTCAGCCGCTTCCGTCAGTGGCTGGGGAAACGGTCGACGCTTGATGGACCGGGCGACCTAGCCGACTTTCACGTTCATGGTGATGCGCGCCGTGAAGACCTTCACACCACCCTCGTCGAAGATCTCGACCGGGACAACCTTGTCCCCCGAGGTCTGCCAATCGATGTCGCTACCGTCGGCAATGGCGTGGATAGATGTCTTGGCCTTGGCCAGGTATTCGACGGTCATGCCCTTAGGGATCCAGCGGGCACCACTGGGGATGGACACCTCGGTCATCATGCCGCCCGCCAGTTCTGCCGCGTTGCACAGCGCGATCGCGTGAACGGACGCCAGGTGATTGGTGATTTCCTTGCGAAACGGCACCCTCACTTCACCGCGCCCGGGCGCCAACACCGAAATTTCCGGGTTGATGGTGCCGAAGTACGGTGCCATCTGGCAGGCCATATTGCTGAAGGCGGACGGACCAACGCTTTGGTACATGCTGAGAGTCTGGCTCATGGGGTATCTCGGGTCAGGTGGCTGAAGTCATGAACAGAATATTACTCTTTTACAGAATACCACTCTGTTACAGAACATTATTCTGTATATATCCACCCTGTCAATCGCTCGTGTCGAGTCTGCGTTTCAATTACCATGGCCCCTTTTTGACTGGGCCGAAAAATGGAACCTGTCGATCTCCTCGAGCGCTGCTACCCAGGGCGTCGTGCCGAGTCCAAGCGGCACATCCTCCGATGTGCCCTGGCGCTGTTCAACCAACAGGGCATAGAAGCAACCACCATCGACATCATCCGTGCCGAAAGCCAGATGAGCGTGGGGGCCATTTATCACCATTTCGAGAACAAGGAAGGCTTGGTCGCGGCGTTATACATGACAGCCCTGGATGATCAGGCGCGGCTCAGGGACAGCTACCTTGGCGCTGTCACGTCGACCCGCGAATGGGTGCATGCCCTGGTGTTTAGCTACGTGGATTGGGTGGTCAGCCAACCCGACTGGGCACGATTCCAGTACCAGGCGCGCTTTGCAGTGGCGCGCAGCAGCTTCAACGAACGGCTCGCCGAGGCGAATCTGGCCAGGAACGCCGCACTCAAGAAATGGTTCAGCGACCCGGCCCACCAGCAGGATTTGCAGGACCTGCCTTTTGAGCTGATCCCGTCACTGATCATCGGTTCTGCGGAGAGCTACTGCCGTGCCTGGCTCTCTGCCCGCGTCAAACGCAACCCTGAAGCCTACCGGCAGCAATTGGCCGAGGCCGCCTGGCGCGCCGTTGGCGCCGGCGAGTGAGCCATTCGTCCTGCGTTTTTCCCGATCCCGCCATACTCGCCACTTATCAATAAATCTCAAAAACAGCCAAACACGGCCGATACCCAGGATAAGACCCCGCCACTGGGGCGCAGGACGGAACGGTAGGTCAGTTATGACAGAGATTTATTTGCTGATAGCGCACGGCACGGATCAGGGCGAAGCTTACGTGCTGGGCTGGTTCGATGACCGGAGCAAGGCCCGGGAAGTGGCCGAGCAGAAAGAATGGGAGGCGTACCGCGCCAGCCTGAAGGAAAAACATCCATGGTCCAGCCACAAACCATTGGCACCGGACCAGACGGACTATCGCCGCTACTGGATCAAGACCATTTCAAAATTCGAGCATGTGCCAGTGCCAAGGTCCTTTGCGGTTCATTGATCACCACGAATGAATATTCAACGAAACGAGCGTTATCGGTGGCGGTCTAGACGATTAAGCCCATCCGATGAGAGCGTGATTATGTTGAAATTCCTTGGCGGCACCGTAGGTATCATTTTCCTGATTGGCCTGATCGTGGTGATTGCGCTGTTCAAGTTCATTTTTTGAACGTGGCAGCGGCGGTCTTTGGCTCGGCTCTGTAGGAGGTGGCGAAGCCTGCGATTTTTTGATCTTTCGCTTGGGACTCAAGTGGCTAGGGAAAGATCGCAGCCTCGTTGCACTCGTCAGCTCCTACACGGCTGCTACAGGCTTAACGGGGTTTGGCTCTGTAAGTTCGCGGACCTCATCCTCACCCTTACTTTGGCCCGTAGGGATTCAAAGTAGTCGCCATTCACTGGAACAGTGGGAGCCGACTCGGCCCCGTCCAATACCAAGCCACGCTGGTGCTGCCGATTCTGATCCTTGCGAATCAGTTCCCGTACATATTCACTACGGGTACTGTAGCCTCGCTGCCTAACCTGATCGTCTATGAAGGATCTGAGAACGTCCGGCAGGGTGATGTTCGGGGTAGTCATGGCTTCGACTGCTTTTGACAAACATTTGTCGAACCTAACACCCTCGAGCCTGCCTCGCCAGGTGTCGAGTTCGCGGCAAAACTTGTAGTCCTTGGCCAACCATCAAACGCTCCGGTCGCATCGACATGACAGACAGAGACACGGCTCTTGCTGACTGGGAACCGCTGCAGCTTGAATGGCATCAAGGCTTCGCGTTCATGGAAGGTCGGCTGCTGGGCGACGGGCAAGTGCCTGATGTGTACATCATGCTCAACCCTGAAGGCGCACGACCCGACGAGTTAGCCCAAGCTGCCAGCGCTGGGCATTATCCGTCCTCGCCCTTGCTGGCCGGTCAGCCGGTGTGGCGGCATCGACGAAACCCTTGGGTCCTGCGCGACGCCCTGCGTGATTACTACCTGCTTCCGGCCTACCGGGAGCGCCATGGCTACCACGCGCTTCAGGCCCTGCCGTTTCGGTTCGACAAAGGCCTGGAAAACCTCGGCCACCAGTACTGGCGTGACGCAACCGGCGCCTATTGGTTCGGCGAGTACGCGATCAGCCAAATTCCCGAGGCACGCCCCGACAGCCTGACCCTGCTGACATCGTCCCCCGCCTCGGTAACTTCAGCGTCCGCCCTGTTCAGCGACGGGGTCAATATCTTTTTGCAGGGGCAATTTATCGCCAGCGCCACGGCGCGGGTGCGGTATTGCAACCATCCGTCCTATCGAGTGATCGACGATCAGATCTACAAGGGCTTCAAGCCCCTGCACCAGAAGGACGGCACGCCGCTGCCGGTCGCAAATCCGGACGACTTCCAGATGCTCGCCCATCGCTGGGGCACCGATGGGCAGTCGATCATCGTGCAAGCACAGCAAGGTTCGAGCATTTCCTATGAATACTTCTACCGCATCGACAATGCCGACTTGGCGACCTTCACCGTGCTTAACGAACGCTACGCCAAGGACAAGCAACGCGCCTATTACCTGACTGGCAAGACCATCCGCTACGTTGGCGATTTCCACCTGCTCAAGTGCAGGCAGCCGGCGTTCGATGAGTACGGCCGCGTGGTCAGCGCCGCTGAATACGAGGATGACTATTTTGCCGTGGACGACAGTTTCGTCTACGCCGCCGGGACCCGCTTGCGTGACGCCCATGGCCCGAGTTTTCGCCACTTGGGTTTCGACTATTACCGTGATCACCAGCACGTCTACAGGCGCCAGAAACGCCTCGATGTCGACGCGGAAAGCTTCGTCGTGACCCAGCTTTGTCGCAATGACCAGGATTACTCCCCTGTGCTGGCAGGTGACAAGCACGGCCCACTGGGCTCTGGCGGCATCATCGATGCGGCCATGCAAAAGGCGTGGGCTCCTTACTTCGAAGCCCATCCGCAGTTGGAAGGTTATTGGTGGCACCGTTTGCAGACAACGACTGAGGCCGCGCAAACGCACACGGAAACGCTGCCGTTACGGGCCATCGGTCTCGGTTTTGAACTGGGCGACCAAGTGTATTTCCATGGACGCGTGATCAACGGGCTGGACGCAGCGAGTTTCAAATTGCTCGACACGCACCTGTGCGGCGATGCCCAGGGCTTGTATCTGATCCCGTTTCATAACGCGCAAACGGAAGTGCCCGAACGGTTTTCCCAAGAACCCGCGGAGCACTTCCGCTCACTCGGGTCGCCCTACCTGACAGACGGCAAAACCGTGTTCTGCCACCGGGTTTTCTATCATCCCCCCGAACCGATTCGTAAGGCCCACGCGGCCACTTTCGAGTCCTGTGGGCATGGTTGGGCCAAGGATCGGGATGCGCTGTATTACTACGGCGAGGCGAAAAAACGGCTACACCCCTCTGAGACCAGCATTCTTGGTACCTATGCCGTCAGCCCTACCCTGATCCTCTCGGAAGGCAAACCGTTGGATGTGGCGTTCGACCCCGATGAAGTCCGCGTGCCCCATCCCGATTTCCTGCAACTGGGCACGCGCAAATTGTTCTGCCACCGACGCCCGTTGAGCGCCAAGCGTATCGACCTGGCCAGCTTCGAATTCCTGACGGACCGCTATGCCCGAGACAGGCACCGAATCTACCACTACGACGGTTATGCGACCCTGACCGAAGTTGATGAAGCGCATTATCAGGAATCTCTCGGCCAGTCGGCGGCAAGCGTCTAGAACTGGGTCACGACCGTAACCCCTGCCGTGTCAAACCGATCCATGTTCATGAGCGCATCAACCGATTGCTCAAGGCTGATGGTCTTGCCCACCAGTTTTTCAGGCGCCAACTTGCCGGACGCGATCATTTCCATCATCGCGCCGTAACGGTGAGCCTGCATGCCATGGCTGCCACAGATCTCCAGCTCGTAGGCAATGACCTTGCTCATTGGGATTGCCGGCGTGCTGTGGTCGGCCAGCATCAAACCGACCTGGACATGCCTGCCACGACGTCTCAGATTATTGATGGAGTTGAAGCAGGTTGCTGGATGACCCAGGGCATCCAGGGAGACGTGAGCGCCGCCCTTCGTGATCTCAAGCACCGCCTCGGTGACATCCGCCACACGGCTTGCGTTGACCATCGCGACGGCACCGAGCGACTGGGCAAGCTTGAGCTTATCGTCGCAGATATCGATGGCAATAACATTCGCCCCGATAGCATGAGCAATCATCACCGCGGACAACCCCACACCACCACAGCCATGAACCGCCACCCACTGGCCCGCCGTGACCTTGCCTTGATCGACAACCGCACGAAACGACGTGACGAAGCGACAACCCAGGCTCGCCGCCGTGGCGAAGTCCATGTTTTCCGGCAGCGCAACCAGGTTCAAATCCGCCTTGTGAATCCCCACATACTCGGCGAAAGAACCCCAATGGGTGAAACCCGGCTGAAACTGGCTGTGGCACACCTGCTGGTTGCCGCTATTGCATTCCGGACACGCGCCACAGCCACCGACAAAAGGCACGGTAATGCGATCACCCACCTTCCATCGGGTGACATCCCGCCCCACCTGCGCCACGATTCCCGCCAGTTCGTGACCGGGCACATGGGGCAGCCGAATGTCAGGATCGTGACCTTTCCAGCCATGCCAGTCGCTTCGGCATACGCCCGTGCCAAGGACTTGAACCACCACACCGTGATGCTCGGAGGTCGGGTCCTCGACCGTCATTAAACGAGGGGGTTGAGAAAAGGCTTCGTAAACTACGGCTTTCATGAGGATCCCTCTACTTTAGAAAAGCGCTCTGTCTGGATACTGGTTCGCGGACCGACCTGGCCACGAAGCAACGCCAACAGTAACCACAAATCCCCCGGCACGTAAGAATCGCTGGCGCTTAGAGGTTGCAGCTGTACTGATATTCGAAGGGGAAGAATACGGTATCGACCACCCATGAAAAGGGTGGGTCCAGGTTGCTAACCTGGCTTTGGAGGCCTTTGCAGATTTTGCGCAGCCTGAAACGAAAAAGGGGACCAAGCCAGTGAATGGCTTGATCCCCTTTCAAAATATGGTCGGGACGGAGTGATTCGAACACTCGACCCCTAGCACCCCATGCTAGTGCGCTACCGGACTGCGCTACGCCCCGACTAGGCGTGAATCTTGTTCCGCTTCTCAACGGAACGCTCAGGAATATATCGCAAGCTTTTGAAAACTGGAAGATTTAAAAGCAGAAATTTATTTCTTGAGCACCACCAGCACATCTTCGAGCTCGGCGATCATCTGGCGGATCATCTGTTTGTACTGGGTTGTATCGTCCTTGGCCTCATCACCGGAGAGGCGCAAGCGCGCGCCGCCGATGGTGAACCCCTGGTCGTACAGCAGCGCGCGGATCTGTCGGATCATCAGTACGTCTTGTCGCTGATAATACCGGCGGTTTCCGCGGCGCTTGACCGGGTTGAGTTGAGGAAACTCCTGCTCCCAATAGCGCAGCACGTGCGGTTTTACCGCACACAGCTCGCTGACTTCACCAATGGTGAAGTAGCGTTTGCCCGGGATGACGGGTAGTTCGTCGTTATGACTTGGTTCCAGCATAAGCCTCAACTCGGGCCTTCAACTTCTGCCCTGGACGAAAGGTGACCACACGGCGAGCCGTGATCGGGATTTCTTCTCCCGTTTTCGGATTGCGGCCAGGCCGCTGGCGTTTGTCCCGAAGGTCGAAATTGCCGAAACCGGACAATTTGACCTGTTCGTTGTCTTCCAGAGCGTGCCTGATTTCTTCGAAAAACAGTTCGACCAATTCTTTGGCCTCCCGTTTATTCAGGCCCAGCTCCTCATACAGACGTTCCGCCATCTCAGCTTTCGTCAGAGCCCCCATACGTCACTTCCTTAACGTGGCGTTCAACCTGTTTTCGAGCGAGGTGAGGATGTTCTGCGTTGCGGTATTCACCTCATCGTCATTAAGAGTGCGCGATGGATGCTGCCAGGTCAAGCCGACTGCAAGGCTTTTTCTATGCGGATCAATGCCTTTACCCTGATACACGTCAAATAGCCTGAGGTCCGTGAGCCATTCGCCTGCATTTTCACGGATTACGTCCAGCACAGCGCTGGAAGCAACGTCGCGATCGGCCAGCAACGCCAGGTCACGCCGCACTTCAGGAAAGCGCGATAACTCCTGGAATTTCGGCATTTTCCCCTGGGCCACTTCGGCCAAGACCAGCTCGAAGACGAATACCGGACGATCAAGGCCGAGGGTTTTCGCCAGTTCAGGGTGAATAGCGCCCACATAGCCGACTTCGCGCCCGTCCCGCTCAATGCGTGCGGTCTGCCCCGGGTGCAACGCAGGATGCTTGCCCGGTACGAACGTGAACGCGTCGAGTGCGCCGGCGAAGCCCAGCACCGCTTCGACGTCAGCCTTGACGTCGAAGAAATCGACGACATCGCGACCTTGCGCCCAGCCTTCCGGCAGGCGACTGCCACAGACGACACCGGCCAGCATCGGCTCTTGCTTCAAGCCTTCCAACTGACCGACAAAACGCAGGCCGCTTTCGAACAGACGCACGCGATCCTGCTGGCGGTTCAGGTTGTGCTGGAGCGACTTGACCAGGCCCGGCCACAGGGACGAGCGCATGGCGGCCATGTCATTGGAAATCGGGTTGGCCAGCAACAGCGGCTCGACGCCCGGATTGAACAGCTCGAACTGGCGTGGATCGATGAAGCTGTAGGTGATCGCTTCCTGATACCCACGGGCCACCAGCAGGCGGCGCAGTTCAGGCAGGTCGCTACGGGCTTCAGCCTTGGCCTGTGGGGCCAGGCGCGCTTGCGGGTAGCGAACCGGTAGGCGATTGTAGCCGTACAGGCGGGCCAGTTCTTCGATCAGGTCGACTTCCAGGCTGATATCGAAGCGATGGCTTGGCACTTCGACGCGCCACTGCCCTGCCCCGTCGGCGTTGATGTTCAGGCCCAAAGCACTGAGCAGGCGTTCGACTTCGGCCGGGGCCATTTCCATGCCCAGCATCTGAGTGATGCGCTGGGCACGCAGGGTGACCGGTGCAATCTTGGGCAGGTGCTGTTCGCTGACGGTCTCGATGATCGGGCCGGCTTCACCGCCAGTGATTTCCAGCAGCAGGCCAGTGGCGCGCTCCATGGCTTCACGGGCCAGCTGCCAATCCACACCACGCTCGTAGCGGTGCGAGGCGTCGGTGTGCAAGCCATAGGAACGCGCCTTGCCAGCGACGGCGATCTGGTCGAAGAACGCGCTTTCCAGGAATACATCGCGGGTCGTGGCGGATACGCCACTGTGCTCGCCGCCCATTACGCCGGCAATCGCCAAGGCGCGGGCGTGGTCGGCAATTACCAGGGTGTCGCTGCGCAGGGTCACTTCCTGGCCGTCGAGCAGCACCAGCTTCTCACCCTCTTCGGCCATGCGTACGCGGATGCCGCCGTTGATCTCGGCGAGATCGAACGCATGCAGCGGTTGACCCAGCTCCAGCATCACATAGTTGGTGATGTCCACGGCTGCGTCGATGCTGCGCACGTCGGCGCGACGCAGGCGCTCCACCATCCACAGCGGCGTCGGCTTGGACAGATCGACGTTACGGATCACACGGCCCAGGTAACGCGGGCACGCCGCCGGCGCCAGGACTTCAATCGAACGCACTTCGTCATGCACGGCCGGCACGGTCGCGACCACTGGACGCGTCACGGGGGCGGCATACAACGCGCCGACTTCACGGGCCAGGCCGGCCAGGGACAGGCAGTCGCCGCGGTTCGGCGTCAGGTCGACCTCAATGCTTGCATCGTCCAGGCCCAGGTATTCACGGATGTCTTGGCCCACCGGCGCATCAGCTGGAAGCTCCATCAAGCCATCGTTGCCTTCGCCAACCTGCAGCTCGGCCTGTGAACACAGCATGCCGTTGGACTCGACGCCACGCAGCTTGGCTTTCTTGATCTTGAAGTCGCCCGGCAGTTCAGCACCGATCATGGCGAACGGAATCTTCAGGCCCGGGCGCACGTTGGGCGCGCCGCAGACGACTTGGAAGGTTTCCGCACCATTGCTGACCTGACAAACCCGCAGTTTGTCAGCGTCCGGGTGCTGCTCGGTGCCCAGCACCTCACCCACCACCACGCCACTGAAATCACCGGCGGCCGGCGTTACGCTATCGACCTCAAGGCCGGCCATCGACAGGCGAGCAACCAGCTCGTCCCGACTTACCTGCGGGCTTACCCAGCCGCGCAGCCATTGTTCACTGAATTTCATCCTGCTCTCCTAATAGATTCGTTACGGACTAGCGACCTAGCGAAATTGCGCAAGGAATCGCAAGTCGTTGTCGAAGAACAGGCGCAAGTCATTCACACCGTAACGCAGCATGGCCAGGCGCTCGACGCCCATGCCGAAAGCAAAGCCCGAGAATTCTTCCGGATCGATCCCGGACATGCGCAGCACGTTCGGGTGAACCATGCCGCAGCCCATGACTTCCAGCCAGCCAGTCTGCTTGCAGACGCGGCAGCCTTTGCCGCTGCACATCACGCATTCCATGTCGACTTCAGCCGACGGCTCGGTGAATGGGAAGTACGAAGGACGGAAACGCACGGCCAGTTCTTTTTCGAAGAACACCCGCAGGAACTCTTCGATAGTGCCTTTCAGGTCGGCGAAATTGATGTCGCGATCAACCAGCAGGCCTTCGACCTGGTGGAACATCGGCGAGTGGGTGATATCGGAGTCGCTGCGGTACACACGGCCTGGGCAGACGATGCGGATCGGCGGCTGCTGCGATTCCATGGTGCGGACCTGTACCGGCGAGGTATGGGTGCGCAACAGCATGTTCGCATTGAAATAGAAGGTGTCGTGCATCGACCGGGCCGGGTGATGGCCTGGGATGTTGAGCGCCTCGAAGTTGTGGTAGTCGTCTTCGACCTCAGGGCCTTCGGCAATGCCGTAGCCGATGTGGGTGAAAAATTGCTCGATGCGTTCCAGGGTCCGGGTTACCGGATGCAGGCCACCGGAAGTCTGGCCACGGCCAGGCAGGGTCACGTCGATGGACTCGGCGGCGAGCTTGGCAGCCAGATCCGCCTCCTCGAACAACGCCTTGCGCGCATTGAGGACTTCTGTGACACGCTCCTTGGCAACGTTGATCAGCGCACCGACCTGCGGACGCTCTTCGGCTGGCAGGTTCCCCAGGGTCTTCATCACCTGAGTCAACTCGCCCTTCTTGCCAAGGTAGTGAACCCGGATTTGCTCCAGGGCATTGATATCTTCAGCGCTTTGCACAGCCTCTAGTGCTTGAGCGACCAGCGCGTCCAGGTTTTCCATGTACAGACTCCAGATACAAAATAGGGGAAGAGCTTTAAGGCTCTTCCCCTATTTATGACGTTTGACACCTGGGCCCACAGAGGTGAGCCCTGGTGACTGCCGGGGGTACTTAAGCCAAGGTGGCTTTAGCTTTCTCGACAATCGCAGCAAACGCCGCTTTTTCGTTCACTGCCAGATCAGCCAGAACCTTACGGTCGATCTCGATGGACGCTTTTTTCAGGCCAGCGATGAAACGGCTGTAGGACAGACCGTTAACACGAGCACCAGCGTTGATACGAGCGATCCACAGAGCGCGGAACTGACGTTTTTTCTGACGACGGTCACGGTAGGCGTATTGGCCTGCCTTGATTACCGCTTGCTTGGCAACACGGAATACGCGAGAGCGCGCGCCGTAGTAGCCTTTAGCAAGTTTCAGAATTTTCTTGTGACGCTTACGGGCAATGACGCCACGCTTTACACGAGCCATGAGTTACTTCCTCTATTCTTGATCCAAAAATTAACGAAGGCGCAGCATGCGCTCGACTTTTGCCACGTCAGACGGATGCAGCAAGCTGCTACCGCGCAGTTGACGCTTACGCTTGGTCGACATTTTGGTCAGGATGTGGCTCTTGAAAGCGTGCTTGTGCTTGATACCGTTAGCAGTTTTCAGAAACCGCTTAGCAGCACCACTTTTGGTCTTCATCTTTGGCATGTTCGGATACTCCGCATTCAGTTGATAAACATAATCGCAAGGCCTGCCGTGCCCTGGTGATTACTTCTTCTTTTTCGGGGCGATGACCATGATCAGCTGGCGTCCTTCCATCTTAGGATGCTGTTCGACCGAACCGTACTCGAGCAGGTCTTGTTCAACCCGCTTGAGGAGTTCCATCCCCAGCTCCTGGTGGGCCATCTCACGGCCGCGGAATCGCAAGGATACCTTGGCCCTGTCCCCATCACTCAGGAAACGTACCAGGTTGCGCAGTTTTACCTGGTAATCCCCTTCCTCCGTCCCTGGACGAAACTTGATTTCTTTTACCTGAATCTGCTTCTGGTTTTTCTTCGCCGCGGCAATCTGCTTCTTCTTCTCGAAGATCGACTTGCCGTAGTCCATCACCCGGCAAACCGGTGGGACTGCGTCTGCGGAAATTTCTACCAGATCAAGCTTGGCTTCTTCAGCAATACGAAGCGCTTCATCAATCGAGACGATGCCAATCTGCTCGCCGTCAGCGCCAATTAACCGAACCTCGCGTGCCGAGATATTCTCGTTGATCGGGGCTTTCGGTGCAGCTCGTTTATCTTGTCTCATTTCACGCTTAATAATAATTACTCCAAATCTGGGCGACCACGCCGGGAAACCGCTTGCGCGAGAAACTCAGCGAATTCGGCGACGGGCATCGAGCCCAGGTCAGCACCTTCACGAGTACGCACAGCGACAGTCTGCATCTCGACCTCCCGATCTCCAATAACCAAGAGAAAGGGAACCTTGAGCAAAGTATGCTCGCGGATTTTAAAGCCGATCTTTTCATTTCTCAAGTCGGACTTGGCACGAAATCCGCTTTGGTTGAGAGTTTTTTCGACTTCGGCGGCAAAATCTGCCTGTTTATCAGTGATATTCATGATCACTGCCTGGGTCGGCGCCAGCCACGCGGGGAACGCACCCTCGTAGTGTTCGATCAGAATCCCGACGAAACGCTCGAACGAACCGAGGATCGCGCGGTGAAGCATGACCGGGTGCTTGCGGCTGTTGTCTTCGGACACGTATTCGGCGCCAAGACGGATCGGCAGGTTAAAATCGAGCTGCAGGGTACCACACTGCCACACGCGACCAAGGCAATCTTTCAGCGAGAACTCGATCTTCGGCCCGTAGAAAGCCCCCTCGCCAGGCTGCAGGTCATACGCAAGGCCCGCGCTATCGAGGGCGGCGGCCAGGGCCGCTTCGGCGCGATCCCACAACTCGTCGGAGCCCACGCGTTTTTCCGGACGAGTGGACAGCTTCATCTCGACCTCGGTGAAGCCGAAGTCCCGGTAGACGTCCATGGTCAGCTTGATGAAGGCGGCGGATTCGGCCTGCATCTGCTCCTCGGTGCAGAAGATGTGCGCGTCGTCCTGGGTAAACGCACGCACGCGCATGATGCCGTGCAGCGCACCCGACGGCTCGTTGCGGTGGCAGGCACCGAACTCGGCCAGGCGCATCGGCAGCTCGCGGTAGCTTTTCAGGCCTTGGTTGAACACCTGCACGTGGCACGGGCAGTTCATCGGCTTGATGGCGTAGTCGCGGTTTTCCGACTGGGTGGTGAACATGTTGTCGGCGTAGTTGGCCCAGTGCCCGGATTTCTCCCACAGGCTGCGGTCGACCACTTGCGGCGTCTTGATCTCCAGGTAGCCGTTCTCACGCTGGACCTGGCGCATGTACTGCTCGAGCACCTGGTACAGGGTCCAGCCGTTCGGGTGCCAGAACACCATGCCCGGGGACTCTTCCTGGGTATGGAACAGGCCTAGGCGCTTGCCGATCTTGCGGTGATCGCGCTTCTCAGCTTCTTCGATACGCTGGATATATGCCGCTAGTTGCTTCTTGTCCGCCCAGGCGGTGCCATAGACGCGCTGCAACTGCTCGTTCTTCGCATCGCCACGCCAGTAGGCGCCGGACAGCTTGGTCAGCTTGAAGGACTTCAGGAAACGCGTGTTCGGCACGTGCGGGCCGCGGCACATGTCGACGTATTCTTCGTGGTAGTACAGGCCCATGGCCTGCTCGTCCGGCATGTCTTCCACCAGACGCAGTTTGTAGTCCTCGCCACGGGCCTTGAAGACTTCGATGACTTCGGCGCGCGGGGTGACTTTCTTGATGACGTCGTAATCTTTCTCGATCAACTGCTGCATGCGCTGTTCGATGGCCGCCATGTCGTCCGGCGTGAAAGGACGCTCGAAGGCGATGTCGTAATAGAAGCCTTCGTCGATGACCGGCCCGATGACCATCTTCGCGCTCGGGTACAGCTGCTTGACCGCGTGGCCAACCAAGTGAGCGCAGGAGTGGCGAATGATCTCCAGCCCCTCTTCATCCTTGGGCGTGATGATTTGCAGCGTGGCGTCGCTGTCGATGACGTCACTGGCGTCGACCAGCTTGCCGTTGACCTTGCCGGCCAGGGTGGCCTTGGCCAAGCCCGCGCCGATGGATGCGGCGACCTCGGCTACGGAAACCGGATGATCGAACGAACGTTGACTGCCGTCGGGAAGAGTAATAGTTGGCATGGCGCCTCCTCTCCTAGTGGTGACCCCTACCAAAGGTCACGTGGGTTGGGATGAGCCAGTACAAGATCCAGTCCAGGCCATTCAATGACGAACGCCTGCCTTACAGCGGCAGGAGCCTTGCGGCCAACCGGGGAAACCGAACCAGAGTGACTGGGATTCAAATCAGGGTTATTCGGGGTCTTTGCCACCGGGACGAATGATCATCCACAGCCTGGAAATAGCCGAGCCCGGCATGCTAGCACAGATGAACGGTCATCGCCGCGCGGGAATTGAAGCTGGCGTAAATCCAGGGTTTTTATGCCAGAGTGCTGAACTGAACCGAGCGCAACGCCTCAGATAACAAGACATTGACCCAAAAGGAGCATCTTCGCATGCGTCTGAACACATTGTTTGCAGTAGTCGCCCCCCTCGCCCTGTTGCTGCCACTGACCGCCCATGCCGACTGGCCCAAGGGCGAGCGCGAAAAATACATGGCCCAATGCACGCAAGCCGCAACGCCCCAGATCGGCGCGGCCGCGGCCAAGTCCCATTGCGCCTGTGGCGCCGATGCGATCAAGTCCTACCCTGCCTCGGACATCCAGGCCTTGATGGACAACAAGGCCACCCCGGAGCTGCAGCAAAAGGCACTGGGGCAGATCGCAAAATGCAAAGCCGATAACAAGGCGAAAAAGTAAGAAAACAGGCCTCCTGAACGGGCCCGACAGGGTTGAAAAACCCTGATTTCAGGCTTTTTCGAACGATTTATTCAGGTTTTACAGCTTTTTTTATCGTCTTTACTTTCGGCTCAAAGCCTTTAAAACCGGGCCTTTCAGCGGGTAAAGGCGATAAAGCAAACACGACTGATTGGCAAACAGCGCCTGCGGGGGGCTCCCAAATCGAACATTTCGACTATGATACCCGGGTGTGCCCAGTTGGCCTGAGCAGCACAGTACACTGAAAATATATGTTTCTTGGAGATACACCATGTCTAATCGCCAAACCGGCACCGTTAAATGGTTCAACGATGAAAAAGGCTTCGGCTTCATCACTCCTCAAGGTGGCGGTGACGACCTGTTCGTACACTTCAAAGCTATCGAAAGCGACGGTTTCAAAAGCCTGAAAGAAGGCCAGACCGTTTCCTTCGTGGCTGAGAAAGGCCAAAAGGGTATGCAAGCTGCACAAGTTCGCGCTGAGTAATTTCTCCGCGTACTAAAAAACCCCGTCCATGTGACGGGGTTTTTTATGGGCGATTGAAAATCATCGATCAGCCGCAGTTCACCCGGTCGACCACCATGTTGGCATCGGTATTGAGGTTCAGGCGATCGGAGCGGTATTCAAGCGTCACCATGTCGTTGGGCTTGAGGATCCGGGCATTCTGCGCGCCAGCACGGGTACGGGCCTGCTCCAGCAACTGCGGCGAAGCCTTTTTGCCAATGACAAACTCGGCGGCTTTTGCTTCGCAGCGGCTGTGACCGGTCTCGCCCGCCACAGGTTCGGGGGTCGATTCAGAGGTGCTGCTGCAACCGCTCAAGAGCATGGCGGCCAGCAAAGTACTCAATGACGCGAGCTTCCAAGGCATGAAGCCTCCTTTTTTCGATGAATAAACAGAGAGCGTGCGACAACCCAATCGGCGCTTGGTTTCAACACCGCCGCCATCAGTCTGGGGAAAGCTGGCAGTTTGCCTGAGCCCGTTCCCGCTGTTCAGGCATGAATCGTGACTGAATATGAACGACGCTCAATAAACGTCAATGTAATCAAAAGGTGGATTCGGCCAGTTGTCCTTCAGCGCATTGTAGATCTGCATGACCCAGACCTCGTCGCTGGCAGCGACCCGCCCGACGTAGCCTGAACCCTTCGCCCAGGTCTCGAGCCGAAAGCGCAAACCCTCGATGTCTACGCCACCGACCACACCCGAGGACAAATAGGCGATGCCGCCCTTGGTCACGCGCAGCTGGGTATGCTCGTCGTCACTGGCCGAGGCCAGCAATTGACGAACCGCCTCGAGGGTCAGGCCGCCAGGAGCGTTCAAATCGATCTGCACGGGCGGGGCTCCTTCTGAAAACAAAAAAACAAGTGTCGCACAGCCCTCCCCCAATGCCTAAGTCGCAGTGCCAAATCCCGGGCAAAAATGTTTAACTCAGCCTACAGACCTTCAACTCGCGAGCCCGACCATGAGCACCGTCAGCATCGAAGCCACCATCAATGCCAAATGGTCGGAGGGCCACAGTTCCTATAGCCCGGGCAGCCCGGAGGAACTGGCAATCATCTGCATAGACTTGTTGGTGAAGGAGTTGGGGACGGACGTCGCCCGCAACTTCATCCAGCAGACGTTCGAGCGCTACTCGAGCATCGTCGACGCCGTGGATTGAGGCACGCGCCCGCAGGTCCAGCCTGCGGGTGCATAGCCAGGCGGGTTACTTGAGGCGCGCCAGGCGCTCGGTCAGCAGGTCGAAGAACCCCTGGGCATCACCGTTTTCCACCCAGAACGCGTTCTTCGGCGCCTTCAGGCCGTCATACCAGTCGACGATGGTCTGCCCGAACGTCGGACCCTCGCGACTGTCCACGACGACATTGACCGAACGGCCGGTGAACAGTTGTGGCTTGAGCAGGTAGGCAATCACGGTTGCGTCATGCACCGGCCCGCCCGTCATGCCGTAGTGCTCCATATCGCCCTTGACGTATTCGTTGAGGATATCGCCCACCAACTTGCTGGCGTTGTTGTTCAGCGCCGCGATCTGCTTCAGGCGCGCTTCGCTGGTGAGGATCTTGTGGGTCACGTCCAGCGGCAGGTAGGTCAGCTTCACGCCGCTCTTGGCCACCACCTCGGCCGCCTGCGGGTCGGCGAACAGATTGAACTCAGCCACCGGCGTGATATTGCCGCCGTTGAAGTGCGCACCGCCCATGATCACCACTTCCTTGATGCCTTGGACAATGTCCGGCTCCTGGACCAACGCCAGCGCCAGGTTGGTCTGCGGCCCCAACATGGCAATGGTAATGCTGTGGGGCTTGGCCGCCTTCAGCGTGTCGATCAGGTAGTTGACGGCATTGCCCTCGGCCAGCCCCTTCTTCGGCTCGTGCACCGTGACACCCGACAGGCCTTCCTTGCCATGGATGTTTTCTGCGTAGATGGGCGTGCGCATCAACGGTTTCGGCGCACCGGCGTAGACCGGCACGTCTTCGCGCCCTGCCCACTCACGGGCCAGGCGAGCGTTGCGCGAGGTCTTGTCCAGGCGCACATTGCCGGCGACGGTGGTCAGCGCACGGATATGAAGTTCCTCGGGCGATGCCAGGGCGAACAACAGCGCCACCACGTCGTCGGCGCCTGGATCGGTGTCGATGATCAGGTCGATCTTTTCCGCCGCCTGGGCGCTCGTTGCGGTGATCAATGACAAAAGCAGCAGACTCCGGATCAGTTGGTGCATTTTCTCAGCATAGCGGTGCATGGCGCATTCCTTGTGCAGGGTTGAACAGGGTTAGAACGTCACTCCAGAGACCAGCACGATATTGCAGTACGGCGAGCATTCGCCGGTGCGAATGATCGCCCGTGCCTGTTGGCTGATGACCTTGAATTGTTCATGACTGACCAACGCCCGCTCACCCAGCGCACCCTCGGCATGTAGCGCCTCCAGGGTCGTCAGGGCCGAAGGTTGCTTATCGAGGATTTCCTCGGCCAGGACATGGCTTTCCACCTGCATTTCGCTGAGCACCACCTTCAAGGTGCTGACAAAATCAGGAATGCCATGGGTCAGGGCCAGGTCGATCAATTCGACCTGGGGCGGCACAGGCAGGCCGGCATCACCGATGACCACCTTGTCGCCATGGCCGAGGGAAGCGATCAGTCGCGACAGTGCCACATTCAACAACGGCGTCTTTTTCATGATTTGAAAGCCTGCACTTCCAGCAACGTGGGGATTGAAGGTTGCGCGCCGGATCGGGTGACCGACAGCGCGGCGGCGACCTGACCGAAACGAATCGCATCGACCTCGCTCTTGCCGCTGGCCAAGGCTGCCGCGAAGCCGCCGACAAAGGTGTCTCCGGCCGCCGTGGTGTCCACCGCCTTGACCCGCGGGGCCGGGAAGTGTTCGAAGCTGGCGCCATTGGCGAACATCAGCCCCTGGGCGCCGAGGGTGACGATCACCTTGCCGGCACCGGCGGCGATCAGATGCGCCGCCGCGGCTTCGGCGGTTTCCAGGGAGTCCACCGCCAGCCCGCTCAGCACCGCTGCTTCACTTTCATTGGGAATCAGGTAATCGACGCAGGCATACCAGTCGGCCGGCAACGTATGGGAAGCCGGCGCCGGGTTGAGGATGACGATTTTGCCCAACTCACGGCCGCGCTTCAGGGCATGGCCGACGGTGGCATCCGGCACTTCGAGCTGGCAGATAATGACATCGGCGCTTTGCAGCACTGCATCGACACCGTCCAAGACCTCGGCAGTGAGCGCTCCGTTGGCACCGGCGACGATAACGATGGCATTCTGGCTGTTGTCATCGACAACAATCAGCGCCACGCCGCTGGAATCCTCCACCACACGCACCGCCTGGCAGTCGATGCCCTCGGCCAGCAGTGCGCCGCGCAATTGCTCGCCGTAGGCATCGTTGCCCACGCAACCGACCATCGACACCTGCGCTCCCAGGCGCGCGGCGGCCACCGCCTGGTTGGCGCCCTTGCCGCCCGGGATGGTGGCGAACGACTCGCCGATCAGTGTTTCACCGCCACGGGGCAAGCGCGGCGCCCGGGTCACCAGGTCCATGTTCAGGCTGCCTATTACCACTACTTTTGCTGGCATACATCACTACTCATCAATTCGGTTCAGCGGTATTGGGCGAATGTACCGGACAGCGGTGCAGTCGACTCACGCAAGACAATACTTGGCGTCACGATCCGCTGGTCGGTGGCAAGGCTCGGTGTCGCGATACGCAGCAGCAGCACTTCGGCCGCCATCTCGCCGAGCTGCAGGATCGACTGCCCCACCGTGGTCAACGCCGGGTAGACATAACGGCTCATCTGGATGTCGTCGAAACCAATGACCGACAGCTCGCTGGGTACGCGTATGTTGCGTTCAGCGGCGGCGCGCAGCACACCGATGCCGATCATGTCGTTGGCCGCAAAGATCGCACTCGGCGGCTGCAGTTCAAGCAATTGCGCGGCGGCGCGGTAACCGCCGGTACTGGTGAAATCGCTCTCGAGCATGCGCTCGACGGGCAACTCGATCCCGGCCTCTTTCAGTGCTCGGCAGTAACCGGCCAAACGCATCTGCGCCACGCTGGTGTTGGCCGGGCCGCCGATGAAGGCAATATCGCGGTGCCCCAGCTCCAGCAGGTGCCGGGTCGCCAGGTAGGCGCCGTATTCATGATCGATGCGCACCAGGTCTGCGTCGACGCCATCGAGCCCGCGGTCGACGATCACCATGGGCGTGCGCACGTTGGCCAGCCCCTCGGCCAGGCCGACATCACCGCCAGCGGACGCGAAGATCAGGCCATCGATGCGTTTTTCCAGCAGCACACGCAGGTAGCTGCGTTGCTTGTCCGGGTTGTCGTCAGAGTTGCACAGGATCACGCAATAGCCGTTGCGCTCACAGTAATCCTCGATGCCCCGGGCCAACTCGGCAAAGTAAGGGTTGAGGCTGTTGGGCACCAGCAGGCCGATGGTCGCCGTGGTCTTGGCCTTGAGCGACCGGGCCACGGCGCTGGGCACGTAGTCCAGGCGCTCGATGGCCGCCTCGACCTTGAGCCGCACTTCTTCGCTGACCGGCCGCGTCTTGTTCACCACGTGGGACACGGTGGTGTAGGAAATCCCCGCGAGCGCTGCTACATCCTTGATCGTCGCCATGGTTCAGCCCCGCCGACTGGCGCGCTGGCTGCGATAGGTATCGAGCACGACCGCCACCACGATCACCGCGCCGGTAATGATGCGTTTGGTCGGTTCGGTAGCGCCGATCTGCGCCAGGCCCGCCGCCAGCACGGAGATGATCAGCACGCCAAAGAAGGTGCTGATGACCGAACCGCGCCCACCCATCAGGCTGGTGCCACCGATGACCACCGCAGCGATCACCTGCAGCTCCAGCCCTGAGCCGGCGTTCGGGTCCGCGGCCTCCAGGCGAGAAATCTGGAACAATGCCGCCACACCGGCCAGCAAACCCATCAGGCTGAACACCAGGATCTTGTAGGGCTTTGGGTTGATGCCGGCCAGGCGCACGGCTTCTTCATTGGTGCCGATGCCGATCAGGTAGCGACCGAACACCGTACGAGTCAGCACCGCCTGGGCAATGAAGATCACCAGCAAAGCGATGATGAACGAAGGCGAGATACCAAAGGCGATGGGGTTGGAGAGCCAGGCGAACGAGTCGCCGATGTAGGCGGTCCGCGAACCAGTCATCTGGTACGCCAGGCCCCGGGCCATTTCCAGCACGCCGAGGGAGACGATGAACGATGGAATCCGCCACGCCACGGTGATCGAACCGGTGACCGTACCCGCCAACGCCGCCACGGCCATGCCGAGCAAGGCCGATGGCCAGACACTCCAGCCCCAGCCGAGCACGGCCACGCTGACCGTCGAGGCCGCCAGTGCCAGCACCGAGCCCACCGACAGGTCGATGCCGCCGATGATCAGAATGAACGTCATACCGACCGCCAGCACCATGAGGTCGGGAATCTGGTTGGCCAAGGTACTGAAGGTGTCATAGGACAGGAAATGGCTGCTCAAGGCCGAGAACAGCGCGATCATGGCCAGCAGCGCGCCGGCCAGGCCCAGGTAGGTCCCGAGGCCGTAGAAGTTGCCACTCGATTTGCCGACGGCAGATGCGGTTTTCATGAAAGATCCCTAGGCGCTGCTTCGTTGAGCAACGCATCACGTTTCTGGTAGCCGGCGAATGCGGCGGCAAGCAAGTCATCCTGGGTCCAGCTGTCGCGCTCGAAGGTGTCGATCAGGCGCCCGGCGGACAGCACGCCGATCCGGTCGCAGATCAACATCAGTTCCCGCAGGTCACTGGACACCACGACCAGCGCCTTGCCCTGGCGAGTCAACTCGCCGAGCAGCGCATAAATGTCGAATTTGGCGCCGACATCGATGCCACGGGTCGGCTCATCGAACAGCATGACTGCGCAATCGCGTTCGAGCCAACGACCGATCACGACTTTCTGCTGGTTGCCGCCCGACAGCTCGGACACCAACTGGGTCGGGCTGGAACTGCGGATGCGCATGGCATCGACCTGCCGCTGCGCCAAGGCCAGTTCGGCGCTGCCATTGACCAGGCCGGCGCTGGAAATCTCCGGCATGTTACCCAGGGCAATGTTGGCGGCGATGGATTGAGTCAGCAGCAGGCCTTCGCCCTTGCGGTCTTCGGTGATCAAGGCGATGCCATGGGCCACCGCATCGGACGGGGAGCGAATGCTAACGACCTGGGCCGGCGAACCCAGCGCCACCGTGCCGCTGTCGGCCGGATCGGCACCGAAGATCAGCCGCAACAATTCGGTACGCCCTGCCCCGATCAGGCCGGAGATGCCGAAGATCTCGCCACTGCGGACTTCGAAGGACACGTCGCGGACCTTGTCGGAACGGGTCAGGCCTTTAACGGTCAACGCCGGCGCGCCGATCTGGCGTGGACCGAGATCAATGTGCTCGCCCAACTCCCGACCAACCATCAGGGTCACCAGTTGCTCGCTGTCGTAGTTGGCCATCGGCTCGACGCAGACCAGGTTGCCGTCACGCAGTACCGCAATGCGTTGGGCGACCCGCGCCAGCTCTTCGAGACGATGGGAAATGTAGATGATCGATACGCCACGCGCCTGCAGACGAGTGATCTGCTCAAAGAGCATTTCAACTTCGCGGGCCGTCAGCATGGCGGTCGGCTCATCGAGAATCAGCACATGGCAATCGCCGATCAGGTTGCGCGCGATCTCGACCATCTGCTGGTGACCGATCCCCAGCTCGCCGACCAGCGTGTCAGGATCGATTGCATCGAGCCCCACCTGAGCCATGGCTTCGATGGCCGACTTGCGCAATTGCTTGCGGCTGATCCAGCCGCCATGGCTGGGCAGGTTGTCGAGGAACAGGTTCTCAGCCACGGACAGGGTCGGCAGCAGGTTGAGTTCCTGCATCACCATGCGCACGCCCAGCTCTTCTGCCTGGGTCCGGCTGCCAGGGCGATAATCCTGCCCTTGGAATTGCATCTGCCCGGTCGTCGGCGTCACCAGCCCGCCGATGATCTTGGACAGGGTGCTTTTGCCGGCGCCATTTTCACCGGTCAGCGCCAACACCTCACCGCGCATCAACGTCAGGCTGATGTCGGTCAGTACCGGCTGGGCATAGGTCTTGCCGATACCGCTGACGCACAGGACAGCGTTCGGGTCGCGAACGGACATAACAAACTCTCCAATGCGCTCGCCCGGATGAGCGAGCACCGTTGTGTCGCCAGGGTTACGGCTTGGTCACCAGCTCGACCGGAGTTTCGATAACGCCGTTGGTGCCGCTGTCGACTTTTTCGCCCTTGAGGATCTTCAGCGCCGTCTCGATCCCGAAGACAGCCTGCTTGGCGGCGAACTGGTCGGCCGTCGCCAGGACACGACCGTCCTTGAGCATCGGCTTGATGGCATTGATGTTGTCGTAGCCGACCACCTGCACCTTGCCCGCCTTGCCCGCCGCGCGCACGGCCGAGACCGCGCCGACCGCCATGCTGTCGTTACCAGCCAGCAGAGCCTTGATGTTCGGGTATTCGCTGAGCATCGACGCGGCAACCTGGTTGCCCTTGTTGATTTCCCAGTCGCCGGATTGCAGGGAGACGACCTTGACCTGCGCCGCCTCCATCGCATCCTTGAAGCCCGCGGTGCGTGCCTGGGCGTTGGTGGTGGTGGACACGCCTTCGATGATGCCGACTTCGTCACCGGCCTTGAGCTGCTTGGCCAGGTACTCACCGACCAAACGTGCACCCTTGCGGTTGTCAGGGCCTACGAACGGCACCTTGATGTTCTTGCTCTTGACCACGTCCGGATCGAGCTGGTTATCGATGTTGATCACGGTGATGCCGGCGTCGACGGCTTTCTTGATCACCGGCACCATGGCCTTGGAATCCGCTGGCGCGATGATGAGGGCATTGACCTTGGCCACGATCATCTGCTCGACAATGCGGATCTGGTTGGCGGTGTCGGTTTCATCCTTGATCCCGTTGGAGATCAGCTCGAAATCGGCGGAGTGTTCCTTCTGATAAGCCTTGGCACCGTCTTCCATGGTCAGGAAGAATTCGTTAGCCAGGGATTTCATGACCAGGGCGACCTTGGGTTTTTCTGCGGTCTGGGCAAATGCCGAGGAGATAGGCAGCGCAGCGGATGCGGCCGCGAGCATGGCAACAGCGAGAAGGCGTCCAGCGAATGGCAACTTCATGGGTTCACTCCGATCTTATGATTATTGTGAGCAAATCAATGCACGGAACGCCGCGCAAACGTTTGCGTGAAGTGAACTATGGTAAGGCTTCAAAGATTTGTCAACGTTGCGGTTTGATCCGCAACGTCGAGGCTCAAGCCGTCGTGTTGACCACCGAACCCGAACTGGCGCCCTTGGCCAGCTCCGTGACCAGGTGGCCGGTGACTTCCAGCAAGGCGCCACTGGTGTCGGCGATCTGCCCTTGGACCGCCATCACCGCCGAGGCCTTGGCCTCCTCCGTTGGATAGTTGCGCGCCTCGGCGGCAGCCAGTTGTTGTTGCTGCTCCCTGAGCTGCTGCTGAAGCTCTTGCATCCGTTTGAGCAGCACCTGGACCGCCACGCTCTGGGTGCTACCGCCCTCCTGCGCCTGGCCGGTCGCTTCAGCGCCTGCGCCCACGACTGCGCGGACCTTGCCCGAGGTTTGCGCTGTACCCAGGGCCTCATCGGCGGCCTGGGCTTCTGATTCGCTCAGGGCCTTCAGAGTGGCTGCGGATTTGCCACCGATGGTCACGGCTGCCGAATTGGGAAAGCCGATGGAAAACGACATGTCAAAACTCCATAGAGAGGGATTCCTACGAAGGACATCGCCCGCCGAAGCCGTTTCTTTAGCGCCCACTGAAATCAGTCTATAGCTTCGCCATCCTGAGCGGATGACGCCTGTTTACGCCAGCCGATAAAAAACTCCTTTTTCCCACACCAAAACGAAAAAAGCGCTGTCAGACGGTTTTCTTGAATTTTAAGCAGTTGCGTAAATGCCTACAGTTAAATACTGTATGCCCGTACAGCTTAATAAGGATAATCCTTTGGCCACCCCCTCCGCTGCAACTGCCCCCCTAGATTCCTATACGCGACTCGGTCTTCGGGTCTCGAAAATCATCAACGCCCCCACCGCGCAAAAAGCCAAGGCCGCGCTGATCTTCCGTCTGCCCGACGAGCCGGTGGATGAGTGGGAGCGCCTCCTGGAAGAAATCGACGAGAACGACAACGTAACCCTCGCCTATCGCGACGATGGTGGTGTGCAGGTTTTCTGGGTAGTGCCGAAGGAAGATTGAGCCTGATGAGTGTTCGCTGTTTAGCTTTTTTGCTTGTGTTCATCGCCTTGGGCGCACAGGCCGGTGCCCCGCGCACCTTCAACGAAGCCAAGAAAATCGCCTGGAAACTCTACGCCCCGCAATCCACCGAGTTCTACTGTGGCTGCAAATACACCGGCAACCGCGTGAACCTGGCCGCCTGCGGTTATGTACCGCGCAAGAACGCCAGCCGTGCCGCTCGCATTGAGTGGGAGCATATCGTTCCGGCGTGGCAGATCGGCCATCAGCGCCAATGCTGGCAACAAGGCGGTCGCAAGAACTGCACCCGCTATGATCCAGTCTATCAACGGGCCGAGGCCGACCTGCACAACCTGGTGCCGAGCATCGGGGAAGTGAATGGCGATCGCAGCAATTTCAGTTTCGGCTGGCTGCCAGAGCAAAAGGGCCAATACGGCTCATGCCTGACCCAAGTGGATTTCAAGGCCAAGAAGGTCATGCCCCGCCCTTCCATCCGAGGGATGATCGCCCGGACCTATTTCTACATGAGCAAGCAATATGGCCTGCGCCTCTCGAAGCAGGACCGGCGCCTGTATGAAGCCTGGGACAAGACCTACCCGGTCGAAAGCTGGGAACGCCAGCGCAACCAGAGCGTGGCGTGCGTCATGGGACGCGGGAACGAGTTCGTGGGGCCGGTGGACATGAAGGCCTGCGGTTGACCTCGCATTCGTGACCAGCACAAACCCACTGTGGGAGCGAGCTTGCTCGCGATAGGGACATGTCAGTCAACATAGATGTTGGCTGATCCACCGCTATCGCGAGCAAGCTCGCTCCCACAGATTTTACTGGCTTTTTTGCTCTACCCCGATCATTGGGCCGTCGGGTAGTCCACCACCAACGTCTCGATGTTGCGTTTCTTCGCCCGGACCAGTGCGGCCGTGACCTGTTCCTGCTTGGCTTGGGCTTCGGCCTCGGAGCTGAAAGGGCCGACCAGGACGCGCTCCTTGCCGTTTTCCCGCACCACGTTCGACATGAAACTATGCTCGATGAGCCAACCGGTCAGGTCGCTGACAGCCTGCGGTGTCTGGCCGCGAACCTCGACGGCCCACTGCGGCGCGGCAGCGACGGCCGGTGCGGAGGTCGCGGCGGGTTTGGGCTTCGGTGCTTCGACGTCACGCCCTTCACCGCATCCTGCCAACGCCAATACCGCGATAACCCAAGCCAATTTGCGCACAACGTTTCCCCTGGAAGACATGAGGTATGGATTTTAGCACCCGTGCCCGTCAAGATCGCCGCCAACAATGCTCAAAACACGAGAATCCTGCTCGGCGTCTCTGTATAGTCGCACCCTGGGAATTAATGCTGCATCTGCACGTCAGAAAGAGGCACCCACATTGTGACACTTAGCACTAATCTATAAGCAGTACCGACATCTGCACTGTCTGAATCAGGTGCCCTATAAAGCAATCAAGGAGAACACCATGCTGATACTCACCCGCAAAGTCGGTGAAAGCATAAACATTGGTGACGACATCACGATCACCATTCTGGGCGTTAGCGGCCAACAAGTACGGATCGGCATCAACGCCCCGAAAAACGTTGCGGTGCATCGTGAAGAGATCTATCAGCGTATTCAGGCCGGCCTTACCGCCCCCGACAAGCCGCAAACTCCCTGAACATTGCAGCAGTCCGCAGCCAGCCCGTTTGCATCGTCGCAATGGCTGGCTAAAGATTCTGGCCGACCGCGCCATACTTCGCCCCACCCTCGCCTTCGTTCGTCCCACCCGTGAACCGATACTAATGGCATGGCGCTGAGCATGGCTGTCAGACGTTTCGTTTTAATGATGACGAAGCAGGCGTTCGCGGCCGGTCAGCCCAGACCCACGCCGCGCGCCATGCCTGTGGCGGCGACGACCATCAAGATCAGCAATAAGGCTTCGATATGGCTGATCCGCGCAAGTCGGCCGGCTTTCGAAGGATCGATCGCCGCCCCTTTGCCCAGCGCCATCCGCCATTTGATCAGGGCGATCATCGGTACGATTTCAAGCAACAGGATCAACAGCAGCAACGTCATCTTCAGATGAAACAGCGGTTGATGCAGGTAATAGTCCGTGCCTTTTTCGTACCCGCCGAACGCTCGCATCCCACCGGTCACCAACAGCACCAGCGCCGACAGACCCCACAGATTGTCAGCCACCAAGACACTCCGCACCGCGTCCACACCGCCCGCCAGGCGTCGTAGTGCCGTGCCGCGCGTCAGCACCGCCCAGAACCCGAGGGCGAACGCCAGCAGATGAATTGCCGCAAGCGACCAATGAGCCAACATGGAAGAGCCCTGTCATAGAACGTCGAATCGACCTGACAGTACTAGCTCATAAAGGGATGATTGCCAGGCTGAGCACAAAAAATTGTGGGAGCGAGCTTGCTCGCGATGGCGGTGTATCAGTCGACAAACATGTTGTCTGACACTCCGCTATCGCGAGCAAGCTCGCTCCCACAGGAATTGGAGGCGGGCAAAAATTGGGGACCACAGCAGATCCAATGTGGGAGCGGGCTTGCTCGCGAATGCAGTGTGTCAGTCAACAAATCACTAACTGATGCACCGCCATCGCGAGCAAGCCCGCTCCCACAAGGGGAATTGTGCGCGCTAAGAAATCTTAGTCCGCCAACCGCCAGGTCGTCCCACCCTTCCCGTCTTCCAGCACCACGCCCATGGCGGTGAGCTGGTCGCGGATGCGGTCGGATTCGGCCCAGTCCTTGTTCGCCCGCGCAGTCAGGCGCGCCTGGATCAAGGCCTCGACCTGCGCGGCGTCCACGCGACCTTCGGCGCCGGCCTGCAGGAAATCATCGGCTTCGAGCTGCAACACACCCAGCACGCTGGCCAGTTCTTTCAGGCGGGCCGCCAGGCCAGCCGCGGCATTGAGATCGCTCTCGCGCAGGCGGTTGATCTCGCGCACCATCTCGAACAGCACCGCGCAGGCTTCCGGCGTGCCGAAGTCGTCGTTCATCACTTCGGTGAAACGCGCCACGAACGCTTCGCCACCGGCGGCTGGCACATTCGGCAGGCCTTTCAATGCGTGGTAGAAACGCTCCAGGGCACCCTTGGCGTCCTTGAGGTTATCTTCCGAGTAGTTGATAGCGCTGCGGTAGTGACTCGACACCAACAGGTAACGCACGACTTCCGGGTGGTACTTGTCGAGCACGTCGCGGATGGTGAAGAAGTTGTTCAAGGACTTGGACATCTTCTCGCCGTTGATCCGGATCATGCCGCAATGCATCCACGCGTTGGCGTAGGTCTTGCCGGTGGCGGCTTCGCTCTGGGCGATTTCGTTTTCGTGGTGCGGGAATTCCAGGTCGCTGCCGCCCCCATGAATGTCGAACGTCTCGCCCAGGCAGCAGGTGGACATCACCGAGCATTCGATGTGCCAGCCCGGACGCCCGGCGCCCCATGGGGATTCCCAGCTCGGCTCACCCGGCTTGGCCGCCTTCCACAGGACGAAGTCCAGCGGGTCCTGCTTCGACTCGTCGACTTCGATGCGCGCGCCGATGCGCAGGTCTTCGATCTTCTTGCGCGACAGCTTGCCGTAGCCCATGAACTTGGCGACGCGGTAGTACACGTCGCCATTGCCCGGCGCGTAGGCATAGCCCTTGTCGATCAAGGTCTGGATCATCGCCAGCATGCCCGGGATGTGGTCCGTGGCACGAGGCTCCAAGTCCGGCTTGAGGATATTGAGGCGCGCCTCGTCCTCGTGCATGGCCTTGATCATGCGCTCGGTCAGCGCATCGTAAGGCTCGCCGTTTTCACGGGCACGGTTGATGATCTTGTCTTCGATGTCAGTGATGTTGCGCACGTAGGTCAGGTCATAACCGCTGAACCGCAGCCAGCGGGTCACCAGGTCGAAGGCGACCATGCTGCGACCATGACCGATGTGGCAGTAGTCGTACACGGTCATGCCGCAGACGTACATGCGGACCTTGTTGCCATCCAGCGGCTTGAAGACTTCTTTGCTCTTGGTGAGCGTGTTGTAGATCGTAAGCACAGGGTTTCCCTTAAGACTTGATCACTGACCCCAGGAATCGCGCAAGGTCACGGTACGGTTGAATACCGGAGCACCGGGTTTCGAGTCCTTGATATCCGCGCAGAAATAACCTTCGCGCTCGAACTGGAAACGGTCTTCCGGCTGTGCGTTGCCCAACGAAGGCTCGGCACGACAACCCGTGAGTACTTGCAGGGAGTCAGGGTTGATGTTGTCCAGGAAGCTGGCGCTGTCTTCAGCCTTTTCCGGATTCGGCGAACGGAACAGGCGATCGTACAGGCGCACTTCGCACTCGACGCTGGCGGCGGCCGGCACCCAGTGGATCACGCCCTTGACCTTGCGACCTTCCGGGTTCTTGCCCAGGGTGTCGGGGTCATAGGAGCAACGCAGTTCGACGATGTTGCCGTCGGCGTCCTTGATCGCTTCGTCGGCGCGGATCACGTAGCTGCCGCGCAGGCGCACTTCGCCGGCCGGCTCCAGGCGCTTGTAGCCTTTTGGCGGCTCTTCCATGAAGTCATCACGATCGATGTAGATTTCCCGGGCGAACGGCAGGACGCGCACGCCCATGTCTTCTTTCGGGTGACGCGGCAGCTCGAGGTTCTCGACCTGGCCTTCCGGGTAATTGGTGATCACGACTTTCAGCGGACGCAGCACGCACATGGCGCGCGGAGCGCTGTGGTCGAGGTCATCGCGGATGCTGAATTCCAGCATGCCGAAGTCCACCACACCGTCGGAACGGTTGGTGCCGACCATCTCGCAGAAGTTGCGGATCGACTTTGGCGTGTAGCCACGACGACGGAAGCCCGACAGCGTCGACATGCGCGGGTCATCCCAACCGTTGACGTGCTTCTCGTCCACCAGTTGCTTGAGCTTGCGCTTGCTGGTGATGGTGTAGTTCAGGTTCAAGCGGCTGAATTCGTACTGGCGCGGGGTGGCCGGCACGGGCAGGTGCTCGAGGAACCACTCGTACAACGGGCGATGGCTTTCGAACTCCAGGGTGCAGATCGAATGGGTGATGCCTTCGATGGCGTCCGACTGACCATGGGTGAAGTCATAGTTGGGGTAGATGCACCATTTGTCGCCGGTCTGGTGGTGATGGGCGTGACGGATGCGGTACATGATCGGGTCGCGCAGGTTCATGTTCGGCGAGGCCATGTCGATCTTGGCGCGCAGCACCCGTGCACCGTCCGGGAATTCACCGGCGCGCATGCGGGCGAACAGGTCCAGGTTCTCTTCCACGCTGCGTTCACGGAACGGGCTGTTCTTGCCTGGCTCGGTCAGGCTGCCGCGGTATTCCTTGGCCTGCTCGGGGGTCAGGTCACACACGTAGGCGTTGCCGGACTTGATCAGTTCGACCGCCCAGTCGTGCAACTGGTCGAAATATTGCGAGGCGTAGCGCACCTCACCGGACCATTGGAAACCCAGCCACTTGACGTCGCTTTCGATCGCGTCGATGTATTCCTGGTCTTCCTTGGCCGGGTTGGTGTCGTCGAAACGCAGGTGCGTGACGCCGCCGAACTCCTGGGCCAGGCCGAAATTCACGCAGATCGACTTGGCATGGCCGATGTGCAGGTAGCCGTTGGGCTCCGGCGGGAAACGAGTGACGATCTGTGTGTGCTTACCCGAGTCCAGGTCCGCCTGGATGATCGGGCGCAGGAAATTGACCGGCACGGCCGGGCCGGTCTTGGAATTCGAGGTAGGGTCGACAGTGGGCTTGCTCATAGGATCCTTGAACGTACAAGTGCGCGGCCGGGTGCGGCCTGATAAATCAAAGCCCGTATCATAGCCGATGCTGTCAAGTACCTGACAGGCCAGGCCGGCAAACGATTGAATTTAATCGACGGCCAGATGAAAAACAGCCTCGAAATTCGTGCCCGGCGCGCTAAACTGCCCAGCCTGGCCCATTACAGCCAGACCGGTTGCGGGCATCACAGCCCCGAAACCCACGAATTCCTTGAAAGAGTACCGACCATGAGCAAAGTCAAACTGTCCACCAACCACGGCGACATCGTCCTGGAACTGAACGCTGAGAAAGCGCCGCTGACCGTGGCCAACTTCATCGAATACGTCAACGCCGGCCACTACGAAAACACCGTTTTCCACCGCGTCATCGGCAACTTCATGATCCAGGGCGGCGGTTTCGAGCCAGGCATGAAAGAAAAGAAAGACAAGCGCCCAAGCATCCAGAACGAAGCCGACAACGGCCTGCCGAACGAAAAGTACACCGTTGCCATGGCCCGTACCATGGAGCCGCATTCGGCTTCCGCGCAGTTTTTCATCAACGTGGCGGACAACAGCTTCCTGAACCACAGCAGCAAGACCACCCAGGGCTGGGGCTACGCAGTATTCGGCAAAGTGGTTGAAGGCACCGATGTGGTCGACAAGATCAAAGGCGTTTCCACCACTTCCAAGGCCGGCCACCAGGACGTGCCAGCAGAAGACGTGATCATCGAGAAAGCCGAGATCATTGAGTGATACTGCTGATTTCAGATTTGCATCTGGAAGAGGAGCGCCCGGACATTACCCGGGCGTTTCTGGATTTGATCGCCACACGCGCCCGCTCGGCGCAAGCGTTGTACATTCTGGGCGATTTTTTTGAAGCCTGGATCGGCGACGATGCCATGACGCCGTTCCAGCGTTCCATCTGCCAGGCCCTGCGCGAATTGAGCGACAGCGGCACGGCCATTTTCCTGATGCACGGCAATCGCGACTTCATGCTGGGGCAGGCCTTTTGCAAAGCGGCTGGCTGCACCCTGCTCAAGGACCCGAGTGTCGTGCAGCTCAACGGCGAGCCGGTGCTGCTGATGCACGGCGACAGCCTCTGCACCCGCGACGAAGGCTACATGAAACTGCGGCGCTGGCTGCGCAACCCGGTCACGCTGTTCATCCTGCGCCACCTGCCGCTGGGCAGCCGCCAGAAACTGGCGCGCAAACTGCGCAGCGAAAGCCGCACGCAGACACGCATGAAAGCCAATGACATCGTCGACGTCACGCCCGAAGAGATCCCGCGGATCATGCAGCAATACGGCGTGAGGACCTTGGTCCACGGCCATACCCACCGCCCCGCCATCCACAAGCTGCAACTGGGCGAACACGCAGCGAGACGCATCGTGCTGGGGGATTGGGACAAGCAAGGCTGGGCGTTGCAGGTGGATGAACAGGGGTTTGCGTTGGCGCCGTTCGGGTTTACTCCGCCGCCGCTGCTACCGGCTCCGGACACCCTCCCCAGCCCCACATGACCCCTTGTGAGGACAAGCTTTTTGTGGGAGCCGAGCTTGCTCGCGATGAGGCCCTTCCAGTCAATATCTCTGTTGTCTGTTACGTCGCCATCGCGAGCAAGCTCGGCTCCCACAAAAGCTCGCTCCCACAGGGGGCTGTGTTGTTTCAATGACCGCTGGCGGCAGGCCCCGCCTTCGCCGCAAACGGCGGTTTGGCCAGCCACACCAGCACGATCAACCCCATGAACGCCCAACCCAGCAGCGTGAAGTAATCCACGGTGGAGAGCATGTATGCCTGGCTGTTGAGGACCTGCTCAAGCCGGGCATAGGCTGGTGTACTCGCGCCACCCAGCTGGTTGAGCGCCTCGCGGGTGGCCGGCTCGAAGGTGCTGATGCTTTCGCTCAGGTAGGCGTGGTGCTGGTCGGCCCGGCGGATCCAGATCCAGGTGGTCAACGACGCGGCAAAGCTGCCGCCCAGGGTTCGCAGGAACGTCGCCAGCCCCGCGCCGTCGGCAATCTGGTGCGGCGGCAGGTCCGACATCAGGATGCTCAGGGTCGGCATGAAGAACAGCGCCACGCCGATGCCCATGAACAACTGCACCAGCGCGATGTGCTGGAAATCCACCTCGTTGGTGAACCCGGCGCGCATGAAGCAGCTCAGGCCGATGGCCAGGAACGCCAGCCCCGCCAGCAAGCGCAGGTCGAACTTGTGGGCGTACTTGCCGACGAAGGGCGACATCAATACCGGCAGGATGCCGATGGGCGCCACCGCCAATCCGGCCCAGGTCGCGGTGTAGCCCATCTGTGTCTGCAACCACTGCGGCAGGATCAGGTTGATGCCGAAGAACCCGGCATAGCCGCCCACCAACACAATGGTGCCGATGCGGAAATTGCGATAGGCGAACAGGCGCAGGTTGACCACCGGATGGCGATCGGTCATTTCCCAGATCACGAACACCGCCAGGGCAATGACTGAAATCAGCGCGCCAATGATGATGAAATTCGACTCGAACCAGTCCAGGTCGTTGCCCTTGTCGAGAATCACCTGGAGCGCACCGACACCGATGATCAGCGTGATCAACCCCACGTAATCCATCGGTTGGCGACTGGTGACCACCTCTCGCGCCTTGAGCTGCTGACGCACCACCATCACCGCGAAAATCCCGATGGGCACGTTGATGAAGAAAATCCACGGCCAGCTGTAGCTATCGGTGATCCAGCCGCCGAGGATCGGCCCGGCAATCGGCGCCACCACCGTGACCATCGCCAGCAACGCCAGGGCCATACCGCGCCTGGCCGGCGGGTAGACGGCAATCAGCAAGGTCTGGGTCATCGGGTACAGCGGTCCGGCCACCAGCCCTTGGAGTACACGAAAGCCAATCAGCTCGGGCATCGAGGTAGAAATGCCGCACAGGAAAGAGGCGAGCACGAACAGTATGGTTGCCCACAAGAACAGCTTCACCTCGCCAAAACGCCGGCTAAGCCAGCCGGTGAGCGGCAGGGCGATGGCGTTGCTCACCGCGAACGAGGTAATCACCCAGGTGCCCTGCTCCGAGCTGACGCCCAGGTTGCCGGAAATGGTCGGTAAGGCGACGTTGGCGATGGTGGTGTCGAGCACTTGCATGAACGTCGCCAGCGACAGCCCGATGGTGCTGAGCAACAGGCTGGGCGGCGTGAAGGACGCGTTATTGCTCATTGCGAAATCCTATGAAGCAGAGGTGGCGAAATCCCTTAGGGCAAGACACAAACCCTGTGGGAGCAAGGCTTGCCCGCGATGGCGTCCTACCAGTCAATATCGCTGTTGACCATCACACCGCCATCGCGGGCAAGCCTTGCTCCCACAGATTTCAGAGGTTGGCCTGCAATTGCGATCAGCGCTGCGCGGTCTTGCTCGCCGCGGCACTGTTGTCGTGGATCAGCCGCGTGATCATCGCGTCGGCATCGGCCAACTGCCGGTCATAGACCTGGGTGCTGAACGAGGCTTTCTGCGGCGGCTGCTGGGCCAGCACCGGACCGCTCTGGTCGTGCAGGTTGACGCTGACCTGGGTCGACAGGCCGACCCGCAACGGATGCTTGGCCAACTCCTGGGCATTGATGTGAATGCGCACCGGCACCCGCTGGACGATCTTGATCCAGTTCCCCGTGGCGTTCTGCGCCGGCAGCAAGGCAAACGCACTGCCGGTCCCGGCGCCCAGGCTGTCGATGGTGCCGCTGTACTTCACATCGCTGCCGTACAGGTCGGCTTCGATGTCCACCGGCTGGCCAATGCGCATGTCACGCAGTTGGGTTTCCTTGAAGTTGGCGTCGATCCACAGCTGATCCAGCGGGATCACCGCCATCAAGGCCGTGCCCGGCTGCACCCGTTGGCCCAATTGCACGGTGCGCTTGGCGACATAACCGGTGACCGGCGCGATCAAGGTGCTGCGGGCGTTGGTCAGGAAGGCCTGGCGCAATTGCGCGGCGGCGGCTTGCACGTCGGGATGGGACGACACCACGGTATCGTCCACCAAGGCGCTGCTGGTCTTGAGCTGTTGCCGGGTATTGGCCAAGGCGTTCTGCGCCGAGGTCAGGTCATCCCGGGCGTGGGACAGCTCTTCCTGGGAAATCGCCCCGCCGGCCGCCAGGTTCTTGCGTCGGCTGTAGTTTTCCTGGGCTTTTTGCACCTCGGCCTCTTGGGCATTGACCTGCGCCCGCATGCCGTCGACGTTGCTGTACAAACCACGCACCTGGCGCACGGTCCGGGCCAGATTGGCCTGGGCACTTTGCAGCCCGACTTCGGCGTCGTTCGGGTCGAACTGCACCAGCACCTGGCCTTCACGCACCAAATCACCATCGTCGGCACCGATGCTCACTACGGTCCCGGTGACCTGCGGGGTGATCTCCACCACGTTGCCGTTCACATAGGCATCGTCGGTGCTTTCGCTCCAGCGGCCATACAGTTCATGCCAGCCCCATACACCCAGGCCCGCGAGAATGACGATCAGCGCCAGTGCCAATAGCATGACCTTGCGCTTGCGTGGGTTGCCGCTGTCTTGCGTTTGTTCGGATTGAGTCGTTTCGGCAGTCGCCATGACAAGTCCCTCGAATCAGTGGGTCGGCGTGGCAGCGGTCGGCGTGGCCGCCGCCAGGCTCTGGGCTTCGAAACCACCGCCCAGGGCCTGCATCAGTTGGATCGACAAATCGATCTGTTCGGCATTCAGGTTCGCCAGTTGGCGCTGGGCCTGGAGCAGTTGCTGCTCGATGCTCAACACGTCCAGGTAATTACCGATGCCCGAGCCGTAGCGCTGGACCACGGTGTCGTAGGAGTTCTGTGCGATGTCGGTGGCATGTTGCTGGGCACCGATCTGACGAGCGATGTCGCGCAACTGGTTGATGGTGTCGCTGACATCGCCAAGGGCCGTGACCAGGCTCTTGTTGTACTGCGCCACCGCCAGGTCGTAATCGGCGTCCCGGGCATCCAGGTCCGCCCGCAAACGGCCGCCATCGAAGATCGGTAGCGACACGGTCGGCGCCACGTTGAAGAAGCGGCTGGCCGAACCGAACATCGCATCGCCGAGCAATGACTGCACCCCCGCCGCCGCACTCAGGTTGAGGTTGGGGTAGAAATTGGTCTTGCCGGCTTCGATGTTCTTGCTGGCCGCCTCGACCCGCCAGCGCGCCGCGACCAAGTCCGGACGGCGACCCAGCAACTCGGCCGGCAGGTTCGACGGCAAGGCGACCGCGCTGGCTTGCAGCACATTGGGCCGGGCGATTTCATTGCCGCGATCCGGGCCCTTGCCCAGCAATACCGCCAGGGCGATCTTGGCGCTTTGCAGGCGTTTCTCGGCGTCGATCAGAGTCGCATCGGCGCTGGCTTCCAGGCTTTCGATCTGCTGGAACTGGTACTCGCTGTCGATCCCGGCGCTGAGGCGGCGCTTGCCCAGGTCGAGCATCTGCCGGGTGCGCTTGAGGTCTTCGGCGGCCAGATCATGAATGATGTGGGCCTGGCCCAGGTCGCTGTAGGCCCGGGCTACGTCGGCGGCCAGGGTCAGTTGCGCGGCCTGGCGATCGATCTCGGCGGCGCGGGCCTGGCCCAGGGCGGCTTCCCAGGCGGCACGCTGGCCACCCCAGAGGTCGAAGTTGTAGTTGAAGTCCACACTCAGCGAACGCAGGGTGCTGTACGCCCCGCCCTGCCCTTGTGGATCCTGGTCACGGGCCAGGCGCGAACGGCTGACGCTGCCACTGGCATCCAGGGTCGGCAGGCGCGCCGCGTTGGCGGCATAGGCCGCGGCACTGGCCTGGTGGACCCGGGCGCTGGCGACCTGCATGTCCGGGCTGTCGCGCAGGGCTTCACGGATCAGGCCGTCGAGTTGCGGGTCACCGAGGCTTTTCCACCAGTCGTTTTTCGGCCACGCGGCCGGCGACAGCGTGACCCCGGTCAGGGACTGTCCAGCCTGGAGGCTCTTGGCCTCGAGGCTGACGCCTTCGGTCTTCAGGCCGCTGTAGCTGGCACAACCGGCGAGGCTCATGGCCAACAGCACCAGGCTCAAGCGGGCACGCAAGGTTTGACGTTTCATTTCTCCCCCAATCGCAACACAGTGATGGGATCACCGGCGGCGAGCAGTATTTTCTTGAGGATGTCTTCGAGGGTTTGCAGCTCCTCGCGGCTGATGGCGCCGGCCAGCTGGTTCATGGCGTCGGCACCAATGAACGGCAGGCGATCGGCGAGGGCCTGGCCGGCTTCGGTCAGTACCAATTGCACCTGGCGCCGGTCCTCTGCCGAGCGTTGGCGGACCAGGAAACCTTTCTGCTCCAGGCGATCGAGCATCCGCGTCATCGAGCCGCTGTCCAGGGACAGGTAGCGACACAGCTCGACCGGCGTGTCGATGCCGTGCTGGGCCATGATGATCAACACCTTGAACTGCGCGGCGGTGATGCCGACGGGCTCCATGTGGGTGTCGATGATCCGGTCCTTGAGCAGCGCGGCGCGGCCGAGCAGCATGCCGAGGTGGCAATTGTGAAAGTCGTCTGGGGTGAAATGCTTCATCTGAGCACCGTTTGCTGCCTAGGCAGTGAATGTATGTCGAAATATTACTGCTTAGGCAGCAAATGTCAAACAAATAGTTAGCTTGCTACTAACCAGCAGACGAAATGCCGACAAACCTGTGGGAAAAACCAATGTGGGAGCGAGCTTGCTCGCGATAGCGGTGGATCAGCCAACATGACCGTCAACTGACATACCGCTATCGCGAGCAAGCTCGCTCCCACAGGGGGATTGGGGAAGGGTTTAGAAATCGCGCTTGTAGAAGATATCCAGCGAACTGGCGACGCCACTCGCGGCTTCGAGGTAGACCTTCTTGCTGAGCTTGTAGCGCAGGGCGATGGTGTTGGCCGGTTCGAACACGCCGACGCCGTAGCGCAGGCTGAGTTTTTCCGAGAGGTTGCCGCTGGCGACCACGCTGGTGGTGTTGCCGCTGCCTTGGGTGTCGAGTTGGAAATCATCGATACCCAGGTTACTGGCCAGGCTGCTGGTCACGCCCGAACTGCCCATCAGCCCCAGGCCCAGCGCCGCCTGGGCAAGCATGTTGTTGTCCTCGCCCGTGGTGCTCAGCGGCCGGCCCAGTACCAGGTAGGACAACGCCTGCTCCTGGCTCATGGCCGGCTCGGAGAAGATCTGCGTGGTCGGTTGCTCGGCGCTGCCGCTCAAGCGGATGCCGGCGATCACGTCGTCGGTCTGGCGAATCGCTTCGATGTCCAGGTAGGGCTGGTCGATGGGGCCGGCGAACAGCAGCCGTGCCCGGCGCACCGTCAGCCGTTGCCCGTAGGCCCGATAGCGGCCGTCGTTGAGCCACAGTTCACCGCGGGTGTCCATGTTGTCGCCGATGTGCACCTGGCCTTGCACGTTGGCCGTCAGGCCGAAACCCGAGAACGCGAGCTTGTCCTGGCCGACGATCACGTCGATGTCCATCGCCATGGCTATCGGCGCCTTGCCCTCCTCGGTCTGGTGGCCGACGATCACCGTATCATCCGACACCTTGACGGTGGACGGCGGCAGTTCGCGGACGGTGATCTCGCCTTTGGGCACTAGGACCTTGCCGGCAATGGAAAGCTGCTCGCCCTGCATCGTGATGTTCAGGTCCGGGGCGACATCGAGCACCGCGTACGGTTCGACGGTAACCGGCAACTGCGAGCCCTTGAGGGCCAGGTTCAGGGTCAGGGCCTCGCCCCAGCCGATGTTTCCCGTCAGGCTGCCCCGCCCACTCTTGCCGCTTTTCCAGTTGCCGTCGAGCCGTACCGTTTCGCCGGCAATCATCGCCCGCACCTGCAGGGCTTCGAGGCTGACCGGCAGTTCCGGCCCGGAGACTTCGCCGTCGCTGAGCACCAGGTTGCCGTTGACCTGGGGCGCGAGCAAGCCACCGGACAACGTCCCGCTGCCGTTCAGGTGCCCCGTAAGGGTTTCCACCATCGGCATGAACGGCCGGGCCACGGACAGGTCCACACCGGTCAGGCGGAACGAGCCGCTCAAGGGCTTGCTCGCCGGCAGCGGGTTGATCTGCGCCTGGAGCATCAGTTCGCCGAGCTTGGCGCCGACGAAATTCAGGTCGGTATCGATGCGCTTGGGGGTCAGACGACTGTTGAGCGTCAGGGTCTGATAAGGGAAGTCCAGCCATTGCGGCTTATCGCTCTCCTTATCCCGAATCCGCAAAGTACCGCCGCTGGCGTCCACCTGGATCCGGCCATTCGGGCCGCTGGCCGGCAAGTCAAGTTGCAGGTCCGCGTTGAGCCGGCCCTGCCAGGCAAAATCCTTGGGCATCCACTGGGCCAGGCTTTCGATGGGGAATTGTTTGAGGTGGTAGCGCAGCTTCGGCTCCGGCATCAGCCGTTGGTCTTCACCGCACAGGCTGGCATCAAAGGAACGCCAGCAATGGGCGCCGACGTTGAGCGTGCCATCGGCCAGGCGCTCCAGTTTCGCCGGGGCTTGCAGGCGCCAGGCTTGACCGCCGGCCTGCACCGCGCCGCTGGCCAGGCGTCCGCGCCAATTGCCCTGGTCGAGGGCGCCGTCGAGCGCCAGGGTCGTGTCGAGCTGCGGCCCCTGCAAGTCCAGGTTGAGTGTTTGCCGTTTGATGTCGCCCTGCCCGCTGACGGTCAGCACGCCCAACGAAGTTTCACCGGCGCGGATACCGCTGGCCTTGAGGTCGAGCTTGCCGCGCTGGGCACTGTCGAGGGTCGCGTCCAGGTTCAGGCTTTGCAGGCGATTGTCCTGAAATGCCAGTTGCGTGCCTTGCAGGCCGAGCTTGCCTTGGGGCGCCTTGAGTGTGCCGGCGACATCGACCCGGCCGACCACTTGGCCGCGCAGTTGCGGCCAGAGCTGGGCCAGGCGGGCGAGCTTGATGTCGATCTGGCCGGTGAGCTTCTGTTGCAGGCTGCCGCTGCCGTTGATGCGGTTGTCCCCCAGGCGGATGTCCAGCGCGCTGAGGTTCCACTGCTCGCCGGCGCCGCTGGCCTTGGCCTGGAACAGCGCCGGTTGGCCACGCAGCTGGCCCTTGAGATCCAGCTCTGCGTCGAGGTCGAGGCGCTCGTTCTTCATTGCCCCTTTGCTGCGCAACGGCCCGGCCAGGGTCCCGGGCAGTTCACCGAGCCAGTACGCCGGGTTGATGGCCGACAGTTGCAGCGCCGTGTCCCAGGCGATGCCGTCGGCAAATTGCAGGCTCAGATGCCCTTCGGCCTTACCCTGCCCCGCGGCGAGCTTGAGCTGCGGCAGGTGGATTTGCGTCAGGTCGCCGCTGAACGGGCTGTCCAGGCTAAAGGCCCCGGCGGGTCCGTCCAGCGCAGCCTGGAAATTGCCCAGGTAGTTGCCATCGGTGTACGAGACTTCGCCATTGAAGCTGCGCAACCTCACCTGCGGCTCGTCGATCAGCGGATACAGGCGATGCCAGGGGAAATCCAACCAGGCGACTTTCGCCTCGGCACTCAGGCCTTCGCGCCAGTCCACTTGACCGCTGAGTTTCAGGCTTTGCTGATTGCCGGCATCCAGATCCAGGCCGGCGATCCGGGCGCCATCGGCGTCCACGGTGCCTTGCAGCAGCAACGCGACTGGCCCTTTTTCGGCGGGCAATGTCGCCTTGCCGAGCAATTGATAACCCTTCTTCAGATCGCCTTCGCCGGTCAGTTCCAGCTGATTGAGCAACAAGGTGTCCGGCAGATCGGCGCTGGCCTTGAAGCCGTCGGCGGTGATGCGCACCTTGGCGGGTAGGTTGTCCGCCAGCGGTTGCAGCTCGCCGGTCAACTGGCCTTGCAGGTAACCGCTGCTGTCGGCCTTGAGGTTGAGGGTCTTGAGCAGGTTGCCGTCAACTTTCAGGTCCAGGGCCCAGGGCGTGGCCCCCGGCGCCGGCAAGGTCAACCGGCCTTCGGCATTCAATGGCCAGTCGCCGCCGGGCTTGAGCAAGCCGGACAGCGTCAGGCCCAGTTCGTCGCGCTGCAATTGCACCGAGTCAATCTGCAGACCCTCAGCAGTCCAGTGGGCAACCAATTGCAGGCCCTTGAGCTGCTCGCTGCCGTTGAACGACAGACTGCCGACCTGCACATCGCCCAGTTCGATGGCGAGCGGCAAATCCAGGTCCGGCAAGCTGATCGGACCGCTGCTCGGCTCATCGGCCGAGGCTGGCAACTGCAAGGCGACCTGATCGGCCTTGAGCTGTTCGATGCACAGGGTCATGCGCGCCAGGCACAGCGGTGACCAGGCGAATATCAGCCGATCCACCTCCACCCGACTGTCGCCTTGCTGCCACAGCAGGTGATCGGCGCTCCACTGCCCGCCCAGCCGACCCTGGAAATTCTCCACGTTCAGCCCCGGCACCAGGCCAAGGGCCCAGCGGCTGCCAAAGGCCGTGCCCAGCACCACGCTCAAGGCCAGCACGACTGCCACCAGCACCCCGGCGAGCGCTAACAGCGTCCTCTTCACACCACGCGTCACAACTCAGGCCCCATGGAAAAGTGCAATCGAATGCCGCCTTCATCGTCCATCGCATGGGCCAGGTCGAGGCGGATCGGCCCCACCGGCGACACCCAGCGCACGCCGACACCTACGCCGGTCTTCAAGCTCGGCAGCTCAAGGCTGTTAAAGGAGTTGCCCTGGTCGACGAACGTCGCCACCCGCCATTTTTCCGCGACGGAATATTGGTACTCAAGGCTGCCGGCGACCATGTAACGTCCGCCGATACGGTCGCCCTCGGCGTTTTCCGGCGACAGGCTCTGGTAGTCGTAACCCCGCACACTCTGGTCGCCACCGGCGAAAAAACGCAGGGACGGCGGGATGGATTTGTAGCCATTGGTGGCGCTGCCGCCGATCTGCGCCCGAGCCAGCAGGCGATGTTTGTCGAACACCGTGGTCAGGCCCTTGACCATGGCGGTGCCGTATACCAGGTTGTTGTCCGAGCCCAGCCCTTCCTTGGCGACCTTGGTGTCGAACTGCAAACGGTAGCCGTTGTGCGGGTCGATGCGGTTGTCGCTGCGCAGGTAGGAATAGCTCACGCCCGGCATCAACAGCGTGCTCAGCCCCGCATCGTCGCCGAGGCGATACTCCTCGCGCTGCCACTTGAGCGACACCACCCGCTGCCAACCGCTGGGCAACTTGCTGTGCCATTCCGGGCCCACGGTGAGCAGTTTGCTGAGGCTGTCGGTGCCGGCCAGTTCTTCATATTGATAGCCGCCGGCATAGCGCATCTTGTCGGTCAGCGGCGGGTCCAGCGGCACGTCGTACCACAGGCCGACGTTCTGCCGGGGCGCCGACACTTCCGCTTCCCAGCCATAGCTGTGGCCCTGGGGGTTGACCCAGTGGCGCGTCCAGTTGGCTTTGGCCCGGGGGCCGACGTCGGTGGAAAAACCCAGGCCCAGGCCCATGGTGCGCGGCTTGCGCGTATCGAGCTTGACCGCCACCGGAATGACATTGTTGGTGGCTGCGGTGGGGGCCGCATCCACCCGAACACCTTCAAAATAGCCGCTCGATTGCAAGGCCTGGTTGAGTTCGGCAATCAGCTCGGAGTCGTAGGGCGCACCCGCCTTGAACGGCACCATGCGTCGCAGCAGGTCTTCGTCGAACGGCGTGTCGCCCTCGAAGCTCACCGGGCCCAAGGCATAGCGCGGGCCACTGTCGTAGACCAGTTCGATGTCGGCGATGCCCGCCTGGGGGTCCACCAGGAGTTTCTGCTGGGTGAAGCGCCCGCTGAAATAACCATAGCGCGAGGCCTGGTTCTGGATCACCCGCTTGGCGTCTTCATAGCGACCATGGTTGAGCACTGCGCCGGGTTTCAGGGCGGCGTTGCTGGGTACGCGAAAGGCCTTGAGCGCCGCCGCCGGGCCATCGATGCGCACGGTGACGTTGCGCAGGTGCACCGGCTCGCCGGGGTCGATGGTGAGCACCAGGCGTGGGTCCTTGCCGCCCTTGACCTCACTGTCGATCTGCGGCTGGTAGTAGCCCAGCGCCTGGGCGGCCTTGCGCGCCTGCTCCTCGGCGCCGCGACTGAAGCGCAGCAAGGCCTCCTCATCACGATCACCCAAGCCACCGATGTAACCTTCTACGTTGGCCTTGAGTTCGTCGTTGGACGGCTGGACGCGTACTTCCAATTCACTGTTTGCCAGCGCCGCGCAGCTGAGGGACAGCAAAAGCGCGCCACGGGTCATTCTTCCTGAGAGGTTCATGGCGCGGATGCTATCACGAGCGTAGGTGCCTGATAGAGCCGGACATTTCGCAAAAGTTCGACCGATTAGCCCGTTGCGCTTTGCAGAACCTGTGGGTTGGCGTGGAAGAACACATGCTCGCGGATCGGTCCTACCGCAACCTCACCGATTTCCTCGTAACCCTGGCGTTTATAAAACTCAAGATAACGCGGGTTGCCAGTGTCCAGCACCACCCCTCGGGAATGCTCGTCCACCGCACACCAGTTATGGACCGCCTCGAGCAACTGCTCGCCGAAATGCTTGCCCTGGAACTGCGGATGAATCCCCAGCAGCGGCAATACATGGACCGCATCCGACGGCAGGCAGGCCAGCACCGCCGCGTGGTACTCCAGATAGCGCCGAGTGCAACGGAAACCAGTGCTCAAGACCATGCGCAGGCGCCAGGCCCAACTTTCGGTGATGCCCAAGCGCCGCTGTGGCGGGGCGATCAGGGCGATGCCGATCAGGCGGTCGTTGACCAGAAGGCCAATGGCCGGCAGGTCCTGGAGAAAATGCTGCTTGACCAGCTCACGCACCGTAGCCCGCACCCGCTGTTCATAACCGGGACGCTCGGATTCGAACAGGTAGCTGAAGGTCGGCTCATGGCGATAGGCCTGGTACAGCAACGAACGGGCTTCACGGGAATAACCACTGTCGAGCATATGGACGTCGGCGATGGCGGTTGCAGTTTCAGGCATGGTGTTGGATCTCCTGGGGCGAGGCTCGGTGAGGCCCTGCTCTTATTGAGTACGAACCCGAGAGGGTCGTGATCGTTCCTACATGCAAAGGACATTAGCAGCGCATTTGTCCTACTGCCACGCTGGCTCCCTTCCCACATGTCAGCTAGCATCGCAGTTTTGCCAGGACAGCCGACCATGAAGATCGTCTCCTTCAACATCAATGGGCTGCGCGCCCGCCCCCATCAGCTGGCGGCGCTGATCGAGAAGCACCAGCCGGATGTGATCGGGCTGCAGGAAACCAAGGTTCACGACGAGCAATTCCCCCTGGCCGAGGTGCAGGCCCTGGGTTATCACGTGCATTACCACGGGCAAAAAGGCCACTACGGCGTCGCCCTGCTCTCCCGCCAGGCGCCGCTGAGCCTGTACAAAGGCTTCGACAGTGACGACGAGGACGCCCAGCGGCGCTTCATCTGGGGCACCTTCGCCGATGCCAACGGCGTGCCGGTGACCATCATGAACGGTTACTTCCCCCAGGGTGAAAGCCGCGACCACCCGACCAAATTCCCGGCCAAGGAGCGTTTCTATAGCGATTTGCAGCAACTGCTGGAAAGCCGCTTCAGCAACGACCAGCCAGTGGTGGTAATGGGCGACGTGAACATTTCCCCGGAAGACTGCGACATCGGCATTGGCCCGGACAACATGAAGCGCTGGCTGAAAACCGGCAAGTGCAGCTTCCTGCCGGAAGAGCGCGAATGGATGGCCCGCCTGAAGAACTGGGGCCTGGTGGACAGCTTCCGCCACCTGAACCCGGACGTCACCGACCGTTTCAGCTGGTTCGACTACCGCAGCCGCGGTTTCGAGGACGAGCCCAAACGCGGCCTGCGCATCGACCTGATCCTCACTTCCCACGGCCTGCTGCCACGGGTCAAGGACGCTGGCGTGGACTATGAGCTACGGGGCATGGAAAAACCATCGGACCATGCGCCGATCTGGTTGCAACTGAGCTGATCCAAGCCATATACAACTCCCCCTGTGGGAGCGAGCTTGCTCGCGATAGCGGTGTAACTGCCAAGATTGATATTGGATGTGCCGCCGTCATCGCGAGCAAGCTCGCTCCCACAGTGGATTTCGGTGCCCCGTCGCCCCCCTGTCACCTTTCAGTAACCTGACTGACTTAATCTTCCGGCACTTCCTCGGGTTCAGAAGGTGCCGGCATGCGGCTGTGTGTTGTGGTTTTCATGGGCCTCTGGCTGCCGTTCGTGGCATGGGCCGGCAAGTTGCCCATTCCCGAACAGGGCCCAGCCTTGCGCCTCCAGGGCTCCAATACCATCGGCGCGGCGCTGGGGCCGGCCCTGGTCAGAGGCTTGATGGAGGATCAGGGCCTGCGCAGGGTCAGCAGTGAAATCACCGGGCGTGACAACGAGCAACGCATCGTCGGCCAGACTGCCGATGGCCGGCGGGTGGAAGTCGACATCGCGGCCCACGGCTCCAGCACCGGTTTCGCCGCCCTCAAGCAGGCCAGCGCCGACCTGGCCGCCTCTTCCCGGCCGATCAAGGACAGTGAACTGAAGGAATTGTCGTCCCTGGGCGACCTGAAAAGTCCTGCCGCCGAGCAGGTCATCGCCATCGATGGCTTGGCGATCATCCTTCATCCCCACAACCCGCTGCAGCAACTCGATACCGTGCAACTGGCGCGGATATTCAGTGGCGAGGCGAAAACCTGGGAGGCCGTCGGCGGGACGGGCGGGCCGATTCATCTGTATGCCCGGGATGAACAGTCCGGCACCTACGACACCTTCAAGGAGTTGGTGCTCAGCCGACAGGGCAAACGCCTGGATCCTAGCGCCCGGCGCTTCGAGTCCAGCGAACAGTTGTCCGACGCTGTCAGCCAGGACCCACAAGGCATCGGTTTCATCGGTTTGCCCTACGTGCGCCAGGCCAAGGCGCTGGCCATTGTCGACGGCGCTTCCCAACCCATGCTGCCGCTCAACCACCTGATCGCCACCGAGGACTACCCACTCTCCCGGCGCCTGTTCTTCTATTTGCCCCCCTGGGGCACCAACCCGTGGGCCGAGGCCTTGGTGGCGTTCGCCCAAAGCGACAAGGGCCAGGCCATCGTCGCGGCCAACGGGTTCATCGCCCAGACCGTCCAGGCCATGGCCGTCACGCCGAATGCACTGATGCCCGAGGGCTACCAGGCCCTGAGCCGCCACGCCCAACGCTTGAACGTGAATTTCCGCTTCGAAGAAGGCAGCGCCAGCCTGGACAACAAGGCCCACCAGGACCTGGGCCGTGTGCTCGACTATATAAAGCAGCACGGCAAAACCGATCGACGCGTAACGCTGGTGGGTTTTGGCGACGCCAAGGACGACCCGGCGCGGGCCGACCTGTTGTCCAAGCTGCGGGCCATGGCGGTGCGGCGGGAGCTGGTCAAATACGGTGTGGCGCTCCGGGAAGTGCGTGGGTTCGGCGCCTTGATGCCGGTGGCGGCCAACAGCGAGGATGAGGGTCGGGTTCGGAATCGGCGGGTGGAGGTTTGGGTTTACTGAACCCGCCAAGCGGCGCAACAAAAATCCCGGTGGGAGCAATGCTTGCTCGCGATGCAGGCACCTCGGTTCGCCAGGAGACCGCGTCATCTTCATCGCGGGCAAGCCTTGCTCCCACAGCGGGGCGGTGCGACGTTTCGCTAAATTCCCTCACCACAAACGCCTGGATGTTTACCTCATTACTCCTGATGTAAGACCGAACGACCTCACCTTGCGCCATTGCCTACAACTGCGCCAGAATCCGCCGGCTTGTGCGCCTTGGGGCCAGGGCTTTATCGTTTTCGGGTCGCTGACGAATCAGCGATCGGGTTTGGTAGCCCGGGTAAAACTAAGGCGCACAGCTCCGGCATATTCATTATGGCGGCTGTGCGCGGGGCGCCCTTGTGGCGCGCTGGGTTTGCCTTGGTACCCGGTCTACCAACCTGCGTATAGCCGCCACCTAATGTTTGGTAGCAAAAGGTTGCGGCTCCAATTACCAAGGAGTTTCGTCCATGTTCAAGCCAACACCGAACCCACCGGATACCGATCCATCATCAAAAGCGTTCGACAAAGCCGCCGACCGCATCCTCGACCACTACCTCAAGCCCAAACCCAGCAAACCCGAGGCTGATCCCGGCCAACTCTTCACGGTCGTCAACGGTCTCGACACCGAATCCCTGCTCGCCAACCTCAGCGAAACCCTCGCCTCGGCCACCGCCATGCTCAGCGACCTGGCCTTCGACCTGGAAGGCTCAAGGCGCCACATTGCCCTGGGCATCCACCAATTGATCGAATTGAGTGGACAGCTGGCAAACCGAGCACTGGACAACGTCGAAGCGCGCCCTTCGACATAGCGCATCCCCCTGTGGCGAGGGAGCTTGCTCCCGCTGGGTCGCGAAGCGGCCCCAAGCATTTTGTGCTGAATCAAAAAACTTGGGCCTGCTGCGCAGTCCAGCGGGAGCAAGCTCCCTCGCCACAAAAGCCTTGTGTTTATCGTATTAGCATCGGTATAGGAGCGAACCACCGAGTCTTGCAGCACATCTCCCCTGTGGGAGCGAGCTTGCTCGCGAAGGCGGTGAATCAGTCGACATCATCGTTAACTGACACGCCGCTATCGCGAGCAAGCTCGCTCCCACAGGGGTTAACCGTTCACCCTATACCCTGCCAGCGCTACGAACGGCATAGCGCGTTACCGCCCCGCCAACTCCATGATCATCCGCGACAACAGATAAATCCGTGGCACCACGCTCTCGACTTCGGCATATTCCTGCGGCGTATGAATGTTGCCGCCGACAATGCCAAACCCATCCAGCGTAGGCGTGCCGACGCCGGCCGAGAGGCTGGCGTCCGCCGCGCCGCCGCTGCCCTCTTCAGTGAGCTTGCGCCCCAGCTCGCCATAGATGCCTTGGGCCATGGCCATCAACCGGTCCGATTCCGCCGTCTGTGGCATCGGCGGCAAACCGCGCTTGAGGCTGGTGGTGACCTCGGTGTCGGCGATTAGCTTGTCCTGGGACACCCGGGCCAGGTCTTTTTCGATGCGGTCGAACTCTTCCGGCACCGCCGCCCGCACATCGGCCTTGGCGCTCGCCTGATCGGGAATGACGTTGGTCCGGTCGCCAGCCTTGAGCACCGTGAAGTTGATGGTGGTTTTCTTATCCGCATCGCCGAGCTTGCCCAATTGCAGAATCTGGTGCGCGGCTTCCATCGCCGCATTGCGCCCCAGTTCCGGCGCGACACCGGCGTGGGATGCCTTGCCCTTGACCTCCACCAGCGCCGTGGCACTGCCCTTGCGCCACACCACCAGACCGTCGGCCGGGCGACCCGGCTCGAGGTTGAGGGTCACGTCATGGGCCTTGGCGGTTTTCTTGATCAGGTCGGTGGCCACATCCGAACCGGTTTCTTCACTGGCGTCGAGCAGGAAGGTGATTTGCGCGTAGTTCTTGAAATCGAGGTTCTTGAGAACTTTCAAGGCGTAGATCCCGGCGACGATGCCACCCTTGTCGTCCATCACCCCCGGCCCGTAGGCGCGGCCATCCTTGATGTGGAACGGACGCTCGGCGGCCGAACCTTCCTTGAACACCGTGTCCATATGGGCCATCAGCAGAATTTTCGCTTTACCGGTGCCCTTGAGAGTCGCCAGGATGTGCTGGCTACCGTCCGAGTTCGGCACCTGCTCGATGGTCGCACCCAATTTTTTCAGTTCGTCGATGGTAATGTCGCCGACCTGGGTCAGCCCCGGCACATACCCGGAGCCGGAGTCGATATTCACCAGCCGCTCCAGCAGCTTCAGGGCTTCGTCCTTGTACTGCTGCGCATCGGTCAGGATTTGTTGATGGGGTTGCGCCAAAGCTATGGGGGTGAAGGCGCACAGGGCCAGGCTCAGGCCGAGACTGACGGCCAGACGGGAGCGAACAGCGGTCATCGTCATGATTTCATCCTTGTTCCGTATCGAGGGAGTGCCCTGGGCACCCTACCCGACAATCGAACAAGGCTCTAGACAGCAGGTGGCCATCTCACAGGGAAACGACCGATTCCTCCAACACCTGCCGATTCCGGTAACAGGTGACCCGGTTGCGCCCGCCGGTCTTGGCGTCGTAAAGCGCCTGGTCGGCATCATTGAGCCAATGGGTCGCATCGCCATAGGCCGGGTTGAAGGCCGCCAGGCCAATACTCAGGCTCGCCTTCAACGTCGGGTTCTGTTCGTAGCCGAGCATCGCGAAGCGCTCACGCAAACCATCCATGGCCCGTACGGCATTGGCCAGCGTCAGGTCCGGCAGAATCACACAGAACTCATCGCCGCCATAACGCCCGACCACGTCGGCAGCCCGCAGGTTCTGATTGAGGATCTTGCCAAGCTGGCGCAGCACGATGTCGCCAGCCACATGGCCATAGGTGTCATTGATGGCTTTGAAATGATCGATGTCGATCAGCGCAAGTACGCCGCGCCCTGGCCCGTCATTTGGGTGACGCAGGCAGCGCTGGAACTCCTCGTTGAGGCGATCTTTCCAGGCGCCATGGTTAAGCAACCCGGTCAAGCTGTCGGTACGGCTCAGGGCCAGTAACTCGCGCTTTTGCCGGCCCAGGATGTAGGCCTGGCGATAGCAGAACCAACCCAGCGCCATCGGATACAGGCACAGCAGCGGCAGACAGGCGTAGATCTGCGCCGGGCTGGTCATGGGCACGCTGGTCAGCGGGAAGATCAGCACACCCACGACAATACCGGCCACTTGGGCCAGCGCCCCGATCAGCAGGAAACGCAGGCCGCCGATGGCAACGTTATTCATCGCCATCATCGCCAGCGTAACGGCCGTGGGCAATGGGTTGAACTGCATCGCCGCGACCCAGAAGCCGCCGAGCGCCGCATCGATCAATAAATTGAGGTGTTCTGTGCGGTACGGCCTCGAGCAATGTCGGCCCCACCAGTAGGCCACGTGTGGCCAGAGCAGGCCGTTGAACAGCATGAAACCCCAGACCCACGGTGCCGGTTCAAGGGGAAAGACGGCAGCACTCACCAACAGCAACCCCAGCGTCAGGCCCAGAAAGCGCGATATATAGAGCCTCCTGGCCAACGTCCGTCCCTTTTTTCCCGTTTTTTGCATAGAAGCCTCTGCACCGCGGGTTTTCCAAGTCACTGGAACGGGGGGTTACCTGGAGTCTATCAGGGCGGAATCAAATAGCCACTACTGAATGCAGGGGTATTTATTCTCCTTCAAATGCAGCGCCCTGCCGCAGATTTTGGCTATACATGACTCATCCGGCGGCTGTCATAGTTGGTATCAAAGCAAAAACGGCCATGTCATCGCGATGTGCTCGGGTTTCAGCTTCACTTAACACTGTCTGACCCGTCGACTCAGACTGGCCGATCACATTCTGTCCTGACCCATGGAGGGCAAAACATGCTGGTGTTGTGGGTAGTCCTTGCTGTGTTTATCGCCTGGAGCTGGTTGACGTATCCCGGCATCGGCCATGTGCTGTACGACATGGGCATGGCGCTGGAGGCACGTCTCTACAGGTTGCACAAGATCACCGTCCCCATCAGCGAGATGACCGTGTCAACCTGGCAAGGCGGGCCCTATGAAGCGTCCGGCAGCATCCTGATGCTGCATGGCTACAGCGCTGACAAGAATCTCTGGCTACGCTTTGCCCGGCACTTTGTCAGCGACTACCGGGTGGTGGTGCCCGACCTGGCCGGCCATGGCGAAACCGGCTTCAAGGCTGGCGGCGGCTATGACATCCCGACCCAGGCCCGGCGGGTGATCGAGCTGCTCGACGCCTGTGGCCTGGACAAGGTCCATGTGATCGGCAATTCCATGGGCGGTTACCTCGCTGCGTGGCTGGCGGCCACGTCGCCCGAGCGCGTACTGACCCTGGCGCTGATCGACCCGGCCGGTGTCACCGCCCCCCAGGCCAGCGATATGGAACGCCACCTGGCTGCCGGGCATAACCCGTTCCTCGTCGACTCGCGGGCTGATTTCGCGCCGTTCTATGCAATGACCATGGCCTCCCCGCCCTGGGTGCCCAGCGTGGTGCTGGCGGCAATGGCCGAACGTTACGAACGGCGCCGCGATGAACTGGCGGAGATCTTCGTCGACTTTCGCGCCAGCCCGCCGATGGAGCCGCGCCTGGCCGACATCCGCGCGCCGTCGCTGCTACTCTGGGGCCGCAAGGACAGGCTGATCGACGTCAGCAGCGTGCCGGTGTGGAGCAAGGGCATCGCCGACTTGCGGGTGGAAATCTGGGACGGTATCGGCCACATGCCCATGGTTGAACGACCGGGGAAAACCGCGGCGCTGTACCGGGAGTTTCTCAAGGGGTTGGGGCAGTGAGCGCGATGTATAAAACAACATGAACCCAGTGTAGGAGCGAGCTTGCTCGCGATAGCGGCGACACATTCAACACTGATGCAAGCTGACCCACCGCCATCGCGAGCAAGCTCGCTCCCAAAGAATTCGTGGCGACTGAGGGGTATCGACTCCATGAACATCCTCTACGACGAACACCTCGACGGCCCCTTGCCGAAGGTGGAGAAACAGGCTCTGCTGCAAGCCCTGCAGGCACAGGTGCCAGACCTGGACATCCTGCACCGCGAGGAAGACCTCAAGCCCTACGAATGCGATGGCTTGTCGGCCTATCGCACCACGCCCCTGCTGGTGGTCTTGCCCAAACGGGTCGAGCAGGTGCAAGCGCTGCTCAAACTCTGCCATGAACAGCACGTCCCGGTGGTCGCCAGAGGCGCCGGGACCGGTCTGTCCGGCGGCGCCCTGCCCCTGGCCAGCGGCGTGTTGCTGGTGATGGCGCGGTTCAACCAGATCCTGCACATCGACCCCGACGCCCGCACCGCAAGGCTTCAGCCGGGCGTGCGCAACCTGGCGATCTCCCAGGCAGCGGCGCCGTTCGGGCTGTATTACGCGCCGGACCCGTCGTCGCAGATCGCTTGTTCCATTGGTGGCAATGTCGCGGAGAATGCCGGCGGCGTGCACTGCCTCAAGTACGGCCTGACGGTGCACAACCTGTTGAAGCTGGAAATCCTCACCGTCGAAGGCGAACGCCTGACCCTGGGCAGCGAAGCCCTGGATTCGCCGGGCCTGGACCTGCTGGCGCTGTTCACCGGTTCCGAAGGCCTGCTCGGGGTCATCACCGAAGTGACGGTCAAGCTGTTGCCCCGGCCCCAGGTCGCCAAGGTGCTGCTGGCCAGTTTCGACTCGGTGGACAAGGCCGGGCGGGCGGTGGCCGACATCATTGCCGCCGGCATCATTCCCGGTGGCCTGGAAATGATGGACAACCTGGCGATCCGCGCCGCCGAGGACTTCATCCACGCCGGCTATCCGGTGGACGCCGAAGCGATCCTGCTGTGCGAGTTGGACGGGGTCGAGGCCGATGTCCATGACGACTGCGACCGGGTCCGCCAGGTCTTGGAGCAGGCCGGGGCCACCGAGGTGCGCCAGGCGCGGGACGAGGCCGAGCGGCTGCGGTTCTGGGCCGGGCGCAAGAACGCCTTCCCGGCGGTTGGCCGCCTGGCGCCGGATTATTACTGCATGGACGGCACCATCCCCCGTCGCGCCCTGTCCGAGGTGCTGCAGCGCATTGCCAGCCTTGGCGCCGAACATGGCCTGCGGGTCGCCAATGTGTTTCACGCCGGCGACGGCAACATGCACCCACTGATCCTGTTCGATGCCAACCAGCCTGGCGAACTGGAGCGCGCCGAAACCCTGGGCGGGAAAATCCTCGAATTGTGTGTCCAGGTGGGCGGCAGCATCACCGGCGAGCACGGGGTTGGCCGGGAAAAAATCAATCAGATGTGCACACAGTTCAACAGCGACGAACTGAACCTGTTCCACGCGGTAAAAGCGGCGTTCGATCCCCAAGGCCTGCTCAACCCCGGCAAGAATATTCCTACCCTGCACCGCTGCGCCGAGTTCGGTGCCATGCACATCCATGGCGGGCAGTTGCCGTTTCCCGAACTGGAGCGTTTCTGATGAGTGGCGAAGCCGACCAGGACGCCAGCGACCTGTTGCTCGATCAGGTCAATCGCGCACGGGCCAACACCACGCCGCTGCGCATCCAGGGTTCGAACAGCAAAGCCTTCCTGGGGCGGGAAGTGGCCGGCGAAGTGCTGGACACCCGCGTGCACCGTGGCATCGTCCATTACGACCCCACCGAGCTGGTCATCACGGCCCGGGCCGGCACCCCGCTGCGGGAACTGCTCGCCGCCCTGGAGGCCGCCGGGCAAAGGCTGCCCTGCGAACCACCGGCGTTCGGCGACAACGCCACGGTCGGCGGCATGGTCGCCTCCGGGCTGTCGGGACCGCGTCGCCCGTGGGCCGGTTCGGTGCGCGACTTTGTCCTGGGCACGCGCCTGATCAGTGGCCACGGCACCTTGCTACGCTTCGGCGGCGAGGTGATGAAAAATGTCGCCGGCTATGATCTCTCGCGCTTGCTGGCCGGCAGTTTCGGTTGCCTGGGGGTGATCACCGAAGTGTCCTTGAAGGTCCTGCCCAAGCCCCGTCACAGCCTGAGCATCCGCCTGGAACTGGACAGCAGCGAAGCCTTGGAAAAACTCGCCGAATGGGGCCGCCAGCCCCTGCCCATCAGCGCCGCCAGCCATGACGGCGACTGCCTGCACCTGCGCCTGGAAGGGGGCGAAGGCTCGGTCAGCGCCGCTCATCAGCGTTTTGGTGGCGAGGTGATCGACGATCAATACTGGACCGCACTGAATGAACATCGGCTGGCCTTCTTCGACGAAGGCTTGCCGCTGTGGCGCCTGTCGTTGCCCAACCATACCGGACCACTCGCCCTGCCCGGCGCGCAGTTGATCGACTGGGGCGGCGCGCAACGCTGGCTGAAAACCGATGCCGACACAGTGCAAGCCCTGGCCCATGAAGTGGGCGGTCATGCCACCTGCTATCGTCAGGGTGCCAGCGATACACCGTTCCAGCCGCTGGTACCGGCGCTGCTGCGCTATCACCGGCAGTTGAAGGCCCAGCTCGACCCGCTCGGGCTGTTCAACCCTGGCCGGATGTACCCGGAGATCTAGCATGCAGACTCGGTTCAGTGAGGAAAGCAAAAATCTGCCCCGCGCCGAAGAAGCCGAACGGATCCTGCGCAGTTGCGTGCATTGCGGTTTCTGCAATGCCACCTGCCCCACCTACCAATTGCTCGGCGATGAACTGGACGGCCCGAGAGGCCGCATCTACCTGATCAAGCAGGTGCTCGAAGGCCAGCCGGCGACAGCCAGCACCCAGTTGCACCTGGATCGCTGCCTGTCGTGTCGCAACTGCGAGACCACCTGCCCGTCCGGCGTGGATTACCACAACCTGCTGGACATCGGCCGGGCGGTGGTCGATCGCGCCGTGCCGCGCCCCGCCGGCCAACGTGCATTACGCCTGGGGTTGCGCAGCCTGGCCGCCAGCCCTGAACGGTTCAAGGCCTTGCTGCGCCTTGGCGCGGTCTTCCGTCCGTTGCTGCCGCCGAACCTGAGCGCCAAGTTGCCCCACCCCGCCCCGTCCCACACCGAGCGCCCACCGCTGCGGCATGGGCGTAGGGTGTTGATGCTCGAAGGCTGCGTGCAACCAGGCCTGTCGCCCAACACCAATGCCTCGGCCGCGCGGGTGCTGGATCGACTCGGCATCAGCGTGATCCCCTGTGGGCAGGCCGGCTGCTGCGGCGCACTGGATTATCACCTCGACGCCCAGGCCACCGGGCTGGACCGCGCCCGACAGAACATCGACGCCTGGTGGCCGCACCTGGAAAACGGCGCCGAAGCCATCGTCCAGACGGCCAGCGGTTGCGGCGCCTTCATCAAGGACTACGGGCACCTCCTGGAACATGACCCCGCCTATGCCGCCAAGGCCAGACAGGTCAGCGAACGGGCGCTGGACCTGGTGCAAGTGCTCGGCAAGGAACCGCTGGAACAGATTTGCGCGGCCAGGAACCAGCGCATCGCCGTCCATTGCCCGTGCACCTTGCAGCACGCGCAGAAACTCGGCGGCAGCATCGAAGCGCTGCTGACGCTGCTGGGTTTCAACCTCACTGCGGTGCCCGACGACCATTTGTGTTGCGGTTCGGCCGGCACCTATTCGCTGACCCAGCCGGCCTTGGCGCGGCAGTTGCGCGACAACCGCCTCAATGCCCTGGAAAGTGGCCAGCCGGAGATGATCGTCACGGCCAACGTCGGCTGCCAGAACCACCTCGACGGCGCCGGTCGCACGCCCGTGCGGCACTGGATCGAGCTGGTGGATCAGTCCCTGGCAGAATGAAGTCCTGAAGATTCTTCGTTTGCCGGGACCGGCGAAGGCTGCGATCTTTCGTTCAACTTTCCCACAGCCCCCGCCAGGAATTCTCACGATGAACTTCGTCAGCCCCGACCTGATCCGCCAACGCTTCTCCAGAGCGATGTCCGACATGTACCGCGACGAGGTGCCGCTGTATGGCGCGCTGATGAAGTTGGTGGAACACACCAACGCCCAGGTGCTGGCCGAACAGCCGCCACTGGCCGCCCACCTGCGCAGCACCGGCGAACTCGAGCGCCTGGACCTGGAACGCCACGGCGCGATCCGCGTCGGCACCGCCGCCGAGCTGGCGACCCTGGGGCGGCTGTTCGCGGTCATGGGCATGCAGCCGGTGGGCTATTACGACCTCACGCCGGCTGGGGTGCCGGTGCATTCCACAGCGTTTCGCGCCGTGCATGAAAGCGCGTTGCAGGTCAGCCCGTTCCGGGTGTTTACCTCGCTGCTGCGCCTGGAACTGATCGAGCATGCCGAGCTGCGGGCCTTTGCCGAGTCGGTGTTGGCCAAACGGCAGATCTTCACCCCCGGCGCCCTGGAGCTCATTGACCTGGCCGAGCGCCAGGGTGGCCTGACGCAAGCCCAGGCCGAGGACTTCGTCCTACAGGCCCTGGAAACCTTTCGCTGGCACCACAGCGCCACCGTCACCGCCGAACAGTACCGGCAACTGAGCGCCCAGCATCGCCTGATCGCCGACGTGGTGGCGTTCAAGGGCCCGCACATCAATCACCTGACGCCGCGCACTCTGGACATCGACATCGTCCAGGCGCGGATGCCCGAGCATGGCATCACCCCCAAGGCCGTGATTGAAGGTCCACCCCGTCGCCGCTGCCCGATCCTGCTGCGCCAGACCAGTTTCAAGGCACTGGACGAGCCCGTCGCCTTCACTGAGCAGCCCCAAACCCAGCCCCAAGGCAGCCACAGCGCCCGCTTCGGCGAAATCGAACAACGCGGCGCCGCGCTCACGCCCAAGGGCCGCGCGCTCTACGACCAATTGTTGAACGCCGCACGCGATGCGCTGGGGGCGTTTCCCAACGAAGCCAACGCTGAACGCTACAACGCGCTGATGGCCGAACACTTTGTCGCATTCCCGGATAACCACGATGAGCTGCGCCAACAGGCATTGGCGTATTTCCGTTATTTCCCGACGCCCAAGGGCCTCGCCGCCAAGGGCACCCTCGGGCAAGCAGCGTCCCTGGAACACTTGCTCGAACAGCAATACCTACGTGCCGAGCCTTTGGTGTACGAGGACTTCCTACCGGTCAGCGCCGCCGGCATCTTCCAATCGAACCTCGGCGATGCCGCCCAGAGCCATTACGCCGGTCAATCCAACCGCCAGGCCTTCGAAACGGCGCTGGGGCGAGCGACCATTGATGAGCTGGGACTGTATGCCCAGACGCAACAGCGTTCCATCGATGAGTGCAGGACTGCGTTGGGCGTGTAGGAACGAGCTGAAGGATAAGACGGCAAGAAGTTGCCTGACAGGCGCGCAGCGCGGCGCGCCTTTCTCGGTGATTCTGCTCGGGTAAAGCGGTGTCCGGGTAGGTCGCGAATATCTGCAATGGGCTGGGCAAGGGTTTGTGCGTTTTGTTGTCCTTCTGGAGGAAATAGCCGCCCACTTTTAAATCAACTTATTGATATATAAAGTTTTTTTGAAAATGGCATAACACTTGATAACCACCAGGCCACCTCGGGGCGATTTCCGTCCCAGGCCCTTAGTTATCCAGGAAGGAGAGCACCCCTTGGCTACCCCCGCATACATGGCCATCGTCGGCACCAAACAAGGTCTGATTACCGCTGGCGCGTTTACCGCAGACTCGGTGGGCAATACCTATCAGGAAGGTCACGAAGACCAAATCCTGGTACAGGGCTTCCAGCACCAGATAATCATCCCGCGCGACCCCCAATCCGGCCAGCCAACCGGCCAGCGCCTACACAAACCCTTGGTTATCACTAAGGTGTTCGACAAAGCCTCACCCTTGTTGCTGGCGGCCCTGACCAGCGGTGAGCTCATGGAAGAGGTTTCAATCCAATGGTTCCGCACTTCGAAGCTAGGCGCTCAGGAACACTACTTCACGACCACGTTGTTCGACGCGATCATCGTAGAAATCCAGGATTACATGTTCAATTGCCAAGACCCCGCGAACGCTCACTTCACCCATCTGGAAGACGTGCATTTCACGTATCGCAAAATCACTTGGACCCACGAAGTCAGCGGCACCTCGGGCTCCGATGACTGGCGTTCACCCGTCGTCGACTGACACTGGAGAGCAGCCGCTCACGCATCGGCCAACGCTGTTGGTCAATGTGCCTTCAAATAATTGACAGTTATTGATTCAGGACGGTGTTCGCCCAGTGCGACGGCCTCGGCAATCCATGCACTGGTAAAGAGCCTGACACTGGGCGAACGGGGACAATAATAATGGAACTTTCAGAATATGTCCGCGAGACTGTTTAAATAATTGTTTATGTTTATTGTAACTGCCCACGACTGATCATGACTCACGCGTTCATACAGTTACATTTGAGGACTGGCCCTGACCCGTGGCGAGGGAGCCTGCTCCCGCTCGGGCGCGCAGCGGCCGCTTTTGGGGGCTGCTTCGCATCCCCGCGGGAGCAAGTTCCCTCGCCACAGTATTTGGATGACAACTCATACGCTCGCTGTACAAACACTTATACAAAACATGGACAATACAAAAAAGTTATCCACGTAAAAACATTAAACAGTCATTAAAAACTCTTTTTGATACCAGCCGACGTGACGCACTTCAGCCACGCCGTCCGGTTTTTTGCGCATCGGTGTCCCCCGCTTCAGGGTCACCCTGTTGCTGTTTGCGCTTGGCCGGATCATTGGGCCGCAAGGCATCGTTATCGCGCTCCACTTCACCAGGCAACGCGGGCTCGTCCGGGTTCTGCGACGGTTGATCGGGGCTGTGCTTCATGACGAACTCCTTGGGTCTTTCGGGATTCAGGCATCGGGGTCGGCGACTTCTTCAGCGACATTGGCATCCGGAGAGCGCTGGTGCAGTTGCTCGGCCTGGTTCTTCAAATCCTGCCAACGCGCCAGATCGATGGCGCCCCGGCCGAACAGGTCATTGGCCACTTGCATCAGCTCGGTGAAGTGGGCATCGGGGGACTGCTGCCAATAGGCCTTGTCGTCGAACAACTGCTGCCAGTCGGCCAACGATGCAAGTTTGAGGTCATCGCTCATGGCGGGCTCCTGCTAGGCATTCATCAGTTATGAGGGTCGACATTCGCGGGGAGTTCCGGCGATTCTCAGTAGCCGGTCATTTCCAGGTAACCCGTGCCGCCCTGGTTACCACTGAGGCGTACCGGGCCCTCCCAATAGGGAATGCGCAGGTCCATCCAGGCCTTGGGATTGAGTGCCTGGGTGGTGATGTCGAGTTGCTTGCCGAGGATCTTGATGGCCCAACGCACCGGCATCGAGCGCCCGGCGACCTTGGCGGAGTCCAACGGCACGAGGCTGATCTCCCCGGCCTGCAGGGTTTGCGCCTGGCCCTGGGCGTCGATCCAGGTGCCCGTCAGGTAAGGCGCGCCGTCCTTGTGGCGCATGCGATAGAGCATCACGTGCTCGCCGTTGTCCAGGTGCAGGGAGAACCAGTCCCAGCCGGTCTGGTTGGCGGTCAGGGGCTGGCTGCTCCATTCGCGGTCGAGCCAGGCCGGGCCGCTGACCATGTAGCGTTGACCGTCGATTTCCAATTCACCGCTGGCCTGGAAAAACGGCTGACTGTAGTAGTACGACGCCTGCCCCTGTTCGGACTTCTGGCTGAAACCTTGATCGCCCTGCAACACCAACGGGCGGCTCGACGTCAGCCGCAAGGCATAGCTGAAGCGTCGGTCGCGAGCCTTCAATTGCATGTCCGCCAACGGCTCGGCCGCAGCAGCCTGACTGGTAAACTGCCAGTCGTCGATCCAGGCATCGAAGGGCTCCGCCCGCACCCCAGCCTGCCCCACCCCGCCCCGGGCATAACGCTCGGCGGCATGGTGCGCGGTGGCGGAAGTGACCGCCGCGTGGCCGAGCCAGATTGTCTGGTTGCGCCACCCGCTGGCTTGGGGCGCGGCGTTCAAAGCGCTGCGAAACAGCGTCCATTGCACGCCGAATTCCCGGCCCTGGGCGTCCTTGAGATTGGCGGTGACGTACCACCACTCGATGCGGAAACCGTCATGAAGGCCATGGTCGGCCGGGAAACTGAACACCCGCCCAGGCACCACCGGCGTGAACGCGACAGCCTGGTCGCCGAGACCAGCAAAGCCCTTTTGCGTCGGCGCCGAGTCATCACAACCGCTGAGCAAGGCCAGCAGCAACACGCCGATTTTAATCTTCATGGGCAAAGGTCCTCAGCAAATCCGCCGGCTGCGTGCGGTACAACGCATACAGCGGCCAGGCCGATGCCAGCAGCGTGGCGAGCATCGCCAGGGCCAGCAACTGCACCAATTGCAACGGGAACACCCGCAACGGCAGCCGCCAGCCGAAGGCCTGCACATTGATCACCGCGTCCAGACACCAGGCCAGGGCAATGCCCAGCGGCAAGGCCAGGACCAAGGTCAGCAGCGCCAGCAACCAGGTTTGGCCGAGGTTGAGCAACATCAATTGTCGGCGCGTCACCCCCAGCGCCCACAGCGGCGCCAACTGGCCGAGGCGACTCTGGCTCTGGGTCAGCAGGCTGATGAACAACGCCACCCCGGCCACCGCCAGGGTCAAGCTGTTAAGGGCCGCGGTGGCGGCGAAGGTGCGTTCGAACACCTGGGTCGACCAGCCCTTGAGCCGGGCCTGGTCGACGATGCGGCTGTCATCCAGGTTGAACCGGCCTTGCAACGCAGTCAGCAGCGCCGGGATCGCGGGCGGTTCGATGCGCAGGTTGAACCGGTTCGGCGTCAGCTGCGGCCAGTGCGCCAGCAAGTGATCGGCGTTGACCAGCACATGGCCCTTGGGATTGCCGTAGTCAGCGTAGATACCGATGATGCGCAGTGCCCAGGGGCCCTGTGGTGTCGGCAGGGTCAACTGATCGCCGATCCTCACCTTGAGGCGCCGGGCCAGTTGTTCGCTGAGCATGAGGGTGTCGGCGCCGGCCAGTTGCTCCCACGGCTTGTCGCCGGACGATTCCAGCAGCGGCCAATGCTGGCGATAGTGAGGGTGATCGATGATGCCATGGATGTCCGTCGGCCAGCCCTGCAACGGGATCGAGACTTGCCAGAGGGGCACGACGGCCGTGATCGCCGGTTGCTGCTTGAGCCAGGTGTGCAGTTGTTCCGCCTGCGCCGGGGTTTGCGGGTTGATGTACAACTCGGCGCTCAGCCGTTGTTCGAGCCAGTTGCTGAACGTCTGGCGGAAACCGGCGGTCATGCTGCCGGCGCCGATGTTCGCCGCCAATGCCAACAGCAAAGCCATCAGCGCCAGGCTCAGCGTCGGCAATTGCTGGCGGCAATCGGCGAGAAACCATTGCCCGAGCACCGAGCGATTGCGGCGCAGCAGTTGCTTCAGCGCACTGTTGAGCAATACCGGCAAGGCCAGCGCCGCACCTAGCAACAAGGCGGTCATCAGGACAAAACCGCTGGCCAGGCTGTCACCCCAGATCAACGCCGAGGTGGCAATCAATGCCGCCCCTGTCGCCACCCAACCCTGGCGACGCAGCCAGCGCCCATGGGCCTGATGCCAGGCCTGGGGATTGGCCAGCGCCAGCAAGGGCAGGCGCGCCGCCCGCAACAGGCTGTCGGCGCCGGCCAGCAGCGCGCCGAGCAGGCTCAGGCCGACACCGCTGAGCCACCACCCCGGGCTGAGGTTCAAGTGCCCGGCCACTTCGGCACCGTACAAACCCCGCAGGCTCGCCGCGACATCGGGCAACAACAGGCTCGCCAGCCAATAGCCGCTGAGCACCCCGGCGATCCCCCCCAGCAAGGCCAGCGCGCCCAATTCGATGGCCAGACTGGTGACCAGCACCCGCGCACTGACGCCACAGGCCCGCAGGGTTCGCAGTAGGCTGCGGCGCTGTTCGAGGGCCAGGCCGATGGCCGCGTGAACGATGAACAACCCCACCACGAACGATAAAAACCCCAGGGCGTCGAGGTTCAGGTGAAAACTTTCGGTCAGGCGCGACAGGTTGTTTTCTTCATCGGCACGCTTGAATTGCAGCCGATCGCTGAAGGCCTCCGGCAACGCGGCGTTGAAGGTGGCGGGCAATAACAGCCGCGACAGCTGTTCCGGCAAGCCGAGTACCGCTTGGGCAAAACCGATGTCCATCAACAGCACGCCGGGCGCCATGTCCACCTGGACGTGCAGCGGCGGCAGGGCTCGCCCATCGACTGTACGAGGCCGGTCGCCCTCCCCCAGCCCCAAGGCCTGCAAGGTCTGCGGGGCGATCCAGGTGCGACCGGGGTCGGTAAAGAATTCCACCACCTCGCTCATCTCCCGCGCCTGCCCCGCCAGTGCCGCACCGGGCGGCAACGATATCGGGTCGATGCCCATCAGTTGCAGGCGCTGATCCTCGTGCCCCTTGAGCTGCACCCGAGCTTGCAACACTGGCGACACCGGCCAGCCCTGGCGCCGCAAATCGACAAACCATTGCTGGGGGAAGGTGCCGCCACCGGGTGCATTGAGGCTGGCCTGGGGTTCGCCGCCGATCAGTTGGCTGGCCCGAGCGTAGCTGTCCCGGGCCTGACTGTTCAGCGCTTGCACACCGGTGAGCAGGCTGGTGGCGAGCCAAAGGCCGGTCAGCACGCTGAAAAACTGCACCGGGTGTTGGCGCCAATGACTGAGCAAGGCCTTGAGGGCTTGGCGAAAGATCATCACCCCCTGGGCCACCTGCGCCAACCGTCCGCCGTGCAACTCCACGCACTGGGCCAGGCGCGCCGCCACCCGTGGACTGTGGGTCACCATCAGCAGGCTGGTGTGGCTGCCCTCCAGCAGTTCCAGCAACAGTTGCAGCACTTCGTCGCTGGTGGCTTCGTCAAGGCTGCCGGTGGGTTCGTCGGCCAGCAACAAGGGCGGTCGCGAGGCCAGCGCCCGCCCCAGCGCCACCCGTTGCTGCTGGCCGCCGGAAAGCTGCTCGGGATAACGCCGCAACAGCGCTGCAAGCCCGAGCCGCTGTACCAGATGGGCTTGCCAGGCCGCGTCATAGCGGCCGCACAGGCGCGCCTGGAACGCCAGGTTGTCCTCCACCGACAAGCTGCTGATGAGGTTGAACTGCTGGAACACCAGGCCGATTTCCGTGCGTCGCCAGTTCGCCAACTGACTTTCGCTCATGCCGTCGAGCCGATAGTCGCCACTGCGGATGCTGCCGCGATCGACTTTGTCCAGCCCGGCGACCAGGTGTAGCAAGGTGCTCTTGCCACTGCCCGACTCCCCCATCAGCGCCAGGCTGCTGCCGGGCATCAGGGTCAGGTCGACACCCTGCAACACCGGCAACGGGCCTTGGGGCGTGGGGTAGCTTTTAAAGACATCGCGGACTTCAAGCATGAAAAGGCTCGATGGATGAACGTGAGGCTCAGGATAGCGGAGTTGAGGGGCGGTCCCACTCACGGGTTTTCTCATCGCTCGTCGGGTTGGGGGTGTATATCCGTTTCTGCGGTAACGGCTGCTGGCGGTTCCGCTCTTACAGCGGGTCACTTTTGAAGAGCCCGGAAGCCGGCCCAGTCAAAAGTAACCAAAACGCTTTTGCCCCACCACTCGGTGCCTCGCCTAGGCTCGGCATGCCGGAACAAAGGCATTGCTCCGTGGGCCGCCGCGAGGCGGCCTGATAGCCGACCTGGCTCTGGGTGATCGCGTTTCTCCTGTGGGAGCGGGCTTGCTCGTGAAGGCGGTGTATCAGGTTGCAGTGATGTTGGATGTGCCGGCGTCATCGCGAGCGAGCTCGCTCCCACAGGGGGGCTGGGTGCACATGGATTTTGTGTCTGCTGAAGATCCAATGTGGGAGCGGGCTTGCTCGCGAAGGCGGTCTATCAGGTTGCAGTGATGTTGGATGTGCCGGCGTCATCGCGAGCGAGCTCGCTCCCACAGGGGGGCTGGGTGTACATAAAATTTGTGGCCGCTGAAGATCCAATGTGGGAGCGAGCTTGCTCGCGAGGCGGTGTCACAGTCGATGAAGATGTTGGATGTGCGGGCGTCATCGCGAGCAAGCTCGCTCCCACAAAGAGCCCAGCGCATAGGGGGTCTCCAGTCAATGCCCCACCGCCATTTCAACCTGGCCAACAGACGGCGTCACAATATGGTCCAGATCAATATGTTTCCAAGCCGGTTTCGCCCCCAACCGTGCATTGAAGCGATAGTTGAAGGTGAAATCATCATCGGTCGCTTGGCTCAGGGATTTCCCATAGACCGATTCAACCCCAACCGGGTCATACCCCATCAACTGCAACAGGGTCGGGAAGATGTTGTAGTGGCTGGAGCGATCCTTGTTCCGGGCCCAGGCGTCGCGCCAATCGAGGCTGTGCAATGAGCTGCCCTGGATCACCACCAACGGAACCAACCCTTCCTCGGCCACCGGTTCACCGCCGCAATGGGTGTTGAGCCCAGGGTTGCCACGCTCGTGCAGGTCCTGTCCATGGTCGGAGGTGTAGATCAACACAGCATGGCTCAAATCGGCCTGCTGAAAGATTCGCTTGAAGAACTCGCCGACATTCCACAGCAAGGTGTTCTGGTAGGCGTTGCGGTACAACAGCCAATCATCTTTCTGCCCATTGAAGCCGTCGCGGCTGCCGGTATCGGACACTTCCTGGAACTGCCCCCGCGGCAAGGCCGGCCGGTAGTTCATGAAGTCGTCGGGGTATTTGTCGTGTACCGGAAAATGCGCCCCCACCTTGTTGATCACCACCAGTTCGGCCTGATTGTCGCCCAGCAGTTCGATCAACTTCGCCGCCGCCGCCATGTCGCGGTCGCGCACGCTGGTTTGGTCGAATTGGACGAACTCATCGATGTCCTGTTTTTCCAGTTTGGTCATCAGGTTCTGCAGGTTGCCGCCGGTGCGTTGAGCGTCGATGTAGACGGTGCGCAAGCCGGCCTGCTTGGCGTACTGCCAGATCGACGGCCGGGTGCTGTTGATGCGCACGTAGTCGGCGCGTGTACCACCGTAACGCAAGGTGACATTGGTGTCGGCGCTGCAATTGGCGATGGATGCCGCGTAGCCGAAATTGAAAATGTCCACGCCCTCGGGCGGGGTCTTCAAGCCGCTGTGCACGCCAAACGGCGTGTTGATATCCAGGTAGTTGCCACCAACGCTTTCATCGATGATCAGCACGATGTCCTGCTCGATCAAAGACGATCGCCGCGTCAGGGTGACCGGCTCCCGGGGGCCAATGGTGTTGTGCAAGGACTCATAGGCAAAGAGATTCAAATAGGCCAGCGGCGTATACATCACCGGCAGGCCGCGCGCGCCCTCGCCCGCCCGCACGAACAGCACGCCACTGAGCAACACCACGCCCAGCACGGGTGCGAGCACCGGCAGATAACCGGGTACTCGCAGCGCCCGCCGAGGCTTGAGGGCGATGCCGAACAACAGCAACAAGCCGCCAATCACCGCATTGATGATCACCTCACGATACTGGTAGGCCGCCTCCTGGATGAACCCACCCGAGTACACCAGCGAGACGAACTGGCTGTAGGTCAGGTAACTGTCCGTGACCTGGGTGTACACCTCGAAAAACACCGCTGAAACAAACAGCGCCAAGGCAAACACATGCCTCACCAACGTCTGGCGTATGTAAGCGCTCATCCACAGCGCCACCACCAACAGCACGAACATGGCGCCGAACAACAAGGTTGCCAAGCCCAGGCCCAACGCGTCGAGACGGTCGAGGTAATAGGCGTACCCCTTGAACAGGTACGAAAACAGCAGCAACTCCTTGAGGTAGCGGGCCATGTTTTCCTCGACCGGATCGCAATATCGAAAGTGCTTCGTTCCTGCACGTTAGCAGCCGATTTTCAAAGCGCAAGAAATGCCTCCATCAGCTGAGCGTCAAAAAAAAGTTACCCCAAAAACGACACGAAAACCCGTCACAAAATGTAAAAACCTATGGATAACGACCGTTTATCGCTTTGTTAAATGCCAACTATCCCCAGTAAAACAGCCACTTTGCTAGACCAGTCAATGACTTGATATCAAAAGGCCCGATTTCACATGAATTGCCAACACTGACAACTGTCATTTTGCTGACACGCTTTTCTGAAGCTGCGCTATACCCCTCTAAACAGTTTCATCCGAGTTACATCATTCGGTCTGCGAGGCGCGCCAAAAATGGACGTGAGCGTATTTGGTACGGGGTATGTCGGGTTGATCCAGGCGGCCGCAATGGCCGATGTCGGACACCGCGTTTTGTGCATCGACATCGACCCGAACAAGATCCGGCAACTGCAACAGGCCGTACCGACCATCAGCGAGCCGGGGCTGTCCAATCTGCTCGAAGACAACATCAAGGCCGGCCGCCTGTCGTTCAGTTCCCAGGCCAGCGACGCGGTCAATCACGGCGAGCTGATTTTCATCGCCGTCGGCACCCCCGCCGATGAAGACGGCTCGGCCGACCTGAGCCATGTGCTGGCCGTCACCCGGCAGATCGCCGATTTCATGGACAGCGACCGCACCCTGATCATCAAGTCCACGGTGCCGGTGGGCACCGCCGACAAGGTGACCGAATGCGCTCGTCAGGCGCTGGCCCGGCGGGGTCTGAAACAGCTGAACGTACGCGTGGTGTCCAATCCCGAATTTCTCAAGGAAGGCAGCGCCCTGGCCGATTGCATGCGTCCGGACCGGATCATCGTCGGCACCGCCGACCCGGTGGCCCGCGACCAGATGACGGAGCTCTACGCGCCCTTCTGCCGTAACCACGAAAAACTGATGTTCATGGACAACCGCAGCGCCGAACTGACCAAGTACGCCGCCAACGCCATGCTCGCCACCCGCATCAGCTTCATGAACGAACTGGCCAACCTCACCGAACGGCTGGGCGCCGACATCGAGGCGGTGCGCAAGGGCATCGGCTCGGACCCGCGCATCGGTTATCACTTCATCTACCCCGGCTGCGGTTTCGGCGGTTCGTGCTTTCCCAAGGACCTGCGGGCCCTGCTGCACACCGCCGAACAAAGCGGCATGCCGCTGCGCCTGCTGCGCAGCGTCACCGACGTCAACGACAGCCAGCGGCACATCCTCTTCGAGAAACTGGCGAAGCAATTCCCGGATGGCCTGGCTGGCAAATCGATTGCCATCTGGGGCCTGGCGTTCAAGCCCAATACCGATGACATGCGCGAAGCCCCCAGCCGCTACCTGATGGAAGCGCTGTGGCGCGAAGGCGCCCGGGTCCAGGCCTATGACCCGGAAGCCATGTCCGAATGCCGTCGTCTCTACGGCTATCGCAAGGACCTGAACCTCTGCGCGACCCGCGATGACACCCTCGAAGACGCCGACGCCCTGGTGATCTGCACCGAGTGGAAGAACTTTCGCGTGGTGGATTTCGACCTGTTGGCCAGCAAGTTGCGCGCCCGGGTGATCATCGATGGCCGCAACCTGTACAACCCAGAACACCTGGCCGCCGCCGGGTTGTTGTATCGCGGTATCGGGCTGCGCCACACCGTGCCTGGCACTCCTGCACCAGGGCTGCAAGCGTGAACATCCTGGTCACCGGCGCAGCCGGTTTCATCGGCGCCCATGTCGTGCTGCGGCTGCTGCGCGACGGTCATCGGGTGTGCGGACTGGACAATTTCAATGGCTACTACGACCCGCAACTCAAGCACGACCGCGTGACCTGGGTGCACGAACAGGCCGGCGAATTCCCCTTGGCGCGGATCGACCTGGCCGACGCGCCGGCCGTCGACGAACTGTTCCAGGCCAGGCGCCCGGACGTGGTGATTCACCTCGCGGCCCAGGCCGGCGTGCGTTACTCCCTGGAAAACCCGCAGGCCTATGTCGACAGCAACATCACTGGGTTCCTGAACATCCTGGAAAACTGCCGCCGGTATCCGGTCAAGCACCTGATCTACGCCTCCTCGAGCTCGGTATACGGTGCCAACTCGCGCACCCCTTATTCGGTGCAGGACAACGTCGACCACCCACTGTCGTTGTACGCGGCCAGCAAAAAAGCCAACGAATTGATGGCCCACAGCTACAGCCACCTGTTCGGTATTCCCTGCACTGGCCTGCGGTTCTTTACGGTGTACGGCCCTTGGGGCCGGCCGGACATGTCGCCGATCCAGTTTGCCCGCGCCATCGTCGAAGACCGTGTGCTGCAGCTGTTCAACCACGGTGAGCACCAACGGGATTTCACCTACATCGACGACATCGTCGAAAGCATCGCCCGCCTGATCGAACGTGCGCCCCAGGTCACGCCCCTGCTGGATCACGAACAACCGGATCCGGCCACCAGCCGCGCGCCCTGGCGGATCTACAACATCGGCGGACAGCACCCGGTGGCGCTGCGCACCTATGTCGCGCTGCTGGAAAAACACCTGGGACGCACCGCCCGCGTCGAGCTGCGGCCCCTGCAAGCGGGCGATGTGCTCAACACCTGCGCCGATGCCAGCGACCTGGCACGGGCCACTGGCTTCCAGCCGGGCATAGAACTGGACGACGGTCTGGGCCGCTTCATCCAGTGGTTCCTCGAGTATTACCCACTGCCTGCCCACGCGCCGCTTGCGGCCCAACCTCAGCGGAGGAGTCTATGACCCGACATGAGCAAATCATTGCGATCAACGCCCCCGGACGCGACAAGCGTGTCGATCCCGACCACCGCAGGCGCCTGGACGCGGCCATCCACCGTCAGGGCCGTGGTTGGTTGACCGGTCGCGACGGCGGCCGACCCTGGACGGTCTCGCGCACCAACCGCGTAGTGGCTTGCCTCGGCGCACTGGCGATCCTGCTGGTGTTCTGTCCGCTGCTGCTGGGCCTGGCGCTGCTGGTCAAGTTCTCCAGCCCCGGTCCCGTGCTGTTCATACAGAAACGCACCGGTTATCGCGGCAGGGTCTTCGGCATGTACAAGTTCCGCACCATGGTCGCCGACGCCGAAGCCCTCAAGGAGTCGCTGCGCCACCTCAACAAACACGGCGCCGATGCCATCGATTTCAAGATCGATAACGACCCGCGCATCACGCCCATCGGCCGGTTCCTGCGTCGCAGCAGCCTCGACGAACTGCCGAACCTGATCAACGTAGTGACCGGCGACATGCGCCTGGTGGGCCCGCGGCCGACCTCGTTCAACGCCTATCGCTACAAGGACAATCATCTTGTGCGCCTGAGCATCTACCCCGGCATGACCGGCCTGTGGCAGATCTCCGGGCGTAGCAATATCGACTTCGACCAGCGCGTGGAATTGGACCTCAGCTACATCGCTGAACAAAGCCTGTGGCTGGACTTGAAGATCCTGATGCTTACCCCCTTCAAAGTTTTCAGCGGCCACGGAGCGAGTTAAATGGACGGTTCGACGAATATCCTCACCATAGCCAGCCCGAGCGAGACCAACCTGACCTCGACCGTGCTCGACCCGGATCTGCGGATCCTTCTCATGACAGCCGCCAACATTGGCACCGGCACGAGCACCAGCGCCATGGCGCTCGCCGCTCAACTGGCGCAGATGAGCACCGGACGGGTGTTGCTGGTGGATGCGAGCCAGTCGCCGCGCAACCTCAGCCAGCAACTGTCGCTGCACAAAGAGCGCGGCTTCAGCGACCTGTTGTTCAACACCCTCGCCCCACCGCTGTTGCAGGACTGCGTGGTGCAGGTTTCCAGCCTGCCCTTCGACGTGCTGCCCCATGGCCGCCTGGGACATAACGCCGAACGCCTGAGCCCCGAGCGACTGCGCCCATTGTTCAGGCAACTGGGGGCGCAGTACCGCTTCGTGGTGATCGACGCCGACGCGGTGTATTCGGCCACCGACACACTGGTCATCAGCACCCAGGTGGACGGCGTGGTGCTGGTGGTTCGCGGAGAGGACACCCGCTGGGAAGTGGCCCAAGCCGCCCGGCAACGCTTGGTCCAGGCGGGCGCGAAGGTGGTCGGCAGCGTGTTCAATCGCCGCAAGTACTACATGCCCAAATGGCTCTACAACAACCTGTAAGCCCGCAAAAGGATGACGAGATGAACGCCAGAATGCTTGTCCTGCTGTTGCTGCCGCTTGCCGGTTGCTCCAGCACCACCGATACCCGTTCGATGCCGGTGCAGATCCTCACGGCCGCGCCGGCCAACGCCCAAGCCACCGACATGCCCAGGGTCGAACAGACCCTGAGGCCCCAGGATGTGCTGGATGTGATTTTTCACATCGACACCACTTCTTCCCAGGCTTACCGCGTGCAGCCGGGCGACCAGGTTGCCCTGAGCTTCACCGCCGCCAGCCAACTCAACGGCACGCAACAGGTGATGCCCGACGGCAGTATCGAACTGCCGGGCGCCAACACCTCGGTGAAAGTCTCCGGCCTGACCACCGACGAGGCGCGCCTGGCAGTGCAACGTGCCTACAACCAGAAGATGCTGTTCCAGCCCAATCGCAACCAATTGACCGTAATGGTGACCAGCCCGCTGTCCGGCGAGACGAACCTGCGCAACACCTTGACCCACCCAGCCACCGGCATGAGCCGGGAAATCATCGTGGGCCGGGATGGCTACGCCAGCTTCCCGGAAATCGGCTCGGTGCCGTTGCAAGGCATGACCGTCACCCAGTTGGAGACTTTCCTCAACGAGCGCTACGCCCAACTGCCCGGCCACATGACGGTGGATGTGCTGCTCAAGTCCACCGCCGGTAACGAGATCTATGTCCTCGGTGAAGTGGCCCAGCCTGGCTCCTACCCGATCCGCCGGCCGATCTCCGTTCTCGAGGCGCTGACCCTGGCCCGGGGCACGAACGTCAAGGCAAGGCTCGACTCGGTGGTGATCATGCGTCGCAACGGCAATCAGGTTGAAGCCCGCCACTACGACGTCGAGAAGGCTCTGAGCGGCGACGCCTCGCAGATCGCCTACCTGCAACCGGAAGACATGTTGTACGTGCCCAAGACCGGCCTGGCCAAAGCCGGTGAAATGGCTCGGCAACTGGCCGACGTGGTGCTCTTCCAAGGCGTTGGCGTCAGCTTCGGCTACGACCTCGACAAAAGCAGCGACAGCAACTGACTCAGGTGATCGATCATGAACCCCAAGGAAAACTATCTGCACGAGTTCTTCAGGATCTTCTTCGCCAACAAGCAGTGGGTGAAGCGCGTCTTCCTGATTTTCGCCGTGATCGCCCTGGTGCTGCCGTTGATGCTCAAGCAGAGCTTCGATATCACCGCCCAAGTGATCGTCCAGTCGAAAAAGCTCTCCCAAGGCGACGCCACGACTTCGCTGAACCAGGAAAACGCGACGTTCGTTCCACCGTCCCTGGCGGACATGGAAACCGAGAGCAACATCCTGCGCTCGCCGGCGTTGATTCGCGAAACCATCAAGACCCTGCGCGACCAGGGCGAGTACACCCCAAGCCCAGGCGTCCTCAACAAGTGGGTGAGCGAACCACTCAAGCGCTACGTCACCCAGCCATTGCGTGAGTACGTCATCAATCCACTGCGCGACGGCTTGGGGCTCGAGGTCGATCCGGTACGCGACACCGTGCTCGATACGCTAACCGACGAGGCCATTGAGAACCTGAAGATCGAGACATTGCCCGGCTCCAACGTCATCTCCATCGTCTACAGCTTCGGCGACCCGGCCCAGGGCACCCGGTTCGTGGCGCAACTGCTGGAAAACTACCTCACCGGTCGCCAGGACCTGCAATCGATAGAGTTGCCCCAGACGTTCTACGAGCAGAAAAAAGTCCAGTACCAGGCTCGGCTTGACGGCTTGGAGGGCAACCGCCTGACGCTGCTTGAAGGCGTCGGTTCTTCCGATCCCAAGGAAGAAATCACTTTTCGCTTGAATGCGATCAACACCGAGGAGCAGGCCCTGAACCTGTACCAGGACCGTCTGCTGCAAGGCCAACGCTGGCTGGATTACCTCAAGACCAGCCTGGCGGCGGCGAACAGCTCGCGATTCAACGACTACACCTTCCCGTTCACCTTCACCACCACCGTGGACAACGTCGCCTTCGACGATCGGGAAATCAGGCAAATGGGCGAGCAATTGACCAGCCAGGTCAGCCGCTACATGAACGACCTGGCGATCTTCCAACCCAGCAGCGAACCGATGTTGCTGGCTCGCGAGCAGATCATGCGCACCCGCCAGCAATTCCTCAAAGTGGTGAACAACCGCATCCAGGAACGCACCACCGACCTGGCGGTGGTCAACTCGGTGATCAATCAGAAAGTCGAACGTATCGCCGCCTTCAAGGAACGTATCCACCAACTTCAGGAAACCCAGAGCAAGCTGCGGCAGATGGACACCGAGATCAACGCCCTGCATGCGGCGTTCTCCACCTATGCCCAGCGGTTCGCCGAAGCCAGCTCTACTCGTTCGCTGGATAACGACCTGTCCAACGCCCGAGTCTTGAGCCCACCATTCGAACCCACCGCTGCGGCGTTTCCCAAGCCGGTGCTGATCATCGCGTTCGGCTTGTTCAGCGGCCTGCTATTGGCGATCGCCCTGGTCTATGTACGAGAGTTCTTCGACCATCGCTTCAAGCATCCGGCGCAAATTGGCCACCAATTGGATCTACCGGTGCTGCTGGTGATCAACGAGCAGTCGCCCGAGCAGGTCAACCCGCACCGCAACTGGAGCGTGCCCAGCCTTGTCCATTGGGTGAAAAATTGAACGCGCCATTCAGCCAGTCCCACCGCAGCCTCCCCCTGTCGATCATTCATCTGCTCGGCAGCGGTGGCTTCTATGGGGCCGAGCGGATGCTGCTCGATCATTGCGTGGCGACACCCGGCCAGCATCAGGTGCTGTTCCTGGGGGCGCCGCCGACCTTGATCACGCGGTTCCGCCAGGCCGGGATCGACTGCCACCACTGCGCCAGTTGGCCCGAACTGTTGCAGCATTTGAGGCAACGGCGCGCCGAGCGCCCGCTGATCAATACGCACAACTTCAAGGGCCTGGTGTTCGGCTGGGCCGCGGCGACCCTGTTGCGCCTGCCGCTGGTGATCACCCAGCACGGCTTCACGCCACGCAGCCCCAAACAACGCTTCTATACGTGGTTGAGCCTGCAACTGTGCCGCACCGCGCCGGTCAAGCGAGTGGTGTGCGTGGCTGAAAGCATCGCGGCGCTGCACCGCCAGGCCAGCGTGAACGCGGAAAAACTCGACGTGATCCCCAACGGCCTGCCGGCCGTCACGACGCCGCTGCCTCATCGTGACGACAGGCAACGCTGGCGGGTCGGCTACGTCGGCCGCTTGAGCAGCGAGAAAGGCCCGGACCTGTTCCTCGACGCGATGATCCCTTTGTGCCAGCGCCATGCGTCGCTGCACGCGGTCATGCTCGGCGACGGCCCGGAACGCCAGCCCTTGCTCAAGCGCATCGTTGACGCGGAGCTGCCCACGCGCATCGAATTGCCCGGTTATCAGACGGACATGAACGACTGGTGGAGCCGCCTCGATGCACTGGTGATCAGTTCACGCACCGAAGGCACGCCGATGATCCTGCTCGAAGCCATGCAGGCCGGCGTGCCGGTGGTGGCGTTCGGCGTCGGTGGCATTCCCGATGTATTGCAGGACCGCCACAACGGCCTGCTTGCCACGCCGGCCGACAGCGAGGAGCTGGCACGCCAGATCGAAACGCTGTTCAGCGAACCGCCCCTGGCGCGGATCCTCGCCGACAACGCGCGCCGCACCCAACGCGACCGCTACGACCTGCGCACGCTGGCCGAACGCTGGTCGCAACTCTATATCCGCACGGCGCGGGAGGCTCAGCCATGATTGTCCCGCTCTCGATCGTCAGTCTGCTGGGGCTGGTGTGCCTGGCATTGCTGGCCAGTCCTTATCCGTTTCTCGCACCGGGTGCTGTGCTTGGGCTGGTGGGCGTCGCCATGCTGTACCGCAAGCCCGGCTGGGGTTTGCTGGGCATTGCCGCGCTGCTGCCGCTCGAAGGCCTGTTCAAGGACAACGCGTTTTCCGGCAGCAAATTCCTCGGCGTGGCGCTGATCCTGATCCTGATGCTGCAGTTGGCCTTGCATCAGATCCCTGCGACGCGCTTGCGTAGCAACATCTGGAAGCCGTTGCTCGGCTTCATGGTGTTGTATGGCCTGAGCCTGTTGATCTCGGAAAACATGGACCTTTCCCTGATGCATCTGCGTGAACTCGCAGTAGGGCTGATTCTGTTCGTGATCACGTTGTTGATCGGTCGCGAGCTGAACCTGGAGATGTTCGCCCGGCTGATGACAGTGAGCGTCGCCACGACCTGCGTGCTCGCAATGTTTTCAGCCAAATACCAGGATCAGGGTCGCGCCTCCGGTTTGCTGGAAGACCCGAACGCCTTTGCGCTGTTGATTGCGTTTACCGTACCGCTGGCATTGTTGTTGACCATACGCAGCCAGAACCTGCTGCAACGGTTGTTCTGGGCGGGCGGTTGCATCCTGTTGTTGGGTGGAATGACCAAGACCGAATCGCGTTCAGGACTGGTCGTGCTGCTGCTCACTCTGATGATCGGGTTGTATCACTATCGGGCGCAGCTACCACGCGTGCGTCCCCGGCACCTGGGGTTCGCGATGCTCGGCCTGGCACTCATGGTCCCGGCGACAATCGCCTTGATGCCTGCCGGCTACGTGGCACGCATCCAGACATTGAGCATTCTCAGCTCCGGCACCAACGACCACAAGGACGGGTCCTTGGGTCGCCGCGCCTCGTACATTGTGGTGGGCAGCCAGATGATCCGCGAGAAGCCGATACTCGGTTCGGGGCCTGGGACGTTTCCGGAGCACTACGCCCCCACCGGCTACGCCAAGGCATTCTCGGCCAATCGCAAACGAGGGGATCTGTACCGCCAGGCCCATAACACCTACCTGGAAATCTTCAGCGAAATCGGCGTGCCAGCCGGCTTGATGTTTGTCGGCACGATTGGGCTGGGCCTCTACAACCTGATGCGCACGCGCCAACTCTGGCTCCAGCGTCGGGACTGGGCCCAGGCGGACCTGTTGACGCACCTGGGCATGAGTTTCCTGTCGCTGGCGTTGTTCCTGATGTTCCTCAGCGCGCCGAACCACAAGTTACTGTGGATCATGCTCGCCTTGACCAGCATATTGCGCTACGACGCCGAACAGTCCACGCCGCGGGAGGCCCGTTCATGAGCCGCATCAGTATCGTCATACCGATGTACAACGAGGCCCGGCATATCGCCCGCACGCTGCTCGCCGCACAACGCGCCGCCAATGCCGCCAGTCTTGCATGCGAGTTGATCGTGGTCGACAACGGCTCGCAGGATCAGGGCCCGGAGATTGCCCGGCAGTTCGGTGCGCAGGTCCTGGTGATTCCAGACGTGCTGATCGGTGCCCTGCGCAATCGCGGAGCGCAGGTTGCCACTGGTGAATGGCTGGCCTTCATCGACGCCGACATCGAAATGCCCGAGGACTGGCTGACGCATCTACTGGCGCTGGAGAACGCAGACATCGCCGACGTCTTCGGCCTGGACCTGTACACCCCCGCGCAGGCACCCTGGTACGCCACGGCCTGGCATCGGCGGACCTCGCTCCCCTCGCGACATACCGTGCAACGCGTGGATTGGCTGCCCACCGCCAACCTGCTGATGCGCCGCCAATGGTTCGACAGGGCCGGCGGGTTCAACGAGACGCTGCGCACCGGCGAAGACAAGGACTTGACCCTGCGCCAGACGGCCAAGGGCGCACGGTTACTGTCGGTCAATGAATACACCGCCCTGCATTGGGGCTACGAAATGAACTGGCGCGAGTGGATGGGCAAGGAATTGTGGCGCCAGGGCAGTCTGGTGCAGTTGCTGCGTACCAATGGCTTGAGCCTGCGTCTGTTGCGCTTCCCGATGTTGGCCGTGCTCGTCTGGCTGCTGGACTTCCTGGCGCTCTGCGCGCTGGTCACTGGCGCTCCTCAACATGCACTCATGATGGGGCTGTTGACGACCGTACCGGGATTGGCGCTGAGCTTGCACCAGAGCCACAAGCACCGTAACCCATGCCTGACCCTGCAGCTTTGGGGCCTGCACTGGGTGCGCCTGCACCTGGCCGGCGTCGCGCTCATCCTCAGCCTTTGTCATTGGAAAGCAAGGAGGCCTGCCCGTGGCTGAGTTCATTTTCTGGTTGTGCCTGTTACTGCCGGTATACGCCTACCTGGGTTACCCATTGCTGCTGACGCTCGCCGGGCCATTTTTTCCCAGACTCAGGCCTGAGCCTCTGCCTGCGCAACGGGTCAGTGTGATCGTTGCCGCGCACAACGAACAACGCAATATCGAGAGCAAACTGCGCAATCTGCTGGCCCAGGACTATCAGGCCGCCAGCCTGCAGATCGTTGTCGCCAGCGATGGCTCCACCGATCAGACCGTGGCCCTGGCGCGCAGCTTCGAAGATCCGCGCATCGAGGTGCTCGACCTGCCGCGCCAAGGCAAGAACAGCGTGCTCAACGCCGCGGTCAGTCATTGCACGGGCGATATCCTGGTGTTTACCGATGCTGATGTTCACTGGCTCGACGGCACGTTTGAGCGTCTGCTGGCGCCATTTTCCGATCCTCGGGTCGGCGGTACTGTCGGCAATATGAACATCCCCGTCCCGGGTTCAGGCCTGAGCGTGGGCGAAAGCCTGTACCGTCACTACGAAGCCTGGCTGCGCCGAGTGGAAAGTCGCGTCGGTTGCACGGTCTCGGCCGATGGTGCGCTGCAGGCGTTGCGTCGCGAGCTGTACCAACCGATTCCAGCCATGGTCAACGACGATTTTTTTATCAACACCTGCGCACCGATCACTGGCAAACGCGTCGTCTACGTCGACGACGCCAAGGTGCTCGATCAAGGCGTGGACGAAGCCGGCCGACAATTCAGCCGCCGCCAGCGCGTCACCGTCGGCGGCCTGATCAGTCTGGCGGCCCGGCGTGAGCTACTCAACCCGCTGTGCCATGGCCTATACGCCATCGCATTGATTAGCCACAAGCTGATCCGCCGGCTGGCGCCAGTGCTGTTGCTGCCCCTGCTGGTGGCTAACCTCTGGCTGCTAAATGAGCATGGCTTCTACCGCCTGGCCTTGTCTGCCCAACTGCTCGGCTACGCCTTCGCCGTGGCCGGCCTGCTGGATGTGCGTCATCGCTTGCCTAGACCGTTTCGCCTCGCCGCGTTCGTGCTGGTGACCCTGGCCGGCATGGTCGCCGGCCTGTGGCAGTTCGTGCGCGGACACAGCTACAACCAATGGAACCCCGATCAGACTCGATGAGTGCCTGACATGCCGATCAATACTCACATCAAGACCACCATCAAGCGCACCGGCGGCTGGTTGTACCTGAACACGTCCCTGGGTCGCCATGCATTACGCGGCGCCGGCGTCATTCTGATGTTGCACCGGGTACTGAACAACGACCGCGCCGCCGAATTGCCTCATCGCAACGAGCTGTGCGTGGGGCCCGAAGCGTTCGAACACTTGTTGATCTGGCTGCAGCAACATTTTGAATGCGTGCCGTTGATGACCTTGTTGCTGGCCGACCCTGAAAGCGTCCCGAACCGTCCCCGGGTGGCCCTGACCTTCGACGACGGCTGGCGCGACAACGCCATGAACGCCTTTCCTCTGCTGCGCCAGTACCAAATGCCGGCGAGCATTTTCCTCTCCACCGACTTCGTCGGCAGTCGCCAGCATTTCTGGTGGGAGAGCATCGGAGAAACCTTGTGGGGCAGCCATGGGCAGCTGGCGCGGCGCTCGTTGATCGAGCATTTGCAGCACGCCGGCCGGCCGTTGCCGGTGCTGCTCGACGATATCGACGACGAGCGCCGCAGCCTGGCGCTGACGCATTACCTGCAAAGCCTCAAGAGCCTCGATCCACGTACCTTGAGCGACCTCACCGACGCCTGCCCGCAGGGTTCCCAACCCCAAGCCCTGGACTGGTCCCAGGTGCGCATGCTCGAAGATTCCGGACTGGTGCGCTTCGGTCCCCATGGCGCCAGCCACGCGATCCTGACCGGGCTGGACGACCAGCGCCTGCATGAAGAACTGTCCCGCAGTTGGACCGCGTTGGAAAATGGCTGTGCCCAACCCTTGCCAGTGTATTGCTACCCCAACGGTGACAATGACGCCCGTGTGCGCGAGCAGGTGGCGGCCCACGGTTTTTCGTTCGCACTGGGCACCGAGGCCGGACTGTATCGCCATGACGGCGACCCTCTGAACCTGCCACGTTTCGGCGTCAGCCAACGCAACGCCTGTCACCCTGAGTTATTGGCCTGGCGTATTCGCCGAGGAGTCCGTTCATGAACCGTGCACGTTACCTCAGGCTCTTGGTAATGAGCATGGGCACTAGCCTGGCGATGATCGGCCTGCGCCTGCTGCGCAACGTGTTGCTGGCACGGATCCTGGGGCCCAGCGAACGCGGGCTGTTGGCGCTGCTCAGCACCCTACCGGACCTGATCAGCGCCACCACCAGTGGGGGCCTGAATTCCGCCGTCGGTTATCAGGCGGCGCAGCATCGCTCAATGAGCCTGTTGCTCAGCCACGTGCTGGTCTTCGGTTGTCTGCTGGCGGGGTTGCTGACGCTGCTGGTGGTGGCGCTGGTGCGTGAGTTCGGCGCCGAACTGGACATCACCACGCAACTGGGACTGCTGGCCTGGCTGCTGTTGCTGGCCGTGCCGCTGGCGGCGCTCAAGACCGGCCTGCTGACCCTGCACAATGCCTCCGGCGGCGTCGGCGTGTTCAACGCCTTGCGGCTGATGGAATCTTTGGTCCCGCTGTTGCTGTTCGTGGCGCTGTTCTGGATGTGGAAAGACACGGCGCTGGAAGCGGCGCTGATCAGTTGGCTGGCGGGCCTGAGTCTGGTGGTGCTGGCGGGTTGGATGTGGTTGCGTCGCGATCACGCGGTCACCCTGCGCTGGGATCGCGCCGGCCAGACCGAACTGTTGCGTTACGGTGCCCGCAGTCATCCGGACCTTTTGTTCCAGCAACTGATGACGCGCTCGGATTACCTGTTCATCGGCGCGCTGTTGGGCAGCACGGCGCTAGGGCACTACGCCATGGCCAGCGCGGCGGCCGAACTGCTGCATATCGTGCCGGAAGCGGTCACCACGCCGCTGATGAAACGCCTGCTGCAGCAGGACAGCGACATGAAACGCCTGACCCCGCTGGCCTTGCGCCTGACCGCCACGGCCATGCTGGGCGCCTGCCTGGGCATGGTACTGGTGGGCGAATGGCTGATCGTTACCCTGTTCGGCATCGCCTATCAACCGGCGTACCCGGCCCTGCTGGCGCTGCTGCCAGGGGTGTTCGGGTTGTGCTATGCGAGCATCCTGCGCCTGGACCTGCTGGGCAAGAACCGCCCCGGCACCGTTTCGCTGCTGATGGGCGGGGGGGCGCTGTTGAACCTGGCGCTGAACCTGATTTTAATCCCGCGCTACGGCATCGTCGGCGCTGCCGCCGCGTCCTCGATCGCCTACTTGGGTGTCACCCTGGCCATGCTTGTCATGTATTGCCGCCTCAGCGGCGTGGCGTTGTGGCGGACACTGATCATCCTGCCCAGCGATTTGCTGCCGATGCGTCAGATGCTGTTGGGGAAATCCGCGTGAACACCGTCGTCAGCAAAACCGCCATCGCGAGCAAGCTCGCTCCCACAGGGTCCGGTGTAGGACGTGGCATCTGCACCCACCGCAGATCCACTGTGGGAGCGAGCTTGCTCGTGATGGCGGTGGGTCAGTTGGCGATGATGCTGCGGATGAAGACCTCTTCGCGAGCAGGCTCGCTCCCACAGTGGAAGATCGGCGCGTGCCTTTGTTTTCTCGCGCTGGCAACCTCGGTCCATGGCGCGTCCATGCAATGGACCGGCATCCGTGACGGCAGCCTGTACCTGCAAACTGACCGTCAGGACGCTGTCACCGTGCGCTGGGTGCCCGCCTGGCAAGCCGAGGCCAATGCCGAACATCTGTATCTGCTCGATGGCCAGGGACGATTGGCGGGTGAGCGCCTGGTCAAGGCGGATCAGCCCCGCGGCGAACAGCAGTGGCCGCTGCCGCCGGGGGCCGCCAGTTATCGCCTGGAAATCCCCGGCTACAGCTTCCGTCGCTACACCGTTGAGCACGACGCACGCACCCGCGCCCTATTTGCCCCGGCAAAGGTGCATTTCAATGCCGAAACCCACGACGGCGACGAGCTGTATTTCAAGGTAGCGGCTGGCGAACAGGCGGTGCTGGCAGGCAAGTTTCACGGCGGCGTACGTGCGCTGCAAGCCCGACGCGTCGGCGACGGCAAGCAGTTGCAACTGAACCTCAAGCCATACCGGGCTTATTGGCGGTTCGATCAGGTCGCCCTGCCGATAGCTGACGTCGAACAAATCTGGCGCTTGCGTCTGCTGGGCAACGGCAAGGCCGCGTTCTGGCTGGACGGCACCGCCAACCTGTTCGCCCAGGACCCGGCACACCTGCTGCCACTGCGCGAAGATTCAGGTCAGACTCACCTGAAACTGTATGACGAGGCGCTCGGCACCACCCCCAAGCTGGGCACAGCGCTGCCCTACGAGTTATTGCCGCCGCCCACCTACGCCGTGCTCGATGCGCTCAAACCCCAGGCGGCGACCCTTTACAGCTTCGTCGATATCACGGCGGCCAGGGGCACTTATGAAGATACCTTCCGACGCTTGTACCAGGACCGCTTCGCCATCAGCCAAAACATCACCCTGTTGGCCCGCAGCCAGCGCCAGGTAGAGCTAAAGGACGACCGGACCAGTCACAGCGGCTTGCAAGCCTGGCTCACGGCGACCCGTGCTTTGGGCGGCAATGGCCTCCATTACCTCAGTTTTGCCGATGAGCCGAACCTCAATTACCCCGACTTCGCCAGTTTCCAGCAACTGTTCCAGAGCATGGCTGCCCAAGTCCGCGCCGATCCCGCCAACGCACGTGCCGGTGTCCGCATCGCCATGCCGGCCAGCTCCCAGTTCACCAACGGCCCCTTCATTGAAAATGCCGCTGACAAGCGCGGGATCGACTGGGCACGGCGCCTGCTGGCGACGTCCGACGACCAGATCGACGCCCTGGCCTGGCATGAATGGATGATCCGCGACCTGCTGGCGACCCGGGTCTACCGCGACAGTGTCCGTCAGGCCGCCAACCTGGTGGGACTGGACAGCCAAGGTCGGCCGCGCAAAGCCTTGCTGTTGGACCAGACCAACATGTCCGCCGGTTCGAGCCTGAGCCCTTACGACCAGGAAACCCACTACGCCGCCCTCTGGTGGACGTCGGTGGTCATTAACGCCTCGGCCGACGGCTGGCTGGACATGCTCAACTGGTTCATGGCCGCCGACGAACCGGAGTATCCCAAAGGCATGGTGCGGGTGCTGGACGATCAGCGCTTCGAGCTCAAGCCCGTGGGCCTGGCCCAGCAGTTCATTCAACAGCACTGGCTCGACCAGGTGCTGCGCCTGGACAACGACGCGTTTGAAGTCGATGTGCTGGCCATGGCCACCGGCAAGCAACGCAATCTGCTGGGCGTGAACAAAAGCACACGAGCCCATCAAGTCAGCCTCGACGGCACGGCCTGCCCTCAGCCAGCCATGACCCTGCTGTATTTCGGCCCGGACAACCGCAGCCACAACGTTGCGTTTGACTGCAAGGGCGGCCAGGTCAGGTTTCTCCTGCCAGGGGAAACCGTGTTCGCCCTCAGTTGGACAGCTCCCCTTTCCCCCCAACCTGCCACCCGTCAGGAGGCACCATGAACGCTCTGCAAACATTGCGTGATCGCATTCAGAAAAAAGGTCTGCGCGCTGTCCTAAAACAGCTATGCAGACGCTACGTATTTTCCCACACCCGACTGGTGTGGCTGGAGCATGATATACGGACCCCGCTCCCCCCCCATAACCTCAAGCCCTACCCACCGATGCGCCTGGAGTCCATCACGGTCAGCAACGCCGATGCTTTTGCCCGGCACTTCGGCAACCGCGTCGAAACCATGCGCGAGTTGGCGGCCGAAGGCTACACAGGCTTGATGTACCTGGATGATCAGGGCGACACCGTGGGCTTCGCCTGGGCCAGTACACGGGACTATTTCGACCGCCATTTCTATCGCTGCAACTTCCCGATCAAGCCTGGCGAGTACTTTCAGTTCGGCGGCGAGGCGATTCGTGAATACTGGGGTACCCGTATCTCGGCGGACATGCAGTTGGAAGTGTGGAAAGTCATGGCGGACCACGGTTGCAACACAATGGTCGATGTCTGCGATTTGCAAAACATCCAGGCGATCAAGATGCATATCCGCATGGGCTTCCAAGAGCGCGGGCAGATCACACACATATACCGTTTGCTCGGTCATTGGCGTTTTTTGCGCAATACGTCTTACACCGGCACGGCACTGGACGCCTTTCGTAAACCGGCGCAGCCGGCTGCCTCGACTTCGGCGGCCTGATCCCCATGGCGATCCGGTTCCAATGGTGTCGCTCCCTGGGCGCGGCGGACTTTCCTGCACCAGCTTATGAACAGCTGCGAACCCAGGTGGCCGACGCAACACCGTTCAACACCCTGGCCTGGCTGCAAGCGGCGGAATTCGCCCTGTTGCCCGAGCAGCAATTGCATGTGCTGCTGGGCTGGCAGGACCAGACCTTGTGCCTTTGCCTGCCCCTGGTATCAGGACTTGAACGTATCGGCGGGCTGCGGTTCCGGGTGTTGCATCACTTGGGTTTTCCAATGACCGACCGCATCGCCCTGCTGGCGCGCCTGGACACCGAAGACATGGGCCAGGCGCTGATGCAGATCCGTCAGCACTTGCCTCACACGTTGCTGCAATTGAATGAAGTGATCGAGCCGGTCGGTGAGCAAAGCGTCCTCAGCGCCTGGATGGCGCTGAGTTCAACCGGGGAACGGCGGCTCAGTTGCCGGGTTCCGGTGCACTTGATCGATGACAGTGACCGTCAAGAGATATCCGGCGATCCACGCTACAAATTGCGCCGGGCGCGCAAGCGAATTGCCGCTTGCGGTGCCGAAATCCACCGAGTGACGCCAGACGCCATCAGCATGGGACAGCTGTTGCGGGCACTTGCCAGTGTCGAGGCTGCTAGCTGGAAAGGTGATGAAGGTGTCGGCATCTTCGCCGACCCCAGACGCCAGCAATGGATGAACCACGCCTTCACTGCCCTCGCCGCCCAAGGCCTGGTGCGGGTGGTGCTGTTGGAACTGAACGGCGAATGCATCAGCTATCGCCTCGGCCTGCTGGACCAGGGGCGGCTGTATGACTACAACCTGGCGTTCCTGCCGCAGCATGCCGACCTGGGCAGCGGCCGGGTACTGCTCGAAGAGTGGATTCACTGGGGGCTGGACGAGAACTGGCGCTGGATCGATGCATCACGGGTCAGCCTGGAGAACTCCAGCCATCAATTACACGAACGCATGACGGGCCAACTGGAACACTGGCGCTGGAGTTTTTATTCATGGCAGCCCGGTGGCTTGTTCCTGGGATTTGCCTTGAGGCTCTGGAAAAGCTTGAAGCCATGGCTTGGCAAACGCCGGACCAAACCGACCGCGACGACGGCATCGTCCTCCCCAAAGAACCAGGAGAATACGAATGCCTCGTCAAGTGACCGTCAACGCTGACGACTTCGGACTCAGCCTCAGCGATAACGCACTGATCCTGCGGGCCTTCGAGACCGGCGTGATCAGTTCCGCCACGGCCATGGCCAACATGCCGGGTTTCGAGCCAGCCTGTGAACTGGCCCGGCAACCGCTGCTCAATGGCCACGTTGGTTGCACTTCAGTCTCAGCTATAGCCCGCCGCTGGGCCAGGTGATCGCATCGCGCCCGGTTTTTTGCGATGCCAATGGCCAGTTCGACCTGAACCTGTCGCGCTATTGCCTGCGCCTGGGCTCAAAGGACTTGGCGGCGGTGAAGGATGAACTGCAGGCGCAATGGCAACACTGACTGGACCGCGGCCTGCGTCCCAGCCACCTCGACGCCCATCAACATGTGCATAACATCTGGCCCATCGGCGAACTGGTGGACCGCTTCGCCGCCCGGCAAGGTGTGCCCATGCGCCTGGCGGGCGTGCCCAAGGTCGCGCATGACCGAACCATGGGGATGCGCATTGACGGGGACGCAGGAGGTTGTTTGTGGCGAGGGAGCTTGCGCCCGCTCGGCTGCGCAACAGTCGCAAAACGGTGGAGGAATCTGCTACAAGGCATCTTCGGTTTCGAGTAGCGAATGGCATCGATGGCTTCACTCTTGTTTTCTGGCCTGAAACGCCGCTGGTTGGCCTGGCTGTGCATGAGCGCATTGGTCGTCGGCCTGCCAGTGGGCTGCGCCGTGTTGCAGCATAAAGAGCGGGAACTGGTCTTTCGCATCGAGCCGGGGACAGCGAGCTGGTTCAGTGGGCTGCCCAGCAGTGTGCAGGAGTTCGACCTCAAGCCAAACAGCTTCAAGGCCGGGGAAAATATCCACGGCTGGTGGTGGCCGGCCGAACGCAAGAACGCGCCGGCCATCCTGTATTTGCACGGTGTGCGCTGGAATTTGACCGGCCAATTGTTTCGTATCCAGCAACTGCGGGCGCTGGGCTATTCGGTACTGGCCATCGATTACCGGGGCTTTGGCAAAAGTCATGGGGATCTGCCCTCGGAAGCCAGCGTCTATGAAGATGCGCGCATCGCCTGGGAGCGTCTCGAAGTGCTGCAACCGGACCCAAGCCTGCGGCTGATCTATGGTCATTCCCTGGGCGGCGCCGTCGCGGTGGACCTCGCTGCGCAGCTCGGTCAGCAGGCGGCGAAGGATGGCAAAGCCCAGGTCCGAGGCCTGGTGATCGAATCCACGTTCACCTCCCTGGGCGATGTCGCCACCGCGATGGCGAATACATCCCTGCCAGTGCGCTGGTTGCTGTCGCAGAAGTTCGACTCCATCGACAAGATCGGCGAGATCAACATGCCGCTGCTGATTGTCCATGGCGCCGCCGACCGCTACGTGCCGCCACGCTTCAGCGAGCAACTGTTCAACGCCGCCCGGGAACCCAAGCGCCTGCTGCTGGTGCCCGGGGCGACGCATAACAACAGCATGAGCCTGGCAGGCAAGCACTACCGGCAGGCCTTGGATACCCTGATGAAAAGCGCCCCCACCCCCGTGGCCGGAAACGCCCCCGCCGGCCCGGCCAAAGCGGGCTGATCCACCGAACTATCCTCGCCCCTCCTGTGGGAAGCGGTGGGTCAGTTATGGAGATGTTGTGCTGCCGCCATCGCGAGCAAGCTCGCTCCCACAGGGGTTCCGAGGTGTTCTCAGGTAGCAAATGCACCACAGATCCCTTGTGGGAGCGAGCTTGCTCGCGATGGTGGTGGGTCAGGCGACGATGAACCGTCAGGCCCCCGCGCCAAACCGGTCACGGCTGTTGGTCAGGTGCAGCCACATGGCGGCGCGGGCGGCGTCCGGGTCCTGGCGTTTGATGGCGTTGAAGATCGCCTCGTGCTCAAGGTTGGCCCATTGTGCCAGCTTGCTCAGATCGGCCTGGCCACGCTCGGCCACGTTCACTCGGGTCCTGGGGATCATCGCACTGCCCAGGTGCTGCATGATTTCGACAAAACAGGCATTGTTCGTAGCTTCGGCGATGAGCAGATGGAAACGCCGGTCGGCTTCGACACAGCTGTCGTTGTTGTTGGACAACCGCTGATAGTCGTCCAGCGCCTGGCGCATCTGCTGCAGCTGGTGTTCGCTGCGGCGCTGGGCCGCCAAGGCGACGGCCTGGGTTTCCAGGCCCAGGCGCAGTTCCAGGATCGCCCGCACCCCTGCCGCAGTGTCGACATTAAGGCGCAACCCTGGCTCGCCGGTTTGCGCCAGCACGAAGGTGCCGATGCCGTGCCGGGTCTCTACCAGCCCCGAAGCCTGCAATTTGGAAATCGCCTCGCGCACCACCGTCCGGCTGACGCCATGGGCCTGCACAATGGCCCCCTCCGATGGCAGCTTCTCGCCCGGCTTCAACTGCCCCAGCAAGATGCTCTGGCTCAGCTTCGTCACCAGGTCATGGGCCAGGTTGTGGGTACGCTTGCGCAGGGGCGCGTCGGTGTCTTGCGGCATCGCGGGGGTTCCTTGAAAACAGGCTGTCTGATCGTATCACCAGCGAGCGCGGTAAATCTCACCGCCGAGCCATCAACTTGTATGACAACACTCAAGATCAGCTCATTTCAGCCTGAGATCATCTTTTAAAAAACGGCTTCGCACGGGCGATAAAAACGCTGAATAAAATCATAATAGCCGGAAAAACCCAGCAAACACGGCATAAAACCCCGATTCACCCAATCCAATGATGCTGAAAAACAGCTTGTTATTCGAAAAAATCAAGTTGTATGATGTCCATCAACATCAGCACCTGTGCGATGCCCCGCATAAAAATAACGAGTGGGAGAAAAACCAGTGAACACATCCAGCTTCAACGCGAATACCGAAGCAGGTCCGGTGGCGAGCCTTTCAGAAACCAGCAAAGCCCCGATCATCACCAGCATGCAGGTCGTGCCGGTGGCCGGCCATGACGGCATGCTGCTGAACCTCAGCGGCGCCCATGGCCCGTTCTTCACCCGCAACATTGTCATTCTCAAGGACAACGCCGGCCACACCGGCGTGGGCGAGGTGCCCGGCGGCGAGCGCATTCGCCAGACCCTCGAAGACGCCCGCTCGCTGGTGGTCGGCAGCCCCATCGGCACGTACCAGAAGATCCTCAACACGGTGCGCCAGGCCTTCGCCGACCGCGATGCCGGCGGCCGTGGCTTGCAGACCTTCGACCTGCGCATCACCATCCACGCGGTCACCGGCCTGGAAGCGGCGCTGCTGGATCTACTCGGCCAACATCTGGACGTACCGGTCGCCGCCCTGCTCGGCGAAGGCCAGCAACGCGACGAAGTGAAAATGCTCGGCTACCTGTTTTACGTCGGCGATCGCCAGCAGACCGACCTGGCCTATCGCAGCGAACCGGACGCCGACAACGACTGGTTCCGCGTCCGTCACGAGAAGGCCCTGGACGCCGCCGCCGTGGTCCGCCTGGCCGAAGCGGCCCAGGCTCGCTATGGCTTCCAGGACTTCAAGCTCAAGGGCGGCGTGCTCCAAGGCGACGCAGAAATCGAAGCGGTCACGGCACTGGCCGAGCGCTTTCCCCAGGCACGCATCACCCTGGACCCGAACGGCGCCTGGTCACTCAAGGAAGCGATCCGTTTGTGCCGCGACCAACATAAGGTGCTGGCCTATGCCGAGGACCCTTGTGGTGCCGAGAACGGCTATTCGGGGCGCGAGGTCATGGCCGAGTTCCGCCGCGCCACGGGCCTCAAGACCGCGACCAACATGATCGCCACCGACTGGCGCGAGATGGGCCACGCCATCACCTTGCAGTCCGTGGACATTCCCCTGGCCGATCCGCATTTCTGGACCATGCAGGGTTCCGTGCGAGTGGCGCAGATGTGCAACGAATGGGGCCTGACCTGGGGCTCGCACTCCAACAACCACTTCGACATTTCCCTGGCGATGTTCACCCACGTGGCCGCCGCCGCACCGGGCGACATCACCGCCATCGACACTCACTGGATCTGGCAGGACGGCCAGCGGCTGACCAAGGCGCCCTTGCAGATCCAGGGCGGCTGCGTGCAGGTGCCGAAAAAACCGGGGCTAGGGATCGAGCTGGACACCGACCAACTGGCCAAGGCCCATGAGCTGTACAAAGGCATGGGCCTGGGGGCGCGGGACGATGCGGTAGCGATGCAGTTCCTGATTCCGGGCTGGACGTTCAACAACAAGCAACCGTGCCTGGTTCGTTAAAGCGACCAATACCCCTTGCTTGAAGTCACCCACGACTTCTTGTGGGAGCGAGCTTGCTCGCGATGACGGTGGGTCAGCCACATTGATGTCGACTGACACTTCGCTATCGCGAGCAAGCTCGCTCCCACATTGGGTCTATGGAGCCCATGAGCTGGAAGTCACCCATGACTCCCTGTGGGAGCGAGCTTGCTCGCGATGACGGCGACACATCCAACATCGCCTTCTCAGGCAGACCGCATCGCGAGCAGGCTCGCTCCCACAGGGGACTGTGTAATCAGATCTAGCCCTCCGGCCGCAGGATCAACACCGCCAACGGCGGCAGGTTGAGTTCCAGTGACAAGGCCTGGCCGTGGCTGGGCACTTCTTCGGTGGAGGCACCACCGCCGTTGCCGTAGTTGGAACCGGCGTAGGTGTCGGCATCGCTGTTGAGCAATTCGACCCAGCGCCCGGCGAACGGCACGCCGACCCGGTAGGCCTCGCGCGGCACCGGGGTGAAATTGGCGACCACCAGCACCGGCCGGCCCTCCTTGCTCCAGCGCAGCCAGGCGTAAACGCTGTTGAGCGCATCGTCGCCAATCAACCATTGAAACCCCTGCGGCGCGTCATCCTGGTCATGCAGCGCCGGCTCTTCCCGATAGAGCCGGTTCAGATCGCTCACCAGCTTCTGCACGCCCCGGTGCTCAGGATATTGCAGCAGGTACCAGTCCAACTGCTGATCGTGGTTCCACTCGCGCCATTGGCCGAACTCACAGCCCATGAACAACAGTTTCTTGCCGGGATGGCCCCACATGAAACTGAGGTAGGCCCTGAGGTTGGCGAATTTCTGCCAGCGGTCACCGGGCATCTTGTCGATCAGCGAGCGTTTGCCATGGACCACTTCGTCGTGGGAAATCGGCAGCACGAAACGCTCGGACCAGGCATATACCAGACCGAAGCTCAGTTCGTTGTGGTGATGGGCGCGGTACACCGGGTCTTGCTGGATGTAATGCAGCGAATCGTGCATCCAGCCCATGTTCCACTTGTAGGCGAAACCCAGGCCACCTTGCTGGGTGCTCTGGCTGACCCCCGGCCACGCCGTGGACTCTTCGGCGATGACCAGCGCGCCAGGAGTTTCCAGCGCCACCACATCGTTGAGGTGCCGCAAAAAATCGATGGCTTCAAGGTTTTCCCGGCCGCCGTGGCGGTTGGGTACCCACTCGCCAGCCTTGCGCGAATAGTCGCGGTACAACATCGAGGCCACGGCATCCACCCGCAGGCCATCGACGTGGAAATGCTTGAGCCAGTGCAGCGCCGACGCCAGCATGAAACCGTGCACTTCGGTGCGGCCCAGGTTGTAGATCAGCGTGTCCCAATCCTGGTGGAAACCCTCCAGCGGGTTGCCGTATTCGTACAGTGCGGTGCCGTCGAACTGGGCCAGACCGTGGGTATCGGTGGGAAAATGCGCCGGCACCCAGTCGAGGATGACCCCGATATTGGCCTGGTGGCAGGCGTTGATGAACGCGGCGAAATCGTCGGGCGAACCGAAGCGTGCCGTTGGCGCGAATTGCGACAGCGGCTGATAGCCCCAGGAGCCACCAAATGGGTGTTCCATGATCGGCATCAGCTCGATGTGAGTGAAGCCCAAATCCTTGACGTACGGAATCAGCCGCTCGGCCATTTCATGCCAGTTGTATTGCCGGGCCACCTCCCCCGCTTCGTCGATTTCGCACTGCCAGGAGCCGGCGTGCAATTCATAGATCGACAATGGCGCGCCCGGTAGCTGGCGTTCGCGACGGTTTTGCATCCACTCGTCGTCCTGCCACTCGATCTTCAAAGGTGCAGCGACTTTCGACGCCGTATCCGGCGGCATTTGCGTGGCCAACGCCACCGGGTCGGCCTTGAGGGGCAGAATGCCGTGGGCCCCAAGGATTTCATACTTGTAGCCTTCGCCGGAGCCAAGCCTCGGGATGAAGATCTCCCACACGCCGGATGGATAGCGGATACGCATCGGATGCCGGCGCCCATCCCAGACGTTGAAATCCCCGACCACCGAGACACGCCGGGCATTCGGCGCCCAGACCGCGAAACGCACGCCGTCGATACCGTCGACGGTGGTCAGTTGCGCGCCGAGGCAGGAGCTGAGGTCGCGGTGATTACCCTCGGCAAACAGGTAAAGGTCCATCTCCCCCAGCAGCGGCCCGAAGCTGTACGGGTCCTCCGCCACTTGCTCGCCGCCGGCCCAGCGAGTGCGCAGCAAGTACGCCTGGGCGCGATCGAAATGGCCGACGAACAACCCCGGGGTTTCGGTCTGTTGCAGGTCACCGAGCTCTTCACCGCCGTCGCGGGCGAGCACCTGCACGCTCAACGCGCCGGGCAGGTAAGCCCGGATGAATTGCCCGCCCGCACCGTCGCCATGGGGGCCAAGGATGGAAAACGGGTCATGGTGTTCGGCGCGCACCAGCGCGTCGATGTCATGGGGGGCCGGCAGCAATGACTCTTTGGCCTGCCCCTGGGGTTCTTTGTTCGAGACACTCATGATTCTCTCCACTAAATCGGTCCGGCTAAGTCGGAAAAGGGTTTCAGCCCACTCAATAACCCGTACAGACCGTGCAAAGGCACGGGCAGCCAGGCGGGGCGATTCTCGGCTTCATAGGCCACTTCATAGGCCGCCTTCTCCAGGCCGAACAACGCCAGCGCAGCGTCTTCGCCTTCAGCATCCTTCCATTCATGAGCAAGACTAGCTGCCGCCAGTCGATATGCTTGGACAAATGCCTCGCGGGCCTCTTTTAAATAACGATCTGCCACCCGTTGCCGCGCCGCATCGGCATCGGCGGTGCTGTCGACAGTGTTCAAATGGATCGCCATGGCGGCAGCGTAATCGAAGGAACGCAATACGCCACTGACGTCCTTGTACGGGCTGTGCTTGCCCCGACGTTCATGCAGCGGCCGTGCGGGCTCGCCTTCGAAGTCGATCAGGTAGGCGTCGCCCTTGATCACCAGCACCTGCCCCAAGTGCAGGTCGCCGTGGACGCGGATACGCAAGCCACCGACAGCCTTGCCGGCCAACGCCTGGATATGGGCCAGGACGGTTTTCTTGTGCTCCAGCAAACGTGCGACCATGGCCTGGTCCGCCGGGTTCAATTGGCCCTGGTTCTGCTTGAGCAGACGCAAGGCGTTTTCCACTTGCGCGGTCACGTCCTTGCCGATGGCCTGGGCTTCCTTGGCATTGGTGGCCTGGGGAGCGAAGTCCGGATCGTCGGTGGCTTGGGCCAGCACCTGGTGCATTTCCCCCAGGCGTTGACCGAGCATGCCGGCAAAATCCTTCAACTCGCCCAAGGCATTGTAGTGTTGCTCCTGTTCGGACACGGCATCGGCCAACTCATCACGCAACGCACGTTCGAGGTTGTTCTGGGTCCATTCCCACGCATCGCCCTGGTTGCTCAAATAGCCCTGGGCAATCATCAACAGCGCATCCTCGCCCTGGGCATCGCGGCGTATCACCGACCCCAGCAGCGGTGAGATATTGCTGAAGCCCGCGGCCGTCAGATAGGCACTCATCTCCAGTTCCGGATGCACGCCCGAGGCGACTTTGCGGATCAGCTTGAGCACCAGGCTGCCGCCGACCACCACCGAACTGTTGGACTGCTCGGCGGACAGGTAACGCACTTCCGGCTCAGCCCCCAGGTTCAACGCGCTCAGGCCTTCGGTGGGCTCGAACCGCAATTCACCTTCGGTGCAGGGCAGCACCGTACCGGCCTGCATGCCTTGCAGCACGGCCCGTATGAAATGTTCCAAGCTGAACGCATCGGTGATCAAACCGACTTGGCGAACCCTGCGCACGCGGGACAATGCCAATTGCTGTGGCAACGCCGCGCCCACCTGATCTTCAGGTAGCAGGCCGAACGGCAGTTGATAGCGCAAGGTCTGGCCAGCACTGGTGACGTCGATTTCGCTGAGCAGCACCGGATGCTGCGGATCGCCGAAGCGCACGCCATAGACAATATTGACCTTCTCGATCGCACTGTCCTTGCCAGCGAACCAGCGGCGGTTCTGCAACCAGCTCGGCAGGATGGTCTGCTCCAGGGTGGTGCGCGACGGCGCTTCGAGCAACTCTTCCAGGCGTTTTTTCAACACCAGGGTGGTGAAGTCCGGCAGGCTTTGGGCCGGTTCCACATGCCAGCTCGGCATCTGGTTTTCGGCGGCCAGGGCGAACCAGTAGAAGCCGTACGGTGGCAGGGTCAGCAGGAAATTCAGCTGGCCGATGGGTGGGAAGGCATTGCCGCCCAACATTTCCACCGGGACCATGCCGGCATAGGCCGACAGGTCCAGCTCGGCAGCCTGGGCACTGCGGGACACGTTGGCCACGCACAGGATGATTTCGTGCTTGCCATCGGGCCCGGTGTATTCGCGGGTATACGCCAGGATCCGACGATTGCTCGGCGAGAGCATCTTCAACGTGCCCCGGCCGAAGGCCTTGGATTGCTTGCGTACCGCCAGCATTCGCCGGGTCCAGTTGAGCAGCGAGTGCGGGTCGCCGGCCTGGGTTTCGACGTTGACCGACTGGTAGCCGTATTGCGGATCCATGATCGGCGGCAGCACCAGGCTGGCCGGGTCGGCCCGGGAGAAACCGCCGTTGCGGTCAATGGACCACTGCATCGGTGTGCGCACGCCATCGCGGTCGCCCAGGTAGATGTTGTCGCCCATGCCGATTTCATCGCCGTAATACAACGTCGGCGTGCCGGGCATCGACAGCAGCAGGCTGTTGAGCAATTCCACGCGGCGACGATCACGCTCCATCAACGGTGCCAGGCGTCGGCGAATCCCCAGGTTGATCCGCGCCCGACGATCGGCCGCGTAGTAGTTCCACAGGTAATCGCGCTCCTTGTCGGTGACCATCTCCAGGGTCAGCTCATCGTGGTTGCGCAGGAAAATCGCCCACTGGCAGTTGGCGGGGATCTCCGGAGTCTGGCGCAGGATGTCGGTGATGGGGAAACGGTCTTCCTGGGCCAGCGCCATGTACATGCGCGGCATCAACGGGAAGTGGAACGCCATGTGGCACTCGTCACCATTCATTCCCTCGGCATCCACATCGCCGAAGTACAGCTGGGTATCTTCCGGCCACTGGTTGGCTTCGGCCAGCAACATGCGGTCGGGGTAGTTGGCGTCGATCTCGGCACGGATCTGCTTGAGGACGTCGTGGGTCTCAGGCAGGTTTTCGTTATTGGTGCCGTCGCGCTCGATCAGGTACGGAATAGCGTCCAGGCGCAGGCCGTCGATGCCCATGTCCAGCCAGTAGCGCATCACCGACAACACGGCCTTGATCACCTGTGGATTATCGAAGTTGAGGTCGGGCTGGTGGGAGTAGAAACGGTGCCAGAAGTACTGGCCGGCCACCGGGTCCCAGGTCCAGTTGGATTTCTCGGTGTCGAGGAAAATGATCCGCGTACCGTCGTACTTGTGATCGTCGTCGGACCACACATAGAAATCCCGCGCTGCCGAACCCGGCTTGGCCTTGCGCGCACGCTGGAACCACGGATGCTGATCCGAGGTGTGGTTGATGACCAACTCGGTAATGACCCGCAGGTTGCGCTTGTGGGCTTCGGCAATGAACCGCCGCGCATCGGCCATGGTGCCGTAGTCGGGGCTGACGCCACGGTATTCGGCAATGTCATAACCGTCGTCGCGCCGAGGCGAAGGATAGAAAGGCAACAGCCAGATGGTGTTGACGCCCAGGTCGGCGATGTAGTCGAGCTTCTCGATCAGGCCGGGGAAATCGCCGATCCCGTCGTTATTGGAGTCGAAATAGGATTTTACGTGGACCTGGTAAATCACCGCGTCCTTGTACCAGAGCGGGTCTTTGATAAAGGTGGCAGACCGGGGTTTCTTCGCCATTTGCAACTCCTGATAATTCATTAAAGCCGCGGGATACAGGCTTGTGAGATCTTTTTGTGGCGAGGGGATTCAGCGAAACCGTACCGCTTTGTGGGAGCAAAGCTTGCTCGCGATACAGGGCGCCTCCGTTCCTCAGGAGACCGCGTCATCTTCATCGCGGGCAAGCCTTGCTCCCACAGCGTCACGCCACACTGATCCGCCAGATCCCGAACGGCTGGTTCGCCGGGTCAATGCGCATGAACTGATACTTGCCATACCAGGTCCAGCGGTGCCCGCTCATTAAATCCTCGCCCTGGGTCTGGGCATCGTCCGGCAAGCCCATCTCCCACAGCGGCAATTCGAAATTGGCTTCCTGCGGGTTGTGCGGATCAAGGCTCACCGCCACCAGGATGAAATTGCTGCCATCGGCTGTGCGCTTGCCGAAATAGAGAATGTTGTCGTTCCAGGCGTTATAGATTTTCAGGCCCAGGTGGCTATGCAGCGCTGGGTTCTGTCGGCGGATGCGGTTGAGCTGGGCGATCTCGGCAACGATGTTGCCCGGCGCGGTGAAGTCGCGAGGACGAATCTCGTACTTCTCCGAATCGAGGTATTCCTCCTTGCCCGGTACCGGGGCCGATTCGCACAGTTCGAAGCCCGAATACATGCCCCACAGGCCTGAGCCCATCGTTGCCAAGGCCGCACGGATCAAGAAGCCCGGGCGCCCCGACTCATGGAGAAAGGCCGGGTTGATGTCTGGCGTGTTGACGAAAAAATTCGGTCGGTAGCATTCGCGCCAAGGCGATTCATTGAGTTCGCTGAAGTAAGTCGCCAGTTCGGCCTTGCTGTTGCGCCAGGTGAAATAGGTGTAGCTCTGGGAATAACCGACCTTGCCCAGGCGCGCCATCATCGCCGGGGTGGTGAACGCTTCAGCCAGGAAGATCACTTCGGGGTATTGAGCCCGGACATCGGCGATCAGCCATTGCCAGAACGGCAGCGGCTTGGTGTGCGGGTTGTCGACGCGGAATATCTTCACGCCTTCCTTGACCCAGCCCACCACGATGTCCCGCAACTCCACCCACAGGCTGGGAATCGCATCGGCCGCGTAGAAGTCGACGTTGACGATGTCCTGGTATTTCTTCGGCGGGTTTTCCGCGTATTTGATCGTGCCGTCCGGCCGCCAGCTGAACCAGCCCGGGTGCTGCTTGAGCCACGGGTGATCCTGGGAACACTGGATCGCAAAGTCGAGGGCGATTTCCAGGCCGTGGTCCGTAGCTGCCGCCACCAGACGCCGGAAGTCCTCGCGGCTGCCCAATTGCGGGTGAATGGCCTCGTGCCCGCCCTCCTCGCTGCCGATGGCATAAGGGCTGCCCGGGTCGTCGGGGCCGGCGGTGAGGGAGTTGTTCGGACCTTTGCGGAAACTGCGACCGATAGGGTGGATCGGCGGGAAGTACAGCACGTCGAAGCCCATATCCTGGATCATCGCCAGGCGCGAATGCACGTCGTTGAAGGTGCCGTGGCGAGCGGGATTATCAGTGATCGAGCGCGGAAACAACTCGTACCAACTGGCGAATTCGGCCAGTTTGCGCTCCACGTCCAACGGGTACTGAGGGCTGATGCTCAGATAAGGCCGGTGGTCGGCCTGTGACATGAGATCGGCGCTGCGCGGCGCCAGGAACAATGCTACCTGTTCGGCCGGCAACAGGCCGGAGAGTTCATGGTGCAATGCGGCCAGCTGTTCGCTCAGCTCGCCTTCGCTGCGCTCGGAGGCCATCTGCACTTGATTGCGCCCTTCCTGCAGCTCCAGGCTGATAGGCACCCCGGCGCCGAACTTCTTCTCCAGTTCGTAGCGAAAGCTGGCGAACTGATCGATCCAGGCTTCGATACAGAACACATAACGGCCCTGCTCCGGCACAGTGAATTGACCGTGCCAGCCGTTATTGCCCAGGTCACTCATGACCTCGCTGTTCCATACCTCGTCCTGCTGCGAACGCCAGCGAATTCGCACCGCCAGCTTGTCGTGACCGTCGGCGAACACTTTACTGGTCACCGTCACGTCCTGTCCGGCCACGGCCTTGGCGGCAAATTGCCCGCCGTCGATCACTGGCATGGTGTTTTCAATCGCGATACGCGGTAACAACAAGGCTTGAGACAACGGCAAATGCGGGTTGTAGGCCAGGTCAGACGGGTGTTCAGCAGTCATCGAGCATCGCTCCTTTTACGCCCCATGGACGCGCTTGTGGCGGTAAAGGCCCAACGGGTCCCTGAAAAAAACTCACTTAAACTCCGAACCGGGACGACGGCTAAAAGTTCAGCGGGATTTGCCCTCGATGCATCCGGGATCAAAGCCGGCGCAGGATGGTCAACAACAATAAGCACGACTCAAGCCATGTGCGTTACGGAGACCCGTCCCGATGAACATTCCCATCCCGGCCGAAACACCCGATCCGAACATCGACGACCCGACCTTGCCCCCGCCCGGCCCTGATCCGGAACCGATTCCAGAGAAAGACCCACCGCTGGACCCACAACCGCCCAAGGGTGACCCGCCCAACGAGAATGTGCCAGAACAGGCTTGAATCAATGGCCTGATGGCAATTCCCTGTGGGCGCGAGCTTGCTCGCAATAGCGGAGTGTCATTCAGCATAGTGGCTGGCTGATCCTCCACCATCGCGAGCAAGCTCGCTCCCACAGGTTTTATGTATTCAGGCTGATGGTTTGTCGTCCTTCTCCAGCGCCCGGACAATCACCGGCATCACACTGAAGATCGCCAGCGCCAGCACCGTGCTGAGCACCGCGGTGGCTTCCCGGCCCAGCCCGGCCGCAACGCCGATTGCGGCGGTCATCCAGAGGCCGGCCGCCGTGGTCAGGCCTTTGACGTGACTTTCGTCGCCATCGTTGTTTTTCAGGATGGTGCCGGCGCCAAGAAAACCGATGCCAGCGACCACGCCTTGGATCACCCGGCTCATGGCGTCGGCCTGGGACCCGGACATCTGTGGCACCAATACAAACAGCGCCGCCCCCAAGGCCACGAGCATGTGGGTTCGCACGCCGGCGGCCTTGCCCTTGTGTTCGCGCTCGAAACCCAGGATGCCGCCCAGCAACGCGGCCATGACCAGGCGCACCGTGACCCGGGTCATCTGCTGGGCATCGGTGATATCGGCGAACTCCGCCTGCAGGGTTATCCAGACTTCATGCCACCAGGCTTCCATGGACCGTCCTCTTTTTCCATTCGATAAACGATGGACCGCAAGCGAAGCCAGAGGTGCGCCTGACCGCTGATCAGGCGCGACGAACCCTGGCTACCGGGCCGCGCCTAATGTTCAGGACATAACGAAGGAAGTGCTGCCATGCCTATAAGTATCAAAAACCAGACCTGCCATTTCGACAGCCTCCCCGGCTCGCCACAGCGCCCCGCCAGCGAGCTGACCATCATCACCGACCCGGACAAGGCCATGTCCGCCGTGGAGATCAATGGCGACCGGGTCTACATCACCGAGGCCGAAGCCGAAGCCCTGACCGTGGCCGGCGCGACCGACGGGCGCAAGCACCTGAAGGCCACGGACAGCGGCTCGGCGATCTGAGCCTGTTGACGCCTCTGCGAGGTATTCAATCTGTGGGAGCAAAGCTTGCTCGCGATAAGAACAACACGATACCTCTTGAACCGAGGTGCCTGTATCGCGAGCAAGCTTTGCTCCCACAGATCCTTGGCACAGATGTTGTTCGCTCCCCCTCGGGTGCATCAAAGTGTCGCAGCGCCTGGGCTTCGCGGCATCTGATCCGGTTTTTATCGAAACACCTGAGTCTGTTATGCAAACAGTTCCATGGTCATAGTGCACCGGCCAGATAGAGGCTGATGAGCGACCGACCATGAGCGATAGAATCCCCGTCCAGTTGATACAGACGTTCGAACCTGCGCCAACGAAGATCAAGGCCAGGACCACCGACAACCTGATCCACACCCGCAGCTTCACCGGCTTGTTCCGCACCTTGCGCATCAGCGGTGCGGGGGTTCTGTTCTTGCTGTTCTTTGGCACGGTGTGGTTGAACTGGGGTGGCCGCCAGGCGGTGCTCTGGGACCTTTCCGAAAGCAAGTTCCACATTTTTGGCGCGACCTTCTGGCCCCAGGATTTCATCCTGCTGTCGGCCCTGTTGATCATCGCCGCCTTCGGCCTGTTTGCGATCACCGTGTTTGCCGGTCGCGTGTGGTGCGGCTACACCTGCCCACAGAGCTCCTGGACCTGGCTGTTCATGTGGTGCGAGAAAATCACCGAAGGCGAGCGCAACCAGCGGATCAAGCTGCAAGCAGCCCCCTGGGGCCTGAACAAACTGTTGCGCCGCAGCGCCAAGCACACTTTGTGGCTGGCCATCAGCCTGCTCACCGGCCTGACGTTCGTGGGCTACTTCACACCGATCCGCCCCTTGGCCGAAGAACTGCTGACCTTGCAAATGGCGGGCGTGAGCCTGTTCTGGGTGCTGTTCTTTACCGCCGCCACCTACCTCAACGCCGGCTGGCTGCGGGAAGCGGTGTGCATGCACATGTGCCCCTATGCACGCTTTCAGAGCGTGATGTTCGACAAGGACACCTTGACCATCTCCTACGACACGGCCCGCGGCGAAATCCGCGGCCCGCGCAAACGCGAGGTGAAGCCGGCCAATATCGGCCTGGGCGACTGCATCGACTGCCAGATGTGCGTGCAGGTCTGCCCCACCGGCATCGACATCCGCGACGGCTTGCAGATGGAATGCATTGGCTGCGCGGCCTGCATCGATGCCTGCGACTCGATCATGGACAAGATGGGCTACGCCCGTGGCTTGATCAAATACACCTCCGAACATCAATTGCAGGGGGGCAAGACTCACCTGCTCAGGCCTCGGCTGATCGGCTATACCGCCGTGCTGCTGGTGATGATCGGCGCACTGGCCGTGGCCCTGGTGCAACGGCCCATGGTGTCGCTGGATGTCAGCAAGGACCGTGGCCTGTTCCGCGAAAACAGCGCCGGCCAGATCGAGAACATCTACAGCCTGAAAATCATCAACAAGACCCAGCAGCGCCAGGACTATCACCTGTCCCTGGTGGACGGCGACGGCTTCGTCCTGCAGGGCAAGACCCAACTGAGCCTGGCCCCGGGGGAAATCGTCGATGTGCCGGTGTCGGTGGCGATGCTCAGCGAACGGCCCGACAAAGGTTCCCAGGCAATGACATTCAAGGTCGTCGACAGTGACGAGCCGGGCATCTACAGCGTGGCCCAGAGCCGTTTTGTCGCACCGATGAATCGTTGAAGCTTTAAGATGCGAGCACCCTGTGGGAGCGAGCCTGTGGGAACAAAGCTTGCTCGCGATACAGGCGACACAAAATCAACAGTAAGGTCGCATCATCGTTCTTCGCGAGCAAGCTTTGCTCCCACAAGCTCGCTCCCACAGTTTAAAAGCGCAAATCACGCGTCACTCGAGACTGAGCCTGCCATGAAACGCTACGAGAAATTTGCCGACGACATCGCTGAACTGATCCGCTCGGGCATGCTGGGGCCGGGCCAGCGCGTGCCGTCGGTGCGCTACGCCAGCCAGACCTACGGCGTCAGCCCATCTACCGTGTTCCAGGCCTACTACCTGCTTGAGCGACGCGGCATGATCCGGGCCCGGCCGCGCTCCGGCTACTTCGTCAACACCCATGCACCGAGCCCGTTTTCCGAGCCGGCAATCAGCAGCCAGGTGCACGAGTCCACCGAAGTCGACGTCAGCGAACTGGTGTTTTCGGTCCTGGACTCGATCAAAGACCCGGCCACCGTACCGTTCGGCTCGGCATTCCCCAGCCCGACGCTGTTCCCGCTGCAACGGCTGTCCCGCTCGCTGTCCAGCGCAACACGGGACATGGACCCAAGGGTCGTGGTCACGGACATGTCGCCAGGCAATCCACAATTGCGTCGCCAGATCGCCCTGCGCTACATGGTCGGCGGGCTGATGCTGCCCATGGAGGAACTGCTGGTCACCAACGGTGCCCTGGAGGCCTTGAACCTGTGCCTGCAAGCCGTGACCGAGCCCGGCGACCTGGTGGCGATCGAGGCACCGGCGTTCTATGCCAGCCTGCAGGTGCTGGAACGGCTCAAGCTCAAAGCCGTGGAGATTCCCGTCCACCCACGCGACGGCATCGACCTGGACGTGCTGGAGCAGACGCTGGAGCGTCACCCGATCAAGGCGTGTTGGTGCATGACCAGTTTCCAGAACCCCATGGGCGCGACCATGCCCGAGGAACGGAAACAGGCATTGGTGGAACTGCTGCGCCGCCATCAAGTGCCGCTGATCGAGGACGACGTCTACGCCGAACTCTATTACGGACAACAGGCCCCCAAGCCCGCCAAGGCGTTCGACACTGAAGGATTGGTGATGCATTGCGGTTCGTTCGCCAAGAGCCTGGCACCGGGTTATCGCATCGGCTGGGTCGCCGCCGGGCGCTACGCGCAGAAGATCGAACGGCTCAAGCTCATGACCTCGCTGTGCGCCTCGATGCCAGCCCAGGCCGCCATCGCCGACTACCTGCAACACGGCGGCTACGACCGTCACCTGCGCAAACTGCGCTACGCCCTGGAAGAACAGCAAAACGCAATGCTCGCCGCCATCGCCCGCTATTTCCCGGCCCAGACTCGGGTCAGCCAGCCGGCGGGCGGTTACTTCCTGTGGCTGGAGCTGCCGGAGCGGATGGACTCGCTGAAGCTGTTCCAGATGGCCCTGGCCCAGGGCATCAGCATCGCCCCGGGGCCGATCTTTTCACCGACCCGGCGTTTCAGGAATTGCATCCGCCTGAACTATGGCAGCCCGTGGACCGAAGTCTCGGAAAAGGCCATGGAGACGTTGGGGCGGATTATTCGGTCGTTTTGAATGCTGTGTCGATCTGACTATCGCTTTCGCGAGCAAGCCCGCTCCCACATTGGATTTGCTGTGTAGCCACAATCATTGGTTCACCACAGTCCAGTGTGGGAGCGGGCTTGCTCGCGAAGAGGTCGGTACTGTCAACGACAAACCAGAGGTTTACCGCCCGCCCCCCAAATCCACAAACGTCCCGGTCGCATACGAAGCCTTGTCCGACAGCAGCCAGATAATCGCCTCGGCCACTTCATCCGGACGACCGCCCCGGGCCATGGGAATCGCCGACTCCAGCTTGCTGACCCGGTCCGGGTCGCCGCTCAGGGCGTGGAAATCGGTGTAGATATAACCGGGACGCACCGCGTTGACGCGGATACCTTCGCCGGCCACTTCCTTGGACAGGCCAATGGTGAAGGTGTCCAACGCGCCCTTGGAGGCCGCGTAATCGACATACTCCCCCGGCGCCCCCAGGCGGGCAGCCACCGACGAGACGTTGACGATGCTGCCGCCCTGCCCGCCATGCTTGGGCGACATGCGCAGCACCGCATGCTTGGCGCACAAGATCGGCCCCAACACGTTGGTCTTCAGGATCTTGAGAATGCGGAATTCGGACATCTCATCAAGCCGGGACTTGTGGGCAACCGTGCCGGCGTTGTTCACCAGGGCGGTGACGCGGCCCAGTTCGGCGTCCACCCGGTCGAACAGGCCGATCACTTCGTCTTCGATGCTCACATCGGCTCGCACGGCAATCGCCTGCGCGCCCTTGGCCCGGACCTGTTCAAGCACCTCTTGCGCGGCACTTTCATCGGACTGGTAGTTGATGCAGATCCGATAGCCCAACTCGGCAGCCAACAGCGCCGTAGCGGCCCCGATTCCGCGGCCGCCACCGGTGATGACGATGACTTTATCCACGCTTGCTTCTCCCATTCCACGGATAGAGGTCCGGCCCAAGAATAGCGTTCACGTCACGCTTTGCACAAACCGCTGCGCTTACCGGGCCAGGGCACGCAGATCCAGGCGTCCGTCCAACACCGGCGGGCACCAGTAATAACCGCCGGTGATCGGTCGGCTCATGCGATACAGGCCGTCGGTGATGCCGTCCTCCAGGCCACTCATGCGCCGCAATTGGGCCTCGAAGGCGTCGAGGGAAAAACCGAATGCCAGGAACATCAGCCCTGCACGGTCGCCCTCGATCCAAGGCATGGAACGACGCACCACGAACGCTTCCGGAGCGAAACTTTCCTGGGCGGTGCGCTTGACGTGGGCCGACTCCGGCGCGTCGTCGATTTCCTCGTTGTCGCTCAGGCGCCGGCCCATGATGTTGTCGCGCTCATGGGGCTGCATCGCCGCGAAACCGTCCAGATCGTGCTGCCATTGCTGGATCGCGGCGAAACTGCCACCGCGTACCCCGACGGCGCCCTGGGTCAGGGCGGCGGCGATGGCCGCTTCGTCGTGCGGATTTTCGGTGCCATCTTCATAGCCGGTCAGGTCGTGGCCGGTCATGTGGCGGAAGGTTTCGTTCATCTGCACCAGGCGCAGCGCCGGGGCCAATGCGGCTTCGATGGCGCGGCTACGGTGCATCAACTCGCCGCGGTCTTCACCGTGCAACCAGCACCACAGGGCGTGTTGGGTCGAGGGGTTGTCCACGCCTACGCCAGCCAACGCAGGAAAAGCCCGCAGGCCATCGACCTGGGCGCCCAGCGCCTGGATCAGCGACTCGCCAAAGCCGACCACGGCCCGGCCATCGAGCAGCAACAGGAGTTTGTCTAGCGCAGCCGGCAGTGCCTCGACCGATTCCAAGGCAAAAAACAAATGACGGGCCTGAGGCGGAACAGGGGTGGCGAGAATGCCGGGCTGGTAGTAACTCATGGGAACTCCTTTAGAAAGAGCGCAAGTTTACCCGGCAGCCGCCGCTTTGTGTGGTTTGGCTTGAGGTCTGACCGCCTAGGATAACCGGGCCGTTTTGTAGGAAGGTTCTCGCGCCGCTATCAGACGACTCAGAAACACGTCTCGGCCCGATAGCCTCGGATTGCCGGGCAGCCAAAAACGCCCTAGATTGACCACCCCCTCAAGGAAGGCCAACGAGAGCGCTGCACTATGCAAATTGCCAGATCGATACTCGCCGGGACTTTTTTCCTGGTCTGCGGGACGCCCGTGGGCTTTGCCCAGGAGCGCATTGAAGACACGGTCAATGCCGTCATCCAGCCCTTGATGAAACAACAGGACATCGCGGGCATGGCGGTCGCGATCACGCACAACGGCCAACGCCAGTTCTTTAATTATGGCGTCGCCGCCAAGGACACGAAAAAACCGGTCTCCGACCAGACCCTGTTCGAAATCGGTTCGGTCAGCAAGACCTTCACCGCCACCCTCGGCGCCTATGCCCAGGCCCAGGGCAAACTGTCCCTGGCGGATCCGGCCAGTCGCTTTGCACCCGAGCTGCGCGGCAGCGCCTTGGAGGGCACCCGCCTGCTCGATCTCGCCACCTACACCGCTGGCGGCCTGCCGCTGCAGTTTCCCGAGGAGGCGGATCACCCAGACCGGATGTTCAATTACTACAAGACCTGGAAGCCGCTCTACCCGGCCAGCACCCAGCGGCTTTATTCAAACCCGAGCATCGGGCTGTTCGGCTATCTGGCGGCCCGCAGCCTGGGGCAGCCCTTTGACGCGGTGATGGAGCGCACGCTGATGCCAGGGTTGGGCCTCAAGCACAGCTATGTGCGGGTGCCGCAGGATCAGATGGGCCGATACGCCCAAGGTTATGCAAAGGATGGCAAGCCCGTGCGAGTCGGCAGCGGCGCATTGGATTCCGAAGCCTACGGGGTCAAGACCAGCTCAACGGACCTGATTCGCTTCGTCGAGGCCAACCTGCGACCTGAAAAACTGGACGCGGAACTGAAGCAAGCCATCGCCACGACGCATACGGGTTTCTACAAGGTTGGCGGGATGAATCAAGGGCTGGGCTGGGAGTTCTACCCCGCCCCATTCACCTTGGACGACCTGCTCGCGGGCAACACACCGCAGATGGCCCTGACTCCGCAAAAAGTCGAACCGCTCGACCCGCCTCGCCCGGCACCGGACGGCGCCTGGATCAACAAGACAGGATCCACCAACGGTTTCGGCGCATATGCGGCATTCGTGCCTGGAAAGGACATGGGAATCGTGATGCTTGCCAACAAGAACTACCCGATCGAGGAACGGGTGAAGGCGGCGCATCGGATCCTGATGGCGTTGGACGCTCAATAAAGGACGACGAGTCCCCCTGTGGCGAGGGGATTTATCCCCGCTGGGCTGCGCAGCAGCCCTCCTAAGCGCCCCCCAATCTGCCTGACACACCGGTTCGAGGGGGCCGCTTCGCGCCCCAGCGGGGATGAATCCCCTCGCCACAAAAGCGGCCTCGGTGCTATCGGAAATCAATCATCCAACGGTTTCGGCGGTTCCGTCGGTTTGACTGCCTTGCCAGGCTTGGTGCCTTTCGCATCCTTGGCCGGTGCAGGCTCCGGCGCGGGAGGTGGCGCCGGGGGCGTCGCTTCTTTTTCCGCTGTGGGGAGCTTATCGACGGTGTCGAAGAGGTCTTTCAATTCGATCGCCCCGGAATGCTCAAGCTTCTTTTCCCCGTCCTTGCCCACCAGGATGATCTTGGTCTGGGCCCCGGCGCCCAGCTTGAGGGAGCGGATCAGCGCCATGGTGCTTTGCGGGTCCAGATCCTTGCCATCGCGCTGCCCAATGGTATTGAGCACGGTGTAGAGCACCATGTTGCGCTCGGAAAAACCCTGCTTGCCCGCCGGTTCATCCAAGGCTTTTTTCAGGCTGACCCAGGCCGGGTCGACTGTGCTGGGCGCGATGACGATCAGGGGACGTGCCCTGCCTGCATCCGCCACCAAGGGTGAGTCGCCATCGGCAGCGAACAGGGGGCCGGCGATGGCCAGCAAGGTAGCGAAGGTCAACGACCGAATGAGCATGCGCCTCTCCTTTTGATATTTACGCTGTACTGATTGCACAGGGCGGCGATTGTTCCGCGAGAGTCGCTCGATACTGCGCCTGCCTGCCTTGAAGCTTAGGCCAGGGGGATCATTGCGCAACCACAGGAAAGGAAAAGCAATTTTGGTACGAGAGTTTGGCGAGGGACTGTTGTGGGAGCGAGCTTGCTCGCGATGACGATTTGCAAGTCGATATCAATTTGGCTGACACACCGCTATCGCGAGCCACCTCGCTCCCACATTGGATCGGTGAGAACCCATAGATTTATTTTCGAACTGGGTACTCAGAACGCCAACTTGAACCCGATCATCGCCAGCATCACCGCCAGGCAGGGGCGTAGCAGCTCGTCGGAGATACGTCCCGACAAATGACTGCCCAGGTAGATCCCCGGCAACGAACCGATCAGCAGGAAACCCAGGATGTGCCAATCCATGTTGCCCATGCTCGCATGGCCCAGGCCAGCGACCAGGGTCAGCGGCACGGCATGGGCGATCTCGGTGCCCACCAGGCGCTTGGTGACCAGGAACGGGTAGAGGATGAACAACGCGACAGTGCCCAGGGCGCCGGCGCCGATGGACGTCAACGCAACCATCGTCCCCAACACCAGACCGGTGATGACCGTGAGCACATTGAGACGCGTACCGGAGGGGTTGTAGTGACCGCCGGCACGGTCGTGGGCGAATTGCAGCAAGCGTTTCTTGAACAGGATGGCCAGGGCGGTAGCGAACAACACAAAGCCCAAGGCTTGCTTGATCACCGCATTCATGGCGTCGGGCGAACTGTGCAGGCTGCTGAGGAACCACAGGGTCAAGCCGACCGCCGGCACGCTGCCCAACGTCAGCCAACCGGTGATGGCCCAGTCGATGTTGCGGTTCTTGGCATGAACCAGTACACCGCCAGACTTGGTAATGGCCGCGTACAGCAGATCCGTACCCACCGCTGTCGCCGGGTTGATACCAAACCACAACAGGATCGGGGTCATCAGCGAACCACCGCCGACGCCGGTCATACCAACGATGAAACCGACCACCAGACCCGCAACGACTAAACCGACATTACCGAAATCCATTAAACCCGTCTCAGCACGACCGCATGAAAAATCTGGCCGCGAGCATAGCGATTTTTCTTATAACTCCCTATATCGATGTGATCTATCTTTATTCCTTTTCTCTCTTTTCACTGGACCGGCAGGAAGTTGAGGAATAACAGGCTCTGGGCATAATTCAAGCCGATACGCCGGTAGCGCTCGTCGAGCATCTGGGTCAGCAGGTCCAATCGGGCGACGATTTTGCCGAACTCCACGGCGAAACTCAGGTTGCTGCCCTCCTCCGAAATCTCATTGGAAAACAGCAACGGCGTGCCGTCCTTATTCTGCCGCTGGCTGAGCAGCCAGGTGGCCTTCTCGATGTTGCGCGCCGCATTGCTGACAAAACGCGGATCGATGGTGTCGGTCATGTAGAACTCGAGGCGATTGCCATGGGCGGTGACCAGCATGCTGCCGATGGCATAGATGAACGCCCCGACCCGGTCACCGAGAAACTCCGGGCTCATGGCATAGCTCAGGGCGGCCAGGTCCTTCTTGCCACCCAAGGTCGGCAAGGGTTGTTGCTGCTCAATGGCCATGCGCACCTGTTTTTCCGCGGTGCGGGCGTCGAGAAAGCCGGATTTGCGCAGTTCCTCGGGGTTGCGCAGGTAAAGCTTGCTCATCAGCAGGTAGAGGCTTTGCAGGTTGTCGTGCATGGCCAACGTAGCCATGCGGTCAACACTGGTCTGCAAGAACTCCTGGGGCTTGGCATTGCTGAACTGCGTGACCATGTCCTGCCCCTGTTGATGGCTGCAGCCGCCGCCAAACAGCAGCGACACACCGACCAACCCTGCCATGCAGGCACGGCGCAACCTCGTCACAGAAGAAAAAACACCGGCCATCGAGTCTCAATCTGGGCAGGGGGAAGCGATGGGGGTCACCGCTTCCAGGCCATGGATAGAGCGGCAAAAGTCGTAAAAGTGCAGTGCACGGAGAAAATCCTCGACCTTCAGCAAGGTCTTTCTTGGCTAATTAGTCTTACTTTTTAATTGATAAATCTTCATTTTTGGCTATAAATCCCTTCTCATCCTTTAAATAGAAAGACTACTAGACACGAAAGCCTTCATCGCTGTCCGACCAGTAACGGACTCGACCCGCGTTAAAACAACAACAAAACAACAGGAAGGAAGGTCATACCATGCTTGAATCCAGACAACTGCTCACGGCCCTCGGAGTGTCTCTGATGATCGCCACCTCGGCTTCCCAGGCTGCCGGCCTGACCAATGAACGCGGTGCATTCGGCAAGACCGACGACGGCACAGCGGTGGAAAAATTCATACTGCGCAACAGCCATGGCATGGAGGCTACGGTCATCACCTACGGCGGCATCCTCCAGTCATTGAGCGTGCCGGACAAAAACGGCAAGGCCGCCGACATCGTGCTCGGCTTCGACGATGTGCAGGGCTATCAGAAGAACGGCAGCGTGTATTTCGGCGCGACCATCGGCCGCTTCGGCAATCGCCTGGCCGATGGCGCCTTCGAGCTGGACGGCAAGCGTTACCAAGTGCCGCAGAACGACCATGGCAACTCCTTGCACGGCGGGCCGCAAGGGTTCGACAAGCGTGTCTGGAAGGCCCAGCCCCATAATGCCAAGGACTCGGTGGGCGTCACCCTGACCTACCTGTCACCCGATGGCGAGATGGGCTTTCCCGGCGCGCTGAAAACCGACGTCACCTACAGCCTCAACGAACAGAACGAGTTGCGCATCGAGTACAAGGCCACCACCGACAAGCCCACGGTGCTGAACCTGACCAACCACAGCTATTTCAACCTGGCCGGCGCAGGCAACGGCGACATACTCGAGCAGGTCGCGACCTTGAACGCGGCCCACTACACGCCGGTCACCGGCAAACTCATTCCCACCGGCGAACTGGCCCCCGTGGCCGGCACACCGATGGATTTCACCCAGCCCACCGCCATCGGCACCCATATCAAAGCTGATCACCCACAACTCAAATTCGCCGAACCGAAACAGGGCGGCTTCGATTTCAACTGGGCGCTGGACGCCAAGGGCGACGTGACCAAACTGGCCGCCGAGGTGTATGACACCGAATCCGGACGCCGCCTGCAGCTCTACACCACCGAGCCTGGCGTGCAGTTCTACACCAGCAACTTCCTCGACGGCACCGTCAAGGGCAAGCAAGGCAAGGTCTATCCGCATTGGGGCGCGTTCACCCTGGAAACCCAGCACTACCCCGATTCGCCAAACCAGCCGAACTTCCCTTCGACGCGGCTTGATCCAGGCCAGACCTACACCCAGACCATGGTGTTGAAGTTCTCCGCCAAATAACCCCCTCGCCGAATCGTTCCCACGCTGCGCGTGGGGAACACCTTCTGTGACGCTCTGCGTTACGCTTTGAGGATGCAGAGCCTCCCGGTTGAATTCCCACGCAAAGCATGGGAACGATCAATGCGTGAACACTTGGTCTATCCTGCTGCCACACGTCAAAGCTCAAAAAACAGGAGATAGACATGAGGACGCTGGAATTGGCGGGTGTGTCCGTACCGGTAATTGGCCAGGGCACCTGGCGCATGGGTGAAGAACCGTCCCATCACAAGAAAGAAGTAGCGGCCTTGCGGTTGGGGATCGAACTGGGCATGACCCTGATCGACACGGCGGAGATGTATGCCGAAGGCGGCGCCGAGACCGTCGTCGGCGAAGCGATCACTGGCCTGCGCGACCAGGTTTTCCTGGTGAGCAAGGTCTACCCCCACAACGCCAGTCGCAAAGGCATCCCCCTGGCCTGCGAACGCAGCTTGCGCCGGCTCGACACCGATTACATCGACCTTTATTTGTTGCACTGGCGCGGGCAGTACCCCTTGGAAGAAACCGTCGAAGCGTTTGAGCGCCTGCGCGAAGAAGGCAAGATCGGCCGTTGGGGTGTGTCGAACTTTGACGTCGATGACCTTGAGGAGCTGGCCTCGCCGACCTGCGCCACCAATCAAGTGCTGTACAACTTGCAGGAACGTGGCATCGAATTCGACCTGTTGCCCTGGTGCCAGCAACAGCGCATGCCGATCATGGCTTACTGCCCGGTCGGCCAGGGCGGGCACCTGCTCAAGGATCACACCCTGGGACAAATCGCCGAACGCCATCGCGCAACGCCGGCGCAGATCGCACTGGCGTGGTTGCTGCGTCAGGACAATGTGATTGCCATTCCCAAGGCGGTGAAACCCGAGCATGTACGTTTGAATGCCGAGGCGGCCAACTTCCGGCTCGAGCCTCAGGACCTGGCCGCCCTCGACCTGATATTTCCCCAGCCCCAGGGCAAGCAGCGGCTGGCGATGGTTTGACATCCAATCCTGGGATTCACACCGACCTGTGGTGATGGAGTTTTTCTGTGGGAGCAAGGCTTGCCCGCGAGCGGACACCTCGTTCCCCCCAGGACACCGCGTCGTCTTCATCGCGGGCAAGCCTTGCTCCCACAGGGGATAGGCCTTGATCACAGCTCGGCCTGAATACCTGGGAACTTCAGAACAACCCCATCTGCCCCCCCACCAACGTCGAAAAATCATCGTCCACAAACGGCAGGATCGCGTCCGCCACCGGCTGTAGCTGCTTGGTCACGTAGTGGTCGTAATCGATTGGCGCACTGCGAATTTCCAGCGGCTCGGGGCCGGCGACGGTGATGACGTAGCTGATCCAGCCGCCATTCTGGTATTGCCGCGGACGGCCCTGGCGCTGGTTGAACTCATCGGCCAGCCGCGCGGCCCGCACGTGGGGTGGGACGTTGCGTTCGTAGTCGTCCAGCGGCCGCCGCAGGCGCTTGCGGTAGACCAGCCGCTCATCGAACGCACCGGCCAGGGTCTGTTGCACATAATCGCGCACATAATCCTGGTAGGGCTTGCGGTGGAAGATCCGCCCGTACAACTCCTGCTGGAACTGCCGGGCCAGCGGCGACCAGTCGGTACGCACGGTCTCCAGGCCCTTGTAGACGATTTCGTCGCTGCCGTCGGCGCGGGTCACCAGCCCGGCGTAGCGTTTCTTGCTGCCCTCCTCGGCCCCCCGGATGGTCGGCATCAGAAAGCGCTTGAAATGCGTTTCGAACTGCAGCTCCAACGCACTTTCCAATCCGAACTCGGCACGCACCTGCTCACGCCACCATTGGTTGACGTGTGCCACCAACTCGCGACCAATCCTCGCCGCTTCCTCCTGACCATGGGCACGACGCAACCAGACGAAGGTGGAGTCGGTATCGCCGTAGATCACCACATGGCCCTGGGCTTCAATCAACTGGCGGGTGCGCTGCATGATCTGGTGGCCGCGCAGGGTGATGGACGAGGCCAGGCGCGGATCGAAGAAGCGGCAACCACTGGAGCCGAGCACGCCATAAAAGGCGTTCATGATGATTTTCAACGCTTGGGACAGCGGTGCATTGTGCTCGCGCTTGGCGGTCTCCCGGCCTTCGGAGACCCGCGCGACGATGGCCGGCAGGCAGTGCCGGCTTCGGGAGAAGCGCGCCCCACGAAAGCCCGGCACCGATTCAGGGTCATCCGGGTGACGCAGCCCCTCGATCAAGCCCACCGGGTCGATCAGGAAGGTGCGGATGATCGACGGATACAGGCTCTTGTAGTCCAGCACCAGCACCGACTCGTAGAGCCCCGGCTGGGAATCCATGACAAACCCACCCGGGCTGGCCTCGGGCGGACGCTGGCCGAGATTGGGGGCAACAAAACCCTGGCGGTGCATCAACGGCATGTACAGGTGCGTGAAGGCCGCCACCGAACCGCCGCTGCGGTCCGCCGGCAGGCCGGTGACGCTGGCCCGTTCCAGCAGGAACTTGAGCAGCTCGGTCTTGGCGAAGATCCGCGTCACCAGCTCGCAGTCCTTGAGGTTGTAGCGGGCCAGGGCCGGCTTGTCCTCGGCGAACATGCGATTGATCTCGTCCATCCGCTGATACGGGTTGTCGATGGACTTGCCCTCCCCCAGCAGCGTCTGGGCGACATTTTCCAGGCTGAACGACGAGAAGCTCCAGGTCGCCGAACGCAGGGACTCGATGCCATCGATAATCAACCGACCGGCCGCCGAGGCGAAAAAGTGGTTGTTGCGCGCGCCGTGCTCGCGCCATTGCATTTCTTCGCCGCCGCGCCCCAGGCGCAACGGCACGGCCAGGCGCCGGGCGTGTTCATGCAGCACCCGCAGGTCGAACTGCACCAGGTTCCAGCCGATGATCGCGTCCGGGTCGAAACGGGCGAACCAGTCGTTGAGTTTCTTCAACAGCAGCGTGCGCGATTCGCAGTATTCCAGCTGGAAATCCACACCAGTATCGTCGCCATTAGGCGGCCCGAGCATGTAGACCTGGCGCTCGCCGCAGCCTTCCAGGGCAATGGAATACAATTCGCCCTGGGCGGTGGTTTCGATGTCCAGGGACACCAGGCGCAACGGTGGACGGTAGTCGGGCGCTGGTTTCATCTGGGCATCGACCAGCAGGCCATCGGCGGCCGGTGTACCGCCGAACCACACCGGGGCGGTGATGAAACGCTCCATCAGGTAGCGCTCCGGTGGCCGGATGTCCGCTTCGAACACCTCCACACCGGCGCGGCGCAAGGTGCCGTCCAGGCGCATCAACTGGGCATGTTGCTGGCAATACAGGCCCAACACCGGACGATGCTCGAAATCCAGCAGGTCCAGGGGGCGCAGCTCTATGTCCTTTTCCCCTTGCAGCAAGGCTTCAAGCTGGCCGCGCTGGACCTGCGGCACAAAGGCCACCGACGTCTGCACCGGCAGGCGTACGCGCCGGGGACCGGCGTCGGTCGCCAGCCAGAACTCGACTTCGGTGCCGGCCGGGGTATCGCGCCAATGCCGGGTCAGGACGAAGCCCTGCTGTAAATCCACCGCTGCAACCTCGAATTTTGCGTGTGCCGCGATTCTACCTGTGACGAGGGGATTTATCCTTCTGTGGGAGCAAGGCTTGCCCGCGATGCAGGCGCCCCGTTTCCTCTGGGAGACCGCGCCGGCGCCATCGCGGGCAAGCCTTGCTCCCACAGAGGGACTCCCCTCGCCACAGGGGTGCATGGCGTCACTTCGGTGGTAAATTCACCGGCAATGACGCTTTTGGACGATTGGCCGCCGCTTTACCGCTTGCTCTGCGCCGTTGGGTCTACGATGCTTTAACAACCAGCAAAAACAACACCCCGAGGCTTCCCCATGAAAACCGTCGCGCAGTTGCTCCGGATGAAAGATGACAAGAACCAGCAAGTGCACACCATCTCACCGGACGACATGGTATTGCAGGCCCTGATGCGCATGGCCGAGAAGAACGTCGGCGCCTTGCTGGTGGTGAAAGACGACAAAGTGCTGGGGATCATCAGCGAGCGCGACTACGCCCGCAAAATGGTCCTGCACGGTCGCTCGTCGGTGGGCACGAAAGTGAGCGACATCATGGTATCCCCGGTGATCACCATCGACCCGCACCAGAATGTCGAGACCTGCCTGAGCATCATGACCGAAAAGCACTTGCGCCATTTGCCGGTGGTAGAAGACGGCAAGCTCGTCGGACTGCTGTCCATCGGCGACCTGGTCAAGGAAGCGATCGCCGAACAGGCCGATCTGATCCGACAACTGGAGCAATACATTCGCGGCGAATGATCCCGGCCGGCGGGTTGCTCATTCTCAACACACTTCTATATTGAAGGGGTTGTTCCTGCGAGCATCCCAATGGCCGCCACCGACCGACTGATCATTTGTGAACATTGCGATGCGGTGTACGAGCCGGTTGTGCTCGCCCCGCACCAGAAAGCCGCGTGCGTGCGCTGCCACGCGGTTATCCAGCGCTACAACGGCCTGACCATCGAACAACGCCTGGCCCTGAGCGTGACCGCCGCGGTGCTGTGGGCTTTCGCCAACATCTACCCGGTGATGAGCATCCGCCTCCAGGGCCTGAGCAACAGTGCGACGTTATGGGACTCCATCGTGGCGCTGAGCCAGGGCCCCATCACCTTCATCGCCCTGGTGACAGCGGTGGCGATCATCATTGCACCGGCCTTCCAACTGGCGCTGCTGCTTTGGGTGCTGGGGCATGCCTACCTCCAGCGACGGGCACCAGGGTTCAGCCTGTGCATGCGCAGCCTGGAAACCCTGCGACCCTGGAGCATGCTGGAAGTGTGCTTGCTGGGCGCGCTGGTGGCGGTGATCAAGCTCGCCGGCCTGCTGGACGTACTCCCGGGCATCGGCCTGTTCGCCCTGGCGGCCCTGAGCCTGCTGATGATCCGCATTGCCGGACGCGATGTCCGTGACTTGTGGGACAGCCTATGAACGGCCAGCCGCTGGACACCCCGCCAGACGCCCGCGACTTGAACCTGTGCCTGTGCCACAGTTGCGGCCTGGCCTGCGACATGAGCGACGAACCCCAAACCTGCCCGCGTTGCGATGCCGCCCTGCACCGACGCAAACCCGACGCCATCACCCGCACCTGGGCCTACATGCTCGCGGCGCTGGTGTTCTACATTCCGGCCAACCTGCTTCCGGTCATGAATACCCAGATGCTCGGAGAAGGCGCCGACAGCACCATCATCAGCGGTGTCATCGAGTTCTGGCAAAGCGGCGCCTGGGACATCGCCCTGATCATCTTCATCGCCAGCATCGCGGTGCCCGGCATCAAGTTCGTGGTGCTGACCCTGCTGCTGGTGACCGCACAGCGGCGCAGCACCTGGGCCCAGCTCCAGCGGGCGAAGCTGTACCGGCTGGTGGAAGTCATTGGCTACTGGTCGATGCTCGATGTGCTGGTGGTGGCCCTGGTGGCCGCCCTGGTCAAGTTCCAGGCACTGAGCGATATCGAACCGCGACCGGGCATCCTGTTCTTCGGCCTCGTGGTGCTGTTCACCATGCTGTCGGCCATGAGTTTCGACCCCCGGCTGATCTGGGACACCCAACGATCCGAGGAGGTCATGGATGAAGTCGCAAGCCACTGACGGGCAACAACCCGTACCCGGCCAGGCCCACGTCACCACCCGCCGCTGGACGGTGTCGCTGGTGTGGATCGTGCCGATCATTGCGGTGCTGGTGGGTGTTTCCCTGGTGGTCCACAACTGGCTGCAGGAAGGTCCGACCATCACCATCACCTTCAAGACCGGCCAGGGCCTGACCGCCAACAAGACCCAGGTGAAATACCGCAACGTGGTCATCGGCCAAGTCACCGACGTGCAACTGAGCGAGGACCAGAAGAACGTCACCGCCACGGTCAAGCTCGCCAAGACCGCCGACACCTTCACTCACGAAGACTCGGTGTTCTGGGTCGTACGGCCGCGCATCGGGGCCGGCGGGATCTCGGGGATCGACACGCTGCTGTCCGGTGACTTCATCGGCGCCGACGCCGGCCAGTCGAAAGTGCGCGCCAAATCCTTCACCGGCCTGGAAGCCCCGCCGCCAATCACCTACGGCGAACCGGGCAAGCGCTTCACCCTGCACTCCCAGGACCTCGGCTCGCTGGACATCGGCTCTCCGGTGTACCTGCGCAAGATCCCGGTGGGCCAGGTGGTGTCCTACGCCTTGGACGCCGACGGCAAAGGCGTCAACATCGACGTGTTCGTCAACGCACCCAACGATGTGTATGTCACCGAAAACACTCGGTTCTGGAACGTCAGCGGCGTGGACGTGAACGTCGGTGCCAACGGTTTCGCCGTCAAGACCGAATCGCTCTCGGCCTTGCTGCTGGGCGGCATTGCGTTCCGGGCGCCGGAATACAACCCCAACGACACCGCCGCCAGCGAAGACAAGACCTTCGAACTGTTTGCCGATCAGCAAAGCGCCCTCGCCCCGCCCGATGGCAAGGGCCAATACCTGGCCCTTCGATTCGACCAGGCACTGCGCGGGTTGCGCGTCGGTGCGCCGGTAGAGTTCCTCGGCGTGGAGGTCGGCAGGGTGGTGGCCATCAACCTCGACTTCGATGAAAAGCAACGCAGCTTTCCGCTCAACGTCGGCGTGGTGATCTACCCTCAGCGCCTGGGCAAGGCCCATGAAAAACTGCTCAAGACGCTCAATCACGACCCGGAGGACGAAGCCGCCTCTGCCCGCCTGATGGGCAGTTTCGTCGATCGTGGCCTGCGCGCCCAGGCCCGCAGCGGCAACTTGCTGACCGGGCAGTTGTACATCTCGCTGGACTTCTACCCCAAAGCCGAAAAAGTGGCCTTCGACCCCAGCGCCCGCCCTGTGCGTATCCCGACCCTCCCGGGCAGCCTCCAGCAATTGCAGGAACAACTGCAGACGATGGTCGAGCGAATCAACAAACTGCCGCTGGAGAGTATCGCCGGCAACCTGGATGGCAACCTGGTGGAGCTGCGCAAAGGCCTGGCCCAGTTCAACCGCAAGACCCTGCCAGGCGTGCAAAGCACCTTGCAGGACGTCAGCAAGACCCTGCAATCGGCCAACTCGACCCTGGCCGAAGATTCACCGCAACGCGAACAACTGACCCAGACCCTGGATGACCTGGGGCGCATGTCGCGCTCGCTGCGCGAACTGTCGGACTACCTGAGTCGCCATCCCGAATCGCTGCTTCGCGGTCGTCCCAAGGACGCACCGGCACAGAACCTCACATTGCCGGTGAAAGAATGATCACAGGAGCCCGTCCCATGCCACTGACGCTGAAATTCACCCTGGTTGCCGTGGCGCTGCTGCTCGGTGCCTGTCGCAGCGATCCGATTCACTACCACACCCTGAGTCCGGCTCAGCCGACAGGCCAGTCACGCGCCGGCGTGGACATCCAGATCGAACAGGTGAGCGTCCCGCCCCAGGTGGATCGCACCCAGATGGTCATTCGCCAGGGCAACAGCGGGTTGGCGATCCTGGAAACCGAATGGTGGGGCGCCAGCCTTTCAGATGAACTGCACAGCAGCCTGGACGAACAACTGAGCAACCCTGGCGCGCCGAAATCATCGCTGCGGGTGGACGTGCAGCGCTTTGACTCGATCCCCGGACGCTATGCCCGCATGGACGCGCAATGGCGCCTGCGCAACCTGGGTAGCGACGCCCGCCCCCTCACCTGTCGCAGCAGCCTGCAGACACCGGCGGGGGCCAGCATCGACGAACTGGTGGCGGCGCATCAGCAAAACGTCCGGCAATTTGTCGACCTGGTTGAGCAGGCGGCTGTACGCAAGGCGTGTCCTTGACCTGTAGGAACTGCCGAAGGCTGCGATCTTTTGATCTTTCGCTTGAGATTCAAGCGTCAGCGCAAAGATCGCAGCCTCGCTTCGCTCGACAGCTCCTACAAAGGCCAATGCAACGACAGCATCGGTGCAACGCGCGGATGGTGGTCGATGCGCTCCAACAATCCGTAGAACTCCGGACGGGCGTTCAGCATGGCCTCCCGCGTGTTTCTCCACTTCGTGATCACCGCCGCCAGGATATCGAGCGCCCCCGGCTCGGCACCGCCGAGAAACGGCTGGGCCGGGAACTGGTCGGCAAATAGCGCCCAGTTGCGGTACAGCCGTTGCTGGGTGCCCGATACCAAGCGCTGCCGAGTCGCTTCGTCCGCATCGTCCAGCCAGCGTTCCGGAAAATCGATGATGCCGATGGGCGTGTAGCAATTGGCCGCGATATAGACCAGCCCTCGTATGGCTTGCGCACGTTGGGCTGCATCGTCAGGGAGCAGCTTCGAGGCGGGATAGTTCAGCCCGAGGTGAATCAGGATCGCCGCCGCCTCGGTCAGCACCGAGCCGTCCGGCAACTGCAGGGTCGGGACCTGTTTCTGCGGGTTGAGCGCCTCGAGCGCTTTCGCGGCGTCGCTGTCCTGCGTCGAATAGGCATCGACCCGCCGATAGGCCACATCGCAAAGATCCAGGGCAATCTCCACCGCCGCGGAGCCGGATTGTCTGTAACCGAATAACTGATACATGAACTTGCCTCCTGCCTGTGGGTTACCCGGTAGAGCCCACAAACCTGGCAGTGTTCCACCCGCAGGACGATGCGCACGGCGTGGCGTCGCCTCGCTGGATCAACCGGCATCGATGCACTGACGAGCTATCACTGCCGTCGATGTTCACCATCATGCCAATGAAGTTCTCTTGATGATCGCCCGGGACAACAATGGCCCCACACAAACAACTGCACCCCCGGAGCACACCATCATGAAACGCCAAGTCATCCTCAGCCTCGCTTTCTCCGTACTGGCCGCCAACGTATTTGCCGCCTCCTCGCAACCCGTCGTCGCCGAAGGCGGTTCTGATCGCCTGATCGAAAACCGTGTCGCCGAAGGTGGCTCTGATCGCCTGCTGGAACGCCGCGTCGCCGAAGGTGGCTCCGATCGTCTGATCGAAAACCGCGTCGCTGAAGGCGGCTCTGATCGCCTGATCGAAAACCGTGTCGCCGAAGGTGGCTCTGATCGCCTGCTGGAACGCCGCGTCGCCGAAGGTGGCTCCGATCGTCTGATCGAAAACCGCGTCGCTGAAGGCGGCTCTGATCGCCTGATCGAAAACCGTGTCGCCGAAGGCGGCTCTGATCGCCTGCTGGAACGTCGCGTCGCTGAAGGTGGCTCCGATCGTCTGATCGAAAACCGTGTCGCTGAAGGCGGCTCCGATCGTCTGATCGAAAACCACGCATGAGTAGCTTGACCGTAACAATTGATCGACAACAAACCAAGTGGCAAGGGAGCTTGCTCCAGTGCGCAGCGGCCGCAACCTTCACGGAACCGCTGCGCAGTTCACCCGACACACCGTTCCAGAACACTCCCGAACCAAACCCATCACAATAAAAGCCCGGCCTCATCCGCCGGGCTTTTTCATGCCCCAACGCCTGGCTAGCGCCCAGACGCCCGCGTCATACAGCGCTGATAACGCTCATCCACCCGCTTGGCAAACCACGCCGTGGTCAGCTTGCGCGTGATCTTCGGGCTCTTGAGCACGATCCCCGGCAATACCGCCCGTGGCAGCGGCTTGCCCTCGGCCCGCTCAGCCAGTTCGAACACACGCTTGTAGAGCTTGCTGTCCTCGAACGCCAGGCTGTCGCCCTGCTCCAATTGATCACGAATGGTCGGGTTGCGCAGGCCCAACGACTTGCCCAGCGTGCGCACCGCCAGCTCCGTACTGCCCGGCATGATTGAATCGTGCGCGATCAGATCGCCATCCAGCGCCAGGGAAATGCCCGACGCCACACTCACCGCATGCTGGAAAGCCGCGTTGCGACTGGCGTACCACCCGGCATTGAAATCGGCGAAACGATACAACGGCTCGGTATAGCTCACCGGATAGCCCAGCAAATGCGCGATACCGAAGTACATCCCGCCACGGCGACTGAACACTTCGCGACGAATCGAGCCATCCACTGTGTAGGGATAATCCCGCGCATTGGCTTGGGCAAACGCGATGCTGACCTGCATCGGCCCACCGGTGTGCACCGGATTGAAACCGCCAAACAGGGTCTTGCCCAGCGGCACCATGCCGATGAAATCATCGAAAATTCCGCTCAGCTCTTTCTCGCTACGGGCCGCGTTGAGCCGATCGCTGTAGCTTTTGCCATTGGGCGAACGCACCTGGAGCGCGCCACTGACCAACAGCTCCGGAATGTGCACCTTCGCCGCACGGCGGTTGATTTCCTGACGGGCGATTTTGCCCAGCCCCGGCACCGGCGGGTCGGCCTGGAATGTCGACTCCTGCTCGGTCACCGCCAGGACTGCGCAGATATTCTGCGTCGTGGAGGAAATCTGCTGGGCCGCAAAGGCCACGTAGATGTCCGTCGCCCAACCTTCGCGATCCACCGTCTTGGCCGGCAACAGCTGCACAATCTGCTTCTTGACCTCAGCGGGCTGGCGCTCGGGTTCCTGGGCCTGACGGCTGCCGCAACCGACCAGGGCCAGCAACGCCGCGAGGCTGATCATCATTCGGTTGAATTGCATGGTGCTCCATCGCTTCATTATTCCGGAGCAACCATACGATCAAAAGTGGATGCGGGCTATGCCCAATGTGGGAGCGAGCCTGCTCGCGATGGCGGCGGCACAGCCAACATTGATGCAAGCTGACCCACCGCTATCGCGAGCAAGCTCGCTCCCACAGGAGAACGGCGGTGTACCTAAATCGCCCATACACCCCAAAACCAATGTGGGAGCGAGCTTGCTCGCGATGGCGGCGGCACAGGCAACATTGTTGATGCAGGCAGAAGCAGCGCGGGATCAGATCCCGCTCAGCGCCAGGTCCATGGCGAAGTAGGTGAAGATCAGGTCCGCCCCCGCCCGCTTGATTGCGCCCAGGCTCTCGCGGACCACGCGGGCTTCGTCGATGGCGCCGGCCTGGGCGGCGAATTTGATCATCGCGTATTCGCCACTGACCTGGTAGGCCGACAGCGGCAGGTTCGAAGCCTGGCGAATGTCACGGATGATGTCGAGGTAGGCACCGGCCGGCTTGACCATCAGCGCATCGGCACCTTCCTGCTCGTCGAGCAGGGATTCGCGCAAGGCTTCGCGGCGGTTCATCGGGTTCATCTGGTAGCTCTTGCGGTCGCCTTTCAGCGCGCTGCCGCCGGCCTCGCGGAACGGCCCATACAGCGCCGAGGCGAATTTGGTGGAATAGGCCATGATCGCCGTCTGGCTGAAACCGGCGTCATCCAAAGCCTTGCGAATCGCCTGGACCTGACCGTCCATGGCCGCCGATGGCGCGATTACATCGGCACCGGCGCGGGCCGCCGCCACGGCTTGCTTGCCCAGGTTGACCAAGGTCCGGTCGTTGTCCACTTCATCGCCGTGGAGCACGCCGCAGTGACCATGGTCGGTGTATTCACAGAAACAGGTGTCGGACATCACGATCATTTCCGGCACCGCGTCCTTGCAGATCCCGGCCATGCGTGACACCAGGCCGCGGTCGCTCCAGGTGTCGCTGCCATCATTGTCCAGGTGATGGGACACCCCAAAGGTCATCACCGACTTGATGCCGGCACGGGCATAGCGCTCGATCTCACCAGTCAGCTTCGACTCAGGAATGCGCAACACGCCGGGCATGCTCTTGATCGGCACAAAATCATCGATTTCTTCTTCGACGAAAATCGGCAGCACCAGATCGCTCAACGTGAACTCGGTTTCTTGGAACAGGCTGCGCAGGCTTGCATTGCGACGCAGGCGGCGTGGACGGGCTTCAGGGAACTGGCTGGACATGAGACTCCTGGGCAAAAAATGCTGCTCGATCACAGGGGGCAAAGCTTATGCCCTGGCCAGCCAGGGCACAAACGCCCGCTGGAAAACAGAGTGTTACCCGCCGGGTAATAATCGCCTCACAAGGCCAACGAGCCATTGATGCACGTCACGACGGCGCCACCAATCCAGACCTCTTGCCCCAACTGCTCGACATGAATTCGTCCGGCCCGGCCCATCGTCAATCCCTGGCTGACCACGTAGGACGCAGGCGCCAACCCTTTGCCCAGCATCCATTGGGCGAGCCCGGCATTCAGGCTGCCGGTGGCCGGATCCTCGGGCATGCCATCACCGGCAATGAAGCCGCGCACTTCGAAGTGGGCCTCATCGCCATCCACGGCCCGATCCCAGGGTGCGATCACGCCCACGGCCAGATCCAGCAACTGAGAGTAATCGGGCTCAAGCGTCAGGACTTGCTGGCGATCCTTGAGCATCAACGCCAGCCAGCCGGCACCGTTGTCGACCCATTGCGCCTCGACAATCGCCTCGGCTGCGAGCCCCAGCCCCTTGCGCACCCGCTCCAGCAGCTCGGCGTCCAGCGGACCGGACTTAAGCAAGGGCGGCGCGAGGAACGCCAACCCATGATCGCTGCGGCGAATCCTGACCAAGCCGACGCCACATTCCTGCACGATCTCCTGCCCTTTCGGCACGCCGCCGGCTTCCAACCAGGCGTGACAACTGCCCAGGGTGGGATGCCCGGCAAATGGCAACTCGGTGGAAGTGGTGAAAATACGCACCCGGTAATCGGCTTCCGGGTGCTGCGGCGCCAACAGGAACGTGGTTTCGCTGAGGTTGGTCCAGTTGGCGAAAGCAGCCATGCGCGCGTCACTGAGCCCATCGGCCCCCAGCACCACCGCCAGCGGATTGCCCTTGAGCGGCACATCGCTGAACACATCCAGTTGCTTGTAATCGAATCGGCTGGTCGTCGGCTTGCTCATTCCGGAATTTTCAACCCGCGGGCCACGGCCGGCCGCGCCAGGAAGCGCTCCAATACTCGCGTCACATTGGGGAAGTTCTGGATACCCACCAAATCACCGGCTTCATAAAAACCGATCAAGTTGCGCACCCAGGGGAACGTGGCGATATCGGCAATGGTGTAGCGCTCGCCCATGATCCAGTCCCGCCCCTGCAGACGGCCATCGAGGACCTTGAGCAGGCGCTTGCTTTCCTCGACATAACGATCCCGTGGCCGCTTGTCCTCGTAGTCCTTGCCGGCGAACTTGTTGAAGAACCCCAACTGCCCGAACATCGGCCCGATCCCACCCATCTGGAACATCAGCCACTGGATCGTCTCGTAGCGCGCCGCCGACTCCTGGGCCAGCAACTGTCCGCTCTTGTCCGCCAGATAAATCAGGATCGCCCCTGACTCGAACAACGCCAACGGCTGGTCCCCCGGCCCATGGGGATCGAGAATCGCCGGGATCTTGTTGTTGGGGTTCAGGGAAAGGAACTCGGGCGACAGCTGGTCATTGCTGGCGAAGTCCACTTTGTGGGGCTCGTAGGGCAGGCCGATCTCTTCCAGCATGATCGAAACCTTCACGCCGTTGGGAGTTGGCAGGGAGTAGAGCTGGAGCCACTCCGGGTATTGGGCGGGCCATTTTTGGGTGATGGGGTATGGCGTCAAGTCGGGCATGAGCTGGATTCCAAGTGCTATCTAGAAAGCTGGAGCATAAATCAGATGACTCAGCTTTTGGATCCGGGATCACGCCTGCGACACATGGCTAATCAAAAAGCCGAAAGGGGAAGAGACCTAGTGCAAGTCCCTACCGGGTGCGATTTAAGCTGCTTGACCGCTGGTTAAAAATACGCGTCACCAACTCCTGCGAATTTTATGCATCAGAACAGCCTATCGTTGGTTGAATAGGTAGGTCCGTGGCTCTGAGGGCGAGCCACGGCCTATGGGATCATCCTTTGGAGTAAATCAAAAGCGGAGAAAGCTGATCCTCTTCAGTCAAAGCCCCGTGATGCCCTTTCCATGACGTTTGGTTTTTTTCCGTAAGGCTCTGGACGATGCCACCCCGTCCTGTCGGATATACAATCAAATCTCCCAAGCGCTGTTCAAAGGAGACTCTCACAGCCCCCCCGAACAGACCCTCATTAATCGCCTGACTGCGAGGAAGCACCATAAAATCGTCACCGAGTTTGTTCTTCCAGCGCTCCAATACAGCACTCGTTTTTCCAGCCTCTGTGTAAATGTGCCGGGCACGAATATCACCCGCAATCCACGCCACGTCCTCTTGAAGACCAGGGTCGGTATCAAAGTCGAAAGTAGCTTCGGAAGAAAGGGTTGTCATGCCGTGGTCGGCGGCGACTAGTAGTTTTGTTCCCCTAGCAAGCGCGCTGGCCGTTGAGGCAATCAGAGTGTCTACCTGCCGCAAACTATCGAACCAGGCTTCTGAGTCCGTGCCATAGACATGACCCGCATAATCCAACTCACCCAGATAAACGTAAATCAACCGTCGCGACGATTTTTTTAGCGCCCCCCTAATTTTAAAACCACAGTGCCAATAGTCCATATAGGGAGTAATTGTGACACCTTTATAAATGGCTTTACTGTAACGGGAGTTAGCTATTTTTAACGGGAGTATACATTCTATGTTCAGACCCAGTTCGCCGGCAGTTTCCCAAGCTGTCTTTTCAATCGCAAGAATCGGAAGTTCAGCTGAATGAGTGCCGCTTGTTTGAGTACGACCAATACTGCTCATTTGCCATGACAATGGGGAAAATGCGGTCCGATTATTCAACGCAAAGCGGCTCCCAACTATGCCGTGCTGGCCGCTTCCTTGCCCGAGAGCAAAGGAAGCCAAACTGGTCGCGGTAGTGGCAGGAAATCCGACTCCAAAGGACCGACCTGTGCTAAGCAGTGTTTTCAGGAATGGTGCATGGAACTGATGCTCATCGAGCAATAGCTGCCCCAATCCGTCAACAATAAAAATGACCAGTCCATTTGTAGGTTGGAGGTCGAATCCAGAGTCAAACGTGGGAATACCCAGACTCGCCAAAATGGCATGTGACAGTTGAGTCAGTCCGGACTTTGGAGCGTGACTCGCGTTTTGAGTCGATATCTTCATGTCGCGGCCTCAAGAAAGGATAGCGGAGCTGGCAGCGACGCTGTGCATGACGTTGCGGACTACATCAGTGGTGGCCAGGAACTCTCCCTTTGTCAAATCACCCACGACAAAGAGCCCAGGGATTTCACTACGACGGTTGGAGAGTGCTTGATAAGTTAGCGGGTTTATGGAGATACCACCCAATGGGTGGGTCGTGACCGAGCCATTGGCTAACATATTCCTCAACAAGGGCACTTCTTTTAGGTCCTTCTCCCCATAACCAACACCACGTCCATCGATCAAATATTGGACATTTAAGCATTCGTTTCGCCCATGATAAATATCAAAACCCTGCTCAGTTGCTTCGACCCCCTGTAAATCAGAGTAAACCCCTAATTGCTCGCATTGCATTAACTGCAGTATACGCACAGCACTAGGCACAGGGAACGCTGCCAAATACGTCATCCAAGGCCCATAGTATTTTTCCATGAACGCGGTTTTTTCTTGATCACTTAGTCTCGCCCATAACTTGTCTATAACCGAATAAGAGGCTAACAAAACGCTTTGCCACAGATGATTACCCTGCGAGCAATTGCTTATTTCGCATTCAAGCTCCTCGGTCCGTGTCGCTCCGGGTTTTGCTAGTGCATCCCAGTCAATGAGACCATTTGTGACCCTATCGAGTTCTTTTTTATGGCGCGCAAGAATGGACTCAAGCGTTTGGTCGTTCTCATTCAGCAGAGCTGTGATAAACGTGCTTGGGTCATAACCGGAGTGCTCCGCAATAACCTTAGGTAGTTTGCCAGTTCTGGATACCATGGTTATTTTTCCGACATGACCTTTTTCTTGGAGTGCCAGCGCTGCATCAATCGCCGTTAACCGAGAACCGATAATCCCCACCGTGGCGTGGCTCGGTATATCCATAGCTTGGTAGGGAGAGCAGAAAAATTTTGGGGATGCACTGGATAGCAATGGGAACCTAGGCGCATGCCCGATACAAATAATTACCTTGTCAAAAATCTCCCTGGCGCCGTTGCTAAACTCCACGGAAAATTTCCCAACAGACTGAATAGGTGTCACACAGGAAACCGACGTATTAATAAGTTCCGCAAAGGAGGCGCCATTCAACGCATTTTGCAACTGATGGCCTACATACAACCCAAACAAGCGTCGCGACGGAAACTCCGACCATACCTGTTCTTCATCTGAAGAAGCTTCTTGCCATAACGATTGATTTTTTGCGCGCCACTCGACGAATTCTAGAGGATTATCAGGATTAATACTCATGACTGAAGCAGGCAGATTGATAAGATGACTGCTGTAGCCGGTACCAAAAGCTAGACCCGAACCCGGTTTTCGCTCATCAGCTATAACGTACTCAAGTACGGAATATTGTCTCTCAAGCTGAGAGCATAGCTGAATGAATAGACTAACTCCCGTGGGGCCCGCACCAACTTGAAGAACTCTCATTTGCCCGCTCCCGCTTGCAGTGTGATGGCTATCCTATTAGCTTCAACTCGATCTATCTTGCCACTTATGGTCACCGGCAAGTCCTTAGCAAAGTAAATATCGTTACTGCTGACAGGATAATCCTCAAGATTGGAAACATGCCGAACGATTGCTTTGCGCTTTAGCGCGACACTAGTCGGCTTGAGCTTTACCAACAAAAGTATTTTTTTATCTGAGTCATGCAGTGTTGTGGTGGCGACGCACTCCAATACATCTTCATGGGCGCGTAAGTGCGCCTCTAACTCTGTGAGATCTATGAGTTTTCCGTGTACTTTAATCCGAGCATCGGCGCGACCATGAAGATTGACGTTTTGTCCATCATATGAGGCCAGGTCGCCCGTCCGATACCATCGAGCATGGCGCCCAAGCGGTAGACGACGCAGATATCGACCTGAGGTTCTGACGTCATGGTGCAAATACCCCTGACCAACACCACCTCCACCAATGTAGAGTTCTCCTATCTCATGAATATCAGCATGCGTACCGTCATCCTTTAGGATCGCAATTAGAGTGCATGGAAAGGGCACACCAATAGGAAGAGGAGCATCATTTTGGAGCTCATTTAGCGCTTCACGGGTAGCCTCAAAATAGGTGCTATCTATGGTTGTTTCGGTGGTTCCATATGAAAACACTAATCGACAGTCGTCAGAAATTATTTTACGAACATCCTTAAACTCTCTAACACGCATAACATCAGACCCAGCAATCAGCAGTTTAAAGCTGCTCAGCTTGACGTTATTTTTTAACGCATAATTGCAGAGTTCCCTAAGAATGACTGGAGTAAACTCAGCGCACTCTATCTGGTGGGCGACAATAAAGTCAGCCAAATTTCCAACAACATGTTTCTCGGTTGAAGAAGGCACATAGATTATGGCTCCGGAGCAAAGCCCACGAAGCCAGTCACCAGCAAACACGTCAAAGGAAAGGCTGGCGAATTGGAGATGCCTTTTGAGTTTTTTCAATTGATAGACCTCGTCCCACCCCCGGAATATCTCAATCAGATTGGCATGCCCAATAGCTACTCCTTTGGGGTCTCCAGTTGAGCCAGAGGTGAACATGATGTAGGCCAAGGGATGGTAGCGTTGTGTGAGAGCAGTATAGGATGCAGGTGTAGGCAGCTCCTTATAGTGGACAAACTCAGGATCATCGCTTTGCCAAATATAAGGAAGGCTTTGTTCGGATAGAACGAACTCGACATTGGCTACGGCAAAGGTACGTTGTATTTTTGCAGGAGGCATAAAGGAGTCTATAGGGCAGTAAATGCACCCCGCGTGTAGACATCCCAACATAGAGGCAAGCGCATCACCAATATTAGTTTGCATAATAGCGATGACGCTTCCGACTTCTACACCTCTGTCCTGAATATATGCAGACACCTTGCATATCTTATCTCTTAGTTCTTGATATGTGACAACATTATCACCCACCACAATAGCTACCGCATCAGGTGATGAACAGCAGTGACCCAACACAAGATCAAGTATCGAATCATGAGGAACTGCCTGAGACATAAAGAAACCCTTATATTTATAATTTGGCGCATCAAGCTTTAAGCGTGACACCATCAACCAAAGAGCGCCCTGACCTAGAAGTTAGAAACAAGACACACCAGTGCCAGGCTTAACTTACTAAAGGCATACCTGAATCAGATATTTCGTGCAAAACATAAATTCCGAAGACCGCAGCAAATCATCCACCCCTGTAGAGTGGTGAGCCGTAGACACACACCGATGTAAATAATCAGGGAGAGAGTTTGTTAAGACAACAAACATACGCGAGACAATACCCAGGCGTTATCCTAATCATTTTCCGCCTTCCTTGGCTGTCATCTGAACCCAATATTTAGCGGTTGTTGATTTTCCTGTCAACCCTCAACTTTTTGTTTAGGCGAACTAACCATACACAGCGGGCGTTTCAAAGTTATTCGCAAAAGCTACAAAATGTAACAGCACCTTCGCAAATTACTGAGGAGCTGCCAAGCCTCATGCAAAAGATATATCGAAAGTAAGCATCATCAAAAAAGTACAACACCAACATTTTGCAGGTCTAGGTAAAAATGCCTGTCAGACAAATACGACAGTTAATGAAACAAGAGAGCTTTGAGTAGCTGAGAGGCAGAACCTTGCAGTGCCGGACGAACACGAGACTTTGTCAAGGCTGAGGAGACAAGTCAGGAAAAGAAGCTGTGAACGCATACGATTCGCTAAATTCAAATTCCATGGACCCGTCACAGAATTCACATCGGCCCTTCTTAAATCCGCAACATCCTGTCGCTAACATTCGCCCTACCTCCCCGCAGGAGGCCTTACAGTGCAGCCAGAATCGAACCAAAGCGCTCAAAGGGACTCTGAGCAATGCCTCCGAGGAATCAGCGAGGCGTAACGACAGGGAAAACACCCGAGGCCAAGCGCTTCGCGGTGCCAGGGTTTGTCAGCCTGACTCACGCGTGCTGAAGACTACTTATTCGATGATGAACCCACTGAATTTCGCCAGACGTTTCAAACACCGTTCGTGGCTGATGCTACCGACGCTGCTTGTGGTCTGTGGCCTGGTGTTGTCGCTGGAATCCAGCGTCAGCCGCGCCCAGCCAGCCGACGGTGTACAGACCCTGGTGTTCCTGCGCCACGCCGAGAAACCCGCCGGCGGCCTGGGCCAGCTCAACTGCCAAGGCCTCAATCGCGCCATCGACCTGGCCACCCTGCTGCCGGAAAAATTCGGCAAGGCCGACTATGTGTTCGCGGCCAACCCTACCCGCAATGTCGAAGAGGGTGAGCTGGACAACTCCTACAGCTATATTCGCCCGCTGATGACCATCAGCCCCAGCGCCATCAAGCTCGGGTTGCCGGTGAACATCAATTTTTCAGCCAACGACACCAGCGACCTGGCTGACGAACTGCTGCACGACAAGTACCACAACTCCACCATCTATACCGCCTGGTCCCATGGCTACCTGCCGGAGCTGATCAACAAGGTCGCCGGTGAGGCGGTGGGCAAGGAGCAGACCATTACCGAAGACTGGGCCTCGGGAGACTTCGATTCGCTGTATGTGCTGACCCTGACCTGGCACAACGGCAAGGCCAGCCTCACCAGCCAGAGCTACAAGCAAGGTTTGGACAATGGCCAGGAAACCTGTCCGACCTGATCAAAAAGTCGCCACATCTCTTTGTGGGAGCGAGCTTGCTCGCGATGGCGTCAACCCCATTGGCATTGATGTAGCTGACACACCGCTATCGCGAGCAAGCTCGCTCCCACAGGGGTAGCAGTTTAAGGCTGGCCTGAACTTGCGAGTTCACCTGCCCCGGGCCGCCCGCTCGCGCAAATACGCCAGCACCGCCGCCTGCTCCCCCGAGAACTCGATCCGCAAGCCCTTCTTTTCCCGCTGGAACACGTACATCGGGTCGTAATACTCACGCAGCAAGCCCTCGATCCAACCGCGATGCACGTCGACGGCGCCGTTGTGGGCCTGCTCGGCCAGGGCGGTTTCCAGGATGTCCTTCAAACGCCGGTGACGGTCGCCACCCAGGCGTTTGTGGATGTTGTCCAGGCTTGCCAGCAATCGCTCGGAAAACAGCGAGAAACCTTCGTCGCCATGTACCGCGACAAATTCCGCGCACAGGTCAATGACGTAATCTTGCAGGATCCGTTCGACCCGGCGCTCCAGGCTGTCTTCCAGCCAAACCATCGGAACCTGCTGCATGCGCTGGTACAAAGACAGCGGCAAGGCGCAACTGCCGACCGCGCGGCTCTCATCTTCCAGCACAAACTGTTCGATGCCAGCGGCACGTTTTTTCAGCACGTCCACGGCCAGACGGTTTTCGAAATCGATGTTGGAAGGCTGGCCGGTAGCGCGTTTACCGAAGCTCGAACCGCGATGGTTGGCATATCCTTCCAGGTCCAGGCTGTTGCTCAACTGGCCCAGCGCTTCGGTCTTGCCGGTACCAGTCATGCCGCCCAACAGCACCAGGTCACACTGGGCGACCGCATGCTCGACAGTGTCCAGCAAAAACGTGCGCATGGCCTTGTAGCCACCGCCGACCCGGGGGTAGTCAATGCCCGCTTCGTCCTTGAGCCATTGCTGGACGATCTGCGAACGCAAGCCGCCGCGAAAGCAATACAGCAGACCGTCGGGATGGGCCTTGGCGAACGCCGCCCAGGCCTGGATGCGCTGGGCCTTGGTCTGGCCGGACACCAGTTGATGCCCCAGGACGATGGCGGCCTGTTGCCCCTGCTGCTTGTAGCAGGTCCCGACCCGTTGCCGTTCGTTGTCGGTCATCAACGGCAAATTGACCACGCCGGGGAACGCGCCCTTGATGAATTCGACCGGGGCGCGTGTGTCCATCATCGGTCGGTCATGGAGGAAGATATCGCGGTAATCGGTGATGTCATGGCTCATCAAGACACCTCGACCGCGTGACTCTGTCGCTCGACCAACTCGCCAATGGGCTCCAGCGCCAGGCCGAGTTCAGCGGCCACCCGCAGGAATTCGCCCTCGCCTTCGGGGGTGACGGCAATCAGCAGGCCGCCACTGGTCTGTGGGTCGCAGAGCACGCGTTTGTGCAGTTCCTGGACTCGACCGACCTTGCTGGCGTAGCTGTCATAGTTGCGCAGCGTACCGCCCGGCACGCAGCCCAGGTCGAGGTAGTATTCGACACCCGGCAGACGCGGCACCGCGTCATAGCGGATGCGCGCGGTCAGTTGGCTGCCGTCGGCCATTTCCACCAGGTGCCCGAGCAGGCCGAAACCGGTGACATCGGTCATCGCGGTCACGCCGTCGAGCTTGCCGAAGCGGCTGCCAGGTTTGTTGAGGGTGCACATCCAGTCACGGGCCAGGCCAACATCGGCGGCGCGCAGCTTGCCTTTCTTTTCCGCCGTGGTGAGGATGCCGATGCCCAGGGGCTTGGTCAGGTACAGGCGGCAACCGGCGGTGGCCGTGTCGTTGCGTTTCATGTGGCGTTTGTGTACCAGGCCCGTGACTGCCAGGCCGAAAATCGGCTCAGGCGCGTCGATCGAATGCCCGCCAGCCAGGGGAATACCGGCCTCGTCACACACGGACCGACCGCCGCGAATCACCTCCCGGGCGATTTCCGGGGCCAATACGTTGACTGGCCAGCCGAGAATCGCGATGGCCATCAGCGGGTCGCCGCCCATGGCGTAGATGTCGCTGATGGCATTGGTGGCGGCGATGCGACCGAAATCGAAGGGATCGTCGACAATCGGCATGAAAAAATCGGTGGTCGAGACCACCCCGCGTTCCTCGTCGATGGCATACACCGCGGCATCGTCGCGAGACGCATTGCCGACCCACAGCTTGGGATCGAGGTTCTGCGCACCACTGCCGGCGAGGATCACTTCCAGCACCTGGGGCGAAATCTTGCAGCCGCAACCGGCGCCGTGGCTGTACTGGGTCAGGCGAATCGGCTCGCTCATGGACATACCTCTGGTCAGTCAAGGGGTCGATTCTAACAGCAACGCCACCGACTCAGTGCCGTGCCGAGCATTCGCCCGTGCAACACGTTGGTGCCACTTGAGGCGATTGTGAAGCATCCAGCGCACCCAGCCTGACCAATAGGACAGGAAAACCGCTTCAATTCCAGGCTTTTCAAGCCACTGCGAAAAACTGGTACGAGATGTGCAAACGTTTGCGCGATCGATCGCCGCTAGCGGATCGACGGTTTTTTTCAATCACGGAACACGGGCTTCGGCCCGCACGAACAAGGACTTTCCATGCTCTTCACTTCCCGGTATCGCGCCACGCCCGGCCTATTGGCAGCCACCCTGCTACTGACCGCCGTTACCGGACTACTCAGCGCCACGACCCAAGCCCAACCCACCGAGGTGTCCGCCCAAGGCGAAGCCCTCAGTGCTGAGGCCGCCCCTTCGAAAAAAGGCGCCTACCTGTCGGACTGGTACAACCAGGACCTCACGCTCATCGGCAGCAAGGACATCAGCTTCGGCCCGCAACCGGTCGACGATATCTACCTGGAATATGAATACTTCGGACGCAAGGGGCCCTTCGAGCTCTATGGCTACGTCGACATTCCGAAGATTTTCAACATTGGCAACAGCCACGACAAGGGCGTGTGGGACCACGGCTCCCCCGTGTTCATGGAACACGAACCGCGTATTTCCATTGACTACCTGGCCGGCCGCAGCCTGGCCATCGGGCCGTTCAAGGAATGGTATGTGGCGTTCGACTGGATCTACGACCACGGCAGCAACAGTGCCAATCGCGCGAACACCTTGTACAGCGGCCTGGGCACCGACATCGACACTCACTCGAAGGTTAATCTGTCGGCTAACTTCTATGGCCGTTATCAATGGGAAAACTATGGCGCCAGCAATGAATATTCCTGGGACGGCTACCGCGCCCAACTCAAGTACATCGTGCCAATCAGCCAGTTCAGCAATGGTGCTTCGCTGACGTACATTGGCTTCACCAACTTCGACTTCGGCTCGGACCTGCACAACGACAACCCCGCCCGCACCGCCAACGCCACGGTCTCCACCAACGTCTTGCTGTACGCGTTCACCCACGTGCGTTTCACCCTGGTGGGCCGCTACTTCCACAACGGCGGCAACTGGCAGGATGGCAGCGAACTCAACTTTGGCGATGGCAACTTCCGCGCCCGCTCCGATGGGTGGGGATACTACGCTGGCGTTGGCTATCAGTTTTGAGCAAACCGTAGCAGCACCCTTTCGAATCCATGGAGGTCACGAACACATGATCAATCGCCTGTTTGCTTCAATCGGCCTGGCAAGTACTGCACTCTTCGCGGCAACCGCCGGGGCCGCGCCGCCGCTTCAACCCAAAGTGGTGTTGATCACGATGTTCGCCCCCGAGGCGCAGAACTGGATCGAACGCTTGCAGCTCAAGGAGGAAATCCGTCTACCGGGGTTGTCCGCCGAGTACCCGACGATCCGCTGCAATGCCGAACGGGTCTGCCTGCTGATTACCGGCATGGGCCAGACCAACGCGGCGGCTTCGACCCTGGCCCTGGCGCTCTCCCCGAGCGTCGATCTGCGCAAGAGCTATTTCCTGGTGGCCGGGATCGCCGGCATCAACCCGCACCACGGCACGCTCGGCACAACCGCCTGGGCCCATTACCTGGTGGAGTTCGGCACCCAATGGGAGCTGGATTCGCGGGATGTGCCCAAGGATTGGCCCACCGGCTACCTGGGCATCAACACCAAAGGGCCAAACGAAAAACCGCCGCTGGACTACAAGACGGAAGTTTTCGAACTCAACCCGGCCCTGCAGGCCAAGGCCTTCGCCCTCAGCCAGCAGGTGACCTTGGCCGAAAGCAAGGAATCGGCGGCCTGGCGCTTGAAGTACCCGTATGCCCCGGCCAACCAACCGCCGGTGGTGACCCGCTGTGACACCCTGGCGGGCAATACCTGGTTCTCCGGCACGCGCCTGAGCGAACGCGCCGAAGTCTGGACCCGCCTGCTCACCGACAACAAAGGCGTCTACTGCACCACTCAACAGGAAGACAACTCGACTTACGAAGCCTTGCTACGGGCCAGTCGTGAAGGTCGGGTGGACATCAATCGACTGGCCGTGCTGCGGGCCGGGTCCGACTTCGACCGTCCCGAGCCCGGAGGCAATGAAGTGGACAACCTGCTCAAGTACGCCGACCAGGGCGCGTTCGTCCCGGCCCTGGAAAACCTGTTCCGCACCGGCAACCCGCTGGTGCAGGACATTGTGAAAAACTGGTCGGTGTGGAAAAACGGGGTGCCGGGCCTTTGATCTGTCGGGGCTCGGATGGCGGGGGCGCTAATCTCCAGTGTTCACCCGATGGAATTTTCCATTCCTGGCAGGATCACTTGAACATCCACCGAGCGCCCCAGGAGACCGCCGATGCACATGCCCCTTGCTGCCGACAGCACTCACTTCTATTACGGCCTGGACTCGCTGCTTGGGCACCAGACCCAAAGTGCCACTTGCCAATTCGACGTCAAACGCTTCGACGACGCCGAACCGGCGTGGTATGTGCTGCACGTACGCCCACCGCTGCCGGACGACCTGGACAAAGCCCAGATCGTGGTGTTCAGCGCCGAAGGTCGGCAAATCAGTGGCATCGTCCGGAGCACCGAGCGCCTGGACGATGGCAGCCTGCGACTGAACGTCGAACCCAGCTGAGACCTTCAGGCCTGCCGTGCATTGCTGCGATACATGAACACCAGCGCCAAGGCCAGGCAGGCCATGGCCAGGATCCGGCTACCGGACAACTCGATGGCCGGGTTGCCCAGCCAGCCGAAGTTGTCGATCAACATGCCCATGCCCAATTGCCCGACGATCACCGCCACCGTCGCCACGCCAGCCCCCACCCGCGGCACCGCACCGACCATCACCATCATGTAGACAACGCCGAACAACGCACCGCTGAGCTGCCATTTCGGCACATCCAACAAGGTGACCGCGTGGGCCGGTTCGAAAAACACAATCAGCAACCCGGTGGTCACCGTGCCCACCGTAAACGTCAGCAGGCTGCTGCGCAGCACACCGACCGTCTGGCCCAGGCGGCCGTTGATAGCCGCCTGCACACTCAGCACCGCACCCGCAGCGACAACCACCAGCAGTAAAATAAACAGACTCATATTCAACCTCGGGCAATCAGGACAAGGGCCACGACTATCAGTGCCAACGCCAGCCAACGTTCGCCGTTGACCCGCTTGCGGCTCGCACCGAACCAGCCGAAATGGTCGATCAACACACTTTTGCCCACCTGACCGGAAAGGATCGCGACCATGGTCATGGCGATCCCGATGTGGGGCGTGGCGAGTGTCAGCACCACTACGTAGACGGGCCCCAGGAAACCGCCGATCAGTTGCCAGCGTGGCAGTTCATTCAAGGCCGGGCCCTGTTGCCGACCGCTAAGCAGTAACAGCAGGAAGAGAATCGCCGAGCCGACGCCAAAGATGCTCAGGGTGGCCCACAAATGCCCGACTTGCACCCCGAGCGGCCCCAGCAGGCCGGCCTCTACGGACAAGCCCATACCGGCCAGGATCACCACGGGCAGCAATAGCCAGCGCAAGAACGACCGCGGTTGGGCGGCAGCCGTCACCGGAGCGGCCTCGTTCAATGAGGAAACCTGCACAGTCATGACCCACTTGGAAAAGGATGGCCGGCATTATCGGCTGGTGCGTCTGTGCGATAAATGGGAGTATCCAGACAACACTTTTGCGTAGTACGCACAGGACAGCCACCCATGCACGGCCTCAATGAACTTGGCTTCAAGGCGCTTCGCCTGTTTGTCGCGGTGCTCGATCACGGCAGTTTCTCGGAAGTGGCCCGGCGCGAAGGCCTGGCCCCGTCATCGATTTCCCGACAGATCCAGCTGATGGAGCAGGCCCTGAACCAGCAGTTGCTTTATCGCCACACCCGCGCCGTCTCCCCCACTGAAGCCGGCCGCCTGCTGGGGCATCATGCGCGGCTGTTACTGGTGCAATTGGAGGAGGCCGAACAAGCCTTGCAGGAACAGCACAGCGAGCCCTCCGGGCTGGTGCGGATCAACGCCCCAGTAGTGTTCGGCCAGCGCCACCTGACGCCGTGGCTGGGCCAGTTATGCGAACGCTACCCAAAGCTGCAATTGGAGATCCAGCAGACCGACAGTTACGTCGACCCACTGCAGGAAGGCGCAGACCTGCTGTTTCGGATCGGCCCGTTGCATGACTCAGGCATGCAGGCGCGGGTCGTCGCCCCCCATCGTTTCCAGATCGCGGCCAGCCCCGCTTACCTGGCTCGCCACGGCGCGCCGCTCAAACCCCAGGACCTGGCGGCTCACCAATGCCTGGCCTACAAAGGCGTGACCGGCCAGCAGCGCTGGTTCTTCCGCCGCCCGGGCCAGGCCTGGACACCCTACAGCGTCAAGGGCCCGATCACCGGCAACCACGCCGACACCTTGACCCAGGCCGCCGAACAAGGCCTGGGGTTAGTGATGTTTCCGTCCTGGCTGATCGGCGAAGCGTTGCGCAACGGTACGCTGGTCTCGGTACTGGAGGATTACCAGGCCTCCAACAGCCTCGAACCCCAACAGATCGCCATCCTCTGGCCGGGCAGCCGACGCCTGTCGGTGAAGGTCCGCACCGTCATCGATTTCTTCCTGGCGTGTTTTGGCGAAGTGCCCTACTGGGATCGCTGACCGCAGTGTGGCGCTCCTTTATTGACTTCATCACTGAGCATTTCGAACGCGAGGGGCCGGCCAGGCGTTCCTGCGCGCTGGAATCCAGTGCAGCGCCCATGGGATGATCAGCCTCCGAGCACGACCATCCGTGGAGCGTTTCAATGTCATTGCTGAGTAAACAAGCCGCTGCCCTGTGGCTGACGGTCATCGCCAGCCTGGTCGTGGCAACCGCCCATGCGGCCCCGGCCAAAACCACTGGCGATGCACCGGCGCAGAAGATTTCGTTGCTGGGTGGCAAGCTCAATTTCACCCTGCCCAAGGGTTTCACGGCGACGCCACTGCCCGCCGGTGAACTGACCCAGGGTACGGCCGGAGCAACGGGCATAATGTATAGCAATGCCACCCGTAAAACCGTGGTGATCACCGCTGAAAACACCATCGTCAACGGCGCGAATGTGAAGGACAACGACAATGCCTTTCTCGACATCACCTTCGCCGACTTCGCCGTTCAGAAAACCAAAGCCTTGCCGGACGCCAAGATCCTCGGCGAAAAAAGCCTGACCCAGAAAGGCACAGGGCTGGGTCTGCGCCAACTCGACACCAGCGCCACCCAGGGCGGCGGGCCAACCCTGGACACGACGTTGATAGGTGCCTCCGGCACGCGCATGGCGGTGGTGCAGATCATCTCCCGGGCCAGCGACAAGACCGGTCATGAGGCGTTGGTGAAACAGATCGCCAGCGGTCAGTGACGGGCACCGCATAGCCCTCAATCGCGAGCAAGCTCGCTCCCACATTGGCTACCCGACACCCTGTGGGAGCGAGCTCGCTCGCGATGACGTCGGCACAGCCAACTTTGATGCAAGCTGACCCACCGCTATCGCGAGCAAGCTCGCTTCCACAGGGATTTACAGGGGTCAGGGGTTGAGACGCTCCAACCAGGCTCGCAGGTCCTGCACCTCCTGCGCACTGATGCTGTGGCCCAGGCCCAGGTAGGCATGGAATTCCGGTTCCAGTGCCAGGGTCTTCAGGAAGGTGTTGGCCTCGGTGCCATCGTGGTAGGGAATGATCGGGTCTGCCGTGCCATGGCCGATGAACACCGCCAGTGTCCGTCGCGACTCATCGGGGGTCAGTTCCGCCCGCAGCACCGATAGAACTCGCCCGCCCATCGCGGCAATGCCACCGACGGCTTCGGGGTGTCGCAAGGCCACTTCGTAGCTCATCATCGCCCCCTGGCTGAAACCCACCAGGTAGACCTTGCTCGCGTCGGTCGAATATTTGGCCCGGGCCTTGTCGATGAAATCCAGCAGCATCTGGCCGCTGGCCTTCAGGTCCGAGGTGTCACCGTCATAGGCGCCCTCGCCCTTTTTGGCGAACCACTGGTAACGGTCCTGCTCCGTGCTCTTGGGCGCCCGCACCGAGAGGTAGTTGTAATCCCGCGGCAACTCGTCCTTGAGTGCGAACAGGTCCTGCTCGTTACTGCCGGAACCGTGCAGGAAGATCACCAGCGGTCGGTTCCGGGCTTGCTCATCGATTTGGGCCAGGTAGTTGAGCGGCAGGTCCGTGTGCAGCGAGGGTTGGGCCTGCAACCCGGACGAGACCAGCAACAGAAACAGGGCGAGCGCTTTGAACATCGATCTTCCTCCATCGTTTCGATAGCCGCGCGGCAACGCACGTGCGGTGAGGTAGACAGCAGTTATCAGTCGTTGATCAATTTCCCCGTACGAATCGGTTCACGCCCGGCGACTTTTGCCTGCCAGATCCCCGGCTGGGTATAGCGCCCACGGTCCAGGGCAAACAGCACGCCGCTGGTGCCGGCCCGCACGGTGGTGACCCGATCACTCAACGGATCGACCACTTCGAACAGCGGATCGCCCCGCTCCACCCATTCGCCAGCCTCCCGCAGGAAACTCACCACGCCATGGTGCGGCGCGAACAGGTATTGGGTGCCTTCGAACGGGAAGCCTTCACAGCACTGCGCCGGCGCCGGCAGCCACTCCCCGGCGATGAAACCTTGCTCGGCCAGAAACCCGAGGATGGCTTCACAATTGGCCTGGGCCTGCTCCACCCGGGTATCGCCCATGCTGCCCAGTTCCAGGGTCGTCGCCAGGTTCGCCGCAGGGATCGCCGCCATGGGAAAGGCCTTGGCCAAACGCAACCAGGGCGAGGAGCAGGACTCGTCGAACGAACTGCCGCCCGAATCCTCGCACAACAACGCCACACCGGCTTTCAAGCGTGCGGCCAGGGAGCGCCATTGCGGCCACTGCTGCGGCAAGGCGTACAAGTGGATCGCCGCCTCGAAATCACAATGCAGGTCCAGGGTGATGTCGGCGTCGCAGGCATGGCGCAGCAGCAGGCGATGCAGCGCTTCGAGTTGCGAAGGCGGTGCTGGCAAGTCATCGAGTACCTCAGCCATGGTCTGGCGGATCAGGGTGATATTGGCGGCCGGGTCGTCACCCAAGCGATCACCGATGCGTTGCGCCACCGGTGCGCTCAGCTCCACGAAGGAACGGTTGAAATTCTTGCCGCTGCCCAGTTCGAAACGCCCCATGTGGGCGCTTTGCAGATGTTGATCCAGGCCAATGGGGTTGGCCACCGGCACCAGTTCGATCACACCTTTGAGCAAGCCCTGGGCCTCAAGATCGTTGAGCCGCTGCTTCAGCTCCCAGGCGGTGCGCATGCCCGGCAGTTCATCGGCGTGCAGGCTGGCCTGGATGTAGGCCTTGCGCGGCCCATGGCCGTAACGAAACACACTGAGTCGGCGCTCGGTGCCCAGGTGGCTCCATGGCAAGGTATGGTCGATGCGTTGCATGAGGGGCTCCGAATGGCGGCATTACGATAGGCGCAGGGTAAACAATCGCCCATGAAAAAGGTGGCCGGCCGGGTCAATGGCGGGCCACCTTGGGGTTCAGCGATTAATGGCCGTAGACGTCAAAGGCGAAGTATTTGTCCTGCACCTTCTTGTATGTGCCGTTGGCGCGGATTTCGGTGATGGCCGCGTTGAACTGATCGGCCAGGGCCTTATCGCCCTTGCGCACCGCAATGCCAGCACCGCCGCCGAAGTATTTCGCGTCTTCATAGGTCGGGCCGACGAAGGCAAAGCCTTTGCCGGCGTCGGTTTTCAGGAAACCTTCGTCGAGGTTGACCGAGTCGGCCAGCATGGCGTCGAGTCGGCCGGCGACCATGTCCAGGTTGGCTTCCTGCTGGGAGCTGTAGCGCACCAGGTCGATACCGGCAGGCACCAGCACTTCGGTGGCGAAACGGTCATGGGTACTGGCGCGCAGCACACCGACTTTCTTGCCCTTGAGCTCTGCCAATGGATCCTTGACGTTGGAGCCTTCCTTCATCACGAAGCGCGCCGGGGTGTGGTAGTACTTGATGGTGAAATCGACGTTTTTCTTGCGATCGTCGGTGATGGTCATGGACGACAGGATCGCGTCGATTTTCTTCACTTTCAGCGCAGGGATCAGACCGTCGAACTCCTGCTCGACCCAGACGCACTTGACCTTCATCTGTGCGCAGAGCGCATCACCGATATCGACATCGAAGCCGGCCAGCTTGCCGTCGGGGGTTTTCATCGAAAAAGGCGGGTAACCGGCTTCGATCCCGAGGCGGATCGGCTTGGCGTCTTCGGCCACGGCCGACAGGGACAACACGGACAGTGCCAGGGCACCGAACATGGCTAGCTTCTTCATTTTCGCTCCTGAGTGTGCAGGTATTTTATTGGATCGTTATGGGCAGATTCGTCGGCAGTGTTCGGTCAGCAAAAACCGAAGTGGCCGGGAGTCTAGAGGGGCACTCAGGAGGGGAATTATGTTGAAGCGACAAATAGTTATAAAAACAGCCAGGTGCGGCTGGCGGTCAGAGGATTTGCGAAAAACCTGACAGGTAAACATCCCCGGGACAGGCAAATACCCCTGTGGCGAGGGAGCTTGCTCCCGCTGGGCTGCGCAGCAGCCCTTGATGTCCGTCAGATGAAGGCATCGTCACCCTTATTAGGGCCGCTGCGCGCCCCAGCGGGAGCAAGCTCCCTCGCCACAAAAGCCTGTTTGCAATCTGCTTGTGACGCAGAATCAACAGTCGCAGCGGATCGCCTCGTCCGCCACGCGCTCCACCGAGCCGGTCAGGCGAAAGCCTTCATCGAGCCAACCCATGACGCCACCGATCATTTCCTTGACCGGGTAACCCAACGTTGCCAGACGCACCGCCGCCTTGTTCGCGCCATTGCAATGGGGACCGGCGCAATACACCACGAACAGGGTGGTCTTGGCATAGGCGGCCAGCGCCTGGGCGGTGAGCGTGCGGGTCGGCAGGTTGATCGCCCCGGGTACGTGACCGCGCTCATAGGCCAGCGGTCCGCGTACGTCCACCAGCACAAAATCGACGCTGCCGGCCTGTTGGCTGGCGTGAACGTCGGAACAATCCGTTTCGAATGACAGACGACGGCTGAAATGCTGCAGGGCGATATCGGCAGGGGCGGCAGGCACTTCGCGAACCAGGCTGGTCATGGGGATGTACTCCAGGGGTAGAGAAAGGCATGAAGAGACTTTATCCCCCCGATGCTTGCCGCTACAGTGGCGTACAAGACACTCTGTGGGAACTTTCCGACAAATGCAGCCTTTCCCGGGTCTGGTCGCGATCCTCGCCTACGACGGCCTGTGCACCTTCGAATTCGGTGTCGCCGTCGAGATTTTCGGATTGGAGCGCCCGGAATTCGATTTCCCTTGGTACGAACATCGGATCGTCGCGGTCGATGACGGCCCGATGCGCGCCATGGGCGGCTTCCAGGTATTGGCCGATGGCGGCATGGAACTGCTCGAAACCGCCCGGACCATTGTCGTGCCAGGCTGGCGCAGCCGCAGCGAGCCCCCCTCCCCGGCGTTGCTCGACGCGCTACGCCGGGCCCACGCCCGTGGTGCGCGCCTGCTGTCCATCTGTTCCGGGGCCTTCGTACTGGCCGCCGCAGGGCTGCTCGATGGCCTGGGCGCCACGACTCACTGGCGCTACACCGACGAGTTGGCCGAGAGCTTTCCCGCCGTTCGGGTCGACCCGGATGTGCTGTATGTCGACTCAGGACAGGTCATCACTTCGGCGGGCAGCGCCGCCGGCATCGACGCCTGCCTGCACCTGGTGGCACGGGACTATGGCGTCCAGGTCGCCAACACGGTGGCGCGCCGGTTGGTGATGTCGCCGCAACGTACGGGCGGCCAGGCGCAGTTCATTCCCTCGCCGGTCAGCCGTACGCCACGCAGCGACCTGTCGAGTGTCATGCAATGGGCCCGCGAGCGCCTGCACGAGCCTCTTGGCGTGCGCGAACTGGCCAGCCAGGCGGCCATGAGTGAACGCACCTTCCTGCGCCATTTCACCCAAGCCTGCGGCGTGTCGCCCAAGGCCTGGCTGCAACACGAACGCCTGGCCCGGGCCCGCGAGTTGCTGGAAAGCACCGGGAACAACACCGACAACATCGCGCAACTGTGTGGCTACCGCTCGGTGGAGAGCTTTCGCGTGGCGTTTCGCAGCGTGGTGGGGTTGGCGCCGTCGGTGTATCGGGAGCGGTTTGGGCGGGGATAAATAGCCTACTGGTGATGAGGGCATTTATGTGGGAGCAAAGCTTGCTCGCGATATGAGCGCCTCGATTTCTGGAAGACCGCATCGCCTGTATCGCGGGCAAGCCTTGCTCCCACATGCCCTCTCGCCACAGGTTGATGTGCAAGCGTCATTGAGGTTTACGCAACAAATAAGTATCCATGATCCAGCCATTGGCCTTTCGCGCGGCCTTGCGGGTGCGCTCGATGTCATCGGCCACATCCCCCAGCCGCCCGGCAATGAGGATTTCATCCGGTGTCCCCACATAGGCGCCCCAGTAAATCTGCGTATCGGGATCACTCACCTGGCGGTAGGCGTCCTCGGCATCGAGCATCACCACCACGCTCGCCGCATCGCCCACCTGCCCCGCCGCCAAGCGGCGTCCGGTGGTGATTTCCAGCGAACCGCCAATGCTGTTCAACGGCACTTTGTGCCGGGCGGCCAGGGCCTGGACACTGGTGATACCAGGGACCACCTCGAATTCAAAATCGCAGCGGCCCGCGTCGAGCATCGCCTGCAAGATACGCACGGTACTGTCGTACAACGCCGGATCGCCCCACACCAGAAAACCACCTCGCTGCCCGTCGGACAGTTCTCCATCGATCAAGCGTTCGAAGGTGGCTTGTTTGGCGCGGTTCAGCGCTTCGACGCTGTCCTTGTAGTCCAGCTCGCCGCGTTGGCGCTCCGGGCTGTAGGCTTCGACGAAACGGTAGGTGCGATCAACGATGTAGCGTCGACAGATTTCGCGCCGCAGGTCCAACAGCTTGTCCTTGGCAGGGCCCTTGTCCATGAGGAAGACCACGTCCAAGCGGTTCAAGGCTTTGACTGCCTGCATCGTCAGGTGATCCGGATCGCCTGCCCCAATGCCAATGACTGACAACTTCTTCATCGCGGCGACTCCTGGCCAGGTCCCTCGGCGCGCAATCGCCATACGCCGTTGAAACGCAACTCAAGGGTGGACAACGGTTCAATGTCGATCCGGTTGAATGTGGCGGCCGGGCAGCCCAAGACATTCATCAAGGCTGCGCGGATCACAAAAGGGTGGGTGACGGCCAGCAGGTGCCCCGGTCGGGTTTCCAGGCGGGTCAGCCAGTCTCCGACACGCCGACACAACTGGACGACGGACTCCCCACCATGGGGGGCCGCCTCGGCATCATCGAGCCAGGTTTGCAGGGCGTGCGGTTCAACCTTGAGCAATTCATCGATGGACGACCCGCGCCAGCGTCCCAGATCGCAATCGGCCAGGGCCGGGTCCACCTGGGGCTCGTCGCCGAACAGCGCGGCGGTCTGGCGGGTGCGCAGTTCCGGCCCGCACAGCAGTTGCCGGACGTTTCGATAGCCGTGCTCGACCTGCCCACGGCGCGCCAGCCAGTCGGCGTCCAGCGCTTCGTCCAGACCGAAGTGCGCCAACTTCTGGGCGGCGGTGCGGGCATGGCAGATCAACGTCAGGCGAGTGGTTTGCACACTGGATTCTCGGGTAATCGAACGGGTCCCATGGGCGGGATATTCACAGGTTTAGTTGTACAGCACCTTATACGAAATCAAATAAGTGAGACAAAAAGGCGTTATGTCCCACATATCCAGAAGTATCGACTGACATATCGGTTCCACCTGGCCGCGGCCAACTCCTACAAGGCTTTCGCACAATTCTGGAGCATTTTAAACGGAACGTAAAAACCACTGGACATGTAGCACCAGCTACATAAATACTGTTTTCAGGAGTTATGAAAGAAAACCAACATTCATCCAGGCAAGGAGCACGGATGCCGCCCCTCAGAGACCTGATTACCGATCCCGGCCTGATTTTGACGCCGTCGGAACGCAAGGTCGTACGTGCCCTGCTCGATCACTACCCACGCAATGGCCTCGGTCCGATGTCACGTCTGGCAGACCATGCCGGCGTCAGCGACCCGACCATCGTGCGGCTGGTGAAAAAACTCGGGTTTGGCGGTTATGCCGAATTCCAGGATGCACTGCTCAGTGACATGGACCATCGCCTGCGCTCCCCTCGCACGCTGTTGCAACCGCGGGCCAAATTGCAGCAAGGCGATACCTGGAGCCAGTACCTGGCCGCCAGCCAACGCAACCTCGTCGACACCCAGGCCCTGACCCAACCCGAAGACGTGCGCATTCTCGTGCAGTGGTTGCTCGACAGCCGCCATCAGGTGCATTGCTTCGGCGGGCGCTTCAGCAGCTTCCTGGCCCACTACCTGCTCAACCATTTGCGATTGCTGCGCGCCGACTGTTTTGCCCTGGAAGATAACGCCCAGCTACCTGACCGGCTGTTCGACGTGCAGCGCCAGGACGTGGTGCTGATTTTCGATTACCGCCGCTACCAGGCCCAAGCCCTGCGTGTGGCCAGCGCGGCCAAGGCGCGGCACGCCCGGGTGGTGCTGTTCAGCGACGTCTATGCTTCGCCGTTGCGCGAGCTGGCCGACCTGATCATCAGCGCCCCGGTGGAATCGGTCTCGGCCTTCGACAGCCTGGTGCCGGCGCTGGCCCAGGTCGAAGCCCTGATCGCCTGCCTGACCCTGCAATGCCCCGAGCTGGCCGAACGCCTGGAAGGCATCGACGCCTTGCGCACGGAATTCAACACGCACCTGTTGGAGGAAAAATAAGGATGTTCTCGCTCCCCCACCGCTCCCCCCGGGATTTGCCGTTCACCCGCCAGCACACGGCGTTGCTGTTGGTGGACATGCAACGCGCCTGGCTGGAACCGCAATTCGATGCCCACCTGCACCGCCCCGAGGCCGAGTATTTCCTCCATCGGGCCCGCCAACTGGTCATTCCCAACCAGCAGCGTTTGCTCGATGCGATGCGAGATGCACAGCACAACGTGTTGCACACCCACATCGAAAGCCTCACCGCCGATGGCCGCGACCGTTCCCTGGACCACAAGCTGTCGGACATGCACCTGCCCAAAGGCAGCCCCGAGGCGCAGATCATTGTCGAGCTGACGCCGCAGGAAAACGAAATCGTGCTGCCCAAGACCTCCTCCGGGGTGTTCAATTCCACCAACATCGATTACGTGCTGCGCAACCTGCAGACCCGGCACCTGATCGTCGCCGGGATCGTCACCGACCAGTGCGTCGACATGGCCGTGCGTGACGCCGCCGACCGTGGCTACCTGGTCACGCTGGTGGAAGATGCCTGTGCCACCTACACCGAACAACGGCATCTGGCGTGCCTGAACGCGATCAAGGGCTATTGCTGGATCACTGACACCGACACCGTACTCGCTCGTTTGCGGGAGATGCAGCCATGAGTCACCTCGACGCCGCCCTCCTCGCGCCGCTGCCGGTCACGACCCTGGTGACCACCGACCTGATCGGCGTGACCCGCGGGCGCTCGTTTCCCAGCGATGAATTGCCCCACTACGTCACCGCCGGTTGTGGCTGGGTGCCGGCCAACAGCGCGTTGACGCCCCAGGACATCATCGCGTCGACCAACCCCTGGGGCGCCTATGGCGACCTGCGCCTGGTGCCGGACCTGTCCAGCCGGGTAACCGTCAACAATGGGCCCGACACCCAAGCGCCGGCCCTGGACTTCATTCATTGCGACATTCGGGAAACCGACGGCCGTCCCTGGAGCACCTGCCCGCGCACGCTGCTGCAGGGCGAAGTGGAGCGTTATCGCAGCGAACTGGGCCTGCAGGTTTTCGCCGCGTTCGAGCATGAATTCAACCTTGCCACCACGCCTGCGCAGCCTGATCGCCTGGCCTTCAGTCTCCAGGCCCAGCGCCAGCAGGCCGGGTTCGCCGGGTGGTTGCTCAGTGCCCTGCGAGCCGGCGGCGTCGAACCGGAAATGTTCCTGCCCGAATACGGCAAGCAGCAATACGAAATCACCTGTCGCCCGACCCTGGGCGTGGCCGCTGCCGACCGGGCGGTGAACGTACGGGAAATCACCCGCGAGATCGCCCGGCAGATGGGCCTGGACGTGAGCTTTGCCCCCAAGACCTCGGAAAATGCCGTGTGCAACGGCGTGCATCTGCACCTGAGCCTGCAAGACCTGAGCGCGGACCCGGTGCTGCATGACGCCGCCAGCAGCAATGGCTTGTCCAGCCTTGGCCAGCATTGGGCAGCGGGTGTGCTGCATTATCTGCCGGCGCTGTGCGCGCTGACGGCGCCGACGCCGTTGTCCTACGAGCGCCTGCAACCTCATCATTGGAGCGCCTCCTATGCGTGCCTGGGACAGCGCAACCGCGAAGCGGCGCTGCGCATCTGCCCGACCGTGAGCCTGGGTGGCAAGCCGCTGGCAAACCAGTACAACCTGGAGTTTCGCGCCATGGACGCCACCGCCTCGCCGCACCTGGCGATGGCGGCGCTGTTGATTGCCGGACGGCTGGGCATCCAGCAACGGCTGCCATTGCAGGCTGTCACCGATGAAATACCCGATGAGCTGGATGAATCACAACGTCGCTCCCGTGGCATTATCGCCCTGCCGACAACCCTGGCCCAGGCACTGGACTGCCTGCGCCACAGCGGGGCACTGCTCGAGACCCTGCCCGGCCCGCTGGCCGAAACCTATTTCGCCTTGAAGGCCCAGGAGCTGGCCTTGACCCAGGCGCTCTCACCTGCCGAGCGTTGCGAGCACTATGCACGAATCTATTGAATGCGCTGAATCAGGCCTCTACACCAGGCCGGCCTATCGATTGACCCGGGAGGAATCCGATCACCCGGTGTTGCTGGTGTGCGAACACGCCAGCCGTTTCATTCCCGTGGCGCTGAATGACCTGGGCCTGGATGAAACCGCGTCCCAGGAACACATCGCCTGGGACATCGGCGCCCTGCTCCTGGCTGAACGCCTGTCCGAAACCCTCGGCGCGACCTTGCTGTCGGCCAATTACTCACGGCTGTTGATCGACCTCAACCGCCCGCTGCATGTGCCGGACAGCATTCCGGCCCAGAGCGAGATCTACCAGGTCCCGGGCAACCACGACCTGGACGAGGCCACGCGCCAATACCGTCAGCAGCGCCTGTTCCATCCTTTCCATGACCGGTTGCGGGCGTTGATCGACCAGCGCCTGGCCGCCAACCGGCCGGTACGCGTGGTGGGCATCCATAGCTTCACCCCGGTGTTCTACGGCCAGCCACGCGCCCTGGAAGCCGGCGTGCTGTTCGGCGAAGCCAAGGAGTACGCCCAGCACATCGTCGACGGGCTGAGCCGGCATTCGCTGCGGGCAGCGGGCAACCAGCCCTACAAGATCAACCCCCTGACCGACATGACGGTCCCGGTGCACGGCGATGGCCGCGGCCTGGACTCGGTCTTGATCGAAGTGCGCAATGACCAGTTGCGCAGCCCCGAGGGAGTAAGGACCTGGAGCGCCTACCTGGCGCCTCTGCTGTAGATAGGCAGCGGCAAGTTTCCAGCGACAGACAACAAGCAAGCGCAACCCACACAGCTGAAAAGGAAAACGGCTCATGAGCATCGAGGCATTTGGCTACAAACAGGAATTGAAACGCGGCCTGTCGCTGACAGACCTGGTGGTATACGGGATGATTTTCATGATCCCCATCGCACCGTTCGGCGTGTATGGCTACGTCAACGCAGAAGCACCGGGGATGGTGCCGCTGGCCTACATCATCGGCATGCTGGCAATGCTGTTTACCGCGTTGAGCTACGGCAGCATGGCCCGGGCCTTTCCGGTGGCAGGTTCGGTCTATTCCTACGCGCAGCGGGGCCTTAACCCACACGTCGGGTTCATCGCCGGCTGGTTGATGCTGCTGGACTACCTGCTGATCCCGCCGCTGCTCTATGTCTACGCCGCCATGGCGCTGAACCATTTGTACCCGGACATTCCCAAGGTCGGTTTCATCCTGGCCTTCCTGGTAAGCGCGACTTTCGTCAACCTGCGGGGCATCACCTTCACCGCGCGGATGAACATCATTTTCTTGCTGGCACAGCTGGTGGTGCTGGGGATTTTCCTGTTCTACGCCTGGAATGCCCTGCACGGCGGGGCCGGTCACGGCCAACTGACCCTGGCGCCGCTGTACAGCCCGGAACACTTCAACTTCGCCCTGCTGATGCAAGCCGTGTCCATCGCGGTACTGTCGTTCCTGGGCTTCGACGCCATTTCCACCCTGGCCGAAGAAATCAAGGGCGACCCGGGCCGCAGTGTCGGCAAGGCAGCCTTGGTGACCTTGCTGGTGATGGGAGCGATTTTCGTGATGCAGACCTGGATCGCCACCGACCTGGCAGCAGGCATGGGCTTCAAGTCCGCCGACACCGCATTCTATGAAATCGCCGAATTGGCGGCCGGCAGTTGGCTGGCCACCTTGACCGCGGTGGCCACAGCCCTGGCCTGGGGCGTGGCGGTGGCGATCACCTCCCAAGCGGCAGTGTCGCGCCTGTTGTTCGGCATGGCCCGGGACGGCCAACTGCCCAAGGTGCTGGCCAAGGTCCATCCGAAACATAACACCCCTTACATGAGCATCTACCTGGTGGCGGTGTTGTCGTTGCTGATCTGCTACCTGTTCATCAACGCCGTGGACACCCTGACCTCCCTGGTCAACTTCGGTGCCCTGAGCGGCTTCATGTTGCTGCACATCACGGTCATCAACCACTACTGGCGCCGCCAGCAGTCCGGCCAATGGATTCGCCACCTGATCTGCCCGCTGATCGGCTTCGTGATCGTCGCGGCCATCCTGTACAACATGGGCGTGGCCGCGCAAAAGCTCGGCCTGATCTGGATCGCCGCGGGTGTGGTCTATCTGTGCCTGCTCAACAAATTCGGCAGTCGTACTGCCTTGCCCGATCCGGCGGGCCAATGAGAGGCGGCGGTCGAAGGGTTCGGCCAGCCGTGGTGACAACGCGTGGACATCGACAGTGATCGTCAAGCCCGGTGCCAGTCACCGGGCTCCCTGGAACAGGAGTGCAATCCATGCTGGCCTTACGTCCAGTTCAATTAGCCGATCTGCCGCAACTGCAACAACTGGCCCGTGCCAGCCTGGTGGGCGTCACGTCGCTGCCGGACGATACCCGGCGCCTGGAGGAAAAAATCCTCGACTCGTGCGCCTCGTTCGCAGTCGATGCGCAAGAGCCGGGGGCGGAGAATTACTTTTTTGTCTTGCAGGATCTGGAGTCCGGGCGCCTGGTCGGCTGTTCGGAAATCCTCTCCAGCACCGGTTGCAACGAACCGTTCTACAGCCTGCGCAACCGACCGTTTTCCAGCGAATCCCGGGAGTTGAATATCCAGCATGGCGTACCCGCCTTATCCCTGTGCCAGGACCTCAACGGGCAAACGCTGCTGCGTGGCTTCCACATCGACGCCGAACGGGTGCGCACGCCGGAATCAGAGCTGCTGTCCCGGGCCCGGCTGATGTTCATCGCCGCCCACCCCCAGCGCTTTGCCGAATCGGTCATCACCGAAATCGTCGGTTTCAGCAGCGAAGACGGCCAGTCGCCTTTCTGGGACGCCATCGGCCAGCACTTCTTCGACTTGCCTTATGCCGAAGCCGAACGGTTGTGTGGCTTGCAGAGCCGGACCTTTCTCGCCGAGCTGATGCCGCAATACCCGATCTACGTGCCCATGCTGCCGCCCGCAGCCCAGGCCTGCATCGGCCGGGTTCATCCCGACGGCCAGGAAGCCTTCGACATCCTCGAACGCGAGGGTTTCGAGACCAACAGCTATGTCGATATCTTCGACGGTGGGCCGACCTTGCATGCCCGTATCGTCAATATCCGTTCCATCACGCAAAGTCGCATCACCACGGCCAGGCAGAGCCCGCAGATTGACGCACGGGGCCTGTACCTGGTGAGCAACGAGCGCCTCGGCGGCTACCGGGCCATCGTCGCCGAACTGGACGTTAACGCCGACGGCCCAGTGGCCCTGTCGCCCGCCATGCTGACCGCCCTGGACATCCAGTCTGGCGCGCGGATCCGGGTGGTTGCCCTATGAACCTCAATCGATCCCATGGCCTGCACCGACGTTTGGACCGACACGATGAAGGAGTTGCAGCATGATTGTCCGTCCGGTGGCCATCACCGATCTGCCTGCCTTGCTGGACCTGGCCCGTTGCGCGGGTCCCGGGTTCACCAGCCTGCCGGCCAACGAAGAGCGCCTGGCCCACCGCGTTCGCTGGGCCCAGCGGACCTTCGCCGGCCAAGTCGAACGTGCCGACGCCGACTACCTGTTCGTGCTCGAAGACGATGACCGGCAGGTGGTGGGCATCAGCGCCCTGACCGGGGCGGTGGGGCTGCGTGAGCCTTGGTACAACTATCGGGTCGGGGTCACGGTCAGCTCGGCGCCGGAGCTGGGAATCCAGCGGCAGATCCCGACGCTGTTCCTCAACAACGAGATGTCCGGACAATCGGAAATCTGCTCGTTGTTCCTGCACCCCGAGCAACGCCACGGCCACAACGGACGCTTGCTGTCCCTGGCGCGCCTGCTGTTCGTGGCCGAGTTTTCCCAGCTGTTCGGCGAAAAACTCATTGCCGAACTGCGGGGCCATGCCGACGAACAAGGTTGTTCACCGTTCTGGGACAGCCTGGGACGGCACTTTTTCCAGAAGGATTTCAGCTACGCCGACCAGTTGTCCGGCATGGGCAACAAGTCGTTCATCGCCGAGCTGATGCCACGCCAGCCGCTGTACACCTGCCTGCTCACCGAACAAGCCCAGGCGGTGATCGGCAAGGCCCACCCGAACACCGAACCGGCCCTGAAGATCCTCAGTGCCGAAGGCTTCAGCCATAGAGGCTATATCGACATTTTCGACGGCGGCCCAGTGATCGAAGCACCGGTGTCGAAGATCCGCAGCGTACGCGACAGTCAGGCGCTGACCCTGGCCATTGGCACCCCGGACGAACGGGCGCCGATCTGGCTGATTCACAACCGGCGCCTGGCAAACTGCCGCATCACCAGCGCCCGCGCGCACCTGCATGGCCACAACCTGCTGGTCGATCGCCTCACCGCCAAACGCCTGCAAGTGCAACCGGGCGACACGGTGCGCGCCGTGGCATTACCCAGGCAGGGGCAACAGGCGGTGGCGGCCTAGTGGTCTATGGTCTCGCTTGATGCCATAACAGCATCGCCCATACACATTCGTCATCATCTTTGCGCTTGCCACGTGATAGCCTTTGGATCTTTCGGCGTTGACACTTTTGCTCAAGCCTTTCCATTCCATTGGTGGAACTCATATGTCCAGGCTTTCCCATCAAGATTTGCGTCGTAACTTTCGTCAACTGCTGGCTTCCCAGACCTGCTACCACACCGCCTCGGTGTTTGACCCGATGTCGGCGCGCATCGCCGCCGACCTGGGTTTTGAAGTAGGCATCCTGGGAGGCTCGGTCGCGTCGTTGCAAGTATTGGGCGCGCCGGACTTCGCCCTGATCACCCTCAGCGAATTTGCCGAACAGGCCACCCGTATCGGTCGCGTGGCCCAGCTGCCAGTGATTGCCGACGCCGACCATGGCTACGGCAATGCCCTGAACGTGATGCGCACCATCATCGAACTGGAGCGTGCCGGCGTGGCGGCACTGACCATCGAGGACACTTTGCTGCCAGCCCAGTTCGGGCGTAAATCCACCGATTTGATCGGCGTGGCCGAAGGTGTCGGTAAGATTCGTGCGGCCCTGGAGGCGCGAGTCGATTCGGAAATGGCGATCATTGCCCGTACCAACGCAGGAATTTTGCCGGTCCAGGAAATCATCAGCCGCACCCAGCAATACGAGCGTGCCGGGGCGGATGGGATTTGCATGGTGGGTGTGCAGGACTTCGAACACTTGGAGCAAATCAGCGAGAACCTGACGCTGCCGTTGATGCTCGTCACCTATGGCAACCCGAAGTTGCGCGACGACAAGCGCCTGGCCGAGTTGGGCGTGCGCGTGACCATCGATGGCCACGGCGCCTATTTCGCCGCGATCAAGGCCACCTACGACAGCCTTCGTGAACAACGGCAGATCTTCACCCAGGCGTCGGATCTCAGCGCTACCGAACTGACCCACACCTACACCCAGCCCGAGGAGTACATCCGCTGGGCCGAGGAGTACATGAGCGTCAAGGAGTAAGCGAATTCGCTGCCATAGGATTAGCCTGTGGGAGCAAAGCTTGCTCGCGATAGCGGTGGGTCAGCTTGCATCAATGTGGGAGGTACCACCGCCATCGCGAGCAAGCTTTGCTCCCACAGAGGCCCTTGGTGGGCCAGATCCTAGCCCTTGCTGCGCAGCATTTCCTTGGGCACGTATTTGCCGATCTCGAACTTGCCGATCGCGGCGCGGTGGACTTCATCCGGGCCGTCGGCCAGGCGCAGGGTGCGTTGCATGGCATACATGTAGGCCAGCGGGAAATCGTTGGAAACCCCGGCGCCACCGTGGATCTGGATTGCCCGGTCGATGACCTTCAAGGCCACGTTCGGCGCGACCACCTTGATCTGGGCAATTTCGCTTTTCGCCACTTTATTGCCGACGGTGTCCATCATGTACGCCGCCTTCAACGTCAGCAGGCGCGCCATGTCGATCTCCATCCGCGAGTCGGCGATCTTGTCGATGTTACCGCCCAGACGCGCCAGCGGCTGGCCGAAAGCGGTGCGGCTGACGGCACGCTTGCACATCAATTCCAAGGCGCGCTCGGCCATGCCGATGGAACGCATGCAGTGGTGAATCCGGCCTGGGCCGAGTCGACCCTGGGCAATTTCAAAACCGCGGCCTTCGCCCAGCAGGACGTTTTCGTACGGCACCCGCACGTTATCGAACAGCACTTCGGCATGCCCGTGAGGCGCATCGTCGTAGCCGAACACCGGCAACGGCCGGACGATCTTGACCCCGGGGGTGTCCACCGGGACCAGGATCATCGAATGCTGGGCATGACGCGGTGCATCCGGGTTGCTCAGGCCCATGAAGATCAGGATCTTGCAGCGCGGGTCGCACGCGCCTGAGGTCCACCACTTCTTGCCGTTGATCACCCATTGGTCGCCGTCACGCTCGGCGCGGGCGGCCATATTGGTGGCGTCCGAAGAGGCCACGTCCGGCTCGGTCATGGCAAAGGCCGAGCGAATCTCGCCGCGCAGCAGTGGCTCGAGCCAGCGTTGCTTTTGTTCTTCGTTGGCGTAGCGCACCAGCACTTCCATGTTGCCGGTGTCCGGCGCCGAGCAGTTGAACGGCTCCGGCCCCAGCAACGAGCGCCCCATGATCTCCGCCAGCGGCGCGTATTCCAGGTTGGTCAGTCCAGCGCCCAGCTCGGATTCCGGCAGGAACAGGTTCCACAGGCCCTCTGCCTTGGCCTTGGCCTTGAGCTCTTCCATGATGGCCGTGGGTTGCCAGCGGTCGCCCTCGGCCACTTGTCGTTCGAACACCGCTTCGGCCGGATAGACGTAGGCATCCATGAACGCCGTGACGCGTTCACGCAGTTCCTGAACCTTGGGGGAATAGGCAAAATCCATGAGCAGCACCTTCTGGGCAGAGGTTGTTTTAGGTCATGAAATCGATGCTAGTTCAGCTACGAAAATTTACCTAACCTATTCTCGGCGTGTATTAACATTCATCACCGATATATGTTTCACTGATTCTCATCGCCACCCGGCACCTCACAACAAGCCCAAGAACAAGAGTGCAGCGCCATGAATCTGAGCAAGGTCGACCTCAACCTTTTCATTGTCTTCGATGCGATCTACACCGAAGCCAACCTGACCCGCGCCGGGCAGATCGTCGGCATCACTCAGCCGGCCGTGTCCAATGCCCTGGCGCGTCTGCGCGAGACTTTCAACGACCCGCTCTTCGTGCGCACCGCCCAAGGAATGGTGCCAACGCCCATGGCCCAGAACATCATCGGCCCGGTGCGCAACGCCTTGTCGCTGCTGCGGGTGTCGGTGCAGGAAAGCCGGATCTTCAACCCATTGCAGGCCGTCAAGACCTACCGCATCAGCATGACCGACCTCACCGAAGGCGTGATCCTGCCGCTGCTGTTCCAGCGCCTGCGCCGCCTGGCCCCGACCGTGGCGATCGAGAGTTTCCTGTCCAAGCGCCGTGAAACCACCAAGGAACTGGCCGCCGGCCGCCTCGACTTCGCCGTGGATGCACCGCTCAACACCGACCCGCAGGTGCGCCACGTCAAGTTGATGGAAGATCGCTACGTGTGCGCCATGCGCAAGGGCCATCCGTTGGCAGGCAAGGAAAAGATCAGCCTCGACGATTACCTGGCCCAGACCCATGTGCACATTTCCAGTCGCCGCAACGGGTTGGGTTATGTCGACCTGGCCCTCGGCAAGATGGGCATCCAGCGCAAGATCGCCCTGCGTTCCCAGCATTACCTGATGGCGTCCCAGGTGCTGCAGCAGACCGACATGGTCATGACCGTCCCCGAGCGCTTTGCACGGCGTCACGATTTGCACGCCTTCCTGCTCCCGGTCAACGACGTGCCACCGGTGGAAACCCATCTCTACTGGCACGAAAGCACCGACCAGGACCCGGCCAACCGCTGGATGCGCGAGCAGATGATCGAGCTGTGCCAGCAGGTGACGGCCCATGAGAAAAAGCTCGACACGGTTTAGAAGATCAAAATTGTGGGAGCGAGCTTGCTCGCGATAGCGGTAGGTCTGCTCATATCAATGGCGACTGATCCGACGCTATCGCGAGCAAGCTCGCTCCCACAGGTTTTGTGTGCAATACCTCATTGCTTGACGCGAACGTCAACCTGCCTTTAGCTTAGCGCCAGCCCCTTTCGTTTTCGAGCGCTTCCATGAGCAGCCAGACCTACAGCATCTCCGACCTCGCCCGCGAACTGGATATCACCACCCGGGCCATCCGCTTCTATGAAGAACAAGGCCTGTTGAGCCCGGAGCGACGGGGCCAGGAGCGCATTTATTCGCCGCGGGACAAGGTCAGCCTGAAGCTGATCCTGCGCGGCAAGCGCATTGGCTTTTCCCTGGCCGAGTGCCGCGAGTTGATCGAACTCTACGACCCTTCCAGCGGCAATCAGAAACAGCTGCACAGCATGCTGGCGAAAATCGCCGAGCGCCGGGAACAGCTCGAACAGCAATTGCTGGACATCGAACAGATGAAACTGGAACTCGACACCGCCGAAGAACGCTGCATCCAGGCGCTGGAACAGACGATCAAAAGCGAGGAAATCGTCCAGTAACACACCATCGTTCTCGATACTTTGGCAACTCACCACAGGTCAATCTCCATGTCCCTCCCCTCCTTTGTACGCTTGATCGAAGTCGGCCCCCGCGACGGGCTGCAGAATGAAGCCCAGCCCATCAGCGTCGCCGACAAGGTGCGCCTGGTGGATGCCTTGAGCGCCGCCGGCCTGGGCTATATCGAAGTCGGCAGTTTCGTCTCGCCCAAGTGGGTGCCGCAGATGGCGGGGTCCGCCGAGGTGTTCGCGCAGATCCAGCGCAAGCCCGGCGTGACCTATGGCGCCCTGGCGCCGAACCTGCGGGGTTTTGAAGATGCGCTGGCGGCGGGCGTGAAAGAAGTGGCCGTGTTCGCCGCCGCGTCCGAAGCGTTTTCCCAGCGCAACATCAACTGCTCCATCAAGGACAGCCTGGAGCGCTTTGCGCCGATCATGGCGGCCGCCAAACAGCACGGCGTCAGTGTGCGCGGCTACGTATCCTGCGTGCTGGGCTGCCCGTATGAAGGTGCGGTCAAGCCTGAGCAAGTGGCTTGGGTCGCCCGGGAACTGTACGCGATGGGCTGCTACGAGGTCTCCTTGGGCGACACCATCGGCACGGGCACCGCGGGCGCTACCCGCAGGCTGTTCGAGGTGGTGGGCGCCGAGGTGCCACGGGACAAACTCGCCGGACATTTCCACGACACCTACGGCCAGGCCATGGCCAACGTCTACGCCAGCCTGCTGGAAGGCATCGCGGTGTTCGACAGCTCCATCGCCGGCCTCGGCGGCTGCCCATATGCCAAGGGCGCCAGCGGTAACGTCGCCACCGAAGACGTGCTGTACCTGCTCGATGGGTTGGGTATCGAAACCGGTGTCGACCTGGACGCACTGATCGCCGCGGGCCGGCAGATTTGTGATGTGCTCGGCCGCCCTACGGGTTCGCGCGTGGCCAAGGCCCGCAACGCACAGTGAGGTGTTACCGCCGGCTTTGTAACAGCGACGAAACGAGTAACACGGAAACAATTTGTCAGGTTTGGCCTGACATATTTTTCAGACGAAAATCACAACATATTGATTTATATGGATTTTTAAAAGTTGGCACGCCACCTGCTATATCTCTGGCATAACAAGAATAAAAAAACGCAGCAAACCCAATAAAAACAAGACGAAACGACTCTGACATAACAAAAACAACACGGCAGAGACGCAGCTAACAGATTTTTTTGGAGAAGATGGGCTTTTCAGGGTGCTTCCAGGAGCAACCCGCAACCGGGCAGAGAATAATAAAACTACCTTCAGGTAGCGCCCGAATCGGTTGGATCGCAAAGCGAAAAAGCAAATCAGCGCTCAAAAAAATACGTTTGCTCTTGATCCCGGATGGGGATCGCCAAAAACAGCGGTAAAGGGCCACGGCTACCAAAAACAACAACAGGCCGCCCCTCAATAATAAAAAAGAGCACGCGACGACAAAATTAAAGGGGAGCTTCGGCTCCCCTTTGTGCTGTCTGGGGTTTGGGTTTTTCGTGTGGGAGCGAGCTTGCTCGCGAAGACCGCGGCACCGTCAACATGTATGTCGCTTGGCACACCGCTTTCGCGAGCAAGCTCGCTCCCACAGGAGATTTTGCTCAGCCTTCTCTATCGCGCAGTTCTTCGATGCTGATTTCGCGCATGCGGAATTTCTGGATCTTGCCAGTGACCGTCATGGGGAATTCTTCGACGAATTTGAAATGACGCGGCGTCTTGAAGTGGGCGATGCGCGCCTTGCACCAGGCTTGCAGTTCTTGCTCGGTGGCGCTGTGGCCGGGATGGAACTTGATCCACGCCACGATTTCTTCGCCATAGCGTGAACACGGGATGCCGATCACTTGCACGTCCGCCACCGCCGGGTGGGTGAAGAAAAACTCCTCCAGCTCGCGCGGGTAAATATTCTCCCCACCACGGATGATCATGTCCTTGTTGCGCCCGACGATGCGGACGTAGCCCTGTTCGTCCATGGTTGCCAGGTCGCCGGTGTGCATCCAGCCATCCGCGTCGATGGCATCGGCGGTTCCCTTGGGGTTGTTCCAGTAACCGAGCATCACGCTGTAGCCGCGGGTACACAATTCGCCGACGGCGCCACGTGGAAGGAGATTGCCCGCCTCATCGATAATCTTGCTTTCCAGTTGCGGCTGGGTACGGCCGACAGTGGTCACACGCAGCTCCAGTTCATCTGAAGGACCGGTCTGCAACGACACCGGGCTGGTTTCCGTCATGCCGTAGGCAATCTGCACTTCGGCCATGTGCATTTCGTTGATAACCCGCCGCATCACTTCGATGGGACATGTCGCCCCGGCCATGATGCCCGTGCGCAGGCTGGACAGGTCGAAGTCACCCCGCTGCGGCTGGTCCAGCAGGGCGATGAACATGGTGGGCACGCCATACAGCGCAGTAGCTTTTTCCTCGGCCACGGCCTTGAGCGTCAGCAACGGGTCGAAGGCATCGTTGGGGTAGATCATGGTGCTGCCATGGGTCATGCAGCCCAGGTTACCCATGACCATGCCAAAGCAATGGTAGAGCGGCACCGGGATCACCAGCCGGTCGCCAGCTGTCAGGCCCAGGCTTTCGCCCACCATGTAACCGTTGTTGAGAATATTGTGATGACTGAGGGTCGCGCCTTTGGGAAAGCCGGTGGTGCCGGAGGTGTACTGGATATTCACCGGCTCATCGAAGTGAAGACTGGATTGGCGCTCGGCCAGTTGTCCAGGCGTCACCGCCGCCCCCAGGGCGGCCAGTTGCGACCAGGGCAGAAAGCCTGACGGCGGTTGGGCATCGAGGCTGATCACGCCGCGTAAATCCGGCAAGCGCTCGCTCTGCAGGTGGCCGATCGATTGCTCTCCCAGCTCCGGCGCCAGCGCTTGTAACATGGCGTGATAATCCGAGGTCTTGAACGCGCCGGCGCATACCAGCCATTGGCATCCAGATTGTTTGAGCACGTATTCGAGTTCAGAAACGCGATAGGCCGGATTGATGTTGACCAGAATCACGCCGATCTTCGCACTGGCGAACTGGCTGATGCACCACTGGGCGCAATTGGGCGCCCACACGCCGAGGCGGTCGCCGGTTTTCAAGCCCAGCGCCAACAACGCCCTGGCGTGCAGATCGACGGCCTCGGCCAGTTGCTGCCAGGTGTAACGCAGCGATTGATGGCGAACCACCAACGCCTCGCCCTCTGGATAACGGGCCACCGTCTGGTCGAAAACCTCGCCGATGGTTTGGGCCAGTAAAGCCTTGTCCTGCGAACCTTGGGTGTAGCTGAGTTGCGAATGCGAACCGGATTGATCCATGACGCCCCCTCTTATCTTTATTAGTGGGTTGCTACGCTTGGAGATGAACCTATAGCGTTAAAGCTTGCCAGCAACCTGTGGGAGCAAAGCTTGCTCGCGACGAAAACACCCCGGCCTATCTTTCGGAGACCGTGTCATCGTTCATCGCGAGCAAGCTTTACTCCCACATCGGGCATGCCTCTTCGCCGCCAGTGCCTGACTTACTCTGGCTCAAGTTGACGTTAACGTAAAGGACGATTGACAGCTTCTCATCGCAGGCTTACGTTAACGTAAAGGTGAGAGCCATTCCCCCACTCTCCACACCCGATAAAAAAAGCCAAAGGTGTCCCATGAGCTACCCATCCCTGAACTTTGCCCTCGGCGAAACCATCGACATGTTGCGCGACCAGGTGCAGGCCTTCGTCAAGGCCGAACTGGCGCCCCGCGCGGCGCAGATCGATATCGACAACCTGTTTCCCGCCGACATGTGGCGCAAGTTCGGTGACATGGGCCTGCTGGGCATCACCGTCCCGGAAGAATACGGCGGCGCTGGCCTGGGCTACCTGGCACACGTGGTGGCGATGGAGGAAATCAGCCGCGGCTCGGCCTCGGTCGCCCTCTCCTACGGAGCCCACTCCAACCTCTGCGTGAACCAGATCAACCGCAACGGCAATCACGAACAGAAAACCAAGTACCTGCCCAAGCTGATCAGCGGCGAACACATCGGTGCCCTGGCGATGAGCGAACCAAACGCCGGCTCCGACGTGGTGTCGATGAAACTGCGGGCCGACAAGCGCGGCGACCGTTACGTGCTCAACGGCAGCAAGACCTGGATCACCAACGGTCCCGATGCCAACACCTACGTGATCTACGCCAAGACCGACCTGGAAAAAGGTCCTCACGGCATTACCGCCTTCATCGTCGAACGCGACTGGAAAGGCTTCAGCCGTAGCAACAAGTTCGACAAGCTCGGCATGCGTGGCTCCAATACCTGCGAGCTGTTTTTCGATGACGTCGAAGTGCCGGAAGACAACATCCTCGGCGCGCTCAACGGTGGCGTGAAAGTCCTGATGAGCGGCCTCGACTACGAGCGCGTGGTGCTGTCCGGTGGCCCGACCGGGATCATGCAGGCTTGCATGGACTTGATCGTGCCCTACATCCACGACCGCAAACAATTCGGCCAGAGCATCGGCGAATTCCAGCTGATCCAGGGCAAGGTCGCGGACATGTACACCCAGCTCAACGCCAGCCGCGCCTACCTGTATGCGGTGGCCCAGGCTTGCGAGCGCGGCGAAACCACCCGCAAGGACGCCGCCGGGGTGATCCTCTACAGCGCCGAACGCGCCACGCAAATGGCCCTCGACGCGATCCAGATCCTGGGGGGCAATGGCTACATCAATGAATTCCCCGCCGGTCGTCTGCTGCGAGACGCCAAGCTGTACGAAATCGGTGCTGGCACCAGTGAGATTCGTCGGATGTTGATCGGCCGCGAACTGTTCAACGAAACCCGCTAACGGAGCTGACCATGACCACGCTGCACACTCAGCTCAACCCACGCTCGCCGGAGTTCATCGCCAACCGCGAGGCGATGCTCGTACCCGTCGAGGCCCTGCGCACCCTGCTCGCGCAAATCCGCCAGGGCGGCGGTCCCAAGGCCCAGGAACGGCACACCTCGCGGGGCAAGTTGCTGCCCCGTGAACGCATCAACCGGCTGCTGGATCCGGGCTCGCCGTTTCTGGAAATCAGCCCGCTGGCGGCCCACGAGGTCTATGGCGAAGACGTGCCGGCGGCCGGCGTGATTGCGGGTATCGGCCGCGTGGAAGGCGTCGAATGCATGATTGTCGCCAACGACGCGACGGTCAAAGGCGGCTCCTATTATCCGCTGACGGTGAAAAAACACCTGCGCGCCCAAACCATCGCCCAGCAGAATCGCCTGCCGTGCATCTACCTGGTGGATTCCGGCGGCGCCAACCTGCCGCGTCAGGATGAAGTGTTCCCAGACCGCGAGCACTTCGGTCGGATCTTCTTCAACCAAGCCAACATGAGTGCCCAGGGCATCCCGCAGATTGCGGTGGTCATGGGTTCCTGCACCGCCGGTGGCGCCTATGTGCCGGCCATGGCGGACGAGGCGATCATGGTCCGTCAGCAGGCAACGATTTTCCTCGCCGGCCCACCGTTGGTGAAAGCCGCCACTGGCGAGGTGGTCAGTGCCGAAGACCTGGGCGGTGCCGATGTGCACTGCAAGATCTCCGGTGTGGCGGATCACTATGCCGACAGCGACGAACATGCCCTGGCCCTGGCCCGACGCAGCGTGGCCAACCTCAACTGGCGCAAACTCGGTGAGTTGCAGCAACGCCACCCCATCGCCCCACTGTATTCAAGCGATGAGCTGTACGGCGTGGTGTCGGCCGATGCCAAGCAGCCCTTCGATGTGCGGGAGGTGATCGCGCGCCTGGTGGACGGTTCAGTGTTCGATGAATTCAAGGCGCTGTTCGGCACGACCCTGGTCTGCGGTTTCGCGCATTTGCACGGCTACCCGGTCGCGATCCTGGCCAACAATGGCATCCTCTTCGCCGAGGCCGCGCAGAAAGGCGCGCACTTCATCGAACTGGCCTGTCAGCGGGGCATTCCCCTGCTGTTCTTGCAGAACATCACCGGCTTCATGGTCGGACAGAAATACGAAGCCGGCGGCATCGCCAAACATGGCGCAAAACTGGTGACCGCCGTGGCCTGCGCCAAGGTGCCGAAATTCACCGTGATCATTGGTGGCAGTTTCGGTGCGGGTAACTACGGTATGTGCGGCCGTGCCTACGATCCGCGGTTCCTGTGGATGTGGCCGAACGCGCGGATTGGCGTGATGGGCGCCGAACAGGCGGCCGGCGTGCTGGTGCAGGTCAAGCGTGAACAGGCCGAACGCAGTGGCCACCCCTTCAGCGCCGAGCAGGAAGCCGAGATCAAGCAACCGATCCTCGATCAGTACGAAGAACAGGGTCACCCCTATTATTCCAGCGCACGGCTGTGGGACGACGGTGTCATCGACCCGGCCCAGACCCGCGACGTACTGGGCCTGGCCTTGTCCGCGTCACTGAACGCGCCTATCGAACCGAGCCGCTTTGGCGTGTTCCGGATGTAAACGGGGAATGTCCATGGATAATTTCAACACCCTCGAACTGCACACCGACCCACGGGGCGTTGCCACCCTGTGGCTCAGCCGCGAGTCGAAAAACAACGCGTTCAACGCCGAAATGATCCGCGAACTGATCCTCGCCCTGGACCAGGTCGGCAGCGATCCAAACCTGCGCTTTCTGCTGATCCGCGGTCGCGGCAAGCATTTCAGCGCCGGTGCCGACCTGGCCTGGATGCAGCAATCGGCCGAGCTCGACTACCACACCAACCTCGATGACGCCCGGGAACTGGCGGAGCTGATGTACAACCTCGCCAAACTGAAAATTCCTACGCTGGCCGTCGTCCAGGGGGCGGCGTTTGGTGGCGCGCTGGGGCTTATCAGTGCTTGCGACATGGCCATTGGCGCCGATGAAGCACAGTTCTGTCTGTCGGAAGTGCGCATTGGCCTGGCGCCGGCAGTGATCAGCCCGTTCGTAGTGCAAGCCATCGGCGAGCGGGCGGCGCGGCGTTATGCGCTGACGGCGGAACGCTTCGACGGGCAGCGTGCGAAAGAAATCGGTTTGCTGTCGGAAAGTTACCCGGCCGAGACCCTGGACCAGCAGGTCGAACAGTGGATCGACAACCTGTTGCTCAACAGCCCGGCGGCCATGCGCGCCAGCAAGGAACTGCTGCGTGAAGTCGGCAACGGCGCCCTGACCCCGGCGCTGCGACGCTACACCGAAAACGCCATCGCCCGCATCCGCGTCAGCCCGGAGGGCCAGGAAGGCCTGCGGGCCTTCCTGCAAAAACGCGCGCCGAACTGGCAAGCCGAATCGAACAATAAGGAGCCGCGTTGATGAGCGCCCCTGCCCTCACCACATTGCTGGTGGCCAACCGTGGCGAAATCGCCTGCCGTGTAATGCGCACCGCCAAGGCCATGGGCCTGACCACCGTTGCCGTACACAGCGCCACCGACCGTGATGCACGCCACAGCCGCGAAGCCGACATTCGCGTCGACCTGGGCGGCAGCAAGGCCGCCGACAGCTACCTGCAAATCGAAAAATTGATCGCCGCAGCTAAAGCCAGCGGCGCCCAAGCCATCCACCCCGGTTATGGCTTCCTGTCCGAGAACGCCGGGTTCGCCCGGGCGATTGAAGACGCCGGACTGATCTTCCTCGGCCCTCCGGCCTCCGCCATCGACGCCATGGGCAGCAAATCGGCGGCCAAAACGCTGATGGAAACCGCCGGCGTGCCCCTGGTACCCGGTTATCACGGCGAAGCCCAGGACCTGGAGACCTTTCGCGACGCTGCCGAGCGCATCGGCTACCCGGTGTTGCTCAAGGCCACCGCTGGCGGTGGCGGCAAGGGCATGAAAGTCGTCGAGGACGTCAGCCAACTGGCCGAAGCCCTGGCCTCGGCCCAGCGCGAAGCACAGTCCTCATTCGGCGACTCACGGATGCTGGTGGAAAAATACCTGCTCAAGCCGCGCCATGTGGAAATCCAGGTATTTGCCGACCAACAGGGCAACTGCCTGTACCTCAACGAGCGCGATTGCTCGATCCAGCGGCGCCACCAGAAAGTCGTGGAAGAAGCCCCCGCCCCCGGCCTGACCCCGCAACTGCGCCGGGCCATGGGTGAAGCCGCCGTGCGCGCGGCCCAGGCGATCGGTTATGTCGGGGCCGGTACGGTGGAGTTCCTGCTGGATGCCCGGGGCGAGTTTTTCTTCATGGAAATGAATACTCGGCTGCAGGTCGAGCATCCGGTCACCGAAGCGATCACCGGGCTGGACCTGGTGGCCTGGCAGATCCGCGTCGCCCAAGGCGAGCCATTGCCGATCACCCAAGCGCAAGTGCCGCTGCTCGGTCACGCCATCGAAGTGCGGCTGTATGCCGAAGACCCGGTCAACGATTTCCTGCCGGCCACCGGGCGCCTGGCGTTGTATCGCGAATCCGCCGAGGGGCCGGGTCGGCGAGTCGACAGCGGGGTTGCAGAAGGCGATGAAATCTCGCCGTTCTACGACCCGATGCTCGGCAAGCTGATTGCCTGGGGCGAAGACCGTGAACAGGCGCGCTTGCGGCTGTTAAGCATGCTCGACGAATTTGCCATTGGCGGGCTGAAAACCAATATCGGGTTCCTGCGCCGGATCGTCGCCCATCCCGCCTTCGCGGCGGCAGAGCTGGACACCGGATTTATCCCACGTTACCAGGCGCAATTACTGCCAGAGCCTGGCGAATTGGATGACGCGTTCTGGTTCGCCGCCGCCCAGGGATTCGCCTTGAGCCTGACGCCACGTGCGCGCTGCGACGATACTGGCTCTCCTTGGGCCAGCACCACCGGGTTACGCCTGGGGCTGCCCAGGGAAACCACCTTGCACCTGAGCTGCGAAGGCCAGGATCGTGCGCTGACGCTGGACGTTAGCGCCCATTGCGCGGAACTCAAGGGCGAGCAACTGGTGATCGAACACCACGGCCTGCGCCGCAGCCATCGGGCCATTCGCCAGGGCGACAGCCTGTACTTGCAATGGGAAGGAGACCTGCACCGGATCGACCTGTATGACCCGCTGGCCGCCGCCGAAGCCAGCCACAGCCATCAAGGCGGCCTGGCCGCGCCCATGAACGGCAGCATCGTGCGGGTATTGGTGAGTGTTGGCCAGACGGTGGAGGCCGGGGCTCAACTGGTGGTACTGGAGGCCATGAAAATGGAGCACAGCATTCGTGCGCCCCAGGCCGGTGTGATCAAGGCGCTGTATTGCCAGGAAGGCGAAATGGTCAGCGAGGGCAGTGCCCTGGTGGCGTTCGAAGAATAGGAATCGGCCCGCTCCCAGGGCCGATCCAGTCAGAACCTGATGGTGGCCTGCACCACCACACCGATGATGCGGCATTGTTCGGTGTACAGGTTTTTCGGGTAAGTCGGATTGAGCGGAACCAGGTAACGCTGCCCGCTCTCTTCGATCAATTTGCGAAAGGTCGCGTCACTGCTGCCGTGCAGGCAGGCAACCACCAGTTTGCCGGGCACCGCCTCGATGGCCGGATCCACCAGGATCGACATGCCCTCGGGAATACTCAACCCACTGGGTGCGGTCATCGCGTCGCCCATCACTACCAGCCAGAACGCGGCTCCCAGGGCGTGGTAGTCCGTCAGTTCGTAGCGCGCCCGGCTGTAGGCATCAGGATCACCTTCGCGAACCTCGCCCACCTCGTGCCACTCACTGACCGGGTAACGGAAGTACGGGTTGTACTTCTGCGCCAGGGCCATGCCTTCTTCGGTGGAGGTGTCCGGCTCGCGGATCACCATCGCCACTTCCAGAAACTCCAGCCCCAACTCCCGCAGGACCCGGTTCATGTCTTCGACACTGGGCTGCCGGCGCTTGGTCAGCCAATGGCCAACGCCGCCCTGGGACATGCCCAACCGCTCTGCGAGCACCACTTGCGTGATGTGCAGCTCCTTCATCTTGGCCTTGACCAACTCTATCCATTTATCCATGTGCGGCACGATACGTGGGTGACCCCGACCCTCAAAACACAAATTGTAGTATTTAATTTGTCGTCACAATTACGGTAAGTACTATTCTGGATTCAGGAGTTCAGCCCCTCACACGGAGATTTTTATCACCATGGACACACCCAATACAGACCAACCCCGCAGCCCTTTCGACGGCACATTCCCGCCACTGCAGGATTGCCCGGCAGCCAAACGTGCCCTCGATTACTACTTGAAACCAGCTGTTTCGCCAGCCCAGGCAGAACATCGCTTCTTCGAGGTCAGCCACAGCGTCAGCGCGGAAGAAGCCCTCGTCCACGCATGCGACCTGCTGCGTTGTGCAGCGGCGACCGCCCATGAGTCGGCCAACCAGTTGGATGGTTCGAGCCGTGACCTGGCGTTTTCGGTGGTGCACATGATCGATCTGGTCAAGGTGATGCTTGACCGATCTCTGGATGGCTACCCTACTCGCTAGCGGTAACCCTTGGGAATGTCGTCGCGAATGCGGACGACGAGAAAAAATTTCCAATCGATACGATCAAATCATTTGACTTCCAAATGATAATGATTATTATTGCATCAGCTGGTCGCGAGATCAGTCGATAGACCAGAAGACCTTAGGTCGGACTTCTGGAATATCTCCTCATCAGGCTAATCACGGTTTTTGACCCGGCTTTTTGCCGGGTCTTTTTTTGCCGATTTTCGGCTTATGTCTTCAGGCTAATGAAGTCTTTTTGGGTGCTGCCAATTCGATGGCGGCGATCATAGCAAATGACTATCCGTTTACAAGCATCCCCCGCCCCACAGGCGAAAACTATCGACAACCAGCACTTGAGAATCAATTGCAGACTCTCTAAGCTGGCCCGGCGTCCAGGGAGGACGCCCCCCTCGTTTACGTGACGTAAATCGTCCCGGTTTCCCCTTTCTTGCGTGTAAAGTAACGGCCATGAAAATCCTTTCCAGGAACCGTGACCGTGGCTAAATCTTCCTTTGATATCAGTGCCAATTTCGACAGCGGCAACATCGAGGTCGTCGACATCAGCAACCCGTTGCAGTCGTTGCTCAAGATCCGGCCCGATACCCGCAGCGCCCATTTCCAATGGTTCCACTTCAAGGCCAGCGGTTTGCACGTCGGCCAGGAGTATTCCTTCCGCCTGCTCAACGCCAGTCAATCGTCTTACAACAAGGCCTGGACGGGCTACCAAACCGTCGCCTCCTACGATCACGTCAATTGGTTCCGCATTCCGACTCAGTTTGAAGGCGACGCCCTGCGCTTTCATCTGGAGGCTGAACAACCCCATGCCTGGTTCGCCTACTTCGAACCTTACAGCCGTGGGCGTCATGACTGGCTGATCGAACAAGCGCAACACAAGGCCGGCATCGAACTAGTGGCCGTTGGTAAAAGCGTGGAAGGCCGTGACATTCAACTGCTGCGCAAGGGCAACGGTGCCGAAGGCCGGCGCAAAATCTGGATCATCGCCCAGCAGCACCCCGGCGAGCACATGGCCGAGTGGTTCATGGAAGGCGTGATCGAACGCCTCCAGCAGCATGACGATGCGCAACTGAACCGGTTGCTCGCCAAGGCCGATCTGTACCTGGTGCCGAACATGAACCCGGACGGTGCGTTCCACGGGCACCTGCGTACCAACGCCATGGGCCAGGACCTCAACCGCGCTTGGCAGAACGCCAGTCCGGAAATCAGCCCCGAAGTCTTTTTCGTACAGCAGCAAATGGAAAAGTACGGCGTCGACCTGTTCCTCGACGCTCACGGCGATGAGGAAATCCCCCACGTATTCACCGCCGGTTGCGAAGGCAACCCGGGCTACACGCCGCGCATCGCCGAGCTCGAAGAGCGCTTGCGTAGCCACCTCAAGCACCAGACCAAAGACTTCCAGACCGCTCACGGCTACACCCGCGACGAACCGGGCCAGGCCAACATGACCCTGGCCTGTAACGCGGTCGGGCAGAAATATGACTGCCTGTCCCTGACCCTGGAAATGCCGTTCAAGGACCACAACGATCACCCGAACCCAATCACCGGTTGGTCCGGCAAACGCTCGATGCAACTGGGCAAGGATGTGTTGAGCACTATCGAGGCCATGGTCGACGAGTTGCGCTGATCCAACGACCTGAACAAATCCTTATGGCAAGGGAGGTGGTGCTTGGGTGGAATGATCAGTCTGTGAGCGCCAGAAAAACCTGTGGGAGCGAGCTTGCTCGCGATGGCGGTCGCACATTCAATATTTTCGTTGATTGTCACACCGCTATCGCAAGCAAGCTCGCTCCCACAATTGATAGGTTCGTGCTTCAACCCTTGCCACGCAACATACTGTCCAACACCTCATCCCGGCGCACCCACGCGTGAAACAACGCCGCCGCCAGATGCACCAGCACGGTCAGGAACAACAGGTAAGCCAAGTACCCGTGGGCCTTGCGCAGCAGGGCGAACGTCTGTGCGTGCGCTGGCAGGATCGAAGGCAGTTGCAGCCAGTCGCCAAGCATCACAGGATCCCCCGCCGCCGAAATCATGCCCCAGCCCAACAGTGGCAGAACCAGCATCAAGGCGTACAACAGCACATGGGAGGCGTTTGCCGCCAGCACTTGCCAGCCCGGCAGATCGGCCGGCAGCGGCGGTTGACGGGTAGTAAAACGCACCACCAGGCGCACGATCACCAGCAGCAAAATCGCGATGCCCAACGGTTTGTGCAACTGCAGCAGCCATTCATGGCGTTCGGACACCGAAGCGACCATGCCGGCGCCGATAAACAGCATGGCGATGATCATCAATGCCATCAGCCAGTGCAGCAGCCGAGCCAGCGGTGCGAAGTGACGAGGGGCGCTCATGGGCGAGACTCCTGGGTGGCGGGCAATTGATTCACTTCACTGGTACGGCGCAGATAGGAACTGGCATAAGCAGCGGAACGCGCAACCAACAACGGATCGTCAGAACCTTCGATCCCTTGGGGCAGGATCAGCGGGTCATAGTTGATGTCGCGGCATTCGCCGTTGTCCTGCGCCTGGGTGCGCTCCAGCACCAGCGTGCCGGCGTTGAGCACCTTGCGGTCAGCAGGCCAGGCCTTACTGGCGTCATTCACCGGGTCACCTGGGTTGGCCAGGGTGATGTTCAGTTGCCAGCGCAACGGCCCGGCGGCGAGACGCTTCGCCAAGTCTTGCTCAAGGAAGTCGGCGCCCTGGGGTGGCGTCGCATCGGCAGCGTCCTGGCCCAGCGGCACCACACCCCAGCGCACGGCCTGGCGCTGTCCGGCAGGGTTGACCAGATAGAAGGCATTAATGCCGTTGTAAGTTTCGGTGGCGTAACTGGCCGACGGCTTGGCGGTCTTGATCCACTGCAGGAACGGCACCGCCTCGGGGTGCGCGGCAAAGAACGCCGGTACCGCCGCTGGATTCGGTTTTCCTGTGGCAGGGTCCGGCGACTGGGCTTGCTGGAGTTGGTAGAAGGCTTCGGGCGTGCCCACTGGAAACACGGGCATGCTGTTCATGCCGGTGCGCCATTGCTGGCCGTTGGCCTGGGTAAAACGCAGCGCCAGACTGCGAATCGGCACACTGCCGTCCGGTGCATAAGGGTTGCCGCTGGGCAAGGCGAAACGCCCAACCACTGGCGTTTGCGGCTGCGAAAACACCTGGGCGCTGGAATAGGCGCTCGCCTCGCCCGTGCTTTGGAAATAGCCCGCGACGCAGACCCCTTTTGAATGGTTGCGTCGAAAGCCCGGGTGAACGCCGTTGTTTTTTTCCAGGACATTGACCAGCGCCGCCGGTGTCAGGCGCTGTGGGTCAAGGCTGCCATTGACGTAGGCAAACGCCCCGGCCAGCGCGGCAACAATCACGGCGATGCCGCTCAGGCGCAGTGTCAGGGCGGCGGCACTCAAGGGCGGCCGGCTCGATGAGGGTGAAGGATCAACCATGAGAAAGCTCCAGGGCTCGAGGCCATTCGTTGGAAAGTACCCGTCAGACGAAGGCCTGGCAGCTTTATTCCCACGCCTCGTATTTATTTTTCCTGCACTGGAATAATCTCGTTCGTGGGGCGTCTTTCCAGTCCCGACGCAGTGACTGCCCACAGAAGCCACACTTTCATGAACGCACTCGACGAACAGTTGCGCGAACTCATTCCCAGGCTACGGCGTTTTGCCGTGTCGCTGACGCGCAACCCGAGCAACGCCGACGACCTGGTGCAGATGTGCCTGGAACGGGCGTTGTCCAAATGGAACGACAAGCGCCCGGACGGCGATCTGCGGGCCTGGCTGTTTTCGATCCTGTATCGGCAGTTTCTCGACAGCCATCGCCGCTCCCGCCGGTATGCGCGCATGCTGGAATTTTTCACCGGCCGCGACGATGCCCACCCTTCGGCCGAGCGCAGTGTGATCGCGCAATCGTCCTTGCAGGCCTTCGATCAGCTCACGACGGAACAGCGCGCACTGTTGCTCTGGGTGTCGGTGGAAGGCCTGAGCTACCAGCAAGTCGCCGATATCCTCGGCGTACCGACCGGCACGGTGATGTCCCGCCTGTCCCGCGCCCGCCAGGCCCTACGCCAACTCAGCGAGGGCGAAATCACCCGCCCCACCCTGCGGATACTCAAATGATCAGCATGCCCCCCAGCGACAGCGACCTGCACGCCTATGTCGATCGCCAACTGAGCGAGGCCGACCGGCGCCTGGTCGAGACCTACCTGGCCAACCAGCCTGACGTCGCCGCCCGGGTCCGGGCCTGGCAACAGGATGCGCAGCACCTGCGCACGGCCCTGAGCGGTGGCTTGCAACAGCCGCACAACCCGGAGCTCGACCCGGCCATGATTCGCCAGCGCCTGAAACATCGCTCCCGTCGCCACCTGGCCAGCGCCGCGGTGTTGCTGCTGGCCGTCAGTGTGGGTGGCTTCGGCGGCTGGCAGGCGCGGCAAATGACCCTGCTCAGCGCCGCCGCGCCCATGGCCGATGCCCTGCAGGCGTACCGATTGATTGCCCAGCAGGGCATCCTTCCAGCCGATTACCAAGCTGGCGACGAGCAGCACATGCAAGATTGGCTCGACCGCTACTTCACCCAGGCCGACCGGCTGCCCGACCTGTCCAGCGCGGGCTTCAAGCCGGTCAGCGGGCGCTTGCTCAGCACCGAACAAGGCGCGGCGGCGATGGTGGTCTACCAGGATCCGAGCGGTCAGAAAATCAGCTTCTATGTGCGTCCACCCGGCCCGAAAAACTTCCTGCTGCCCCGGGGCAGTCGCCGCGATGGGGAACTGCAGGCCGAGTACTGGTCCGGGCCGGGCTACAACTATGCGATGGTCATCCCCAGTGATACGCCGGCGGCGCAGCGGCTCAAGCAGACCCTGAACTTCTGATCACCGTCCTCCCTTGTGCCCCCCTTGTGGGAGCGAGCTTGCTCGCGATAGCGGTGTATCAGTCGACATCATTTCTAACTGAACCACCGCTATCGCGAGCAAGCTCGCTCCCACGGGGGAGATGGGCTACCCCTAGGGAGTGTATTCAGCCCTGCCCAAACACCTGCGAAGGCCTGCGCAGCAACGGATCGAACGGGTTGATCCGCGGCCCGATCAGGGCCGCTTCGCGCTTGAGCATGTCCACCACCGTCGGCAGTCGATCTGGCCCCAACCGGTCGCTCACAGTTGCCACGCTCAAGGCGGCCACGGCCCGGCCATCACGGTCGAGGATCGGCACGGCCACCCCGGCCATGCCCTGCAATACACCGGTGTTGCGCCCGGCGTAGCCCAGTGTGCGCACGTTCTCCACTTCCGAACGCAGGAAGACTTCGTCGTACAAATGGAAATCCTTGAGCCGCGGCAGGTTGTATTGAATCACCGTGTCGCGCTCTTCTTCCGGCAGAAACGCCAGGATCGCCAGGCTGCCCTGCCCCACGCCCAACGCCACGCGGCCACCAATGTCGCCGGTGAACGTGCGGATCGGAAACGGCCCCTCGCTGCGATCCAGGCAAATGGCATCGAAACCACTGCGGGCGAGCAAAAACAGCGAGTCGCCCAAGGACGCCGACAACCGCAGCATGGCCGGGCGCACCAGTTCGCGCAGGTTGCCGGTGTTGCCGGCGCGGGCCGCCAGGGCGAAAAACTCCAGGCTCAGGCGATAGCGCTTGCTGCGTGCGTCCTGCTCAACCATGCCCTCGTCCATCAGGCTGCGCAGCAAGCGATGCGTGGTGGGCTGGGACAGGCCGATGCGCAGGGCCAATTGCGTCACCCGCTCACCGCCTTCGACGGTGTCACCCAGGCTGCGCAACACGGCAAATAGTCGGGAGACCGCACCGACACCTACCTCACCCTTCTCATTATTCCGATCAGTGGAATTAATCATGCTTTTTCTCATCATTTAATTTATTCACTGAATGAAATTGAAAATAGTCTTCGCTTCAGTGAAATAGTCCATTGAGCCCATCCTATTCTTCGTCCTACTCTTCGTCCAGACAGGGGCGATTCGAACAACAGCGGCAGCCGACTTGAGGTCGAGCGCCAACGCACCCCAGCAGCACCCTTTCGTATCTGCCCATACAAAAAAGCGCGCCCTTGCGGCGACGCATAACAATCCCAGGTGGAGCGCAGCGATGGCTTTTGTGCAACTTGAAGGACTTGGCAAACGTTACGGCGACATCGACGCCGTGGTCGCCACCAACTTGTCGGTGGAAAAAGGCGAGTTCGTCTCGCTACTGGGGCCTTCCGGCTGCGGCAAAACCACAACCTTGCAGATGATCGCCGGCTTCGTCGAAGTCAGCAGCGGGCGCATCCTGCTGGACGGTCGCGACATCACCCACGCCAAGCCCGCCAGCCGTGGCCTGGGGGTGGTGTTCCAGAGCTACGCGCTGTTTCCCCACATGACCGTCAAGGACAACGTCGCCTTCGGCCTGCGCATGCGCAAAGTAGCCAATGACGAACTGCAACAACGGGTGGACCGAGTGTTGAAATTGGTCCGCCTGGACCGCCACGCCGACCGCTACCCACGAGAACTCTCGGGCGGCCAGCGCCAACGCGTGGCACTGGCCCGGGCGCTGGTGATCGAGCCACCGGTGCTGTTGCTCGACGAGCCGCTGTCCAACCTCGACGCCAACTTGCGCGAAGAGATGCAATACGAAATCCGCCGTATCCAGCGCGAAGTCGGGATCACCACGCTGATGGTGACCCACGACCAGTCCGAGGCCCTGTCGATCAGTGACCGGGTGGTGGTCATGCAGGCCGGGCGCATCACCCAGATCGACGCGCCGTACACCCTTTACGAGCACCCGCGCACCGAATTCATTTCCGGCTTCGTCGGCAAAGCCAACCTGCTGCCCGGCAGGCGGGATAGCGCGGGCATCGTCCAAGCCTGCAGCCCGGCCGATGGCGAGCTGACCCTGAGCCTGCGCCCGGAAAAGATCGACCTGCGCGAGGCCGGTTCAGGGCGATTGCAGGGCACCCTCGTCAGCCGCTTCTTCCTGGGCAGCCAATGGCTCTACGGCGTTTCCACGAGCCTGGGTGAACTCTGCGTGGTGCGCCGCAACGACGGCTCCGCGCCCTTGGTCGAAGGCACGGCGGTGGGCTTGGATTGGGATCCGGCCCTGCTGCGGGTGCTGAGCGTGGACGAGGTGCCGGCATGAAGCTGATCGACGCGATGCGCCGTGGCCGACAGGGCTACCTGATGTCCGCGCCGGCCCTGGCCTTGTACCTGGGCTTGCTGGTCATCCCCTTGGGCTTGACCTTGGTCCTGTCGTTCAACGTCTTCGACTACAGTTCGGGCATCAATGGCGACGCCTACACCTTCGAGCACTACACCAGCCTGTTGGGCGATCCGTACTTCTACGAAATCTTTTTGCGCACCTTCTGGATCAGCGCCCTGACCACCCTCCTGTGCGTGCTGATCGGCGTGCCCGAGGCATACATCCTCAGCCGCATGGGCGCACCGTGGCGCTCGATTTTCCTGATCCTGATCCTCACGCCGCTGCTGATTTCAGTGGTGGTGCGCGCCTTCGGCTGGAGCTTGTTGCTCGGTGCCGACGGCCTGGTCAACCAGGCCCTGCAAGCCTTCGGCGGTGCGCCGATGAAGCTGCTCTATACGCCGTTCGCCGTGGTCATCGCCCTGGTCCACGTGATGTTGCCGTTCATGATCATTCCCGTCTGGACCTCGCTGCAGAAACTCGACCCGGCCGCCGAACAGGCCGCGCTGTCCCTGGGGGCGAGCCAGTTCACGGTGATCCGCAAAGTGGTGTTGCCGCAGATCATGCCCGGCGTGCTGTCCGGCACGCTGATTGTGTTCGGCCTTGCCGCCAGCTCCTTCGCGATTCCCGGCCTGCTCGGCGGACGGCGCTTGAAGATGGTCGCTACGTTGATCTACGACCAGTACCTGTCGGAGCTGAACTGGCCGATGGGCGCCGCCATTGCCGTCGCGCTGCTGCTGCTCAACCTGCTGATCATGCTGTCGTGGAACCGGATGATCGAAGGCCGCTACAAGAAGTCACTGGGGTAATGGGTCATGTCTAGAAACGGTCCTTTCGCATTGCTGTTCCACGCCTTGGTGGTGGTCTTCATGCTCGCGCCGCTGGTAGTGGTCTGCCTCGTCGCCTTCACCCCGGAAAACACCCTGAGCCTGCCGACCACCGAGTTTTCCCTGCGCTGGTTCCGCGCGGTGTTCGAGCGCGCGGATTTTGTCGACGCGTTCTACAACAGCCTGGTCCTGGCGTTCTGCGCGGCCTCGTTGGCGACCTTGATCGCGGTGCCGGCGGCCCTGGCGATCACCCGGCTCGAGTTCCCGGGGCGGGACTTCTTCAACGGCCTGTTCCTGTCGCCGATCATCATTCCGCACCTGGTGCTGGGGGTCGCATTGCTGCGCCTGTTTGCCCTGATGGGCGTGAACGGCAGCTTCGCCTGGCTGATCTTCGCTCATGTGCTGGTGATCACGCCCTATGTGCTGCGCCTGGTGCTGGCCTCGGCCATCGGCCTGGATCGCAGCGCCGAACAGGCCGCGCAATCGTTGGGGGCCGGACGCTTCACGCTGTTCCGGCAAATCACCTTGCCGATGATCCTGCCAGGGGTGGCCGGGGGCTGGCTGCTGGCGTTCATCAACAGTTTCGATGAAGTCACGCTATCGATCTTCGTCACCTCGCCGGCCACGCAAACCTTGCCGGTGCGCATGTACGTGTACGCCACCGAATCCATCGATCCGATGATGGCGGCGGTGTCGGCGCTGGTCATCGGGCTCACCGCGCTGACCATGATTCTGCTCGACCGGGTCTATGGCCTGGATCGGGTCCTGGTAGGCAAACAATGAGGGTGTCATGGCACTGCTGAAACGACTGGCCGAAGGCGACCGCCCGGCCCTGGACTTCACCCTCGATGGCCAGCCCGCCACCGGGCTGCTGGGGGACACGCTACTGACCGCCGTACTGACTTGCAGCGAACACCTGCGCGGCAGTGACTTCAGCGCCGAGCCCCGTGCCGGTTTCTGCCTGATGGGCGCCTGCCAGGACTGCTGGGTGCGCCTGGGCGACGGCCGCCGCGTACGCGCCTGTTCGACGCTGCTCGAAGCCGGGCAACACATCAACCGCGAACCGGGGCGCCAGGTATGAACACGCTCGACAGGCATGGCCTCATCGCGAGCAAGCTCGCTCCCACAGGGGAGCTGCGGCGTGCACAAAACCAACATCCACAGCCGATCCAATGTGGGAGCGAGCTTGCTCGCGTTAGCGGTCGGTCAGGTAACAGCAATGTCGACTGGCCCAGCCTTATCGCGAGCAAGCTCGCTCCCACAGGGGGAGTGCGGCGTGCACAAAACCAACATCCACAGCCGATCCAATGTGGGAGCGAGCTTGCTCGCGATAGCGGCTTCAATAGCGCCACTAAGCCCACTGCATCATCAACGAGGTGGCCATGAAACCCATAGCCATCATCGGCGCCGGCCCGGCCGGTATCCGTGCCGCGCAAACTCTGGTCGCCCACGGCCTGTATCCCGTCCTGCTGGACGAAGCCACCCGCGGTGGCGGGCAGATCTATCGGCGCCAACCGGCCCATTTCAAGCGCTCGCCTGACAAGCTCTATGGCTTCGAAGCCCACAAGGCCAACGCCATCCACCAGACACTCGACGCATTGCGCGAACAGCTCGATTACCGTCCCGACACCCTGGTGTGGAACGCCGAGGCCGGCCTGCTCGATACCCTGCATGAAGGCCGCGCCGGCCGCCTCGAGTACGCCAGCGTGATCGTCGCCACCGGCGCCACCGACCGGGTCCTGCCCGTACCGGGGTGGACCCTGCCCGGGATATACAGCCTGGGTGCGGCGCAGATCGCCCTGAAATTCCAGGGTTGCGCCATTGGCGAACGGGTGGTGTTCGCCGGCAGCGGTCCCTTGTTGTATCTGGTGGCCTATCAATACGTCCGGGCCGGCGCCCATGTGGTCGCCGTCCTCGACAGTTCGCCCTTTAGCGCCCAAGTCCGCGCCCTGCCCGGCCTGCTGGCACAACCGGCCACCCTCGCCAAGGGCCTCTACTACCGCGCCTGGCTGGCCGCCCGCGGCATCGCCGTGCATCAAGGCGCAAGCCTGGCGCGTCTCGATGGAGAACGCCGGGTGCAATCGCTGCAATGGCGCAACGCAAGCGGCGAACACACCCTCGACTGTGACGCGGTGGCCTTCGCCCACGGCTTGCGCAGCGAAACCCAACTGGCCGACCTGCTGGGCTGCGCGTTTGCCTGGAACGCCCTCAACCGCGCCTGGTTGCCCCACCGGGACCGCGCCGGGCGCAGCAGCGTGCCGGGGATTTACCTGGCCGGTGACGGTGCCGGGATCATGGGCGCCGACGCGGCGGAAATGGCCGGTGAACGGGCGGCCTTGGCCTTGCTCGAAGACCTCGGCTACTCGACCGACCCGCAACGTTGCACGCAACTGGAACAAACCCTTGAACGCATCGGCCAGTTCCGCGAAGGCCTGGAGCGCGCGTTTGCCTTTCCTGAACACTGGGCCGCCGACGCTGCCGATCACCTGATGATCTGCCGCTGCGAAGAAGTCAGCGCTGGCGACATCCGCCGGGTGGTGGGCGAAGGCCATTGGGAGATCAATCGGGTCAAGGCCCATTGCCGGGTCGGCATGGGCCGCTGCCAGGGGCGGATGTGCGGCGCCGCCGCCGCGGAAATCATTGCCTGCGAAAGTGGCCGCGCCGTCTCCAGCATCGGCCGCTTGCGGGCCCAGGCGCCGATCAAACCCGTGCCGTTCGGCCTGGAGGTCGAGCCATGATCGAAGTGGATGCAGTGATCATTGGTGGCGGCATCGTCGGCGCCTCGGCCGCGTTGTTCCTGAGCCAGGCCGGACGCCGGGTGGCGTTGTTGGAACGCGACTTCTGCGGCTCACACTCCAGCGGCGTGAACTACGGTGGCGTGCGTCGCCAGGGCCGACCGCTGTCGCAACTGCCGTTGTCGCAACGGGCCCATGAAATCTGGTGCCAGTTGCCCCAATTGATCGGCATCGACGGCGAGTACCAGCGCAGCGGTCATTTGAAGCTGGCCCGCAGCGCTGAGGACCTGCAAGCGCTGCACGACTACGCCGTCGCCAGCCAAGGCTTTGGCCTGGATTTGCAACTGCTCGATCACACGGCCCTGCGCGCGCGTTTTCCATGGGTCGGCGCCGTCGCGGTGGGGGCGTCGCTGTGCCCGGACGACGGCCATGCCAATCCGCGCCTGGTGTCCCCAGCCTTTGCCCAAGCCGCTCGCCGCCAGGGTGCGCAAGTCCACGAACAATGCGCCGTCAGCAACGTTGTACATGATGGCCAGCGCTTCGCCGTGCACACCGCAACAGGCCTGACGTTTCACGCGCCCTGGCTGCTGAACTGCGCCGGAGCCTGGGCCAGCCAGTTCGCCGCGCAATTCGGCGAAGCGGTGCCGATGCACGCCGGGCACCCGGCGATGCTGGTCACCGAACCCTTGCCCTTGGTCATGGACGCCAGCACCGGCGTCGAGGGGGGCGGTATCTACGCCCGCCAGGTCTCGCGCGGTAATTGCGTGCTGGGCGGCGGCCAAGGCTTTGCATTGGACACCGCTCGCGCCCGGCCCGGCCAGAACGCCGTGCTGGAGATCCTGCGCCAGGCCGTCGAGCTCTACCCATTCCTGGAAGGCGCCCAGGCGATTCGTACCTGGAGCGGCACCGAAGGTTACCTGCCCGATCGCCAACCGGTGATCGGCCACAGCAGCACCCAGCCCGGTCTGTTGCACGCATTCGGCTTTGCCGGCGCGGGCTTCCAGATCGGCCCGGCGGTGGGCCAGGCGCTCACCGAGATCATCTGCAGCGGGGCTTCGACCACGCCGCTGGATGCGTTTTCCATCACCCGGTTTCACTCCATCTCCGTTGCTTGATAGAGGAAGGTCGCGCCAATGAATAACGTCAAACGCAGTGCACTGTTCGGTTTCTGCTCGCTGGGTTGCGCTTGCCTGGGCGCCCTGCTCCCGGCTACCCAGGCGTTGGCCGAGCCGACGCTTTACCTGGGCATGAACGGCGGCACCATGGAGCGGCTCTACGCCGACAAGGTCTTGCCGGCTTTCGAGAAAGCCAACAACGTCAAAGTGGTCATCGTACCCGGCACCTCCGCCGACATCCTGGCGAAGGTCCAGGCCAGCAAAGGCAACCCGCAAATGCACGTGATGTTCCTCGACGACGGCATCATGTACCGCGCCATCGCCATGGGGCTGTGCGACAAGCTCGAGGACAGCCCGACCCTGGCGCAGATCCCGGCCAAGGGGCGTATCAAGGATCAGGCCGTGGCCGTCAGCCTCGGGGTGACAGGGCTGGCCTACAACACCCGGCTGTTCAAGGAAAAAGGCTGGAATACGCCCACTTCATGGATGGACCTGGCCGATCCACGCTTCAAGGACAAAGTGGTGTTCCAGTCGATGGCCTCCTCCACTTTTGGCCTGCACGGCTTTTTGATGTTCAACCGGATCCAGGGCGGCAGCGAAACCGACGTCGAGCCGGGCTTCAAGGCGTGGCCGAACACGGTGGGGCGCAACGTGCTGGAGTACATCCCGAGCTCGGCGAAGATATCCGAAATGCTGCAGACCGACGAAGCGGCGCTGTTCCCGCTGACGCCGACCCAGGTGACCGCGTTGAAACTCAAGGGCATGCCAGTGGAATATGCCCAGCCGAAGGAAGGCGCCGTAGTCCTCAACGTCGCCGAATGCGCCATCGCCCAAAACACCCAGCCGGAACTGGCGCAAAAGCTCGCCGCTTTCCTGCTGACCCCGCAAGCCCAGGCCATTGCCCTGGAAGAAGGCGACCAGATCCCTTCCAACCCCAACACCCCGACCACCGACAAGACTCGTGGCCAGGTGGAAGCGATGAAGCAATACCTGGAAACAGCGATTGCCGTGGATTGGGACCAGGTCAACGAACAACGCCCGGCCTGGAACGCCCGCTGGAACCGCAGCATCGAGCGCTAGAGCGATCGACTGTGGCGAGGGGAGCAACACTGCTGTGGGAGCATGGCTTGCCCGCGATGCAGACGGCGCGGTCTCTGAGAAAACGAGGCGCCTGCATCGCGGGCAAGCCTTGCTCCCACAGATAAATCCCCTCGCCACAGGGTGTTGTACTGAGCTGATTATTGGTTAACTGTCTGGCTATGGGCGCCAGAGCCTCCCCTTGACCAACAGCGAACCCTCCCATGCACACCCTCGCCCAACTCCGCGCCGGCCAGCTCTCAGGCATCACCCGACTGGACCTGGCCTGCGGCTTGACGGAGTTTCCCCGGGAAATCTTCGAACTGGCCGATTCCCTCGAGATTCTCAACCTCAGCGGCAATCAGTTGGACTCGCTGCCCGACGACCTGGATCGGCTGCCCCACCTGCGCGTGCTGTTCTGTTCGGACAACCGTTTCACCGAACTGCCCGAATGCCTGGGCCGTTGCAGCGCGTTGACCATGGTCGGCTTCAAGGCCAACCGCATCACCCGTGTCACGGGCGACGCGCTGCCACCCCGGTTGCGCTGGCTGATCCTGACCGACAACGACATCAGCCAGTTGCCGGATGAACTGGGCCAACGCCCACACCTGCAAAAACTGATGCTGGCCGGCAACCGTTTGCAGCAGTTGCCGGCGAGCCTGGGCCAGTGTCATCGCCTGGAACTGCTGCGCATTGCCGCCAACCAACTGACCGAACTGCCGCAATGGTTGCTGGAGCTGCCGAGCCTCAGTTGGCTGGCCTACGCCGGTAACCCGCTGGAAACCCAGGCCGATGCCGCAGCCTTGAACACCACAACGCCCATCGATTGGTCGCAACTGGCGCTGCGACGACAACTGGGCGAAGGCGCTTCCGGGGTGATTCACCAAGCGCTCTGGCAGGCGCCCGACCAGGTGGCGCGAAGCGTCGCGGTGAAGTTGTACAAAGGCCAGATGACCAGCGACGGCTCGCCCCTGCATGAAATGCATGCCTGCATCACGGCCGGTCGACACCCGAACCTGATCGACGTATTGGGTCAGATCGCCGGGCACCCCGAGCGACAGGACGGGCTGGTCATGGCCCTGGTCGAGCCCAGCTACCGCAACCTCGCCGGGCTGCCGAGCCTGACGTCATGCACTCGCGACGTGTACGCCGATGAACTGCGCCTGAGCGCCCCGGTGGCCTTGCGCATCGCCCACGGCATCGCCTCGGTGGCGGCGCACTTGCACCGCCAGGGCATCACCCATGGGGATCTGTACGGGCACAACATCCTGTGCAACGACCAGGGCGATTGCCTGCTGGGGGACTTTGGCGCGGCGTCGTTCCACGCCACTACGGACACCGTGCAAACCCGCGCACTGCAGCGCATCGAGGTACGGGCCTTCGGGATTTTGTTGGGGGAATTGCTGGCGCGAATCGAACCGGGGCTCAGTGCTGAGGAACTGGCAGCGTTGCAGGATCTGCAAGCGCGTTGCTGTCAGCCGGATGTACTGGCACGGCCAGGGTTTGATGAGATTGAAAGGTTGCTGAGCGAGTTCAAACACATCGACTAAACCAGCCCCCAAACTAACAAGCACGCCGCCTATTGTGGCGAGGGGATTTATCTGTGGGAGCAAGGCTTGCCCGCGATGCGGACACCTCGTTTTCTCAGAGACCGCGTCGTCTTCATCGCGGGCAAGCCTTGCTCCCACAGAGTGAACCGCACCCTGGGATAAATCCCCTCGCCACAGGGGGTGTAGTGCTTAACCGGCCAACCCGACAAACATGTCCTGCACGTCATCGTGGTTATCGAGGCCTTCGAGGAAGGCTTCGACTTCAGCCATCTGCTCGTCGGTCAGCCCGCTGACCGGGTTCTTCGGCTGGTAGCCCAACTTGGCCGACAGCACAGTAAAACCCTGCTCCGGCAACGCCTTCTGTACCGCATCGAGGTCGGCAGGATCGGTGAGGAACAACGTCGCGCCGTCTTCGCCCGGCTCGAAATCCTGGGCACCGGCCTCGATGGCGGCCATTTCCGGATCGGCGTCCGGGCTGTCCGGCGCGGCTTCGATCATGCCGACATGGTTGAAGTCCCACGCCACCGAACCCGAGGCGCCCAGTTGGCCCTTGCGGAACGCGACGCGAATTTCGGCGACGGTACGGTTGATGTTATCAGTCACGCATTCAACGATCAGCGGCACCTGGTGCGGCGCGAACCCTTCGTAGGTGACGCGGTGGTATTGCACGGTTTCGCCGAGCTGGCCAGAACCTTTCTTGATCGCACGTTCCAGGGTCTCGCGGGGCATCGAGGCCTTCTTCGCCTGCTCGACCACCAGTCGCAAGTGCGCGTTGGTCGCGGTATCAGCGCCGTTGCGCGCGGCAATGGTGATTTCTTTCACCAGTTTGCCGAAGATCTTGCCCTTGGCGTTGGCAGCCGCTTCTTTGTGTTTAACCTTCCACTGTGCGCCCATTACTCACTCTCTTGTCTGACGCGCCGAGACATCTGCCGGCCGGCGCTGTGGCGCAAGTTTATACGGCCTAAACCGGCTGATCGACCAAAAAATTCACCCTACCGAATCGACATTTTCACAGTGTGTTGTAGGGCTTTTCTGAAATAGCGGCTCGCAAGCACCGTTCCTTCCCGTGGTTTCGTACCCTCTGCGCCTCTGTCCCTGCCAGTAGGAGGCGCAATGCGCAACGACACGGAAAGTCCCTTCAGCCTGACGCTCACGCAAAACGACCTGCTGTTGCAAGTCTTGCGTTTTAATGGCCGAGAAGCCCTCAACCAGCCGTACCGCTTCGACCTCGAACTGATCGGCCTGGCCCCGCCGATAAATCCCGACCTGCTACTGGGGCATCCGGCCTTCCTGCGCCTGGACGGTGAATCGGGCATCCATGGGATTGTCCACAGCGTCAGCCTGAGTGCTTCGGCCCCGCGACGCATCGGCTATCGCCTGACGTTGGTTCCCTACCTGCAGCAACTGGAACAAGGCCCGCGGCGTCGGGTTTTCCATCGGCTCAGTGTGGTGCAGGTGCTGCAACGCCTGCTGGAAGACCATGCCCTGCCCGCCGACAGTTACCGTTTCGAGCTGCCCCATGGGCAGTACCCATGTCGCCCATTCTGCATCCAGTACGACGAAAGCGACCTGACCCTCCTGCAACGGCTGTGCGAGGAGGAAGGCATTCATTACCACTTCGAGCACGCCCTCCAGGGCCACGTCCTGGTGTTCGCCGAAGACCCGAAGAGTTTCCCCGCGCGCCCCATCGAGCTGCCCCTGCACCCGAACGACAAACTGATACCGACCATCAAGCGCGTGTATTTGCGCCACCACGCGATGATGCCTGGCTTGCCTGTCGGGTTCAGTGACCGGGCCACGACCGAAACCGAAGTCTCGGCGGAGAATCAACCCCTTGAGCAGATCGATCATGAAGCCCAGCGTGGCAACCCCGCCTTGATTCACCGTTACCAGGCCGGACGCCGCCATCTGGAACGGTTGCGCTGTCGGCAACGGGAAATCCATGGCCACAGTGATCAACCGGCCCTGCACGGCGGCGACATCGTGCAGATCAGCGAACACCCGGTTTCCACCTTCAACGATCAATGGCTGATCACCGAGGTCCAGCACCGCGGGCGGCAGTTTTCGATCCTGGAACCGGACCTGCCCGCCACGCCCTCGGCCCGTGACTACCGTAACCGGTTCACCGCCATTCCCTGGTCCACCGTGTTCAGGCCGGCCCTCAAGCATCCCAAGCCGCGCATTCCCGGGTATCACCTGGCCCATGTACTCGGCCATGCCGGCCAGCCGGCCCAACCCGATGAATGCGGCCAAGTGAGTGTCAGCCTCTGGGCGCCGGACCAGGAAGGCATCACGCTGCCCGTATCGCGACTGACGCTGGGCGACAGCCCTTCCCTGATGGCGGGCAGCGAAGTGCTGGTGAGTTTTCTCGATGGCGACCCCGACCGACCGGTGCTGTGCCCAGGGGCGGTCGATACCGGCGCAGGACACGCCGCTGCCCCACCGAAACCGTCCCGTGGCAATCACGATGCCGGGCTGCTGTTGGACTGGCTGTTGAACCCGCCCGACTTCACACCCTGATCCTGCCCTTTTGGCTTCTTGCCAGCAAACCTGATCTGGCTCATGCAAACCCAGCGAAACGGGCTTACAGTAAAGACACAACGCCGCGCTAGACGGCGCTCTACCCTGATTGTTGGAGATACCCGCAATGCCCTGGAAAAACTCGGAAAACCGCTACAGTACCGTCACGGTAAACCTGCACTGGCTGATGCTGGTCCTGCTGGCCGTGGTTTATGCCTGCATTGAGTTGCGGGGAATTTTTCCCAAGGGCAGCGGCGGCCGGACATTGATCAAGGAAGCGCATTTCATGCTCGGCCTGACGGTGTTCCTGTTGGTTTGGCTGCGCCTGTTCGCCCGCAGCATGGGCAAGGCACCGGGGATTTTCCCGGCATCACCTGCCTGGCAAACCGTCCTTGCCCGCCTGATGCACTGGGCGCTGTACCTGTTCATGATCGCCATGCCGCTGCTGGGCTGGCTGATCACCAGCGCCGAAGGACACCAGGTGATGTTCTATGGTTTCGATTTGCCGTTGCTCGTTGATCAAGACAAGGATTTTGCCAAGCAACTGGAAGGCTGGCACGTGCTCGGCGGCACCATCGGCTATTGGCTGATCGGCCTGCATGCCTTGGCGGGGCTGTATCACCATTACGTGGTGCGCGACAACACGCTGTTGCGGATGATGCCCAAACGCGGCTGATCGTCCGTTAATCGAACCCTCGGCGGCCTTGCAAACCGCCGGTGTGGACAAAGACCAGGCGGGTGCCGGGGGCAAAGCCTCCCGCCTCGACCCGCGCCTTGAGCAGCATCAAGGCCTTGCCGGTGTACAACGGCTCCAGTTCGATGGCCGCCGTGGTTTCGATGAAGTCGGTGAGTTCGGCATCGACCCGGGCGAAACCGCCACGGCTGCCGTCGAACAATTCATAACACGGGCTGGAAAGCTCCGCCTCCGCCACGATGCGCTCGACCTGCTGGGCCACGCCATGGTCCGGGGGCACCGCCAGCACGCCGTAGACCGGGCGCTCGCCCGCTTCGGCCAGCACCAGTCCGGCCAGCGACGTTCCAGTTCCGCAGGCCAGCCACCAGCCGTGATAATCCGCCCACCCCAATGTCACTAATTGCTCACGAACACTGGCCGCCCACGTCATGCAACCTTGTGCCCCAGGTAATCCTGAACCACCCTCGGGCACCGGGTGCAAATGTGGATAGCGGATCAGCCACGGCCCCCAGAAATCCGCTGCGTGCCGCTCTCGGTATCCGCCATAACCCAACCAGTGCAGGTCCATGCCGAACGCTTTCAGGTCGCGCACCGTCGGCGTGTCCTGGGGATGACCGCGCAACAGCCCGGCCGTGGGAAAGCCGAAGCGCTTGCCGGCCGCCGCCAGCGCATGCAAATGGTTGGAATAGGCCCCGCCCAGGCTCATGACCCCTTCGGCACCGGCCTCATGGGCGGCGCGCAGATGATGGACCAGCTTGAACCACTTGTTGCCGCTGATCAGCGGATCGATCCGGTCCAGGCGCAACACCGCCACTTCGACACCGGCACGGGCGAGCCAGTCCATGTGAAGAGGTTCGAGTCGGGGTTGGGGGTGCCAGTCGAGGGCGGGAAGCAGCATGGCGGCAGGCCTGGGAAAAGATGCCGGCATCTTAGCAGCTTGCCGGCCGGTGACTTCAGGTGCACCACCACCCTACTGTGGGAGCGAGCTTGCTCGCGATAGCGGTTAGTCAGCAGCATGAATGTTGACTGACCTGCCGCTATCGCGAGCAAGCTCGCTCCCACAAGGTTTTTTGCTGGGATTGTGCCTTACAACTGCGCCGCCAACCGCGAGCCCTGGTTAATCGCCCGCTTGGCGTCCAGCTCCGCCGCCACGTCGGCACCGCCGATGAGGTGAACCGTCTGCCCCGCCGCTTCCAGGCCTTCCTGCAACTCGCGCAGCGGATCCTGGCCGGCGCAGATCACGATATTGTCCACGGCCAGCACCTGCGGCTCGCCGGCTTCACCGATACGAATGTGCAGGCCGTCATCGTCGATCTTCAGGTACTCGACGCTGTTGAGCATCTGCACCTGCTTGTTCTTCAGGCCCGTGCGGTGAATCCAGCCGGTGGTCTTGCCCAGGCCGTCACCGACCTTGGAGGTCTTGCGTTGCAGCAGGAACACCTGGCGCGCCGATGCATGGGGTTCGGCCTTGATCCCGGCCACGCCGCCACGAGCCTCAAGGTGCGTGTCAATACCCCACTCCTTCCAGAACGCCTCACGGTCCTGGCTGGTGGCAACGCCTTGGTGCACCAGGAATTCCGACACGTCGAAGCCAATCCCTCCGGCACCGATCACCGCGACACTGCGGCCCACTGGCTTGCGTTTGAGGATCACGTCCAGGTAGCTCAACACCTTGGCATGCTCCACCCCAGGAATCGCCGGCACGCGTGGGGCGATGCCGGTAGCGAGGATGATCTCGTCGTAACCGCCAGCCACCAATTGCGCCACATCCACCCGGGTGTCGAGGCACAGCTCGACATGGCTGGTCTGCAATTTGCGCTTGAAGTAGCGCAGGGTTTCGAAAAACTCTTCCTTGCCCGGCACGCGCTTGGCAACGTTGAACTGGCCACCGATTTCACTGGCCGAATCGAACAGCGTCACCTGGTGCCCACGCTCGGCCGCCACCGTGGCTGCGGACAACCCCGCCGGGCCGGCACCGACCACAGCGATTTTCTTCACCTGGGTCACCGGCAGGTAGTTCAGCTCGGTTTCGTGGCAGGCCCGCGGGTTGACCAGGCAACTGGTGAGCTTGCCGCCAAAAGTATGGTCCAGGCACGCCTGGTTGCAGCCGATGCAGGTGTTGATTTCATCGCTGCGACCGGCAGCGGCCTTGTTGACGAACTCCGGGTCGGCCAGGAACGGCCGCGCCATGGAGACCATGTCGGCATCGCCTTCGGCCAGGATCTGCTCGGCCACTTCCGGGGTGTTGATGCGGTTGGTGGTGATCAGCGGGATATTCACCGAACCGCGCAGCTTGGCCGTGACCTTGCTGAACGCCGCCCGCGGAACCTTGGTGGCAATGGTGGGAATTCGTGCTTCGTGCCAACCGATACCGGTGTTGATGATCGTCGCGCCGGCCTGCTCGATGGCCTTGGCCAACAGGACGATTTCGTCCCAGGTGCTGCCGCCTTCCACCAGATCGAGCATCGACAGGCGGAAAATGATGATGAAGTTCGGGCCTACCGCTTCGCGCACCCGGCGGACGATTTCCACCGGCAGACGCATACGGTTTTCATAGCTGCCGCCCCAACGGTCGGTGCGGTGGTTGGTATGGGCCGCCAGGAACTGGTTAATGAAATAACCTTCCGACCCCATGATCTCAACGCCGTCGTATTCGGCCTTCTGGGCCAGGACCGAGCAGGTGACGAAATCGCTGATCTGCTTCTCGATACCTTCCTCGTCCAGTGCCTTGGGCTTGAACGGGTTGATCGGCGCCTGGATCGCGCTCGGTGCCACTTGCTTGGGGCTGTAGGCGTAGCGCCCGGCGTGAAGAATCTGCATGCAGATCTTGCCACCGGCCTCGTGCACCGCCCGGGTCACGATTTGATGCTTGAGCGCCTCGTCTTCCGTGGTCAGCTTTGCGGCGCCGGAGTAGACACCGCCCTCGTCGTTCGGCCCGATCCCACCGGTGACCATCAGGCCCACGCCGCCCCGGGCGCGCTCGGCAAAGTAGGCTGCCATGCGTTCGAAGCCACCGGGTTTCTCTTCCAGCCCGGTGTGCATCGAGCCCATCAGGGTACGGTTGCGCAACGTGGTGAAACCCAGATCCAGCGGGGCCAGCAGGTGCGGGTAATGAGAGGCGGTCATCGGTAGCTCCACAACGGGCGATCACGGAAAAAAGCGCAAGCTCTGCGGCTTGCGTCTGTCATGGCTCACAGCGTAAGAGTCAGGGTGCGGGCGCTCAATGACCGTAACTGACAACTTAATGATCCAAATGTGCAAGACGCCGATCAGTCGTGGGTGACTCTCAGCGGGGTGAGCCAGTCCTATCAACGCTGGCTCAGGTGCTCAACCCTAAAATAACGCTGATCACACGGTTGTCATTGCATGCATCCCCAACGAAAAATGCTGCACAACGAGTTGCACGCCCGCCCGTCGTTGTATTTCGACGAACCGGCCCACGTCTTCCACCTGGCGTTTCTGGGCGACAACGGCCAGTGCAACGCGCTGCTCGAGCGACTGTGCCCTGATACCGTCACAGCGGAAGCCGCGCAAGGCATCACCCGCCTTGAAGGTCATCCGCTCAAGTGGGAGCGCCACGCCGAGTTCTTCACCTTGACCCTGGTCGTGCCGGCCACGAGCAATGAGTTGCAATGGACGACGCTGCCCGAAAGCCTTGCCCGGGGGATCGAAGGTCACGCCCAACACCTCATCAATGCCGTTCAGGTGGTGGTGCGCGCAGAGACCGGTCTCGACCTGCCCAGCTACGGTTTCAAGGACCCTTGCGGCTCATGCGTGGGCGGTGGCGATGCGGTGGTCTGGAGCGATTTTCGCCTGACCGAGGACGGCACCAATCGCCTGCTGTTCATCAACCGACGGCTCAACGCTTATCGCCAGGGCCGCATGATCCGGCGCCTGCTGGAAATCGAGACCTACCGGATGATGGCGTCCTTGTCGCTGATTATCGCCAAGGCACTGGACCCGCAACTGAATGAATTCGATCGCACCCTGGTGAGCCTGTCCGAACGCAACGCCAATGCCAGCGGTGTGCACGCCAAGGCGCTGCTGGAGGACATTGCCCTGCTGTCTCGCCAGGTGGTCAGCAGCACGGTCAGGAATCGCCACCGATTCAGCGCGACCCGCGCCTACGCACAACTGGTGTTCGAGCGCCTGGGGGAGTTGCGTGAAAGTCACCTGGGGGACTGCCAGCGACTGGGCGTGTTCATCGAACGGCGTTTCAAGCCCACGGTGCGTTATTGCGCAGCCACCGAACAGCGCCTCGAACAACTGGCCATGAGCGTCGCCAACCTGGGTGACCTGCTGCAAGCCCGCGTGCAAGTCGAGATGGAAGACCAGAACGCCGAGATCCTGCGCAGCCTCAATGCCCGCGCCGATGCCCAGATCAAGATCCAGCGCGCGGTGGAAGGCTTGTCGATCATTGCCATCACCTACTACCTGATCAACCTGTTCAAGTTGGTCTACAGCGGGTTGCACACCTTGGGCGCAAACCTCTCGGCCCGCGAAGCGCTGCTGGGCATGACGCCGCCGGTGCTGTTGATCATGCTGCTGATTCTGATCCGAATCAGGAAGGCCAAAAACCACTAGCGCGCCTTGCCAGCGCAGAGAGCGTCCAAGGGGTCTTTGGACGACTTGGCGTTTACTTGCCGTGCGCACAAATCAGCTCCCGAGCTTCGCTAATCCCTTGTTTTACCGTACCCTGCCCCGTAGCTCCTGATGAAAAATCACGAACCTGCACACGGCCGCTGACTGTTCCCCCATGCGCAAATTTCTGTACCTGCTGTTTTCACTGGCCTTGATTGCCGCCCTGGTCACCTACGCACTGTGGACGACCGAGCGTCCGGCGGGTCACTACCTGTCAGACCTGCGCATCAACCTGGCGGTCGACCAGGGCACGCCCGCCGACCGCGGCAACCTGCTGGGTATCCAGCCCGAACTGTTCCCCACCGACTACCAGAGCCCCGAGCGCCTGCACCGCAAGCTGGCGGCCTATCTGCAAGCGGCTCGCGACATGGGCTTTCTCAATGCCAAAACCGTGGTGGTGCTGCCCGAGCACATCGGTACCTGGCTGATGGTCGGCGGCGAAAAAGACGAGTTGTACCAGGCCACGACTCTGAAGGAAGCCATGCACTGGCTGGCGGTCAGCAATCCGCTGGCGTTCATCCAGGCGCTGGTCAGCGCTCAAGGCGATAACCGACTGGACGATGCCTACCTGCGCATGAAAGCCGAACGCATGGCCCATGACTATCAAGCGCTGTTCGGTGGGCTGGCCAAGGAGTTCGGCGTAACCCTGGTGGCAGGCTCCATCGTGCTGCCCGAGCCCAGCGTCAGCGAAGGCGAGCTGAAGATCGGCCGTGGCGCGTTGTACAACAGCAGCCTGGTGTTTGGCAGCGATGGCCGGCCGATTGGCCAGCCACAACGCCAGCGACATCCGGTATTTGAACAGCGGGATGTACTGGGCGCCGAACAGCCAGCCGCTCCCCTCGTCATCGACACCCCAGCCGGACGCCTGGGTGTGCTGATCGGCAGCGACAGTTGGTACCCGCTCCACTACCGGCAGCTCAACGAACAGGGTGCGCAACTAATCGCAGTGCCTGCCTTCGTCATCGGTCGCGGCGCCTGGGACAAACCCTGGAGCGGTTATAAAGGCCTGTCCACACCGAGCGAAGTGAGCCTCAAGCCCGGTGAAGTGAGCGAGGGGCAAGCCTGGCATCGCCTGACACTGACCGGCCAATTGCCCATCAGCCACGCCCGGGGCGGCATCAGCGTGTTCCTGCGTGGCCAGTTCTGGGACAGCGGCAGCGCCGGCCAGAGTTTCATCAGCCACAACGGGCAACACTTTCCCGATGGCGAAATCCGTGGCGCGCGCCTGCTGAACCTGTGGTTGTGAACATGAAACCGCAGCCGATGCGCCTGGGGGACCTGTCAGTGGGCTTCGTCCATAGCCTGGCTGACGCGGTCGCCAGCCATGGGCAAGACCCCAAGCCTTTGCTGGAACAGTACGGCCTCGATGCCGCGCGCCTGGCCGAGCCCGGAGCACGCCTGTCGATCCCACGCTACATGCGCCTGGGCCACGCCGCGATTCAACAGACCCAAGACCCGGCCCTGGGCCTGCGCATGGGCCAGCTCGGGCGCTTGAGCCAGGCCGGGCTGGCGGGCGTTACCGCCGCCCAGGCGCCGACCGTGCGCGAGGCGGCCCGCTGCATGACCCGCTTCGAGCCGCTGTATGGTTCCAACTATCGCGGCCAGTCGAGTTTCCATGAGGATGCCCGCGGCGCCTGGCTACGGTTCTATTCCATCAGCCCCTATAACGCCTACAACCGCTTCGTCGTGGACTCGATCATTGCCGGCTGGCTGGCGCAATTGTCCAGCGTCAGCGGCGTCGCGCTGCGACCCGAACGCATCGAAATCGAATTCGAGGAGCCGGCGTACCTGGAAGCCTACCGCACCCTCGGTGACTGCCCGATCCAGTTTGGCGCCGAGCAGAATCAACTGCGCCTGGACCTGGACAGCCTCGCCCAGCGCAACCCACAGCATTGCCCCAGCACCTGGCACTATCTGGTTCAGTTGTGTGAACGGGAACTGGAACAATTGACCCGCACCCGCAGCCTGCGTGAGCGCATCATCCAACTGCTGGGACCGTTGCTCAGCGGCGGCCGGGAACCCGACCTGGAAGAAGTGGCGACTCGCCTGAAGCTGCCGACCTGGACCCTGCGTCGCAAGCTGGCCGAGGAAGGCACGCAATTTCGCGCCATCCTCAACGACACCCGCCGAGACCTCGCCATGACCTACATACGCGATACCGAACTGGCGTTCGGCGAAATCGCCTACTTGTTGGGTTTTGCCTCAGCCGAGGCCTTTCAACGAGCCTTCAAGCGCTGGAACGACCAGACGCCTGGGGAGTTTCGTCGTAGTCACAGAGGGCGCTGAGCTTCACGCTCTCTTACAACTCCGTTGCATCTTCGGCGGGTTCCAACGGGTCCAGTTCATAGGCCTGGTATTCCAGCAGCTCTTCCTGATAATCATCCATTACGTGTCCTTCCCCTGTCATTGAATCCAATGCCTGATGGCGCTGGCATCAGCATAAAGCTGCTTTATGAACAAAACATGAAGCAAAGGCTTCATGAATTAAACGTAGCACAGGGTCGGAAAATTACCGCGTGAAGTGTGACAGGGCGTAACGCCCCGCCACGGGACCTCAGGAGGCCGGAAGCGGCTGGATCGGCTCGCTCGGGGCCGGCAACGAGCTGGAAGGTGGTGGTGGCGGCGTCACGGTTTCCGTCGTCGGCGCAGACTCGAACGACTCAGGCGCAATCGGCGCGGGCTCGCTCGGTGGTGCGACGGGCTCCGACACCGCAGGAGCGGTTTCGGCAGGGGCCGGCGCGGCCTCCTCTACCGGCGTGGCTGCTGCGGGTGCAGGTGCAACAGGTTCCGACGCAGGTGCTGCAACGGGAGCCGGGGCCGGCATCAAGGCGGCCGGTTCAGCCTTGGTTTCCGGGATACCCAGTTCAGCCTTCGGCTTATCGGCGTTCTCAGCCTTCTCGGCAGCTTTCTTCGCCTCGGAGGGCAGGAACAGCTCCACCAGGGCAAAGAAGCGCTCATAGAACTTGGCCGCCGATACGGTTTCGCTGGCGACCTTGACCATCGAATCATCCGAGGAGCCGATCGGCATCGACACCGAACCCAGCACGCCCACACCCAGGCTGGCGGAGTTGTTGGTTTTCTTCAGGGCATAACGGTCCTGCAAGGCGTTGGCGAACATGGTCGCACGGTGTCCGGCACCGCCGTCCTCGGCACAGACCAGATTGAAACTGATCTCCATGTGGGTCTCGCCGGTCTGCTGGAAGCTCTTGTGGCCACTGACCAGCTTCGGATCGCTGCTGGTGATGATGTAGCCCTGGCTGAGCAACGCCCGCCGCCCGGCCTCGCAGGTCGCCGCGTCACTCACCGGGTACGTGCGCGAGAACGTGCCCGAATCATCGAAGTTCTCGTGCTCGTAGATGGCGGCTTTCTTCGACGAGCAACCGGCTGCGGCGGCCAGCACCAATGCAAGCCCGACGGTGCGCATGTGAAATGATTTGAACATTGAACATCCTGAGAGAAACGGTCCGGGGCGTATTGTGCAACAGAACGCGACCTGGCAGCGTGGCTAATCTTGTTTCAAGGGGGTTACAAGTTTACTGGGGGTTGTTTGCAGGAAAAAGACGCTGATCTGGTAGATCGACGGAATACCCTGCTTTTGGGCAATAAGCGGACACAAAGAACCCTGGTGTTTTGGCCTAATGCCGTCCACTTGAGCCGTTAATGAAGATTTTGATAATCCGTTCCGAGAGGCGTAGGTTTTACTTGGATTGGCGTGTATATCCGTTTCTTCGGTAACGGCTACTGGCGGTTCCGCTCTTACAGCGGGTCACTTTTGGAAAAGCGCCAAAAGTAACCAAAAACGCTTTGCCGGTATGACTCACCCACATGGGTTACAAATCAGTTCACGCACATAGGTAACAGTTTTTAACTGGCATGGTCGATTTCGCGAGGATTTGACCATGCCTTGGAGAGAGCTGAAACCTATGGACCTCAAAGTGATGTTCATCGCTGAATATCTGTCTGAAAAGCACAGCTTTAGCCGGCTGTGCCAGGACTATCAGATCAGCCGAAAGACCGGCTACAAGTGGGTTGAGCGCTATGAACTGGAGGGCCCCAGTGGGCTCGACGAGCGCAGTCGCCGACGGCACAACCAAACCTATGTGGTGCCGCTGGTTGTGAGACAAGCAATCATTGAGCTTCGCTCTACTGGCGAGACGGTTCCGGGGCCTAAAAAGATCCAGAGCGACCTGATAAAGCGTTTTCCGGGGCAGGATCCGCCGTCGAAAACGACCATCTACAACATCCTTAAGGCAGCGGACTTGATCGCGCCTCGGCCGTTGCGCCGGCGTGTCGCTGTCTACCCCAAACCTTTGCGTAAGGCCGAAACGCCTAACCAGCTCTTCAGTGCAGATTACAAAGGCCAATTTCTCACCGGCGCGGGTGTCTGGTGCTATCCGCTGACGATCATGGACCATGCCAGTCGCTTCTTACTTGCCTGCGAGAGCATGGCTAACACCAATCTCAAGGAGACCCAGCAAACCTTCGAGCGCGTTTTTCGGGAATATGGGATGCCTGAGCGCATCCGCACCGATAACGGCGTGCCGTTTGCCAGTACGGGTCGTGCGGGGCTGTCGCAGTTGTCGATCTGGTGGCTACGCCTTGGGATTATCCCCGAGCGAATTGAGCCCGGTCGGCCAGATCAAAATGGGCGTCATGAGCGTATGCACCGGACGTTGAAAAGTACGCTTCCCAAACCACCAGCCGTTGCCTGGGAGGCCCAGCAAAAACACTTTGATCGATTTATGCAGCACTACAATCACGAGCGGGGACACGAGGCGCTCGGCCAGCAAACCCCGGCCTCCTGCTATACACCCTCAACCCGAGCTTACCCGGAAAAATTACCGGAAATGGGGTATGCGAGCCATGTTGAGTGTTACCTGGCTGATAGTTGCGGAATCATTAGTCGAGATGGTCTGCGGATATACGTGGGGAACCTGCTCAGGCATCAAACTATTGGAATGGAGATGATCAAAGACGGAGTATGGAATGTGATCTTCGGCCCGGTGATCCTAGGTCACGTCAATGCCAGGGACGCAAAGAACGGCTACGTTTCAATCAAAGTGTCACCTATGTGAATGCACTTTTTTGTAACCCATGTGGTTGTCCCGTACATGCCCCACCACTTGGTGCCTCGCTTAGGCTCGGCATGCCCTCACTCCGGCATTGCTCCGTGGGCCGCCGCGAAGGGCCATCCATGGCCCAGCGCGGCTATCCCGGCATCCATGCCGGGTTGCCCACTGCGCAATGCCTGCGTTCGGCCAGCGTGGTTTAACGGGGCGCCCAGATCAAGATCAAAAGCAAAGCAAGAGCGAGACACATGCCGGCATCTATGTGGCTGGGCCACCGCTATCGCGAGCAAGCTCGCTCCTACATTGGATCTTTGGCAGGCACAAAATTCATGTGCACCGCAAAACCTGTGGGAGCGGGCTTGCTCGCGAAGAGGCCGGCCCATCCAACATCTTCATCGACTGTGACATCGCCTTCGCGAGCAGGCTCGCTCCCACAATGGGCCTGCGGTGAACACAAGACTCATGAACACCCAAGATCCCCTGTGGGAGCCGAGCTTGCTCGCGATGAGGCCGACACATCCAACATCACCCAAACTGACCCTCCGCCTTCGCGAGCAAGCCCGCTCCCACGATTGGATTGAGTACACCCGCAAAAGCCAGGTTAACCACGATGGCTGAACGAAGGGATTGCGCCGTGGGCACGGAGCGATGCCTTCGTTCAGGCATCCCGGAACCATAAGTAGCCGTTACCGATGAAATGGATATACACCCAAACCCAAGCCAAAAAAAAAGGCGCTCCCATTTCTGAAGAAGCGCCGTTTCTTTAACTGAGCAGCATCACAGCCAGGTTTAAAAAAGCATCAAGCCATTAGAAACGCTTGATCTCCGCCTGACTCTCCAACTGCTTGCGATAGGCCGCAAAGTCCTGCTGACCCACACGGGACGCAAGGTAGCGGCGATATTCAGCCTTCTCTTCGTCAGTCGGCGCCGCCGCTTCGTTTACGCCATTCAGACGCACGACCACCAGGCTGCCGTCAGGCAAGGTCACGCTGCTGAACGTCGGCTTGTCCTTGGACTCAGGCTTGGGCATGCGGAACAGCGCTTGCAGCACCGCCGGGTCGATGCCTTCCTGGTTGCGGGTGGCCGCCTCGGTGGCTTTCCAGCCTTGGCCGTCAACCGGCTTGTCCAACGCAGTCTTGCCGTCGCGCAGGCTGGTGATCAACTCGTCGGCGCGGGTCTTGGCCGCTGCGCTGGCGTGTTCCTTGGCCAATTGAGCGCGAATGGGCCCGGACACCTTGTCCAGCGGCAGTTGCTCAGGCTTGCGGTGCTCCTTGGCACGCAGCACCACGACGGTTTCCGGGTCCAGCTCGATGGCGGTGCTGTTGGCACCTTCATCCAGCACTTCCGGACTGAACGCCGCTGTGACCACGGCACGATTGGCCGCAATTCCTTCGCCGCCTTCACGACCGAACGGGGCCGATGTGTGGACGGTCAGCTTCAGGTCCTGAGCCGGTTGCGCCAGGTCGGACGCTTCGAACGAGGCATCCTCCAGTTGCTTGCTCGCCTCCACGAAACGCTGCTCCACCTGCTGAGTCTTCAGCTCGCGAGTCAGCTTGTCCTTGAGACTGGCAAAGGTCGGCACTTCAGGCGCTTCAACACCCAGCAGCTTGATCAGGTGCAGACCGAAGTCGGTGCGGACCGGTGCCGAGACCTGATCCTTGCTCAAGGCGTACAAGGCCTTTTCGAATTCCGGATCGTAGACGCCCGGGCCGGCATAACCGAGATCACCACCGTTGTTCGCCGAACCCGGATCCTGGGAAAACTCCTTCGCCAGGGCCTCAAACGACTCGCCTTTGGCCAGGCGAGCCTGGATCTCTTCAATCTTCGCCTTGGCCTGGGCTTCGGTCACCTTGTCGTTCACTTCGATCAAGATGTGCGCAGCGCGACGCTGTTCGGACAGGTTGGCGATTTCTTTCTGATAGGCCGCTTGCAGGTCTTCGTCCTTGACGCTGACCTGATCAAAGAAAGAGGCTTTCTTCAGCTCGAGGTAATCGATGACCACCTGGTCAGGCGTCATGAATTCCTTGGCGTGTTGGTCGTAGTAAGCCTTGACCTCGTCATCGGTCAGCTTCACCGACGCAGGATCGGCCTTGATGTTCAAGGTGGCGAAATCACGGGTCTGCTTTTCCAGGCGGGCGAATGCCAACACTTGGGCATCGGTGACAAAACCGCTGCCCGCCAGGCCTGCGCGCAACTGACCGATCAGCATTTCCTGAGCCAGCATCTGGCGGAATTGCATACGGCTGTAACCCAGCTGGCGGATCACTTGATCGAAACGCTCAGCGCTGAATTTGCCATCGACCTGGAACTCAGGCGTTTGCAGGATTACTTGATCGAGCGCAGCTTCGGAGAAAGCGAATTTCGCATCGTGTGCACCTTGCAGCAACAACTTGCGGTCGATCAGGCCCTTGAGCGCCGAATCGCGCAGCATTTTTTCGTCCAGCAGGGAGGCGTCGAAATCCTTGCCCAACTGTTGCATGAGCTGACGGCGTTGCATGTCGACCGCCTGGCTCAGCTCGTTCTGGCTGATTTTTTCGCCGTTGACCTTGGCCGCGTCATTGCTATTGGTGGTGGCTTGAAAAATGGCATCGAAACCGGTCAACGCCATCAATGCGACGATGACCCCGATGATGGTCTTGGCAATCCAGCCTTGTGAATTGTCCCTGATATTCTGCAGCATGCGTCCCCCAGAAACGGTTGAACTTCAAATTTAGGCAACCGTGGAGCGTGGGTAGAATCCGGATAGAAGAAAGGCGCATCCGAGGATGCGCCTTCTCGTAACTGGCGGAGCGGACCGGGCTCGAACCTGCAAGCCCTGGCGTGCCAGACCGGTTGCAACCGGCCGTATTACCGCTCCGCTGCCAAGCCAGGCATGACCCCGACCCGGATAAACTCAACGAAACCTTAGTTAACGGCTTCTTTCAGTGCTTTACCAGCTTTGAAGCCTGGCTTTTTGGCAGCAGCGATTTCCAGCGTCTTACCGGTCTGCGGGTTGCGACCGATACGAGCAGGACGATCGGTCACGGAGAAGGTGCCGAAACCAACCAGAACAACGGAGTCGCCAGCCTTGAGAGCGCCAGTGACGGATTCGATTACAGCGTCCAGCGCACGGCCAGCAGCAGCTTTCGGGATATCAGCGGATGCAGCGATAGCATCAATCAGTTCCGACTTGTTCACTCTAAGTCCCCTTATATCTATTTGAGATGATTCTAAGTTTTTTTGGTGAAAGCAAAAACGAGTGCTGAATGGCCTGCAGACACTTAAGAGCCGCTTTATAACAAGGGCTCTAAAAAACTGTCAAGGAAGGCCCCCCAGGCAAATGCGTATTAATGCGTGCTAATTCTTTCCTTAGAGTCAGACTCTCGCTTTTCTTCCTTCGCGACAATCTCCGGAGCCACATCCGGCAAGGGCTCCGGCGCGTATTGCAGCGCAATTTGCAGGACCTCGTCAATCCATTTAACCGGTTTGATCTGAAGATCTTGCTTGATGTTGTCAGGAATTTCCTTCAGATCGCGGACATTCTCTTCGGGAATGATCACGATCTTGATCCCGCCACGGTGTGCCGCCAGCAGTTTTTCCTTCAAGCCGCCGATCGCCAGGACCTGGCCGCGCAGCGTGATTTCACCCGTCATGGCGACGTCGGCGCGCACTGGGATACTGGTCAACGCCGAGACCAGGGCCGTGCACATGCCTACACCGGCGCTTGGGCCGTCCTTGGGCGTAGCCCCTTCGGGCATGTGGATATGCGTGTCGCGCTTCTCATGGAAGTCCAGGGGAATGCCCAGGCTCCGGGCGCGGCTGCGCACCACCGTCAGCGCCGCGGTGATCGATTCGACCATCACGTCGCCCAGGGAACCGGTCTTGATCAGTTGACCCTTACCCGGTACCACGGCCGCTTCGATGGTGAGCAACTCACCACCGACCTGAGTCCACGCCAGGCCAGTCACCTGGCCGATCTGGTCCTGCTGCTCGGCCAGGCCGTAGCGGAACTTGCGCACGCCCAGGAAGTGCTCCAGCAGGTCCGCAGTGACCTTGACCGCGAAGCGTTTTTCCAGCGCATGTTCCTTGACCGCCTTGCGGCAGACCTTGGCAATCTGCCGCTCCAGGCCCCGCACACCAGCTTCGCGGGTGTAGTAGCGGATGATGTCGCGAATCGCTTCCTCGTCGAATTCCAGTTCGCCTTTTTTCAGGCCGTTGGCCTGGATCTGCTTGGGCGAAAGGTACTTCACGGCGATGTTGATCTTCTCGTCTTCGGTGTAGCCCGGCAGACGAATCACCTCCATCCGATCCAGCAATGCCGGCGGAATATTCATGGAGTTGGAGGTGCAGAGGAACATCACGTCCGACAGGTCGTAGTCGACCTCCAGGTAGTGATCGTTGAAGTTGTGATTCTGCTCAGGATCGAGCACTTCGAGCAACGCAGAGGCGGGATCGCCGCGCATGTCGCTGCCCATCTTGTCGATTTCGTCCAAAAGGAACAGCGGATTGCGCACGCCGACTTTTGTCATCTTTTGAATCAATCTTCCCGGCATCGAACCGATATAGGTCCGGCGATGACCACGAATTTCCGCTTCGTCGCGCACACCACCCAAGGCCATGCGTACGAATTTGCGGTTGGTCGCGTGGGCAATCGACTCCGCAAGGGAGGTTTTACCGACCCCGGGAGGACCGACCAGGCACAGGACCGGACCGCGAATCTTTTTCACACGTTTCTGCACGGCGAGGTACTCAAGGATGCGTTCCTTGACCTCTTCCAGACCGTAATGGTCGGCGTCGAGGATGTCTTCGGCGCGTGCCAGGTCCAGACGCACCTTGCTCTGGGCCTTCCACGGCACCTGGACCAGCCAGTCGATGTAGGAGCGCACCACGGTGGCTTCGGCAGACATCGGCGACATTTGCTTGAGCTTGTTCAACTCAGCCTGGGCCTTGGCCAAGGCGTCCTTGGGCAAGCCGGCGGCATCGATGCGCTTTTTCAGCTCCTCGATTTCGTTGTGGCCCTCGTCGCCATCGCCCAACTCTTTCTGAATGGCCTTCATCTGCTCATTCAGGTAGTACTCGCGCTGGCTGCGCTCCATCTGCTTCTTGACGCGACCGCGAATGCGTTTTTCGACCTGCAACAGGTCGATTTCGCCGTCGAGCAACGCCAGCACGTGCTCGACACGGGCCGACAGATCGATGATCTCGAGAATTTCCTGCTTCTGCTCGATCTTGAGGGCCATGTGGGCCGCCATCGTATCGACCAGCCGCCCAGGCTCGTCGATGCTGTTAAGCGACGACAGGACCTCTGCAGGCACCTTCTTGCCCAACTGCACGTATTGTTCGAACTGTGACAGCAGGCTGCGGACAAACACCTCTGATTCACGCTCGGGCGCATCGACTTCTTCGATCAGCGACACTTCGGCCCGGCAATGGCCGTCCACTTCGCTGAAACGTTCAACAGTACCGCGCTGCTCGCCTTCGACCAGGACCTTGACGGTACCGTCGGGCAACTTGAGCAATTGCAGAACCGTTGCAATCGTACCCACGCGATACAGTGCGTCTTCGCCGGGATCATCGTCGGCTGGATTTCTCTGAGCCAGCAGAAGAATCTGCTTGTCACCCGTCATCGCAGCCTCGAGGGCTTCGATGGACTTCTCGCGCCCCACGAACAGCGGGATAACCATGTGCGGATACACCACGACATCGCGCAATGGCAGGAGAGGCAATTCGATGGTTGTCTTCATGATTTCGCCTCTACGGCGGCCCTAGGGCCGGAAACAGATGGAAGTAAGCTTGAAACCAAGATGGGGGCAGCCTTGAAAAAAAACAAGCGCTAAGACACGTCTAAAACACGCTAAAAGCAAAGGGGCCCGAAGGCCCCTTCTTTGTTCCGGCAGCAGGACGCTTATGCGTCCGGAGCGGCCTTGGCAGCCGGCTCACTGTTTTCATAGATATACAGTGGCTTGGACTTGCCTTCTATAACGCTTTCATCGATCACGACTTTACTCACCTCGGACTGCGAGGGGATTTCATACATCGTGTCGAGCAATACGCCTTCGAGAATCGAGCGCAAACCACGGGCACCGGTCTTACGCTCCAGGGCACGTTTAGCGACAGATTTCAGCGCGTCGGAACGGAATTCCAGGTCTACACCTTCCATTTCGAACAGCTTGGCATACTGCTTGGTCAGGGCGTTTTTCGGCTCGGTCAGAATCTGCATCAACGCCGCTTCATCCAACTCGTCCAGCGTCGCCAGGACCGGCAGACGACCGACGAATTCCGGGATCAGACCGAACTTGACCAAATCGTCAGGTTCGACTTCACGCAGGGACTCACCGACCTTCTTGCCCTCTTCCTTGCTGCGCACTTCGGCGTTGAAACCAATGCCACCACGGGTGGAACGGTTTTGAATAACCTTTTCCAGGCCGGAAAACGCACCACCGCAGATGAACAGGATGTTACGGGTGTCGACCTGCAGGAATTCCTGCTGCGGATGCTTGCGACCACCTTGGGGTGGAACGGAAGCGACCGTGCCTTCGATCAACTTGAGCAAGGCCTGCTGCACGCCCTCACCGGAAACATCCCGGGTGATGGACGGGTTGTCGGACTTGCGGGAAATCTTGTCGATTTCGTCGATGTAGACAATGCCCATCTGGGCTTTTTCCACATCGTAGTCGCACTTCTGCAACAACTTCTGAATGATGTTCTCGACGTCTTCACCTACATAACCCGCCTCGGTGAGGGTGGTTGCGTCGGCGATGGTGAACGGAACGTTCAGCAAACGGGCCAGGGTTTCGGCAAGCAGGGTCTTACCCGAGCCTGTCGGGCCGATCAGCAGAATGTTGCTCTTGCCGAGTTCGACCTCGTCATTCTTTTTGTCACGCTGGTTCAGGCGCTTGTAGTGGTTGTATACCGCTACGGCCAGTACCTTTTTTGCACGTTCCTGACCAATCACATACTGATCAAGGATGCCGCTGATTTCTTTAGGCGAAGGCAATTTATGCGCGCTGCTCTCGGCCTGGGCTTCCTGCACCTCCTCGCGGATGATGTCATTGCACAGGTCGACGCACTCGTCGCAAATGAAGACCGAGGGGCCGGCAATCAATTTGCGCACTTCATGCTGGCTTTTGCCACAGAAGGAGCAATAAAGCAGTTTGCCGTTGTCCTCGCCGTTGCGGGTGTCAGTCATTCGATCGATCCAAATCCGATAGGCTTGCAACACAAGATGAAGGCAATTGCGGGCTTTTTCAAGCCCGCAGGCGGCCGGTCATCCCAACCACCTGCATTTTGAGCGGCTTAGGCAGGCATTTGACGCTTGTTGATCACCGAGTCGATCAGGCCATATTCGGCTGCACGCTCGGCGCTCATGAAGTTGTCACGCTCGGTGTCGCGCTCAATGGTTTCGAGGCTCTGGCCGGTGTGATGGGCCAACAACGAATTCAGGCGCGAACGAATGTGGAGGATTTCCTTGGCATGGATGTCGATGTCCGACGCCTGGCCCTGGAAGCCGCCCAATGGCTGGTGAATCATCATCCGCGAGTTAGGCAGGCAGTGGCGCTTGCCCGCTGCGCCGCCGGCGAGCAGGAAGGCACCCATGCTGCAGGCCTGGCCGATGCAGATGGTGGAAACGTCAGGCTTGATGAACTGCATGGTGTCGTAGATCGACATGCCCGCAGTCACCGAACCGCCAGGTGAGTTGATGTACAGATGGATATCCTTGTCCGGGTTTTCCGCTTCAAGGAACAACAGTTGCGCCGCGACCAGGTTGGCCATGTAGTCTTCAACGGGGCCGATCAGGAAGATGACGCGTTCCTTGAGCAGACGCGAGTAGATGTCATAGGCACGTTCGCCGCGGGCGGACTGCTCGATAACCATCGGGACCAGGCCGCCTGCGGCCTGGATGTCAGAGCTCTGCTGATAAAAAGAATTGCGGGACATGTCTCGCAGTCACTCCCAAATAGTTATGTCTTGAATACGCATAAGCCAGCACGAAGGCTGGCTTATGGGTGTTTATTTCTTACCGCAGAACCATCAATCGGCTTGTGGAGCTTCCACCGGCTTGACCGCTTCTTCGTAAGAGACCGCTTTATCGGTCACGCTAGCTTTCTGCAGAACAGTATCCACAACTTGTTCTTCCAGCACAACCGAACGGACTTCGTTCAGTTGCTGGTCGTTCTTGTAGTACCAGGACACGACTTGCTCAGGCTCTTGATAGGCCGAGGCCATTTCCTGGATCAGCTCGCGAACGCGGGCTTCGTCAGGCTTGAGCTCGAACTGCTTGACCACTTCGGCAACGATCAGGCCCAGCACGACGCGGCGCTTGGCTTGCTCTTCGAACAGCTCGGCAGGCAGCTGGTCCGGCTTGATGTTGCCGCCAAACTGTTGAACAGCCTGCACACGCAGACGGTTCACTTCGTTGTCCAGCAAAGCCTTTGGCACTTCGATCGGGTTGGAGGCCAGCAGACCGTCCATGACCTGGTTCTTGACCTTGGACTTGATGGCCTGGCGCAGCTCACGCTCCATGTTCTTGCGAACTTCGGCGCGGAAACCTTCCAGACCGGTTTCCTTGATGCCGAACTGGGCGAAGAACTCTTCGTTCAGCTCAGGCAGTTTCGGCTCGGAAACGCTGTTGACGGTTACGGTGAACTCGGCGGCTTTGCCAGCCAGGTCCAGGTTCTGGTAGTCCTCAGGGAAGGTCACGTTCAGAACGCGCTCTTCACCGGCCTTGGCGCCAACCAGGCCATCTTCGAAACCAGGAATCATGCGACCGGAGCCCAACACCAGCTGGGTGGCCTTGGCAGAACCGCCAGCGAACACTTCGCCGTCGACCTTGCCGACGAAATCGATGTTCAGCTGATCTTCGTTCTGGGCAGCACGCTCGGTCACTTCGAAACGGGTGTTCTGCTTGCGCAGGATGTCCAGCATCTTGTCCAGGTCGGCATCCGACACGTCAGCGCTCAGGCGCTCGACGGCGATGGATTCGAAACCGGCAACCGTGAACTCAGGGAACACTTCGAACGTGGCGACGAACTCCAGGTCCTTGCCTTTTTCCAGCACTTTAGGCTCGACGGACGGGGCGCCGGCCGGGTTCAGCTTCTGCTCGACGACCGCTTCGTAGAACGAAGACTGGATCACATCGCCCACGGCTTCCTGACGCGCATCAGCTTCGTAACGCTGACGGATCACGCTCATTGGCACTTTGCCTGGGCGGAAACCTGGGATTTTGGCCTTTTGGGCAGTCTGCTGCAGACGCTTGTTGACCTGAGTCTCGATACGCTCAGCCGGCACGGTGATGCTCATGCGGCGCTCAAGAGCAGAAGTATTTTCAACAGAAACTTGCATGGATATTCCTCGTTGCACAGACGTTGGCCGGGCGTTTCCGACCCCAGAATCAAGGGCATGCATTCTAGTAGGTCAAACTCAAGAAGTCACCCTACTGAAAACGCGCTGGAAACAGGCGCCGGATTTAGGACGGGGCAAACGGTCATGCCCCACCCGGATTGCAAATACAGTCGATTCAATCCAAGGCTCTGCGCCAACGCTTCTATATATAGAAGCGACTTGTCCGGTCGCGCAGCGCCCCGTCCCACAAGGAGACCGACGGGCATGCCGCGCATCATCACGAAACACATTCGCGACGAACCGACCGCAGCGCACAACCACAAAAACAGTGCCGACGCCAAACACAGAACCATTGAAAACAAAAACGGCGCAGCCCTTTTCAGGTACTGCGCCGTTTTCTGCTATTTAAATAGCGACTTGTATGGTGCGGACGGAGAGACTCGAACTCTCACACCTTGCGGCGCTGGAACCTAAATCCAGTGTGTCTACCAATTCCACCACATCCGCGTATCAAGCTTTTAAAGCAAAGGCGCCAGATTGTTAGATCTGGCGCCTTTCTAGAATATGGGGTGGACGATGGGGATCGAACCCACGACAACGGGAGTCACAATCCCGTGCTCTACCAACTGAGCTACGCCCACCATATTGCCTTGTTGCCTTACTTGTGCCAAAGCTGCCTAATTGGCGCACCCGGCAGGACTCGAACCTGCGACCATCCGCTTAGAAGGCGGATGCTCTATCCAGCTGAGCTACGGGCGCCTTTTTAATCTGTATTCTTGGACGATTACAAACTAAGTGCTTTCAGTTTTGCCGAGTTGAAACAACCAACTCCGCTCCACCTTCTTAACCAGTGCTAGGCTGTGCCCGACAAGTGCGACGAATGTTATAGACGGCCTGATAGGTCGTCAACTCTTTTTTAAAAAAATTCATTTAATTAAAGGGGTTAGGGGAATTTGCAGACCAAGCGCCTTTGCCCTCACGCCCCGGCATGCGAGAATGCGTTCTCTTTTTTTCCCCTCTCGATGGTTAACCACGCGCAATGACTGCACAACTTATCGACGGCAAATCGATCGCCGCCAGCCTGCGCCAGCAGATCGCCCAACGAGTCACCGAGCGCCGCCAGCAAGGCCTGCGTACGCCCGGCCTTGCGGTGATCCTGGTCGGCAGCGATCCTGCCTCTCAGGTTTATGTCTCGCACAAGCGTAAAGACTGTGAAGAGGTCGGCTTCCTTTCCCAGGCCTACGACCTGCCTTCCGAAACCACCCAGCAAGCGTTGGCCGATCTGATCGATCGCCTGAACGACGATCCGAACATCGACGGTGTTCTGCTCCAGTTGCCGCTGCCTGAACACCTCGACGCCTCCAAGCTGCTGGAGCGCATCCGCCCGGACAAAGACGTCGACGGTTTCCATCCTTATAACGTCGGCCGCCTGGCCCAGCGTATCCCACTGCTTCGCCCCTGCACCCCCAAAGGCATCATGACCTTGCTGGAAAGCACTGGCGTGGACCTGTATGGCCTCGATGCCGTGGTGGTAGGGGCGTCCAACATCGTTGGCCGTCCGATGGCCATGGAACTGCTGCTGGCCGGCTGCACCGTGACCGTGACCCATCGCTTCACCAAGGACCTGGCCGGCCATGTCGGCCGTGCCGACCTGGTGGTGGTGGCCGCCGGCAAACCCGGCTTGGTCAGGGGCGAGTGGATCAAGGAAGGCGCCATCGTCATCGACGTGGGCATCAATCGCCAGGACGACGGCAAGCTGGTGGGTGACGTGGTCTACGAGACCGCCCTGCCCCGCGCCGGCTGGATCACCCCGGTCCCCGGCGGCGTCGGCCCGATGACCCGCGCCTGCCTGCTGGAAAACACGTTGTACGCGGCCGAGACGCTGCATAGCTGATAGACGCGCTAACAAAGACCCTGTGGGAGCGAGCGTGCTCGCGATAGCGGTGGACCGGCCAACATCCAGTTGACTGACACACCGCTATCGCGAGCAAGCTCGCTCCCACAGGTGTTTCTGGGGCCCGGACTTTAGCCGCCAGGGATCGAGCGCGTACGCGGAGCACGCAAATTACGAATTTTTCAGATTCGATTCGCCAGAATCCTCCTTTATTAAACTTTATTTATTCACAAGCCTTGGCGATACAGGCATATAGCGCTGCTGTCGCCCATACTCCTAGAATGCGACGTTTTTTTAAAAGTCGTTGCTCAACGGCACCTTCAACTCCATCGAGTCTACTCGCGTGAAAATCCGCCTTTCGATCATCAGCCTGTTCTTCGCTTTCACAGGCCCTTTTATCACGCAAAATGCCGTTGCCCAGGAAACCATCGCAGCGCCTCGGGATACGGCCAAGCTGCAAGTTGCCTCGGGCAGCGCGATGCTGTTGGACCTGCAGACGGATAAAGTCGTTTATTCGAGCAACCCGGACGTGGTGGTGCCCATCGCTTCGGTGACCAAGCTGATGACCGGCCTGATCGTGCTGGATGCCAAACAGAACCTGGATGAATACATTTCCATCACCATCGCCAACACCCCGGAGATGAAGGGGGTGTTTTCCCGGGTCAAGCTCAACAGCGAACTGTCGCGCCGGGACGTGCTGTTGATCGCCCTGATGTCTTCGGAAAACCGCGCCGCCGCTAGCCTTGCCCACCACTATCCGGGCGGCTACGCAGCGTTCATTGCCGCGATGAACGCGAAGGCCAAGGCGCTGGGCATGACCAGCACGCATTACGTCGAACCCACGGGCCTGTCGATCCACAACGTCTCCACCGCCCGGGACCTGACCAAACTGCTGATCGCCGCCCGCAAGTACCCACTGCTGAGCGAACTGAGTACGACCAAGGAAAAGACCGTTACCTTCCGCAAGCCCGTATATAGCCTGGGGTTCCGTAATACCGATCACCTGGTCCACAAGGCTAACTGGGACATCCAACTGACCAAGACCGGTTTCACCAACCAGGCCGGACACTGCCTGGTGCTGGTGACGAAGATGGGTAATCGCCCGATGGCGCTGGTGATCCTCGACGCCTTTGGCAAGTACACGCACTTCGCCGATGCCAGCCGGATTCGTAGCTGGGTGGAAACCGGAAAAAGCGCCGCCGTGCCGGCGGTGGCCCTGCAATACAAGGCTGCCAAGAATCTCAAGAGCCGCCAGAGTGGTGTGGTGGAGGCCTCCAAGTAAGCCGCGCGTTGTAATGCTGTTCACTTAGAAAAAGCGGCGCTTCTTTTTGGGAGCGCCGTTTTTTTTTGCTTGGATTTTGAGTTTTGGGTGTATATCCGTTTCTTCGGTAACGGCTACTTAGGGTTCCGCCCTGACGGCGGGTCAATTTCGAAAAGCCCGGAAGCCGGCTCTTTCAAAAGTGACCCGCTGTAAGAGCGGAACCATAAGCCGCCGTTACGCAAAAAACGGATATACACACCAAACCACGCGTCTATCTACGGCTTCAGGTCACCCAGCGGATCATAAGACTTGGGCTTGCCCTCATCCTTCTTCTCGTCCAGAGGCGCCTTGGCCGGCCCTACCGGATCGACCTGGGGATCCTCAAGGTCCGGCGAATCCGGATCGAACCCCAGGTCATCACCGCTGGAATGCTCCGATGAATGTGGCCCCGTAGGTGTTTTCGACTGTGCCATGCGTGCCTCCTCCAATCACGGTCGGAAAATGCCCCAACCCTGACAATAAGAGCCCCAGGACTGCCGGGTCGTGCCCGCCAAGTGACGAACGGGCCGATCAATCAATGCGCAGCGCCCAGGGCCTTGGTGGCCCGCGCCGCAGCTTGCTCCTGCCCTGCCCCGCCCAGATCAGCCGCCGCTTTCAACCAACGCTGTGAATCGACATTGGCGGGAAGCTGCGTGGGTCGCTGCACAAGCACCGCCCAGCCGCCCGCACTCTGAAAGGCCGATTCGAAGGCACTGAAGCTCATCAACTGCCGCGGGTTCATGCCGGCACGCAGCAATACCGTCTGCTTCTGACGGTTGTAGCCGGCGAGAATCCCATACCGAGGCTCGGCCCAGAACGCCGAACCGTCGATATAGCGCACCAGCACCGGATAGCCCGCCGCGACCTGCTCCAACAGCGCAGGCAGCTTGGCGTCGAGGGGATACACCAGCAGTCCATACTCGCGCGCCAGGGTGGACATATTCTGCTGCAAACCGGCTTCGCCGCCCGGTAGGTGCAACGGTTTTTCCAGCAACCCCGGAGTGATCACGGTGCCTTGCAACGTCAACAGAGCGGCCAGGGACTGCGGGGCTCCCTGGTGCATTTCACCACGGTAGAACGGGACGCTGTTGAGCTCCACCCGCTCGGGCAGGCGCTGGATCTGCGGCGATACGCTGCCCGCGCAACCCGCCAGGGCGACGAGGCAGGACGCCGCCAGTACCAGTGATCGAAACGATGAAATGACCGGCGACATAACGACTCTCTTGTTCAGGCACCCGGCATCCAGGCCAGGCTCGGGTCGACGATCATAAGGTGCGCCCAGCCCTGGGTATAGCCATAACCCTCGTTTTACGACGGCAATAGAACGAACCGATCCGAACCCAAGCGCCACAGATCGATTAGCTGCAACACTTGAGCGACTAGACTGTCCATTGTACTGAGTGCGATATCCCGGACCGGGATAGAAGGAGGCACAATGAGCCTGACGACGACAATCCTGATGCTGGTATTCGGCTGGCTGAGCGTAGCCACGGCCATGCTGTGGGGAGTGCTCCGAATCGCCCGGCGCCATCATCACGCGCCACCAGCGCCATCGGAAAAAGCCACCAAACCTGCCCGGCGCCACGCCGCCGCACACTGACTGCTCACTTTCACACCTATATTTCTCAAATCCAAAAAAAAGCCACCCGGGCCTGGACCCGGGTGGCTTCTGTCTGCCTGGAATCAGGCGTTGTCGGGCAGCGTCTTTTCCCTGGCTCGACGGGACAACATGTTCAACACCTCGATCGCCGCCGAGAATGCCATGGCCGCGTAGATATAGCCCTTGGGCACATGGGCGCCGAAGCCTTCGGCGATCAGCGTCATGCCGATCATGATCAGGAAGCCCAGGGCCAGCATGACCACCGTCGGGTTGTCATTGATGAACTTGGCCAGCGGTTCGGCCGCCAACAGCATCACCAGCACCGAAACGACGACTGCGATGATCATGATCGGCAGATGCTCGGTCATGCCCACGGCCGTGATGATGCTGTCGATGGAAAATACCAGGTCCAACATCAGGATCTGACCGATGGCCGCGGCGAAGCCCAGGGTCACGCCGGACGTGGCCGACTTGGGATCATTCGGCGCCGGGTCCATGCTGTGGTGGATTTCAGTGGTCGCTTTCCACAGCAAGAACAGGCCACCGGCGATCAGGATCATGTCCTTCCAGGAGAACGCCTGGCCGAGGATTTCGATGACCGGCTCGGTCAACTGCACAATGAAGGCAATGGTGCTCAACAAGCCCAGGCGCAGGATCAACGCCATGCCGATACCGATCCGCCGCGCCTTGGCACGATGTTGTACGGGCAGCTTGTTGGTCAAAATCGAAATGAAGATCAGGTTATCGATGCCAAGCACGATTTCCATCACGACCAGAGTCGCCAGGGCGATCCACGCGGTGGGGCTGGCGGCGAGCTGTAAAAGATAATCCATGGGTCAGTCCTGACTGATGTGACGCGTTAGATGGTTTTGGTAGGGGTTTGGGTTTCGTCAGCTTTGTCCGACGGTTCTTTCTTCGGGCTGATCAAGCCGCCAGTGGCTTCGCTGATCGCCTGTTCGGCGGCCTTGTGGGTATCGTCGATGGCCTGCTTGGCGGTTTCCGCAGCCTGCCCCATCAGTTGCTGGGCACTTTTTTCAGCCTGCTCACAGCCCGCCAGTGTCAGTGCAGACATGACCAACAGGGACGCAAGCCCGAAGGATTTGTATGTCATGAAATAAATGCCTCTTGAGAAATAGAAGGAGCACGAAAGTGGCCCACCAATGGCGAGGCATTCTAGAGAGGCGAATACTTCAGGAAAATTCGTATTTTCAGCGGTTATACTTCGGTTTTTACGAAGCCATGTGATGCCATGCTCAATTATCGACAACTGCATTACTTCTGGGTGGTGGCGAAAACCGGCAGCATCGTGCGCGCGTGCGAGCAGTTGAACCTGACCCCACAGACCATCAGCGGGCAGATTTCCCTGTTTGAGCAGACGTATAACATCAAGCTGTTTCGTCGAGTCGGGCGACAGTTGGAACTGACCGAAGCCGGCCGCCAGACGCTGCCCTACGCCGAACACATGTTCCAGTTGGGCGGAGAGCTGGAACTGATGCTGCGGGCACAACCCAACGAACAGCAAACCCTGTTCCGGGTCGGGGTGGCGGATGTGGTGCCCAAATCCATCGTCTATCGGCTGCTGGCGCCGACCATGGAGTTGAGTGAGCCGCTGCGCATCACCTGTCGCGAAGACAAGCTCGAACGGCTGCTGGCGGACCTGGCAATCCAGCGTCTGGACCTGGTGATTTCCGACAGCCCGATGCCGACTCACTTGGACATCAAGGGCTACAGCCAGAAACTGGGAGAATGCGGGATCAGCTTTTTCGCCACCGCCGCGCTGGCCGAACGCTATGGGCAGGATTTCCCCCATGGCCTGCATGACGCTCCGCTGCTGATTCCCGGGCCGGAAACCGTGGTGCGCAGCCGTTTGCAACGCTGGTTCGCCGAACAACAGATCCAGCCGCGCATCGTCGGCGAATTCGACGACAGCGCATTGATGCAGGCCTTCGGTCAATCCGGCAGCGGGATTTTCATCGGCCCGAGCGTGATCGCCGAAGAGGTCAAGCGCCAATATGGCGTAGAAGTGATCGGCCAGACCGATGCGGTGAGCGAATCCTTCTACGCCATTTCCGTGGAACGCAAGGTCAGCCACCCCGGCATCGTCGCGATTGCCGAAGGTGCGCGTCGCGAGTTGTTCAGCGCTTAGCTATCCATGCACGTCGCGCGGGGCTTGAAGGTCATCAGGAGCAACGCCAGCAGAATCGATACAAAGATGAACCCGGCCGCCGCGAACCCGACACTGCCCAGGCCCAGGTGATCGATGACCCGGCCACCGACCATCGCCCCCAGGCCAATCCCCAGGTTGGCCCCGGCAATGTTCAACGAGGCGGCAAACGCCGGTGCTTCGGGGGCCGCCTTCATCAGCCGCACGTGGCTGACCAGGAACAACGCCGCCTGGGTCACACCCCAGATGCCCATCGCCGCCGCCAGCGCGAGGGGCGAATGAATGCTCGGCACCAACGCCACCATGCCGCCGATCAGGAACAGGCAGAAGACCATCGACGCGATCAACGGATGCCGATCCACCGCACGGCCGCCCAGGGAATTGCCCAGCAACCCGACGGCACCGAAGCCCATCAGGCACCAGCCCACCAGGGTGCCATCGAACCCGGCGAGACGCTCGAGGATATCCGCCAGATAGGTGTAGGCGGTGAACATGCCGCTGAACACCAGGATCGACAACAGCACGTGCCCTTGCATCAACGGACTGCGCAGGATCTTCAACTGCGAACGGAAGCTCACCTGATGCTGGTGCAAGTTGGTTTTCGGCAAGTAGATAAACAGCAACAAGGCCTTGGCGAAGGCAATGACCGCCAGGATCGCAAACGCGCTGCGCCAGCCAAACGCATCGGCAATCAACGTGCCCACTGGAATGCCGAACACCGTGGCACAGACAATGCCGAAGCCGATCCGGGCAATGGCCCGCCCGGCCAACTGCGGTCCGACAATGTCCACTGCCGTTTCACTGGCCAACGCCCAGAACACCGGCAGGCCCAGGGCCGGGATCAGCCGGGCAATCGCCATCACCCAGATGTTGGGAGCGAAGGTGGCCAGCAGGTTGGCCAGGCCGAACATCACCAGCACGCTGATAAACAGCTTGCGCCGCTCGAAGCGGGCGAACCAAGCCGTCAGGAATGGCCCGAACGCCGCCACCGTAAACGCGAACAACGTCACCAACAGCCCAGCCTGGGGAATGGTGACGTGCAGGTCGCGGGCAATGGACGGTAACAAGCCGACGATGACGAATTCCGTGGTCAGCACGGTAAAACCGGCGGCCGACAACAGGAAAATGGGTAACAACATGCAGAACTCCAGCAAAACGACGACACCAGCGTTAGCCGAAGGGCCCGCTGGCGGAAAGAAAGTGAGAACGACAAAGCCTAACAGAATGCGCGCGTCATACAAACGCTCGGCATGGCCCGGATGAGGGTGACGGACTGTCACAGGCCCGTCAGATTTTTTACCGGCTGTGATAAAGTCCGCGGCCTGCAAACGCCATACTTTCTCTCGGTCCGCTCATGTGGCCTGCCCGCTTGTTGCCCTGATTCGTCGACCGTCGTACACAATAAAATCAGAGATGCCGCTATGACAGCTTCGTCCGTTACCCCTTTGCAACGCCTCAAACGCACCAGCCTGGTGACACAAATCATCATTGGCCTGATCGCCGGTATTGTCCTGGCATGGCTGGCGCCCGACGTGGCGAAGTCCACCGCATTCATCGGCAAGGTCTTCGTGTCCGCGCTCAAGGCCGTGGCACCGATCCTGGTGTTCGTGCTGGTCATGGCGTCGATCGCCAACCACAAGCACGGCCAGGAAACCCATATCCGCCCCATCCTGTTCCTCTACCTGCTGGGCACGTTCGCCGCAGCGGTGGTCGCGGTGGTTGCCAGTACGCTGTTCCCCTCCAGCCTGGTGCTGTCGACCCACGATGTCGCGGTCTCGGCGCCCGGTGGCATCAGCGAGGTGCTGCAAAGCCTGCTGCTGAGCGTGGTGGATAACCCGGTTCGGGCGCTGATGGACGGTAACTTCATCGGCATCCTGGCCTGGGCCATCGGCATGGGCATCGCCATTCGGCATGCTGGCCAGACCACGCGCACCGTGCTCGAAGACCTGTCCAACGGCGTGACCGTGATCGTGCGCCTGGTGATCCGCTTCGCCCCGCTTGGGATCTTCGGGCTGGTGGCCTCGACCCTGGCCACGTCCGGCTTCGGCGCCCTGCTCGGCTACCTGCACCTGCTGACCGTATTGATCGGTTGCATGCTGTTCGTGGCGTTGGTGGTCAACCCACTCATCGTGTTCTGGAAACTGCGTCGTAACCCATACCCGCTGGTGTTTACGTGCCTGCGCGAGAGTGGCATCACCGCGTTTTTCACCCGCAGCTCGGCGGCGAATATTCCGGTGAACCTGGAACTGAGCAAACGCCTGGGCCTGCACGAAGACACCTATTCGGTGTCGATCCCGCTGGGCGCGACCATCAACATGGCCGGCGCCGCCATTACCATCACGGTATTGGCCCTGGCGGCCGTGCACACCCTGGGTATTGCGGTGGACGTGCCAACGGCCGTGCTGCTGAGCGTTGTCGCCGCCATTTGCGCCTGCGGTGCATCCGGGGTGGCCGGCGGTTCGCTGTTGCTGATTCCCCTGGCGTGCAGCCTGTTTGGCATTCCCAGTGAGATCGCCATGCAGGTGGTCGCGGTGGGCTTCATCATCGGTGTCCTGCAGGACTCGGCGGAAACGGCGTTGAACTCGTCGACGGATGTGCTGTTCACGGCGGCGGCATGCCTGGGTGAGGAAGAGAAGCTCGCGCGTACGGCGTAACAACTGCGGTGGCTGTTCGGTCGCTATCGCGAGCAAGCTCGCTCCCACAGGAGATTTGTTGTGTAGCGGCTATTGTGCGAGCACCGTTGCCCCTGTGGGAGCGAGCTTGCTCGCGATAGCGGCGAAACATCCGTCGAGGATGTAACAGGCAGCCACAAAAAAGCCCGGGAACGGCCCACACCGTCCCGGGCTTTTTCATGCCTGCGGGGTTAGAACGCGCCCATGTAGTCGCGCTTGCCCACTTCCACGCCATTGTGGCGCAGCAATGCATAGGTGGTGGTGACGTGGAAGAAGAACTGCGGCAAGCCGTAGGTCAGCAGGTAGTTCTGGCCGCTGAAGCGCTTCTCCTTCGGCGTCCCTGGACGGGTAACGATTTCGATACCTTCCTTGCCGTCGATCTGCGAAGGAGCGATGCCATCGATAAAGGCCAATACCTTGGCGATCAGGGCTTGCAGCTCGGCGAACGTGGTCTCGCTGTCGTCATACTTCGGCACTTCGACCTCGGCCAAGCGGGCGGACACACCCTTGGCGAAGTCCACCGCGATCTGCACTTGGCGCACCAGCGGGAACATGTCCGGGTACAGGCGGGCTTGCAGGAAAGCGTTCGGATCGATGTTCTTCGCGGTGGCGTGGGCTTCGGCCTTGTTCAGAACGTCGCTCAACGCGTTGAGCATCTGCTTGAAAACCGGGACGGAAGCGGCGTACAGGGAAATAGTCATGGCAATCTCATGCAGGTGGCAGGAAAGAATGAATCAAACGGCTGCGATTATAGCCACGGCTTGTTGCACGGCTTGTCTTTTATTGCGCAAGGATTAGGCTAGGCGGCTTCCACAGCATAGGGAACGCGCGATGAGCATCGAAGAACAACAGCAGGCTGAAGAACCACGGCTCAATAGCACGGAAATCCGCATCCTCGGCGCGCTGGTCGAGAAACAGGCCACCAACCCTGAGACCTACCCGCTGACCCTCAACGCCCTGGTATTGGCTTGCAACCAGAAAACCAGCCGCGAACCGGTGATGAACCTCAACCCGGGCCAGGTCGGCCAGAGCCTGCGGGCGCTGGAAGGTCGCGGCTTTACCAAGCTGGTGATGGGCAGCCGCGCCGACCGCTGGGAGCATCGGGTCGACAAAGCCCTGGAGCTGGTGCCGGCCCAGGTGATCCTGATGGGCCTGCTGTTCCTGCGTGGCCCGCAAACGGTCAATGAGCTGTTGACCCGCAGCGGACGTATGCACGACTTCGAAGACGCCGAACAAGTGGTACACCAGCTCGAACGCCTGATCGCCCGCGGTCTGGCGCTGTTGGTGCCACGCCAGGCCGGCCAGCGCGAAGACCGCTATGTCCACGCCATGGGCGACCCGGCGGACATCGAAGCGATTCTAGCCGCCCGCCAGCATCCGGTGGAGCGTGGCGCCAGCGGCGGTGTCTCGCTGGAGCGCATCGAAGAACTCGAAGCACGGATCGCGGCACTGGAAGAACGCCTGGCGCGCCTGGAATAGCAGCGCCTACGCCGACCGGGCGAAGGCGACGGCCTTTTCAAATTGCTCCAGGTTGGGCCGCACACCGGTGTACAGCACAAACTGCTCCAGGGCCTGGATCGCAATGACTTCCAACCCGGTGATGACCCGTTTGCCGTCGGCCCGGGCGCGTACGATCAGTGGCGTTTCCGACGGGATCGCCACCACATCGAACACGGTCTGGGCCGCGGCGATGGTCTCGGGTTCGAACGCCAACTGATCGGCTTCCGGGCCGCCGGTCATGCCGATCGGCGTGACGTTGATCAGCATCTGCGGCCGCCGGGCGCCCAATTCCGCTTGCCATTCATAGCCCAAGGACTCGGCCAGGGCGCGCCCGGTGGCTTCATTGCGGGCCACGATCAGCCCGTGCTTGTAGCCGCCATCGCGCAAGGCACTGGCCACAGCCTTGGCCATGCCGCCGCTGCCGCGCAGGGCAAAAGTCGAATCCTTGGGCACGGCGTGGCTTTGCAGCAATTGGGCGATGGCGATGTAGTCCGTGTTGTAGGCCTTCAGATGGCCGTTGGTATTGACGATGGTGTTGATCGACTGGATCGCGGCAGCGGAAGGATCCAGTTCGTCCACCAGGGCGATGCAGGCTTCCTTGAACGGCATCGACACGCCGCAGCCGCGAATGCCCAGGGCGCGGATACCCACCACCGCGCCAGGCAGGTCCCGGCTGCTGAACGCCTTGTAATAGAAGTTCAGGCCCAATTGCTCATACAAATGATTATGAAAACGCAGGCCGAAGTTTCCGGGACGCCCCGAAAGCGACATGCACAGTTGGGTGTCTTTGTTGGGGTTGATCTGCATGCGTGTCTCCTTGCATTCACTTTCGGACAGACGGAACACCGTCGCGAAAGGTTTATTCGATGATGATACTGCCTGGCCCGGCCCGATCTCAGGCCGCTGGATGACGCGGCGCGGTAAAGAAAAGCGCTACAGACCTTACACAATATTTACCCAACGGCGGCGCAAATCCTGAGAAAATCGCTGTCATAGCAAGTATCCCCGCAACCCTCATCGGGTCTGTTGCAGACCACAAGCGTCGGGGCCGAAACGAGGAACAGCCATGAATCGTAGACTTCCCATCATCGCCCTGCTCATGGGGGCACTCGCGGTCACCGGCCAGGCATTCGCCCACGGTCGTGGTGGTTGGGAGGGGCCCGCCGTGTTTGGTGCCATCGTCGGTTCGGCCATCGTTGGCTCAGCCATCATCAACCGTGATCGTCCGGTGTATGTGCAACAACCGGTCTACGTCCAGCCACAGCCGGTCTACTACCAGGCACCACCACCGGTCTACTACCAGCCGCAGCCAGTGTATGTAGAGCGGCCGATCTACTATCGCCCGGCACCGGTGTATTACGGGCCACCACGGGGCTATTACTACGGCCCACCCCGGGGTCATTACGGCCGCTGGTAATCGGTCTTCCGGTCGGTACAAAAAGGCCTGTGATCATTGATCACAGGCTTTTTCATGTCCGCTAGGTCACGGGTATCTATCAGACATGCTCGCTGCTTTTCAGTCGGATCGGCCCATGCTCCGCTGGCGCGAGAACAGGCTCCGCCACCACGGGGATCTCGTTGCCATCGCAGTCGTGCAGCTTGCCGTCGCTGAAATAGTCGCCTTCGCGCAGCGCCGCCAGGTCCTGGTAACGCAACACCCGCTCGGTACCGGCGGCGAAGACTGACTGCTGGTCGGAATTGCCGGTGGTGAAGTGGTTGAACGTCAGGTTCAGCACGATCGCCATGATTGCCGAAGAACTGATGCCCGAATGAAAGATGGTCGCGAACCAGCTGGGGAAATGATCGTAGAAATTCGGTGCGGCGATAGGAATCATGCCGAAGCCGATGGAGGTGGCGACGATGATCAGGTTGACGTTGTTGCGGTAATCGACTTTCGACAGCGTGCGGATGCCACTGGCAGCCACCGTGCCGAACAGCACGATACCGGCACCGCCCAGCACCGAGGTCGGCACGGCGGCGATCACCCGCCCCATGAACGGCAACAGACCGAGCACCACCAGGAACACCCCACCGGTCGCTACCACGAAACGGCTCTTGATCCCGGTCACCGCCACCAGCCCGACGTTCTGGGCAAAGGCACTCTGGGTGAAGGAACCGAAGATCGGCGCGATCATGCTCGACAGCATGTCAGCCCGCAAGCCGTTGCCCAGGCGCCGGGAGTCGACTTTGGTGTCGATGATCTCGCCCACCGCCAGGATGTCGGCAGAGGTTTCCACCAGGGTCACCATGATCACAATGCACATCGACAGGATCGCGGCGATATGGAACGTCGGCATGCCGAAATGGAACGGTGTCGGGAAGCCGAACATCGGGCCTTGGCTGACCGCTGAAAAGTCCGCCATGCCGAGGAATACCGCGATGACCGTACCGATGACCATCGCCAACAGAATCGATAACCGCGAGATGGTTGCGCTGCCCATTTTGCTCAGCAACAGCACCAGCACCAGGGTCACCGCGGCCAGGCCAATGTTCGCCATGCTGCCGAAATCGGCGGCGTGGCTGTTGCCACCCATCGCCCAACGCGCCGCTACCGGCATCAAAGTGAGACCAATGGTGGTGATCACAATGCCAGTGACCAGTGGCGGAAAGAACCGGGTGATGCGAGAAAACACCGGGGTGATCAGCAAACCTATCAGGGACGCGGCGATCACCGCTCCTAGGATGGCTTGAAAGCCCCCTTCCCCCCCGCTGCCGACAATCGCCACCATGGTCGCGACACCCGAAAACGATACGCCCTGCACCAAAGGCAGTTGGCAGCCGAAAAACGGCAGGCCGAGGGTTTGCAGCAACGTTGCCAGGCCACCCGCGAACAATGACGCGGCGATCAACAGGCCGATGTCCGCCGGCGAAAGCCCGGCCGCCTGGCCGATGATCAACGGCACGGCGACAATGCCACCGTACATGGTCAACACATGTTGCAGGCCGTAAGCCATATTCGCGCCGACGCCGAGGTTTTCGTCCTCGGGCCGTGGGAGTGAAACATGGGGCGTTTTCATGGTTCGGGGGTTCCCTGTTTTTTGTTATGGGCACACTGTATTCAAAACTCAGGACAAATGTCCATAGAGTTGTATACAACTTACTGTGTGCACATTTGGAACAGATCCCTGGCCAAACCCTTTTAGGCCTGGAGCAACCCCACCAGCGCGGGCCGCAACAGCTCGCGTGGCGGCACGCGCAGGCTGAATTCCTGCTCCAATAAATCGATCAACTCATCGGCATCGATGATCACGCGCCGCTCACTCTCCTGCCCTATGCGGTGCACGGCATAGCTGTTGCCGTTCAGGGTCTTGCGCAGCCCGTCACCGGTACGAGCCACCATCAAGCGGCCCATGAACGGCGACTCCGGATGGTTGCAGACGTACCAATTGCCGACTGTGTAGTCGATGTCTTCCTGGCGTTGCAGATCGAACAGGTACATCGGCCGCCATTCGCCGGCAACGTTGGCGCGCAACAGATAACCGTCCGCATGGGTGTCGATGCGATACGGCTCATGGGGCGTGACTTGGGCCTCACGGCTGTCCAGCAGCAGCGGCGCGGTGGGCACCATGCCGCCAAAACCGACGTCGGTGATATAGCGCACACCGTCGATCGTCACCAGACTCAACCGATGGGTCCGGGCAGGCCAGGCGCCCTCAGGCGCATTCATCACCACGCGCCCTGTGATGCCGCGGGCATCGAAACCCAGTGCCTGCAACAGCGCCAGGAACAACTGGTTGAGTTCATAGCAATAGCCGCCGCGCCCCTCTTCGAAAACCTTGCGCTCGACCGATTCCAGGTCGATGGGCACAGGCTGACGCAACAACGTCGACAGGGTTTCAAAGGGGAATTCGGCGGTATGCCGCCATTGCAGCTGACGCAAGGTCTCGAGGGTCGGCGCCGGTGGTGCGTCGAAACCCAGACGCCGCAGATAACGGGCCGTATCGCTCAGTTGGGGATGACTCATGAGGGTGTCCTTTTCCGGGGTCGGCCAGCGCTCACAACAAGCGCATGGCTAATGGCGCCAGGTATAAGGCATTCCCCTTACAGAGACAACAACCGACCGCCCCCCTGCCCCGTCAGCGCCGTTTGCGCGAAGCCAGCCGGATCCAGGTGGGGGCATGGTCGCTGGGGTGGGGCTGGTTCCTGACCCAGGCGTCCACGCCGGCCTCGCTCAGGTAGGCGCTGGCGACCGGGTTGAGCAACAGGTGATCGATGCGCAGTCCAGAGTTCTTTTGCCAATGCTGACGGAAATAGTCCCAGAAGGTGTAGATCCGCTCGTCCGGATACAAGTGGCGCAGCGAATCGGTCCAGCCCTGATCCAATAAGCGCTGGTAGCACGCGCGGCTTTCGGGTTGTAGCAGCGCATCCTTGAGCCAGGAGCGCGGGTTGTAGATATCCATGTCGGTGGGCACCACATTGTAGTCACCGGCCAGCACCACGGGATGATCACTGGCCTGCAACCCTTGAGCGTATTCGATCAGCCGTTCGAACCAGGCCAGCTTGTAGTCAAACTTGGGACCCGGTTGCGGATTGCCGTTGGGCAGGTAAAGGCACCCCACCAGCACGCCGTGCACCGCCGCCTCCAGATAGCGACTGTGGCTGTCATCGTCCCCGCCGGGCAGGCCTCGTCGGCTCTCCAATGGCTGCGCGTCACGGGCCAGGATCGCGACACCGTTCCAGGACGCCTGCCCGTGCCAGATCGCCCCATACCCCACCGACTCCAGCTCCGCCGCCGGGAAATCCTTGTCCGCCGCCTTGAGCTCCTGCAAACAGGCAATGTCGGGTTTCTCCCGCTCCAGCCATTCCAGCAGGTTGGGCAGCCGCGCCCGGATGCCATTGATGTTGAAGGTCGCAATTCGCAGGTTTTTCATAGAGCCAGCACTCGAAATGTCACGTTACTGGCTGTGACCGACAACCGGGCGCGGTGGTTGCATCCGTCTTCAGCAGCCCATTTTCGGCAAGGGCCGGCCGTTCTCCAGCAACTGCGCAAAGGCCTGTTTATCGATCGGCCGGCTGAGGAAATAACCCTGCACTTCGTGGCATTGGTCCGAGCCCAATGAGCCGAGCTGAGCCAGGGTTTCCACACCTTCGGCGGTGACCGTCAGCCCCATGGCCTTGCCCAGGTTGATGATCGCCTGCACCACGGCGCGGTCGTTGCTGCTGTTGCTCATGGAGGCGATGAAGCGCTTGTCGATCTTGATGCCGTCGAATGGATAGGTGCGCAGGTAACCGAGGGACGAATAACCGGTACCAAAATCGTCCATGTTCAAGCGTACGCCTAGCTCCTTCAGGGCATTCATGACCTGCAGGGCGCCATCGACATCATTGAGCATCACGTTTTCGGTGAGTTCGAGTTCCAGGCGACTCGCCGGGAAACGGGTTTCGATCAACACCTGCCGCACATCTTCCACCACGTCGCTGCGCTCGAACTGCACCGGCGACAGGTTGACCGAAACCATCAGTGCCACCGGCCAGGTCAGCGCGGTTTCGCAGGCCTCGCGCAACACCCAACGGGAAAGCGGGACAATCAGGTCGGTTTGCTCGGCCAACGGGATAAAGGTATCGGGGCCCAATAGGCCTTGGGTTGGATGCTGCCAGCGAACCAACGCCTCGACCGCCACGATCTCCCGACCATCGACGGTGTAGCGCGGCTGGAAATGCAGGACAAATTCGTTGTTCTTCACGGCCTGGCGCAGATCGCTTTCCAACTGGCGACGATGCTGGATCTGATCGTTCATTTGCGAGGCAAAATAACACCAGGTTTTCTTGCCCTCGGACTTGGCCTGGTACATCGCAATGTCGGCGCAACGGATCAGTTCACCGGGCACGTAACCCTGACGGTGGCTCAGGGCGATACCAATGCTGGCGCCGATGTGCAACGAATGGGTTTCGTAGAGAATCGGTTGCTGCAGGCTGTCGATCAGCCGCTCACAGAATCGATCGATCTCAGCGGTGTTATCCATTCCACTGAGCACCACCACGAATTCGTCGCCCCCCAGGCGCGCCACCAGGTCTTGCTCGCGGGTGCTGTCGCGCAGCCGCCGGGCCACTTCCAGCAACACCGCATCGCCGGCCGGATGGCCGAGGGAGTCGTTGATCGGCTTGAAGTTATCCAGGTCCACCATCAGCAATGTCAGGGGGGCGGAATGCTCCTTGGCCAGCAGCGCATCATCCAGGTGTCGCGCCAGCTTGTTGCGGTTCGGCAGGCCGGTCAGCGCATCGTGCATCGACAGGTGCTGGACCTGGGCATGGGCGGCCACCTCGTCGGTGATGTCGCTGGCGGTGCCGCGATAACCCATCACCTCGGCCTTGTTGTAGATCGGGCGGGCCGACACTCGACAGAAGCGCAGTTGCCCGGAATGATCGCGGTAGGAGCAGCGCAAGTTGCTGGCGTTCTGTTCCTCTGTCAACTTGGCCAACCAGAGGGCAATCGGCGTAGTGTCGCAATACAGCAGTTGCTCAAGCAGTTGCCCCAGCCATTGCTGGTCGGAAAACCCGGTGACCGTATTGAAACGCCCCGACAGATAAGTGATGTGTTGCTGCCCGTCGATTTCCCAGATCCAGTCGGAAGCCGCTTCGGCCACGGCCCGAAAGCGCTCCTCGCTGGCCTCCAGGGCATGCGCTGATCTTTCCAGGCTGTCGTAGCTGGCGTCCACGTGCCGTGCCGTGCGCAATGCATAGCGAAAAAAGTAAGCGGTCAGCAGGGCCAGGATCAGCAGCGCGCCACCCAGCGGCGGCACCAGGGACCAGAGCAATTGCTGGCCCGGGCGCACCAGTCGGGACACCAGGCTGTAGCCGGTGCTGTCCAGCGACACGGCCGGCTGGCCGGGCTTGAGCTCGGTGTCTTTCTTGAGCTTCAAATCGGTGAGGCCATAACTCTTGCCCAGTTTGCGCAACTTGACGGGCGTCAGCTGGTCGACGAACAGCAGGACCGAGGTGCTTTGGGCCTCGACCAGGGGCCGTTCGTCGTTGGGCGTAATCACCGACGCGGTGACGATGGCCGGCCAGCCCTCGAACAATGTGTAGCGGACCATGGGTATCGTCAGGTCAGGCTGCGCCTGGAGTTGGTCCATCAGCTCCGCCAGCGGCGCGTCCATATAAACTGCGGTATCCGCTTGGACGTTACGCCCACGCACCACGGCATATTTGGTGCGTTGCCGATCGATGACAAACACACCCTCGTATTCATCATTGGTGAACAGGGTCTTGCCCATGTTCTGCTCGGTGTAAGCCCATTGCACATCGACTTCACCGTTGAGGTGGTCATAGGCCGTGGTCCAATACGCATAGCTGGCGATGTAGTTTTTCGAGGCGGTGACGCGATTCTCGAGGGCGCGCTCGGTATAGAAATGCGTCTTGCGCAAATCATCCGCGTCGAGCTTTTGCGCAATGTTGAACAGCGCGGCAATCGCCACCAGGACGCCCAGGACGAACAGCCCCCCGACCGCCACGACCAGGCGACGGGTAATCGGGGTGTGGCGCGCGGTGCGTGAAGGGCTATCGGCAGTGGAATCCATTGACCTACTCCTGTCCTTTCAACGCTGGCTTCGATATCGAGAACGGCGAGGACCGAGCCAGTCGTCTCCCCAACCTTAGCACCCACTGCCTGATCAGCTGGCGAGCCCACGGTTTTTTGCGAAAGAGCCTACACACCGCTTGAAGTTCGCCAGCACAATGCTTGAGTAATGGGCCGGGCAAGCTGCCGGTGATTCCAACCGATCTCAACGATCCGAGCGCGCCAACGTATCGAGCCCGCCCTCCGTGGATAACACCGCCACCCGGTTGCGGCCGCTGTGCTTGGCCTGGTAAAGCGCCGCATCGGCGCGCTGGATAAAGACTTCGATGCTGTCCAGGCTGCTGGGCACAAAGGCATAGCAGCCCAGGCTCACCGTGAGGTAGCCGGTCGGGGAGCCGGAATGAGTGATGTGCTTGTCGATGACGCTGCGACGGATCTGCTCGGCCAGCGCCATGGCCCCCGAAAGGTTGGTGTCGGGCAGCAGTACCGCAAATTCTTCGCCGCCATACCGTACCGCCAGATCGGCCTTGCGGTGACAGCAACTCTTGAGCACTTTGGCCACTTCCGCCAGGCAGTGATCCCCGGCCACGTGCCCATAGGCGTCGTTGTAGCGTTTGAAAAAATCGATGTCGAGCATGATCAGGCTCAAAGGGCTGCGCTGACGAGCGCCCCGCCCGAACTCGATGTCCAGGGCCCGTTCGAACAGACGCCGATTCGCCAGCCCGGTGAGGCTGTCATGGGTGGCAATCAGTTCCAACGCTTCCTGCGCCTTGCGCAAGTCCGCTTCGATCTTCTCGCTGTTGCGTACCTGGCGCACGAATACCCAGCCGAACATGCAAATGCCCAGGACCACCAGGCCGACGATGAGGCTGGATTGGAAAGCCCGGTCATGCCAGCCCACCAGGATCGACTCTTCGGACATCGCGGCGGTGACCACCAGCGGATAAGCCTGTAAATGTTGATGCCCATACAGCCTGACGACACCATCGATGGCCGAACGGATGATCCCATCGCCAGACATCCCGCCGTCCAGGGCATGGTTGTAGATATGTTCCTCGGCCAACGGGCGACCGATCCGCGCCTCATCGAAGGGGCGTCGGGCCAACAGCGTCCCGTCAGACAAAGCCAGGGCCATCTCGCCTTGCTCATCGAGGCTGAAGCTTTTGAAGAACCGGTCGAAGTAGGACATTTTGATGCCGGCCATCAACACGCCCTGGAAGTTGCCGTCGCGATCATTCAAGCGCCGGGAAACCGGGATGATCCACTCGCCGTTTTGCCGACTGCGGATCGCCGGGCTGATATGGGCGATCAGGGAGGCGTTCTGCTGGTGGAAAAGGAAATAATCTCGATCCGCTACCCCTGCCCCCCTGTGCAGGTCGTCAAAGGAGGTAATGACCCAATGACCGTGCTTGTCGAACAGAAACAGGCCATGCAACTGCTCGAGCGACTGCACGCGGCGAGCAAAGGTTTGCTGTAAACGTTGCTGCACCGCAGGACCGAATCCATCGATCTGGATCCAATCCGCCAGGCTGGCCAAGACCAGATCGGCCTGCAGGAAGGTGTCCTGGGCCTGTTGGGCCATGGCCCGGGTAAGGGTAGCCGAGGCAATGCGGGCCGACTCCAAATCGTGTCGGCGGGACTGCTCCACCTGCAGGTAAAGCAAACCACACAGGCACAGGCACACCGCTGCGATAAACGTAACCGCAGCTTTGAGCAACGGCAGGCGTTTCAAGGCACCGGCGGGGAGATGAAAAGGATCGTAGGTGGGGATTGGCAAGCGAATTCCTGAAGAGGGCAAAGCATGAGCGAATTCGCTCATAACCCCCAATATTCGTGAGCTTAGCCTACCGCTTGTGAGGCGGCAATTTGCCTGTGCAGCGGAGCCGATGGGTGGCCGCAGTGGATCCAAAAAGGCACCCCTGAGCCAGCAAAAATACCCGCTTCAAAACGAAGAAATTCCCCGTGGCGAGGGCGCTTGCTCCCGCTGGTCGTAATCGTTGAAGGGCTATTTTTTACAAGCAAACCTTTCTGGGGGCTATCTAAATGGCGTAACGCCCCATAACGTATGGTCGCCTTTGACTTCCAAGTGCCCCGTCGACCATGAGCAAACCGATCCGAATCGATGATGAACAGGCCCTGACCCAACCCGGCGCCGTCAGCCTGCGCGAGGCGTTCTGGTTCTGGCTCAAACTGGGCTTCATCAGTTTCGGCGGCCCAGCGGGGCAGATCTCGATCATGCACCAGGAGTTGGTGGAACGTCGGCGCTGGATTTCCGAGCGGCGTTTCCTGCACGCCCTTAATTACTGCATGTTGCTGCCGGGGCCCGAGGCCCAGCAACTGGCAACGTACCTGGGCTGGTTGATGCACCGAAGCTGGGGTGGCGTGATCGCCGGAGCGTTGTTCGTATTGCCTTCACTGTTCATTCTCATCGCGTTGTCGTGGCTGTACATCGCCTTTGGCGAAGTGCCGGTGGTGGCGGGTATATTCTATGGGATCAAGCCGGCCGTGACCGCCATCGTGGTGCATGCCGCCCACCGGATCGGCTCTCGCGCACTCAAGAACAATTGGCTGTGGGCCATCGCGACGGCATCGTTCACCGCGATCTTTGCCTTTGACCTCCCCTTCCCGCTGATCGTACTGGGGGCCGCTGCCATCGGTTATTTCGGTGGCCGCTGGGCACCGGAAAAATTCAGCCTGGGCGGTCACGCGACCCAGCACCAGTCCTTCGGCCCCGCCTTGATCGACGACGACACGCCAACCCCGGACCACGCCCGGTTCAGCGCCGCCAGGTTGGCCCGATTGGCAGTCGTCGGTGCCCTGTTGTGGATCGTGCCAATGGGCCTGCTGACCCTCGTGTTCGGCTGGAGCGGCACGTTGACGCAAATGGCCTGGTTCTTTACCAAGGCCGCACTGCTGACCTTCGGCGGCGCCTATGCCGTTTTGCCCTACGTGTACCAAGGCGCCGTCGGACACTTCGGCTGGCTGACGCCGACACAAATGATCGACGGCCTGGCCCTGGGCGAAACCACGCCCGGGCCGCTGATCATGGTCGTGGCCTTCGTCGGTTTCGTCGGAGGCTACGTGATGCAGGTGTTCGGGCCCGAGCAAGCCTTTCTCGCCGGAGCCGTCGCGGCCACGCTGGTGACCTGGTTCACGTTCCTGCCCTCGTTCCTGTTCATCCTGGCCGGCGGCCCGCTGGTGGAATCGACCCACAACGCGTTGAAATTCACCGCACCGCTGACCGCGATTACCGCGGCGGTGGTCGGGGTGATCCTCAACCTGGCCTGCTTCTTCGGTTACCACGTGCTCTGGCCCAACGGTTTTGCAGGTGCCCTGGACTGGCCGTCGGCGATCATCGCCCTCTTGGCGGCCGTTGCGCTGTTTCGCTACAAGCGCGGAGTAATCCAGGTGTTGCTGGCGTGCGGGCTGGCCGGGTTGACGGTGCATTTGCTGCGCTAGACGAGGCGTTTGCTCAGGTACGTCGCCGAGGCCGGGCACAAGGTCTTGAACTGGGCCGTCGCGCTGATCGAAGCGGGTGCCAGCGAACGGTCCTCCGGCTGATAGCCCTGGCCGATAAAAAACGCGGCGGCGCTGTCGGTCAACAGGTGAAGCCGCTGTGTGCCCTCGCGTTTCGCAAACGCCTCGATAGCGGCCAGCACCGCCGCGCCAGCACCCTTGCCCCGCTGCCCCTCAAGGACAACCAGCGAGCGCAGCAACCGCTCGGCGCCCTCCCCCTCGATACCGCCAAACGCCACATCAACACCTTGATGGCTGAAGCTGAAAAACCGTCGACCGGGATACGTCAGGTCGTCCACGGGTAGCCCGGCCAGGGTGAGCGCAGCGCGCAGTGGTCCCAGGTCGTTATTGCTCAGTGCTCTCGTGCGCATGGTGGGTGCTCGGTCCTGTGTCTTGTCCTGATCATCGAGCGTTCCCGAGTTTAGTTGCAACTCACCGGGCGCATCGGGGGGCGGAGTTCAATAGGCTTGCTCGAAAGTAAGCCACTGGCGCACATTAGCAATGATCTTTATTGAAACTCCAATTTTTACCCGTCGGGTCAAAGAACTGATGGGTGACGATGATTTCGCCTGTCCTACAGAAAATACTGGTCTGCAATCCTTCCGCTGGTGATGTTATGCAAATGACCAGAACCTCTCAGGCACTGCTTCCATGGGGCGAAGGCGCTTGCTCCTAACACCCCCATGACCCAGCGCAAACGAACGCCCCAGCCCATCAGCTAAGCTCAACCTATCATCACGACAGGGGATCGACATGAGCAAGGCAGACGAGCTAGCGGCCAAATTGAGGAAAACCCAGCAGACCCGCGCGGACACCGACAACTGCGCCGACCTGGCGATCGAGCACTGGCCCGCCCAGGTCTACGAGCTGTATCGCCAGATCGAAATCTGGCTGGCGCCCGTGTGCGAGGCGGGCCTGGACATTCGGCGCAACCCCACCCACGTCTTTGAAAGTCATTCCAGCGGGTCGACGTACAACTACGCCATCGATCAACTGGTGATCGAAGGTAATCATCGCCGCATTTCATTCGACCCGATTGCACGTTTCTCGCTCAAGGGCGAGGGCTGCATTGAAGTCCATATGAAGGGGAGCGAACACTGCATCGTGCGCACACTCGGTGAGCATGGCGAATCGCTTTGGCATGTCCAGGCCCTGCAATCGGCCGGACAACCGCGCCCTGAACCTGCCATCCTGGATGAGGACACCTTGCTCTCGCTGATAGAAGAAGGCCTTGGCCTTTAACGCAAATGGGCGACCCGAGGTCGCCCATTTTTATTGGAGAACACACTAGATCTGTGGCGCTGATTCGAGTGTTGGGTCGGTCCCGGGCACCGGTAGCGCCAGTTCCATCGCCGGCCTTCCCACAAGGGCATTCAAGGCATTGTCGATTTCGTCAGCCGCGCCTTGCGCGTATCGGGCATCCGCCCAGCTCCAGTACGGATCGGATATCAGCCCACCCACGGCCTGCGCGCACAATTCATCGCGGCTGATGCCCATCTTCCCGGCAGCGGCGATCACAGCCATCAGGGCTTGCTCTAATTGGGAAATTCGCTCGGTAGTCACAATCAACCAACATGATGGGTAACAGACCCAGAGTATAACAAGCCATCAATGTGCCATTAACCTCAGGCGCCCAACGGTCGCCCTCTCTTGGCTTACATCACTCGCCTCAAACCGCCGCGCCATAGTGCGTTGCTTGCGTGGTCGATAAAGATTGCCGGAGCGCTGAGCGAGCAGCCAGCACCGTCAGCACAGCCGCCATAGCCAACACGGCTGCACTGGTTTCGAAGGTCGCGCGATAGCCACTCAGATCAAACAGCAACCCACCCACTGTCGCGCCTCCGGCGATGGCGAGCTGGACGATCGCCACCATCAGGCCGCCACCGGCTTCGGCATCTTCCGGCAGCGTTCGCGAAAGCCAGGTCCACCAACCTACGGGCGCAGCGGTGGCCACCAGGCCCCAAAGGCCGAGCAAGAGGGTCGTGAACACCACCGACTCGCCGAACCCCACCAGGGCAATGGCAATCGCGGCCATCAACAGGGGGATGACGATGAGCGTCCGATAGAGGTGGTTTTTCAAGCAGGTCCCGATCAGGAAGGTACCCAGCAGCCCCGCCACACCGATCACCAGCAACATGAAGGACAGCATTGAAACGCTCACCTGCGTCACCGTTTCGAGGAATGGTCGCAGATAGGTGAACAACATGAACTGGCCCATGAAAAACGTGCTGACCGCCAGCATGCCCAGCGCGACCGGTGCCCGGGTCATCAACTTGAAGACGCTGGTACTGCCCTGCTTCGCCTGCGCAGGCATGGAAGGCAGGCGTAGCAGCAGCCAGACCAGGGCGATGGCGGCGACGGGCACGATGCAGAAAAACGCGCCACGCCAACCGATGATCGCCCCCAAGAAACTGCCCAGCGGCGCAGCAATCACTGTCGCCAAGGCATTGCCGCCGTTGACGATGGCCAGTGCCTGCGGAACCTGAGCGTCCGGCACGAGCCGCATGGCCGTGGCCGCCGACAGCGACCAGAAACCGCCAATCGCCACGCCGATCAACGCGCGACCGACCATGAATACCGGGTAGTTCGGCGCGAACGCCACCACGGTGCCTGAGACGATCATCAGCAAGGTCAGCCCCAGCAGGAGCCATTTTCGGTCGACCCGGGCGGCAATCGAAGCGATGAACAGACTGGTGATCAAGGCAAAGGCGCCAGAAACGGCAATGCCTTGACCGGCCTGCCCTTCGCTGACATGAAGATCGGCCGCTACCGGCGTCAGCAAGCTGACGGGCATGAACTCCGAGGCAACCAGCACGAACGCGGCAAGCGCCATGGCAAGTACCGCGCCCCAGGCGGGCCGGTCTTGTGGCAATGAGTTATCGGTCATTGGATGACAATCCTGTGTTGCTTGACGGATCTGTGAGCGCAAGCCTGCTCGCGATGACGGTGGCACATCCAACATCACCGCTTCAGGCAGACCGCTATCGCGAGCAAGCTCGCTCCCACAGTTTTGAATGGGGGTGTTCACCTATTTCGTGCCTGCCACACCTCCCCTGTGGGAGTGAGCTTGCGCGCGAAGGCGTCGGCACAGCCAACATCACGGCCCCAGGCAGCCCCCTTTCGCGAGCAACCCATTGGCACGCCTATCAGCCGGCCAAGGACGCGTTATCGATCACGAAGCGATACTTGACGTCGCCCTTGAGCATGCGTTCATAGGACGCGTTGATCTGCTCGGCCCGAACCAGTTCGATGTCAGCGACGATGCCGTGCTGCGCGCAGAAGTCGAGCATCTCCTGGGTCTCAGGAATGCCACCGATCATCGACCCGGCGAGGGTGCACCGCTTCATGATCAGGTTGAAGACATTCGGCGAAGGATGCGCGGTTGCCGGGGCGCCCACCAGGGCCATCGTGCCGTCGCGCTTGAGCAGCACCAGCAACGCGTCGAGGTCATGGGGCGCCGCTACGGTGTTGAGGATGAAATCAAAGCTCTTGGTATGCCCGGCCATTTCTTCGGCATTGCGCGACACGACGACCTCGTCAGCCCCCAATTGCCTGGCATCCTCGCGCTTGGACTCGGACGTGGTGAACGCCACGACATGAGCCCCCATTGCATGGGCGAGCTTGATACCCATGTGACCCAAGCCACCGATGCCGACCACACCGACTTTCTTGCCCGGCCCGACGTTCCAGTGGCGCAACGGCGAATAGGTGGTGATGCCGGCGCAGAGCAGTGGCGCGACGGCGGCCAGTTGGTCCTCGGCGTGACGAATGCGCAACACATAGCGCTCATGCACCACGATGTTTTGCGAATAACCGCCCAGCGTCCAACCGGGTTCATCCGGGGTTGGGAAGTTGTAGGTCCCGATCATCCCGTCGCAATAGTTTTCCAGGCCACTGTCGCAGTCGTCGCAGTGCTTGCAACTGTCGACGATGCAGCCGACGCCGACCAGGTCGCCCGTCTTGAAGACGGACACATGGGCACCGACCGCCGCTACCCGACCGACGATTTCGTGGCCCGGCACGCAGGGGAACTGGGTACCCGCCCACTCGGCGCGCACCTGGTGCAGGTCCGAATGGCAGATACCACAAAAAGCGATGTCGACCTGGACGTCGTGGGCGCCCGGCGTCCGACGAGTGATCTGCAGGGGTTCAAGGGGCTTGTCGCCCGTGCGGGCGCCATAGGCTTGTACACGCATCAGAAGACTCCTTGCTGGATAGAGTGAGGGGGTATTTTCAGGGCTCAACCCGGCCGGCCGGTAACGCATTACGCTGAGATGCTTGCCTGATCCTATGAGTTCTTCCATCGCGTATAGGCAGCGCTTCATTTAGCGCGTTAATGTTCTGCCTATAGCGCTTGAGCCCAGATGACACCCGGAGCCGACATGGCCGTCCAACGCAGATCCGTACAAGAGACATTGAGCGCCATCATTGGCGCCTGGGCCCCACACCCGGGCGACTTCGAAACGCCCATTCCCGGCCTCGTCTTCTTCCGGCGTGAAACCCCGGCGCCGCCGGTGATTTGCATGATCGAACCAAGCATCGTGCTGGTGGCCCAAGGCGAGAAGCAGGTATGGATCGGCGGCGAAGCCTATGGTTACGACACCAGTCGGTTCCTCATGACCTCTCTGGACATCCCGGCCAATTCCGAGGTGTTGCAGGCGAGCCCGGAACAACCCTGCCTGGGCCTGGTCCTGAGGCTCGACTTGCGCATGGTGGCCGACCTGATCGCCCAAGGCAGCCTGGCGCCGTCGCGTGATCGAGCGGTCGGGATTGGCGCAGGAATTGGCACCGCGACACCAGACCTGCTGGCGCCGTTCGCACGCCTGCTGGCGTTGCTCGATGAGCCGGAAGCGATTCCCATACTGGCACCATTGATCCAGCGCGAGATCCACTATCGGCTGCTACTCAGCGACCAAGCCGCCCGGCTGCGGCAGATCGCCTCGGTCGATAGCCAGGGCTACCGGATCGCCAAGGCCATCGACTGGTTGAAATTGAACTACACCGAGCCCGTGCGCGTGGACGACCTCGCAGCGCGAGTGCAAATGAGCGCGCCGACGTTTCACCACCACTTCCGCCAGCTCACGGCGATGAGCCCGCTGCAATACCAGAAGTGGCTGCGGTTGAACGAAGCCAAACGCTTGATGCTCAACGAGCACGTGGACGTGGCGAGTGCGGCCTTCAAGGTGGGCTATGAAAGCCCGTCCCAGTTCAGCCGCGAATATGCCCGCTTGTTTGGCGTGCCGCCCAAGCGGGACATTGCGGCGTTGCGCGGGCCAGCCAAGGCTGGTTGATTCATCTGTGGGAGCAAAGCTTGCTCGCGATGCAGGCACCTTGGCCTTCAGGAGACCGCGTTAGCTTCATCGCGGGCAAGCCTTGCTCCCACAGGACCGTGCCTTTGCGCCAACGCCACACACTTCAACGCCAGGATCATCGTCGGATCAACCAGCGCCACCGTGTGCCCATTGATATCGAACGCCTCGCAATGCGCCAGCACCAGCGGCAACTCGGTACACCCCAAGATCAACACCCCCGCCCCCAACTCGCACAGGTGCTCCGCCGCCAGCAACAATTGCTCCTTGCAGAGCCCTTGCGTGAAGCCAGCCTTGATCCCCCGCGGTCCGTAGATGGCGTCCATGACCATCGCCTGGTAATCGACACCTGGCGTAAGCACCTGGAGCCCGGCATGACACGCCGCCTGGTGATAAACCTGGCTCTGCACCGTACCGGACGTCGCCAGCAGGCCAATCACCTTGCCCGAACCATAGGTGCGCGCGATCCACGCCACCGTCTCGCCCAGCATGTTCACGATGGGCACCCTCAGGTGAGCCTGGATCCGTTCGACGAACGCATGGGCGGTGTTGCAGGGAATGGCGATGGCGTTGGCGCCGGCACTTTCGAGACGTTTGCACGTGGCGTACATCGCCATCGTCGGATCGGTTTCATCGCGCAGCAGGTTGGCCGTTCGATCCGGTATCTGCGGGTTTTGCTCGACCACCATCTTGATGTGGTCCTGGTCCTTCCCCGCTGGTGTATTGGCCACCACCTTGGCCATGAAATCCACCGTGGCGGCAGGCCCAACGCCGCCCACGATGCCCAACTTGAACGGCGGTCGCCTGGGCTGCTGGTCCAGTGTCGCGAAGTCGGCGTAAATCTCATTGATGTCCAGCACGGTGATTCCACGACGCTGCAAATCGGCGCAGACCAGGGAAAGCTCGGTCATGCCCGGCAGGATCACCGTCGCCCCCCGGGCCTGCAATGAGAGACACGCCCGATAGACCGCTTCAAGCGGCACGCCCTCCAGGTGACCGTCCTTGATGCCGTTGAGGCCGTACATCGCCTCCATCAACCCCGCTTGAGCGTCTGCGTCGGGGTAAACAATCTGGAAGTCTTTGCCAAAATGTCGCTCGAACAAGCCGCAATGGCGCACGAAGTCGGAGGCGATCACCCCCAACATCGCCTGGGGCGGCACCGTGTGGCTGACGTGCCGGGTCAAGGCAGCCATCATGTCCAGTACGGGAATGCCCAGTTCCTCCTCGATTTCAGCGCGAAAGGTATGGCTGGCGAAGCATGGGAGCATCACCGCATCGAAACCACCGTCCTCGAACGACTTGCACACCTGATACACATAAAACTTGCGTGACGTCATGCTCGCGCCCTGGTCCAGCGGCAGTAGCACGTCCTTGAAGGGGTGCTGCTCGAAGAGGAAATGGTAGCGCCCCTGATCCTCTAGCACCGCCCGGGACTTGACCAACTTGTAGAACAGATCGCCGCCGGCCAGTGATCCAAGCCCACCGACAATGCCCAACTTGCGAACCACGGAAGCCTTGCGGCTCGACTTCGCTTTAGCCTTCATGACCGTCTCCTCAAGCCACCGGCACCGGCTCGGATCGCGACCGAGCAGGCGCATGTACGCCTTCGGCCTCGTCGGCCTCTTCATGGGGTTCGGACTTGGCGACCACCGCCGTGGCAATGCTGTTGCCCACCACGTTGGTGGCGGTGCGGGCCATGTCGAGGAACTGGTCGATACCGATGATCAACAGCAGCCCCGCCTCGGGTAGATTGAACATCGGCAACGTCGCTGCGACCACGACCACCGAAGCCCGGGCGACACCGGCCATGCCCTTGCTGGTGATCATCAGCGTCAGAAGAATCAGCATCTGCTGAGTGAAACTCAAATCAATGTTGTAGGCCTGGGCGATGAACAGGATGGCGAACGCTTGGTACATCATCGATCCATCGAGGTTGAACGAATAGCCCAAAGGCAACACGAAACTGGACACACGTTTGGGCGCGCCAAACTTCTCCAGCGCCTCGATAGTTTTCGGGTAGGCGGATTCGCTGCTGGCGGTGGAAAAGGCCAGGAGAATCGGTTCGCGAATGAGCTTGCCGAGGTAGAAAACCGAGCGACCGAGGAACAGGTAGCCGGCTCCGAACAGCAGCGCCCAGAGGATCAGGATCCCCAGGTAGAACTCGGCGATCAGCTTGCCGTAATCCACCAGCAAGCCAAGCCCCTGGGTAGTAATCGCCGAGGCGATGGCGGCAAACACCCCAATCGGCGCGAAGGCCATCACGTAGTCGGTGATCTTGAACATCACCTTCGCCAGCTCTTCGATGGAGTCGGTGATCCGGGTGTAGCCCGCCCGCTTCACCCCCGCCAGTGCAAAGCCGAAGAACAGCGAAAACACTACGATCTGCAGGATCTCGTTATTGGCCATCGCTTCGGCGATGCTGCGGGGAAACACGTGGCCGATAAACGCCTTGAGACTGAAGTCACCGGTATTGACCGGCACAGCCGCCGTTGCGTGCTGGGCCACGTCCATGTTCAACCCGGCACCGGGTTGAAACAGGTTGACCAACCCCATTCCGATCAGCAGCGAGACGACCGAGGCGGTGACAAACCAGGCCATCGCCCGGGCTCCGATCCTGCCGACGGAACGGGAATTGCCCATGCTGGCGATACCGCCCACCAACGTCGCGAAGACCAGGGGCGCGATGATCATCTTGATCATGCGCAGGAAAATATCAGTGACCATCGAGAAGTAACTGGCAATCTCTTTGGCACTTTGCTCGCTCCCTGCGAAATGGTGACATGCCCAACCGACCAGCACGCCCAAGGCAATGCCCATTGCAATTCGACGGGGGAGCTTATTCTTCTTCACGGTGCTGTCCTCAAGTAGTTCTTGGAGTTTTTTTACTTGGCAGGATCGATTCTAAAGAGCGGATTCGGAGGGATGATGAGTAATCCAGCTAGCCCTATGCGGTTTTGGAATAGTTATCGAAAGGCCGCGCTATGCCGGGGAGTTGCGCAGTAAGATCCTGCTCTCACAGCGGGAGTTCTCGATATGCAACTCAAATGGCTGGATGATCTTCTGGCGATTGGCGAATGGAAAAATTTCTCCCGCGCGGCCGAGGTGCGTTGCGTGACGCAATCGGCCTTGTCCCGGCGTATCCGCTCACTTGAGGAATGGGTGGGGGTCAAGTTGGTGGACCGGGGCACCTACCCCGTCCAGCTCACCCCGGCGGGGGTCACTTTCTGCGATGAAAGCCGAGAGGCCCTCGCCGGATTGCTGAGGTTGCGCTCGACGCTGCGCGACGTGGAACGAATGCCCGGGCGCTCGATCCAGATCACCGCCGGCCACAGCCTGTCGATGACCTTCCTGCCCAAGTGGCTCTCGCAGTTCCAGCCACACAACGAGCAATTCAACGCCCGGGTGGTGGCCGCCAACATCCATGACGCCGTCATTGCCTTGGAGGAAGGCAGTTGCGACTTGATGATGGTCTACCATCACCCGCTTGCCCCCATCCTGCTGGACGCCGAGCGTTTTGGCAGCCTGGTACTCGGCCACGACGCGTTCATCCCCCTGTGTGCGCCCAACCGCAAGGGCGAACCGCTGTTCCGCCTGCCCGGCCGCGCCGGCAAGCCGGTGCCCTACCTGGCCTATACGGCAACCACGTTTCTGGGGCGCGTCGCCGACATCGTCATCAACAACGGCCCAGAACCGATCGCGCTGGAACGCTGTTATGAAGCGGACATGGCCATGCTGCTGATGCGCATGGCCATCGAGGGCTACGGCGTGGCCTGGTTGCCGCAGAGCGCGGTGGCCGACGAACTGGAGCGTGGGCTGTTGGTACGGGCCGGTGGAGAGCAATGGAGCACGCGATTGGAGATTCGCTCGTACTGTGCGATTGCCAATCGCAATCCGACGATGCGCAAGCTGTGGAAGACCTTGGAGGGTGCTTCGTTGCATCGGCTGGGCAGCGCATCCTCTACGCCTACAGATGCGGACTGATCAACGCCACTCAAGCGCTGTTCGCCAATGGCGGGTTCACACCAATTGACTGTGGGAGCGAGCTTGCTCGCGATGACGGCAGCACATCCATCATCGCCATCAACTGACCCACCGCTATCGCGAGCAAGCTCGCTCCCACAGTGGACTGAGGGTGTACGCAAAATTTGCGTACCCACCAAACCCTGTGGGAGCGGGCTTGCTCGCGAAGGCGTCGGCACGACCAGCAACCTGCAAACTGACACACCGCTTTCGCGAGCAAGCCCGCTCCCACAGAGGGTTTGCAACGAACGCACTACCTGTGAACTCCCCGAAAAAAACTGTGGGAGCGAGCTTGCTCGCGATGACAACAGCACATCCAACATCGCCATCAACTGACTCACCGCTATCGCGAGCAAGCTCACTCCCACAGGGTTACAAGCTGACAGTGCAGGCGACCTTATGAGGTCGCCCACTTCCATTACAACGCCAACACCTGCGCCTGCAATCGCCGCCCGATCACATCCAGCAGATCACACCCATCGCGCAGGGGGATCGCCAGCACTTGGGCGAAATCATGGAGTACCACCGCGTCCGTACTGATGTCGGAACGCATGGCGAGGTTTTCCAGCAACTGCGTAACAGCGGCGATGCGGTAAGCGGCGGTGTCGTGCAGCACGTCCAGCGGCGCTTCCGTGTCGATCAGGAGCGCGTGGAAATTGTTTTCGATACCGGTGATGGGCATGTAGCGGGACATGAGGGGTTACTCCTGCGGGGATGGGAGGTCAGTGGCGGATTGGGATGCCGCTGGCAAAGGGACCGAATCCGGGATCGAGATTCGGATATTTGGCAGGAGATATTCTTGGGTGACGCTAGACGAAAGCCACCTTGGATTAGCTGTGGTTTTCTGAGAGTTGGGGGTGAGCTTTTTCATTGGCTTGTACCTAGGTTATGTAAAGGAACTGCCTTCACCACTTCCACCTGGTGGGTGGCAGCTGTACGCGGGTGTGGAAGACCGAGAACCTAGGACCCGGCGCACCCGAAGGCGCCCCGCGTACAGCCGCCGTAATTTAACAGCAGACCTAGGAAAAGCGTCTGCTTTTTAATTTAGCGGTGCAACGCGCTAGGTTTTCGTGAGGGCTTCCACACCCTCTCGCTGAATTTGCAGCGACGGAGAAAACTTAGCGCACAGGGTGATGGGGTGGATAGTCAGCGGGGAACGACACAGCTTGAGGGAAACTTCCGATGGGAATGTCCGGCGATGGATTCAGAACTTGTTTAATCCTCAACAACAGTACCAACAACAATCCGCTTGCCCATTTTCTCCCCCACCTCCAACGCCTGCCCATCCCGCTGCTTCCCCCGCCGCGCCAACCCCACCAGTCGAGGAATCAACTCCCCCTCCGGCAAGTGCTGCCAGAATCGCCCCGGCATGTGCTGACGTAGCGCCTGGGGATTGAGCCGCGCCGGGTTGAAAATGTGTTTGTAATAGGTCCGCCAAAGCTCAGCACCGGGATCGTCGGCGTGACGCGCCCAATGCTGCCACTGCTCGGGGCAACGTCGCTGGTAATCCAGCAACCGTCCATCGAAGCGGATGCCATCGCGCGGCGTTGCGATCAGCCAGCGTTGCTGCCCTAGCCGCTCGGCAAAATGGCCGCTGGCGCTTTCGAGGATGTCATGGGCCGGCTGGTGAAAGGCGACCAGGTCCAATTGCAGTTGCTCGGCTAATGCCAGCGGCAGGGGGATAAAGCGCACGAAAGCATGCAGGTGATGAGCCTCGCGCTGGACCTGCTTGATCCGCCGCTGCAGTTCACTGCCCAGACGGTCGCCCGCGAGCATGGCTGTGCGGTCACCATGGGCAACGCGCCAAAGCACTTCATACAACAAATTCCAACGCTGTTCGCCTTGGTAACGGCCAGCCTGTTCGAGCTGGGTCAGCAAGGCTGCGGGGACCCGCGTACGGAACGAGCCAGGCCCTTGAGGCAGCGGCGTTGGCATGGCCAAAAGATCGGCCATCGGACCTTGGGCCCAGGTGACATCGCTCGGGTCGATGCCGTGGCCGAGCAACGTTCGAGCCTGATCGCGCCACGTGGAGAAATCATCATCACAATCCAGGGCAATCATCACCAAAGCCCCATCTGCACCGGCCGCTGAGGGTCACGCAACCGCGCCCGCAGCAGGCCGCTACGCACCTGGGCGTCGGCAGGCCGGTAATCGCTGGTGACAATGAACGGTCGCGCCTTCTCCAGCACGCACCGCAACTGCACCAGGTCGTCATAACGCACCCGCCGTTCCCGGCGCAGTGCAACCAGACGCTGCACGCTACGCAGGCCAATCCCCGGAATACGCGCCAGCAATGCGGGTTCGGCGCGGTTGACATCCAGCGGGAACACCTCTCGATTGGCCAGCGCCCACGCCAGCTTGGGGTCGATGTCCAAATCCAGGTTGTGGGTTTCGCTCAGAAGCTCGCCGGCCTTGTAGCCGTAACCGCGCATGAGAAAGTCGGCCTGATAAAGCCGGTGCTCGCGCAGCAACGGAGGCGCCGCCAGGGGCACGCTGGCAGGGCTGTCGGGAATCGGGCTGAACGCTGAATAGTAAACCCGTCGCAAACCGTACCCCTGGTAGAGCGACTCGGCGTTGCTCAGGATGGCGTGATCATCAGTGGCATCCGCCCCTACAATCACCTGCGTGCTCTGCCCGGCCGGGGCGAAACGCGGCGCCCGCGGCTCATCGGCCACCGCCTGTTGCCCCTGGTGGATGGTGCCCATGGCCTGGCGGATGGTCGTCAACTGCTTTTCCGGTGCCAAGCGCTTGAGGCTGATGTCGGAGGACAGCTCGATATTCACGCTCAAGCGATCCGCCAACCGCCCCGCCTCCTCGATCAACAGCGGATCGGCATCGGGAATGGTCTTGAGGTGGATATAGCCACGAAACTGGTGCACCTCCCGCAACAACCGAGCGACCCGTATCAGCTGCTCCATGGTGTAATCGGCCGAGCGAATGATGCCGGAACTCAAAAACAGCCCACTGATGCAATTGCGTCGATAGAAATCCAAGGTCAGCCGGACCACCTCCTCCGGCGTAAAACGCGCCCTCGGCACGTTGCTGGAACGACGGTTGACGCAATACTGGCAGTCGTACAGGCAAAAGTTGGTCAGCAACACCTTCAGCAACGAGACGCAGCGCCCATCCGGCGTATAGCTATGGCAAATGCCCATGCCATCGGTGGCTCCCAACCCCTCACGGCCTCGAGAGCTACGCTTGGGCGCACCGCTGCTGGCGCAGGAGGCGTCATACTTGGCAGCGTCGGCAAGAATGCCGAGCTTGGCGATAAGCTGCATGAAGTGATCTCGAATACTGGATATAAACACAGTATTTTGAGATGAACCGTAACGCAAGCGCCATTGGTCAATTCAACGCCTGATGCCAGTGGCCCAAGTCGCGACATAGGCCCATGCCAACGGGATGGGCTATAATCGGCCAACCAACGCGATTGAGGTCCAGCCCCATGGGCAATGTCAGCCTTGAAACCAAAAAGGCCTATGCCGCCAGGACGCGTAGATCCAACTACGCGGCCAGCCTCCGTCTGGAAGGCTTCAAAACGACCTTCGCGGACGGCGAACGCAAAATGCCAACGCGTGAAGAGGTCTTGAAGGCCTTCACCCAGACCCGAACTTGATGCCTGACAAATATGGAGTCGGTGAGGACGCTTATTGCTATCCCGGCTCCACAGTCCTTCGCAACAAACTCGATATCCGTGACGAACCGACCCTGAGCGAAGCCGAACAACAGCTTTCGGCCATCGCAGCGGACAACGTCGAATTCAGCCCTCCTCCCTATAGCCTGGCCTACCTTCAAAACATTCATCGAACCCTCTTTTCTGACCTGTTTGAGTGGGCCGGAGAGCTGCGCACCGTTGGCATGGCCAAACAAGCCACCCGCTTTTGCCAACCCGAATACATGGAAAAGGAAGCCAGCAAGGTCTTCACGACCATGGCGGCGGCAAACTGGTTCGAAGGGATGGAGCGAGCAGAGCTGATAATTACCGTGGCAGAGGCCTATTCCGACATCAACGTCGTACACCCCTTCCGCGAAGGCAATGGCCGTGCGCAACGCATTCTGTTTGAACACCTCATCATGAATGCCGGGTTTGAAATCAGTTGGTGGGGGATTGAGAAGGACGAGTGGATTTTTGCCAACATTGCGGCTTATAACGGCGTCATGGAGCCTATGGAGCAGGTTTTTGAGAAGTGTGTTGGGCAGGCGATTCAAGCTTGACTGTACAACGCTATTCCCCCGTCCAGCGTCTTACTGTTTATTTCGCCAAGTGATACAGTCACCGCCAATCAACATCTGCTGAAGCACTGAAAAGTATACAGAACGAGATCGTTCCCACCCAACAAAGAAGGTCGCGACTTTGTAGTGGGCGACGTTCACGGGCATTTTAAACTTCTAACAGCAGCCTTAAACAAACTGGATCGTATTTTTTCCGTGGGCGACCTCATTGACCGAGGCCCGGACTCCATAGATATATTGAATGGCTTGAAATCCGTGGTTCCATGCCGTGCGTGGCAATCATAAACAGATGCTTATTCACTGCATCTCCGGCCACGGGGATATACCCCGACATATCCGAAACGGTGGTGCCTGGCTCTACGAGTTAGAACCCGACATTCAGCAAGAACTATCAAAAACCCTGCAAGCACTTCCACTGGTCATTGAAATCAAACTTTCAAACGATCACACAATTGGAATAGTTCATGCCGAAGCCCCCGTCATCCAAAGTAACGATGACTGGCAGGAAGCCAAAGATGCAATCACAGGAAAATCTGGAGAGCAGCCATCAGCGGCCAGTCTTGAAGACAGCGTTGTATGCCAGAGAAAAAACTTATCAACAATATCATACAACCATTAAAGGAGTAGACCGGATCTATGTTGGGCACTCAACGGTGCCCAACATTATGCTTTTGGGCAATGTCGTATATATCGACACTGGCTGCGCATTTTCCGATAGTGCATTAAGCCTGGTTGATGTAAAAACCGAAGCCAGCATGAGCCAGTGAGACAACACATCGCTCTACTCAGTTTTTTCTTCGAGGCGAAATAGCCATCAGATGAAGTGAAAAGGCTACCAGAGCGCACAGCAAACGATTCCGTTACCTCAACTGCCGGCACCATCGCCTCGATCGGGCTCATCACGCGCTCGCTCAGGGTGCCGTACAGCGCATAGTTGGAGGAGAACGGAACAATGCCGTGCTGCTTGAGCTTGTGCTTGATCTGGAAGTACGACTCGCCCATTTTGATGAATGGCTTGGCGTCGTAGCTCCGGGCGATGACACAGCCATCGTTGTTGCTCAGCAGCACTATGGGCACCTTCGCCGAGTCGGGACGGAATACCCGCTCGCAACTGGCATAGAAGCTGTTGCAGTCGATCAGTGCGAAGGTTGACTGCTGCTTAGACATGGCTGCGTACTGTGCTGGTTATCACGCCCCAGCTCGACAGCTCGACGCCTTCGAGAATGTAGCGTACCGGGAGTTTGGGATTCTCAGAAAGCAGAACCACCTCCCGGCCGAGCTTACAAACGCTTGCAGACAGGCTCATTGTTCCAGCAGTGCAACCACCACATGCCCGTGGATTGGATCAATGGCACGATCCACCACAGCCAGGTCACCATCGAATATCCCAACGCCTTGCAAGCTCTCCCCGGTGATGGCCACCAAGTACACATGCGGCGCGCGGATGTTCAAAACCTCATCCAGCGAGATGTGCTGCTCAATGCGATCCGCTGCCGGCGAAGGTGACCTGGGGATGGCCGATTGCCGTGCATTTGCAACGCCCTCGCAATATTATGCACGGCTGAATTCAAAGGAACCTAGAGCACGCATGAGAAACAAAGTTTGCAAGCAGGCATATCAAGCATGAATGCCATTCCCCCTACCATGAATTTGTCGAAGCTCGACGGCCTGCGCGGCATCGCAGCGACAATCGTCATTTTCTCGCACACATTATTTTGGTTTCTGCCAGCCGTTCACCTGGGCGAAAGGACGAAAGGCCGCCCGCTTGATGGAATTGAGCTATTCAACAGCCCATTCTCTTTTTTCTATCGCGGTGGTTTTTCAGTCTCCATGTTCTTCATTTTGAGCGGCTTGGTACTCACCTATAGCATCTCTAGAAAAAGCGACGTTTTATCAGCCATACGTAAATCCACACTGAAACGATATATCCGTCTCGGCTTCCCTGTGGCAATCTCTGTGTTGATCGGCTGCCTGCTGATGTTCGCGGGCGTGTACGAAGCCCCCGACATCTCACCATTACCGGTTCTATCCGCACCGTATAGCTTCACCCCCAACTGGTTGGTTGCAATAAAAGACGCGTTATATGGGGCTTTGCTATTTGGTGACAGCAGATACAACTATGTGCTTTGGACAATACAAATTGAACTGATAGGCTCAATTGCCGTTTTCGCCGGCTACGCTTTGTGTGGAACCAACAAAAATATTTTTAGAATCTTCTGCGTGGTGACATTTCTAGCCCTATCGGCGTCAACAAATAAGCTAGCGATGTACACCTCACTTTTCTTCCTAGGGGCGCTGTTAACAACCGTAGAGTTTTCGCAGCAATCGACGCGAGCGAGAAAGGTGCTTTCCATTTCGGGCCTGATCTTTGGGCTGTACCTGGCAGGCTTTCACTCAGCCAGTGACTCGTACACCGCCATAACGGCATTCACGAATTTCATATCCCAGAACTTTAACTACGCTCCATCTTGGTTGGCAATAGCGCCTGCACTGGGCGGTTTCTTGATTGTTATCAGTATACTTTCATCAGACTCAACCTACTCAATACTTGATAGTCGCCCGATGAAATGGCTCGGAAAACTGTCATTTTCGGTCTACCTGCTTCATACGTTTGTGCTGGTAATCGCAGGTCAATTTTTCACAAAACACTTTGGCATGACGTTAACAGCACTTGCATTGACGCTATCTTCAACATTGCTCATCACTTTTACCCTCTCATATTTTTATTATAAAAAAGTGGATTTATTGTCTATCGCGCTAGCGGAGAAATTCGCCAATGCCTGCATCACACAAAAATCGGTTGCGCAATTGCCTAGATCTACACGAAAAGTTCAAACTGAGAAATAATCTTCGAACTATGTAAACGTTGATCGAAGCAGCATCACCCTGGCCTTGCAGCGCCCCATGACGTCGGCCATCCACTCGTAGTTCTCAAAGGGAAGATCCACGCCGTAACCTGCCGTCTGCCAGTAAGGCGGATCCATGTAGTGAGACGTATGCGTACGGTGGTAACGTTCAGCGTAACCGATCCGTAAACCCCACCTAGATTACGCATGGTAAACGGTTTACCGTGGCATTTTCGGTGGGCAGTTCCACGGCAACAGTGCTTCATAGTCAGCTACCGACTGCGCATGCGGCAGTCGCTCCAGTACGTGGCGCAGCCTCGTATAAGGCTCTTGGCCGTTGACCTTGGCAGTTTCCACCCTGGGCACTTGCCGTCGCGACTTTGGGCTTGTCGCTGAACAGCCAAGCCTTGCGACCGATCACAAACGGCTTTATTACATTGCGCGCTCTGCCGGGTTGTTGTCGATCGGTAAAAAGCCAGCCTCCACGTAACGCTCCAGCCGACGGAGCGAGTTCCAGTCTCTATGGCCAGATACATTCGACACCCTAGGTATTCCCAGTCCATTTCGAACAGCCTGCTTACGCCTTCATGGCGCAGATCATGGAAAAGAAGATTCTCCACTCCCAACATTGGACAAGCTCGGGTGGAGGCAGGCGACACTGACCTTCCGTTATAAGGGAAAATCCCCTTCTTCACCTTGGGCATCGTTTTGATGATCGCCCAGGCCTCGTCTGGCCAAATGGCACCACACATCGTTGCCGATCTTTTGCCCTGGGTTTTTCATGTCTCGCACCAGTACAGCTTGCCGAGACTCGTCGAGGTCGTCGCAGCGAAATGGCTTATAATCCCAACATAGCAACCAGCGCTCCCAAGGTCCCCGATTAAAACCGGGAATCTCTGGCCCTGGGAGATTCGACTCTCTCCCCGATCTAGCCCGCCAGTCTTACCCGATCCCATTCCTGATAAACTCCCCCGCCTCAGCCCTACGCATTTAGATTCCCCAATGTCCTTATTCACAACTGCCCCCCAATCACCCTCCCGCCGCTTCTCCGTCGCCCCGATGATGGATTGGACCGACGCCCACTGTCGCTTCTTCCTACGCATCCTCTCCAAACACGCCCTGCTCTACACCGAAATGGTCACCACTGGCGCCCTACTCAACGGTGACCACGAACGCTTCCTGCGCCACCACAAGTCCGAACACCCCCTGGCCCTGCAACTGGGCGGCAGCGTCCCAGCCGACCTGGCCGCCTGCGCCCGCATGGCCCAGGAGCACGGCTACGACGAGGTGAACCTCAACGTCGGCTGCCCCAGCGACCGGGTGCAGAACAATATGATCGGCGCGTGCCTGATGGGCCATCCGGGGTTAGTGGCCGATTGCGTGAAAGCCATGCGCGATGCGGTGTCGATTCCGGTGACGGTCAAGCATCGCATCGGGATCAATGGGCGGGACAGTTACGAGCAGTTGTGTGAGTTTGTCGGGACGGTGCGTGAGGCCGGTTGTACGAGTTTTACCGTGCATGCGCGGATTGCGATTCTGGAGGGGCTGTCGCCGAAGGAGAATCGCGACATCCCGCCGCTGCGTTATGACGTGGCCGCGCGGTTGAAAGCGGATTTTCCGGAGTTGGAGATTGTGCTCAACGGTGGAATCAAGACGCTGGAGGCGTGCCACGAACATCTGCAGACGTTCGACGGCGTGATGCTGGGGCGCGAGGCCTATCACAATCCTTATCTGCTGGCTGAAGTGGATCAGCAGTTGTTTGGCAGCACCGCGCCGATCATCACCCGGGCCGAGGCGCTGGCGCAGTTGCGACCTTATATCGCCGATCACCTGGCCGCTGGCGGGGCGATGCATCACATCACCCGTCACGTGTTGGGCTTGGGCACCGGGTTCCCGGGAGCGCGGCGGTTTCGGCAGTTGTTGTCGGTGGACATTCACAAAACCAAGGATCCATTGGCGTTGCTGGATCAGGCCGGGCAACTGCTGGAAGGGCGTTAACCGTCACTTGCTTTGAACCTGCACGCGGTTTTGGCATCGTATCTACCGATACCGCCCCGGCCTTTCAAACAGCCGTTTTCAGGTTGTTGCCGCTGGGGCCGTCGATACCTCTTCACGCCCTTGAGTGGCTGCCGGCCCTCGGGTAATGTCAACGGACCCATAGGACAGAGCACGCTCATGACTTCCAAGCTGGAACAACTCAAGAAATTCACCACCGTCGTGGCCGATACCGGCGACTTCGAGGCCATTGCCCGCGTCAAACCCGTGGACGCTACCACCAACCCTTCCCTGCTGCTCAAGGCGTCGGCCATTCATGGCTATGCCGAGCAACTGAACGCTTGCGTGGCGGACTGCAAGGGCGATGTGGGCCTGGCCAGCGACCGTTTTGCCGTGGCGGTCGGGCAAGAGATTCTGAAAGTGATCCCAGGGCGTATTTCCACTGAAGTGGATGCGCGCCTGTCGTTCGACACCGAGGCCATGCTGAAGCGTGCGCATCGTCTGATCGATCTGTACGAAAAGGCCGGCATTGGCCGAGATCGCGTGTTGATCAAGATCGCCTCCACCTGGGAAGGCATTCGTGCTGCCGAGCAACTGGAGCGTGAAGGCATCCAGTGCAACCTGACGCTGCTGTTCTCCTTCGCCCAGGCCGCCGCCTGCGCCGATGCCGGGGTGTTCCTGATTTCGCCGTTCGTGGGCCGTATCTACGACTGGTACAAGAAAGCCAATGGCAACGACTACACCGGCGCGGATGATCCGGGCGTGCAGTCGGTAACGCGCATCTACAACTACTACAAGGCCAATGACTACAAGACCGTGGTCATGGGCGCGAGCTTCCGCAACCTTAACCAGATCGAGCAACTGGCCGGCTGCGACCGCTTGACCGTCAGCCCGGACCTGCTGGAAAAACTCGCCGCCGACGAAGGCAAGCTGGAGCGCAAGCTGGCGCCAGGGCAAGCTGGGGAGGCGCGCTTGATCCTCAACGAAGCGCAGTTCCGCTGGTTGTCCAACGAGGACGCCATGGCGACCGAGAAACTGGCCGAAGGCATTCGTCAGTTTGCCCGGGACCAGGAGAAGCTGGAGGCGTTGCTGCAAGCCAAGCTTTGAGCTGATTCAGCCGGCATGCAAAAAGGGCGAACCTGGTTGGGTTCGCCCTTTTTTATGCGGTTTGGCTTAAGAGTGTGGCGGCTCGACAGACGCTATCGCGAGCAAGGTCGCTCCCACAGAGGGATGTCGGTTAGGCTCGATTATGAGAACGCCACAAAACCTGTGGGAGCGAGCTTGCTCGCGATGAGGCCAGTGCAGCCTACACAAAGCCCAAGGCTCAAGGTCGCTCCAACGCATTCACCAGATCATGAAAGGCTTCACGATTGGAATCGTTGAGCCCCATGAGAATCTTGTGGGCTTCAAGCACCTTGATCCGCACTTCCTCTTCGGACTGGTCCTGGTCAGGCAGGTCGTCCAGGCACTCCGGACACGGCACAGGGTCGCCCACGATGTTGAACACCTGGTCGAAGCCCATCGATTGCAGCAGACGGGTGATGTCGTTGTGGGTGGTGACGACGGTCGGCAGCAGGCCGACCTTTTGCCGCGACAGGATCGACAGTTTGGCCAACAGGCCCAACGTGGTGCTGTCGATGCTGCGGGTTTCGGTCAGGTCGATCACGATGGCGCTGAAGTTCAGCGCGGTGAAGATCCGCTCAATAGTCGCATCCAGCGCCGAACACAGGGTCAGGCGCACTTCACCGACAAACTTCAGGACGAAGGTGCCGTCCTGCTCGGCGAACTGGATTCTACCGGTACTCATCAAAGGTTCCTGCTCAACACTAACAGGGCGATATCATCCGGCATCTCCCCGAGCGTGGCTAATCCAAACACTTGACGCAAGCCTTCCAGGCTGCCGCCCGCTGCGCTCACCCGTTCAGGCAAGGCCGCTTCTTTCTCTTTGAGTGTAGGTTCTGTCAAAAGGTCCAAAATGCCATCAGACATCAGCGTCAGGCTGAAGGTCGGCGGCAATTCCAGTACGTGATCTTCATAGGTGGCCTCGTTGAACAGGCCCACCGGCAAACCACGCCCTTCCAGATAACGAACACTGTCTGGCGTATACAACACAGGCAACGGCAGGTGACCGCCGATGCTATAGGTCAACAAACCAGTCTCCTCGTCGATGACTCCACCGACCATTGTGACGTGTTTGCCCAGCTTACAACTGATCAGGCCTCGGTTGATATGCCCAAGGACTTCTGATGGCTTGAACTCTGGCAGCGTGCCGTTGCGCTTGGATTCGAACAACAGCCGCGTGGTCATGAACTTCAACAGCACCGTCACGAAGGCCGAGGACGCACCATGGCCGGAAACGTCCGCCAGGTAGAACGCCACTCGCCGCTCATCAACGCGGAAATAGTCCACGAAATCGCCCGACAGGTACAACGACGGGATGATCTGGTGGGCAAAACGGAAATCGTCGACTGTCCAGGGGCTGACCGGCAGCATGTTCATCTGCACCTGGCGCCCGGCGTTCTGATCTTCCTGCAACAGGTTCAGGCTGGCTTCCAGCTCGCGGTTGGCGGTTTCCAGCTTCTCGCGGTAGCGCTGGTTTTCCACCAACAGGCGCGAACGGTCCAAGGCCCGGCGCACCGAGTGCTCGAGCACCGCGAGGTCTTCAAGGGGCTTGATCAGGTAATCCGCCGCACCCAGGCGCAATGCCTCGACCGCATCGTTCATCACGCCCGCGCCCGACACCACGATCACCGGGGTCTGCGAGGAAATCTCGGTGACCTGGCGAATGAGTTCGAGTCCGCCCATCTGCGGCATGCGCAGGTCGCAGATGACCAAGTCGGGCTTGTCTTGCTCGAATACCTGAAGACCCTGTTGGCCATTGCTGGCCTGCAGGACGCTGAAACCACTGTCTTCCAAGTAGGCTGCGAGACTGGCTCGCACCACTTCGTCATCATCGATTATCAGCAGCGTGGCACTGGTTTTTGGCATGTGGGCAAACGGCGCCAGAATTAGGTTGGCGTAGCGGGCTGGGCGGTCGGGCCTGGCACGCACTACTGGATTCGCTTTCTAGCCTCTCTGTCGTACCGGTTTCAGGCCTTTGCCCTACACGCCGTTACATCAGAGGTGCCCTTCTAAGGCGCAGACGGTACTCCCATCCGCCGGGCGTTTCAAGCTCATGCAGATAGCCGCTTGCCGTCTTTATTTGTCAAAGCACAGAGAGTTATAAGAACCGAGCGAAGCGTAACTCAATGGAAGGATCAAACCCGCTCAAGCACGGCCTCAAAACACAGAAGGCGGCCTTTTGGCCGCCTTCTGTGTTTTACAGGTCGAGATTAAAAATCGTCTTCGACCTGGCCATCCTTGACCTTGAATTCGCGGTTTTGCAGGTAGGCATTGCGAATGAAAACGTATTTGTCGCCGCTCACCATCTTCTCGGCCGACAGCAGGCTGGCGCGGGTGTCGACGACATTCAGGCCGCGAATGGAGTTACGCACCGAGACGTTATCGATATAACGGTACGGCGCCGTGTAGTCATCGACCAGCTTGGCCGGCGCGTCACGCAGGGTGCTTGGCCCCAGCAGCGGCAGCATCACATACGGACCACTGCCCAGGCCCCAGTAACCCAGGGTCTGGCCGAAATCTTCATCGCTGCGCTGCAGGCCCATCTGGGTGCCCACGTCAAAGAAGCCCAGCAGGCCGAAGGTGGTGTTGAAGATCAACCGGGCGGTGTCGACCCCGGCGGCGGCCGGCTTGGCCTGCAGCACGTTGTTGGCCAGGTTGCCGACGTCGCCGATGTTACGGAACATATTGTGGATGCCGTCCTCGAGGAACTGCGGCGTCACGTATTGATAACCCTGGGCCAGTGGCTTGAGCGCATAGGTATCGAGGGTGTCGTTGAAGGTGAAGATTGGACGGTTGATGCTTTCCCAAGGATCTTCTTCCGTCGCGGCCTGGGTGGCGAACGGAACCAGCAGGACACAAGCGGAAAGACACAGCTGAGCTAGACGATGGCTCCAGCGCATAGGGGAAAACTCCTTGGATTATTCAGGCAAGGGCGCCGAGCCCAGGCGGTAAGCTGGCTAGTATAAGACGGAACGCGTGGATAGGCAGCACCGAAAAACACGCAGGCCGTAGGACTTTTCCGCGACTGCCCCCCTTCATCTCACTGTCACCGGACTGTCATCGCAGCCCATTAGGCTGCTGGTTATTTCAAGGACGTTCCCATGCCCCGCGCCGAAGCCCTGCCCCTCCCCGCCCCCAGCCTGACCGCCGTACTGTTTGGCCTCAGCGGATGCCTGGTGGATTTCGGCGCACGCATTCGCCAGCCAGGGGCAGCGCCAGCGGATCACGCCCACCCGACACCCGGCGCCCTGGAAAGCCTGCACCGCTTGCAACACCTGAATATCCCCTGCGCCTGGCTCGACGAGTTGCCTCCTGCCATCAGCCATAGCCTGGCGGCCTCATTGCCCACGTCCATCAAAGCGCCGCAACTTCCTGCAACAAATTATCCATGGCCGGCGCCGCATGCCTGCTGGCAAGCGCTGATGGCGCTGAACGTCCAACAGTTGGACGGCTGCGTGTTGGTCAGCGGCGAACCACGGTTGTTGCAGTCAGGACTCAACGCAGGGTTGTGGACGATCGGACTAGCTTCCTGCGGCTCTTTGTGTGGCCTGGCGCCCGCCGAGTGGCAGGCATTGAGCCAACAAGAGCGGGAAAACAAACGCGCCAAGGCCACTGTGCAGTTGTTCGGCCTGGGGGTGCATTCAGTGATCGATCACCTGGGCGAACTCGACACTTGCCTGGCTGATATCTGCCTGCGTCGCATTAAAGGCGAGAAGCCCTGACCGGGATCATGCAGGGCACGTGAGTGTGGATTACTCTTAAGACAGGCCATGGACTTTTGACGCAGCGTCGCGGTCCATGGTGTGCCTATCAATAAAGGGAGTACGCCAATGCCTGCCCGCGAATTGCAAGAACAGCTCAATACACTGCGCGAGCAATTGGAACAGAATCCACCGCTTACCGAAGGCGAGCGCGAGGACCTGCACGCGCTGATGCAAAAGATCGAATTTGAGCTCGCGCTGGAAACCAAAACACCGGACAACAACCTCGCCGACAATGTGAACCTGGCTGTCGAACGTTTCGAGGTGGAACACCCGACGCTGGCCGGGACCTTGCGCAACATCGTGTTGGCCTTGGGCAACATGGGGATCTGAACCCTTCGAATGCAAAAAGCCCTGCTATTGCTAGCGGGGCTTTTTAGTTTCACGTGACCTGCAATGCAATCCCCTGTGGGAGCGGGCTTGCTCGCGATAGCAGTGTGTCAGCCAACCTCAATGTTGGATGTGCTGCCCTCATCGCGAGCAAGCTCGCTCCCACAAGTACCCGCTCCCACAGAGGTTATTACTGGCGGACCAGGCGCTGGTTCGGCAGTTGAACATCTTCGGTACTGCGATACGGGTTGATGTCCAGCCCACCACGGCGCACATACCGCGCATACACCGTCAACTTTTCCGGTTTGAGCAACCGCTGCAGGTCAAGAAAGATCCGCTCCACGCATTGTTCATGGAAATCCGAATGCTGACGGAAGCTGACGATGTAGGCCAGCAGGCTGGCCGGGTCCAAGGCCGCGCCACGATATTCCACCGCCACGCTGCCCCAGTCTGGCTGGCTGGTCACCGGGCAATTGGACTTGAGCAAGTGGCTGTGCAGGCTTTGCTCGACGATGCGCGAAGCATCGCAGCGCAGCAGCTCTGGGCGCGGATGCGCGTAGGAGTCGACGCTGATGTCCAGGTCGTCGATGCAGGTACCGGGCAATGCCACGATGCCTTCACGCTCCACGTCCTTGAGGCTGCGGATCCGCACACCCACCGTCTTGCCGGCCGCCGCCGACAGGTCCTGGCGCAGGGTAGCTTCCAAACTCGCGGTATCGGCGAACGGGGTCTGGTTCAAGGAGTTGAGGTACAGCTTGAAGGATTTGGATTCGATGATGTTCGGCGAATCCGCCGGGATCGCGAATTCACCGATGGCCACCACCGGCTTGCCGGAGGGCAACAGCCACGACAGCTCGAAACAGTTCCAGAAATCCACACCCTTGTATGGCAGGGTCTCGGCCGTCAGGCCCAGTTCCGCCCATTTCGCGGTGCGCGGGATCGGGAACAGCAGTGACGGCGTGTACGTGGCGATGTATTCGCTGGATTTGCCCAGCGGCGAATGTTCGGCTGCGGGATGCATGACGGAAACCTGACTGAATAATCAGCGGATTCTACCAGCCTTTGCCGCAGCCTTTGAGTGCTTACTGACTGACTGTCAGGTCGCCCTTCATCCCGGCCTGGTAGTGGCCGGGAATATTGCAGGCAAACTCCAGGCGCGTGGCCTGGCTGAAGGTCCAGGTCAGCTCGGCGGTCTTGCCCGGCTCCACCAACACGCTGTTGGGATCATCGTGGCGCATGCTCGCCTGGTCGTGGCCCATGGCGGCATGATCCATACCCGGCTTCATCGCGGTTGGCAGCAACTGGCCGCTCTGCTGCATCTTGAGCATTTCCTGTTGATGGTCGGCGTGCATGGCCGCGTTGCCCAGGTTGAATTCGTGGAGCAACCGGCCCTTGTTGATCAGCACGAACCGAACCGTCTCGCCGGCCTTGATATCAAGGGCTCCGGGAGCGAACGTCATGTCCCCCATTACCACCTCAATGCTACGACTGGCCTTGGCCGCCAGCGCTGGCTGACCAAAATCGAAATGGCCCGGCGACGCCCACAACGGCGCACTGAAAGCCAGCGCGCAAGCAGCCAGGATCAGGCGGTTCCCCATCAACATGTCCATACTCCAATCAGATTCAACGTGTGGGAAACTCTATCGTTGCAGGCCTGCCAGTCGGCTGACAGCTCGATTACAACTTTGTCAGGTTGTGCCACGAGCCCGCCTGCCACGGTATAACGCCCTCGTCCCAACCTGCCTTGAGCCGCCCATGAAACTGCTGATCGTCGAAGACCAAACCAAAACCGGCCAATACTTGCGCCAAGGCCTGGGCGAAGCCGGGTTCAACGCCGACCTGGTGGCCGACGGCGTCACCGGCCAGCAACTGGCCTTGAGCGGTGAATACGCCTTGCTGATCCTCGACGTGATGTTGCCCGGTCGTGATGGCTGGCAGATCCTGCAAGCCGTCCGCGGGGCCGGGCTGGATACTCCGGTGCTGTTCCTCACCGCGCGGGACGCGGTACAGGATCGGGTCCACGGTCTGGAGCTGGGCGCCGATGATTATCTGGTCAAGCCCTTTGCCTTTTCCGAGTTGCTGGCGCGGGTGCGCAGCCTGTTGCGCCGAGGCAGTTCGACGCACCAGGAAACCAGTCTGCAACTGGCCGACTTGCGCCTGGACCTGATCCGCCGCCGTGTCGAACGCAGCGGTCGGCGCATCGACCTCACCGCCAAGGAGTTCGCCTTGCTGGAAATGCTCTTGCGCCGCCAGGGTGAAGTGCTGCCCAAGTCGCTGATCGCCTCCCAGGTCTGGGACATGAACTTCGACAGCGACACCAACGTCATTGAAGTCGCCATCCGGCGATTGCGCATCAAGATCGACGATGAGTTCCCCAATAAGCTCATCCACACCGTGCGGGGTATGGGCTACGTGCTTGAAGAGCACAGCCTGTGAGGGGCCGGTGGTCGCTGAGCAGCCGCCTGGCGCTGCTGTTCGCCGCCTGCACCGCGGTAGTGTCCTTGTTCGCCGGGGTCTTGTTCAGCCGTGGCAGCGAAGCGCATTTCATCGAACTGGACCAGCAACTGCTCGAAGGCAAGCTGATCGGCCTGCGCCGAGCCCTGCAAGACCTCGACGCCGAGCAGACCCAGCGCCGACTGGAAGATGAACTGAGCCGTCAGGCCGACCTGGCGTTGCGCATCAAGGGCAGCGACGGCGTGCGTTGGTACGACAGTTCGATCCGGATTCCGCCTCAATTGCCGGAGCGTCCTGGCCTGTCGACCCTCAGCGATGCCGACAACGACTACCGAGTGTTGAATGCGCCGCTGTACCCAGGCCGAGCCGATTCGCCGCAGTTGACCCTGTTGCTGGACATCACCCATCACCAGCACTTCCTGCAACGGATGCAACGGCTGATCTGGCTGACCGTCGGTCTCTCGGCCCTGGCCACCGCGCTACTGGGGGCCTGGGCCGCCCGGCGGGCCTTGCGGCCGTTGCGACGCATGGGCGCCATCGCCGGCAACGTCTCGGCTCGTTCCCTCAATGCCCGGCTGCCTGAAGAACAAATGCCTGCGGAATTGGCGGAATTGGCCCACAGCATCAACGCCATGCTCGGACGCCTCGACGATGCCTTTCAGCGGCTCTCGGCGTTCTCTGCCGACATCGCCCATGAGTTGCGCACGCCGCTGTCGAACCTGCTGACCCACACCCAGGTCACCCTCACCCGCGAACGCTCCCTGGAGGATTACCGCGAGGCGTTGCACAGTAACCTTGAAGAACTGCAATGGATGGCGCAACTGGTCAACGACATGCTGTACCTGGCCAAGGCCGACCATGGCCTGCTGGCGCTCAATCGCGAACCGCTGCAATTGGCCGAGGAAGTGGACGTGCTGCTGGATTTTTTCGCCCCCCTGGCCGAAGACGCCAATGTGCGCCTGAGCCGCGAGGGCGAAAGCCGTATCGAGGGTGACCGCAACATGTTGCGCCGGGCCCTTTCCAACCTGCTGGACAACGCCCTGCGCTTCACCCCCATTGGCGGCGAAGTTCGGGTGCGAATGGTCGATGGGGCTCAAGGGGTGAGCGTAAGTGTGGAAAACAGTGGCGAAGGGATTCCAGCGGACTTGCTGCCGCGCCTGTTCGACCGTTTCTACCGCGCCGACCCGGCCCGCCAGGAAGGCAGCAGCGAACACGCGGGGCTTGGACTGGCCATCACCCGCTCGATCATCCGCGCCCATGGCGGGCAGATTCGTTGCGAGTCGGCCGATGGCTGGACGCGGTTCCTGATCGAATTGCCGAAGGCTAATTAAGCCCGACGCAAATCCCTGTGACGAAGAGACTTATCTGTGGGAGCAAGGCTTGCCCGCGATACAGGCGCCTTGTTTTCCCGCAGACCGCGTCGTCTGCATCGCGGGCAAGCCTTGCTCCCACAGACATTTCGCTAAATCCCCTCGCCACAAGCAGTCTTCAGCAAGCCCCCTCTGCCACAGAGGTCTGTGCCGTATCAGGAATACCGCAACGCCTGCGCCGGCTCGATCTTCGCCGCACGCCACGCCGGGTACACGGTGGCGAGGAAGCTCAGGATGAACCCGGCCGAGCAGATCAGCACCACGTCGCCACGCTGCAGCTCCGACGGCAGGTTGCTGACGAAGTACACATCGGAACTGAAGATGTGCTGGCCGCTGACCCGTTCCAGCCAGCCCACCAGCGCACTGACGTTCAACGCCGCGATCACCCCCAGCACGCCGCCAATGAGCGTGCCGACGACACCGATCACCGTTCCCTGAACCATGAAGATCGCCATGATCTGCCTTGGCGTGGCGCCGATGGTGCGCAGGATCGCGATGTCCGCGCCCTTGTCGTTCACCACCATGATCAGCGTGGCGATGATGTTGAACGCCGCCACCGCGACGATCATCAGCAACAGCAAGCCAATCATGGTTTTTTCCATTTTCATGGCGCTGAACAGGCTGCCCTGGGTATGGGTCCAGTCGTCAGCCTTGTAATCCGCGCCAAGACCGGTGGCGATGTCACCGGAGACCTTCGGCGCCGCGTACAAGTCTTTCACCGCCAGGCGCACGCTTTGCACCTGGTTCGGCTGCCAATGCTGCATCTGCGCGGCGTCGGCCAAGTGGATCAGGGCCATGGAGCCGTCCAGCTCGGCACCGACCTTGAACACACCCACGACGTTCAAGCGCTGCATCCGCGGGGTGATGCCGCCCGGCGCGGTGCTGACTTCCGGCACGATCAACGTCAGTTTGTCACCGACATTCAAACGGAAACGCCGGGCAGTGATTTCGCCGATGACCACGCCAAACTCGCCCGGTTTCAAGGCGTCGAGGCGCCCCTGGACGATATGCTGGGCAACGATGGACACCTTGCCTTCCTGGGCCGGATCGATGCCGCTGATCTGGATCGGCTGCATCGAACCTTTATGGCTCAGCATGCCTTCCATCTCAGTAAACGGCACCGCAGCGGTGACTTCGGGATTCTTCAGCGCCGCGGCGGCCACCGGCTGCCAGTCATCGATCGGGTTGACGCCGACGATGGTGGCGTGGGGCACCATGCCGAGGATGCGCGAGCTCATTTCGCGCTGGAAGCCGTTCATCACCGACAACACCACGATCATCGCCAGCACACCCAGGGCGAGGCCGATCATCGAGGTCATGGAGATGAACGAAACAAAGCGATTGCGGCGCTTGGCGCGGGTATAGCGCGTGCCGATAAAGATCGATAACGGTCTGAACATTCGCGGGGCACCGTATAAAAATAAAAGACCCGGCACGGGTTTCAAGTGCCGGGTTTCTGTCGGTCAGATGGGCGTCAGGCAACCTTCCTGCAAATGCAGGACGCGGTCCATCTGCCGGGCCAGGTTCATGTCGTGAGTCACCACCAGGAACGCCGTGCGCATCGAAGTGCTGAGCTCCAGCATCAAGTCCTGGATACCTTGGGCGGTGTGGGAATCAAGGTTGCCGGTCGGCTCATCGAGCATCACCAGGCCAGGCTTGTTGACCAGGGCCCGGGCAATCGCTACGCGCTGGCGTTCGCCACCGGACAGTTCGGCCGGCTTGTGTTCCAGGCGATGGCCCAGCCCTACCCGCTCCAGCAATGCCGTGGCGCGCTGACGGGCTTCAGGAATCGCCGTGCGACCGATCAACAGCGGCATGCAGACGTTTTCCAGCGCGGTGAACTCGGGCAGCAAATGGTGGAACTGGTAGACGAAGCCCAGGGAACGGTTACGCAGCAGGCCACGGGCCTTTTCGTTCAGTGCCGACAGTTCTTCGCCGGCCAGCCAGACACTGCCGGCGGTCGGCGTATCCAGGCCACCCAGCAGGTTGAGCAAGGTGCTCTTGCCCGACCCGGAGGTGCCGACAATCGCCACGCGCTCGCCAGGGTGCAATTCCAGTTGCAGGCCCGACAACACCACCACCGACTCCGGGCCTTCCTCGTAGGATTTGCCCAGGTTGCGGCAGCTCAAGATTGCTTTTTCACTCATGCCCGACTCACTCATAACGTAACGCCTCCGCAGGCTGGGTGCGCGCGGCACGCCAGGCAGGATACAGGGTGGCGAGGAAACTCAGGACCAACGCAGCGCCGCAGACCATCAACACGTCATCGGCCTGCAACTGCGATGGCAGGTAGTCGATGAAGTACACGTCGGCGTTGAGAAACTTGTGCCCGATCAGGCCTTCGAGGGCGGCGATCGCGGCACTGACATTCAGTGCGGCGAACATCCCGACCAAGGCCCCCACGAACGTGCCGATCACGCCAATGACCGTGCCCTGGACCATGAAGATCCGCATGATCTGCCCCGGCGTGGCACCGAGGGTGCGCAGGATAGCGATGTCGCCCTTCTTGTCGTTCACCACCATCACCAGCGTGGAAATGATGTTGAACGCCGCCACGGCGACGATCAGTAACAGCAGCAGGCCGATCATGGCTTTTTCCATGCGGATCGCCTGGTACAGGTTGCCGTGGGTGCGGGTCCAGTCCCGGGCGTAGTAACGGTCTTCGCCGAGCTGCTGGGCGATGGTCCAGGCCACACGCGGGGCCTGGAACAGGTCGTCGAACTTCAGGCGCAGGCCCTGGACCTGATCCGGTTTCCAGCGGTGCAGGCGAGCCAGGTCCTGGAGGTTGGTGACACCCAGGTAGCCGTCCAGCTCGCCAGCGCCGACATGGAAAATGCCGACCACGGTAAAGCGTTTCATGCGAGGGAACATGCCGCCCGGGGTCACGGTGACCTCCGGGGCGACGAAGGTCAGCTTGTCGCCGATGGCAACGCCGAGCTTGGCCGCGGCCTTGTCGCCGATAACGATGCCGAAGCTGCCGGGCGCCAAGTCGTCGAGTTTGCCCTGCTGCATGAAGTTATCGATGATCGATACCTGCCGCTCGAGCCCGGGGTCGATGCCATTGAGCAGCACCTTGGACACCTTGCCGTCGTTGGTCAGCAACCCCTGCATCTGGATGAATGGCGCCACGGCCAGCACCTGCGGGTTCTGCTTGACCTTGGCGGCCAGGCTCGGCCAATCGCTGATGGCTTCGCCGGTTTCGAGGGTCGCGTGGGGCACCATGCCCAGCACACGGGTGCGCATCTCATGGTCGAAGCCGTTCATCACCGAGAGCACGACGATCATCACGACCACACCAAGGGCCAGTCCGATGATGGACGTCAGGGAAATGAACGATACGAAATGATTGCGACGCTTTGCACGGGTATAACGCGTGCCGATAAATACGAAGAGAGGTCTGAACATGTCGGGGCTTGTTCGGAGGGAAAAGGAACGTCCTTGTGGCGGGGGTCACAAACCAGCTTTACACTCAGACCACCGCCGCTACCATGGGTTCGCCATGTCGACATTAGATGAAGAAGATCGCCGCGAATACTACCGTATCGAGGACACGATCGCACTGGAAATTCGGCCCCTGTCCATTCCTGAAGCTGCTGGCCAGGAAGTGTTGCAGGATGCTTCTCCATTGTTCAATCTGCTCAGCGAACTGCACCTGAGCGAATTCGAGTCACAGCACCTGTTGCGCCAGATCAGTGAGCGCGAACGCAGTATCGCGGCGTACCTCAAGGCGATGAACAAACGCATCGACCTGCTCAGCCAGGTCATTGCCCTGACGGTGCTCGGCGAAATCGGCGAACCGCAGCCGGTGATCATTTCCGAAGGCGGCATCGACTTCCAATACCCCACGCCGATCGCCGTCGGCACCCACTTGTCGATCAAGCTGGTGCTGATGCCCCAGGCCCTCGGCTTGTTGCTGCGGGCGCGGGTGACCCACTGCGACCCCAAGGGCGACGGCTACGACGTGGGCACCGAGTTCGAACGCCCGACCGACGCCCAGCGCCAGTTGCTGGCCCGCTACATCCTGCAGAAACAGGCGCAAGAACGGCGCCTGGCCCGGGAACTGAACGAATCAGGTATCAATAAGGAAGAACCGTGACCCTCATTTATGGCCACCGCGGCGCCAAGGGCGAAGCACCGGAAAACACCCTGACCGGTTTTCAGGAGTGCCTCAAGCACGGCGTACGCCGTTGCGAGCTGGACCTGCATCTTTCGATGGATGGCGAGTTGATGGTGATCCACGATCCGACCCTCAAGCGCACCACGGACCGTCGCGGCAAGGTGGTGGAACATTCCGCCGCCGAGCTGGTGACCTACGATGCGCGCAAGGGTGGCCCGGGTTGGATCAAGCCGTGCCCGATCCCACGCCTGGAGGAGCTGTTCGAGAAGTGTGACTTCGAGCATTGGCAACTGGAGGTCAAGAGCGCCTCGCGCACCCGCGCCGCGGCCACGGTGCTGGGCATCCGTGAAATGGCCCAGCGTTTCGGGCTGCTGGACAAGATCACCATCACGTCCAGTTCCCGGGAAGTGCTCAAGGCGGCCCTGGACCTGACCCCGGACATCTCCCGCGGACTGGTGGCCGAATACGCCTGGCTCGACCCGTTGAAGGTCGCCCAGAGTTACGGCTGCGAGATTCTGGCGCTGAACTGGACCCTGTGCACGCCGGAACGCCTGGTCAAGGCCCAGCGCCAGGGGTTGCATGTGTCGGTGTGGACCGTCAACGAGCCCGCGCTGATGCGCAGGCTCGCCGACTTTGGCGCTGACAGCCTGATTACAGACTTTCCCGGTTTGGCCACTGCCACGCTCGAGAACTGCTGAAATCGGTCTCCCCGGCCGGCTCAGGCCACCGGCCGGAGCCGCTCAAAAAAGCCGGTTGAGGCCGTCGTAGGCGGCTACCCGATAGGCTTCGGCCATGGTCGGGTAGTTGAACGTGGTGTTGACGAAGTACTTCAACGTGTTCAGTTCGCCCGGCTGGTTCATGATCGCCTGGCCGATGTGCACGATCTCCGACGCCTGGTAGCCGAAGCAGTGCACGCCCAGCACTTCCAGGGTCTCGCGGTGGAACAGGATCTTCAGCATGCCTTGCGGCTCGCCGGCGATCTGCGCCCGCGCCATGCTCTTGAAGAAGGCCTTGCCCACTTCGTACGGCACCTTGGCCTGGGTCAGCTCCTGCTCGTTCTTGCCGATCGAGCTGATCTCCGGAATGGTGTAGATACCGGTCGGCACGTCGTTGACGAAGCGCCAGCTGCCGTTGTCGACAATGCTGCCGGCGGCCGAACGGCCCTGGTCGTGGGCGGCACTGGCCAGGCTCGGCCAGCCGATCACGTCACCGGCACCGTAGATGTTCGGCACGCAGGTGCGGTAGTTCTCGTCGACTTCGATCTGGCCGCGGCTGTTGACCTTCACGCCGATGTTTTCCAGGCCCAGGGTGTCAGTGTTGCCGGTACGGCCGTTGCACCAGAGCAAGGCGTCGGCCTTGATCTTCTTGCCGGATTTGAGGTGCAGGATCACGCCATTGTCGACACCTTCGACGCGGTCGTAGTCTTCGTTGTGGCGCACGGTGATGTTGTTGTTGCTGAAGTGATAGCTCAGGGCCTGGGAGATTTCCGAGTCCAGGAAGCTCAGCAACTGGCCGCGGTTGTCCACCAGTTCCACCAGCACACCCAGGCCGCTGAAGATCGAGGCGTATTCGCAACCGATCACCCCAGCGCCGTAGACGATGAGCTTACGCGGGGTGTGACCCAGGCTCAGGATGGTGTCGCTATCGTAGATGCGCGCATGGTTGAAATCGATGTCGGCCGGGCGATACGGGCGCGAACCGGTGGCGATGATGATGTGCTTGGCCACCAGCTTCTCGACCACGCCATTGCCGCAGACCACTTCGACCGTCTGCTCGTCGGCAAAGCTGCCCGTACCGAAGAACACGTCCACACGGTTGCGGGCGTAGTAGCCGGTGCGCGAGGCCACTTGCTTGGAGATGACCTTCTCGGCGCTCTTGAGCACGTCCGGGAAGGAGAACCAGCGCGGCTCGCCGATGGCCCGGAACATCGGGTTGGTGTTGAACTGCATGATCTGCCGGACCGAGTGACGCAAGGCCTTGGACGGGATGGTACCCAAGTGGGTGCAGTTGCCGCCGACCTGCCGACGGCTGTCGACCATCGCCACCTTGCGCCCTGCCTTGGCCGCGTTCATTGCCGCGCCTTCACCCGCCGGGCCGGAACCCAGTACCACCACGTCGTAGTTGTAGACAGCCATGCGTACTCCTCAGAACAGGCCGTGGCGCCTCACTTGGCACCAACGGCTAAATCATGCCGGCCTGCGGCATGAAGGAACAATTTGGGGCCGGTTCACGAGCCCGGCCACAGTCTATAGAAGCGTCAACGCCGCGCACATTACCCCTTGGTCGCGTCGTAGGCTAGTTTTGCCTGCGCTATTTCGCCACAGGTAACCTTTCAGAGCGCTATCATCATTGGGTTTTTCCACCACTGATCCGTTCAAACGCATCGTTGGTACGGGAGACAAAACGATTGCCATCGCGCAACACGAAAAATACCCCGATGCCCTGTTTCTGGGCATAGTCCCAACCCCGTTCAGGCCCGAGAATCAGCAACAGCGTCGACAGTCCATCGGCCATCAACGCCGAAGGATGAATCACCGTGACTGACGCCAGGTTGTGTAGGACCGGCGCACCGGTGCGCGCATCGAAGGCGTGGGAATAACGCACGCCGTCCTGCTCGAAATAACGACGGTAATCACCGGACGTCGAAACCCCGTAGCCATTGACCTCGATGACACGCTCGGCCACTTGCCGGTCATCCCGTGGCTCCTCCAGGGCAATGCGCCAGGCCGAACCATCGGGTTTGCGCCCGACGGCCTTGAGTTCGCCGGTGGCTTCGGCCAGGTAACTGTCGATGCCCAGGGCCTGGAGCCGGGCGGCGATCCGATCAACGGCGTAACCCGCGGCAATACTGTTGAAGTCGACCTCCACTGCGGCATCCTTGCACAACCGGTCGTCGTCGATACGCAGATGACCATGCCCGACGCGCTGGCGCACCAGGGTCAGAGCTTCTGCAGTCGGTACTTTCTCGGCTCGGGACTGGGGACCGAAGCCCCACAGGTTCAGCAGCGGCTCCACCGTCAGGTCAAAGGAGCCATCGCTTTGGGCCGACAACTGCTCGCCCACCCGAATCAATTCCAGGACCGGGCCAGGCATGGGCTGACAGCTGTTGGCCGGCAACGCATTGAAACGCTCAATGTTCGAGTCACTGCGATAGGTCGAGAATTGCCGATCCACTTCGGCAAGGATGTTTTCCACCTCGGCCTGCACCGTTTTCGGATCGGGCCCGGCGGTATGCCTGACGTACTGAATGGAATAATGACTGCCCATGGTCGGACCGTCGAAACGTTCCAGGCTGTCGCCGCTGCCACAACCGGATAACACACCAGCCAGCATCACAAGCCCAACCCATCGTCCAGTTAACAAATCTTCATCTCCCCTCAAAACCGCGCCGGCCATTATGAGCGCCAGCGCACGCAAAAAAACCTGTGGGAGCCAACGGAGTCCTGTGGGGCCATGGAGGTACTGGGGGAGCCATGGGAGTCTGTGGGAGCAAAGCTTGCTCGCGATGCAGGCGACACGGTTTAGCTGCAAGACCGCGTCATCGTTAATCGCGAGCAAGCTTTGCTCCCACAGACTCCCAGATTCCAAGATTCCAAGATTCCAAGGTTCCAAGGTTCCAAGGTTCCAAGGTTTCTACAAGGCTCCCACAGGAGTGCAGCGCACTTCATACAAGATTTGCCAGAGTGAGTACCTATCCATGTCTTCCAATACGAGCAACGGCAAGGCGATTTTTCGCGTTGTCAGCGGCAACTTCCTGGAGATGTTCGACTTCATGGTCTATGGCTTCTACGCCACGGCCATCGCCAAGACGTTCTTCCCCGCCGACAGCGCGTTCGCCTCGCTGATGCTGTCCCTGGCCACGTTCGGTGCCGGGTTCCTGATGCGTCCCCTGGGGGCGATTTTTCTCGGCGCCTACATCGACCGCCACGGCCGCCGCAAAGGCTTGATCATCACCCTGGCGCTGATGGCCATGGGCACCATACTGATCGCCTGCGTGCCAGGCTACGCCGTCCTCGGCGTGGCGGCACCCTTGCTGGTACTGCTGGGCCGATTGCTGCAAGGCTTCTCCGCTGGCGTGGAACTGGGCGGCGTGTCGGTTTACCTGGCGGAAATTTCCACGCCGGGGCGCAAGGGTTTCTTTGTCAGTTGGCAATCCGCCAGCCAACAAGCGGCCGTGGTGTTTGCCGGCCTGCTGGGGGTCGGTCTCAATCACTGGCTGAGCCCCCAGGAGATGGGCGACTGGGGCTGGCGCGTACCGTTCCTGGTGGGCTGCATGATTGTCCCGGCCATCTTCATGATCCGTCGCTCGCTGGAAGAAACACCTGAGTTCCAAGCGCGAAAACATCGTCCCAGTCTGTCGGAAATTGTCCGTTCCATCGGTCAGAACTTCGGAATTGTCCTGGCCGGTATGGCGCTGGTGGTGATGACCACCGTGTCGTTCTACCTGATCACCGCCTACACACCGACCTTCGGCAAGGCCGAGTTGAACCTGTCGGACCTGGATGCGTTGCTGGTCACGGTGTGCATCGGCTTGTCGAATTTTTTCTGGCTGCCTGTGATGGGGGCGTTTTCCGACAAGATCGGACGCAAACCCCTGCTGCTCGGTGCGACGATCCTGGCGATCCTGACCGCTTATCCGGCGCTGTCCTGGCTGGTGGCGAACCCCAGCTTCAGCCATTTGCTGATCGTCGAGCTGTGGTTGTCGTTCCTGTATGGATCGTACAACGGTGCCATGGTGGTGGCCTTGACGGAAATCATGCCGGTCGAGGTGCGCACCACCGGTTTTTCCCTGGCCTACAGTCTGGCGACAGCGACGTTCGGCGGGTTCACCCCGGCGGCCTGTACTTATCTGATTCATGTGCTGGATAACAAGGCAGCGCCAGGGATCTGGCTCAGTGGTGCGGCGGTGCTGGGGTTGATTGCGACCCTGGTGTTGTTCAAGGGCAATCGGCATGAACTGCGGACGGCGCAGGCCTCGGTGGTCGGCGGCGCCTGATCGATCGCTATCGCGAGCAAGCTCGCTCCCACATTGGACCGCATACATCAGCAGCAACTCGGTCAACTGTGGGAGCGAGCTTGCTCGCGATGAGGCCAGACCAAGCAACACAAAACCCAGACAAAAAAAACGCCCCGACAAGTCGGGGCGTTTTCATCTGCGGCTAAAGCTTAGCGCGGGAACGCAGGCGGGTTTACACCGGCCATGTCTTCCATCACGCGAACCACCTGGCAGCTGTAACCGAATTCGTTGTCGTACCAGACGTACAGGACAACGCGGTTGTCTTGGCTGATGGTGGCTTCAGCATCCACGACACCGGCGTGGCGCGAGCCCACGAAGTCGGTGGACACCACTTCCTGGGAATTGACGAAGTCGATCTGCTTATGCAGCTCGGAGTGCAGCGCCATGTAGCGCAGGTACTCGTTCATCTCTTCACGGGTGGCGGCTTTCTCAAGGTTCAGGTTGAGAATGGCCATCGACACGTTCGGCGTTGGCACGCGGATCGCGTTGCCGGTCAGCTTGCCGGCCAGTTCAGGCAGAGCCTTGGCGGCGGCGGTGGCGGCACCGGTCTCGGTGATGACCATGTTCAGCGCGGCGCTGCGGCCACGGCGATCGCCCTTGTGGAAGTTGTCGATCAGGTTCTGGTCGTTGGTGTACGAGTGAACTGTCTCAACGTGCCCGTTGACGATGCCGAACTTGTCGTTCACAGCCTTGAGCACCGGCACGATGGCGTTGGTGGTGCAAGAGGCGGCGGAGACGATCTTGTCGTCAGCGGTGATTTCGCCGTGGTTGATGCCGTGAACGATGTTCTTCAGCTTGCCCTTGCCAGGCGCGGTCAGGACAACGCGGTCGACACCCGGGCAGGCCAGGTGCTGGCCCAGGCCGTCGGCGTCACGCCATACACCAGTGTTGTCCACCAGCAGCGCATCCTTGATCCCGTACTGGGTGTAGTCCACCTCGGTCGGGTTCTTCGCGTAGATCACCTGGATCAGGTTGCCGTTGGCGGTGATGGTGTTGTTTTCTTCGTCGATGGTGATGGTGCCGTTGAACGAACCATGGACCGAATCGCGACGCAGCAGGCTGGCACGCTTGGTCAGGTCGTTCTCGGCGCCCTTGCGCACCACGATGGCCCGCAGGCGCAGGCCGTCGCCGCCACCGGTTTTTTCGATCAGGATGCGCGCCAGCAGACGGCCGATACGACCGAAGCCGTACAGGACCACGTCAGTGCCTTTGCGAGCCGAAACGTTCTGCTGGCCAACCACATCAGCCATCTCTTCACGCACGAACTGCTCGGCGCTGCGGCCATTGCCTTCGTTGCGGAATTTGAACGCCAACTTGCCCAGGTCCACCGAAGCCGCGCCGAGCTTGAGCTCGCTCATGGCCTTGAGCAGAGGGAATGTTTCGTGGACGGAGAGTTCGCTGTCGTCGGAAGAACGGTGGCGAGCAAAGCGGTGGGCTTTGAGGATCGCGATGACAGACTGGTTGATCAGGCTGCGGCCATAGATCGAGCTCACCACGTTGTTATTGCGGTAGAGCTGACCGATGAGAGGGATCATCGCTTCGGCGAGCGCTTCACGATCAATCCATTCACCAAGACACTGGTCGGGCTTCTGAGTCACGGTAACCTTCCACATGTAGGGGCTGAAAAAAGGGGCTACATTATGCCGCCGAGTCCTCGGCGGAGCAATGCGCGCCCGTCGCGCCGTGGTTTTCCTGCCTGCCAGGGTAGTCTGCGACTGACAGCAGCCCCCTTCCCCCGCTACAATTGTCGACTTTGTCGCAATGCTGGAGCTCAATCTTCCGTGCCCGTTCTGCGTCTTCCGCTTCTCCCTGCCGCGGCAGGTAAACAGCACTGGGGCAACCTGCCCGGTGCCGCCCTGAGCCTGGCCATCGCCGAGGCTGCCAGCGCTGCAAAGCGTTTTACCCTGCTGCTGACCGCCGACAGCCAAAGTGCCGAACGGTTGGAACAGGAACTGAGTTTCTTCGCTCCGGATTTGCCGGTCTTGCATTTCCCGGACTGGGAAACCCTGCCCTACGATCTGTTTTCGCCGCATCAGGACATCATTTCCCAGCGAATTGCCAGCCTTTATCGGCTGCCGGAGCTCAGTCATGGCGTTTTGGTAGTGCCGATCACCACGGCCCTACATCGCCTGGCACCGACCCAATTCCTGCTCGGCAGCAGCCTGGTGCTGGACATCGGCCAGAAGCTCGATGTCGAGCAAATGCGCACCCGCCTCGAGGCCAGTGGCTATCGTTGCGTCGACACGGTGTACGAGCACGGCGAGTTCGCGGTGCGGGGCGCCTTGATCGACCTGTTCCCGATGGGCAGCAAACTGCCGTATCGCATCGACCTGTTCGATGACGAAATCGAGACCCTGCGCACCTTCGACCCGGAAAACCAGCGCTCCATCGACAAAGTGCAGTCGATCCGCCTGTTGCCGGCCAAGGAGTTCCCGCTGCAAAAAGACGCCGTGACCCGCTTCAAGGCACGCTTTCGCGAGCGCTTCGATGTGGATTTCCGGCGCTGCCCGATCTTCCAGGACCTGAGCAGCGGGATCACCCCCGCCGGTATCGAGTACTACCTGCCGCTGTTTTTCGAAGAAACCTCGACCCTGTTCGATTACCTGCCCCAGGACACCCAGGTGTTTTCCCTGCCGGGCATCGAGCAAGCAGCGGAAAATTTCTGGAACGACGTGCGCAACCGCTACGAAGAGCGTCGCGTCGATCCTTCCCGGCCTTTATTGCCGCCGGCCGAACTGTTCCTGCCGGTGGAAGACTGCTTTGCCCGCCTCAAGAGCTGGCCGCGGGTGGTAGCAAGCCAGCAGGACGTGGAAACCGGCGTCGGCCGTGAACGTTTCCCGGCCAAGGCGTTGCCGGACCTGGCCATCGAAGCCAAGGCCACGCAGCCATTGGCGGCACTGGCGGGCTTTCTCGATGCTTTCCCCGGCCGCGTCTTGTTCACCGCCGAATCCGCCGGTCGTCGCGAAGTGCTGCTGGAACTGCTCGAACGCCTGAAGCTGCGACCGAAGACCGTCGACAGCTGGCCGGACTTCGTCGCCGGCAAGGATCGCCTTGCGATCACCATCGCGCCGTTGAACGACGGCCTGGTCCTGGACGAACCGGCCCTGGCACTGGTAGCGGAAAGTCCTTTGTTCGGCCAACGCGTCATGCAGCGTCGCCGTCGCGAGAAACGCGCCGACGCCACCAACGACGCCGTCATCAAGAACCTCACCGAGCTGCGCGAAGGCGCGCCCGTGGTGCACATCGACCACGGTGTAGGCCGCTACCTGGGCCTGGCGACACTGGAAATCGACAACCAGGCCGCCGAGTTCCTGACCCTGGAATACGCCGAGGGCGCCAAGCTCTACGTGCCGGTGGCGAACCTGCACCTGATCGCCCGCTACACCGGCAGCGATGACGCCCTCGCCCCGCTGCATCGCCTGGGCTCGGAAACCTGGCAGAAAGCCAAGCGCAAGGCGGCCGAACAGGTGCGCGACGTGGCCGCCGAACTGCTCGATATCTACGCCCGTCGAGCGGCCCGCGAGGGCTATGCCTTCGCCGATCCGAAAGCCGATTACGAAACCTTCAGCGCCGGCTTCCCGTTCGAAGAAACCGTCGACCAGCAGACCACCATCGAAGCCGTGCGCGCCGACATGCTCGCGCCCAAGCCCATGGATCGGCTGGTGTGTGGCGACGTGGGCTTCGGCAAGACCGAAGTGGCGATGCGCGCCGCGTTCATTGCCGTGCACGGCGGCAAGCAGGTGGCGATCCTGGTTCCGACCACCCTGCTCGCCCAGCAGCACTACAACAGTTTCCGCGACCGCTTCGCTGACTGGCCGGTGACCGTGGAAGTGATGAGCCGCTTCAAATCCACCAAGGAAGTGAACGCCGCCGTAGCCGAGCTGGCCGAGGGCAAGATCGACATCGTCATCGGCACGCACAAGCTGCTGCAGGACGACGTGAAGATCAAGAACCTGGGGCTGGTGATCATCGATGAAGAGCACCGTTTTGGCGTGCGCCAGAAAGAACAGCTCAAGGCCCTGCGCAGCGAGGTCGACATCCTGACCCTGACCGCCACGCCGATTCCGCGCACGCTGAACATGGCGGTGTCGGGCATGCGTGACCTGTCGATCATCGCCACGCCGCCGGCCCGGCGCCTGTCGGTGCGCACCTTTGTCATGGAGCAGAATAAAAGCACGGTCAAGGAAGCCCTGCTGCGTGAGTTGCTGCGTGGCGGCCAGGTCTATTACCTGCACAACGACGTGAAGACCATCGAGAAGTGCGCCGCCGACCTGGCCGAACTGGTGCCGGAAGCGCGCATCGGTATCGGCCACGGGCAGATGCGCGAACGTGAACTCGAACAAGTGATGAGCGACTTCTACCACAAGCGCTTCAACGTGCTGATTGCCTCGACCATCATCGAGACCGGCATCGACGTGCCGAGCGCCAACACCATCATCATCGAGCGCGCCGACAAATTTGGCCTGGCCCAGTTGCACCAGTTGCGCGGCAGGGTCGGTCGTAGCCATCACCAGGCCTATGCCTACCTGTTGACGCCACCGCGCCAGCAGATCACCCCGGATGCGGAAAAACGCCTGGAAGCCATCGCCAATACCCAGGACCTCGGCGCCGGCTTCGTGCTGGCCACCAACGACCTGGAAATCCGTGGCGCCGGCGAGTTGCTCGGCGACGGCCAGAGCGGCCAGATCCAGGCCGTCGGCTTCACCTTGTACATGGAAATGCTCGAACGGGCGGTCAAGTCGATCCGCAAGGGCGAACAGCCGAACCTCGATCAACCCCTGGGCGGCGGGCCGGAAATCAACCTGCGAGTGCCGGCATTGATCCCGGAAGACTACCTGCCGGATGTCCACGCACGGCTGATTCTCTACAAACGCATCGCCTCGGCCAGCGACGAGGAAGGCCTCAAGGACCTGCAAGTGGAAATGATCGACCGCTTCGGCCTGCTGCCGGAACCGACCAAGAACCTGGTGCGCACCACGTTGCTCAAGCTCAAGGCCGAGCAACTGGGCATCAAGAAAGTCGATGGCGGCCCCAACGGCGGTCGGATCGAGTTCGAGGCCCAGACCCCGGTCGACCCGTTGGTGCTGATCAAGTTGATCCAGGGCCAGCCCAAACGCTACAAGTTCGAAGGTGCCACGATGTTCAAATTCATGGTGCCCATGGAACGCGCGGAAGAGCGTTTCAATACCGTAGAAGCGCTGTTCGAGCGCCTCACTCCGACCACTGCTTGAAGGACGCCCCATGCGCCTGTTTCGCTCACTGACCTTGTTGTTGACTCTGGTCGCTCCCTTGGCGTTTGCCGATGACCTGTATCAGGTTGAAATGATTCTGGTGCGTCAGAACGCCGAGCCGGCGATTGTCAGCCGCGCCGCGCCGGAAGACTGGGACGCCGGCGCGCAACGCCTGGGCGCGGACAGCCAGCGCACGCCGGCCCTGGGCAACATCGTCGAGAAACTCACCGCCAGCGGCCAATACACGGTATTGATGCACAAGGCCTGGCAACAGACCCTCGGTGAACAGGGCCGCAAAGTCGCCATCAGCGACGGCGCCGAACAGTTCGGGCAATTCCCCATCGAGGGCACCCTGGAGCTGAAACTGGGCCGTTTCACCGACGTGGATGCCGATTTCTGGATCAACCAGATCGACACCAATGGCCTGGTCACCGCCAGCGAGCGCCTCAAACAGCAGAGCCATACCAAGAATGGCCAACTGAACTTCCTCGACAACGGTCACCTCGGCCTGCTGATCAAGATCACCTCGTTGACCGCGCCCGCGCCAAGGCAGGCACCTGAAGTCATTCCGGACTGATTGGCGCGCTTATGCCCTCGCCCCTGAGCAAACCCCTGGCACCTTCCTGGGTCAATCGATTCAAGGAACAGAGCCTGGAGCGCGGGCGCCGTTACGCGCTGGAAAACCGCGTCAGGATCGTCGAGGCCGGCGACAGCACCATCACCGCCAGTTGCGAAGGCTCTGGCGGTAACGTCTACCGTCAAACCATTCGCCTTAAAGAGTCAGCCAAGGGCACGCTGATTCTGCTCGAAGCCGCGTGCTCGTGTCCGGTGCGCATCAACTGCAAACACTGCGCGGCGGTATTGCTGCAAGTCCAGGAAACCCTGGCCTACCCGGCCGCCGAAAAAGACGCCCACTTGCTGGAGAAACTCCAGTCGGTGCTGGACAACCGCAGCCCCAAGGCCCCGCCCCAAGTGCTGGTGGACAACGTGCAGCCGGTGCCGCGCCTCTGGCTGGCCAGTATCGAGTTCAGTGCCTTCGAGCCACGCAACGGCAAGATGCAGCGCTACATCCAACACCGCGCCGCCCTGTCCTTCAGCTATCTGGACGAGTACGTCAGCGGCCAGCGCAACACCGACGTATTGATTCGCCAGGAAACCCAGACGTTGCGGATAAAACGCCACACCGATGTGGAGCAGTCCTACCGCGAACAACTACGAATCCTCGGCTTCAAGGTCGCGACCCGACAAAGCAAGGCCCTGCCGGAAAGCGCCGGTGAACTGTACGAAATGGTCAACGACAGTGCCTGGCTGACGTTCACCCTCAACGACCTGCCGAAACTGCGCACCCAGGGCTGGGAATTGCAGATCGACGAGGATTTCGGCTTCGACCTGACGGCGGTGGACGAGTGGTACGCCACGGTGGAGGAAACACCGGAACGGGATTGGTTCGACCTGGAACTGGGGATCATCGTCAACGGCGAGCGTCTGAGCCTGCTGCCGATCCTGTTGAACCTGATGCGCTCGCACATCGAATTGTTCAACCCGGAACGCCTGGCCAGACGCCGGGACGATGAACTGATTCTGGTCAACCTGCCCAACCGCCCGAACTCGGAGTTCGGCCCGCAGCAAGTGGCCCTGCCCTACGGCCGGCTGAAACCGGTGCTGGCGACCCTGGGCGAGTTCTACCTGCAAGAACCCGGCACCACCAGACTGCGCCTCAACAGCGCGGACGCCTTGCGCCTGAACCCGCTGCAGGACATGCCGCTGACCTGGGAAGGCGGCGAACACATTCGCGGCCTGGCCCAGCGCCTGCGGGACATCAAGGATTACACCACCACCGCGCCGGAAGGCCTGAACGCGACGCTGCGGCCTTATCAACTCGAAGGCTTGAGCTGGATGCAATCGCTCAGGCAGCTGGAAGTCGGCGGCATCCTCGCGGATGACATGGGCCTGGGCAAAACCCTACAGACCCTGGCGCACATCCTCAGTGAGAAAAACGCCGGGCGCCTCGATCGCCCGTGCATGGTGGTGATGCCCACCAGCCTGATTCCCAACTGGCTCGACGAGGCAGCTCACTTCACGCCGCAACTCAAGGTACTGGCCCTGTATGGTGCCGGGCGCAAAAAGCATTTCGAACGACTGGCCGATTACGACCTGGTCCTCACCACCTATGCCCTGCTACCCAAGGATGTCGAGCGCCTGGCCGCACAGCCATTGCACGTGCTGATCCTCGACGAAGCCCAGTACATCAAGAATCCCACCAGCAAAGCCGCCCAGGCCGCCCGGGAACTGAACGCCCGCCAGCGGCTGTGCCTGTCCGGCACGCCCCTGGAAAATCACCTGGGCGAGCTGTGGTCGTTGTTTCACTTCCTTTTGCCGGGCTGGCTCGGGGACGTCAAGAGCTTCAACCGCGATTACCGCGTACCGATCGAAAAGCGCGGCAGCGATGTACGACTGCAGCACCTCAACGGTCGGATAAAACCTTTCCTGCTGCGCCGGACCAAGGAGCAAGTGGCGACGGAGTTGCCGCCCAAGACCGAAATCATCCATTGGGTCGAGCTCAGCGATGCCCAGCGGGACGTCTACGAAACCATGCGCCTGGCGATGGACAAGAAGGTCCGCGACGAGATCACCCGCAAAGGCGTGGCCCGCAGCCAGATCATCATTCTCGAGGCGCTGCTCAAGCTGCGCCAGGTGTGCTGCGATCTACGTCTGCTCAACGACGCCGCCTTGCCCGCCCGAGGCAGCACGTCGGGCAAGCTCGACAGCCTGATGGAAATGCTCGACGAGCTGTTTGAAGAAGGCCGTCGGGTGCTGCTGTTTTCCCAGTTCACCTCCATGTTGGCGCTGATTGAAGATGAGCTGAAGAAGCGCGGCGTCGAGTACGCGATCCTGACCGGCCAGACCCGGGACCGACGCACGCCCGTCAAGGAATTCCAGAGTGGCAAGCGTCAGATCTTTCTGATCAGCCTGAAGGCCGGGGGTGTAGGCCTGAACCTGACCGAGGCCGACACGGTGATTCACTACGACCCGTGGTGGAACCCGGCCACCGAAAACCAGGCCACCGACCGCGCCTATCGCATCGGCCAGGAAAAACCGGTATTCGTCTACAAGCTGATTGCCCGAGGCACGGTGGAAGAGAAGATCCAGCTGCTGCAGAAGGAAAAGTCCGACCTCGCAGCCGGCGTGCTGGACGGACGCGTGGCCGGAGATTGGAAATTGCAGAACGACGATATCGAGGCACTGTTCGCGCCGCTGCCGGAAAAGCTGGAAAAGCGCTGACGCTCCTCAATTCTTGTGGGAGCCGAGCTTGCTCGCGATAGCGGTGGTTCAGTTGGCGCAGATGTTGGCTGTGCGGCCGTCATCGCGAGCAAGCTCGGCTCCCACAGGGGAGTTGCGGCGTTCACAAAACCTGATGTCCACCACACTTCCACTGTGGGAGCCGAGCTTGCTCGCGATAGCGGTGGTTCAGTTGGCGCAGATGTTGACTGTGCGGCCGTCATCGCGAGCAAGCTCGCTCCCACAGGGAAGTTGCGGCGCTCACATAACCTGATGTCCACCACACTTCCACTGTGGGAGCCGAGCTTGCTCGCGATAGCGGTGATTCAGTTGGCGCAGATGTTGGCTGTGCGGCCGTCATCGCGAGCAAGCTCGGCTCCCACAGGGGAGTTGCGGCGCTCACAAAACCTGATGTCCACCACACTTCCACTGTGGGAGCCGAGCTTGCTCGCGATAGCGGTGGTTCAGTTGGCGCAGATGTTGGCTGTGCGGCCGTCATCGCGAGCAAGCTCGCTCCCACAGGGAAGTTGCGGCGTTCACATAACCTGATGTCCACCACACTTCCACTGTGGGAGCGAGCTTGCTCGCGATAGCGGTGGTTCAGTTGACGCAGATGTTGACTGTGCGGCCGTCATCGCGAGCAAGCTCGCTCCCACAGGGGAGTTGCGGCCACACTGCTCAGCGCTAATCAATCAGTTGGGCAGCCCGCAGCGCGCCGAGCGCCGCCAGCCAGCGAGGGTCCTGGCGGTATTCCGTGCACGCGTAGGCCTGGCCGCGCATGCGAGCGATCCGCGCCGAAGGCTTGACCTTCAGGCGCTGGGCGGCGCTCAAGGCCAACTCCGCGGCGGCGCGGTCGTTGCACACCAGGCCCATGTCACAACCCGCCGTCAAAGCGGCCTCTATACGGCTGGCGGCATCCCCCACCACATGGGCGCCGGCCATCGACAGATCATCACTGAAGATCACGCCATCGAATTGCAACTCACCGCGCAGGATGTCCTGCAGCCAGCGTCGGGAAAAGCCGGCTGGATTGGCGTCAACCTGGGGATAAATGACATGAGCCGGCATGACCGCCGCGAGCTGCTTGCTCAGTTTGGCGAACGGCACCAAGTCGTTGGCGCGAATCTGTTCGAGGCTGCGTTCATCGGTCGGAATCGCCACATGGGAATCGGCTTCGGCCCAGCCATGCCCCGGGAAGTGCTTGCCGGTGGCAGCCATCCCGGCAGCGTTCATGCCGCGGATAAAGGCACCGGCCAGCAACGCCGCGCGCTCGGGGTCGCCTTCGAAGGAACGACTGCCGACGACGGCGCTGCGCTGGTAGTCGAGGTCCAGCACCGGGGCAAAACTCAAGTCGAGACCGACCGCCAACACCTCAGTGGCCATGATCCAGCCGCACTGCTCGGCCAGGTATTCGGCATTCGGGTTGTCGGCGATCGCCCGCATCGCCGGCAACCGTACAAACCCCTGGCGCAGCCGCTGAACACGGCCACCTTCCTGGTCCACGGCCAATAGAAGGTCGGGACGGATGGCGCGAATCGACGCGCTCAACTCTCGCACTTGCCGCGGATGCTCGATATTGCGGGCAAAGATGATCAGGCCGCCTACCTCAGGCTGGCGCAACAGGTGGCGATCTTCGGCCGTCAGCCAGGTACCGGCGACGTCCACCATCAACGAGCCTTGCAGGCCAGCAGTCATAGCATTTCCTTAATAACGATGAACCCGCGCGGTGGCACAGGCATGACCACACCGCCAGGCCCGAAGCCCGGCAAGTCGCGGTCATGCACTAAAGAATGGAACGGGTTCGAAACGAGAGTCGGCATGGGCGGCTAGCTTAGCGGATGTGGGCAGCCGCGCCCACCCGTGCACTCAAGCCTTGGCCAGCGCCGGCGTCGATTTGCTGCGTGGACGCAGTTGCGCGGCCGCCATGGCCTCATCGGTGACGCCGCTTTCGGCACGCATGCCGGCCGCCAGGAACGGCACCATCAAGCGCATCACCTGCTCAATTGACGTGTTCACGCCAAAATCGGTTTCAGCGATGGCCCGCAACGCCTTGATCCCGGACATGCTGAACGCCGCGGCACCGAGCATGAAGTGCACTCGCCAGAACAACTCGATGGGTGGGATGCGCGGTGCGGCTTCGTTGACCAGCAGCATGTAGCGACGGAAAACCTTGCCGTACATGTCTTCCAGGTAACGCCGCAGGTGACCCTGGCTCTGGCTGAAGGCCAGGCCCAGCAGGCGCATGAAAATGGACAGGTCGTTACCGCTACGGGGCTGCACGACGAGGGCTTGCTCGACCAGGATTTCCAGCAGCTCTTCCAGGGTCGGCTTGACGTCAGGCTTGGCCTGGCGCCGCTCCAGCTCGCGATCGAGACTGAGGCAGAAGGGCCCGAGGAACCGCGAGAAAACCGCCTGGATCAGGGCTTTTTTCGAGCCGAAGTGATAGTTCACCGCCGCCAGGTTCACCCCGGCCTTGCTGGTGATCAGACGCAACGAGGTTTCGGCGAAACCTTTTTCCGCGAACAACTGCTCGGCAGCATCGAGAATGCGTTCAACGGTTTCCGACTGGGCCATGGTTACTCCGCCTGACAAACACTTGTTTGAAACATACGTTTCAGCCTAGGGGTTGTCAAGCCTGCCGGGGCGTTTTGCGAACGCTCGGTCACGTATTTAACCACACCTTTTCACAGGGGGTAGCCCTGCCCTATCCAACAACCCGACCGACCGTCCAGCGGCCTGCGTAAAAAGGAGGATTGCCAAGCGGCGGCCACTGTATATAATCCCAGTCACTGTATAAAAAGACAGAGCGATCAATATGCTAAAGCTGACGCCACGCCAAGCAGAGATTCTGGCCTTCATCAAACGCTGCCTCGAAGACAACGGCTACCCGCCGACCCGTGCGGAAATCGCCCAGGAACTGGGTTTCAAGTCGCCCAACGCGGCTGAAGAACACCTCAAGGCGCTGGCGCGCAAGGGTGCGATCGAAATGACCCCGGGCGCATCCCGCGGCATTCGTATCCCCGGCTTCGAAGCCAAGGCCGACGAAACCACCCTGCCGATCATCGGCCGGGTCGCCGCTGGCGCACCGATCCTCGCCCAGCAGCATGTCGAGGAGTCCTGCAACATCAACCCTTCGTTCTTTCATCCCAGGGCCGATTACCTGCTTCGGGTACACGGCATGAGCATGAAGGACATCGGTATCTTCGACGGTGACCTCCTGGCCGTCCACACCACCCGCGAAGCCCGCAATGGCCAGATCGTGGTGGCGCGAATCGGCGACGAGGTGACCGTCAAGCGTTTCAAGCGCGACGGCAGCAAGGTCTGGCTCATTGCTGAGAACCCGGAGTTCGCCCCCATCGAAGTGAACCTGAAAGATCAGGACCTGGTCATCGAAGGCTTGAGCGTTGGCGTCATTCGCCGCTAAAGGAGGCTTTATGCAGTTCCCACACACACCACAACACACACAACTTCCGCTGTTCGAGGCATTCATGGCCCAACCGCTGGTTCCAGTCCTGAAAGAGGTCATCGAGTCGCCCTGGGGCGTCGAACCCGAGGCTTTCAGCGAACTGTCGTTACGTGGTGCGGCCGGAAACTGCCTGAACCTGCTGGCGCCGATTCTGCGAGAACTCAGCCAGGACCAGGATGCCCGCTGGTTGACGCTGATCGCCCCACCGGCCAGTGTCACCCAGGCCTGGCTGCGGGACGCCGGCCTGAATCGTGAACGCATCCTGTTGTTGCAACCGCGGGGCACCCAAAGCGCCCAACAGTTGACCTGCGAAGCCTTGCGCCTGGGCCGTAGCCACACCGTGGTCAGTTGGCTCAATCCGCTGACCGCGACGGCACGGCAACAGTTGATCAGCGCCGCCCGCATCGGGGACGCACAAAGCCTGAATATTCGATTGGGCTAAGACAAACGCGGGGCTTCTCCATGATAGAGAAGCCGGACAGTCACACTATCCAAAAAGCCGACAGACGGGATCAGTGAAGAACCCGCGGCCCCTCTTCCTTGCTGAATTCGCCTTCAACCAGGCGACCTGCCATTTGGACGCCCACGCTCAACATCGCCTTGGCGACTTCGACGTGTTGGCCCTGGAGGAATACCTTGGCATCTTCGGAGAAGTTCAAGGTAACCAGAGAACCCTCGTCCTCGGCCCTGCGCAGCTCGATGCGGCCATCAGGAAGTTCGACAATTTCTAGAAAGGACGTAGGCATAAAAGTCTGTTCTCCACGAAAGGCGAGGATTATATAGTCATCGGCCAGGCTCCGCTCGGGATCTTGACCAAGCGTTATCAACGAACGTAACGGGCCGAGGGGAAACTCAGCACTCGTTCAACCCTTCACGAAAGCGTATCGCCAAGCTCTTGAGGTTCTGGCGCCAGCTCTCCAGCTCCTCCCGGCTCAACTCTTGCTCGGGGTCTTGCTCATCCAGATTGACCGCAACGATTAACGGCTGGGTCACGTCCCCCTTGGGCTTGCGAGGGGCCCGTGGCGGCTCGAACAGCGCCGCATGAGCCGCCAAGAGCTTCGCCAGCCAGGTTTCCGGGTTATGCGCCAGTTCGACCATTTCGGCCAACTCTGGAATAGCGATGGTTTCCAGCACTTCGCGGGTCAACAGCAGCTCGGCCCGCGCGGCATTCGCTTGTGGCAGGCGATAAAAACCGGCGATTTCATGGCACAACCCCAACAACGCACCGTACAGGTGAAACAGTGCGGACTCGCGTCCTGCCTGGAGCAGCGCCGGGGAATTCATCGCACGCCCGTCTTCGGCCCTGGTGAGCGCTTCGAGCGACAGACCGGCGAAATATATTTTCTGATTGGTGCGGGTATAGAGTTCGTGGGCCATGGTGGCATCTCCCCAACGAAATGAAAGCTTCACGCAAGTGCGACAGTGTCGTGGATCAACCGAGGCCACTGCAAGCCAAAAACAAAAGGCCACATGAAAACCTATGGGTTGTCATGCGGCCTTTTGTTCAGTCGGGCCCTGTTGGGGACGGCTGCGCCGCCCAGCGGGAGCAAGCTCTCTCGCCACAGGGAAGCTCGCTTAGCCCCGTATTTTCAAACAGACGCCACAATCAGCGCTTGTCTTCGACCGTCCACTTACCGCCGTCGTAGTAGGCTTTCCAACCCGTCGGCTTGCCGTCGACTTCGGTCTGCACGTATTGCTCCTTGGTCTTGCGGCTGTAGCGAATGACCGCCGGGCGCCCTTCCGGATCCTTCTGCGGTGCTTCACAGAGGAAATGGTACTTCGGATCGATTTCGTCCTTGTGCGGCACGATCTCCATCACCAATGGCGCACGGGTCTCACGGTTTTTCGGGAACTGGCTGGCCGCCAGGAACAGGCCGGAGGCACCGTCGCGCAGGATGTAGGTGTCGTTGACCTTCTCGCATTTGAGCTCAGGCATCTTCACCGGGTCCATCTTCGGCGGCGCCGCGTCACCGCTCTTGAGCAGTTTGCGGGTGTTCTTGCAGGTCGGGTTGGTGCAGCCGAAGAACTTGCCGAAACGGCCGGTCTTGAGCTGCATCTCGCTACCACACTTGTCGCATTCCAGGCTCGGGCCTTCGTAGCCCTTGATGCGATAAGTGCCCTCTTCAATCTCGTAGCCGGCACAGTCCGGGTTGTTACCGCAGATGTGCAGCTTGCGCTTCTCGTCCAGCAGGTAGGCATCCATCGCCGTGCTGCAGATCGGGCAGCGATGCTTGCCACGCAACACCAGGGATTCCGATTCACCCTCGTCGTCCGCGGCGATTTCGTCGCCCGGCACCAGGTTGACCGTCGCCTTGCAGCGCTCCTTGGGTGGCAGGCTGTAGCCCGAGCAACCGAGGAAGACGCCGGTCGAGGCGGTACGGATTTGCATCGGCCGCCCGCAGGTCAGGCACGGAATGTCGGTCATGACCGGCTGGTTGGCGCGCATGCCGCTGTCAGGGCTTTCAGCCACTTCGAGTTTTTTCTTGAAGTCGCCGTAGAACTCGTCGAGAACGTTTTTCCAGTCCCGCTCGCCCTGGGCCACATCGTCGAGGTTCTCTTCCATGCCGGCGGTGAAGCCGTAGTCCATCAGGTTCGAGAAGCTCTCGGACAAACGCTCGGTGACGATATCGCCCATCTTTTCCGAATAGAAACGACGATTGTGCAGCGCCACATAGCCGCGGTCCTGGATGGTGGAAATGATGGCTGCGTAGGTCGAAGGACGACCGATGCCGCGCTTTTCCATTTCCTTGACCAGGCTGGCTTCGGAGTAACGTGCCGGCGGCTTGGTGAAATGCTGGGTCGGATCGAGCTTGATCAGCTTCATCACGTCGCCCTGGGCCATGTCCGGCAGGACGTCGTCATCCCCAGGCTTGGTGATTTGCGGCATGACGCGAGTGTAGCCGTCGAACTTCAGGATGCGGCCCTTGGCGCGCAACTCAAAGTCGCCGGCACCAACGCTGACGGTGGTCGACAGGTATTGCGCCGGCAGCATCTGGCAGGCCAGGAACTGGCGCCAGATCAGCTCGTAGAGACGCTCGGCATCGCGCTCCATGCCCGACAGCTTGCTTGGCTCGGTGTTGGCATCGGACGGACGAATCGCTTCGTGCGCCTCCTGTGCGCCTTCCTTGCTGCTGTAGACGTTCGGCGTGTCCGGCAGGTATTTCTTGCCGAACTCGCTTTCTATATAAGTGCGCGCCATTGCCACGGCATCGACCGAAAGGTTGGTCGAGTCGGTACGCATATAGGTGATGTAGCCGGCTTCGTACAGACGCTGGGCCATCATCATGGTTTTCTTCACGCCAAAGCCCAGACGATTGCTCGCAGCCTGTTGCAGCGTGGAGGTGATGAACGGTGCCGACGGTTTGCTGCTGGTCGGTTTGTCTTCGCGCTTGACGATGCTGTAGCTGGACGCCTTGAGCTTCTCCAGCGCCGCCATGGCCTGGGCTTCGTTGAGCGGCTTGAAGGCTTCGCCCTTCTCGCGGGCCACGTCAAAACGCACGGTCGCGCCCTTGGCAGTGCCGAGGTCCGCGTGGACTTCCCAGTACTCTTCAGGGATGAACGCGCGGATCTCGCGCTCGCGCTCCACCACCAGCTTCACGGCAACCGATTGCACACGCCCGGCCGACAGACCACGGGCGATCTTGGCCCACAGCAGCGGCGAGACCATGTAGCCCACCACGCGGTCGAGGAAGCGACGCGCCTGTTGGGCGTTGACCCGATCGATATCCAGCTCGCCCGGCTGGGAGAAGGCCTCCTGGATGGCCTTCTTGGTGATTTCGTTGAACACCACGCGCTTGTAACGGCTGTCATCCCCACCAATGGCTTCGCGCAGGTGCCAGGCAATGGCTTCCCCTTCGCGGTCCAAGTCCGTCGCGAGATAGATGGTGTCGGCATCCTTGGCGAGCCGACGCAGCTCTTCGATGACCTTTTCCTTGCCCGGGAGGATCTCGTACTTGGCTTTCCAGCCGTGTTCCGGATCGACCCCCATGCGTGAGACCAGCTGCTTGCGCGCCTTTTCTTTCGGCGACAGCGCCGGCGCTTCGCCGGCAGCAGCCTTGCCGCGCTTGGCGGCAGGCTCCTTGCTGGCGCTAGCCGAACCGCTGGTGGGCAGGTCTCGGATATGGCCGATACTCGACTTCACCACGTATTGGTTACCCAGATACTTGTTGATGGTCTTGGCCTTAGCCGGGGATTCCACAATGACCAGCGATTTGCCCATGGATCAGAAAATTCCTGAATTCTAAAAAGTGAAAGGCGGTTGGCGCCTGACGCGGCACCGCTATATATAGTGGCTGCAAGGTGAGGTCAAGCGCAGGGTTGCCCGCATGCCGGCCTCAAGGCTTGGAAAAAATGCTCTCCTCGGCCTGCACCAAAGCAAAGCGTGGCACCTGTTCGCCGTCAACCTCGACGGACTCCTGGAACATGCTCAAAGGACGCACCCAAAAGCCGTAATCGCCATACAGGGCTTGATAGAAGACCACTTCTTCTTCGGTCTCGGAATGCCGCGCGATGCTGAATACGCGGTACTGCGGACCTTTGTAATGCTGGTAGAGCCCAGGTTGTATCGGCATGCGTGGCACTCACTCAAATTTTTTCAAAATAAAAACAAAATCTTTTTTTTACTAAACCCGAAAAAACAAAAACCGGGGCACTTGGCCCCGGCTTCCATCAACGCAACGCTTAGACGCGTTCGAAGACAGTGGCGATGCCTTGGCCGAGGCCAATGCACATGGTCGACACACCGAAGGTGCCGCCATTCTGCTTCATGACGTTGAGCAGCGTGCCGGAGATACGCGCACCGGAGCAACCGAACGGGTGACCCAAGGCGATGGCGCCGCCGTGCAGGTTAACCTTCTCGTTCATCTTGTCGAGCACTTTCAAATCTTTCAGCACGGGCAGGGCCTGTGCAGCGAAAGCTTCGTTGAGTTCGAAGAAGTCGATATCGGCAATACCCAGGCCTGCGCGCTTCAAGGCTTTCTGCGTGGCCGGTACTGGACCATAGCCCATGATCGCCGGGTCCACACCCGCCACGGCCATCGAACGAATCACCGCCATCGGCTGGATACCCAGGTCCTGGGCACGCTGGGCCGACATCACGATCATGCACGAGGCACCGTCGGTGATCTGCGACGAAGTACCGGCTGTCACGGTGCCGCCCTTCGGATTGAAGGCCGGCTTGAGGGCCGCCAGACTTTCCAGGGTGGTTTCCGGACGAATGGTTTCATCGTAGTCGAACAGCTTCAGGAAGCCGTTCTCATCGTAGCCCTGCATCGGGATGATCTCATCCTTGAACTTGCCTTCCACAGTCGCCTTGTGAGCGAGCTGGTGGGAGCGCACGCCAAAGGCGTCCTGCTGTTCGCGGGTGATGCCGTGCATTTTGCCGAGCATTTCCGCGGTCAGGCCCATCATGCCCGAGGCTTTCGCCGCGTACAGCGACATGTGCGGGTTCGGATCGACACCATGCATCATGCTCACGTGGCCCATGTGCTCGACACCACCGACGACGAACACGTCACCGTTGCCAGTCATGATCGCCTGGGCGGCGGTGTGCAGCGCGCTCATGGACGAACCGCACAGGCGGCTGACGGTCTGGCCGGCCGCGGTGTGAGGAATCTGGGTCATCAGCGAGGCCATGCGGGCGATGTTCCAGCCCTGCTCCAGGGTCTGGTTCACACAGCCCCAGATCACGTCTTCGACTTCGTTGGGGTCGACCTTGACGTTTCGTTCCAGCAGTTTGCTGATCAGGTGCGCCGACATGTCTTCGGCGCGGGTATTGCGGTGCATGCCGCCCTTGGAGCGGCCCATCGGCGTACGACCGAAGTCGACAATCACGACGTCTCTAGGATTCAAGCTCATAAATGTTCTCTCGCTCTAGTCGTTGGGCGCTTAACCGAAGAAACGCTGGCCGTTCTTGGCCATTTCACGCAGCTTCGCGGTCGGGTGGTACAGCGCGCCCAGATCAGCGTACTGGTCAGCCAGGGCAACGAACTCGGCCACACCGATCGAATCGATGTAGCGCAGCGCACCGCCACGGAATGGAGGGAAACCGATACCGTAGACCAGGCCCATGTCGGCTTCGGCGGCGGTTTCGACAATGCCATCTTCCAGGCAACGCACGGTTTCGAGGCACAGCGGGATCATCATCCAGTTGATGATGTCCTCGTCGGTGACGTCGCGCTGCTCATAGACGATCGGCTTGAGCACTTCCAGCACCGACGAATCGGCGACTTTCTTCTGCTTGCCGCGCTTGTCGGTCTCGTAGGCGTAGAAGCCCTTGCCGTTCTTCTGGCCCAGGCGCTTGGCTTCGTAGAGCACGTCGACAGCTGAACGACGGTCGTCCTTCATGCGGTCCGGGAAGCCTTCAGCCATGACGTCGCGACCGTGGTGGCCGGTGTCGATGCCGACCACGTCCATCAGGTACGCCGGGCCCATCGGCCAGCCGAATTTTTCCATGATCTTGTCGATGCGCACGAAGTCCACACCGGCGCTGACCAGCTTGGCGAAACCGCCGAAGTACGGGAACAGCACGCGGTTGACCAAAAAGCCCGGGCAATCGTTGACGACAATCGGGTTCTTGCCCATTTTCTTGGCGTAGGCGACGGTGGTGGCAACGGCCAGTTCACTGGACTTCTCGCCACGGATCACTTCCACCAGCGGCATCATGTGCACCGGGTTGAAGAAGTGCATGCCGACGAAGTTTTCCGGACGCTTGAGGGCCTTGGCCAGCAGCGAAATGGAGATGGTCGAGGTGTTCGAGGCGAGGATGGTGTCCTCTTTGACCTTGTCTTCGACTTCGGCCAGTACCGCCTGCTTGACCTTCGGGTTCTCGACAACCGCTTCGACCACCAGGTCGACATGGCCGAAATCGCCATAGGACAGGGTCGGACGAATGCCATTGAGCACTTCGGCCATCTTCGCGGCGGTCATGCGACCTTTGTCGACACGCCCCACCAGCAGCTTGGCGGCTTCGGCCAGGCCCTGCTCGATCCCGTGTTCGTTGATGTCTTTCATCAGGATCGGCGTGCCTTTGGACGCCGACTGGTAGGCGATGCCGCCTCCCATGATGCCGGCGCCGAGCACGGCGGCCTGCTTCACGTCACGGGCGATTTCGTCGTAGGCCTTGGCCTTTTTCTTCAGTTCCTGGTCGTTGAGGAACAGACCGATCAGGCTTTGCGCGGCCGAGGTCTTCGCCAGTTTGACGAAGCCAGCGGCCTCGACTTCCAAGGCCTTGTCGCGACCGAAGTTCGCGGCTTTCTGGATGGTCTTGATCGCTTCGACCGGCGCCGGGTAGTTCGGGCCTGCTTGACCTGCCACGAAACCCTTGGCGGTTTCGAAGGCCATCATTTGTTCAATAGCGTTGAGCTTGAGCTTTTCCAGCTTCGGCTGGCGCTTGGCCTTGTAGTCGAACTCGCCGCTGATGGCGCGCTTGAGGGTTTCAAGGGCCGCTTCCTGGAGCTTGCCAGGTTCGACCACGGCATCCACGGCACCGACTTTCAGCGCGTCTTCAGCGCGGTTTTCCTTGCCGGCGGCAATCCACTCGATGGCGTTGTCGGCACCGATCAGGCGCGGCAGGCGCACGGTGCCACCGAAGCCCGGGTAGATGCCCAGCTTGACTTCCGGCAGGCCGATCTTGGCCGTGGCGGCCATGACGCGGTAATCCGCCGCCAGGCACATTTCCAGGCCGCCACCCAGGGCGATGCCGTTGATGGCCGCGACGGTCGGTACGTTGAGGTCTTCGAAGTCGCTGAAAATACGGTTGGCTTCGAGGTTGCCAGCGATCAGTTCGGCATCGGGCAGCTTGAAGTTATCGACGAATTCGGTGATGTCGGCACCGACGATGAACACGTCCTTGCCGCTGCTGACGATCACACCCTTGATCGAAGCATCTGCCTTGATAGTGTCTACGGCCTGACGCAATTCATTCAGGGTTAGACGGTTGAACTTGTTGACGGACTCACCCTTGAGGTCGAATTTCAGTTCGACGATGCCACTTTCAAGAGCCTTAACCGTGATGGCTTTACCTTCGTAAATCATCAACTGATCTCCACGATATGGAAGCTGAACAGTACACGTTGGACGCTGACCGCAGGTGTGGCACTGACGTTATCGTCGATGCTACGCCAATCCGCCAGGCACACCCGTCAACGCGATAGTCGGGGTCTGTAGGAGCCGTCTGAAAATACAAACGCTCAATTCATACGCCCGTTTGATTTGGGTACGTCACCTTCACGGAATTTCCGACAATTGTCAATCGCCCTAAACACAGGCGTGAACGCGACTTCACGGTCATTTCCGTACCCTACGGATCCGCAACACGGCGCCGCATGAGCAGCCATTCATAGAATCAATCATTAGAAAAATCGCCCTAATTCCAGACAGACCGGATCCAGCCGGCTACGCTGTCGGGAGTGCGATTGAGATTTGCGAAACGAAGGGCGTTGCGAACGCACGCCCTGACACGAGATGGATTACCGGCCTGCCTGGCCAACCCGCCCGATGAGACTGTCGGGCTTTTTTATGCCTGTAGGAGCTGCCGAAGGCTGCGATCTTTTGATCTTTCGCTTGAGATTCAAGTGTCTGGGGAAAGATCGCAGCCTCGCTTCGCTCGACAGCTCCTACGTGGCTAAAGTCGCTCAGGCGAGTGCCTTGAGCGTGCTGGCAATGTCCTGCAAAACAGTGGCTTCGCCCTTTTCACCCCAATACAAGGCGATCATTTGCCCGTCGGCTTCAACTTTGTAGACGTTGGCCGGCAATTTTTCGAAATGATTGAGCAGGGACTCATCCAGACAAACTTCCCGCCACTGATTGACCCAAACGCCCGGCGCAGTTTGCCAGTAGCTCCAACAGGCCGGCTGACTGCCGCGCCGAGGCCGATAGTACTGGGCGCAGGGGTTTGGCGGCTGTTGGCCGAGCCAGTGCGGCCACTCCTGCGGCGCCAGTTGCATGGCCAGGCCCAGGCGTCGCGCTTCCATGCGCAGGGCCATGCGACCACTCTGTACACGGGACGGACGCAACCATGCCAATGGACTTAACACCACCAACAGGATTGACAGCACTATCCAGACCGTCATATTCGTACTCCCCGATTCTGATGAGCCCATTGACCCAGGTCGCCGTCAATGCGCTTGAAACCAGCCATACTTACCGTATCGCAATTCTCTGGAGTGCTCTTCCATGTACTACAAACACGTTCTGGTCGCCGTTGACCTCACTGAAGAATGCGATCCGGTCGTCAAGCGCGCCCTCGCCCTTTGCGAAGGCCGAGACACCCAGCTGTCGCTGGTGCATATCGTCGAACCGATGGCTATGGCCTTCGGCGGCGACGTGCCGATGGACCTTTCCCAGTTGCAGCAGCAGCAATTCGACCAGGCCAAGGAACGCCTTGACCGACTGATCGTGAAATACCCGGCCCTGAAGAAGGAGTTCAGCCACCTGACCTACGGCCAGCCGCGCCAGGAGATCCATCACCTGGCCAAGGAACAGGGTTGCGACCTGATTGTCGTCGGCAGCCATGGTCGCCACGGCCTGGCGCTGCTGCTGGGCTCGACCGCCAACGATGTGCTGCATGGCGCCCCTTGCGATGTGCTGGCGGTGCATCTGGTCAAGCGCGCATAACCCCATTCCCCTGTGGGAGCGAGTCTGTGGGAGTAAAGCTTGCTCGCGATGAAGGCCTCCCGGTCTGTCGAATGACCGCGTTATCGTTCATCGCGAGCAAGCTTTACTCCCACAGGCTGCCCACTACAGGGAAATAGCGTTTCAAGTAAAAATCCCGGCGTTCATTGCTGAAATCCGGGATTTTTCTCAACAGCGGATCAAGCGTCCAGTTCAGCCCAACGCTCGACCAGCGCGTCCAGCTCGGCCTGCAACTGCTCCAGGTGCGCGATGACCTTGGCGGTTTCGGCCGCTGGTCGCTGGTAGAACCCGGTGTCGGCCATTTCGGCCTCGACCGCTGCGATCTGCTGCTCCTTCGCGTCGATATCACCCGGCAACGCTTCCAGCTCGCGCTGCAGCTTGTAGCTGAGTTTCTTCTTCGCCGGGGCCGGGGCTGCTGCGGCGGCAACCGGGGCTGGCTCGGCTTTGACCACCGCCGAGTTCAGGTCAGCCTTGCCGGACTTGCTCTCGGTTACGCCCAGAAGACGCGGCGAGCCTCCCTGGCGCAGCCAGTCCTGATAACCACCAACGTATTCACGAACCAGGCCTTCGCCTTCGAACACCAGGGTGCTGGTGACCACGTTGTCAAGGAATGCCCGGTCGTGACTGACCATCAGCACGGTGCCATTGAAGGTCAGCAGCACCTCTTCCAGCAATTCCAGGGTTTCCACGTCCAGGTCGTTGGTCGGTTCGTCGAGCACCAGCAGGTTCGCCGGCTTGCTGAACAACTTGGCCAGCAACAGACGGGCGCGCTCACCACCCGACAGCGCCTTGACCGGCGTACGGGCACGCTGAGGACTGAACAGGAAGTCACCGAGGTAGCTCAACACATGGCGGCTCTGACCATCGATGTCGATGAAATCGCGACCCTCGGCCACGTTGTCGATCACCGTCTTTTCCAAGTCCAACTGATGGCGCAACTGGTCGAAGTAGGCGACATCGATCTTCGTGCCCTCCTCCACCTTGCCATTGGTCGGTACCAGGCCGCCGAGCATCAGCTTGAGCAAGGTGGTCTTGCCGGTGCCGTTGGCGCCCAGCAGGCCGATGCGATCGCCGCGCTGCAGCACCATGGAAAAGTCCTTGATCAGGAACGGACCGCCCGGGTGCGCGAAACTCACGTTCTCAAGCACCATTACCTGCTTGCCGGACTTATCAGCGGTATCCAACTGAATGTTGGCCTTGCCAGTGCGCTCGCGACGTTCGCTGCGCTCCATGCGCAAGGCCTTGAGCGCGCGCACACGGCCTTCATTGCGGGTGCGACGCGCCTTGATACCCTGGCGAATCCAGACCTCTTCCTGGGCCAGCTTCTTGTCGAACAACGCGTTGGCGGTTTCTTCCGCCGCCAGCGCCGCTTCCTTGTGCACCAGGAAGCTGGCGTAGTCGCCGTTCCAGTCGATCAGGCCGCCGCGGTCCAGTTCAAGGATGCGCGTCGCCAGGTTTTGCAGGAAGGAACGGTCGTGGGTGATGAACAGCACCGCCCCCTGGAAGTCTTTCAGGGCTTCTTCAAGCCAGGCGATGGCGCCGATGTCCAGGTGGTTGGTTGGCTCGTCGAGCAGCAGCAAGTCCGGCTCTGACACCAGGGCCTGGGCCAGCAGGACGCGGCGACGCCAACCGCCGGACAACTCGGCGAGGGTCTTGTCGGCCGGCAGTTGCAGGCGGCTCAGGGTGCTGTCGACCAGTTGCTGAAGGCGCCAGCCGTCACGGGCCTCAAGGTCGTGCTGCACATGCATCAACTTGTCCAGGTCGGCATCGGTGACGATGTTCTGGCTCAAATGGTGATACTCGGCCAACAGCGCGCCGACACCGTCCAGGCCTTCGGCAACCACGTCGAACACGGTCCGCTCGTCGGCCACCGGCAGTTCCTGGGGCAATTCGCCGATTTTCAGGCCTGGCGCACGCCAGACCGAGCCGTCGTCGGGCTTTTGATCGCCCTTGACCAGCTTCATCATGCTGGACTTGCCAGTGCCGTTGCGGCCGATGATGCACACCCGCTCACCACGGGCGATCTGCCAGGACACCTTGTCCAACAACGGCATAGCGCCGAAAGCAAGGGACACATCGCTGAATTTGAGCAGGGTCATGAGCTTCTCCAAAAACCGGGCGCGCATTCTACCTGAGATGAGCCCTCAAGGGTCCGCCAATTTCGCCACTGAAGCACTCTGCCCAACAAATGTTGCGAACTTGCACCGACGGCCCCGCAAAGCTTTCGCCGGCTGCTGGCAAAAGGCTAAGCTACAGGCAGTTACCCTGGGTTAACCCTTGGGCTTGTCATGTTTTTTCTGCCCGGATGTCTCATGCGCAGTCGCCTTTTCAGTGTTTTATCGTGTCTTTTTGTATGTGCCACTGCCGTTCAATCTGCTCAGGCGGTGGATATTTCCACTCAGCGCCAGTATTACAACGAGGCCAAGCGTGCCTTGGCCAAGGGTGATTCCGGCCCTTACTTTCGCTACAGCCAGGCCCTGCGCGATTACCCGCTGGAGCCGTACCTGGCCTACGACGAATTGACCGCTCGCCTCAAGAGCGCCAGCAACGCCGAAATCGAGAAATTCCTCGCCGAGCACGGTGACCTGCCCCAGGCCAACTGGATGAAGCTGCGCTGGCTGCGTTGGCTGACCGAGCGCGGCGATTGGGCGACCTTCGTCAAGTATTACGACCCCAAGCTCAATTTCACCGAACTGGACTGCCTCAACGCTCAGTACCAGCTTAGCCACGGCCTGAAGGCCGAAGGCTACGCCAACACCGAAAAGCTGTGGCTCACCGGCAAGTCCCAGCCCCAGGCGTGCGACGCATTGTTCGGCCTGTGGGCATCCCAGGGCCAGTTGACCGAGCAGAAACGTTGGGAGCGCGCCAAACTGGCCGCCCAGGCGCGTAATTACCCGCTGGCCAACAGCCTGGTCAGCGGCCTGACCACCCTCGCTCCCCGTGGCCAGTTGCTGGTGGACGTGGCGCAAAAGCCCGAATTGCTCAACCAGCCCTCGCGCTTCAGTCCGGCCGATGAACCGATGTCCGATATCGTCAGCCTCGGCCTGCGTCGCCTGGCCCGCCAGGACCCGGAAAAAGCCATGGCATTGCTGGATGGCTACGCCAGCACCATGCATTTTTCCCGGGATGAAAAAGTCGCGATCGCCCGAGAGATCGGTCTGACCCTGGCCAAGCGCTTCGACAGCCGCGCCCTGGACGTGATGACGAAATACGACCCGGAGTTGCGCGATGACACTGTTTCGGAATGGCGCTTGCGCCTGCTCCTGCGCCTCGCTCGTTGGGACGATGCCTACCAACTGACCCGCCGCCTGCCCGAGTCATTGGCCAGCACCAACCGCTGGCGGTACTGGCAAGCCCGCACGCTGGAGCTGGCGCAGCCGCAGAACCCAGAAGCCCTGACGCTCTACAAGCACCTGGCCCGTGAGCGGGATTTCTATGGCTTCCTGGCCGCCGACCGTTCCCAGTCGCCGTACTCGCTCGTCAACAAGCCGTTGGTGATGAGCCAGGCGCTGATCAACAAGGTTCGCAACACGCCCGGAATACGCCGGGCACTGGAATTTCATGCCCGAGGGGACATCGTCGACGGACGCCGCGAGTGGTATCACGTCAGCCGTCATTTCAACCGGGACGAAATGGTCGCCCAGGCCAAACTGGCCTACGACCTGAAATGGTATTTCCCGGCCATTCGCACCATCAGCCAGGCCAAATACTGGGACGACCTGGACATCCGCTTCCCGATGGCTCACCGCGACACCCTGGTGCGCGAAGCCAAGGTCCGTGGCCTGCATTCAAGCTGGGTGTTCGCCATTACCCGCCAGGAAAGCGCCTTCATGGATGACGCCCGCTCCAGCGTCGGCGCCGCCGGCCTGATGCAACTGATGCCTGGCACCGCCAAGGAAACCGCGCGCAAGTTCAGCATTCCCCTGGCCTCCCCCCAACAAGTGTTGAACCCGGACAAGAACATCCAGTTGGGCGCGGCCTACCTGAGCCAGGTTCATAGTCAGTTCAACGGCAACCGCGTCCTCGCCTCGGCGGCCTACAACGCCGGCCCCGGTCGCGTGCGCCAGTGGCTGCGCGGCGCCGACCACCTGAGTTTCGACGTCTGGGTCGAGAGCATCCCGTTCGACGAAACCCGCCAATACGTGCAGAACGTGTTGTCATACTCGGTGATCTACGGCCAGAAACTCAACTCGCCGCAACCGCTGGTGGATTGGCATGAGCGCTATTTCGATGATCAGTGAGTGAAAAATGCCTATGTGGGAGCAATAACTCCCACTTTTTTTGTGTGCCAAAAAGTCTCAGCGAGGATGCACCAGTGCTTGCTTACCCTGCGAGGTGAGACGATACCGCTGTACGGGACTATTGGGCGATTGAGGGTTGGTCATTTCGATCAATCCGGCCACCAATGCCGGCTTGAGGTAATTAGCCCGGAAGGTAGCTCTATGAGCCAATCCCAGCTGAACCATCAGCTCGTTGACCTTTAGTGAATTGCCGTTGTGTAGCGCCTGAAGCAGTCTTGCTACTTGGTCGGTTACTTGGTCGGTTACTTGGTCGGTAGCCGGCTCGTTACGGATCGCCTCTCCGAGCGCCACACTCAGCGACTGCAACATGAACTCAACAAAAGGTGTCGCCTCAGCCAGCCGGTCGGCAGCCGATAACGCAGCGTAATAAGCATCCTGCTGATCCCGTATGACGGCCTCGACTGGCAGGTAGGCCAGTACAGGTCGCCATCGACTAAGAATCAAGGTTTGCCAAAGACGCCCCATTCGCCCATTACCGTCTGCAAAGGGATGGATGAACTCGAACTCGTAGTGAAAAACACAGCTAATGATTAAAGGATGCCAGTCGCACGTTCCGGCCCACTCCAACAAATCGTCAATCAAATCCCTCACCCGACTGGGCGGCGGCGCCATTTGCACCAGCTGATCACCTCGATAGATGCCCACGCCGGCACGGCGTAACTGCCCAGCATCGTCAATCAAACCGTGCATCAGTAGTTCATGTCCGTTGAGCAGATCGATCCGGCTATCAGGCCGCCAGCCAGGCATGGCTTCGTAGGCGGCAAAGGCATTGCGCACCTCCTGGATTTCACGGGGTAATCCCAGCACTCGTTGCCCGGCCAGAACCGCGGTTACCTGCTCGACACTCAGAGTATTGTTTTCGATCGCCAGGGAAGCATGGATTGTGCGAATCCGATTTCCTCGGCGCAGTTGCGGGGTCTGCTGATTATCCCTTACAGCCGAAAGCTGGCCGATCTGCTCCTGATGTCAGCGATCAATCCCAGCATTCGGGTTGTCAGGGTTAACGGTGGCGTATAACGACTCATACCCTCATCCATGCCAGAGGCTGGCCGACATAATGCCCCAACATGCTGGCATCAGCACTCATCGAACATCCTCAGCCTGCTGATTGAACTGCAACGCCGCCAACCGCGCATACAGGGCATTGCTGGCGACAAGCTCCTGGTGAGTGCCCACGGCAACCACCTTGCCCTGGTCCATCACCGCGATCCGATCGGCGTTTTTCACCGTGGCCAGGCGATGGGCGATCACCAACGTCGTACGGTTTTTCATCAGGCTCGGCAAGGCTTGCTGGATCAGGTGTTCGCTTTGCGCATCGAGGGCGCTGGTGGCTTCGTCGAGCAACAGGATCGGGGCATCCACGAGCAAGGCCCGGGCGATGGCCAGGCGTTGGCGCTGGCCGCCGGATAACCCCAGGCCGCCGTCGCCCAAGTGAGTCTGGTAGCCGTCGGGCATTTTTTCGATGAAGTCATGGGCATAGGCGATCTGCGCGGCCTCGCGCACCTGCTCCGAGGTCGCCTGCGGATTGCCATAGCGAATGTTCTCTTCGACCGTGCCGAAAAACAGCGCCGGGCTTTGTGAAACCAGGGCGAAATGGCGGCGCAGGTCCAGCGGATCGAGCCGGGTCAACGGCACATCGTCGATCAGGATCTGCCCTTGCACGGGATCATAGAAACGCAGCAGCAGGTCGTAGACCGTCGACTTGCCCGCACCGGAAGGTCCGACGAGGGCCAAGGTCTCACCGGCCTTGATACTCAGGTCGAGGCCGTCGACCGCATAACTGTCCGGCCGGGACGGATAGGAAAACCGCACGCCTTCCAGACGCAAATCACCGCGGACCCGGGCCGGCAAGGTCACGAGACCGGAAGCCGGCGCCTGGATGATGTTTTCCGAACGCAACAGCTCGGCAATGCGCTCCGCCGCGCCGGCCGCTCGTTGCAACTCGCCGATCACTTCGCTCAGGGTGCCGAAGGCACTGCCGACGATCAGGCTGTAGAACACGAACGCCGCCAGCTCGCCACCGGAAATCCGCCCGGCGATCACATCCATGCCACCGACCCAGAGCATCACCCCCACCGCCCCCAGCACCAGCACGATCACCAGGGTGATCAACCAGGCCCGCTGGCCGATGCGCTTGCGAGCGGTGTCGAAGGCCTGCTCCACCGTCACGGAAAAACGGTGTTCGTCCTGGACTTGGTGGTTGTAGGCCTGCACGGTCTTGATCTGGCCGAGGGTTTCGGAGACGTAGCTGCCGACGTCGGCAACGCGGTCCTGGCTCTCGCGCGACAAGCTGCGCACTCGACGACCAAAAATCAGGATCGGCGCCAACACCAGCGGCAGGGCAATCACCACGATGCTGGTCAGTTTGGGATTGGTGATGAACAGCAGCACGATGCCGCCCACCACCATCAAGGCGTTGCGCAAAAACAACGACAGCGACGAACCAATCACCGATTGCAGCAAAGTCGTGTCAGTGGTCAACCGTGACTGGATTTCCGAACTGCGGTTGTTTTCGTAGAAACCCGGGTGCAGATACACCAGATGGTTGAAGACCTGCCGCCGGATATCCGCTACCACCCGCTCGCCGATCCAGGACACCAGGTAAAAACGCGCAAACGTACCGATCGCCAACCCCACCACCAGCACCATGAACAGGCCGATGGACTGATTGAGCAAGTGCGGCGAGCGAGTCATGAAGCCCTGGTCCACCAACAAGCGGATGCCTTGGCCCATGGACAAGGTAATGCCGGCGGTGACAATCAAGGCCAGCAAAGCGCCGGCGACCTGTTTGCGATAAGGGGCGATGAAGCCGCTGGCCAGGCGTATGGCACGGCGATGTCGGGAAGAAAGCATCAAAGGCGTCCGATAATGCAGCAGGAAAAAGGCCAGCTCGCGACGCCGAAACGCAGCGCAACCAAGTTTGAATCGCAATGAGTCAGGTTAAATATGACCACTACGACTAGCGGCTAGATGTTATCGGTCTAAAGTCTGGCTGGAAACGCGACTGTGTTTCTGATTGAGTGGAGGTGTCGCCATGAACCTACAAGGAGTGTCATGGCTCGGTCACCTGGCGACATTAAAGTAGACATACAACCTGATGAGGAGACAGGCCATGTCCTTGCAACACAGCAGCGACGACAAGATTCAAGTAATCCGCACGCAACCGGACCAGTCTCTGGGCTGCTCGTTCATCGATGAACAAGGGCGCGAAGTACCGATCACCGAAGACATGATCCGCAAAGCCTGCAGCGAGCTGGAAAAACGACTGGTCAAACCTGCCGAACAACAGTGACACAGCCCGTCTCGATTGAACCCGACCATGATGTCGGGTTTTTTATGCCTGAAAGAACAAGGCTGTCATTGATCTCTGGCTTGGCACTCACTTGTGGCGAGGGGATTTATCCCCGTGGGCTGCGCAGCAGCCCCATTGGTTCAAACTGACACACCGCAATCTTCAGATTTCGGGGCCGCTTCGCGCCCCAGCGGGGATAAATCCCCTCGCCACAAAAAGACGGCGTCTAGACGAGGGTGGCGCCCAACGCCGTGACAATCTGTTGCAAGGCCGTCGACTGCCCTTCGATACGCACCTTCAAACTGTCGATTTCCCGCCGTGGCGGGTAATGCTTGCGCAAGGCATCGAACGCGCGGCGTTGCTCGTCGACGGTGCCCACCAGGCTACGACGCAAATTCGCGTCGTCGCCACGGGGGTCGTACACGCTCCGGCACAGCGCCGCCAAGGCCCAAGCCGGGTCGGTTTCGGCGTCCAGGGTGATGCCACCCAGCCAGGGCCGAGGCAACAGGTCGCTGAGGCTGACTTCAACCGGCCGCTCCAGGAACGCGCACAAGGCCTGGTAGATCTGGGCCGTGCCACGCTGGCGGCCATCGAGGCTGTAACCGGCAATGTGCGGGGTGGCGATCACGCACAAATCGGCCAGGTCCACATCCACGGTAGGCTCCTGCTCCCAGACATCCAGCACCGCTTGCAGGTCTTCGCGCTCCAGCAACACCTCGCGCAGCGCGGCGTTATCGATCACCGGCCCTCGGGCCGCATTGATCAGCCAAGTCCCGGGCTTGAGCTGGTTCAGGCGCGCTTCGTCGAACAAGTGCCAGGTCGGTTGTTCACCGTCGCGGGTCAACGGGGTGTGCAGGCTGATCACATCGCACTGCTCGATGATCTGCTCCAGGCTCACATAGTCGCCGCCCTCGGCAGCCTGACGCGGCGGGTCGCAGACCTTCACGGTCCAGCCCAGCCCCTTGAGCACCTCGATCAACCGCCCGCCCACCTGGCCCGCGCCAACCACGCCGAAGGTCCGCTGCGCCAGCGCCGCACCTTCTATTTCTGCCAGGGTCATCAGGCTGCCCAGCACATAGTCCACCACGCCGCGGGCATTACAGCCGGGTGCGCTGGCCCAGCGGATCCCCGCCTCGGCAAGATAATCCAGGTCCAGGTGGTCGGTACCGATGGTGCAAGTGCCGACGAAGCGCACCTGGCTGCCTTCCAGCAGGGCCCGATTGACCTGACTGACCGAACGCACCAGCAACACATCGGCGCGCTCGACCATCGTCCGGTCAATCCCTCGGCCCGGTACCCGGCGGATTTCGCCAAATCCTTGGAAAAACGCATCAAGCAAGGGGATGTTTTCGTCGGCGACGATCAGCATGGCAGAGCTCCTTTGGCGGGAGGGGCAGTGTAGGCGTTCCGTTGGGCCTGTGCATTACCCGGAGCGAATGATGTTGTGGCGAGGGATTTATGTGGGAGCAAAGCTTACTCGCGATGCAGGCGCCTCGGTTCCTCGGGAGACCACATCAGCTTTATCGCGGGCAAGCCTTGCTCCCACAGGTGCTCGAAAACTGAGAAAGCGATTACAAATCCACAACACAGGTTTTTTCCTGACCACTGCGTCAAAGCGTAGAATTCGCCGCCTTGCGCTTAACCTTTTCGGACGCTTGCCCTGTGAATCCTGTCATCGACACCTCCACCGCCCTCTCCCGCCCGGCCCGGGTTCGTCTGGAACTCAAAAACTTGCTGGCCCTGGCCCTACCGATCATGGTCGCGCAACTGGCAACCACCGCCATGGGCTTTGTCGACGCGGTGATGGCCGGTCGGGTCGGCCCCCGAGACTTGGCGGCCGTGGCTCTGGGCAACTCGATCTGGGTACCGGTGTTCCTGTTGATGACCGGCACGTTGCTGGCGACCACGCCCAAAGTTGCCCAACGCTTCGGCGCCGGTACGTTTGAAGAGATCGGGCCGCTGGTGCGTCAGGCGCTGTGGCTGGCGTTGGTGGTGGGATTGATCGCGACATTGGCGCTGTTCAGCGCCGAGCCGATCCTGCACGTCATGAAAGTCGATCCTGAATTGATCGGCCCGTGCATGGAATACCTGCGGGGCATCGGCACGGGCCTGCCGGCCGTGGCGCTGTATCACGTGCTGCGCTGCTTCAGCGACGGCCTGGGGCGCACGCGACCGGCGATGGTGCTGGGGCTGTGCGGGCTGGCGCTGAACATTCCGCTCAATTACATCTTCATTTACGGACACTTGGGCGTGCCCGCCATGGGCGGCGTCGGTTGCGGCTGGGCCACGGCCATCGTGATGTGGGTCATGGCCCTGGGCATGGCCGGTTGGGCGCTGTGGGCACCGGCCTATCAATCGAGTCGGTTGTTCGGCCGTTTCGACTGGCCGCAATGGGCGGTCATCAAGCGCCTACTGGGCATCGGCTTGCCGATTGGCATCGCGGTGTTCGCCGAGTCGAGTATTTTCGCGGTGATCGCCCTGTTGATCGGCAGCCTCGGTGCCACGGTGGTGGCCGGGCACCAGATCGCGCTGAACTTCAGCTCCCTGGTGTTCATGATCCCCTATTCCCTGGGCATGGCCGTCACGGTGCGGGTCGGCCAGGCCCTGGGCCGTCGTCAGCCTCGCGAAGCGCGCTTCGCCGCTGGCGTGGGCATGGGCACGGCCCTGGCCTACGCCTGCCTCTCGGCAAGCCTGATGTTCGCGCTGCGCGGGCCTATCGCGGCGATCTATACCGCCGATCCGGTGGTGATCGAAGTGGCGTCGATGCTGATCGTCTACGCGGCGCTGTTCCAGTTTTCCGATGCGATCCAGGTCACGGCGGCAGGCGCATTGCGCGGCTACCAGGACACCCGGGTGACGATGATCCTGACCCTGTTCGCCTACTGGGGGATCGGCCTGCCGGTGGGTTACGCCCTGGGCCTGACCGACTGGCTCGGCGCGGCCAGCGGCCCGAGTGGATTGTGGCAAGGCTTGATCGTGGGCTTGAGCTGCGCGGCGCTGATGTTGTCGATCCGTCTGACACGCAGCGCGCGCAAGCAGATCCGCCTCAGCCGCTCGATGGATTAAGCGAGCTTCTTGCGAATCCAGTAGAGGTAGGTGCCCGCCTCTTCCTGCTGGGCCACCAGTTCGTGGTCCAGGAACACGCAAAACTTGGGAATATCGCGGCGGGTCGAGGGGTCGGTGGCGATGACTTTCAGCAGGCCGCCGGGGGCCAGGTCACGGATGTGCTGGTGCAGCATCATCACCGGTTCCGGGCAATTGAGGCCCGTGGCATCCAGCGTGCCGTCGACCGGCGTGTCGTTCATTTCACTCATGTTCTACTCCTGAAACTGGCCGGCATTGTCGCGCAATGTCGGCGTTCGGTCACCCCTGGCTTAACGCCGCCCCTTGTGGGAGCGAGCTTGCTCGCGATGGCGTCGGCACATTCAGCATTGATGCAAGCTGCCCCACCTTCATCGCGAGCAAGCTCGCTCCCACAGGGAGAATTCATTGCCCTTAGAGAGCTAGCGGGACTTGGGCTTTTTGGTATCCAGCCGCCGCAGGTGGCACGTCACTTCCTCGCGGTCGTGGTACAGCTGCTTGCAACCGATCTCGACCTTGATGCCCCGGGCCTTGAACCCCTCGGCGATGCGTTCGAGCAGGCGTTTGACCTCGGCATAACGCTGTTTCATCGGCAGCTTGAGGTTGACCACGGCTTCGCGGCAATGGCCCTCGCCAATCCACTCTTCCAGCATCGCCGCGTTGCGCGCGGGCTTTTCGACGATGTCGCAGACCATCCAGTCCACCGGCTGCTTGGGCTTGAACGTGAAGCCGTCCGCCATCAGGTGCTGCACCAGACCAGTGTCCATCAGGCTTTCGGCCATCGGGCCGTTGTCGATGGCCGTCACCAACATGCCCCGGTTGACCAGTTGCCAGGTCCAGCCGCCTGGCGCGGCACCGAGGTCCACGCCGGTCATGTCACTGTGCAGGCGCTCGTCCCACTGGTCCCGGGGGATGAAATGGTGCCAGGCTTCTTCGAGCTTGAGTGTGGAGCGACTCGGTGCTTCCCGGGGAAACTTCAGACGCGGGATGCCCATCGGCCACATCGCCGAATTATCCGCGTCCGCCAGGCCCAGGAACACTTCACGGCCACTCTTGAACGTCAGCAGCAGACGCGGCTTGCGCGGATCGTCCACCAGCTTGCCGGCCCCGCTCAGCGCCTTGCGCAGCGGGCCTTCGAATTTCTTGCAGAAGTTCGACAGTTCCTTGCCGTCGTTGGTATCGACCACTTCCAGCCACAGGCTGCCGCAAGCTGGGAATGCCGTCATGTGAGCCAGGATGACGCTGATACGGTCGGTTTCCGGTAACTCGATGAACGTGCCACGGGCCCACTGGCGCGGAAAAATCAGCTCGGCAAAACGCTGCCCACGCATCAGCCGCTCGGCGCCATCCTCTTCAGTACAGACAAATTCGGCGCAGGCACTGGCCGGTTTGGCCTTGGCGTAGCCGGCCACGTTGAGGCGTGCGGCGTGTTCGGCGATCTCGGAACAGACCTCGCCTTCGAAGCCCGGCCGGCAGTGCATAAAAAGCGTGTTCATTGAAACTCCGTAGCAAAGCCTGTCACGAAAACCGCCGCATGATAGCGGAGTTCGGAACCGCGAACCTTGCAATAGAGTCCAGTGATTAGTCATACGCTCAAAACAGGGCTAGGTTAAAGGCTCTGTCCGTCCCCTCAGTCCGTAGCCGTGCGGACTCAAAGGAGTGATTTCAATGCCGTCCCTCGATAGCCTGAAAACCCTTAAAACACTGCAAGTCGACGCCAGGACCTACCACTACTTCAGCCTGCCGGATGCCGCCCGAAGCCTGGGTGACCTCGACAAACTGCCCATGTCCTTGAAGGTGCTGCTGGAAAACCTGCTGCGCTGGGAAGATGAAAAAACCGTCACCGGCGCCGACCTCAAGGCCCTCGCCGGGTGGCTCAAGGAGCGCCGCTCCGACCGCGAGATTCAATACCGCCCGGCACGGGTGCTGATGCAGGATTTCACCGGCGTCCCCGCCGTGGTCGATCTGGCCGCCATGCGCGCCGCCGTGGAAAAGGCCGGCGGCGATCCCCAGCGGATCAACCCGTTGTCGCCGGTGGACCTGGTAATCGACCATTCGGTGATGGTGGACAAGTTCGCCAGCAGCCAGGCGTTCGAGCAGAACGTGGACATCGAAATGCAGCGCAACGGCGAACGCTATGCCTTCCTGCGTTGGGGCCAGAGCGCCTTCGCCAATTTCAGCGTGGTGCCGCCGGGCACCGGCATCTGCCACCAGGTCAACCTTGAATACCTGGGCCGCACCGTGTGGACCAAAGAAGAGGACGGCCGCACCTACGCCTTCCCTGACACCCTGGTGGGCACCGACTCCCACACCACCATGATCAACGGCCTCGGCGTACTGGGCTGGGGTGTTGGCGGGATCGAAGCGGAAGCGGCGATGCTCGGCCAGCCGGTGTCGATGCTGATTCCCGAGGTCATCGGTTTCAAACTCATCGGCAAGCTGCGAGAAGGCATCACCGCCACCGACCTGGTGCTGACCGTCACGCAGATGCTGCGCAAGAAAGGGGTGGTGGGCAAATTCGTCGAGTTCTATGGCGACGGTCTGGCCGACCTGCCCCTCGCCGACCGCGCCACCATCGCCAACATGGCCCCGGAATACGGCGCCACCTGCGGGTTCTTCCCGGTGGACGACGTGACCTTGGATTACCTGCGCCTGTCCGGGCGTCCGGCAGAAACCGTGAAACTGGTGGAGGCCTATTGCAAAGCCCAGGGCCTGTGGCGCCTGCCCGGCCAGGAACCGGTGTTCACCGATACGCTGGAATTGGACATGGGCAGCGTCGAGGCCAGCCTTGCCGGGCCCAAGCGCCCTCAGGACCGGGTCTCGCTGCCGAATGTCGGCCAGGCTTTCAGCGACTTCCTGGGGTTGCAGGTCAAACCCACCAGCAAAGAAGAAGGTCGCCTGGAAAGTGAAGGCGGCGGTGGCGTCGCGGTGGGCAATGCCGACCAGGTGGGCGAAGCCGAGTACGAATACGAAGGCCACACCCATCGCCTGAAAAACGGCGCGGTGGTGATTGCCGCCATCACCTCGTGCACCAACACCTCCAACCCCAGCGTGATGATGGCCGCCGGGCTGCTGGCGAAAAAAGCCGTGGAAAAAGGCCTGCTCCGCAAGCCTTGGGTCAAGAGTTCCCTGGCGCCTGGCTCCAAGGTGGTCACCGACTACTACAACGCGGCCGGCCTGACCGAGTACCTGGATAAACTCGGTTTCGACTTGGTGGGCTATGGCTGCACCACCTGCATCGGCAACTCCGGGCCGTTGCCGGACCCCATCGAAAAAGCCATCCAGAAAGCCGACCTGACCGTGGCCTCGGTATTGTCGGGCAACCGCAACTTCGAAGGCCGGGTGCATCCACTGGTGAAGACCAACTGGCTGGCCTCGCCGCCGCTGGTAGTTGCCTATGCCCTGGCCGGCACGGTGCGCATCGACATCAGCAGCGAGCCGCTGGGCAACGACCGGGACGGCAAGCCGGTGTACCTGCGGGACATCTGGCCCAGCAGCCAGGAAGTGGCCGCCGCCGTGGCTCAGGTCAACACCAGCATGTTCCACAAGGAATACGCCGCCGTGTTTGCCGGTGACGAGCAATGGCAGGCCATCGAAGTGCCGCAAGCGGCGACTTACGTCTGGCAGGATGACTCGACCTACATCCAACACCCGCCGTTCTTCGACGACATCGGCGGGCCGCCACCGGCCGTCAGGAACGTCGAGGGCGCCCGGGTCCTGGCCCTGCTGGGAGACTCGGTGACCACCGACCACATCTCCCCGGCCGGCAACATCAAGGCCGACAGCCCGGCCGGTCGCTACCTGCGCGAACAAGGCGTGGAGCCACGGGACTTCAACTCCTATGGCTCCAGACGTGGTAACCACCAGGTGATGATGCGCGGCACCTTCGCCAATATCCGCATTCGCAACGAAATGCTCGACGGCGAGGAAGGCGGCAACACGATCTACATCCCCAGCGGCGAACGCATGCCGATCTACGATGCCGCCATGCTGTACCAGGCCACGGGCACGCCCCTGGTGGTGATCGCCGGCCAGGAGTATGGCACCGGGTCGAGCCGGGACTGGGCGGCCAAGGGCACCAACCTGCTGGGGGTCAAAGCGGTGATCGCCGAAAGCTTCGAGCGCATCCATCGCTCCAACCTGGTGGGCATGGGCGTGCTGCCGCTGCAGTTCAAGCTAGACCAGAATCGCAAGCGCCTGAACCTCACAGGCAAGGAAACCTTGGACATCCTGGGACTCAATGACGTCGAACTGACGCCGCGCATGAACCTGCCCCTGGTCATCACCCGGGAGGACGGCAGCCAGGAGCGAATCGAAGTGTTGTGCCGGATCGATACCTTGAATGAAGTGGAGTATTTCAAGGCCGGTGGGATTCTTCATTATGTCTTGCGACAATTGATCGCCGCGTGAAAAGACCGCCTCGATGGCGAATACGAGCCTAGGCAAATACCTGTGGGAGCGAGCTTGCTCGCGATAGCGGTGGATCACTCAACATCAATGTTGGCTGGCAAGCCCCTATCGCGAGCAAGCTCGCTCCCACATTATTTAACAGGCGCCGTTTTTGTATGAGCCCGCCTATAATCCCGCCGGCACTCACGCAACCGCGTCAGCCAACTGCTTGCCCCTCCTGCGCATGAATCTGCATGGACACAAATGTGCTCTTTGCGCGACACGGTGGCGTCGAAGACCCGACGGCCGCCCTCGCCCAGAGTTTTCCCGCTAAAAGGATGTTGTATGCCCGCTTTACCCTGGCTCCACCTGGCCCTTCTTTCCACAGGCTACGGCCTGGCGCTGGTCTATGGCCAGTTGACCTGGACCGCGCTCATCTCGGTCGCGCTGCTGCTGTTCGCCGGGTATGCGGTTCGCCAGCAACAAACGCCGGTTGGCCAGTTTCTCGGGCACGCCCTGTTTCTGGTCATGGCACTGGCACTGGCCCTGCACTGGATGCCTGGTTTTTTCAACGGACGGGTAATCGCGCCGCAACGCTTGACCGATGACGCCGTGCCGTTTGCCATGTACCTGAACCAGGACAAGCCGCTGATCGGCTTCTGGCTGTTGCTGGCCTGCCCCTGGATCGTCAGCCGACGCTCATGGCGCCTGTCGGTCCAGGCCACGGCCCTTGGCCTGACGTTGAGCGCCGTGCTGGCCCTCGGCGGGGCCGTGCTGCTGGGCATGATCCAGTGGGCGCCGAAGTGGCCGGATCACGCCGGGGTGTGGATCCTTAATAATCTTTTATTGGTAACGCTCGTGGAGGAAGCGCTGTTTCGTGGCTACATTCAAGGGGGCTTGAGTCGGCGCTTCAAACATTTGGCCCAGGGCGACAACCTGGCGCTGCTCCTGGCCTCGCTGCTGTTCGGCCTGGTGCATGCCGGTGCCGGCTGGCAATGGGTGTTGCTGTCGGGCCTGGCGGGGGCCGGTTACGGCCTGGCGTATCGATTTGGTGGCCTTGGCGCGGCGATTGCCACCCATTTCGGCCTCAATCTGCTTCACTTCGCCTTATTTACCTATCCGATGCTGGCGGGATGAAGAGGTCGAAGAATCAGCTCCACTTCAGCAGCCAGCGAACATCACGGCCAGTCCGGCTCTCTGATGAAAAAATCAATAACAAACTCTGAACACCACCAATATGTCAAGTGACATAATGTGAAATTTAGTGGATGGCACAAGGCCTGAAATGTTATTCTTCGGGCCCTCTGAATTTTCCCACCCTCAACGGGGAAATTCCTAGGGTAATTGGAGAATCGTTATGGCCACGGAATGCGCTGAAGCCACACCTCCCATCACGGCAAATGCACCGTAGCGTGTTTGCGGCGCACCGTAGTCGCTTGTCTACCTTTGTAATGGATACCGTCGCTCACCAAAGCGTCACATCCTGACATCGGTTCACCGTGTATCTGTCAAGAAGTGTTCAACTATGCCCCTCAAGACCCTGTCTATTTTCGGAACCCGGCCCGAAGCCATAAAAATGGCTCCCTTGGTACTCCAGCTGGCGACCGATAGTCGTTTCGACTCTAAAGTCTGTGTCACCGCTCAGCATCGCGAGATGCTCGATCAGGTTCTTGATCTATTTGATCTGACGCCGGATTTTGACCTGAACCTCATGAAATCCGGGCAGACGTTGACAGACGTGACGACCGCGATCATTCAGGGTCTCAAACCCGTCCTTGAAGCATTCAAGCCCGATGTGGTCCTTGTTCACGGGGACACGGCGACGACTTTCGCCGCCAGCCTCGCTGCCTATTACCAGCAGATCCCGATTGCCCACGTCGAGGCGGGCTTGCGCACTAACGATCTTTATTCACCCTGGCCGGAAGAAGGAAATCGACGCCTGACGGGCAGCCTGGCGAAGCTTCACTTCGCGCCCACTGAGACCTCGCGTCAAAACCTGCTAAAGGAAGGAGTTGCCTCCTCGGCCATTTCCGTTACCGGCAATACGGTGATTGATGCATTGCTCAGCGTGGTCGAGCGCCTGAACAGTCCGGCCTCAGCACTGCAAACGCAGTTTGATGAGCAATTTGCGTTTTTGCCCCGAGACAACCGCATGGTTTTGATCACAGGGCATCGGCGTGAAAACTTCGGTGGCGGCTTCGAGCGTATTTGCCAGGCGCTGGCTAACACAGCCCGGAAATTTTCTGATGTCGAGTTTGTCTATCCCGTGCATTTGAACCCCAACGTTCGCGAACCCGTGCAACGGCTACTGGCAGACATCGGCAATGTGCATCTGATCGAACCTCTGGATTATCTGCCGTTCGTGTATCTGATGACCCGCTCGTACCTAATCCTCACTGACTCTGGAGGCATCCAGGAAGAAGCACCCGCGCTGGGCAAGCCCGTCCTGGTCATGCGTGACACCACCGAGCGCCCCGAAGCCGTGGATGCAGGCACGGTCAAGCTGGTAGGAACTGAAGTCGAATCCATTACGCATCAGCTCAGCGAATTGCTGAGCAATGAAGCGGCATACCAACAAATGAGCTTCGCTCACAACCCCTACGGCGACGGCACGGCATGTGCCCAGATTCGTGAGGCCCTGATGGTTCTGGTCGATCAACAAAACGAGACTGCTGCATGAATTTTCCACGAGTGTCTGTCATTGGACTCGGCTATATCGGCCTGCCTACAGCGGCAATCTTTGCCTCGCGCAAGAAGCAAGTGATTGGTGTGGATGTCAATAAGCGCGCGGTGGATATTATCAACTGCGGCGAGATTCATATTGTCGAACCCGAACTGGACATGCTGGTTCACGCAGCGGTCACCGAAGGCTATCTGCGGGCGACTACCGTCCCCGAGCCCGCCGATGCGTTTTTGATTGCCGTACCGACTCCGTTCAAGGAAAACCACGAGCCGGACCTGGGTTACATCGAGGCAGCCAGCAAATCGATTGCCAAGGTCCTGAAGAAAAACGACCTGGTTATCCTAGAGTCGACGTCCCCGGTAGGGGCGACCGAGCGCATGGCCGAGTGGCTTGCCGAAGCACGCCCGGACCTGACCTTTCCGACCACTCACGGTGAAAGTTCCGATATTCGCATCGCCCATTGCCCCGAACGCGTGCTGCCCGGCCACGTTCTGCGGGAACTGGTTGCCAATGATCGTATCATCGGTGGTATGACGCCCAAATGTTCGCAAGCCGCTGTGCTCCTCTACCAGACCTTTGTCGAAGGCGAATGCATCATCACCGACACTCGTACGGCCGAGATGTGCAAGCTCACCGAGAACAGCTTTCGTGACGTCAATATCGCATTCGCCAATGAACTGTCGATGATCTGCGCCGAACTGAAGATCAACCCATGGGAATTGATTCGCCTGGCCAATCACCATCCTCGAGTCAACATTCTGCAGCCTGGCCCCGGCGTGGGTGGTCACTGCATTGCCGTCGATCCATGGTTTATCGTCAGCAAGACGCCTGAGCTGGCACGCCTGATCCGCAGTGCCCGCGAAGTCAATGACCAGAAGCCGTTGTGGGTTATTCAACAAGTGAAGCTCGCCGTGGCGGACTACTTGCTCCGCCATCCGGAAAAATCCGCTCGCGACATTCGTATCGCTTGTTATGGTCTGGCATTCAAACCGGACATTGACGATTTGCGGGAAAGTCCGTCTCTCAACATCGCTCGGCAGTTAGGCGATGATCTGGGGGTCGGCTTGCTGTTAATCGAACCCAACATTGAAGAATTGCCCGAAGGCTTGACCCAGCACCAACTGGTGGATATCGCTCACGCGCTGGACAGTGCTCATGTCCATGTGTTGCTGGTCAAGCATCGTGAATTCACAACCATGTTCAAGATGCCTGATGACGCCATCGTGATTGATGCAGCTGGCGTGTTTGCAGCCTGAGAAGAGAATTGAAAGATGAATAGCGTTCAACTCCCCCCGCAGCCGGAAGGCCCTACCGCACTGGCAGATATTCACGACCGTGTCATGGAGGCTTACTACGGGAAGTTGGGCGAGCATTTCATGCGCGAAACCCAGGCGCGCATTCATTGGATCTGTGCGCAGGTCGTGGGTAAGAAAGTGCTCGATGTCGGCTGCTCCCAAGGCATCGTACCGCTATTGCTGGCCCGCGAAGGCTGCGAGGTAATCGGCGTCGACACCAGCCCTCAAGCCATTGAAGAAGCCAAGTCATACCTGGCTGCCGAACCGAGTCATGTGCAGGCCAAAATTTGCTATGTGAATGCTGACTTTTTGTCACTGGACACTACCGAAACAGCGCCTGACACCATCGTCATCAGCGAAGTGCTGGAGCATCTGGTTCGCCCGGAGATGTTTGTGGAGAAAGCCGCAGCTCTGCTCAAGCCGGAGGGGCGACTCATTATCACCGTGCCATTTGGTGTGAATGACTTCATCGACCACAAGCACACCTTCTATCTGCTTGAGCCTTTCCGGTTGTTGAATGAACACTTGCACATCACCGATATCAAAGTGCTGGGCAAGTGGCTGGGGATGGTCGCGATCAAGAAAAACGATGCGACGGCACCTCGCGAAGCGCAGTTGGATATGGCCCAGATCCGAAACCTGGAAAAAGCCTTCGAAGCCATCGAGCGCAACTTGCAGGACAGCCTGACCAGCACGAGCAAGAACCTAGCCGAAGCCAACAGGAAATACCGGGCGGCTACCGAGCAAATCGCCGAGCTCAAGCTACAGGCGCAAAAAGTCGAGGAACTGACAAAACAGAACCGGGCGCAGGAAGCCATTCTTTCCGAGCAAGCCGATATCAAGCGACATCTGGAGGAAGCGAATAAAAAATACCGTGCGGCCACTGAGCAAGTGCAACTCCTCAAGATTCAATTGTCGGAGTTGGAAGGCACGACGAAAACACTCTCTCAGGAAGTTCAGGCACTGACTGCCCAGAACGCTCAATTACGCGAGCAAGTGACCGAAGAGCAATCGGGCCGCCATCAGGCCGAGACCGCGCGAATCAGCGTAATTCACGATGCCGAACAGCAACATCATGCACACGAAGCAATTCAGACACGCTTGGAACAGGACATCGACACGTTGCTGATGCAAGTTGATGACCTTACCCAGCGTCATGAGCGCGAAACACAGGAACTCAACGCCCAGTTCGAAACCGAACGGGCGGCCAGGCAGCAACTGGAACTAACGCTCAACGAACTCGAGCACCAGGCCCAGGAAGCTCTGTTGCAACGCGAGGAACTCGCCGTGGCTCTGGAGCAACAGGCTGCCTCCATGGAAGAGCTGCATCGGCATCCGGCAGCCCTGGAAGAACTGCTCAAACAAAACACCGAGCTACAACAACGGGTGCAACTGGAAGTATCCGGCCGCGAAGCCGCCAACCAGAAATATCGTGAACTCACGGGCACACAAATCCCGCGCTTGAAAGCTGATGTGAAAAAGCTGCTTGAGCAAACGGCCGCTCAGCAGCAAAAAATCGAAGAGCTCAGCGACAACCTGCAACGCGCCAACGCCAAGCGTCATCTGGCAGAACAGCGCTTGATCAAAACCCGCTCAAGTATCACCTATCAATTGGGTTATCAACTGAAGGTCAGCACCAGTTCGCTGGGTGGGTTCGTACGGCTGCCAGGCACATTGTTCAAGTTGTACCGCCAGGCCGGTAAAACCGTAAGAAACACGACCCCGAAAGCTATCGACTTTGACGGTCAGGTACCAACACTGCCCGCGCCACAACTCACCCCCCTGCCCGTCGCCCTTGAAGATACCGAGCATGTGCGCAACGTTCTCCTTAACCACAACCCGGGCAACGCAACGTCGTTAAAAGTGGCCTGCATCATGGACGAGTTCACCTACGGCTCGTATCGCCATGAGTGCAACCTGCTGCAGTTGACGCCGGAAGACTGGCAGTCGCAACTGGAGCAGTTCCAGCCAGAGCTGGTATTTATCGAATCCGCCTGGCGCGGCAAGGACGATTTGTGGGGGAGCAAGGTCGGCCACAAGAGCCAAGAGCTGCAAGACATCCTGGCATGGTGCAAAGAGCACAAAGTACCTTCCGTCTTCTGGAATAAAGAAGACCCGGTCCACTTCGAGACTTTTCTTTCCACTGCCAAACAGTTCGATTTCGTGTTTACCACTGACATCGACTGCATTCATCGCTACAAAGGCGCGCTGGGCCACGAGCGGGTATACCTGCTGCCTTTCGCCTGCCAACCCGCAATGCATAACCCGGTTGAACTGTACGAACGTAAAGATGCGTTCTGCTTCGCCGGTGCCTACTACGCTCGCTACCCGGAGCGCACCCGCGATTTGGGTAACTTCGTCAGCGAACTGCCTCGCTTTCGGCCACTGGAAATCTTTGATCGCAATTTCGGCAAGAACGACGCGAACTATCAGTTTCCTGCGCAGTATCAACCGTACATCGTCGGTACGCTGAGCTTCGAGCAAATCGACCTGGCCTACAAAGGTTATCGTTATGCGATCAACCTCAACTCGATCAAACAGTCGCAGTCGATGTTCGCCCGCAGGGTGTTCGAATTGCTCGGCTCAAATACCATCACGGTCAGTAACTTCTCGCGCGGCATGCGCCTGCTTTTTGGCGACCTGGTGATTACCACCGACAGCGGCGGGGAAATGCTGAGGCGCTTGAATACCTTGGCAGCTAACGAACGAGACAGCGACAAGCTACGCCTGGCCGCCTTGCGCAAAGTAATGCAGGAACATACCTACGCGCACCGTCTCGGCTACGTAATGAGTAAAGTAACTGGCAAGCCCCAAGACCAGAGCCTGCCACACATCTGCATAATCGCGGATGCCGCCAGCCGCCAAGAACTCGAAGCACTCAGCGAGCACCTGCAACGTCAACGCTACCTGAATTTGAACATGCACGTGGTTGTCGACGACGCCGTTGGCGACGTCGTTATAACAGAGCCTCGGCTGAAGCTAATCTCCCGCAAACAACTTAAAGAAATCAGCTTGGGAGAAATTGCCGGAGATGCGCCATGGTTAACTGCCATGGTGAGTGACGATTATTATGGCCCGAACTATCTGCTCGATATGATCCTGGCGACGCGTTACAACCAAGCCCAGGTGATCGGTAAAGGAGCCCATTACGTCTGGAACGAACGGGCCATCGAATTACAAAACCCGACCCAGGCCTATCGCAGCCTGAACAGTGTCCCTGCACGCGCAGCACTGATTAAGACGACGTTGATCGCAGAACAGCCAGCCGGAGAATGGCTCAAGACGCTCTCCACGCGGAACTATGAATACGAACAATCGTTGGCGATCGATGCGTTCAACTATTGCAGAAACGCCGTGGGCATCAATCAACGGGAGGTGGCCGACGCTGTCGACGACCTTGATCTGTACACCGGCATCAGTATCGAGGAGTTGCAGCGGCGCGCCGAAACCATACCACCGCTGGAGGCCAGCCACACTTGTGCAGAAATCTGCGGCCGTGACCTGGCCAAGATGTTCGGACCGATTCGCAGCAAGCACGTGGAAGAGTCTATAGATATCGACACTTGGCAATTCACCTCTACGCTCGTCGACGGCAAGCATGAATATCACTATGCCAAGCAAGAGCTGCCTGTTGCGGAATTGGCAACAAATGAGCGACTTGAACTATTCCTTGATGCTACCCCAGGCCTGAACATCCAACTGGTGGTTCTGTTCCTCGACGCCCAGAAACAACGCATCAGTCACATCATGCAGCATGCCAATCGCAATCAGTCCAGCGATATACCGCCTGAGGCCGCCTTCGTTCGCCTGGGTATCCGTGTCTATGCCAATGGCAATGCAGGTATCAAGGCGCTCGTTCTGGGGCATCGGGATTTGCAACCATCGGAGATCCTTTCCGAATCCAGGCACCTGCTGATTACCAATCACTACCCTTCCTATGACGATCTGTATCGCAACGGTTTCGTCCACACTCGCGTCACGGCCTATAGGGAACAGGGCCTCAATGTGGATGTGTTCCGCCTGCGCAAAAACGAATCGGCCAGTTACCACGAATTTGAAAACATTGATGTCATGACCGGCTCCCAGGCAACCCTGGCGAAAATGCTGAGCTCAGGGTCCTATGAGACCATCCTGGTGCACTTTCTCGATCCAGACATGTGGGAAATCCTGCGTCAGCATCTTGAGACCACAAAAATCATCGTCTGGGTGCATGGCGCAGAGATTCAACCGTGGTGGCGCCGCGAATACAATTTTGTTACGCAAGAGCAACTGGCCCTAGGCAAACTCGACAGCGAAAAACGCATGAGTTTCTGGCGCAATTTGTTGCAGCATCCCCCGGCCAACCTGAAGCTCGTATTCGTTTCTCGCTACTTCGCTGAGGAAGTAATGGAAGACCTTGGGTTCCGTTTGCCTGAAAGCCAGTACGAGATTATTCACAACCCGATCAACACCGAACTGTTCTCATATATTGAAAAGCCAGTAGAACAGCGTAAGAAAATTCTGTCGATTCGGCCGTATGCTTCACGTACTTATGCAAATGACCTGAGCGTCAAAGCGATTCAATTGCTCGCAGAAAAGCCATGGTTCGACGAACTGGAATTCCGCATGGTCGGTGATGGACCGCTGTTCGAGGAAACACTGGCACCGTTGCGACAGTATGCGAATGTGCAAATCCAAAAAGGCTACCTGAAGCAAAATGAGATAGCCGACCTGCACAAGGAATACGGAGTGTTCCTATGTCCAAGCCGCATGGATACTCACGGTGTATCCCGCGATGAGGCGATGTCTTCCGGCTTGATTGCGATTACGAATAGCGTCGCGGCTATCCCGGAATTCGTCGATGAGGACTGTGCGTTCCTGGCCGAAAGCGAGTCGTTTGAAGGACTGAGCGAAGGCATCGAAGCGCTGTTCTTCAATGAACAGCTTTTTGCCGAGAAGTCTTTCAACTCCAGACAGCGCGTCGTGAAACAAAGCGACAAAACAGTTATCTCGCAATCCGAGCTCAACCTCATCAGAACAATGAGTGGCCATGAATAAGCACCTGCAACACTACATCTTTACTAATTTCGGCATCGGCATCAAAGATGAACTGTGGCTGACCTACCGACTCGAGATTTTTTTAAACACTGTATTTCCTACGCTTTCCAATCAAAGCAATAAGAATTTCGAGTGGATTATTTTTGCAGATATCAACCTTCCCATCGTCCACTTGCGACGCCTGCAAGATGCTATTTTGAAGAGCCAGCTCACCGCCAGAATCATTCATGTGGAAGACTACTCGTTGGTGAGCAAAGAAATCTCAGCGATTTTAGCCACCCTATCCACTGACGTACTAGTCACTTCCCGAATCGACGATGACGACTGCATCCATAAGGATGTTATCAGCCTTATTCAAGAGAAGGCCTTGAATGCTGAAAGCAGAGAGCAGGTTCTGCTTATCTCATTGAATAATGGGCTCGAATTTCTACCTTCTGATAATTGCTACCGCCCCGTCAGGTACGACACACTTGCATTGGCCCTGACGTTGGTAGACCGTTCTGCGGGCACTAAAGACAAAAGTATTACCCAATACGCACACCACCTCATCGTTAAAACCTTGGAAAAGCAGGGAATACCATCGAAACACATATCGATAAATAAGCCCTACCCGCTTTTCCTCTATACCAAGCACCCGTTGAGTGACTCGTATTTTTTTGGCGCGCGGGCCAGAATCCTGGGAGACACCGAAAGAAAAACCGGCTTTGACCCAGCGTTATTTCAAGATTACGGCCTAACACAAGAACGCCTGGATTACTTGGGCGCCATGCTGCGTCAATCGCCAATAGGAATGCCGCATAAATATCTGGAAAAACTGGGCAACTTGCGCAATCAGATAAAGCATGAACGTTCAAACTCATCTGAACAGTCGGCTCAACATCTAAGATTCTTAACAGCTCGAAAAGAGCGCCTAGAGCGCCGAGCTGTTCGTCCGAACCCGATAAATGGTGGTACAGCAAAAATCCGCGTGGCAATCTTGGGCTCCTGTGTAACTCGTGATCTTTTTGAGTTTCAAAAAAATGCATTAGACAATTTTGAAGTTTGCTTTTACATGGCCCGCTCCTCAGTTATTTCTTACATGGGAATGCCGAATACCGATTCTAGAATAAAAATTACGGGCGACGGCTTTGAGGACAAACGGGCCCGTTATGACCTTTTCAAAAATCATTGGTCTGATTTGGAACAGTCGCAGCCAGACATCATATTAGTTGACTTCATCGACGAACGTATCGGCCTGATACAACACAACGGCTCTATCTTTTCCGCCAGCGGGCCGACGATCAAGGCATTCGAGCGTGCCAACATCGAGTTTGAGATCAAACGCCCTTGGAGCACCGAGATCACTACGCTTCGAGAGTGGGCAGTCCCAGCTTTTTTGGAAAAAGCCTCATCAATCTGCCAAAATATTTTTGTCCACAAAGCAGTTTGGGCCAGCACTTATCGTGACGAAAACAATAACGTCGCTTCCTTTGAAAACTCGGAGTTTGCGAGACTCATTGAGCTCAACAACGAGGTCCTGAACAAAATGATAACTCCCTTGGAAGATTCTCCAACTGCAGTGGAGCAAATTGGGGGCATAGAGTCTGGATTGATGGCAGGCGGCGATCACAAATGGGCGTTTTGCCCTTATCACTATACGAGCACCTACTACAAAACTGTAGCAAAACAATTGCTTGCAAGAATAATGTACTGATGACAACTCAATTTAATATACAACCGAGCCAACACATGAAGACAATACTAGCGGTAATTACCATAGCACTGACCCTGGCCGCATGCGGAAACTCCGAAAACGCTACGAAAGGCAGCGACGCGTCCATAAAAAACAGTAGCCTGACGCTCCCCGACGGAACGAAAGTTACCTTGAATGGCACCGTAGCCAAGGTAATCACCAAACCAAACAATAAAGGCTCTCTCAATCTGCACGAGATAAAATTCAATTCCAGCTCCAAGCATGCAGAAAGCTCCGTACACAGCGCACTTGCAAAGCTTGGTTATACGCGCAAAGTCATACAGGATTCCAATCAAGGTTTTAAAGTCCACTATTACAAAAAAGACCAACCTGTCATTGGCGGTATCTATCGGGAACAACCCGCCTCAGAGAGCCAGGCTTCGCAGTTATCCATGTATTGGCAATCGATCTGACTACGACGCGGCCATGCCCCGGGTCATGGCCGCTTATGGAGCAGGAGCGTTGAAATGCTGACTACGATATTTGAAAGCAAATGATAACTCTGCAAAAACATATCAGAGCGACACTTGGCTGGTATTATTCGCTTGGCCGTAAATTTCTGGATGTAACTCCGAACTCTACGCTCACGGTTCAAATCGCAAATTTTTTCGCCCAGATCTTATTGATCCTAACCTTTTTCCTACCCATAAAAGTTTTGATATTGCTGGGGTCCGACAGCGTCCCCCATTACTTCCCACTGTATTTGAAAAACATAAAAAAAACCCACCTCATCATTGCCCTCAGCTTTTTAGCGCTCGCCTGCTATGTATTTTATCTAGCGCTGGAACTCATCGCCGCCATATACTCGAAAAAGGGCGCCAAGAAATTACTTGAAAATAATGGAAAATTGATTCTGTTTGAGAATCAACATTTACTCGCCACCCAAGCCTATGCAAAATTTACCCGTGGACTTTCCGCCGGCACATTCACTCTGATTTCCTTTCTGGCGCTGCTGTATATCTATAAATTACTTTTCGTTGCCGCGACTGCATATGCGCTCCTTACCTCCTTGCTGATCATTGCAACATACAACAAAAGCCCTCTATTCAGGAAGCTCCTCGACACCCATCATGCAGTTGCATTGAACATGCTCTGTTCGGTTGGTTTTCTCATCATTTTTTTCTGCATGATTCTGGATTTCCTCTACCTGACACCTCCAAAGATTTTTCCTGCGCTTATTTCTCTATTGTTGATACGACAAGGACTATCCAGACTTAACGTATTCATGCAGGACATCATTGCACTACGTTCCCAGCACCGCCAGATCAACGCACTCTTTTTTCACAACCAGCAATTAATATCACAGACCGGAACCCACTCCGAATATATAAAATCTCTATTAAATGAAGAACAACGCAACCAATGGATTCCGGATGCACTTCGCAATGTAACAGCGGTAGATCTTCCAATGCTCTCGTCCAGATGGCACCAGTTAGGTCGCAACGACATCTACTCGTTTGAAGCTGAATTTTTCTCCGACAAGAAAAACGCAAAGAAAAAGTTCCTCTTCAAACTTTTCGGAAATCACAGCACCTCACTTGCGGAACAGGAGCGCACGTTGCTCCAGCAGGTCCCTCAACTGCCGACGCTCACGTTTCTGGGCAATGTCAGGGTTGGAGATCTGGCATGTCATGTATTTGAGTTAGATGGATATCGTAAACTCGCCCACCGAGAAATTGGTCACGGTGTGATATCAATAAATAAAAGCCTGCTCGCCGTCACCCCCCCCGAAGGATTGACAAAGCGTTTTTCCAAATCACACCAATACCTTGAACAACGGCTCTCCTACGAAATACTGGAAAATTTACGTATTGTCGCTACCGAGGAGCAACTGCCCGGCTTGGCGGTGTTTATCGATCAGTATCAGACCCTGATACAAACACTTTCTTCGCTCCCCAGACAAATCATTTCGCAAGACACCACTTCAGACACCCTGTTGATCAATGAGACAGGAAGCGTCGTCGTGAGTCATTGGGCCAGTTGGAAGATGGAGCCCATCGGGTCTAATTGGCCTACAGGAGAACGAAAAAAATTATGCGAAGCCGTAGAAGCTGCAAAAGCTCAACGGCCTGACCTCAGTAACACCTCATCCGCAGCCGTCGTTTTGGGTGCCCTTGCCTACGCATTCGAACGTCTTTGCCACCGGGCCAACTATAGCGAAGCCATTAACTTGTTACCCGACATGCTTGAGCAATTAAGACTCGTCAGAATTTCCAGTATCGAACAGAGACAAATACCGTGACCCGCATAGCCATGATCGTCTGGAATGAATTCCGCAACGATGCCCGTGTATTGAAAGAAGCCCAGACGCTGCAATCCGCCGGCTATGCCGTCACTGTGTTTGCTCTGCACACGCCTGGGGTCACGCTAGAGAAAGAAACGTTGCAGGGTGGCATCGATGTCGTGCGCGTCGCCCGCAGCCCACTCTGGAAGTTGCGCAAGCCCAAGGCTGGCACGCCCGCCGCCACGGCAGCCAGCGGCGCTATAGGTCGCTTGAGTCCCACCCGGCAGGTACTGCGGATTGTCGCGCGGTTGTGGACACATGCGGGTCTGCTTGCACGGATCGTCAGGCATAAGGCGGCAGTCGTTCATGCCCACGACGTCAATACTTTGCCGACGGCATGGCTGGCGGCCAAGCTAAGCGGCGCGCGCGTGGTATACGACGCCCACGAAATCAGCACCAGCCGCGAGGGTTACAATAGTTTTCGCGTACTGGTAGCGCGGGTCGAAAGCGTACTGATGCCTCGGGTCCAAGGCAGCATAACCACCACGGATGCCAGGGCTAAGTTTTTTGCCAGGGCATACGGCGTCCCGCGTCCGGTGGTACTGCAGAACCGCCCACGTTTAACCGTGAGCCCGGATAGCCAGCGGATTCGCCATGAGCTGCAGCTGCAGCACCCCTGGCCCATCATTGTTTACCAAGGTGGTTTGCAACAAGGCCGTGGTCTTGAGCGGTTGGTGCGTATCGCGGCCTCGGTGGACAACGCCTATTTCGTTTTCATCGGTGGTGGCAGGCTGACTGCGCCGCTGACCGCCCTGAGCCATGAGCTCGGGCTGACTGAACGTGTGTTTTTCATTCCTACGGTATCGCTGGCCGACCTACCCAGTTACACCGCATCCGCCGATATTGGCGTGCAACCCATTGAGAACACCTGCCTTAATCATTTCACTACCGACTCCAACAAGTTGTTTGAGTATTTGATTGCCGGCCTGCCTGTCGTCGCGACAGATCTGCCGGAAATTCGCCGTGTCGTGAGGGCACATGACATCGGTCTGCTCGTAAGAGAAAGCGATGACGAACAACTGGGCGAAGCGCTTAATTGCCTGGTCAAGGATTCGCAGTTGCGCATGAAATTCGCCGCCAACGCCCGCGCGGCAGCTTTGCAACTTAACTGGGAACAGCAAGAAACACGATTGGTCAACCTTTATAGCTGCGTACTCAAAGGCCGGTCTTATTACGATGGCGCTCGCCCATGACGAAGCGTGTTTTACTGTTGAGCTTTTATTACCCGCCCGATCTGGCGGCGGGGTCGTTCAGAGTCGAGGCCTTGGTAAAGGCATTACTCTCGCAAAACGACTGCAAGTTGCACATCGATCTGGTCACCACGCAACCCAATCGGTATCAGTCGTACTGCGTACCGACCGAAGGTGAATCCGAGTCGTCACGGCTATCGATCAAACGTATTGCCTTGCCTCCTCACAAGAATGGCATTGTTAACCAAGCCAAGGCCTTCCTTGTCTATGCATTGGGCGCTCGCAAGGCCGCCGTCGGGAAAGACTATGATGTGGTGGTGGCATCTTCCTCGCGTTTGATGACTGCCGCCTTGGGCGCATTGATTTCTTTCAAGAGCAGAACGCCTCTTTATCTGGATATACGGGACATCTTCGTCGACACCTTGCCCGAATTGTTCCCCGGGGCAGCCGGCAGAACCATGGCGTATTTTTTCTCTTGGATAGAGCGCCTTACCATTCACCAGGCGACTCAGGTCAACCTGATTTCGCAGGGGTTCTTGGATTATTTCAACGAGCGATACCCGGCCAGGACTTTTACCACCCACACAAACGGTGTCGACGAACTTTTCCTGCAACCGCTGGTTAACGTGACGCCGTTAAGCTCGGAAGAGACCGAACTTAAGATCGTGTATGCGGGAAATATCGGCGCTGGCCAAGGTTTGGAATGTATCGTTCCAGCGATGGCAGAACAGCTTCAGGGGATCGCCCATTTCGAAATCATTGGTGATGGCAGTACTGCCAGTAAGCTTCGTCATGCCTTGGAAAGAAAAAACATTTCCAACGTCAAGCTCATTGCTCCGACCAAACGGTCGGATCTGCTTGAGTATTACCAGAAAGCAGACATCCTGTTTTTGCATCTGAATACATTCAAATCGTTTCGACGAGTTTTGCCTTCCAAGCTTTTCGAGTATGCGGCCACCGGCAAACCTATCCTGGCGGGTCTGGCGGGCTACGCGAAACAGTTCACCAAATCCAGAATTTCCAATGCCATGGTTTTTGAACCCGGCGATATCGAAGGCGCGATCACCGCACTGAATCGTTTGGACTTGGCGCCTGTAAGGAGGACTGCCTTCGTCGAGGATTTCTCCCGGGCTTCGATTCAACAGCGCATGGCGTCAGATGTGCTGCGTACGCCTGAACTGAGCGACGAACGGGCAACGTGGCTTCTGCGCCTGACGCGCTGGGCCTATCTCCAGATCGATTGGATAGGAGCGACCAGCCGATATCCCGTAGCTGCCGAGGTTTTGTCGGCGTCCTTACTAGGTTGAGATAGGTTTTGCCGTTGTACCGGCATGCTGCTCGACAAGCGACTAGGATCCTTGTTGGAAGAGAAGTTCTTCAACAATTACCCAAGCCTGCCGACAACCTTTCAAAGCCTTGCGGATCTACACACCATGCGTAACAACCAACCCGTCACACAGCGCGAAAGGACCTTCCCGGCCCAGCAACGATTGATTTCCACCACCGACGCCAAGGGTGTCATCACCTACTGCAACGATGCATTCGTTGAGGTCAGCGGGTATTCGAAGGAAGAATTGATCCGTGCGCCGCACAACCTCGTGCGCCACCCTGATGTCCCATCCGCCGTGTTCGCGCACATGTGGGGCACGCTGAAACAAGGCTTGCCATGGATGGGCATCGTCAAGAATCGCTGCAAGAGCGGTGACCATTACTGGGTCAACGCCTATGTCACACCCGTGTTCGAGGGCAATCAGGTGGTCGGCTACGAATCGGTGCGGGTCAAGCCCTCCGCCGAGCAGATCGCCCGTGCCGAAGCCCTGTATCAACGCATCAACCAGGGCAAGTCCGCGGTTCCGGGCAGTGACAAATGGGTGCCGATCCTGCAGGACTGGCTACCGTTCATCCTGGTCAGCCAACTGGGCTTCGTCGTCGGCGCGTTTCTGAATTCATCCTGGGGCTTTGCCCTGGCCGCCCTGTTGTCCGTGCCCTTGGGGCTGATGGGCCTGCAATGGCAGCAACGCGGGATCAAGCGTCTGCTGCGCCTGGCCGAGCAAACCACCTCCGACCCGCTGATCGCCCGGATGTACACCGACAGCCGTGGCGTCCAGGCACGCCTGGAGATGTCGATCCTCAGCCAGCAAGCGCGCCTGAAAACCTGCCTGACGCGCCTGCAGGACACCGCCGAGCACCTGAACGACCAGGCTCGCCAGTCCAACACCTTGGCCCATGACAGCTCCAGCGGCTTGGAGCGGCAACGGGTGGAAACCGAACAGGTCGCCACGGCCGTCAACCAGATGGCGGCAACCACCCAGGAAGTCGCCAGCCACGTGCAGCGCACTGCCGATGCCACCCAGGAAGCCAATCGCCTGACCAGTCGCGGCCGCGACATCGCCGGGGAAACCCGCGAAGCCATCGAGCGACTGTCGGTGGTGGTCGGTGAGACCGGTCAAACCGTGACCCAGCTGGCCCAGGACAGCGACGAGATCGGTGGTGTAGTCGACGTGATCAAAGGTATCGCCGACCAGACCAACCTGTTGGCCCTCAACGCCGCCATCGAAGCGGCCCGTGCCGGTGAAATGGGTCGTGGCTTTGCCGTGGTGGCCGACGAAGTGCGGCAACTGGCACAACGCACCAGCGAATCCACTGGGCAGATCCACGCCCTGATCGCCAAGCTCCAGCAAACCGCTACCAATGCCGTGCAAACCATGGAAGCCGGCCACCGCCAGGCCGAAGAAGGCGTGGCGCGGGTCATGGAAGCGGATCAGGCACTGGTGGGCATCAGCGAAGCGGTGGCCCACATCACCGACATGACCACCCAGATCGCCGCCGCCACCGAGGAACAAAGCTCAGTGGCCGAGGAGATTAGCCGCAACATCAGCAACATCTCGGACCTGGCCGACCAGACCTCGGGGCAAGCTCACAGCTCGGCGTTGCTGAGCGAAGAACTGACCCGAACGGCCAATACGCAGTATTCGTTGGTGGAGCGGTTCAACCGCTGACTTCAGTCGGAAAACTAAAACCCGGACAGCGAACGCTTCCGGGTTTTTTATTGCCTGACAGGCCGCTATCGCGAGCAAGCTCGCTCCCACATGGGATGGTCAACGCCGCAAATCCAGTGTGGGAGCGAGCTTGCTCGCGATGAGGCCATGACAGGCACCATCAATCTTGAGACAGGAACCCGGACACCCCCTGCGCCGCCGCCTCCAGATGCTGCTCATGACTGAACCCCGAAGCCTTCAACGGCTTGAGGTCATGATCCCCCGCCACCAACCACAACACCTCGATGCTCGGAGACAAACTGTAGCCCTGCACCGCTTCCCGATTGCCCAACGCATCGCGCTCGCCCTGGACGATCAAGGTTCGGGTCTTCAATGCAGCCAAGTGCTCGACCCGGGGCTTCTCCGGCTTGCCCACCGCATAGAAGGGATAGCCCAGGCACACCAGCGCATCGACGCCCAACTCATCGGCCAGCAAACTCGCCATGCGTCCGCCCATGGACTTGCCGCCAATGGCCAGCCGCCCAGCGACATAAGGCCGCACCGTGGCGTACACCTCACGCCAGCATTCCAGCAGCTTAGGTGCCGGGTTGGGCGGGCGTTTCCCCCCATCCAGACGCCGCTGGGCCATGTAAGGAAACTCGAAACGCAATACGTTGACGCCCCGTGCAGCAAGGCGCGTGGCTATTTCCTCCATGAAACCGCTGTCCATCGGCGCACCGGCACCATGGGCCAGAATCAAGGTCGCAGGCGTGGCGCCCGCGCCCGGCTGCGCGGCCGTCCACAGCCAGCCGTGTTGCGCGACGCACCGCGCCCATTGATCCCCGTCAATACTGGCCTTGTGCTGTTTGTCCATGCTTGCCTCGCTTTTAGTCTGCCTATAACTCCAGGCGAAGAACGCCGCACTGCCTTGCGCAGGCGCTCACTTCGGCTGAACCGTGGATGGGGAACCATGAACACTTCTATCAGTACCGCCTACAACTACAAGGTGGTCCGCCAATTCGCCATTATGACGGTGGTGTGGGGCATCGTCGGCATGGGGCTCGGGGTTTTTCTCGCCGCCCAATTGGTCTGGCCACAACTCAACTTCGATTTGCCCTGGACCAGCTTCGGCCGCCTGCGCCCGCTGCACACCAACGCAGTGATCTTCGCTTTCGGCGGCTGCGCCCTGTTCGCCAGTTCGTTCTACTCGGTGCAACGCACCTGCCAGACCCAGCTGTTTGCGCCGAAAATCGCCGCGTTCTGCTTCTGGGGCTGGCAACTGGTGATCCTGCTGGCGGCCATCAGCCTGCCCCTGGGCTACACCAGTTCCAAGGAATACGCCGAACTGGAATGGCCGATCGACATCCTGATCACCATCGTCTGGGTGGCCTACGCCATCGTGTTCTTCGGCACCGTGGCCAAGCGCAACACCAAGCACATCTACGTCGGTAACTGGTTCTTCGGCGGGTTCATCCTGACCGTGGCGATCCTGCACATCGTCAACAACCTGGAACTGCCGGTGAGTTTCACCAAATCCTACTCGGTGTACGCCGGGGCCACGGATGCGATGGTGCAATGGTGGTACGGGCACAACGCCGTAGGCTTTTTCCTCACCGCAGGCTTCCTGGGGATGATGTACTACTTCGTGCCGAAACAGGCCGAACGTCCGGTGTATTCCTATCGCCTGTCCATCGTCCACTTCTGGGCACTGATCACCCTGTACATCTGGGCCGGCCCGCACCACCTGCACTACACCGCGCTGCCGGACTGGGCGCAGTCCCTGGGCATGGTGATGTCGCTGATCCTGCTGGCACCCAGCTGGGGCGGCATGATCAACGGCATGATGACCCTGTCGGGGGCCTGGCATAAGTTGCGCAGCGACCCGATCCTGCGCTTTTTGGTGGTGTCCCTGGCGTTCTACGGCATGTCGACCTTCGAAGGTCCGATGATGGCGATCAAGACCGTCAACGCCCTCTCCCACTACACCGACTGGACCATCGGCCACGTGCATGCCGGCGCGCTCGGCTGGGTGGCGATGATTTCCATAGGGGCGCTGTACCACATGATCCCGAAAGTCTTCGGTCGGCCACAGATGCACAGCATCGGCCTGATCAACGCGCATTTCTGGCTCGCGACCATCGGCACGGTGCTGTACATCGCCTCGATGTGGGTCAACGGTATCGCCCAGGGCCTGATGTGGCGTGCGGTGAACGAGGACGGCACGCTTACCTACTCCTTCGTCGAAACCCTGGTGGCCAGCCACCCAGGCTTCGTCGTGCGGTTGGCGGGCGGGTCGATCTTCCTTCTCGGCATGCTGCTGATGGCCTACAACACCTGGCGCACCGTGCGGGCCTACCAGCCTGCCGAAGCCGCCGCTGCCGCGCAGATGGCCTGAGGAGTCCGCCATGAAACACGAAACAATCGAAAAAAACGTCGGCCTGCTGATGCTGTTGATGGTCCTGGCCGTGAGCATTGGCGGCCTGACCCAGATCGTGCCGCTGTTCTTCCAGGACGTGACCAACAAGCCGGTGGACGGCATGAAGCCCTACACCGCCCTGCAACTGGAGGGCCGCGACATCTACATCCGTGAAGGCTGCGTCGGCTGCCACTCGCAGATGATCCGTCCGTTCCGCGCCGAGACCGAGCGCTACGGCCACTACTCCGTCGCTGGCGAAAGCGTCTGGGACCACCCATTCCTGTGGGGCTCCAAGCGTACCGGGCCGGACCTGGCACGGGTCGGCGCACGCTACTCCGACGACTGGCACCGCGCCCACTTGTACAACCCGCGCAACGTTGTGCCCGAGTCGAAAATGCCGGCCTACCCGTGGTTGGTGGCCCAGGCGGTGGACAGCAGTCACACCGAGGGCAAGCTGCGCGCCATGCGCACCCTCGGCGTGCCGTACACCGACGACGACATCGCCGGCAGCGTGGCCGCGCTCAAGGGCAAGACCGAAATGGACGCGCTGGTGGCCTACCTGCAAGTGCTCGGCACTGCCATCAAGAGCAAGAGGTAAGCCTGATGTTCTTTGAAATGAGCACTGGAATGATCCGTGGCCTGGGCACCGTCGTGGTGTTCATCGCCTTCATCGGCCTGACCCTGTGGGTATTCAGCAGCAAACGCGGGCCGGAATTCGCCCAGGCGCGCCTGCTGCCGTTCGCCGACGAACCGCCCGCCGACATCACCCCCCAAGACCCTGCGACAAGGAGTACCCGGCCATGACCACCTTCTGGAGTACGTGGATCTGCGTACTGACCATCGGCAGCCTCATCGGCCTGACCTGGCTGCTGATCGGCACCCGCAAGGGCGAGACCAAGGGCAGCGTCGACCAGACCATGGGCCACAGCTTCGACGGCATCGAGGAATACGATAATCCGCTGCCGCAGTGGTGGTTCCTGTTGTTCGCCGGCACCCTGGTGTTTTCCGTTGGCTACCTGGTTCTCTATCCGGGCCTGGGCAACTGGAAAGGCATCCTGCCCGGCTACGAAAACGGCTGGACCGGCGCCCATGAATGGGAAAAGGAAATGGCCAAGGCCGACGCCCGGTTCGGGCCGATCTTCGCCAAATTCGCCGCCATGCCCGTGGAAGAAGTGGCCAAGGACCCACAGGCCTTGAAGATGGGTGGGCGCCTGTTTGCCTCCAACTGCTCGGTCTGCCATGGCTCGGACGCCAAGGGTGCCTTCGGCTTCCCGAACCTGGCCGACAGCAACTGGCGCTGGGGCGGCGCCGCCGACACCATCAAGGCGACCATCATGGGCGGCCGCATGGCGGCGATGCCAGCCTGGGGTGAAGTGCTGGGGGACGCCGGGGTCAAGAACGTGGCCGCGTATGTACGCCACGACCTGGCCGGCCTGCCGTTGCCGGCGGACAGCGGTGCCGACCTGCAAGCCGGCCAGCAGGCCTTCAACACCACCTGTATCGCCTGCCACGGCGCCAACGGCCAGGGAACCGAAGCCATGGGCGCGCCGAACCTGACGCAACCGGCCGGCTTCATCTACGGCACCAGCCTGGCCCAGTTGCAGCAGACCATTCGCCATGGTCGCCAGGGCCACATGCCGGCGCAGAATGAGTTGTTGGGCAATGACAAGGTGCAACTGCTCGCGGCTTATGTCTACAGCCTGTCCCAGGGTGCGGGCACCGAGCGCCTGCAAGCGGAACACAAAAGCGAATAAATCCTGACCACACGAACCGCCGCATTCATCTGGATGCGGCGGCTCCGTGCCCCTGCGCGACGCATTGTCGCACCCTCCCTTCGTCTTTCTTTCGGTTCCCTGGAATCGGGTCTAAGCTTGCCTCTGCGTGCGCTGGCGACTGCCGGTTTCAGGTCGACCCGACCCGATGCGTTCGACAATCGTTCGACAAAAAGGCCGCAAAGGCAGGTGAATACCGGCTGTTGCGACAGTTGCCTGGCATCACCCGAACGCCGTGTTCGAACACACCCCGTTACAACCGACCTGACCCCCTCGCCTCTTTCCTTCGTTGCGACATTTTGCCGAGGGCCAATTTTGTCCCTACTCGGCACATGGAAAGGCCGCAGAATCAGCTTTGGAAAGCATTGACCCAGGTCATGGCGCGTTGCAATGACCCCCCGCTTTCTCCATACTTGCGACCGATTTTTATCCTAATAAAACACCCAAACCGTGGAACCTTAGAATGAGCACAGCAATCAGTCCGACTGCTTATAACTATAAGGTAGTCCGCCAGTTCGCCATCATGACGGTGGTCTGGGGGATCCTTGGCATGGGGCTCGGTGTCTTCATCGCCTCGCAACTGGTCTGGCCGGAGTTGAACTTCGATCTGCCATGGACGACATTTGGACGCCTGCGCCCGCTGCACACCAACCTGGTGATCTTCGCCTTCGGTGGTTGTGCGTTGTTTGCCACTTCTTACTACGTCGTGCAGCGAACCTGCCAAACGCGACTGATCTCCGACAGCCTCGCCGCCTTCACCTTCTGGGGCTGGCAAGCGGTGATCGTCGGTGCGATCGTGACCTTGCCAATGGGTTTCACTACCACCAAGGAATACGCGGAACTGGAATGGCCCCTGGCTATCCTGCTGGCCATCGTCTGGGTGACCTACGGTTTGGTGTTCTTCGGCACCATCGTCAAGCGCAAGACCAAGCACATCTACGTCGGTAACTGGTTCTACGGTGCTTTCATCGTCGTGACCGCCATGCTGCACATCGTCAACCACGCCTCCCTGCCGGTCAGCTTCTTCAAGTCGTACTCGGCCTACTCGGGCGCGACCGACGCGATGATCCAGTGGTGGTACGGCCACAACGCCGTAGGCTTCTTCCTGACCACCGGCTTTTTGGGGATGATGTACTACTTCGTGCCGAAACAGGCCGAGCGTCCGATCTATTCCTATCGCCTGTCCATCGTCCACTTCTGGGCGCTGATCACCCTGTACATCTGGGCCGGTCCGCACCACCTGCACTACACCGCACTGCCGGATTGGGCACAGTCCCTGGGCATGGCAATGTCGATCATCCTGCTGGCGCCAAGCTGGGGCGGCATGATCAACGGCATGATGACCCTGTCGGGTGCCTGGCATAAGCTGCGCACCGACCCGATCCTGCGGTTCCTGGTCGTGTCGTTGGCGTTCTACGGCATGTCGACCTTCGAAGGCCCGATGATGGCCATCAAGACCGTCAACTCCCTGAGCCACTACACCGACTGGACCATCGGCCACGTGCACGCCGGTGCGCTCGGCTGGGTGGCAATGATCTCCATCGGCGCCATCTACCACATGATCCCGAAACTGTTCGGTCGTGCGCAGATGCACAGCACCGGCCTGATCAACGCGCACTTCTGGCTCGCGACCATCGGCACCGTGCTCTACATCGCCTCGATGTGGGTCAACGGCATCACCCAAGGCTTGATGTGGCGTGCGATCAACGACGACGGCACCCTGACCTACTCGTTCGTCGAAGCGCTGCAAGCCAGCCACCCTGGCTTCATCGTGCGTGCCCTGGGCGGCGCGTTCTTCGCCAGCGGCATGCTGTTCATGGCCTACAACGTGTACCGCACCGTTCGTGCCTCTGACCCGGCTGAAGCTGAAGCCGCCGCCAAGATCGCCGTAGTTGGAGCTCACTGATGAAGCACGAAGCAGTAGAGAAGAATATCGGCCTGCTGGCCTTCTTCATGGTCATCGCCGTGAGCGTCGGCGGCCTGACCCAGATCGTTCCACTGTTCTTCCAGGACGTGACCAACAAGCCGGTCGAAGGCATGAAGCCGCGTACCGCCCTGGAACTGGAAGGCCGCGACATCTACATCGCCAACGGCTGTGTCGGCTGCCACTCGCAGATGATCCGTCCGTTCCGCGCTGAAACCGAACGCTACGGCCACTACTCCGTTGCCGGTGAAAGCGTCTGGGACCACCCGTTCCTGTGGGGTTCCAAGCGTACCGGTCCGGACCTGGCCCGCGTTGGCGGCCGTTACTCCGACGACTGGCAGCGTGCGCACTTGTACAACCCGCGCAACGTCGTGCCTGAATCGAAAATGCCGGCCTATCCGTTCCTCGTAGAAAACAAGCTCGACGGCAAAGACACCGCCAAGAAAATGGAAGTCCTGCGCGCCTTGGGCGTGCCTTACACCGACGAAGACATCGCCGGTGCCAAGGATGCCGTCAAGGGCAAGACTGAAATGGACGCGCTGGTGGCCTATCTGCAAGGCCTGGGCACCATCATCAAAAGCAAACGGTGATCTGGATGGATATCGGGATGATTCGTGGCCTGGGCACCGTCGTCGTGATGGTGGCCTTTATCGGCCTGGCCTTGTGGGTGTTCAGCCCCAAGCGCAAGTCGGAGTTTGACGACGCGACCTTGCTGCCGTTCGCGGATGATCCCGAAGCCATCAAGCACGTCGAGCAAGCTTCTAGGAGTAACAAAGAATGACTACGTTCTGGAGTCTGTACGTCACAGTCCTCAGTCTGGGTACGATCTTCGCCCTGACCTGGCTGCTGCTGTCGACCCGCAAGGGCCAGCGCAGCGAAGCCACCGAAGAGACGGTTGGCCACTCCTTCGACGGGATCGAGGAGTACGACAACCCGCTGCCGAAATGGTGGTTCATGCTGTTCGTGGGCACCATCGTGTTCGCCCTCGGTTACCTGGTGCTCTACCCTGGCCTGGGCAACTGGAAAGGCCTGCTGCCAGGCTATAACTACCTGGACAACGAAAAGCAGACCGCCTTCGCCAACGGCCAGACCGGCTGGACAGGCGTTCACGAGTGGGAAAAGGAAATGGCGCGCTCGGACGCCAAGTTCGGTCCGATCTTCGCCAAGTTCGCCTCCATGCCGATCGAAGAAGTCGCCAAGGACCCGCAAGCCCTGAAGATGGGTGGCCGCCTGTTCGCCTCCAACTGCTCGGTCTGCCACGGTTCCGACGCCAAGGGTGCCTACGGCTTCCCCAACCTGACCGACGCCGACTGGCGCTGGGGCGGTGAGCCGGAAACCATCAAGACCACCATCATGGGCGGCCGTCACGCGGTGATGCCGGGCTGGGCTGCCGTGGTGGGCGAACAAGGCGTGGCCGACGTGGCCTCCTACCTGGTGACCAGCCTGCACGGTCGCAAACTGCCGGAAGGCGCCAAGGCCGACCCGGCCAACGGCCAGAAACTGTTCGCGGCCAACTGCGTGGCCTGCCACGGTCCTGCCGGCAAGGGCACGCCCGCCATGGGCGCACCTGACCTGACGCACCCGGCCGGTTTCATCTACGGTTCGAGCTTCGCTCAACTGCAGCAGACCATCCGCTACGGTCGCCAGGGCCAGATGCCGGCCCAGGCCGACCTGCAAGGCAACGATAAGGTCCACCTGCTGGCGGCCTATGTCTACAGCCTGTCTCACGGCGAAAAGGCTCCGGCCGCTGACGCCCAGTAAGACCAGCAACTGATACACGAAAGGCCCCGCCAATCCGATTGGCGGGGCCTTTTTGTTACCGGTCGAAAAACCTGGACGAATCGGTTGCGCTTGCCGCCCCTCCATACCAGTAGTAACGTGCCTACATTCGAATTCAAAATGAGGGCGCGCCCATGTCCATCACGACGATCTCCAGCCGCGAATTCAACCACGACACAAGTGGTGCCAAAAAAGCCACCCGTGAAGGGCCAGTAATCATCACCGACCGTGGCAAGCCGGCCCATGTGCTGCTAAGCATTGAGGAGTACCAGAAACTGACCGGCATTGGCGCCAGCATTGTCGAGTTGTTGGTCATGCCCGATGCGCCGGACATCGATTTCGATACCGAGCGCGCCGTCATCACACCCCGCTCGGTGGACCTGTCCTGAATGTTTCTACTCGATACCAACGTCATTTCCGAACTGCGCAAATCCCAGGCAGATAAAAACGTCCAGGCCTGGGCCCGTAGCGTTCCCGCTCCCAGCCTGTACGTCTCGGCGATTACCGTACTGGAGCTGGAAACCGGCGTGCTGCGCTTCGAACGCAAGGACCCGATGCAAGGCAGCCGCTTGCGGGCCTGGCTGGATAATCATGTGCTGCCGGCCTTTGCCGGCAGGATCCTGGCCGTGGACCGTGCCGTCGCGCTGCGTTGCGCTCGCCTGCATGTGCCTGGCCGCAGCAATGAAAGCGATGCATTGATTGCCGCTACCGCATTGGTCCATGGATTGACCGTGGTGACCCGCAACGTGAGTGATTTCCAGAGCAGCGGCGTGGCGGTATTCAACCCGTGGTCAGGAGATGAAAAGAACTAGATCTGAAGCTCCAGGTGCGGACCTGTGGCGAGGGGATTTATCCCCGCTGGGCTGCGAAGCAGCCCCCAATAAGCTGATTACATCGGCCTGACACACCGCGTTGGCAGGTTTTAGGACTGCTTCGCAGCCCAGTGGGGATAAATCCCCTCGCCACAAAGACAGACCTGCACCTGACAGAGGCATTTGCCCGCACCTGATGGAGCCTTCAGCGACCAAGTTGGGGGTTGCTCCTGTCTACTGATTTGTCCACAACCCCTCTTTCGTTTTTTCGTCAACGCCATGAACTGTCTATAGTCAATTGATCTGGGTCATGACTTGTTACATCCGCTACACCATTCGGCCCAGACGCCCAACGCGACCAAAGGTCGCACCCTTGAGCCAGAGCGACAGGCGTATCATTGCGCCACTGCAACACCCTTTCTGACCGAGGTCGGCACGTACTGGCCCCGGCACTTTTCCACTGCCGTGGGATGCAATTTGATGAGTAACCAGATTCCGGTACATGACGTTACCCCGCCTGCCAAGGACGCGAACAACAGCGTCGATCTGTATGCCTCTCGGGAAAAAATCTACACCCGCGCCTTCACGGGCCTGTTCCGCAACCTGCGGATGCTTGGCGGAGCGTTCTTGTTCCTGCTGTATTTCGGTACGGTCTGGTTGAACTGGGGCGGCCATCAGGCCGTCTGGTGGAACCTGCCGGAACGCAAGTTCTTCATTTTTGGCGCGACCTTCTGGCCCCAGGATTTCATCCTGCTGTCCGGGATGCTGATCATTGCGGCATTTGGTCTGTTTTTCATCACGGTCTATGCCGGACGGGTGTGGTGTGGCTACACCTGCCCACAAAGCGTGTGGACCTGGATCTTCATGTGGTGCGAAAAAGTCACCGAAGGCGATCGCAACCAGCGCATCAAGCTCGACAAGGCCCCCATGGGCGCCAACAAATTCCTGCGCAAATTCGCCAAGCACAGCCTGTGGCTGCTGATCGGCTTCGTCACCGGCGTGACCTTTGTCGGTTACTTCACGCCGATCCGCGAACTGGTGTTCGAGTTCTTTACCGGCCAGGCCGATGGCTGGTCGTATTTCTGGATCGGCTTCTTCACCCTCGCCACCTACGGCAACGCCGGCTGGCTGCGCGAGCAGGTGTGCATCTACATGTGCCCTTACGCACGCTTCCAAAGCGTGATGTTCGACAAGGACACGTTGATCGTGTCCTACGACCCACGGCGTGGCGAAAGCCGTGGTCCGCGCAAAAAAGGCGTGGATTACAAGGCCCTGGGCCTTGGGGACTGCATCGACTGCACCATGTGCGTCCAGGTCTGCCCGACCGGCATCGACATCCGCGACGGCTTGCAGATCGAGTGCATCGGCTGCGCGGCCTGCATCGATGCCTGCGACAACATCATGGACAAAATGGATTATCCCCGTGGCCTGATCAGCTACACCACCGAACATAACCTCTCGGGGCAGAAAACCCATAAACTGCGCCCGCGCCTGATCGGTTACGCCTTGGTGCTGCTGGTCATGATCAGCTTGCTGGCAGCGGCATTCTTCATGCGTTCGCTGGTGGGTTTCGACGTCAGCAAGGACCGCGTGCTGTACCGCGAAAACGCCGAAGGCCGGATCGAGAACGTCTACAGCCTGAAGATCATGAACAAAGACCAACACGACCATACGTATGTCCTGGAAGCCGTCGGCCTGCCCGACCTCAAGCTGCAAGGTCGCCGGGAAATCAAGGTCGCGGCCGGCGAGATCTATAGCCAGCCGGTTGAACTGTCCAGCGCACCGGAACAACTGCCATCGAGCACCAACGAGGTGACCTTCATCCTCAAGGACGCCGATGACGAAAGCGTACATGTCGAAGCCAAGAGCCGGTTCATCGGCCCACAAACTCGTTGAGAGAAATGAACATGCCTGCAGCAACCGCCACCAGCCCTTGGTACAAGCACCTCTGGCCGTGGATTATCATTGCGATCCTGAGCTGTTCGGTGACACTGAGCCTGACGATGGTGACCATTGCGGTGAAGAACCCGGACAACCTGGTCAACGACAACTATTACGAAGCCGGCAAAGGCATCAACCGCTCGCTGGAGCGCGAACTGCTGGCCCAGACCCTGCAACTGCATGCCAACGTGCAACTGGATGACGTGACCGGCGAAGTGAACCTGCGCCTGAACGGCAACAGCCGCCCCCAGACACTGGAACTGAGCCTGATCTCGCCGACCCAGCCGGAGAAGGACCGCAAGATCATCCTCACCCGCAACGACAGCGAACCGGGTCGCTACGTCGGCCAGTTGACGGACAAGATCGAAGGCCGGCGCTTTGTCGAATTGCTGGGGGTGGAGAACGACAAGACCTGGCGCCTGTTCGAAGAAGAACAGATCAACCACGACCAGGCCATCCTGCTCGGCGATGAACCGCTGCAAGGCGCTGAAGACCTGAAAAAATAGACGACTGCGCTTCGCGCAATCGCGAGCAAGCTCGCTCCCACAGTTGATCGCGGATGGCTATACACCGCCCATCCCCTGTGGGAGCGAGCTTGCTCGCGAAGAGATTTTCAGACGCCCTGAAAGCTGCGATATGTGAATACTCATGACCACTCCACAGCCTTGCTACCACTGCGCCCTGCCCGTCCCCCCTGGCAGTCGCTTCACCGCCGTTGTCCTCGGTGAAACCCGCGAGCTGTGCTGCCCGGGCTGCCAGGCGGTGGCCGAAGCCATTGTCGCCGGTGGCCTGGAAAGTTATTACCTGCATCGCAGTGAAGCGTCGGCCAATCCCGAGACCCTGCCCGTCCAGTTGACCGATGAACTGGCGCTGTACGATCGCCCTGATGTGCAGCAGTCGTTCGTGCGCCATGAGGGCGACTTGGCCGAAACCACCCTGTTGATGGAAGGCATCAGTTGCGCCGCCTGCGGCTGGTTGATCGAAAAACAGCTGCGCAGCCTGCCGGCCGTGGCTGAGGCGAGGTTGAACCTGTCCAACCATCGCTTGCATGTGCGTTGGGCCGACGCCCAGTTGCCGCTGAGCACGCTGCTCGCCGAGTTGCGCCAGATCGGCTACGTCGCCCATCCGTACCAGGCCGACCAGGCGTGCGAGCAACTCGCCGCACAAAACCGCCTGGCCCTGCGCCAGTTGGGCGTGGCCGGCCTGTTGTGGTTCCAGGCGATGATGGCAACGATGGCCACCTGGCCGGAATTCAACATCGACCTCAGTCCCGAGATGCACACCATCCTGCGCTGGGTCGCCTTGTTTCTCACCACGCCCATCGTGTTCTACAGCTGCGCGCCATTCTTCAAAGGCGCCATGCGCGACCTGCGCACCCGCCACCTGACCATGGACGTGTCGGTGTCCCTGGCAATTGGCAGCGCCTACGTTGCCGGAATCTGGACGTCGATCACCGGCGTCGGCGAGTTGTACTTCGATGCCGTGGGCATGTTCGCCCTGTTCCTGCTGGCCGGCCGTTACCTGGAACGCCGGGCCCGGGAGCGCACGGCCGCCGCCACCGCCCAACTGGTCAATCTGCTGCCGGCCTCGTGCCTGCGCCTGGCGGCTGACGGCCAGAGTGAACGCATCCTGCTCAGCGAATTGCGCACTGGTGACCGGGTGTTGGTGCATCCCGGGGCGGTCCTGCCGGCTGACGGCAAGATCCTCGAGGGGCAGTCCAGCATCGACGAATCGCTGCTGACCGGCGAGTACCTGCCACAACCTCGACAAGCGGGCGATGCGGTCACCGCGGGCACACTGAATGTCGAAGGCGCCTTGACCGTCGAGGTGCTGGCCCTCGGGCAAGACACCCGGTTGTCGGCCATCGTGCGGCTGCTGGAGCGGGCCCAGGCCGAGAAACCGCGACTGGCGGAAATCGCCGACCGCGCCGCTCAATGGTTCCTGCTGTTCTCCCTGGTCGCGGCAGCGGCCATCGGCCTGTTGTGGTGGCAACTCGATGCCTCGCGGGCTTTCTGGATCGTCCTGGCGATGCTGGTCGCCACCTGCCCCTGCGCATTGTCCCTCGCCACGCCGACCGCCCTCACCGCGGCCACCGGCACCTTGCACAAACTTGGCCTGCTGCTGACACGCGGCCATGTGCTGGAAGGCCTGAACCAGATCGACACGGTTATTTTCGACAAGACCGGAACCCTCACCGAAGGCCGCTTGGCGTTGCGCGCCATTCGGCCGTTGGCGGCCCTCGACAGCGATCAATGCCTGGGGCTGGCCGCGGCCCTGGAAAACCGCTCGGAACACCCCATCGCCCGAGCCTTCGGCCGCGCGCCACTGGCCGCCGAGCAGGTGCAAAGCACCCCGGGACTGGGGCTGGAAGGCTTCGTGGCCGAACAACGCCTGCGCATCGGCCAGCCCGGTTTTGTCTGCGAACTGAGTGGCGCCGCCGTGCCGCAAATGCCGGACGAACCCGGGCAATGGCTGTTGCTGGGCGACGAGATCGGACCATTGGCCTGGTTCGTCCTCGATGACCGCTTGCGCGCCGATGCTCCGGCCCTGCTGGCGGCCTGCAAGGCGCGGGGTTGGCGAACGCTGCTGCTGTCGGGCGATAGCTCACCGATGGTCGCCAGCGTCGCCGCCGAACTGGGCATCGATGAAGCCCGCGGCGGCCTGCGCCCGGACGATAAACTGGCGGTATTGCAGCAATTGCACCAACAGGGCCGCAAGGTGCTGATGCTCGGCGATGGCGTGAACGACGTGCCCGTGCTGGCGGCGGCCGACATCAGTGTCGCCATGGGCTCGGCCACCGACCTGGCCAAGACCAGCGCCGACGCCGTGCTGCTGTCCAACCGCCTCGACGCCCTGATCCATGCCTTCAACCTGGCCCGGCGCACTCGCCGGGTGATCGTCGAGAACCTGGTGTGGGCAGGGCTGTACAATGGCCTCATGTTGCCGTTCGCCGCCCTCGGCTGGATTACGCCGGTGTGGGCCGCGGTCGGCATGTCCATCAGTTCGTTGACCGTGGTGTTGAATGCCCTGAGGCTAACGCGTCAGCCCAAGGCGCAGGTTTTCGCCGCCACGCCCGATACCCGCCCGCTGCCGGCCTGAGCCGCGCGGGCATGGAGTTCCGACATGCCAGCTCTTTACGTGATGATCCCGGCCGCGCTGCTGATCGTGGCCATCGCCGTGTACATTTTCTTCTGGGCCGTGGACAGCGGGCAGTACGACGACCTCGACGGTCCGGCCCACAGTATTCTGTTCGACGATCAGGACCCGAACCACAAGGCAGCGGTGGACGAAGCCAGTGGCGAGGCCCGCCAGCCGGACGACAAGGCCCCGCCCCATGCTTGACCTGGCGCCACTGCTGGTTTCGGCCGTCATCCTTGGCCTGTTGGGCGGCGGCCACTGCCTGGGCATGTGCGGCGGCCTGATGGGCGCCCTGACCCTGGCGATTCCCAAGGAACAGCGCAGCCGCCGCTTTCGGTTGCTGCTGGCGTACAACCTGGGGCGGATCCTGAGCTATGCCACCGCCGGGTTGCTGATCGGCCTGGCCGGCTGGGCTGTGTCCAACAGCCCGGCCGCGATGATCATGCGGGTGCTGGCCGGCTTGCTGTTGATTGCCATGGGCCTGTACCTGGCGGGCTGGTGGAGCGGCCTGACCCGCATCGAAAGCGTGGGGCGTGGCCTGTGGCGGCACATCCAACCCGTCGCCAACCGCTTGCTGCCGGTGTCGAGTCTGCCCCGGGCCTTGCTGCTCGGCGCCCTGTGGGGCTGGCTGCCGTGCGGGTTGGTCTACAGCACTCTGCTCTGGTCCGCCAGCCAGGGCAATGCTCTGGACAGTGCCTTACTGATGCTCGCCTTCGGCCTGGGCACCTGGCCGGTGCTGCTCGCCACCGGCCTGGCCGCCGAGCGCATCACCGCCCTGCTGCGCAAACGCAGCGTGCGCATGGCCGGTGGGCTGTTGGTGATTGTCTTTGGCATCTGGACATTGCCAGGGCCGCATCAGCATTGGCTCATGGGGCATTGACCGAGTCGCCCCAATCGCGAGCAGGCTCGCTCCCACAGCAGACTTGTGGTGAACACTCATTTGTGAACACCACATCCCCATGTGGGAGCGAGCTTGCTCGCGATGGCGGTGGTTCATCTGACATCCCTGCTGGACGTGCCGCCGTCATCGCGAGCAAGCTCGCTCCCACAGTAATACCCCGTCCTCGAATCCATGAGCGCCGCAGATCCCCTGTGGGAGCGAGCCTGCTCGCGATTGCCCCTGACTCAGCCCCCACCCGTTGACGTAAATCAAAACGGCCTCGTGCCCAGCCCCCTAGACTCGCCCCATGCCAGCCTACCCGGGGAACACCCGCATGCTCGACGCCATCCGTTGGGACTCAGACCTGATCCGCCGCTACGACCTGGCGGGACCACGCTACACCTCGTACCCGACTGCGGCGCAGTTCGGCGGCCAGGTGGGCACCTTCGACCTGCTCCATGCCCTGCGTGACAGCCGCAAGGCCCGGCGGCCACTGTCGCTGTATGTGCACGTGCCGTTCTGCGCGAACATCTGCTACTACTGCGCCTGCAACAAGGTCATCACCAAGGACCGTGGCCGCGCCCACGCCTATCTGCAACGCCTGGAACAGGAGATCCAGCTGATCGGCTGTCACCTGGACCCCACCCAGCGCGTGGAGCAGCTGCACTTTGGCGGCGGCACCCCGACGTTCCTCAGCCACGACGAGCTGCGCCAACTGATGGCCTCGCTGCGCCAGCACTTCAATCTGCTGAACGACGATTCCGGCGACTACGGCATCGAGATCGATCCCCGGGAGGCCGACTGGTCGACCATGGGGCTATTGCGTGAACTGGGCTTCAATCGGGTCAGCATCGGCCTGCAAGACCTCGACCCGGCGGTGCAGCGTGCCGTCAATCGCCCGCAAAGCCTGGAAGAAACCCGCGCCGTGGTCGAGGCTGCCCGGACCTTGCAATTCCGTTCGATCAACATCGACCTGATCTATGGACTGCCCAAGCAGACCCCGGACACCTTCGCCCGCACCGTCGAGGAAGTCATCCACCTGCAACCGGACCGGCTCTCGGTGTTCAACTACGCCCACCTGCCGGAACGCTTCATGCCCCAGCGGCGCATCAACAGCCAGGACTTGCCGAACCCGGAGCAAAAACTGGCGATGCTACAAGACACCATCGAACAGCTAACCTGCGCCGGCTACCGCTACGTGGGCATGGACCACTTCGCCCTGCCCGACGACGAGCTGGCCATCGCCCAGGAAGAGGCCACGTTGCAGCGCAACTTCCAGGGCTACACCACCCATGGGCATTGCGACCTGATCGGCCTCGGCGTGTCGGCCATCAGCCAGATCGGCGATGTGTACTGCCAGAACAGCAGCGACCTGAACCATTACCAGAACACCCTCGCCAACGGGCAATTGGCGACCAGTCGCGGCCTGATCTGCAATACCGACGATCGGTTGCGACGCGCGGTGATCCAGCAGTTGATCTGTCACTTTCATCTGGCCTTCGCCGAGATCGAGCAACGCTTCAATATCGATTTCCGCGGTTACTTCGCCCCGCTTTGGCCGCAATTGCGGGCGATGGCCGAGGATGGGCTGATCAAATTGGATGACACCCACATCCAGGTATCGCCCGCTGGTCGCTTGCTGGTGCGATCGGTGTGTATGGTGTTCGACGCCTATTTGGAACAACATAATCGGCAGCGTTTCTCCCGCGTTATCTGAGCGCGACAATTTGACGAGGAAAGCGCGCTAGTCGGAGTGCCTGCACTGGGGTACCCTTACGTCTTATGTGTGTTTTCCCACAAGGATTGAAGAAATGTCCGAGCCAGTCAAACTGCGCGCCCACAACCAGGCCCACTGCAAGGATTGCAGCCTGGCGCCTCTGTGCCTGCCACTTTCATTGAATCTGGAGGACATGGAGGCGCTGGACGAAATCGTTAAACGGGGCCGTCCGTTGAAAAAAGGTGAATTTCTGTTTCGCCAGGGTGACACCTTCGATTCCGTCTATGCGGTGCGCTCGGGCGCCTTGAAAACCTTTAACCTGAGCGACGGCGGCGAAGAACAGCTCACCGGTTTCCACCTGCCCAGCGAACTGGTGGGCCTGTCGGGCATGGACACCGAGACCCATCCGGTCTCGGCCCAGGCGCTGGAGACCACCTCGGTGTGCGAAATTCCTTTTGATCGCCTGGACGAGCTGGCCATCCAGTTGCCGCAACTGCGTCGCCAGTTGATGCGGGTCATGAGCCGGGAAATCCGTGACGATCAGCAGATGATGCTGCTGCTCTCGAAAAAAACCGCCGACGAGCGCATCGCCACGTTCCTGGTCAACCTCTCGGCGCGCTTCCGCGCCCGCGGGTTCTCGGCCAACCAGTTCCGCCTGAGCATGTCGCGCAACGAAATCGGCAATTACCTGGGCCTGGCAGTGGAAACCGTGTCCCGGGTGTTCACCCGTTTCCAGCAGAACGAGTTGATTGCCGCCGAAGGCAAGGAAATTCACATCCTCGACCCGATCCAGCTTTGCGCCCTGGCCGGCGGCTCGATCGAAGGCTGATGGACGAGCGCGGCTGAGGGATTGGCCTCGCCGCGCTATACTGCGCCGTTTGCAGCCCTGCCAGGACACTTCCACGATGGTCTTTGACTCCTTCGACATCAAATCCCTGATCCGTCCCGTGATCGACTTCCCCAAACCCGGCGTGATCTTTCGCGACATTACCCCCCTGTTCCAATCCCCGACCGCCCTGCGCCTGGTCATGGACAGTTTCGCCCACCGCTATGTCGAGGCCGAGTTCACTCACATTGGCGCGATGGATGCCCGGGGCTTTCTGATCGGCTCGATCCTGGCCTATCAGTTGAACAAGCCGCTGATCCTGTTTCGCAAGCAAGGCAAGCTGCCGGCCGACGTGCTGGCCGAGGGTTACCAGACCGAATACGGCGAAGCCTTCCTTGAAGTGCATGCCGACAGCCTGTGCGAGGGGGATTCGGTGGTGATGTTCGATGACCTGATCGCCACCGGGGGCACGCTGATCGCCGCCGCCAACCTGATCCGCCGCATGGGCGCCAAGGTCCACGAGGCCGCAGCGATCATTGACTTGCCGGAACTGCTCGGCTCCCAGCGTCTGGAAGACATGGGGATTGCGACGTTCTGCCTGACGCAGTTTTCGCTCAGCGAAAAATAATTACCGAGTGAGTAACCCTGTGGGAGCGAGCTTGCTCGCGATAGCGGTGTGTCAGCAAACATAGATATCGGCTGATCTACCGCCATCGCGAGCAAGCTCGCTCCCACAGGGGATCGTGTTGCTGCTGTTACAACGCGATCGGCTTGCGCCCCGCAAACGAATGCGCCAACGTCCCGCCATCTACCAGTTCAAGCTCCCCACCCAGCGGCACGCCGTGGGCGATGCGGGAGGCGATCAGGCCTTTGTTGTTGAGCAGTTGGGCGATGTAATGGGCAGTGGCTTCACCTTCGACCGTCGGATTCGTGGCGAGGATGACTTCCGTAAACGTGCCCGCCTCTTCGATCCGCGCGATCAGCTGTGGAATGCCGATGGCTTCAGGCCCCAAGCCGTCGAGCGGGGACAAATGGCCCTTGAGCACGAAATAACGGCCACGAAAACCAGTCTGTTCCACCGCATACACATCCATCGGCCCCTCCACCACGCAGAGCAAGGTGTCGTCCCGACGCGGGTCGGCACATTGCGGGCAGAGGTCGTCTTCGGTGAGGGTGCGGCATAAGCGGCAATGCCCCACGCCTTCCATGGCCTGGCTCAAGGCCTGGGCCAGGCGCGAACCGCCGCTGCGATCACGCTCAAGCAATTGCAACGCCATGCGCTGGGCAGTTTTCTGACCCACACCCGGCAACGTTCGCAGGGCATCGATCAGTTGGCGAATCAAAGGGCTGAAGCTCATGGAGGAAATGTCCGACATAACAACGAGACGCGGTTTATACCCGCGCCTCCGATTAGCGTCAAATACTCAATCCTGCGCGACTCGCACCACCAACTTGCCGAAGTTGCGTCCTTCCAACAGGCCGATAAACGCCTGTGGCGCATTTTCCAGGCCATCGACCACGTCCTCGCGGAACTTGACCTTGCCATCGCGCACCCAAGGGGCCATGGCACTGATGAACTCCGGCTGACGGTCACCGTAGTCATCAAACACAATAAACCCCTGAATCCGCACGCGCTTGGTCAGCAAGGTGCGCTGCAGTTGCGGCAAGCGATCCGGGCCGCTCGGCGCCTGATGCTCGTTGTAGGACGCGATCAGGCCACAGAGCGGGATCCGTGCCTTGGCGTTGAGCAACGGCACGACGGCATCGAAGACCTTGCCGCCGACGTTTTCGTAATAGATATCGATGCCCTTGTCACAGGCCCGCGCCAGTTCCTCGGCAAAATTTTCGCTCTTGTGATCGACACAGGCATCAAAACCCAGCTCGTCGACCACGTACTTGCATTTTTCGCTGCCGCCCGCGACGCCGACCACACGCAGGCCCTTGATCTTCGCCACCTGGCCGACCACCGAGCCCACGGCACCCGAGGCGGCCGCGACCACCAGGGTTTCCCCGGCCTTGGGCTGGCCAATGTCCATCAGTCCCATGTAAGCGGTCATGCCCGGCATGCCCAGTACACCCAAAGCCATCGACGGGCTGGGCAACCCCGAGGGGATGGGCATCACGTTGCGCCCGTCGCTGATGCTGTGGCTCTGCCAACCCGTGGCGCCCACCACCAGATCACCCTCCTGGAATTTCGGGTGCGTCGAACGTTCCACGCGGCTGACAGCGCCGCCGGTCATCACTTCATCGATTTCCACCGGAGCGGCGTAGGAAGGGCCTTCACTCATGCGCCCGCGCATGTAGGGGTCCAGGGACAGGAACAGCGTCTTGAGCAGGATCTGCCCTTGTGCCAGGTCCGGCAGGGTCACGTGCTCCAGGCGGAAATTGTCCGGGGTCGGGGCGCCGTGGGGGCGAGAGGCCAGGACGATGCGCTGGCTGGTGGTCGATGCTTGTGACATGGAAGCGTCTCCTTGATCGTTGAGTGGCACGTATAGGGAGCAGACCATTATCGGGGGCGCGGCGTTCGATGTTTGTTCAGCGGGTCATTGTGGGAGCAAGGCTTGCCCGCGATGCAGACGCCTCGGTTTGTCGGAACTGCGCGCCATCGTTCATCGCGGGCAAGCCTTGCTCCCACAGAGCCTTGCTCCCACAGGTTAGGTTTGTGTCACCGCTCACCCCTATGACAGAAACAAAAATGCCAGGCGCGATGCCTGGCATTGTGTGTAGCCCATCCCGACCGGGATGGCGAATCAGAACGGCAGTTTCATGCCCGGCGGCAGTTGCATGCCAGCGGTCATGCCGGACATCTTGTCCTGGCTATTGGCTTCAATCTTGCGCACCGCGTCATTGACGGCGGCGGCGAAGAGGGCTTCGAGCATTTCCTTATCATCTTCGCTCAGGCCTTCGACCACGCTTGGGTCGATGCTGACGCGCTTGATGTCGTGGCGACCGGTCATGACCACGGTCACCATGTCGCCGCCGGATTTGCCGGTGACTTCGGCGTTGGCCAGTTCTTCCTGCATCTTGGCCATTTTTTCCTGCATCTGCTGCGCCTGCTTCATCAGGCCGGCCATGCCACCTTTCATCATGGGAATCACCTCGAAAGTACTTGGATAAACAACGCGCCCGGCCCGTTCGGCCCGGCGCCTTCAGTTATGAGCCCTGGGTGACCGGGGCTTCGACAGGTTCGATAGTATCGTGACGGACCACGGCGCCGAACTGTTGCATCATCTGCTGGATGAATGGATCACTGTGGATCGACTCCTCGGCTTCACGCTGACGGTCGGCACGGCGACGGGACGCGGCCTGGGCCGGGGTCTCCTGCTCGGGCTTGATCAGCTCGATGGTCAGCGTCAGGGTGCGCTGGTGGTACTGGTTCAGCGCATCGTTGAGGCGACGTTGCTGGGTCGCGTTGAACAGTGCGCTGTGGGCCGGATCCAGGTGCAACAGCCAGTGGTCGCCTTCCACGGCCATCAGCGTGCAGTTGGCCGCGATGCTGCCAGTCATGCCGCTGATCGGCAGTTTAGGGAACAGTTCCAGCCATTGCAGGGCCAGCCCGGTGGCCGGCATCGCCGCCGGTTCCGGCTCGGGCTCCGGGGCCGGCTCAGCGGCGTGCTCGCTGGCCAGGTCGTCCAGGTAGCTGTAGGCCGAATCCATGTCCGGCTCGATGTAATCCTCGTCCAGCGGCGGCTCGTCGTCCAGGTCGATGCCTGGCGTGGCGACATCGACGTCGGCCACCGTCGGCTCGGGCACGGGTGCGGCGACCCACTCAGGCGCATCGGGCACCACGCTGTCGGGCGTCGGCAGCGGCATCGGCGGCAACTCGGGCTGCTCGGCGACCGTTTCCAGCACGGGCTCGACGACCGGCTGCTGGACCACTTCCGGCTCGACCGGGTCATTCCAAGGCAGGTCGACGACTTCTTCAGCGACGGGTTCGGGCAACGCCTCGACGACCGGCTCGGGTTCCGGCTCAGGCGCCGCGACCACAGGTACTGGCGCCGGAATCGGTTGGGGTACAGGTGCCACCGCTGCCGGCACCGAAGCCACTGCCGGCGCAACGACGGGCGCGGCAGCCACTGGCTTGGCGGAATCAGCTGTGGCCTGGCTGATCCCCACTGGCTTTAGCGTTTGCCTCGGGGCGTCCGCCGTGTCGGCTGGCCGGAACGCCAGCATGCGCAGCAGAACCATTTCGAAGCCGCCTCGCGGATCCGGCGCCAGGGGCAGGTCGCGACGGCCGATCAGGCCCATCTGGTAATAGAACTGTACGTCTTCGGCCGGCAGTGCCTGGGCCAAGGCCAGTACGCGATCACGGTCGCCATGGCCGTTGTCGACGCCTTCAGGCAGGGCCTGGGCGATGGCGACACGGTGCAGCACGTTGAGGATTTCCGAGAGCACGCCATTCCAGTCCGGCCCCTGCTCGGCCAGGTGACGCACCGCCTCGAGCAGCGCCTTCGCGTCGCCTTCGATCAGCGCATGCAAGACGTCATAGACCTGGCCGTGGTCGAGGGTTCCGAGCATGGCCCGGACATCGGCGGCCATGACCTTGCCTTCACCGAAAGCGATGGCCTGGTCGGTCAGGCTCATGGCGTCGCGCATCGAACCATCGGCGGCGCGGCCCAGCAGCCACAGGGCATCGTCTTCGAACGGCACGTTCTCGACGCCCAGTACATGGGTCAGGTGCTCGACCACCCGTTCCGGCGTCATGTTCTTGAGGGAGAACTGCAGGCACCGCGACAGAATCGTTGCAGGAAGTTTCTGGGGGTCGGTGGTCGCCAGGATGAACTTGACGTAGGGCGGCGGTTCTTCGAGGGTCTTGAGCAGCGCATTGAAGGAATGGCTGGAAAGCATGTGCACTTCGTCGATCAAGTAGACCTTGAAGCGCCCGCGGCTCGGGGCGTACTGCACGTTATCGAGCAGTTCACGGGTGTCTTCGACCTTGGTGCGGCTGGCGGCGTCGATCTCGATTAGGTCGACGAAGCGGCCCTCGTCGATTTCCCGGCAGACCGAACACTCGCCACAAGGTGTCGAAGTGATACCGGTTTCACAGTTCAGGCACTTGGCAATGATCCGCGCGATGGTGGTCTTGCCCACGCCCCGGGTACCGGTGAACAGGTAGGCATGGTGCAGCCGCTGGCTGTCCAAGGCATTGATCAGAGCCTTGAGCACATGGGTCTGGCCGACCATTTCGCGGAACGAGCGCGGACGCCATTTACGTGCAAGAACCTGATAACTCATCGAAAACCGTCGCAACGAAGGAACATAAGCGGCTAATGCTAGCGGAGCAGGGGCGAAATTGCATCCGGTGTGCTCGTCTAATCTGACTAAGCTTGGACTTGGGACTCGGTTGTCGACACGGTTTTGTACAGTCAGGAGAGTTTATGCGCTCAGCCATGGGGGCTTTGCTGTTGTTGGGTACCGGTTGTTTTGCCGAGGAAGGCCCCTTGCGTTTCGCCATTACCGACGGTTGGGCAATGCCCCTGGTGCAGATCGAACGAGGTCGCCCGACCCAGGGCATCATTCCCGACATCATGACCAGCCTGGCGACCCAGGTAGGCAGGCCGGCGCAATTCCACGTCCTGTCCCGCGCCCGGCTCGATGGCGCCATGAAACACGGCGAAATCGACATGCGTTGCTACGTCAGCCCCGACTGGGTGAAGGACAGTGGCGATTACCTGTGGAGCATCCCGTTGTTTTTCCAGCGTGACCTGATCGTTGCCACGGCCAGCCCCCCTGTGGCGGTAACACTGGCCACGTTGCCGGAACAACCCATCGGCACGGTGCTCGGCTATACCTACCCAACCTTGCAACCCTTGTTCGACCGCAACCAACTGCACCGCGACGACGCCCGCAGCCAGGAACAAGTGCTGGCGAAACTGCTGGCCGGGCGTTATCGCTATGGGATCAGTAATCAGTGGGCACTGGACTGGTTCAATCAGCGCCATACCGAAGATCGACAACTTCATGAAGTGGCTGTGCTTCAGGAACAGCAGTTGAGCTGTTACGTGCGCGACGATCCAAACATTCCAGCACAACGCATCCTGAGGACCTTGCTGAACATGAAAACGTCCGGGGAAATCGACGCGATCATCCAGCTTTACACCGGCCGCAGTGAAGCATCGCGGGCCAGGAGCGAGACGCCCTCGCCCTGATCGACTGGCCGTTGCTGCCATTGCGACGGCGGGATGAATCCCTGCACCCAGGCCGGTATCTGTTCGGGCGGCATGGGCCGGGCGATGAAATAACCTTGTGCCACCTCGCAGCCCAGGCTCAGCAACAGTTGGCCATGCTCCAGGCTGTCCAACCCCTCGGCGACCACCTCGCGACCAAACGCCCGGGCCAAGCCGATCACCGCTTCGGTCAGCGCCAGGTCGTCACGGTCATCGAGAATGTCGCGCACGAAGGTCTTGTCGATTTTGATGGTTTGCGTACGCAGGTGCTTGAGGTCGTTGAGCGAGCAGTAGCCGGTGCCAAAACCGCCCAGGGAAAACCCCACGCCCAACGCCTGGCAGGCCTGGAGACAGGCGCTGACGTGGGCAAGGTTCTCCACGGCGACGGATTCGACAATCTGCAGATCCAACAGGCGTGGCGGCACAGCCGGATGCCGCTCCAATACCTGCCGCAGCCGCTCGACAAAATCCGCCCGCTGGAAATGCCGCGCCGAGATATTGATGCTCACCGGCCAGCCCTGCCCCGCTTGTTGCCATTGCTGCAACTGGGTCAAGACCTGTTCCATGACCCACTCGCCAATCTCGACGATCAGGTCCGTCTCCTCCACCAGAGGCAGGAACTCCCGAGGCGGCACCAGGCCACGTTGCGGATGCTTCCAGCGCAGCAGTGCCTCCAGCCCGACCACGGTGCCATGACGCATATTGACCTTGGGCTGGAAATGCAGCCGCAACTCGTTATCGGCCAGTGCCTGGCGGACCCGTTCGACAGTCTGGTAAGTGGCCCGTACCTCCTTGTCCCGGGACACATCGAACAAGTGGAAACGATTGCGACCGCTTTGTTTGACCACGTACATCGCCTGGTCGGCGTGACGCAACAAGGTCTCGGCGTCTTCGTTGTCCCATGGGAACAGCGTGACGCCAATACTGGCGAAAACCTTGATGTCCTTGCCGTCAATGGCATACGGCATGGAGACGGCGATCAACACCCGGTTCAACGCGGCATGCAACTCTTCCATCCCACGCACATGGCGCAGCACCAGTACGAACTCGTCCCCGCCCAGCCGCGCCACCACGTCCTCGCCACGCACGATGCTGCGCAGGCGCCTGGCGACCTCCACCAACAGTCGATCACCGCTGGCGTGACCATAGCCGTCATTGACTGCCTTGAAGCCATCGAGGTCGAGCATGCACACCGCCAAGGGCAGGTTTTCCGCACGGGAAAACTCCAGGGCCTGGTCCAGCAAATCCGACAGATAAGTACGATTGGGCAGCCCGGTCAGCACATCGTGACCAACCCGCCATTGTAATGAATGCAGCAAGCGACGCTTTTCGCTGACGTCGAAGCGAATCGCCAGGTAGCGCTCGATTTGGCCTGTCTCGTCGTCGATCACCGGCACCAGGGTGGTGTCGACCCAGTGCAGCGTACCGTCCTTGGCCCGGTTGCAGATTTCCCCTTTCCAGACCTGGCCCAGGGCAATGGTGCGCCACATGGCGCTGAAGAACTCGCCAGGGTGCTGGCCGGAATTGAGCAGGCGATGGTTCGCACCCAGCAACTCATCGCGCCGGTAACCAAAAAGGCTGCAAAATTGATCATTGACGTAGGTGATGCGCCCGCTCAGATCGGTCTCGGAAAAAATCGCGGCGGCGTCAACGGCCCTGCGGTACTTCTTATCCATCGAAGCAGTCATCCATGAGTCAGGCTCATTTGTCGCGCGCGGTTGCACCGCCTTCAAGACAGGCGAAAATCAACTAGGCTCAAACACTCTGAGAGAAACTGGAGCGCGGGCCCTGGCGGCGCCAAGGGAGGGCTCAGCCCTTGCCTTGTATCGTGGCAAGAACACAAGGCCCGGTCCCTGCACATACCTCGGCTTCGAAAAGCAGGTCACCAAATACCCGTGCCAAAGGCCGATTCTACGAAACACATCACATTTTGCAAAGCAAGGTGATGGATCACGCGGTTGCCTAATGCGAAAATCTATCGTTAAGTTCTTGATTCTAAATGGGAATTAAGCGATGCAAATTTCAAGTTTGGGTCCAGCCATCAGACGCTACCGCAAAGTAGCGGGGCTTACTCAGGCTGAACTTGGCGAAAAAACCGGTTTTGACCCTAAAACCATCAGCCGCTTCGAAACCGGCACCTACACCCCCAGCATCGAAGCCTTGTTCCTGCTTGCCAACGTGCTGGATGTGCAGATGAAGGCCTTTTTTGCCGACATGGCCGATGAGGACGAACAGCGGGCGTACCTGTTTGGTGTCATACATAAAGCCACCCCGAAGGACCTGGGAAAGCTGATCGCAGCGGTCGACCAGGCCTTGTCCAAGCCTTGATGCAGTGAAAGAGAAACCTGGCCTGTCGATACGAGACAGGCTGGGCTTCTCTTTGCTCGCTCGCCCAATCCCGAGGGTGACGCAAGACACAATGTCACGTTGACATCGCTTGCCACGAACCTCGACTATCAACGCGTTGATTCCTGCGTCCCCATGACGCCTACGACTCGTCGACACAATAAAATCCCAGGGAACACTGTGCATAAACTTTCGATCATTCTTGCCTCGATACTCGCCACCGGCTGTACCGCCAAATACGCGCAACAAGAGGTATTTCCCAACCCGGGAAAACTTGATCGGCAAATGCCCGTCACCATCGCCACACCGATCGACGGCCGCTACGAAACAACGCCCTACCCTGCCTCCGGCGATATGACAGCTGCCGCTGTCAAAACAGCCTTCTCTTATTACACCAACCGTGTGACGGTCATGGGCTCGTGTCGTGAATTGAGCTGCCTGAGACAGAGCAACCCTTCGGGCTACTACGTCATCCCGGAAATCCTGCATTGGGAAGAACGCGCCACGGAATGGTCGGGCCTCCCCGACAAGATTGAGGTGAAGCTCGCCATTTATGGTCCGACTGGCGCACAGCCGCTGGGGTCTGCGATCTTGTCCGGTAAAAGCAAATGGGCGACTTTCGGCGGGGATCATCCGCAGGATCTTTTACAAGAGCCGATTGCTGAGTACGTGAAGGCTCAGTACTGACGGCAGGCCGCGGTCCTGTCGATGCACAGGGCCGGCCTCCTTGTTGACGTTGACACTCGGTTGCCCTGTCTGGCCAAAGACCGGACAGCAGAACGCACCGATCGGTACCGATCAGCAAAACAACAAGAAATTTTGAATTGGCAAACCTTGCGAATGAAGGCCTGGGCGTTATGGAGGCAACCCCACCAGCCACACCCCGGCACACAATGTTCCCGCTGTGGCTGCTTCCTTCCGGATCTGACCAGGTTCACGGGTAATCGTTGCGGGGGGACCGATGGGGTCACCATAACGACGCCCGCCTGACGGCGAGCCGCGCCATTGTACCTATCTGGCAAGAAGTTACAACCGTTCGTGCCGGATAAAAAAACTGAAGAGGTTCAAGCACTTGCTGTGGGAACCCAGCTTGCCTGTGATGGCGCCGACACATTCGGCATGGGTTCTGGCTGACCAGCCGCTATCGCGAGCAAGCTCGCTCCCACAGGGGATCTGAAGCGAACACTGGATCTGTGAACACTAGAGACCCCATGTGAGAGCCGAGCTTGTTCGCAATGACGGAGGCTCATTCATCGATTCACCGCCATCGCGAGCAGGCTCGCTCCCACAGGGAACCTGTAGTGAAGTTTTAACAGACTGAACCTTTCAACCAACGACTAATGACTAACTACGACCTTAAATCATGGTTGATATTAAATAATCGGTCACGACGAAGTATTACAAACTACCACTGGACAGAACGCCCCAAACTCACCATTGGAAGCTTGCGCCCGAACTTGAACATTGAAATAGACCGGTCGGGCGCCGCCACTGACGCCTATTTCATGTCGGTACCAACCGCGCCCGTCCGGTTTCACTTGGGTTGCAGGAACAAACTGCGGCTGCCCAGTTGCCACCGCAGTGACTTTAAACGTATGAGCCGCTATCTGATCGGGCCGAGCATTATCCGAGATTTGCCAAGCCAATATAATGCTGTATTTGCTTTGTCCGGCCTGGGCAAGCCGCCGAGGCGCATTGGGAATGGTTGTCGCTTTATCCACGTCATCATGTTTCATAGTATTTTCCTTAATAAATATAGCCATCATCCATGGCGGCCTTAGGGTAAAGGAAAACTTGAATATGAAACTACTATCAAAACAAATAGCATTACTTTAACTTGGCCCAGCTCCCTTATCGAGAATCGACGATGTAATCTGGCGAACAAACACCTGCTAGTTACATCAGCACCTCATCCGCCCGACCACCCTCCTCCTGGATCACCAGATGGATGAAATGCAGCTTGGTGATCACCGCCGCGGGTACGACGAACGGATAGAAATCCGGTTGGCCCATGCTGCGGGACAATTCGTTGAGCATGCCGGCCAGCTCGATCCAGGCGTTGACGAACGAGAGGAACGCCGCACCGCCTGTGTGCTCGGCGTCGTACAAGGTTTCGGGCGGGAACGGTTGGTAGTCGAAATCCATCTCCCGGGCACTCATGCCGAAGCCCAAGGCGGTGTCCACCGCGTCCATCATGTGCAGGTAATGGGCCCAGGTTTCCGCCCAGTCCTCCCACGGGTGCATGGTGGCATAGGCGCTGACGTAGCGGGTTTGCCAATCCAGCGGCGCGCCTTGCTGGTAGTGCCGCTCCAGGGCTTCGGCGTAGCTGGCGCGCTCGTCACCGAACAGTTCGCGAAAAGCCTCGAGCCAGTGGCTGTTGGCAATCAGCCGGTCCCAATAGTAATGCCCCACCTCATGACGAAAATGCCCGAGCAAGGTGCGATACGGCTCGCGCATCTGCTGGCGCACGTATTCACGATGGGCGTCGTCCGCCTCTTTGATGTCGAGGGTGATCAGCCCGCTGGCATGGCCGGTCATTGGCGATTTGCCGTCGGGGTCGACGCCGATGAAGTCGAAAGCCAGGCCGATAGTTTCGTCGACGGTTTTGGGGATGACCGGCAAGCCGAAGGTAATCAGCTGCGCGACCAGCCGACGCTTGGCGGTCTCGACCTTGCGCCAACGCTCAGGGTTTTCCGGAATCGACAGGTCGGGGATGGTGCGATTCAGGCTGCAGGCGATGCACAGGGTATCGCGCCCATTGTCCGGCAGCAGCCAATTGCAGGCAGCCGGGGTGTCGAGGTTGGCGCAACGGCGGAACAGCCCGGCGTGCGGATCGGCATCCAGCGTCCAGGTGTCGGGCTGCTCACCGGGTTGCAAGGACGACAGGCGACTCTGCTCGGGTTGATACCCCAGGGCCGCCAGGCAGGCCAGGCATTGGCTGTTGCGAAAGAACAACGACTGGCCGCAGCGGCACGACCAGACCTTGCTGTTACGTGACCGATCGCCCAGGAACGGCGCGGCGATGCGTGAGCTCAGTTGTTCGAAGAAGCGGTACATGGCGATCTCTCCCTGGAGCCTGCAAGACTAGATCACCTTACGTTCATGATCGTTCCAAAGCGCTGCGTCATAGCGCCGATCAACCGTGGCGAGGGAGCTTGCTCCCGCTCGGCGGCGCAGCCGTCGCAAAACCGGCCAATGCGGTCCACCAGGAGGATTGGGTCGCCCCGATTGGGGCGGCTGCGCCACCCAGCGGGAGCAAGCTCCCTCGCCACAAAAAGCCGAGCACCCTCAGAGTGCGACGCCATGCCCTGTCAGGAAATCGACAAAGGCTTGTTCATCCAGCACCTTGAGCCCCAGCTCATTGGCCTTGGTCAGTTTCGAACCCGCCCCCGGCCCGGCCACCACACAATGGGTTTTCGCCGACACGGAACCGGCGACCTTCGCCCCCAGGCTCTCCAGCTTGTCCTTGGCAACGTCGCGACTCATCAGCTCCAGCGAACCGGTCAGCACCCAGGTGTGCCCTGCTTCGGGCAAGCCTTCGACGACTTTCCTCTCGCTTTGCCAATGCATACCGAAATCGCGCAACTGTTGTTCCGCTGCTTCGGCCTGCTGACGGTTGGCAGCAATGGCGAAAAACTCGCGTACGGCGTTGGCCTGCTTTTCCGGCAGCGCCTGGCGCATGTCCAGCCAGTCGGCGCTCATCACCCCTTCGAGGGAGCCGAACTTGTCCGCCAGTTTCTGCGCCCCGCCCGGTCCGACCGAAGGAATGTGCAGCTTGTCGAGAAAGCCGCCCAGGGTAGTGCTGGCGGAGAACTCGGCGCCCAACTCGCCCTGATCCTGGATCTCAAGACCGTGACGCAGCAGGTCCTTGATCACCTGGCGATTGTGCGGGTCTTCGAAGAAGCTGTGGATCTCGTGGGCGACTTCCAGGCCGACGTCAGGCAAGTACGTGAGCACCTGGGGCAACGCCGCCTGCACGCGCTCCAGCGAACCGAGGGAGCGGGCCAGGACCTTGGCGGTCTCCTCGCCCACGTCCGGGATGCCAAGGGCATAGATGAAACGCGCCAGGCTCGGTTTTTTGCTGTCGACGATGGCGGCCAGCAGGTTCTTGCTCGACAGTTCGGCGAAGCCTTCCAGGTCGACCACCTGTTCGAAGGTCAGGGCATACAGATCGGCAGGCGAACCCACCAACCCCTCATCCACCAGTTGCTCGACGCTCTTCTCGCCCAGGCCTTCGATGTCCATGGCCCGACGCGAGACGAAATGGATAATCGCCTGCTTGAGCTGCGCGCCACAGGCCAGGCGACCAACGCAGCGGTACACCGCACCTTCGCTGACGGTTTCACGGCCCTTGCTGCGTTTGATCAATTGCGTGCGCTCGACGTGGGAGCCGCAGACCGGGCATTGCTGGGGTACTTCCACCGGGCGGGCGTTTTCCGGGCGGCGCTCGGTGACGACCTGCACCACCTGCGGGATCACATCCCCGGCGCGACGGATGATCACCGTGTCGCCAATCATCACGCCCAGGCGCGCCACTTCGTCCATGTTGTGCAAGGTGGCGTTGGCCACGGTCACGCCAGCGACTTTTACCGGTTTGAGACGGGCCACAGGGGTCACCGCCCCCGTGCGGCCGACCTGGAACTCGACGTCGAGCAACTCGGTGAGTTCTTCAGTGGCGGGAAACTTGTGGGCGATGGCCCAACGCGGTTCCCGAGCGCGGAAACCGAGCTCGCGCTGCGAGGCGATGCTGTTGACCTTGAACACCACACCGTCGATCTCGTAGGGCAGCGCGTTGCGTCGCTCGCCGATGTCACGGTAGTAATCCAGGCATTCATCGATGCCGTGGGCCAGCTTCAACTCACGGCTGATGGGCATGCCCCAGGCCTTGAGTTGCTTGAGATTGCCTATATGGGTGTCGGCGATGTCCGACGTCACCTGGCCGATGCCGTAGCAACAGAACTCCAGGGGACGGTTGGCCGTGATCCTGGAATCGAGCTGACGCAGGCTGCCGGCCGCCGCGTTGCGCGGGTTGGCAAACGTCTTGCCGCCCACCTCCAACTGCGTGGCGTTGAGACGCTCGAAGCCGGCCTTGGACATGTACACCTCGCCGCGCACTTCCAGCAGCGGTGGCCAACCAGTGCCTTGCAACTTGAGGGGAATGTTGCGCACGGTGCGCACATTGACGCTGATGTCCTCGCCCGTGGTGCCGTCACCGCGGGTGGCACCACGCACCAGCATGCCGTCCTGATACAACAGGCTGACCGCCAGGCCATCGAGCTTCGGCTCGCAGCTGTATTCCACCGCCGCGCCACCACCCAGCAAATCGCCCATGGGCAGGTCGAGACCTTCCGTCACCCGGCGGTCGAATTCACGCATGGTGGTTTCATCGAAGGCGTTGCCCAGGCTGAGCATCGGGATCTCATGGCGCACCTGGCTGAACGCCGACAGCGCCACGCTGCCGACCCGCTGGGTCGGGGAATCGCTGGTGACCAGTTCCGGGTGCTGCTCTTCCAGGGCCTTGAGCTCGTGGAACAGACGGTCGTACTCGGCGTCCGGGATGCTCGGTTCATCGAGGACGTGGTAACGGTAGTTGTGCTGGTCCAGCTCGGTGCGCAGCTGTTGGATGCGGGATTCGACGGCATTCATGGGGTGTTCTCTCATAAAGCAAAAGAGCAGCCTGGGCTGCTCATTTTTTCAAGACTTTTTTGGGGGGGCTTCGCCCCCAGCGGGAGCAAGCTCCCTCGCCACAAAAAGCCCTAGCCATAAAGACTCTGGCGACTTTAGCGCTTCTGCGTCAGTGCCCGGCGCTCGAATTCGACGATGCGCTGGCGGTAATGCTCGATGGTCTGGGCGGTCAGCACGCTGCGCTGGTCATCCTTCAGTTCGCCATTGAGCTCCTGGGACAGCTTGCGAGCCGCGGCCACCATCACGTCGAAGGCCTGTTTGGGATGACGCGGGCCAGGCAGGCCGAGGAAGAAGCTCACCGCCGGCGTGCTGAAATGATCGATGTCGTCCAGATCGAACACACCAGGCTTGACCGCGTTGGCCATGGAGAACAGCACCTCGCCGTTGCCGGCCATGCTTTCGTGACGGTGAAAAATGTCCATCTCGCCGAAACGCAGGCCGCTTTCGAGGATGTTCTGCAGCAACGCCGGGCCCTTGAAGCCGGCCGGGTCGCGGCAGATGACGCTGATCACCAGCACTTCTTCAGCCTGGGCCTGGTCCTTGTCGACGCTCGGGGTCTTGCTCTCGTCCGGGAAGTCGCCGTCGCGACTGCTGAAGCTCGGCCCGCCATCCAAGTCGAGGTTCAGGTTCAAATCACCCTGGGACGGCTCGCTGTTGCGCTTGCCGCGCTTGGAACCTGTCTCCCGTGGCTCACGGGCAGGCGCGCTCATCGACGGCAAGTCGTGTTCATCCAGCTGCGGCTCCTTGTGGGTGTCCAGCACCCGCGGCGGGCCCAGCAGTTCGGCGCTGTCATCCTCATCGGGCAGGTTCGACAGGCTGCGATCCAGGCGAAACTTCAGTTTCCCCTTGCCGCCGCGCATGCGACGCCAGCCGTCGAAAAGAATACCGGCAATGACAATGATGCCGATGACGATCAGCCACTCGCGCAGACCGATTTCCATGTAATCCCGTGCCTCTATAAAAATGCTGAAAAATAAGGGGCTTAGCTATTTGCAAACCGCTTTAAAACGTGGCGCCAACTCTATGTTCTGAATGGCGTTTTGCCCACGCATACGAAAAATTGACATTAAACTAGCACGACCAAAGATAACTTTACACCGTCTGTCGCATAGGCTTGTGCCCAATCTGTGAATTGAACATCAGCCACCCGGGTAAAAAATACCTACAGCGTTCGAAGCAGAAGCCCTACAACCGGTTCTTCAGGCATCCACCAGAGCCATGGCCTCCTCCACATCCACCGCCACCAGTCGCGAACAGCCCGGCTCGTGCATGGTCACCCCCATCAACTGATCGGCCATTTCCATGGCGATCTTGTTGTGGGTGATGTAGATGAACTGCACCGTTTCAGACATCTCCTTCACCAGCCGTGCGTAACGGCCTACGTTGGCGTCGTCCAATGGCGCGTCGACTTCGTCGAGCATGCAGAACGGCGCCGGGTTCAATTTGAAAATGGCAAAGACCAGGGCCAGCGCTGTCAGCGCCTTTTCGCCGCCGGAGAGCAAATGGATGGTGCTGTTCTTCTTGCCAGGAGGACGCGCCATGATTGTCACCCCTGTATCGAGTAAATCTTCGCCCGTCAGTTCCAAGTAGGCGCTGCCACCACCGAAAACTTTTGGAAAAAGTGCCTGCAAACCGCCGTTGATCTGATCAAAGGTATCCTTGAAGCGGTTGCGGGTTTCCTTGTCGATCTTGCGGATGACGTTTTCCAGGGTCTCCAGCGCTTCCACCAGATCATCGTTCTGGGCGTCCAGGTAGCGCTTGCGCTCGGACTGCTGCTGGTACTCGTCGATGGCCGCCAGGTTGATTGCCCCCAGGCGCTGGATGCGCTGGGCAATGCGTTCCAGTTCTTCCTCGGCATCCTTCTCGTTCGCTCCGGCCACCAGGGTGGCGAGCACGCCATCGAGGTCGTAGCCGTCTTCCAGCAACTGGTCCTGCAAGGCTTTGCGCCGCACCGTCAGGGCTTGCCACTCCATGCGTTGCTGTTCCATCTGGCCGCGGATCAGTTGGGATTGCTGCTCGGCCTGGCTGCGGCGCTTTTCGGCGTCGCGCAGTTCGCGGTCGGCGTCCTCCAAGGCGATCTGCGCGGTCTTGAGTTCTTCGTCGACGCTCATGCGCTTGTCGAGCAACTCCTCAAGCTTGAGACGCAGCTCTTCCAGCGGCGCCTCGCCCTCCTCCAGATTGAGGCTCAACTGCTCGCGTTTTTCGGTCAGGCGCTCGGACTGCATTTCCAGCCGTTCCAAGGCCTGGCGCGTGGAATCGTGCTGGGCCTTGAGCGAGCCCAGGCGCACCGCCAACTGATGGGCATGGTCCTTGTGCTGGCGCGCTTCCTGGCGCACCCGGTCCAGGCGCTCACGCAAGCTGTCACGCTGGGCCAGCAGCAACTCGCGCTGCTCGGTGTCCAGCGCCATGGCATCGAGGGCTTCTTGCAGTTGCAAGCGCGCCTCGCCGATCTGTTCGTGCTCCAGCGCCCGCTGCTCGCCCAGTTCGGCGATCTCTTCATCGAGGCGGGTGCGGCGCAGCGCCAGTTGTTCAACCTTGGCCTTGCCGGCCGACAACTGCGCCTTGAGCTCGCCTTGCTGGCGCGCTTCATCCTGCAACAGCCGCCGCAGGTGCTCGCGGCCGTTCTCCTGCTGACGCTGTTGCGCCCGCAGGTTTTGCAATTCGGTTTCCAGGGCTTCGACGCTGGCCTCACGCTCTTCGCGCTCGGCGCCCAGGCGCTGAATTTCCTGGCCGCGGGCGAGCATGCCGCTTTCGGCTTCGCTGGCCCGGCGCACCCGCAGGAAATGCCGGCCAACCCAATACCCGTCACGACTGATCAGGCTTTCGCCGGCCGCCAATTGCCCACGCAGGGCCAAGGCCTGTTCAAGGCTGTCCACCGGTTTGACCTGCCCGAGCCAGGGCGACAGGTCGACCTGAGCCTCGACCTTGTCCAGCAAGCTGCCGGGGATTCGCACGCCGTCGCCGGCCGGGCTGAGCAGACGCAGATCGCCCTGGGTGAAGCCCGACAGGTCGAAGCCGCCGAAGTCATCCACCAGCACCGCTTGCAGGTCGGCCCCCAGCACGGTTTCCACCGCCAGCTCCCAACCGGCATCGACCTTCAGGCCCTCGGCCAGTCGCGGACGCTCGGCCAAGTGCTGGTCGCGCAGCCATTCGGCGGCGCCAGTGCCCGGATCCAGCGCCGCTTGCTGCAAGGCCTCCAGCGAAGCCAGGCGCCCATTGAGCCGCTGCAACTCACCCTGGCCCTGCTGCTGGTTCTGCAAGGCCAATTGCAAGGCCTGGCGCAGTTGCTCGAGGCGTTCGACTTGGGCGTCTTCGCTGGCCTGCAGGTCTTCGAGGGTGGCTTCGCTGGTCGCCAGCTGCTCGCTCAGTTCCAGGATCGCGGCGTCTTCCGGGTCCGCCGCGAGCAACGCGCGTTCTTCGGACAAGCGGCGCTGACGTTCGGCCAGGCGCTCCATGCTGCTTTCCAACTGCTGGATGCGCGACTGCTGGACTTCAGCCTGACGCCGCGGCTCGGCCGAGGTCAGGTTGAAACTGTCCCACTGCTCTTGCCAGCCATGCATGGTCAGTTCGGCTTCTTCCAGGGCCGCGGCAGCCTCTTCGGCGGCGGCGCTGGTGATTTCCTGCTCCGGCGTCAGCCTGTCCAGCTCTTCGCCGAGGGTCAACAGCAGGGTGCGGTCGTGGCCCAGGTGCGATTCGGTTTCCAGGCGCGCCCGCTCGGCTTCCTTCAAATCATCCTGCAACTGCCGCAGCCGTTGCTGCCCATGCTGGATGCTCTGCTCGACCCGGGCGATGTCACCCCCCACGGAATAGAAGCGCCCTTGCACCAGATTGAAGCGCTCGGACAGATCATGGTGGCCGTCGCGCAGGCGCTCGATGGCGGCGTCTGCATTACGCTGCTCGGCCACCAGGGCTTCGAAGCTGACTTCCTGGTTGCCGATGATCGCCTCACGCTGGCCGACCTGCTCGTTCAACGCCTGCCAGCGCAGGGCCGACAGTTGGGCCTTGAGCTGGCGCTCCTCGCCCTTGTATTCCTGGTACTTTTTCGCGGCCTCGGCCTGACGGTGCAGACGTTCAAGCTGGCGTTCGAGTTCTTCGCGCAGATCGGTCAGGCGTGCCAGGTTTTCGTGAGTGCGACGAATGCGGTTTTCGGTCTCGCGCCGTCGCTCCTTGTATTTGGAAATACCGGCGGCTTCTTCGATGAAATTGCGCAGGTCTTCGGGCTTGGCTTCGATCAGCTTGGAGATCATGCCCTGTTCGATGATCGAGTAGCTGCGCGGGCCCAGGCCGGTGCCGAGGAAAATGTCGGTGATGTCGCGACGCCGGCACTTGGTACCGTTGAGGAAATAGCTGTTCTGGCTGTCGCGGGTCACTTTGCGACGAATGGAGATTTCCGCATAGGCCGCGTATTCGCCCACCAGGGTGCCGTCGGAGTTATCGAACACCAGCTCGATGCTCGCCTGGCTCACCGGCTTGCGACTGGTGGAGCCGTTGAAGATGACGTCGGTCATCGACTCGCCGCGCAGGTTCTTGGCCGAACTTTCGCCCATCACCCAGCGCACTGCGTCGATGATGTTCGACTTGCCGCAACCATTGGGCCCGACCACCGCCGCCATGTTACTGGGGAAGTTCACCGTGGTCGGGTCGACGAAGGATTTGAACCCCGCCAACTTGATGCACTTGAGCCGCACGTCAGGCCGCCGTCAGGGCAGCAACCACCAGATCGCAACTGCGCTGGGCGTAAGCCGTGAGCACGATGCGGATCTGCGGCAAATCACGGGCCAGCACGGCGGCGAGCAGGCGCTGGAACAGGTCGAGGAATTCGCTCATTTCCGCCTTGCGCTGCTCCAGGGCCAGGAAATAGGCGCGGCTCATGGCCGGTTGCAGGTTCTCGACGGTTTCCTGCAGGTACGGGTTGTTGGCAAACGGATAGGCGGCGCGCATCACGCTGAAGCTTTCATCGACGAAAGTGCGAATGTCCTGGTGTGCGTAGGCGTCCTTGAGACGCTGCTGGATCGCCACGAACGGCGCCATGTCGGCCTGTTCTTTCCAACCATGGGCCACGGCGTTGCCCAGCAGGATGTACAGCTCGCTCATCAACGCGCAGAGGCTGCGCACCTTGTGCTCGGTGAGTTCGGTGACGTGGGCGCCACGGCGCGGCAGGATCGCGATCAAATGGCGTCGCTCCAGGATCAGCAAGGCCTCGCGGACCGAGCCGCGGCTGACGTTGAGCGCCAGCGTGACCTTCTGCTCCTGGATGCGCTCTCCCGGTTTCATTTCGCCGCGAATGATGCGTTCGGCGAGGTGATGGGCGATTTGCTCGGCGAGGCTGTCCGGGGCCTTGAACGTCATGGTTGTCCTTCAAACTCTTCGATTTGCACAAGCGGCGCAGTGTAGCGCACTCAATACGTCATGGCGCAGGGCCTGTAGCGGGTTTTTGGCACGATTCAAGCAAAAAAGTTTGAGCCTTCACCTTGAAACCAAACCTGTGGAAGAACCTGTGGGAGCGAGCTTGCTCGCGATAGCGGTCTGTCAGCTTGCATCCATACTGAATGTACCGCCGTCATCGCGAGCAAGCTCGGCTCCAACAGGGTTCTACAGTGTCCATAGATGGTTGTTTATCGACTAGACGGATTTTCTTGACCCTTAAGTCAGAAAATCGTTGACCGAAAAGTCAGACCTGATAAATTCAGGCTCACGTCGATACAACAATAATGAGTCTGCGAGGCCTTCCGTGATCCAGTTTTTACTCAACCAGGAACTCCGTAGCGAGCACGCCCTGGACCCGAACCTGACCGTGCTCAACTATTTGCGCGAACACGTTGGTAAACCAGGCACCAAGGAAGGCTGCGCTAGTGGCGACTGTGGTGCGTGCACCGTGGTGGTGGGCGAATTGGAAACGGACGCGAATGGCCGCGAACGCATTCGCTACCGCAGCCTCAATTCGTGCCTGACCTTCGTCTCGTCCCTGCACGGCAAGCAACTGATCAGCGTCGAAGACCTCAAGCACCAGGGCCAATTGCACAGCGTCCAGCAAGCCATGGTCGATTGCCACGGTTCGCAGTGCGGCTTCTGCACACCGGGCTTCGTCATGTCGCTGTTCGCCCTGCAAAAAAACAGCGAACAACCCGACGCCCACCAGGCCCACGAAGCCCTGGCCGGCAACCTGTGCCGTTGCACCGGCTATCGGCCGATCCTGGCCGCCGCCGAGCAGGCCTGCTGTGACAAGCCAGCGGACCAGTTCGACGCCCGCGAGGCCGAGACCATCGCCCGCCTCAAAGCCATCGCCCCGACCGAGACTGGCGAGCTCAACAGCGGCGACAAACGCTGCCTGGTGCCACTGACCGTGGCCGACCTGGCCGACCTCTACGACGCTTATCCCCAGGCGCGCCTGTTGGCCGGCGGCACCGACCTGGCCCTGGAAGTCACCCAGTTCCACCGCACCCTGCCGGTGATGATCTACGTGGGCAACGTCGCCGAACTCAAGCGTGTCGAACGCTTTGACGATCGCCTGGAGATCGGCGCCGCCACGGCGCTGTCCGATTGCTACGGGGCCCTGAAAGCCGAATACCCGGACTTTGGCGAATTGCTGCAACGCTTTGCCTCGCTGCAGATCCGCAACCAGGGCACCCTGGGCGGCAACATCGGCAATGCCTCGCCGATTGGCGACTCGCCGCCCCTGCTGATCGCCCTCGGTGCGCAGATTGTGCTGTGCAAGGGCCAGACCCGTCGCACCCTGGCCCTGGAAGACTATTTCATCGACTACCGGGTCACCGCCCGCCAGGAAAGCGAATTCATCGAAAAAATCATCGTGCCCCGGGCCAGTGCCGAACAGGCGTTCCGCGCCTACAAGGTGTCCAAGCGTCTGGACGATGATATTTCCGCGGTGTGCGCGGCGTTCAACCTGCGCATCGACAACGGCGTGGTCCGCGATGCCCGCGTGGCCTTCGGCGGCATGGCCGCCACACCGAAACGCGCCAAGCATTGTGAAGCCGTATTGATCGGTGCGCCGTGGACCGACAGCACCGTCGAACGCGCCTGTATCGCCCTGGCCGAGGACTTCACACCGCTGTCGGATTTCCGCGCCAGCAAGGAATACCGACTGCTCAGTGCCCGCAACCTGTTGCGCAAATACTTCATCGAACTGCAAACGCCGCACATCGAGACTCGGGTGACCGCTTATGTCTAACCATCACGCCGTAGAGAAGACCCAAGCCGAACTGGCCGAGCTGTTCGCCCGCGACCTCACCACTGGCGTGGGCCGCAGCGTCAAGCATGACAGCGCCGCCAAGCATGTGTCCGGCGAGGCGCAGTACATCGATGACCGCCTGGAATTCCCGAACCAGTTGCACGTCTATGCCCGGCTTTCGGACCGCGCCCACGCCCGGATCATCCGCATCGATACCGCGCCCTGCTACGCCTTCGAAGGCGTGCGCATCGCCATTACCCATGCAGACATCCCGGGGCTGAAGGACATCGGCCCGCTGTTGCCCGGCGACCCGCTGCTGGCCATCGATGATGTGCAGTTCGTCGGCCAACCGGTGCTGGCCGTCGCCGCCAAGGATCTTGAGACGGCACGCAAGGCGGCCATGGCCGCAATCATCGAATACGAAGACCTGGAACCGGTGCTGGACGTGGTCGAGGCCTTGCGCAAGCGGCATTTCGTGCTCGACAGCCACACCCACCAGCGCGGCGATTCGACCACAGCGCTGGCAAGCGCCGAACATCGCATTCAAGGCTCGCTGCACATCGGCGGCCAGGAGCATTTTTACCTGGAAACCCAGATTTCCTCGGTGATGCCCACCGAAGACGGCGGCATGATCGTCTACTGCTCGACCCAGAACCCCACCGAAGTGCAGAAACTGGTGGCCGAGGTGCTGGGCGTGTCGATGAACAAGGTCGTGGTGGACATGCGCCGCATGGGCGGCGGCTTTGGCGGCAAGGAAACCCAGGCCGCCAGCCCCGCGTGCCTGTGTGCGGTCATCGCACACCTCACCGGTCAGCCAACCAAGATGCGCCTGCCCCGCGTGGAAGACATGCTGATGACCGGCAAGCGCCATCCCTTCTACATCGAATACGACGTGGGTTTCGACAGCACCGGACGCCTGCAAGGCATCGCCTTGGAACTGGCCGGCAACTGCGGTTGCTCGCCGGACTTGTCGGCCTCGATTGTCGACCGGGCGATGTTCCACGCCGACAACGCCTATTACCTGGGCAATGCGACCATCAACGGCCACCGCTGCAAGACCAACACCGCGTCTAACACCGCTTACCGGGGTTTCGGCGGCCCCCAAGGCATGGTCGCCATCGAAGAGGTGATGGATGCCATTGCCCGGCACCTGGGGCTCGATCCGCTGGCGGTGCGCAAGGCCAACTATTACGGCAAGACCGAACGCAACGTCACCCATTACTACCAGACCGTCGAGCACAACATGCTCGAGGAAATGACCGCCGAGCTTGAACAAAGTAGCCAGTACACCGAGCGCCGTGAAGCGATCCGTCGCTACAACGCAGGCAGCCCGATCCTGAAAAAAGGCCTGGCGCTGACACCGGTGAAATTCGGCATTTCGTTCACCGCCAGCTTCCTCAACCAGGCCGGCGCCTTGATCCATGTCTACACCGACGGCAGCATCCACCTCAACCACGGCGGCACCGAAATGGGCCAGGGCCTGAACACCAAGGTCGCTCAGGTGGTGGCCGAGGTGTTCCAGGTGGAAATGGACCGCGTGCAGATCACCGCGACCAACACCGACAAGGTGCCGAATACCTCGCCCACCGCGGCCTCCAGCGGCGCCGACCTGAACGGCAAGGCGGCACAGAATGCCGCCGAAACCATCAAGCGGCGCCTGGTGGAGTTCGCTGCGCGGCAGTACAAGGTCAGCGAAGAAGACGTGGAATTCCACAACGGCCATGTGCGGGTGCGCGATCACATCCTGACGTTCGAGGCCCTGGTTCAGCAGGCGTATTTCGCCCAGGTCTCGCTGTCGAGCACCGGCTTCTACAAGACCCCGAAAATCTACTACGACCGCAGCCAGGCCCGTGGCCGGCCGTTCTATTACTACGCCTATGGCGCGGCCTGTGCCGAGGTGATCGTCGACACCCTCACCGGCGAGTACAAGATGCTGCGCACCGACATCCTCCACGACGTCGGTGCCTCGCTGAACCCGGCCATCGACATCGGCCAGGTCGAGGGCGGCTTCATCCAGGGCATGGGCTGGCTGACCATGGAAGAGCTGGTGTGGAACGACAAGGGCAAGCTGATGACCAACGGTCCGGCCAGCTACAAGATCCCCGCCGTAGCCGACATGCCCCTGGATCTGCGGGTCAAGCTGGTGGAAAACCGCAAGAACCCCGAAGACACCGTGTTTCACTCCAAGGCCGTGGGCGAACCGCCGTTCATGCTCGGCATCGCCGCGTGGTGCGCCATCAAGGACGCCGTGGCGAGCCTGGGGGATTACCGGCACCAACCGAACATCGATGCGCCAGCGACACCGGAGCGGGTGTTGTGGGGGTGTGAGCAGATGCGGGGGCTAAAAGCGCTCAAGGCCGAGAAGGCTGAAGCCGAAGTGGCTTCGCTCTAGACCGCGGCGCGGCCATCGCGAGCAAGCTCGCTCCCACAGGGGATTTGTGAATACCGACCCAATGTGGGAGCGAGCTTGCTCGCGATGAGGCCCGAACAGACAACAGAGATGTCGAGGTGAATATGTACAACTGGATCAGCGCCCTCGCCGACCTGCAAACCCGCGGCGAACCCTGCGTGCTGGTGACGATTATCGAAGAGCTCGGCTCCACCCCGCGCAACGCCGGTTCGAAGATGGTCATCAGCGCCAGCCAGACGTTCGACACCATCGGTGGCGGGCACCTGGAATACAAGGCCATGGAAATCGCCCGGAACATGCTTGCCAGCGGCCAGCAGAACACCCATCTGGAGCGCTTCAGCCTCGGTGCGAGCCTGGGCCAGTGCTGCGGCGGCGTCACCGTGTTGCTGTTTGAACCCATGGGCCAGGTCCAGGCGCAGATCGCCGTGTTCGGCGCCGGCCATGTCGGCCGCGCCCTGGTGCCGCTGCTGGCGAGCCTGCCCTGCAAGGTGCGCTGGATCGACTCGCGGGAAGCGGAGTTCCCCGAACACCTGCCCCACGGCGTGCACAAGATCGTCACCGAAGAGCCACTGGATGAAGTCGACGAATTGCCCGCCGGCAGCTACTGCATCGTCATGACCCACAACCACCAGCTCGACCTGGAACTGAGCGCCGCGATCCTCAAGCGCAACGACTTCGCCTACTTCGGCCTGATCGGCTCGAAAACCAAGCGGGTCAAGTTCGAACATCGCCTGCGCGATCGTGGTTTCGACAGCAGCACCTTGCAACGCATGCGTTGCCCGATGGGCATCGGCGAAGTCAAAGGCAAGCTGCCTGTGGAAATCGCCATCTCCATCGCCGGCGAAATCATCGCCACCTATAACGCCGATTTCGGCCAGCACACCGTGCGCGCCGAACCGATTGCCAAGCTGCTGCCGGCTTCGCGCCGCAGCCAGGCGAACCGTTGAACACTCGTTGAGAACTCCCATGCCCCTGACACGCAAAGCCTACCGCGCCGCCCTGCTCCACAGCCTCGCCGACCCGGCCGAAGTCGGTATCGAGGCGTCCTATGAATATTTCGAAGACGGTTTGCTGGTGGTGGAAAACGGCCAGATCAGCGCCATCGGCCACGCCCACGACCTGCTGCCCACCCTGGCGGCGGATATCGAAATCGCCCACTACCCGGACGCGCTGATCACGCCGGGTTTGATCGACACCCACATCCACCTGCCGCAAACCGGCATGGTCGGCGCCTATGGCGAGCAATTGCTGGACTGGCTCAACACCTACACCTTCCCCTGCGAGAGCCAGTTCGCCGACAAGGCCCATGCCGAGGCGGTGGCGGATATTTTCGTCAAGGAACTGCTGCGCAACGGCACCACCACCGCGCTGGTGTTCGGCAGCGTGCATCCGCAGTCGGTGAATGCGTTTTTCGAAGTGGCCCAGAAGCTCGACCTGCGGATGATCGCCGGCAAGGTGATGATGGACCGCAACGCCCCGGACTACCTGACCGACACTGCCGAATCCAGCTACACCGAGAGCAAGGCGCTGATCGAGCGCTGGCACGGCAAGGGCCGGCTGCACTACGCCGTGACCCCGCGTTTCGCCCCCACCAGCACCCCGGAACAACTGGCCCTGGCCGGTCAGTTGCTGGGGGAATACCCCGACTTGTACATGCAGACTCACATCAGTGAGAACCTGCAAGAAGTGCAGTGGGTCAAGGAACTGTTCCCGGAGCGCAAGGGCTACCTGGACGTCTACGATCACTACCAACTGCTCGGCGAGCGCTCGGTGTTCGCCCACGGCGTGCACCTGTGCGATGACGAATGCGCGCGCCTGGCCGAGACCGGTTCGGCCATTGCCTTCTGCCCGACCTCGAACTTTTTCCTTGGCAGCGGCCTGTTCAACCTGCCGATGGCCGAGAAGCACAAGGTGAACGTAGGACTGGGCACAGACGTGGGTGGCGGCACCAGTTTTTCGCTGCTGCAAACCCTGAACGAAGCCTACAAGATGATGCAGCTGCAGGGCGCACGGCTGAGCCCGTTCAAGTCGCTGTACCTGGCCACCCTCGGCGGCGCCCGGGCCCTGCGCCTGGAGGACAAGATCGGGACGTTGCAGCCGGGGACGGACGCGGATTTCCTGATATTGGACTACAACGCCACGCCGCTATTGAGCTATCGCCTCAAGCAGGCCAAGGACATTGCCGAGCGGTTGTTCGTGTTGATGACGCTGGGGGATGATCGGACGGTGGCGCAGACTTATGCGGCGGGTCGGTTGGTGCACCACCGCTAGGTATTTGTCGCCAGCCAAATCGCCTTCGCGAGCAAGCCCGCTCCCACATTTGGAATGCATTTCAACGTGGGAGCGGGCTTGCTCGCGAAGGGCGCGACTCGGTATGACTGATTCAACCCATCAAAGCTTGGCCGTCGACCGCCCCGGTTTCTTGCTCTGCAACAAATGCGAGAACACCGCGTGCAAGTCATCCGACGCGCTTTCTTCGTCGAGGTTGAGCTTGCTGTCGATGTGGTCCATGTGATGCATCATCAGGTCCACCGCCAATGTCGCATCGCGCGCCTCGATGGCGTCGATCAACTGCGTGTGTTCGTCGTAGGAACAGTGGGACCGGTTGCCGCTTTCGTACTGGGCGATGATCAGCGACGTCTGGGACACGAGACTGCGCTGGAAACTGATCAGCGGGGCGTTCTTCGCCGCTTCGGCCAGCTTGAGGTGGAACTCGCCCGACAGACGGATGCCGGCACCGCGGTCACCGCGGGAAAAACTGTCGCGCTCGTCGCTGACCATCTGCCGCAGCTCAGCCAGTTGTTCGGCGGTAGCGTGCTGCACCGCCAACTCGGTGATCGCCCTCTCCACCAGGCGCCGGGCCATGAACACCTGGCGGGCCTCTTCGACACTCGGGCTCGCCACCACGGCACCGCGATTGGGCCGCAGCAACACCACGCCTTCGTGGGCCAGGCGTGACAACGCCCGGCGGATGATCGTGCGGCTGACCCCGAAAATTTCCCCCAGCGCCTCTTCGCTCAACTTGGTACCGGGCGCCAGGCGTTGTTCGAGGATGGCCTCGAAGATATGCGCATAGACAATATCGTCCTGGGTTCCGCTGCGGCCGGCTTTACCAGCTCGCGGTTGTTTCTTGAGGGGCTGCAACTGTTCGTTCATGGGCACTCGAGTCGGGAGAACTGCGGCGAATTGACCGTGACTGTAATACGGCACAGCGGGTCGCTGGCAAGTATCGCGTAAAAAACAGCTCGATTGTACACAACCTCTGATGGCAACACGACTGTACGGCTGTTTGCGGGCATGGCTGTATTGCAATCGAAGATGGGGTTGAGTTTAGGCTTAAACCTCGGGTTTGTGGCGAGGGAGCTTGCTCCCGCTGGATTGCGAAGCAATCCCCCCGCATTCGTTCAGATCCCCCGTGACGACCGCTGCGCGGCCGAGCGGGAGCAAGCTCCCTCGCCACAAAAGCAATGGCTCTCCCCGAGACCAGCCAATTTATAACAAGGAACACCGCCCACCATGACCGAAGTCACGACCACACCACTTCGTCCATTGGCCGACACCTCGCCTTCGGCCATCGTCGCCGGGTTCATCGCCATGATGACCGGCTACACCAGCTCCCTGGTGCTGATGTTCCAGGCCGGACAGGCGGCAGGGCTCACCAGCGGGCAGATTTCCTCGTGGATCTGGGCGATTTCCATCGGCATGGCGGTATGCACCATCGGGCTGTCGCTGCGCTATCGCACGCCGATCACCATCGCCTGGTCGACACCCGGCGCGGCGCTGCTGATCACCAGCCTGGGCGGTGTGAGTTACGGCGAGGCCATCGGCGCCTATATCACCTGTGCAGTCCTGGTGACGATCTGCGGCCTGACCGGCAGTTTCGAGCGTTTGGTCAAGCGCATTCCGGCCTCGCTGGCGGCGGCGTTGCTGGCGGGCATCCTGTTCAAGATCGGCAGCGAGATCTTCGTCGCCACCCAGCATCGCACCGGCCTGGTGCTGGGGATGTTTTTCACCTACCTGATCGTCAAGCGCCTGTCGCCGCGCTACGCGGTATTGGCGGCACTCTTGATCGGTACGGCGCTGTCGGGCCTGCTGGGGCTGCTGGATTTCAGTGGTTTTGTCTTGAAAGTCGCGACGCCGGTCTGGACCACTCCGCACTTTTCCCTGGCCGCCACCATCAGCATCGGCATCCCGCTGTTCGTGGTGGCGATGACCTCGCAGAACATGCCTGGCATCGCCGTGTTGCGGGCCGACGGTTACACCGTGCCGGCCTCGCCGCTGATCACCAGCACCGGCATCGCCTCGCTGCTGCTGGCGCCGTTCGGCTCCCATGGCATCAACCTGGCGGCCATCAGCGCGGCCATCTGCACCGGCCCCCACGCCCACGAAGATCGCAACAAACGCTACACGGCGGCGGTCTGGTGCGGGATTTTCTACGGGATCGCCGGGGTGTTCGGCGCGACGCTGGCGGCGTTGTTCGCGGCGCTGCCCAAGGAACTGGTGCTGTCCATCGCCGCGCTGGCGCTGTTCGGCTCGATCATCAATGGGTTGAGCATCGCCATGAGCGAAGTGAAGGAACGGGAAGCGGCGCTGATCACCTTCATGGTCACGGCGTCGGGGATGACGCTGTTCTCCATCGGTTCGGCGTTCTGGGGGATTGTGGCGGGGGTGTTGACCTTGCTCATCCTGAACTGGCGCAACGCCTGACAGCTTTTAAGAGCATCGCGAGCAAGCTCGCTCCCACAGGGAATTTGTGTCGTTCACATCACCACTGTGGGAGCGAGCTTGCTCGCGATGGCGACCTGAAGGACAACACCTACCCAACAGACAGGCACAAAAAACCGGCGCCCAAACGGGCTGCCGGTTTTTGAACATCAAGCGACCGGATTGATCGGCTTTTCCGGGTACCAGACGTCCATCAGCGGGCTGACTTCCACGCTGGTCAGCTCAGGACGCGCCTTGAGCCAGGCTTCAACGGCAGCACGCTGCTCTTCGGTGACCGAGCCACGCTTCTGCAGGCAAACCAGACCGTAGTCGTCGCCGCCGACGTAGCCCAGGCCATTGGCTTCCATGGCTTCTTTCAGGAAAGCGTCGAGGAAAGCGTCAATAGCCTCATCGGCCAGATCTTCTTTGAAATCCAGGTTCAGTTCGAAACCCAGCTCTTGAAATTCATCCACGCACAGTTTTTTGCGCAGACGCTGGGAACGGTTAGTCGCCATTGGAACAATCCTCATAAGTAATAACGGCCGGCACTTTACCAGTTTGGCTCGTCGATTGCCCGACTGATCGGGGCGTATCGGCCTACCGTCGGTAAAAAATAGCAGCCGAAGGGCTCAGGCACGGCCCAAGCCGTTGCGGCTTGGGGCATAATGCCGACACTTTCATGACCGTTGAGGACGTTCATTTTCATGTCCTCGTTTTTTCCCCCTCGCCCGTAGGGTTCTATTTCAAATGATCAAATCTTTGCGTCCACTGCTTCTGGCCAGCCTTCTTCTTCCCCTGGCCCTCCCTGTCACCGCCCACGCCGCCACGATCAACACTGCCCTGTCGCCCAACGTGCAAAAGGCCCTCAAGGCCAGCAAGCTGCAGAACGACGCCCTGTCCCTGGTGATGGTGCCGCTCAATGGTCCCGGCACCCCGACCTTGTACAACGCCGACGTCTCGGTCAACCCCGCTTCCACGATGAAACTGGTGACCACCTACGCGGCCCTGGAAATGCTCGGCCCCAATCACCAGTGGAAAACCGAGTTCTACACCGACGGCACCCTCAGCGGCGGGATCCTCAACGGCAACCTATACCTCAAGGGCGGCGGCGATCCCAAGCTGAACATGGAAAAACTCTGGTTGCTGATGCGCGACCTGCGGGCCAACGGCGTGCAGCAGATCACCGGCGACCTGGTCCTGGACCGCAGTTTCTTCATCCAGCCGCAACTGCCCGAATTCAACGACGACGGCAACGACGAAAACAAGCCATTCCTGGTCAAGCCCGACTCGTTGCTGGTCAACCTCAAGGCCCTGCGCTTCGTCGCCCGCAACGACGGCGGTCGGGTGCTGGTGTCGGTGGAACCGCCGATTGCCAGCATCCGCATCGAAAATCAGGTCAAGGCGGTCAATACCAAACAATGCGCCGGCGGCGTGCGCTACAACCCGGTGCCACAGGCGGACGGCAGCGTGACGGTGACCGTCGGCGGCCAGCTCGGTGACGGTTGCAGCTCCCAGACCTACCTGTCGCTGCTGGACCATGCCACCTACACCGCTGGCGCCGTGCGGGCGATCTGGAAGGAACTGGGCGGCAGCATCCAGGGCAAGGACCGCCTGGCCGCTACCCCGAGCAACGCCAAGGTGCTGGCCCGGGCATTCTCTCCGGACCTGGCGGAGATCATCCGCGACATCAACAAATACAGTAACAACACCATGGCCCAGCAACTGTTCCTGAGCCTCGGCGCGCAGTTCCGTAACGAAGCCGACGGCGATGACGCCAAGGCCGCGCAACGGGTGGTGCGCCAGTGGCTGGCCAAGAAAGGCATCACCGCACCGCACCTGGTAATGGAGAACGGCTCCGGCCTGTCCCGCGCCGAGCGGGTCAGCGCCCGGGAAATGGCCGCGATGCTGCAAGCCGCCTGGCGCAGCCCGTATTCGGCGGAGTTCATCAGTTCGATGCCAATTGCCGGCACCGACGGCACCATGCGCAGACGCCTGAAGACCACCGCCATGGCCGGCGAGGCCCACGTCAAGACCGGGACCCTGAACACCGTCCGCGCCATCGCCGGCTACAGCCGCGACATCAATGGCAACACCTGGGCGGTGGTGGCGATCCTCAACGATCCGAAGCCATGGGGCGCTTCGTCAGTGCTGGACCAGGTGTTGCTGGACCTGTACCGCCAGCCGAAACTGCCACAGACGGCTTCGGTGCTCTGACCCCCGACTCACCACAGATTCAGTGGTGATCAGAGGTACAAATGTGGGAGCGAGCCTGCTCGCGATGCGGTCGGTCAGCAAACATCAATGCTGAATGACATACCGCTATCGCGAGCAAGCTCGCTCCCACAGTGGATCTGTGTCGAACTCGAATGTTGGGCCCACTGAAGATCAAGCTCGCTCCCACAGGGGATTTGTGTCGAGCACAGATTTTTTGCCCACTGAAGATCAACTGTGGGAGCGGGCTTGCTCGCGAAGGCGGCGTGTCAGCCAATGCAATGCTTGAATGTTACACCGCATTCGCGAGCAAGCCCGCTCCCACACCCTTCGCCCCCAGACTCGGCCAAAATGGCTAACCCAACTGCGTCTCGACCCGGTCCCGCCCGGCCTGCTTGGCCGCGTACACGCCTGAATCGGCCCTGAGCAGCAGCGCATCGGCGCCCTCCCCGGCACGCCAAGTGGCGATGCCGAAGCTGGCGGTGACAACGCCCACATCGTCGATGGGCGCAGCCCGCAAGCCTTCCCACAGCTCCAGCGCCAGGGAGTAGGCGCTGTCACTGTCAGTGTCCGGACACAGCACCACGAACTCTTCCCCACCCAACCGACAGAACACATCGGTGCGGCGCAACCGTTGGGCGATGCGCTGGCAGACCGCCTGCAACACCCGGTCGCCCACCGCATGGCCGTGCTGGTCGTTGATGCGCTTGAAGTGGTCGATGTCGAGCATGATGACCGCCAGCCCCCCCGAACCGCGCTCAACCCGGACCATCTCCGAGGTCAGCCGCTCCTGGAAATAACGACGGTTGCGAATGCCGGTCAAAGCGTCGGTCACGGACAAGGCCCGTAGTTCTTCTTCCACCCGTTTCAAGTCGGAAATATCCGAGATGTAGCCGTGCCACAACACCCCACCGCCGGGCAACTCCTCGGGTGTGGCCTCGCCGCGCACCCAGCGCAGGCCGCGTAAAGGCAATTGCACCCGGTACTCTTCCCGCCACGGGCTCAAGGTATGGGCCGAAGCACGAATCGAAGCACGGACGCGCGTGCTGTCCAACGGGTGAATACGCGAGAAAATAGCCTCGGCGTTCTGCACCAGTACGTCGGGTTCCAGCTCATAGATGTCACGAATACCGTCGCTGGCATAGATCACGCTGAAGCGATCATTGAAATCCATCTTGAACTGGTAAATCCCCCCGGGCACGTGGGCGCTGAGCTTTTTCAGCAACAGATCACGGGCCGCCAGCGCTTCGTGAACGCGCTTGCGTTCGGTGATGTCGATGCAGATCGCCAGGTGCCCGACCCACAACCCCTGGTCATCGAGCATCGGTGTAGCCAGCATGTTCACGGTCAGGTGGCTACCATCGCGACGCACCAGCGTCCATTCCCGCGCCTGTTGTCCACCCTGTTCGCCGCCCTCGAGCAACATCGCGTGGCAGGTGGGAATCGGTTTGCCAAAACGCGCGCCAAGCTGGGCGGCCCGAGCCTGGAGTTCGCGCGGCACATGCAAGCTCTCCAGGGTCATGCTTTGCAGCACCTCGCAACTCGGGTAGCCGAGCATCTGTTCGGCGCCGACGTTGAAGGTGGTGATGACCCCGCGCAGGTCCGTGGCGATGATCGCGACCTGGGTCGCGGCATCCAGCACGCCGCGCAATTGGCCATGAGTACCGCGCAGCTCCTGCTCCCGGGCGCGCAGTTCACGGGTGCGTTGCTCGACCAGTTTCAAGGCCCGCTGCCGCTGGCTGACCAGCACATAGAGCAAGGCGCTGAGCAGCAGGCTGAGCAAGCCGCCGAGTATCACCAGGCTGGTGACCGAAGAATGATTGGTCGACAGGAATACCCGGCTGGGCCGTAACTCCACCCGATAGTCGTGATCGGCCAGACGTAACAGGCGGGTCGCCGACAAATCGCTCTGGCCCGGCTGGTTGCGGGATTCGAACAGCGTCTGCGCACCGTTCTCGGCAGACAGGTCCACGACCCGCATCGACAGATTGTCGTGACTGGACGCCGGCAGTCCGTCGCCCACCAGTTGCGACATACTGATAGCCGCCACCACGTAGCCGAACGGTTCATTGGCCGATTCCCTGATGACTGGCGCGACCAGCAATATTCCGTGGGTAGACACCGGGTCGCCGTCCATCAAGTCCAGCGGTTGCGAGGCCACCAGCCCGCCGCGCTGGCGAGCCCGCTGGAGGGTGGCACGGCGCAAGGGTTCGGAAAGCAGATCCAGGCCCAGCGGTGCACCGTAGGGAGTCCGGCTCTGGATGTAGAGCACCGGAACGTACTCGTCCCGTTCGGCGGCCTGCCGCAGGCCACCGTTGCCATCCGCCTCGCGGATCGCAAATTGAGCGGCCCCTTCGGCCTGCGCCTGCTGTTCGAACGCTTGCCGTTCGTCGCGAAGTACCCTGGGCGCCCAGACGAAGGCCCGGGTACGGCGCAACAGCGCGTCGGCGTAGCCACGGAATTCTCGGTTGGAAACGTCTTCGGAGTTGGCAAAGAAGCGCCCGAGGCTGCCGAGGAGTAGCTCCTCGTCCTGGAATTGTTCCTCGATGCGGCTGAAGCGTTCCTCAACGTGCAACTCGAAGCGCTGGCGCAATTGCTGATTGAACAGGTTCGTCATCGCCCAGCTCAACACGCCGGTCAGGAAGGTACCGGCCAGCAACACCAGCGAAGCCACCAGCCAGGCCGACACATCTTCGCTGATAAAGCCCAGGATCCTGGGGCGCACCTGATGCAATGCCATAAATACAACCCGCAAAGGGACCAGGCATAGATACAACCCTGGACACAGCCTAAGTTATAGCTATTCGCCATCACTTTAGCCAGCCCCAAACGAGGCTAGAAGCCCTGAATTACAAGGCTTCGTGGATCCAATCAGGCCCGATCAACGGGCCATGATTTTCCAGGCACGGTGGATCTTGCCGTTGCGGGCGAAATCCGGATCAATCGTCTTGGCGGTGATTTCTTCCACCGCATAGCGCTCGCCGAGGTTGTCCTCGAGTTGGAACTTGCGGAAGTTGTTGGAGAAATACAGCACACCGCCCGGGGCCAGGCGCGCCATGGCCAGGTCCAGCAACTGCACGTGATCGCGCTGCACGTCAAACACGCCTTCCATGCGCTTGGAGTTGGAGAAGGTCGGCGGGTCGATGAAGATCAGGTCGTACTCGTCACGACTGGCTTCCAGCCATGCCATCACGTCACCCTGCTCCAGGCGGTTCTTGTCGGAAAAACCATTGAGCGACAAGTTGCGTCGCGCCCAGTCCAGGTAGGTTTTCGACAAGTCGACACTGGTGGTGCTCCGGGCACCGCCCTTGGCCGCGTGGACGCTGGCGGTCGCCGTGTAGCAGAACAGGTTGAGGAACCGCTTGCCGGCTGCCTCTTTCTGGATCCGCAGGCGCATCGGCCGATGATCGAGAAACAGCCCGGTGTCCAGGTAGTCGGTGAGGTTGACCAACAGCTTCACGCCGCCTTCGTTGACCTCGGTGAACTTGCCCTGGGCGCTCTGGCGCTCGTACTGCTTGGTGCCGCTCTGACGCTCGCGACGCTTGATCACCACCCGGCTCTTGTCGACGTTCAGCGCCTGGGGAATCGCCGCCAGGGCGTCGAAAAGCCGGGCCGAGGCCTTTTCCGGGTCGATGGACTTCGGCGCGACGTATTCCTGGACGTGAACCCAGTCGTGATAGAGGTCGATGGCCATGGAGTATTCCGGCATGTCGGCATCGTAGACGCGGTAGCAGTCCACACCTTCACGCTTGGCCCATTTACTCAGCAACTTGAGGTTCTTTTGCAGGCGATTGGCGAACATCTGCCCGCCTTCGCTCAACCGCGCCTGCTCGACCACAGGGGCCGGCGCCGGCGCCGGTTTGATCGGGTTACCGTTCTTGTTGTACTGGCGCTCTTGCGGTACTTCGGGGGCTTGATCATAGGCGGCCTGTTCGCGCTCGGCCTGGCGTTGCTCCGGAGTACGTCGCTCGCCAGTGACGAACTGGTCCGGCAGGACCTTGATCAGCAACAACTTGCACGGCAAGGCGCCGTTCCAGAACGAATACTGCTTGTGGCTGCGAATGCCCATGCGCTTGCCCAGGTCCGGCGCACCGGTAAACACCGCCGCCTCCCAGTTCAGGCACGCCTGGCGCAGGCGTTCGCCCAGGTTCTGGTAGAGATAAAGCAGGCTGGCTTCGTCGCCCAGACGCTCGCCGTACGGCGGGTTGCAGATCACCAGGCCTTTCTGGTTCTGATCCGGACGCGGTTCGAAGGTGGCAACTTCGCCCTGATAGATCTTGATCCACTCGCTCAGGCCCGCCCGCTCGACGTTGTTGCGGCCCGGTTGGATGAGCCGTGGGTCGGCTTCGTAGCCGCGAATCCACAACGGCGGCTTGGCCAGCCCGGCGGCGGCGCGTTCGCTGGCCTCTTCGTGGAGCTTCTTCCACAACGCCGGCACGTGGCCGAGCCAGGCGGTGAAGCCCCACTGCTGGCGACGCAGGTTCGGCGCCATGTCGGCGGCGATCATGCCGGCTTCCACCAGGAACGTGCCGACACCGCACATTGGGTCGGCCAGCGCCCCGCCTTCAGCGGCAATGCGCGGCCAACCGGCGCGGATCAGGATCGCGGCGGCGAGGTTTTCCTTCAGCGGCGCGGCGCCTTGCTGCAGGCGATAACCGCGCTGGTGCAGGCTGTGGCCGGAAAGGTCGAGGGAGAGGATCGCTTCGCCACGGTCCAGGCGCAGGTGGATGCGCAGGTCCGGGTTGAGCTTGTCGATGGACGGCCGCTCGCCCGATGGCGTGCGCAGCTTGTCGACGATAGCGTCCTTGACCTTCAAGGCGCCGAAGTGGGTGTTGTCGATGCCCGAACCATGACCGCTGAACTCCACTGCCAAGGTGCCATCGGCCAGCATATGGTCTTGCCAGTCGACACCCAGCACACCGTGGTACAGGTCTTCGGCATCCTTCATCGGGAAGCGCTTGAGCACCAGCAACACGCGGTTGGCCAGGCGCGACCACAGGCACAGGCGATAAGCCGTTTCCATGTCGGCCATGCCGCGCACGGCCGAGGTGTGCTCGCGCGCCTCTTCAAGGCCAAGCCCGACGGCTTCCTCGATCAGCAGGCCTTCGAGGCCCTTGGGGCAGGTGAGGAAGAGTTCGAAACGATCGGACATGGGGTTTCCAGAGCCTTTGGCTAAGTGGGCCGGGCAACGCATTGCCGGGCCGGGTTCAGTCAGGTGCTTTTCTCAAGAGCACCCGCGTGGCACGAATGTGTGCCGTGCCGCCCTCGCCGCTCAGGTTAAAAGAGCTTTGATGCGAAGGCAGGTAAAAAATTCTGTGCGACAAATTGTGAAAACTCGACCCTTTCGTCGAATAGTACCTGAGTGCAACAGGGGGACATTCTCATTCAAGGAAAGGCCGTCCCCTTTGGCGCAGGGCCGATCATACAGGGGTCTTGCTCAAAAGCGGTCAATGAACATGAAGTTACTTATCGCCCTAACATCTTTATTGTTACGTGCTTATGACAAAACGATCATTCCATCCCTGTGACGCTTTGGTTAGAACTCAACACAGGTTGACGTCGCAACGGCGTCAACACCTCGGCTCGTCACGCCGGCAACGAGCCACCAACGGCAGAATGATTCTGCCCCGGCCTCGATAGAGGTCGACGCTAAGTAACAGTCAACAAGTGAGGGCAACACCCTATGAGAAGACTTAAGCGTGATCCGTTGGAAAGAGCATTTTTACGTGGTTACCAATATGGCGTTGGTGGTAAATCCCGTGAGCTTTGCCCCTTTACTCTACCGTCGGTACGTCAAGCCTGGATCAATGGCTGGCGAGAAGGACGCGGCGACAACTGGGACGGTATGACCGGCACTGCGGGTATCCATAGACTCAACGAACTTCACGCCGTCGGCTGACACAGGGCTTAATACTCAAGAACTCGACAATTTGAAACCCATATCGATTTAACCACGCACGTCCCATCCGGGCGGCGGGCTACGGCCCAGGGGGCTCCTTCGAGGAGCCCTTTTTAATGCCTGGGTTATTAACTTGAGTTGCAACATGTTGTGGCGAGGCCCTGTGGGAGCAAGGCTTGCCCGCGATGAAGACAACGCGGTCTGTCTGGAACCGAGGCGACCTTATCGCGAGCAAGCTTTGCTCCCACAGAAAACCTGCTCGCCACAATAGAGCCGAGCACTCCTGAATCAACCCAACGCCGCAATCGCATCCACCGACTCACGAATCAACGCCGGCCCCTTGTAGATGAAGCCCGAGTAAACCTGCACCAGGCTCGCCCCGGCGGTGATCTTCTCGGCGGCATGCCTGCCTTCGGTAATCCCGCCCGCCGCGATGATCGGCAAGCGCCCCGCCAACTCAGCGGCCAGCACCTTCACGGTGTGGGTGCTCTTGTCACGCACGGGCGCGCCAGACAAACCGCCCGCCTCGTCACCGTGCTCCAGCCCTTCGACGCCTTCGCGCCCCAGGGTCGTGTTGGTGGCGATCACCGCGTCCATGCCCGTCTCGATCAGGGCCTGGGCCACCTGGCTGGTCTCTTCGTCGGTCATGTCCGGGGCGATCTTGATCGCCAGTGGCACATGCCGACCATGGGTCAAAGCCAGTTCCGCACGACGCCGGGCCAGGTCGGCCAGCAGTTGCTTGAGGGAATCACCGAATTGCAGGCTGCGCAGCCCCGGGGTGTTGGGAGAGCTGACGTTGACGGTCACGTAGCTGGCGTGGGCGTAGACCTTGTCCAGGCAGATCAGGTAGTCGTCGACGGCGCGCTCCACCGGCGTGTCGAAGTTCTTGCCGATGTTGATGCCGAGCACGCCCTTGTATTTGGCCGCGGCCACGCGGGCCAGCAGGTTGTCGACGCCCAGGTTGTTGAAGCCCATGCGATTGATGATCGCCTCGGCTTGCGGCAGGCGGAAGAGCCGTGGCTTGGGGTTGCCCGGCTGCGGGCGCGGAGTGACGGTGCCGATTTCCACGAAACCGAAACCCAACTGGGCGAAGCCGTCGATGGCCGCGCCATTCTTGTCCAGGCCCGCCGCCAACCCGACCGGGTTGGGAAACTCCAGGCCCATGACCGTCACCGGCAATTTCACCGGCGCCTTGCACAGCAAACCGTTGAGGCCGAGGCGTCCGCCCGCGCCGATCAAGTCCAGGGACAGGTCGTGGGAAGTTTCCGGGGAGAGTTTGAACAGCAGTTCACGGGCCAGGGTGTACATGGGCGGCTTTGACTCGGGCGACGAAATGAGGCGGCGATTATAGCCGGGCAACGGCGGCTCAAGCGAGGCGCCCGCACAAAACGATAGCGCTGGCATATGCCTTGCACCCTTTTGGTCATCAGCGCCCATGCCAGCGACGGAATGAGTGCCACACTGTTTTAAGGGACAACGGCGTCGTCGTCCGGTCTCCTGAGCCCGGACACGGCGCTTTTTTATGCGGAAGGTGATACCGATGAATGAAGTTCCAGCCAACCCCCTGGCCTGGGTCAATGGCAGCGATGCCCCGGAAAAGAGCGCGGTCAACCTCGGTTTCATGGCCTTGAGCGACTGCGCCCCGGTGGTCGTGGCCGCCACCCAGGGCTTCGCCCAGCCCTACGGCCTGACCCTGAACCTCAAGCGCCAGGCGTCCTGGGCCAACCTGCGGGACAAGCTGGTCAGCGGTGAAATCGATGCCGCCCACAGCCTGTATGGCCTGGTCTACGCCGTGCACTTGGGCATTGGCGGGGTCGCACCGACCGACATGGCGGTGCTGATGGGGCTGAACCAGAACGGCCAGAGCATCAACCTGTCCCATGGCCTGCAGGCCCAAGGCGTGACCAGTCCTGAAGCACTGGAACGGCACGTGCACCAAACTCGCCCGAAACTGACCTTCGCCCAGACCTTCCCCACCGGCACCCACGCCATGTGGCTCTATTACTGGCTTGCAGCCCAGGGCATCCACCCCTTGTCGGACGTCGACAGCGTGGTGGTACCGCCGCCGCAAATGATCGCGCACCTGCAAGCCGGGCGCATCGATGGGTTTTGCGTCGGCGAGCCTTGGTGCGCCAGCGCGGTGAAGCAAAACCTCGGTTTTACCTTGGCGACTACCCAGACCATCTGGCCCGACCACCCGGAAAAAGTCCTGGGCTGCACCCGGGCGTTCGTCGAGCAATACCCCAATACCGCCCGGGCCTTGGTGATGGCGATCCTCGAAGCCAGCCGCTTCATCGAACAAAGCAGCGAAAACCGTCGCAGCACCGCGCAACTATTGAGTGCACCGGAATACCTCGATGCCCCACTGGACTGCATCGAGCCGCGCCTGCTGGGGATCTATGCCGACGGCTTGGGCAACAGCTGGCAGGATCCCCACGCGATGCGCTTTCATGGCGGCGGCGAAGTGAACCTGCCGTACCTGTCCGACGGCATGTGGTTCATGACCCAGTTCCGTCGCTGGGGCCTGCTGCGTGAAGACCCGGATTACCTGGCCGTGGCCAGGGACGTCCAGCAGCTCAAGCTGTACCGTGAAGCCTGCGCTGCACTCGACATCGCGTCTCCGGACCAGGACATGCGCAGCAGCCAACTGATCGACGGCACCACCTGGGACGGCTCGGACCCGGCCGGGTACGCCCGCAGCTTCAAACTGCACGCCTTGAGCGATGCGGCTCCCCTTCTCGCCAGCCGCTGACAGGAGCCACGACCATGCTGCGTATCCTGCTGATCAACGACACCGCGAAAAAAGTCGGCCGCCTCAAGGCTGCCCTGATTGAGGCCGGCTTCGAAGTGATCGACGAATCCGGCCTGACCATCGACCTGCCGGCGCGCGTCGAAACGGTGCGTCCGGACGTGATCCTGATCGATACCGAGTCACCCGGACGCGATGTGATGGAACAAGTGGTGCTGGTCAGCCGCGACCAGCCACGACCGATCGTCATGTTTACCGACGAGCACGACCCCAATGTGATGCGCCAGGCGATCAAGTCGGGCGTCAGTGCCTACATCGTCGAAGGCATCCACGCTGCGCGCCTGCAACCGATCCTCGACGTGGCCATGGCCCGCTTCGAAAGCGACCAGGCCCTGCGTGCCCAACTCCTGGCCCGGGACCAGCAACTGGCCGAACGCAAGCGCATCGAACTGGCCAAGGGCATGCTGATGAAGATGAAGGAGTGCAACGAAGAACAGGCCTATACCCTGATGCGCCGCCAGGCCATGAGCCGCCAGCAGAAGCTGATCCAGGTGGCGGAGCAGATCATTGCCATGAACGAGTTGCTCGGCTGACAGCCTTGTAGCGCCTGGCCTGACGCCATCGCGAGCAAGCTCGCTCCCACAGGTCCTGTAGCCACTGGAGTTCCAATGTGGGAGCGAGCTTGCTCGCGAAAGCGGCTTTCCATTCAACATCGATGTCGACTGACCGGACGCCTTCGCGAGCAAGCCCGCTCCCACAGGTATTGTGCCCACTGAAGATCCATTGTGGGAGCGAGCTTGCTCGCGATAGCCCTCACGCCAATCCCTCCTGTTGGCACAGATCTCGCTTAAGCAACCCCACAGGTAACCAACGGCGGTTGCCCCACCTACGACAAAGACGTCGCACACCCACCTTGCCTCTCTGGCAATCCGGGTTGCGGCGTTTTTTTGTTTTGGCTCTTCGGAGCCGGTGGTGCGACCACAGACGGCGCACTGCTTCTGAGCACTGACTCATTTCTCGAGACTTTTACAGCTGAGGTGCGCGATGAATTCAAGCTTCTGGAAATCCGGCCACACCCCGACACTGTTCGCGGCCTTCCTCTATTTCGACCTGAGTTTCATGGTCTGGTACCTGCTCGGTCCACTGGCGGTGCAGATCTCCGCCGACCTGCACCTGACCACCCAGCAACGCGGCCTGATGGTCGCGACGCCGATCCTGGCCGGTGCCGTACTGCGTCTGTTCATGGGCTTGCTGGCCGATCGCATCTCGCCGAAAACCGCCGGCATGGTCGGCCAGGTGATTGTGATCGGTGCGTTGTTTTGCGCCTGGAAACTGGGCATCCACAGCTACGAACAAGCCCTGCTGCTCGGCCTGTTCCTGGGCGTGGCCGGCGCTTCGTTCGCCGTGGCCCTGCCGCTGGCTTCCCAGTGGTATCCGCCACAACACCAGGGCAAGGCCATGGGCATCGCTGGCGCCGGTAACTCGGGCACCGTGCTCGCGGCGTTGATCGCTCCGGTCATGGCCGTAGCCTTCGGCTGGACCAACGTGTTCGGCTTCGCGCTGATCCCGCTGGTGTTGACCCTGGTCCTCTTCGCCTGGCTGGCCAAGAACGCTCCCGAACGGCCGAAAGCCAAATCCATGGCCGACTACCTCAAGGCCCTGGGCGACCGTGACAGCTGGTGGTTCATGTTCTTCTACAGCGTGACCTTCGGCGGTTTCATCGGCCTGGCCAGCGCCCTGCCCGGCTACTTCAACGACCAATACGGCCTGAGCCCCGTCACCGCCGGCTACTACACCGCTGCCTGCGTCTTCGGTGGCAGTCTGATGCGTCCCTTGGGTGGCGCCCTGGCGGACCGTTTCGGTGGCATCCGCACCTTGCTCGGCATGTACACCGTTGCTGCAGTCTGCATCGCCGCGGTGGGCTTCAACCTGCCGAGTTCCTATGCGGCCCTGGCCCTGTTCGTTTGCACCATGCTCGGTTTGGGTGCGGGCAACGGCGCGGTGTTCCAACTGGTGCCACAACGCTTCCGTCGCGAAATCGGCGTGATGACCGGGCTGATCGGCATGGCCGGCGGCATCGGCGGCTTCGCCCTGGCGGCGGGCATGGGCGCGATCAAACAAAGCACCGGCAGCTATCAACTGGCCCTGTGGTTGTTCGCCAGCCTCGGTGTCCTGGCCTGGTTCGGCCTGCACGGTGTCAAGCGTCGCTGGAGAACCACTTGGGGTTCGGCAGCCGTCACCGCTGCTCGGGTATAACCTGCAACCATGAGCCTGCAATTGAGCTTCGCCGAAGCCAGTGCCATCGGCCCGCGGGAGGAAAACCAGGACGCCCTGCGCCTGGTCACCCCCGCCCCGGCCCTGGCCGCCAGCAAGGGTTACCTGTTCGCCATCGCCGACGGCGTGAGCCAATGCGCCGATGGTGGGCTGGCCGCCCGTTCGACCTTGCAGGCCCTGGCCCTGGACTACTATTCCACGCCGCAAACCTGGGGCGTGGCCCAGGCGCTGGACCGCTTGTTACTGGCGCAGAATCGCTGGCTGCAGGCCAACGGTGGCGGGCAACCGCTGCTCACCACCGTCAGCGCCCTGGTCCTGCGAGGCCGGCGCTTCACCCTGGCCCACGTGGGTGATTGCCGGGTCTATCGCTGGCACGCCGATCACTTGCAACGGGTCAGCGAAGATCACGTCTGGGAACAGCAAGGCATGCAGCATGTGCTCAAGCGGGCCCTGGGACTGGATCAACACCTGATTCTCGACTTTCTCGACGGTGAACTGCGCACCGACGAAACGTTCGTGTTGCTCAGCGATGGCGTCTGGGCCGTCCTGGGGGACACGGCCATCGCCGGCATCCTTCGCGACCAACCGGACCTGGACCTCGCGGCCCAGACGCTGGTCAACGCCGCGCACCTGGCCGGCAGCCAGGACAATGCCAGCGCGTTGTTGGTGCGGGTCGATGCCCTGGGCGAAGCCAGCATCGGCGATGCCTTGATCCAACTGCAGCAATGGCCCCTGCCCCCCATGCTGAAACCGGGCCAGGTGTTCGAGGGCTGGCAGGTCGAAGGCCTGCTTGGCCAGAGCCAGCAATCGTTGCTCTACCGGGTACATGACGGCCAGGGCCAACCCTGGTTGCTGAAAACCTTGCCCGTGCAGCTACGGGACGACAGCCGGGCTGGACAGGCCTTGCTCTCGGAGGAATGGTTTCTCAAGCGCGTCGCCGGGCGGCAGTTTCCCGAGGTCCATGGCGTTCCCCAGCGTCAGCATTTGTACTATGTGATGCGCGAGTATCCGGGCGCGACCCTGGCCGAGCTGTTCAACCAGGCCGGGCCATTGCCCCTGGCCCAATGGCAGGACCTGGCGCAACGGCTGATGCGGGCGGTGGGCCTGTTGCATCGAAGGCAGATCTACCACCGCGACATCAAGCCGGAAAACCTGCACCTGGGTGACGACGGGGAGTTGCGCTTGCTGGATTTCGGCCTGGCCTACTGCCCGGGCCTGTCCGAGGACCAGGCCAACGTCTTGCCCGGTACGCCCAGCTACATTGCCCCGGAAGCCTTCGGCGGCACCGCACCCACGGCGCAACAGGATTTGTATGCCGTCGGCGTGACCTTGTATTTCCTGCTGACCGGGCACTATCCCTACGGCGAAATCGAAGCCTTCCAGCGCCCGCGCTTTGGCGTGCCGGTCAGTGCCAACCGCTATCGGCCGGACCTGGCTGAATGGCTTGGGCAAAGCCTGGAACGCGCCATCGCGGCGGACCCGGGCCAGCGCTTTGAAACCGCCGAGGAATGGCTGTTGCTGCTGGAACAGGGCGAGCGCCGCAGCTTGAGCGTAAGGCCCAGGCCGTTGCTGGAAAGGGAGCCGCTGAAGGTCTGGCGGACGTTGGCACTGGTGTCGTTGGTGGTGAATGTTGTGTTGTTGTTTCTGATGTTTCACAGCTGAAATCCGGTCGTCCCCATCGCGAGCAAGCTTTGCTCCCACAAGGGACCTGCTGTCACAGGGCATTTGCTGCCACAAGGGATCTGCTGTGGGAGCAAAGCTTGCTCGCGATGGCGGCCTGCCTGCCACTAAAAAGCTATCGGCCCCACGCTCCATTACCGGGCAACACGCTTTGATTCGGTGCAATAAACCCCACCCCAATCCGCTCAATCAGCTCGCTGCTCAATAAATCCGCACCTTAGAGCCAGTTGGCACAACCACTGCATAACCTCTCTCACCATACATAAAGCAACGCCTCCAACGATGAAGGCGGTGCTTCCCGAGAGAACGGGACCAGGACAAAGGCGTCCTCGCTAGCTTGCTAGCGGGACGCCTTTTTTTGTTTTCGTAAAAATTGCCGAGCCAGTCCGATCGCCGTGATGAAACGGACATGAGCTTGCGGAGAACCCTGATGAAAAAACTCAAACTGGTGATGATCGGCAACGGCATGGCCGGGGTTCGAACCCTCGAGGAACTGCTCAAGCTGAGCAACGAGCTGTACGACATCACGGTGTTCGGCGCCGAGCCCCACACCAACTACAACCGCATCCTGCTCTCGCCGGTGCTGGCCGGTGAGCAGACGTTCGAAGAGATCGTGCTCAACGACCTGAGCTGGTACCTGGACAACAACATCAAGCTGCTGCTCAACCGCAAAGTGGTGGAGATCGACCGGATCAAGCGCCGGGTCATCGCCGAAGACGGTAGCGAAGCCGAATACGACCGCCTGCTCATCGCCACCGGCTCCACGCCCTTCATCCTGCCGATCCCCGGCAATACCCTGGACGGCGTGATCGGCTACCGCGACATCGCCGACACCCAGGCGATGATCGACACCGCCAAGACCCACAAGCACGCCGTAGTCATCGGCGGCGGCCTGCTCGGCTTGGAGGCCGCCAATGGCCTGAAGCTGCGGGGCATGGACGTGACCGTGGTGCACCTGGGCGAATGGCTGCTGGAGCGGCAACTGGACAAGACCAGCGGCCAACTGCTGCAGACCGCCCTGGAAAACCGTGGCCTGAAATTCCGCCTCAGCGAACAGACCCAGGCCTTGCACGATGCCGGCAATGGCCGGGTCGGGTCGGTCCAGTTCAAGAACGGCGACATCATCCCCGCCGACCTGGTGGTGATGGCCGCCGGCATCCGCCCCAACACCGAACTGGCGGAAAAATCCGGCATCCCGTGCAACCGCGGGATCCTGGTCAACGACACCATGCAAACCTACGACCCACGCATCTACGCCATCGGTGAATGCGCCAGCCACCGCGGCACCGCCTACGGCCTGGTGGCACCGCTGTTCGAACAAGCCAAAGTCTGCGCCAACCACCTCGCGCAACTGGGCTTCGCCACTTACAAGGGTTCGGTCACGTCGACCAAGTTGAAAGTCACCGGCATCGACCTGTTCTCCGCCGGCGACTTCATGGGCGGCGAAGGCACCGAGACCATCACCCTGTCCGACCCCATCGGCGGCGTCTACAAAAAACTGGTGATCAAGGATGACGTGCTGGTCGGTGCCTGTCTGTACGGCGATACCGCGGACGGCGGCTGGTATTTCCGCCAGATCCGTGAGAACCACGGCATCAGCGAGATCCGCGATCACCTGATGTTCGGTGAGAATGCACTCGGCGACGTAGGCCACCAGGGCCAGGACAAAGCCATGAGCATGGCCGACAGCGCCGAAGTCTGCGGCTGCAATGGCGTGTGCAAGGGCACCATCGTCAAGGCGATCCAGGAACACGGGCTGTTCAGCGTCGATGACGTGAAAAAACACACCAAGGCCGCCAGTTCCTGCGGTTCCTGCGCCGGCCTGGTGGAACAGATCCTGATCAACACCGTCGGCGGTGCGGCGGACGTCAAGCCGAAAAGCGAAAAAGCCATCTGCGGTTGCAGCGACCTCAACCACGGCCAGATCCGCCAGGCGATCCGCGACCAGCACCTGCTGACCATCGCCGGGACCATGAGCTACCTGAACTGGCGCACCCCGAACGGCTGCGCCACCTGCCGTCCGGCATTGAACTACTACCTGATTTCCACCTGGCCCGGCGAAGCCCACGACGACCCGCAGTCACGCCTGATCAACGAACGCGCCCACGCCAACATCCAGAAAGACGGCACCTACTCCGTGGTTCCGCGGATGTGGGGCGGCGTGACCAACCCATCGGAACTGCGGCGCATCGCCGACGTGGCCGACAAATACAACGTGCCCATGGTCAAGGTCACCGGGGGCCAGCGCATCGATTTGCTGGGGATCAAAAAGCAGGACCTGCCCGGCGTGTGGAAAGACCTCGACATGCCTTCCGGCCACGCCTATGGCAAGTCCATTCGCACCGTGAAGACCTGCGTGGGCAGCGAGTTCTGCCGCTTCGGCACGCAGAACTCCACCCAACTGGGCATCGAGCTGGAACACGACCTGTTCAACATGTGGTCGCCCCACAAGGTCAAGCTGGCCGTCTCCGGTTGCCCACGCAACTGTTCGGAAGCCGGGATCAAGGACGTCGGCATTATCGGCGTCGATTCCGGCTGGGAGATGTACATCGGTGGCAACGGCGGGATCAAGACCGAGGTCGCCGAGTTTTTCGTCAAGCTCAAGACCGCCGAAGAGGTGCGTGAATACAACGGCGCCTTCCTGCAGCTCTACCGTGAGGAAGCCTTCTACCTCGAACGCACCGTGCATTACATGCAGCGGGTTGGCATGGAGCACATCAAGAAAGCCGTGCTGGAAGACCCCGAACGACGCAAGGCCCTCCACGAACGCCTGAAGTTTTCCCTGTCGCTGGAACAGGACCCTTGGAAGCAACGCCTGGAACAGCCTCAGTTGAAGAAAGAGTTCGAGGCCATCCCCGTGAAGAACCTGGAGGTGCCGGCATGAACTGGTTGGATATCTGCGCACTGGAAGAGATCAACATCCTCGGTTCGCGCATCATCAATGGCCCCAAAGGCGATATCGCGATATTCCGCACCAGCGACGATGAAGTGTTCGCACTGGATGACCGTTGCCCGCACAAGGGCGGCCCGTTGTCCCAAGGGTTGGTCTACGGCAAGCGCGTGGCCTGCCCGCTGCACAACTGGCAGATCGACCTGGAAAGCGGCCAGGCCCAGGCCCCCGACGTGGGCTGCGCCCATCATCATTCGGCCCGGGTCGAGAACGGCCGGGTGCAACTAGCCCTGCGGGATGCAAGCTGATGAACCGCCAGATCACTGCCTCCACCTGCTGTTATTGCGGGGTCGGTTGCGGCGTCTTGATCGAGCATGATGGCGAGCGCATCCTCGGCGTCAGCGGCGATCCCGCCCATCCGGCCAACTTTGGCAAACTGTGCAGCAAGGGCTCGACACTGCACCTGACCGGCGACCTCGCCGCCCGCGCCCTGTACCCTGAACTGCGCCTGGGCAAAGGCCTGGCCCGCGCCCGCACCGACTGGGACAGCGCCCTGGATCACGCCGCCAGCGTCTTCGCCGAGACCATCGCCGAGCACGGCCCCGACAGCGTGGCGTTCTACATCTCCGGCCAACTGCTGACCGAGGATTACTACGCCTTCAACAAACTCGCCCGGGCATTGGTGGGCACCAACAACATCGACAGCAATTCCCGGCTGTGCATGTCCTCCGCCGTGGTGGGCTACAAACGCAGCCTCGGCGCCGACGCCCCACCCTGCAGCTACGAAGACCTGGAACTGAGCGACTGCGTGATGATCGTCGGCAGTAACATGGCCTACGCCCATCCCATCCTCTTTCGCCGCCTCGAAGAGGCCAAATCCCGCCGATCACAGATGAAAATCATCGTCATCGACCCCCGTCGTACCGACACCTGCGACCTGGCGGACCTGCACTTGGCGATCCTGCCCGGCACCGATGTCGCTTTGTTCCATGGGATTTTGCACCTGCTGCTGTGGGAAGACTGGGTCGACCGCGACTTCATCAAGGCCCATACCGAAGGCTTCGCAGACCTGAAGAACCTGGTGCGCGACTACACCCCGGCCATGGTCGCCCAGTTGTGCGGCATCAGCGTCGAACAACTGCACCAGTGCGCCGAATGGGTCGGCACGTCGCCAAGCTTCCTGTCGTTGTGGTGCATGGGTTTGAACCAGTCCACCGCCGGCAGCGCGAAAAACAGCGCCCTGATCAACTTGCACCTGGCCACGGGACAAATCGGTCGACCGGGTGCAGGCCCCTTCTCTCTGACCGGCCAACCCAATGCCATGGGTGGACGGGAAACCGGCAGCCTGTCGAACCTGCTGCCGGGCCATCGCGAAGCCGCCAACCCGGAGCATCGCGCCGATGTCGCCCGCTATTGGGGTGTCGAGCAATTGCCCGCCACCACCGGTTTGAGCGCCATCGAGCTGTTCGAACAGGTGCGCAGTGGCAAGATCAAGGCCTTGTGGATCGCCTGCACCAACCCGGCCCAGTCGATGCCGGACCAGACAGCGGTACGTGAGGCGCTGCAAGCTTGCCCGTTCGTGGTGTTGCAGGAAGCCTTCCGGACCACCGAGACCGCCGCCTTTGCCGACTTGCTGCTGCCGGCAGCCAGCTGGGGCGAGAAAGAAGGCTCGGTGACCAACTCCGAACGGCGGATTTCCCACGTCCGTCGGGCCGTCGGCGCACCGGGTGAAGCACGTCCGGACTGGGCAATCACAGTGGATTTCGCACAGCGCCTGGAGAAACGTCTGCGCCCGGGCCAAACCAGCCGGTTCGCCTTTGACACCCCGGCCCAACTGTTCGATGAATACAAACAACTGACCCGAGGCCGCGACCTGGACTTGTCCGGCATCAGCCATGCCCTGATCGATCAACTCGGCCCCCAGCAATGGCCCTTCCCCGAAGGCGCCACGGTCGGAACGGCGCGCCTGTACGTGGACGGGATTTTCCCGACCGACAACGGCCGGGCGCGTTTCGTGGCCGATCCCTATCGCGCCGCCCAGGAACTGCGTGACGCCCGCTACCCATTGACCCTCAACACTGGCCGCCTGAGGGACCAGTGGCACGGCATGAGCCGTACCGGCACCGCCGCGCAGCTGTTTGGTCATGTGAACGAAGCCGTGCTCAGCCTGCACCCCGACGAAATGCAGCGCCATCGCCTGCAAGCGGGCGACCTGGTCAACCTCAAGAGCCGTCGCGGCAGCGTGATCGTGGCCGTGGACAGCGACGACAGCGTGCGCCCGGGCCAGGCGTTCCTGCCCATGCACTGGGGTGATCGGTTCCTCAAGGGCGGCGTGAACACCCTGACTCAACCGGCCTTCGACCCCTTGTCGAAACAACCGGAACTCAAGCACAGCGGCGTGCGCCTGGAACCGGTGAACCTGCCTTGGCAGTTGTTCGCCTTGATCGAAGGCGATGTTCAACAACATCTGGAGGCGCTGCGCCCCCTGTGCGAGGGGTTTTCCTACGTCAGCCTGAGCCTGACCGGCCGTGAGCGTCCCGCATTGCTGATTCGCGCTGCCAGCGCCGTCGCGCCAGAACCGCAACTGCTCAAGGCCATCGACGAGCAATTGGGCCTGATCGACGGGCCGGTACTGGCCTATGACGACCCGCGTCGCGCCATCGGTAAACGGGTGCGCATCGAAAACGGCCGCATCACCGCCATCCGCCTGGCCGGCGAAACCCTGGCCCGGCACTGGCTGCAGAACCTGTGGCTGGAAGGCCGTGCCGATGAACAACTGCGGCGCTGGCTGCTGGCGCCTTTGAGCGCGCCGCCGGGCAATGTCGGCGCTACAACGGGTGGCAGCAAAACGCTGTGCAACTGCATGAACGTGAGCCAGCGTGCGATCTGCGCAGGCATCGAGCGTGGCTTGGACTTGCAGGGGCTCAAGCAAGAATTGGGCTGTGGCACGCAATGTGGTTCTTGCGTACCGGAAATCAAACGTCTGCTGGTTGCCACGGCGCAACCGCTGGCGGCTATCTCGTGAGGAAAACACTATGAACGCAAAAGTCTGGCTGGTGGGTGCAGGTCCCGGTGACCCTGAATTGCTGACCCTCAAAGCCGTGCGCGCCTTGGGCGAGGCCGACGTGGTGTTGATCGATGACCTGGTGAATACCGCGGTGCTGGAACACTGCCCCGACGCGCGCATCATTGCCGTGGGCAAGCGCGGCGGCTGCCGCTCCACACCGCAGGCTTTCATTCATCGGCTGATGCTGCGTTATGCCCGCCAGGGCAAATGCGTGGTGCGCCTCAAGGGTGGCGACCCGTGCATCTTCGGCCGCGGCGGTGAAGAGGCGCAGTGGCTGCGCGAGCATGGCGTCGAGGTGGAACTGGTCAACGGCATCACCGCAGGCCTCGCGGGGGCGACTCAGTGCGATATTCCACTGACCTTGCGCGGAATTGCCCGGGGCGTGACCCTGGTCACGGCCCACACTCAAGACGGCAGCAGCCTGAACTGGCAAGCCCTGGCGCAAAGCGGGACCACCTTGGTGGTGTACATGGGCGTGGCAAAACTGAGCGAGATCCGCGAGCAGTTGCTGGCTGGTGGCCTGGCGGCGAACACGCCCGTGGCCATGATCGAAAACGCCTCCCTGCCCCACCAGCGTGATTGCCGCAGCGACCTGGCCTCGATGGAAGCCGATGCCAGCACCTTTCAACTCAAGAGCCCGGCGATTCTGGTGATTGGCACGGTGGCCGGCGCTGCCGAATGTGCAGGGTCGCAGCCTTCGTGGGTTCAGGCTTCGGCGCTGTAACAACAACACCCAACCACCGAACCTGTGGGAGCAAAGCTTGCTCGCGATAGCGGTGTGTCAGCCCATATGAATGTTGCTGGCCCTACCCCATCGCGAGCAAGCTTTGCTCCCACAGGTTCGGTGTTTTAAGCAGCCACACTGTGGCGACACCAAGGCTCTTTCCATAAATCCCAGGCAAAGAAAAGCCCGGCCTAGGCCGGGCTTTTCCAAAGCTGTGGGCTAATTACTTAGCTTGGGCTTCAACCTGCGCTTCTACGCGACGGTTAACTGCACGACCAGCGTCAGTGGCGTTGTCGGCAACTGGGCGGGATTCGCCGTAGCCAACAGACTGAACGCGGGACGATTCAACACCGTACTGGTTGGTCAGAACTTGCTTAACGGCGTTTGCACGACGCTCAGACAGTTTCTGGTTGTAAGCGTCAGGACCGACGGAGTCAGTGTGACCTTCAACAGTAGTGGTGGTGGATGGGTACTGCTTCATGAAGTCAGCCAGGTTCTTGATGTCGCCGTAGCTGTTAGGCTTGACAGTCGACTTGTCGAAGTCGAACTTGACGTCCAGCTCAACACGAACGACTTCAGCAACAGCTGGGCAGCCATCAGCGTCAACAGTTACGTTGGCTGGGGTGTCAGGGCACTTGTCGACGTTGTCGCACACGCCATCGTTGTCGCTGTCGGAGCAGACTTCAGCCGGAGCTGGAACTGGAGCAGCAGCAGGCTTGGAGCCGCCACCGAAGTTCACACCGATACCGACGCTTGGTGCCCACTCGGTGTCGCCCTGGTCGATGTTGTACTGAGCTTCGACGCCAGCACGGGCGTAGAAGTTGTCAGTGAAATACAGCTTGGCGCCGCCACCAACGTTAGCGAAGGTAGAACGGTTACGACCGTTGCTGCCATTCTGGTCGATGCTCTGGTCCGAGAAACCGGCAGAGACGTAAGGACGCAGCATGTCGCCTGGGTTGTTGAAGTGGTACAGAGCGTCCAGAGCGGTGTTGGCGCCCTTGACGTTAGTGCCGTCTTCGGTACGTGCGTTGTGCACTTCGTCGTAGGCCAAACGCAGTTCAACGTCGTCGGTCAGGAAGTAACCAACCGAACCGCCGAACAGGTTGCCGTTGTTCTTGAAATCACGAGCGCTGTCGAACATTTCTTTCTTGGCGAAGCCTTCGATTTCAACTGCGCCTTGGCCTTGTGCCAGAGCGCCGAACGAAGTGGCAGCAATCAAAGAACCAATGGCAAAGCCCAAGGTGTTTTTCAGTTTCATCCGTTAAATCCCCATCTGGTGATTGTGAAGCAGTCCCGCAAACCGGGGGACAACTCGGCGGCAAGTCTATCAGAACTTGCCTACACGTAAGAGATATTTGCGCCGAACTAAGTTTCAGCAATGCCCGCAAATTTCTCACGCAATTTGTCAAGAGCGCGCTTGTAACGCATTTTTGTCGCGCTCAAACCCATATGCATTATGTCTGCGATCTCCTGGAATTCCAGCTCTGCGACAAATCGTAGCACCAGAATTTCCCGGTCGATCGGGTTTACATAGACCAACCAGCGATCGAGTCCACCCTTTTCCTCGGGCTTGGGCGCCTTGTCTTCCGACGCTTCCTCGAGAGGGTCCAGGCTCAATGCGTCCATCAAGCGACGCTTTCGCCGTTCCTTGCGATACTGCGTGATGCATTCGTTGTACGTGATGCTGTAGAGCCAGGTCTTGAACTTCGATTTCCCCTCGAAGTTCTTCAGGCCATACAGCACCTTCAACATCACCTCCTGACAGACATCGTCAGCATCACGATCGTTCCCTAGATAACGCGCACAAACGTTAAATAAAGTTCTCTGGTAGCGACGCATCAACTCTTCATAGGCGCGTGTTACGTGAAACAGCTCCGTATGCGCGCGCGCGACCAACTCCTCATCGGAGAGATCACGGGGGTCGTAGCGCGTGGATAGCGATTGGGGTTTGTTCAAAACAAGTCGGGCCGACAGTCTAGGTCAATGTGCGCCACAGCCTGTGGTAGCAGGCATTTCGCGGCGGCATACATTAGCAGGGTTTGCCGGGTTAGCGGCTACTCACATGCTGTTCCAGCAGGATCCGATTGGAAAGCGACACCAGCTCGCCCTCCTCGGTCAGCAATGTGGTTTTCACCGTGCCGATCTCTTCGATCTGGCCTTCGACCTCGCCAACACGCACTTGTTGCCCAACCTCATACAATTCACGCACATAGATTCCCGCAAGAATCTGACCGGCGATTTCCCGGCTTCCCAATCCCATTGCCAGCGCAACCGCCAGACCAACGGTAATCAATACGATCACGATCACGTGGTTGAGCAGGTCAGTCTTGACCTCCAACTGGCTGATCGCCACCGAAATACTGATGATAATCACCAGGCCCTGGGCGATACGCCCCACGCCAGCGGCGTAGTCCAGCCCGACGCCTTCGGCCGCACCGCGCACCAGCCCATTGGCCAGTTGCGCCAGCAGGACACCGACCAGCAACACCAGCGCGGCACCAAAAACCTTCGGCAAATACAATGCGAGCATATCGAGCGTAGCCGAAACTCGCTCAAGGCCAAGGGATTCTGCTGCGGAAACCAGGAAAATCAGCAAGACGAACCAGTACACGATCTTGCCGACCAGGGTCGAGATCGGTACCTGGATGCCGCCACGGGACAGCAGCTTGGTCAGGCCAGTGCCGCCCATCAGGCGATCGAGGCCCAGCTTGGCGAGCAGCTTGGACAGCAGCGTGTCCAGCAACTTGGCCACGACAAAACCCAACAACAGCACCACCAGCGCGCCGAAGAGGTTCGGGATGAAGTTAGCTACCTTGGTCCACAACGCAGTCATTGCCGTGACGAGGCTCTGGGTCCAGAGATCAAGTTCCATATTCAATCAGCCTTATCAGCGGTGCGAGCAACAGGTTTACGGCGGGAAACCGGCGAGACATGGGCCGATCCATTATTCAGGGCGATCATCAGCGCGGGCAACCAACGGCCCAGCAGGCTGAACAGATCGCCCGCACCGACCTGGCGGTTGGCGGTTTTCAGTACACGCCCCAAGCACGCGTCGTCGTCCCGGCTGGACGGCGAAGCCTTGAGCATGTCGCGCAAAGACTGTTCAAACGGATCGTGCATACGCACCTCTCGTGATGTCTGTGGAAGACGCGATCACATTTGGTCGGGTCACATGAAACCCCATCACACCCAGCGCAAGCGGCGAAACAACCACCACTGCCCCAGCGCCACGCAGATCATCAGCAGGCACGCGACCATGAAACCGTAGGGACTTTCGGAGAACGGAATGCCGCCGACGTTGATACCCAAAAGACCGGTGAGAAAACTCATCGGCAGGAAAATCCCGGTGACGATGCCGAAGCGGTACATGGTGCGGTTCATGCGCACCGAAAGTCGCCGGTCTTCAGCCTCCAGCACAAGCCCCACGCGCTCTCGGGTCAATTCAAGCTCTTCGAGATAACGGGTCAGGCTGTTGTTCAATTCGTTCCAATAGTCGCCGTCTTCCTCCAGGAACCATGGCAACTTGATCCGCGACATCTGGCCGAAAATATCCCGTTGTGGTGCCAGGAAACGCTTCAGTCCGGCGGCCCTTCGACGGATGTGCAAAATGGCGTCATGCTCGGGTGCATACCGTTCGTCGGCGTCGAGTTTTTCTTCCTCGCCATCGACGATTTCCGAGAGGCAAGTGACCAGGTCCTGCACCTTGTCGGTGAGGTATTGCGCCATATAAAGGATGAGCTCAGAGGCGTTTTCAGGCCCCTTGCCTTCAGCCAGTTGCGCCAACAATTCATCGGTAGCGCGCAACGGCCGCAGGCGCAGGGAGATCACCCGCTGGGCGGACGCGAAGATCCGTACCGAGACCATGTCTTCAGGTTCGGCGCCCGGGTTGAGGTTGATCCCCCGCAGGAACAGCAGCATCTCGGCATTGGGCAACGGCAACAACCGCGGCCGCGTGTTCTCTTCGAGCAGCAGGTCGCAGTTGAATTCGCTCAAGCCGCTGGATTTGCGCAGCCAGGTGTGGGTTTGCGGATGACTGCGATCCCAGTGCAGCCACAGGCTTTCGTGGGCCTGCAACTGCAAATCGTCGAGTTCGGTCCGGGCTATGGAACGCGCGCCGCCTTTACCATCCAGCACCAGGGCATGCACCAGCCCCCATTGCGCGTTTTCTTCCTCGAACATCCTCATCCCTTATGGCAGTGGTGCTTCATTCAGGCATTTTCAGCGGGCTTGGCGAAACGATCACGCCGTTGTTGTCGGCATAGACATACTCACCCGGGCGGAACGTCACGCCGGCAAAGGTCACCGCTACATTGAGCTCGCCGACGCCGAGCCGGTTGGTTTTCATCGGATGGCTGGCCAGGGCCTGGACCCCGAGGTCGGTCTGGGCGATGACATCGACGTCACGGATGCAACCGTAGATCACCAGCCCTTCCCAGCCATTTTTCGCGGCTTTTTCCGCCAGCATGTCCCCCAGCAGTGCCCGACGCAGGGAACCGCCGCCGTCGACCACCAGCACCTTGCCGTTGCCTTTGAGTTCAACCTGCTCCTTGACCCGCGAGTTGTCCTCGAAGCACTTGATGGTCACGATTTCGCCACCGAAGGAGTCGCGGCCACCGAAATTGCTGAACATCGGTTCCAACACCTGCACCAGTTCCGGGTAGGCGTCGCACAGGTCGGGCGTGAGGTAATGGTTCATCGAACAACTCCTGAAAGGCTGGAACGTCAGACTGAATGAGCAACCGTTTGTGACTGGAACCGCTAGACGCGTCATATCTTAGCCGCAAGCCGACCAGAGCGAAATGCCCTTGTCAGAGCCTTCGCTTCAAACCGCCTCGGCCAGCTGGGGCTGTTCGCCCAGCAAGGGTGCCTGCTGATCCTCGAGCCAACGGGCCACCAACGGCCAGACCTCAAGGTGAGCGGCTTTGCTGACCAGCATCTCGACGTGACCGAAATCGTCACTGAAGCCCTGTCCCCGGCCCAGGCAGACAAACTGCTTGTGCGCGGAACCGATCTGATCGAAGAGTTTGCGGCACGCCCAGGTCGGGTCCTGGTGATCGCCGGCTGCACTCACCGCCAGCACCGGCAGCTGGACATCGGCCAACCCGGCCCACCAGTTTTTCTCGGCATCGCCGAAACGCCCGAACAGGCCGTACCAGCGCATGCTTTCCAGGGCCAGGCCGATGGGTTCGTCCTCGGGGCCGCGCTTGAGCCTTGAACCGGACAATTGGGCAAAACGCTTGAGAATGAAGCGACCGCTCCATTCCACCGGCGGGATCTTCAGCGGCCAGTAGGTGCGGCTGACCTGGGTGCCGAAAAACGCCGCCGACGCCACCGCGGGCTCACCCAGGTAGTGGCCGCCCAAAGCTGCCGCCAGGGTAATGCCACCCAGCGAATGACCGATCCAGTGGGGCACTTGCCCGCTCTGCTCACGCACGAAGGCGCCAATGGCCGGCAAGTCGTAACGGGCATAGTCGGCCACACGATTGTTGCGATAGCCCTGGTTGCGCTGGGACAAGCCGTGGCCGCGCATCTCGGGAATCCACACATCGAACCCCAGGCGTGCCAGGTACGCCCCCAGGCCCAGGCCCTTGGGCGAGTACCAGAAGCGCCGGTTGGAAAAACTGCCATGCAACAGAATCACCGGGACGCCACGGGTTTCACCGGCGTCGGCCATGCCCAATCGGGTGACAGCCAGTTCGACACTGGCGTCCGGGCTGTTGCCGGGTTTCAAGCGATAGACATCTTCGCTCAGATCACCGCGCCGCTCGGCGCTGATCAAGGCGACAGGAAAGAGGTTGCTGCTGCTTTGCATAATCTTCTTGCACAAAAAAAGACGACTGTGGGAGCGAGCTTGCTCGCGATTGCGGTGGATCAGCAAAAACAATCTTGGCTGACATCCCGCTATCGCGAGCAAGCTCGCTCCCACAAAGGTTACCCGGCTTACATTACCGGCGAGGCCCCTTCACTCAATCAGACCGCAGCCTGACCCTCAGCCAGGAAGAACCAGGTTTCCAGCACGGAGTCCGGGTTCAACGAAACGCTTTCGATGCCCTGCTCCATCAGCCATTTGGCCAGGTCCGGGTGGTCCGAAGGGCCCTGGCCGCAGATGCCGATGTACTTGCCGGCCTTGTTGCAAGCGGCAATGGCGTTGGCCAGCAGCTTCTTGACCGCCGGGTTACGCTCGTCGAACAGGTGGGCGATGATCCCGGAGTCGCGGTCCAGGCCCAGGGTCAATTGGGTCAGGTCGTTGGAACCGATGGAGAAACCGTCGAAGAACTCAAGGAACTCTTCAGCCAGGATGGCGTTGGACGGCAGCTCGCACATCATGATCACGCGCAGGCCGTTGTCGCCACGGGCCAGACCGTTTTCCGCCAGCAGGTCGACGACCTGGCTCGCTTCGCCCAGGGTCCGCACGAACGGCACCATGATCTCGACGTTGGTCAGGCCCATCTCGTTGCGCACGCGCTTGAGGGCGCGGCATTCGAGCTCGAAACAGTCGCGGAACGATTCGCTGATGTAGCGCGAAGCACCACGGAAGCCCAGCATCGGGTTCTCTTCTTCCGGCTCGTAGAGCTTGCCGCCGATCAGGTTGGCGTATTCGTTGGACTTGAAGTCCGACAGCCGCACGATGACCTTTTTCGGCCAGAACGCCGCCGCCAGGGTGCTGATGCCTTCCACCAGTTTCTCGACGTAGAAGCCGACCGGGTCGTCGTAGCCGGCAATGCGCTTGTCGACGCTGTCCTTGATGTCCTGGGGCAGGCCGTCGTAGTTCAGCAGTGCCTTGGGGTGCACGCCGATCATGCGGTTGATGATGAATTCCAGGCGGGCCAGGCCCACGCCGGCGTTCGGCAACTGTGCGAAATCAAAGGCGCGGTCCGGGTTGCCGACGTTCATCATGATCTTGAACGGCAGGTCCGGCATGGCATCGACGGAGTTTTTCTTGATGTCGAAGCCCAGTTCCCCTTCGAAGATGTAACCGGTATCGCCTTCGGCGCAGGAAACGGTCACGCCCTGGCCGTCTTTCAACAGCTGGGTGGCGTTACCGCAACCCACCACAGCCGGAATACCCAGTTCACGGGCAATGATCGCCGCGTGGCAGGTACGCCCGCCGCGGTTGGTAACGATGGCGCTGGCGCGCTTCATCACCGGTTCCCAATCCGGGTCGGTCATGTCGGAGACCAGTACGTCGCCGGCCTGGACCTTGTCCATCTCCGAGACGTCCTTGATGATCCGCACCTTGCCCGCGCCGATGCGCTGGCCGATGGCACGGCCTTCCACCAGCACAGTGCCGGTTTCCTTGAGCAGGTAACGCTCCATGACGTTGGCCTGGGTACGGCTCTTCACGGTTTCCGGGCGGGCCTGCACGATGTAAAGCTTGCCGTCGTCACCGTCCTTGGCCCACTCGATGTCCATCGGGCACTTGTAGTGCTGCTCGATGATCATCGCCTGCTTGGCCAGCTCGCTGACTTCGGCGTCGCTCAGGCAGAAACGCGCGCGCTCGGCCTTGTCCACATCGACGGTTTTCACCGAACGACCGGCCTTGGCTTCGTCGCCGTAGATCATCTTGATGGCCTTGCTGCCCAGGTTGCGGCGCAGGATGGCCGGACGACCGGCTTGCAGCGTGCCTTTGTGAACGTAGAACTCATCCGGGTTCACCGCGCCTTGCACGACGGTTTCACCCAGGCCGTAGGCGCCGGTGATGAACACCACGTCACGGAAGCCCGACTCGGTGTCGAGGGTGAACATCACGCCGGCGGTGCCGGTTTCGGAGCGGACCATGCGCTGCACACCGGCGGACAGGGCGACCAATTTGTGGTCGAAGCCCTGGTGCACGCGGTAGGAAATGGCACGATCGTTGAAAAGGGAGGCGAAGACTTCCTTGGCTGCACGGATGACGTTTTCCACGCCACGGATGTTCAGGAAGGTTTCCTGCTGACCGGCAAAGGAGGCATCCGGCAGGTCTTCGGCGGTGGCCGAGGAGCGCACGGCGACGGCGATGTCGGGATTGCCTTCGGATAGCTTGGCGAAAGCGGTACGGATCTCGGCGTTCAGTTTCTCGGGGAACTCGGCTTCCATGATCCATTGGCGGATCTGGGCACCGGTCTTGGCCAGGGCGTTGACGTCATCGACGTCCAGGGCATCGAGCGCATCGTGGATCTGCTGGTTCAGGCCGCTCAGTTCCAGGAAATCACGATAAGCCTGGGCGGTCGTGGCGAAGCCACCTGGCACCGATACGCCGGCACCGGCGAGGTTGCTGATCATCTCGCCCAGGGATGCGTTCTTGCCCCCCACATGCTCCACATCATGGACGCCGAGCTTATCGAGGGAAACTACGTACTCTACCAAGGTGATCTCTCCACTAACTGTGTTGGAAAAGCTCAAGGCACCGGCGGCTCCAGGGGAGCGCTTGCCGGCGATATGGCCTGGACCTGGAAAATAAGTGAGAATGCAGGCCACTGGCGGCCGGCAAATCGCGCCTATCATATCCAAGAATCGTCACTAGCTCACTAGCTTAAGGCCCAAGGCGCAAATGAAACGATCTGCTTTCTTTATCTCCGACGGCACCGGCATCACGGCCGAAACGCTAGGCCAAAGCCTGTTGGCACAGTTCGAAAACATTACCTTCGCCAAATTCATACGTCCGTACATCGACAGCGTCGACAAGGCGCGGGCCATGGTACAGCAAATCAATAAAGCCGCCGAAACCGACGGTTTCCGCCCGATCATCTTCGATACCATCGTCAATCAGGACATCCGTGAGATTCTCGCAACGTCCAATGGTTTCATGATCGACATTTTTTCCACCTTCCTGGCGCCCCTGGAACAGGAGCTGAGCGAGCATTCCTCCTACTCGGTCGGCAAGTCCCATTCCATTGGCCACAACTCCAACTACATGGAGCGGATCGAGGCGGTCAATTTCGCGCTGGACAACGATGACGGCGCCCGCACGCATTATTACGACAAGGCCGACCTGATCCTAGTGGGCGTGTCGCGTTGTGGTAAGACACCGACGTGCCTGTACATGGCGATGCAATTCGGCATCCGCGCGGCCAACTATCCGCTGACCGAAGACGACATGGAGCGCCTGCAACTGCCCAGCGCCCTGCGCGCCCACCAGCACAAGCTGTTCGGCCTGACCATCGACCCGGACCGCCTCACCGCGATCCGCAACGAGCGCAAGCCCAACAGCCGTTATTCAAGCTACGCCCAGTGCGAGTTCGAAGTGCGTGAGGTGGAAAACCTGTTCCGGCGGGAGAACATTCCCCATATCAACTCCACGCATTTTTCCGTGGAAGAGATTTCGGCGAAGATCCTGGTGGAGAAAGGGGTGGAGCGGCGGTTCAAATAAAACCGCCACACCACTAAAACCTATGGGAGCGAGCTTGCTCGCGATTGCGGAGTGTCAGCCGGCATCAATGTTGCTGATCCGCCACTATCGCGAGCAAGCTCGCTCCCACAGGAGAATCTCCCACAGGGAAATCGGTGGTGTTCCTGGGTCAGCGCTTCAGACGCTTGACCAACGCCTGCCCCACCGCCAGCGCCGACGCCGGGTTCTGGCCCGTGATCAATTCCCGATCCGTCACCACATGGGACGTCCACGGCGAGGTGTTGCTGCTGTAGTGCCCTCCCGCCTGCTCCAACGCGGTTTGCGGATAGAACTTCATGCTCCCGCCGCCCAGCAGGCCCTTGGCCAGCTCTTCTTCCTGATTGCTGATCACCGTCATCTTGTACCCGGCATAGATCCAGTCGGCCTTGCCCGAGGCCTGGCCTTTGGCGGCCAACTGACCCACGAAACCCTCGGCATCAGGCAGCGTCGACAGCAGCGCGATTGGCCCGTGGCAAACCAGCGCGGTGGTCTTGCCCTTGTCATGGAAGTGCGTCAGCACCCGCCCCAACAGTGCGCTCGTCAGCAAATCCTGCATCGGCGCATGTCCGCCGGGGATGTACAGGGCGTCGAACTGTTCCAGGCCGATCTGCTCGACACGGGCCAGGCTGATCACCGGCGAGTCCTTGGCCGACGTGATGTTCAACTGCGCCAGCAACGCCTGATAGCGCTCCAGCTCCGCCGAGTCGTTATTGAAATACATCTTGTCCACCGAGGACCGGTCCAGCGTCGGCGCCTTGCCTTCGGGCGTCGCGAACGTCACCTGGTGACCGGCATCCAGCAACAGTTTCACCGGTTGCAGCAGTTCGTTGAGATAGAACCCGGTGGAGAAGACCTGGCCATTTTTCAGATCCAGATGATCGGAATCGGACAGGACCACCAGCACGTTATCGGCATGGGCCGCGACACTGATGCCTGCCAGAACGACAGATGTTGCCAAGGTCGTGAGCTTTTTCATGATGACTCCAGAACGCTTCGAGAAAAGATGCGCTCACTGTATTGATGCGCTTACCGGCGATAAACTTGTTCTCCGGAACATCACTTGGCCCCTGGAGGCAACAATGCCCCGTCGATTCGATCATCTGGCCGACGTGGAGGCCTTCGTCACGGTCGTGGAGAAAGGCACCCTCAGCGCCGGAGCCGTGGCGCTGGGCACCACACCTTCGGTCCTGAGCCGCGCCATTTCCCGCCTCGAAGCCCGGCTCGGGGTGCAACTGTTGCGACGCACGACCCGGCGGCTGAACCTGACCGATGCCGGCACGTTGTACCTGGAACAGTCGCGCTCGGCCTTTGCCCTGATTGACGACGCCGAGCGGCGAATCCAGGGCCAGGACGGTGTCTTGACCGGACGCGTGCGCTTGAGCGTACCGACCACCTACGGTCATTACCGCCTGCCATCGCTGCTGTCGCGTTTCGCCCAGGCGTGCCCGCAAGTTCGGGTCGAACTGAGCATCACCAACCGCAATGTCGATCTGGTCGCTGAGGGGTATGACTTGGCAATCCGCCTTGGGCCGCTGCCGGACAGCGGGCTGGTCGGGCGCAAACTCGAAGACGCCCGCCTTTGCCTGGTGGCTGCGCCGCAGTATCTGGAACGCGCCGGAACGCCCCGGCACCTCGATGAACTGGCTGCCCACGCTTGCCTGCCCTTCGTGATGCCCAGCAGCGGACGCATCGCACCCTGGCTGTTTCGCTTAAATCAGGAAGATCGAGAATGGCTGCCGACGGGCAATGTGCAAGTGTCCGACGATGTATTGGGCATCGTGTCCCTGGCTCAGGCCGGGATGGGGATCTGCCAGACCTATGACTTCATTGTCCGGGAGCGAATCGAGCGTGGGGAACTGGTGGCGTTGCTGGAGGACGTTGGCGGGCGCAGCCGACCGTTTTCGATCATCTACCCGCCCCATCGACAATTGCCAGCGGCGGCACGGGCGTTGATTGATTTTTTGATTGGGCAATAGCTGGTACCGCCGGCCGTCCCTGTGGGAGCGAGCTTGCTCGCGATGGCGGCGTGTCAGCCGGCATCGATGTTGCTGATCCGCCGCCATCGCGAGCAAGCTCGCTCCCACATGGGTTCCGATGTGACTGCAGGATTTGCATCCTCCCGCAGCCATCCTGTGGAAAGCTTCCTTGCTGCCACAGGTTCTACATTCAATGAACCGCAGCCGCCTGCTCCTCCATCTTCTTGCGCAGGCTCAGCGGGCGCATGTCGGTCCAGACTTCTTCGATGTAGGCCAGGCATTCCTTCTTGAAGCCGCTTTTGCCAACGGTGCGCCAGCCCTCGGGGACGGCCTTGTAGTCCGGCCAGATCGAATACTGTTCTTCGTGGTTGACCACGACCTGAAAGACGATGTCCTCGCGGTCGAATACTGAAGTCATGGGTGTCTCTCCATCTTTGCTCGAGGTTCGCTGCGTCGCATACGCAGCCAGGATATGAAAGGAACGTACGGGGCCGGGTGAAAATTAGCTGTCGGTGACCGCCGCATGCAGGGCTCGCCCGAAAATCTCGGCGACCCGGTCGATTTCCGCCCGGGTGATGATCAACGGTGGCAGGAACCGCACCACGCCGCCCTGCCGGCCGCCCAGCTCCAGGATCAGCCCGCGCTTGAGGCATTCGCGTTGCAGCCGTGGCGCCAACTGTGCATGCACGGGCGGATGACCGAGGGCATCCGGCTTGCCCGCCGGGTCTACCAGTTCAACACCAAGCATCAACCCGCGACCGCGGATATCGCCCAGTTGCGGGAAGTCCCGCTGCAGGATGCGCAGGTGCTCGCTCAAGCGTTCGCCCATGGCGGCGGCGTGGGCCGGCACGTCGTGCTCACGCAGATAGCGCATGACTGCGGAACCGGCGGCCATGGCCATCTGATTGCCACGGAAGGTCCCGGCGTGAGCGCCCGGCAGCCAGGTGTCGAGCCACTCGCGGTAAACCACCACCGCCAGCGGCAAGCTGCCGCCGATGGCCTTGGACAGCACGACCACGTCCGGGATGATCCCGGCATGCTCGAAGGCAAACATTTTGCCGGTACGGCCGAAGCCGCTCTGGATTTCGTCGACGATCAACGCCACCCCGGCCTGCTCGGTGATCCGCCGCAAGCCGCGCAGCCAGTCCAGGTCGGCGGGAATGACCCCACCCTCGCCCTGCACCACTTCGACGATGACCGCCGCCGGCAATTGCACGCCGGCCTCCGGGTCGTTCAGCAGGTTTTCCAGATAATGCAGGTTGGCCTTGACGCCCTCGACACCGCCCAGCCCGAACGGGCAGCGGTAATCGTAGGGGTATGGCATGAACTGCACACCACTGCTGAGCAAGGCGCCCAAGGGTTTCTTCGGCCCCAGGCTGCCCATCAGGCTCAATGCCCCCTGGCTCATGCCGTGGTAACCGCCCTGGAACGACAGCACGGTGCTGCGTCCGGTGGCGGTGCGCACCAGCTTGAGGGCGGCTTCCACCGCGTCGGTACCGGTGGGGCCGCAGAACTGGATTTTCGCCTCGGCGGCCAGCTCTATCGGCAACAGACCGAACAGATCCTGGACGAAGCGGTCCTTGACCGGCGTGGTCAGGTCCAGGGTGTGCAACGGCAGTTCATCGGCCAGCACCTGCTGGATCGCGTCGATCACCACCGGGTGGTTATGCCCCAGCGCCAGCGTGCCGGCGCCGGCCAGGCAATCGATGAAGGTACGGCCCTCGACGTCCTCGACATACAATCCCTTGGCGCGCTTGAGGGCCAGGGGTATCCGCCGTGGATAGCTGCGGGCATTGGATTCCTGCCGACTCTGGCGCGCCAGCAGTGGTGATTCATTGAACTGGTAGAGCGTCTCGGCCGGCACCGGGCTGACCCGGGCCGGCTGTGCTTCGATAAGGCTGTTGGCGACTGACATCTCTCGACCCCACAGTACGTAGTGACCCAAAACGACACACCGGGCAGGTGCGCATCCGGTCGGGGCGCACATGCAGGTTTCCTGTTGTGGAAACGCATCAGCCACGGGCGGATTTACTCGCGGGCAGCACTTTCGCCAGTGGCGCGATCAGTGGCTTGTGCATCGCGATGGACTTGACCCCGCCGACGGCGAAGGCGTCAGCGCTTTGCTCGAAGCCCAGGTGTCGATAGAACGCCTGGCTGCTACGGGTGCTGTTGAGACGCACCCAGGCCACCCCGCGCCCGCGCAGCCAGGCCTCGATGTCCCGCACCAGCGCCTGGCCGACACCGCGGCGGAAGGACTCCGGTTGTACATAGCAGAAGGCGATCCGGCCACTGGTCGAGGTCATGGCGACACCCACCGGCCGCCCCTGCAAACGTGCCAGGGTCAGGCGCAAGCGTGGGTCGGCCAACCAGGGGTGGATATGCGCAAGGGTGTTATTGCGTACCCAGGCGGCGACGATAGTGGGGTCGTTGCGGTGTTCGGCGGCACACCCGATCCGTATGGAGCGTTCGGCGATCCGGCTGATGATGCCGGCATCGCTGGGCGTGGCCGTGCAGATTTCGATGAACGTGTCCATGGCGCGGTTTTCCTCAGTCCTTGAGTCGAGCTGAAAAAAACATAGACCCGGATAAGGCCGAGGCGCCAATGGCGGATCGTTACAGCAGATGTACACAAGCCTGAAGAAGCAAATTCCGTGGGAGCAAAACCTGTGGGAGCAAAGCTAGCTCGCGATGGCAGCACCTTGGCCAACAGTCAGACCGAGGTGCCTGCCTCGCGAGCTAGCTTTGCTCCCACAGATAATTAACCGGGCAGCACCTGCACCGGCATCGTCAATTCGACCCGCAACCCATCCGGGCGGCTGTCGAAATGCAGCCCGCAGCCGCACCGCTGGACAATGGCCTGGACGATCGCCAGCCCTAGCCCGCAGCCGGTGCTCTGGCCGTTGCGCCAGAAGCGCTGGGTCAGGTGCTGAATGTCGTCGGCGGCGATGCCCGGGCCATGATCGCGGACCTGGAAGCGTACGCGCTGGCCAATCATTTCCAGGCTCAGTTCCACATCGGTATCGTCCGGGGTATGGCGCAGGGCGTTATCCAGCAGGTTGCGCAAGGCGGCGATGGAGAGCACCGCCGGCATCTGCACCGGTGCATCGGACAGCCCTGGGGCCAGGTGCAGCTTGATTCGCCGGGAATCGCTGCTGGCCGAGTCCTGGATCGCCAATCGCGCGACCTGCTCGGCATTGCAGTGCACGCCATCGTCGAACGACAGGCTGCCTTCGACCCGCGCCAGCAACAGCAGTTGTTCGAGGGTGCGATGCAAGCGGTCGGCGCCCTCCTCGGCCCGGGCCAGGGATTGGTCACGGGCGGCGCCCTCGGTCATGCGCGCCACTTGCAGGTGGGTCTTGATGGCGGTCAGTGGGCTGCGCAGTTCGTGGGCGGCGTCGCCGGTCAGCCGGCGCTCGCGTTCGATGGTCTTGCCGATGCGCTGGAACAACTGGTTCTGGGTCTCCAGCAAGGGTCGCAACTCGCTGGGCAGCGGATGGATCTGCAAGGGCTCCAGAGAGTCGGCATTACGCCGCATCAGCGCATCGCGCATGCGGTTGAGCGGCGCCAGGCCCTGGCCGATGCCCAGCCACAACAGGCACAGGCAACCGAGCAACGCCACGCCCACCGGCACCGAGGCGGCCAGCAGTATCGACATGTTCAGGGCTTCGCGCTCGATCTGGCGGTCGGCGGTGGTGATGCGCAAGTCGCCCCGGGCCAGGGTGAAGCTGCGCCAGGGCGCGCCGTCGATCATCTGGTCGTGGAAGCCCATTTTCTCGGCTTCCAGGACCTGTTCCGGGGTGCCGTGGCTGCGGGCCAGAATCTCCCCGCGCAAGGAACTGACCTGGCAGGCCATGCCGCCGGGAATGCTCAATTGCTCGGAGCTCAAATGCGTGCCGTCGCCCTTGCTGGGCAACGGCGGCATCTGTTCCAGCAACCCGGCGACCATCCGCGCCGAGGCCACCAGACGCTGGTCGAGGGAGAACATCATCTGGTTGCGCAGGTCACTGAGCATCCACGCCGCGGCCAGGGCCCAGATCAGGGCGAAGGCCGCGCCGAGGGTCAAGCTCAGGCGCAGTCGCAGGCTCATCACTTGGAGGACTCTCCGCCGTCGGCCGGCCCCAGGCGATAACCCAGGCCGCGCACGGTCTCGACAATGCCGTTACCCAGCTTGCGCCGCAGGTGATGGATATGGACGTTGAGGGCGTTGCTTTCCAGTTCGTCGTTGAACCCGTAGACGCTGTCCTTGAGTTGCTCGCTGGACAGCACCCGACCGCGACTGTGCAAGAGCGCCTGCAACAGCGATTGCTCGCGCCGGGACAGATCCACCGGCTGGCCGTCCAGGGTGGTCTCCCGACTGCTGGGGTCGTAGGTCAGGCGACCGTGCTCGATCAGGTTGACGCTACGCCCCGCCACGCGCCGCAGCAACGTATGCAGGCGCGCCGCGAGCTCGCGCAGGTCGAAGGGTTTGAGCAGATAGTCATCGGCGCCGGCCTGCAAGCCATCGACCCGGTCGGTCACCGAGTCACGGGCGGTGAGGATCAGCACCGGCGTTTCCAGCCCCTGCTGACGCAGTTGCCGGAGCAACTTGAGACCGTCCTCATCGGGCAATCCCAGGTCCAGCACCATGACATCGAACTCCGCCACGCCGACCATCGCCCGCGCCGCCGATGCGGTGGCCACGTGCTCGACCGTCAGGCCCTGCGCCGTGAGGCCGGCAACGATCCCGCTGGCAATCAACTCATCGTCTTCGCAGACCAGTACGCGCATGGTAAGCCCCGTGGAAAAAGGTACATTAGGCCGCCGGCCGATTAAGCCGACATTATGCGACGAGTACGGCCAACATGGGCGATCATTGCGGCCTGCCGGTCGTCGCCGGGTTAATCGACGGTTAATCGCCAGCCGCCATTGTGTTTTCCACTTGCTTCGTTCTAAGGCTTTATCCATGCGTCGATTGTTTTTGCTGTGGCTGTTCCTGATCTCGGGCCTGGCCCAGGCCGCCAATCCCTTCGAAACCAAACCCGATTTCCTGCCGGTGGAAAAGGCGTTCGTGTTGACCTCCGAACGCCTGGACTCCGGTCAGACGCAGCTGTTCTGGCAGATCGCCGATGGGTACTACCTGTATAAGCAGCGGCTCAAGTTCGATGGCCTGGCCGAGGCGCAGAAACCGCAGCTGCCGGAGGGTGAGGCCCACAGCGACGAGTTTTTCGGCGACCAGCAAGTCTATCGCCAGGCGCTGGAACTGAAGATACCCGCCGGTGCCACGGGCAAGATCAAGGTGGGCTTCCAGGGCTGTGCCGACGCCGGCCTGTGCTATCCACCCCAGACCCAGGTGATTGACCTGGGTGGCAGCGCACCCGCGGCGGCCACCGGCGAGGCGCCGGACCAGGCCCTGGCCAGCGGCCTGCAACAACGGGCCTTGGGCTGGAGCCTGCTGGTGTTCTTCGGCCTGGGCCTGCTGCTGGCGTTCACCCCTTGTTCGCTACCTATGTTGCCGATTTTGGCCGGGCTGGTGGTGGGCAGCGGCGCCGGACCGAGACGCGGCCTGGCCCTGGCCGGCAGCTACGTGATCAGCATGGCCCTGGTGTATGCGGCCATGGGCGTGCTCGCCGCGCTGCTGGGGGCTAACCTGCAGGCACTGCTGCAACAACCATGGCTGCTGGGCAGCTTCGCGGCCGTATTCGTGTTGCTGGCGTTGCCGATGTTCGGTTTCTTCGAATTGCAATTGCCGGCGGCGCTGCGTGACCGTCTGGAAAACGCCGGACGCCAGCGGCGCGGTGGCAGCCTGGTGGGCGCCGGTATTCTCGGGGCGTTGTCCGGCCTGTTGGTGGGCCCGTGCATGACCGCCCCGCTGGCCGGCGCCCTGCTGTACATCGCCCAGAGCGGCAATGCGCTGCACGGCGGGCTGATCCTGTTCACCATGGGCATCGGCATGGGTCTGCCGCTGTTGCTGCTGGTGACCGTGGGCAACCGCTTCCTGCCCAAGCCCGGCGCCTGGATGAACCTGCTCAAGGGCGTGTTCGGCTTCCTGTTCCTGGGCACCGCGCTGCTGATGATTCGCCCGATCATCGACGGCTCGCTGTGGATCGGCCTGTGGGGCGTGCTGCTGTTGATCGCCGCCTATAGCGCCTGGCGCCAGACCGAAGGCTTCGGCCGCATGGCCTACCTCTGCGGCAGCGCTTCGTTGCTGTTCGGCCTGTGGGGCAGCCTGCTGGTGATTGGCGCAGCGGGCGGTGGCGATGACCTCTTCCAACCCCTGAAGGTCTACGCCGGCAGCGAGGGCAGCGCGAGCGTCAGCGTCCACGACACCTTCGTTACCGTCAGCGAGCCCGCCGCCCTGCAACGGGAACTGGATGCCGCCAAGGCCCAGGGGCAGTGGGTGCTGCTGGACTATTACGCCGACTGGTGCGTGTCCTGCAAGATCATGGAAAAACAGGTATTCGGCCGCGCCGAGGTACTCGACGCCCTGCAAGGCGTGCGCCTGCTGCGCCTCGACGTCACCGCCGACAGCCCCGCCAGCCGCGAGCTGCTGAGCCGTTACCAGGTACCGGGGCCGCCGAGCCTGCTATGGATCGGCGCCGACGGTGAAGAGCGCCGCAGCCAGCGGATCACCGGGGAAGTCGACGCCAAGGCGTTCCTGGAGCGCTGGAACCTCACCCGGGACGCACGCTGATGCTGACGTTCACCCTCGGCACCTTCGCCATCGCCCTTAACCACCTGTTGCTGATCAGCGCCCTGGCCCTGGCGACGTTCGTCGGCTGGCGGGTGGCCAAGCGCGGTGGCGAGAACCCCGAGTCGGTGCTGTTCGTGCTGTTTCTACTGGGGCTTTTGGCCGCGAGGATCGGCTTCGTCGTCGCCTATTGGCAACATTACCGCGACGACCCTTGGCAGATCGTCGACCTGCGCGACGGCGGCTTCCTCGCCTGGCCGGGGATTGTGGCGCTGCTGATCGGCGCCTTGTTGTGGGCCCGGCACCGCCCGGCCCTGCGCCGACCGTTGGGCTTCGGCGTCGGCAGCGGCCTGCTGTTCTGGCTGGTGGCGACCCTGTCGCTGACGATTTATGAACAAGGCACCCGACTGCCGGACATCACCCTGCGCACCGCCGACGGCCAGACCGTGAAGCTCACCGACTACCAGGGCGGCCCGCTGGTGATCAACCTCTGGGCCACCTGGTGCCCGCCCTGCCGGCGAGAAATGCCGGTGCTCGAAGAAGCCCAGCAACAGCGCCCGGACCTGACCTTCCTGTTCGTCAACCAGGCCGAAAGCATGCAAAGCGTCAGCACCTACCTGGCCACCCAGGGCCTGAGCCTGACCAACGTATTGTTCGATGGCAGCGGCCGCCTCGGCCAGGCCGTGGGTTCCATGGCCCTGCCGACCACCCTGTTCTACAGCGCCGACGGCCGCCTGCTGGGCAGCCACCTGGGCGAATTGTCGGAAGCGAGCCTGGCCCGCGCCCTGGAAAACTTCGAAACACCGGGCTCGACCACGGTGCCCCACTCCGCCACAAGGAAACCGCCATGCCCCGCCTCCGCCACCTGCTGACCCTGGCCGTTGCCGCCACACTGTCGCAGGCCCCGTTGCTCCAGGCCGAAGAATTGCCTGCGGCCATCAAGAAGATCGAAGCCAAGGGCGCGAAAATCATCGGCACCTTCGAGGCCCCGGACGGGTTGCGCGGTTACGCCGCGCAATACCAGAACCGTGGCATGGCGCTGTACCTGACCCCGGATGGGCAGCATGTCCTGCTGGGCAACCTGTACGACGCAAACGGCAAGGACCTGAGCGCCGAGCCGCTGCAAAAACTGGTCTATGCACCGATGGCCAAGGCCATCTGGGCGAAGATGGAAGCGAGCAACTGGATCGCCGACGGCAACAAGGACGCACCACGCACGGTGTACCTGTTCAGCGACCCGAACTGCCCTTACTGCAACATGTTCTGGGAGCAGGCCCGGCCTTGGGTCAAGGCTGGCAAGGTGCAGTTGCGCCACATCATGGTGGGCATCATCCGCGAAGACAGCCCAGGTAAATCCGCCGCCTTGCTGGCCGCCAAGGACCCGGAAAAAACCCTGGCCGAGCATGAAAAAGCCGGCAAGGGCAGCCCGCTCAAACCACTCAAGGACATACCGCCCGCCATCCAGGCCAAACTGGACGCCAACCAGCAGTTGATGGACGAACTGGAACTGTCCGCCACCCCGGCGATTTTCTACCTGGATGAGAAAGGCGACCTGCAACAGCAGCAAGGCGCGCCGTCGCCGGACAAGCTGGTGAAGATTCTCGGGCCGAAGTGACCGACCGCCAGACCGCCACTGCAGCCCCCCTGTGGGAGCGAGCTTGCTCGCGATTGCGGCAGATCAGTCAGCATTGAGGTGACTGACATACCGCTATCGCGAGCAAGCTCGCTCCCACAGTGGATTTGCATCGGTCACAAAATCCCTGCACGCGATGACAACGGTCAGCGACGCAGGAACTCCAGCAACGCCTCGTTCACGAATTGCGGGTTCTCCAGGTTGGAGATATGCCCCGCCTCCGGAATCAACACACGGGCACACCCGATCAACTCGGCCATTTCCAACGCCTCGGACGGCGGACGCGGTTTGTCCTGGTCGCCGCACATCACCACTGTGCCCTTGGCATCCAGGGCATGCAGGCGTGGCAGGATGTCGTCCCGACCGAAAATGATCCGCCCCAGCGGCACGATGCTGTCGCGCAGTCGTTCAGTCGGCAGCGCGGCCAATGTGGCGCGGAACTGTTGATAGAGCGCCGACTGCGGATCGATACCCGGCCGGAAGAAGATCGGCACGACGATGTCCAGCAACGGCTCGGGAATGCTGCCGATGGCCTCGATCTTGTCGAACAGTGAAAAATAATAAAGCCGGGTCGGCTCCGGCTCGACGCCGACGTAGGTGTCCATCAATACCAGCGACTGCACGCGCTCAGGCGCCGCCAGCGCCAGCCGAGCGCCCCACATCCCGCCCACCGAAAGCCCGACCAGGTGGAAGCAGTCAATGTCCAGGTGATCCATCAACGTCAATGCCTGGCGGGCCAGGTCGTCCAGGGAGGTCATGCCCTCGGGCAATCGCCCGGACTGGCCGTGGCCCCACAGGTCCAAGGCAATGACCCGGTAATGCCGGGATAACACCTCGATCTGCGGCGCCCACATGGTGTGGTCCCACAGATAGCTGCTGCCCAGCAGCACCACCGGGCCCTGGCCTTGGTCCAGGTAGTGAAGCGGTTGTCCGTCGATCGTTGCAAAGGGCATGGGTGACCTCCTTGTTTGAGTCTGGAAAAAAGCCTTGGGAGACTGAGCGGTACAGAGTAAGCAGTCAACCTTTAGGCCAACAGTGCCTGTTCTGCCCTCATCGCGGGCAAGCCTTGCTCCCACAGAGTTGAAGCTCGAACACAGATAATCTGCTCGCAGCCGATCCCTGTGGGAGCAAGGCTTGCCCGCGATGAGGCCTCTATAGACGCCGCAAAACTACATTCCTTCCAACTCCGCCATCAAATCATTCAACCGATCCACCTTTTCCTCAGTGATTTCGCTGGCCGCCAGGCCATCGATGTAGTCGGCCAGTTCCTGCACCGTGCTGCACTCGAACATCGCCCGCAGCGGCACGTTGCGTTGCAGGGCCTTTTGCACCCGTGAGGCGATTTGCGTCGCCAGCAAGGAATGACCGCCCAGCTCGAAGAAGTTGTCCCGCACGCCCACGCGCTCGACTTTCAGCACCTGGGCCCAGATGTCCGCCAGGGTCTGCTCCAGCTCATTGCCGGGCGCCTGATAGTCCTGGCTTTGCAACTGGCCGATCTCCAGAGCCGGCAAGGCCTTGCGGTCGAGTTTGCCATTGGCGTTGAGGGGCAGGCAGTCGAGCCACAGCCAGTGCAGCGGCACCATGTACTCCGGCAGCTCGGCCCGCAGGCGCTGCTTGATGCGCTCCAGGCGTTCGGTGGGTTTCAGTGCCGAATCGGTGGCAACCAGGTAGCCCACCAGATGCTTGCCATTGGCGCCCTCCTGGACGCCCACCGCCCCATCGCGCACTTCCGGCTGTTCATGCAACCGCGCTTCGATTTCCCCCAGTTCGATGCGGTAGCCCCGGATCTTCACCTGATGGTCGATGCGCCCGACGTACTCCAACACCCCGTCGCTGCGCCGCCGCGCCAGGTCGCCGGTGCGATACAGCCGCTCCCCCGGTGCCCCAAAAGGGTTCGGCACAAAGACCGGGGCGGTGCGCGACGGATCGCTGACATAACCGCGTCCAACCCCCGTGCCCGCCACGCACAACTCGCCCACCGCGCCGAGCGGTACCAGGTCCAGCGCGCCGTCGAGCAGGTACAAACGGTTGTTATCGGTAGGCGTGCCAATCGGTAAGTAAGTGCCACGGGTCGAGGCCATGTCGACCCGGAAAAACGCTACGTCATCGGAGCATTCCGCCGGACCGTAGGCGTTCACCAGGCCGATATCCGGGTAGCGCAACAGCCATTGATGAGCCAACTGCGGCGGCATCGCTTCGCCGGTGGGCAGCATCCAGCGCAGGCCGTCCAGACCGATACGGTCCTGGGCGAGCATGCCCTGGATCAGCGACGGCACGCTTTCCAGCACGGTAATGCCCTGGTGTTGCACATGCTCCAGCAGCCCTTGCGGGTCGTGGGCTATGGCGTTGGGCACGATGTCGACCCGGGCGCCGAACAACGGTGCGGCGAGGAACTGCCAGACCGAAATATCGAAGCTTTGGGACGCCGTCTGGGCGATCACGTCCGCCTCGCTCAGCGCCAGGTACGGCACTTTGCTCAATTGGTTGTTGAGCATGCCGCGCTGTTCCACCATCACGCCTTTGGGCTGGCCGGTGGAGCCGGAGGTGTAGATCACGTAGGCCAGGTTATCCGGCCCGCTGTAGACGCCGGGGTTTTCCTGCGACACAGCGCTGGCCTGGATGGCTTCCCACACCAGCAACTTCGGCCGCCCGGCACAGGCGAACTCCTCCAGCAGCGCCAGCGCCTGGGCATGACAGGCCTGAGTGCAGACCAACAGCGGCGTGCGGCTCAGTTCGATGATGCGGCTCAGGCGCTGGCTCGGCAGGCCCGGATCCAGCGGCAAGTAGCCGGCACCGGCCTTGAAACTGCCGATGATCATGCCCAGCAGTTGTGCATCCCGTTCAGCCAGCAACGCCACCGGCTGATCCAGGCCGACACCGGCCGCGATCAGGGCGTGGCCGAGGCGGTTGCTGCGAGCATTCAACTCGGCGTAGCTGTAGCTCGCGTCCAGGCAACTGACCGCACGGCGGTGGGGATGGGCCGCGACCCGCGCCTCGAACAGCTCGACGTAGCTCTGCTCCAGCGGATAGGCATGCGCGCTCTGGTTGCAGCCCTCGATGAGGAAGTCCTGTTCTTCGGCACCGATCAGCGGCAGCTCGCTCATGTCGCCGTGCAAGCCCTCCATCAACGCCAGCAGCAACCGTTTGAACTCGCCCAACAGCCCCTGGACGGTGCTTTCATCGAAGTAGCGCTGGTCGTACGAAAGGTGCAGTCCCAGGTCATCCCCCGGGTAGCAGACCGCCGTCAGCGGGAAGTTGGTGTGGGTGCGCCCCGAGTCGGAGGTGGCATTGAGGCTTTGGGCACGGTCCAGCACCGAGACTTCCACCGGCGCGTTCTCGAACACGAACAGGCTGTCGAACAGCGGCTGGCCCTTGGGCAGTTCGCTGACTTCCTGGATGCTCACCAGCGGCAGGTATTCGTACTCGCGCAGTTGCATGTTGCGGTCCAGCAAATCGCTGAGCCACTGGCGCACGCTGCAGCGCTGATGGTCCTCGGGCATCTGCACGCGCAGGGCGATGCTGTTGATGAACAGCCCCACGGTGCGTTGCATCTGTGGCAGTTCCACCGGGCGTCCGGCCACGGTGACGCCGAACAGCACGTCGCGGTCGCCGCTGACCCGGCGCAGTACCAGGGCCCATGCCGCCTGGGCGAAGGTGTTGACCGTCAGTTGGTGGGCCTGGGCCAGTTCCCGCAGCCGTGCGCCGTCCCGGGCATCGAGACGGGTGTAGCAGTCGCCGACGATCATGCCGCCGCTGTCACCGGCGTGCTCGCGCAGGAACGGCCGGTCGCCAGGGATCGGCGTGGTCCGCTCAAAGCCTTGCAGGTTGCGCTTCCACCACTGCCGGGCGTCGTCCAGGCTCTGGTGTTGCAGCCAGCCGATGTAGTCGCGATAGCGCGGCGGCACGGCCAACTGCGGCTCGCGCTGTTCGCCCAGGGCGGTGTAGAGCTCGAAGAAATCGTCCATCAGCAGCGAACGGCACCAGGCATCGATGAGGATGTGGTGGTTACTCATCATGAACCAGTAGCGCGCCGCGCCGACCCGGATCAGCCGCAGGTGGAAGGGCGCCTGGTTCAATAGATCGAAACCGGCCTCGCGTTCATCCTTGAGCAGGGCCTGGAGCTTGGCTTCCTGGGCGTCTTCCAGCACCTCGGACCAGTCGAGGTAATCCACCGGCGTGCGGCCCGGCTTGTGGATAATTTGCAGCATGTCTTCGCCGACGTTCCAGCAGAACGAGGCGCGCAAGGCTTCGTGGCGAGCGATGACCGCCTGCCAGGCCTGGGCAAAACGCCGCGGGTCCAGTTCGCTGTTAATGCGGTAGCGATCCTGCATGTAGTACAGGCCGGTGCCCGGTTCCAGCAGGGTATGCAACAGCATGCCTTCCTGCATGGGCGTCAGCGGGTAGACGTCTTCGATCTGCGCGGCCGGCACGGGCAGGCTGTCGAGCTGGCCCTGGGTCAGCTTCGCCAGGGGGAAATCCGATGGCGTCAGGCCGCCCGCTTCGTCCGTCAGGCAATGTTCGATCAGGCGTTGCAACTCATCGAGGTAGGCCTCGGCCAGCGTGGCGATGGCCTCTGGGTCGTGACGCTGAGCGCTGAAGGTCCAGCGCAGCACCAGCTCGCCGCCGCTGACCTGGCTGTCTACGCTCAGTTCGTTGGGCAACGGTGCATCGGGATCGTGGATCGCCCCCAACGGCGCATCCAGCGGCTGGAACAGCGCATCCTGACCGAGGGTCTGGTCGAGCTGCCCCAGGTAGTTGAAGGTGATCGCCGCGTGCGGCAGGCCGGCCATCGCCTCGCGAGTCGCCGCGTCCGCCAGGTAACGCAGCACGCCATGGCCGAGGCCCTTGTGGGGCACCGCGCGCAGTTGCTCCTTGATGCTCTTGATCGAGACACTGAAATCTGCGGCCGCTGGACTCAGGCGCACAGGATAGACGCTGGTGAACCAGCCCACGGTGCGGGTCAGGTCGAGGTCGTCGAACAGCGCTTCACGGCCGTGGCCTTCAAGCTGGACCAAGGCCGAATCATGGCCGCTCCAACGGCACAGCACCCGGGCCAGCGCCGTGAGCAGCAGGTCATTGACCTGGGTGCGATAGGCGCTCGACGCCCGTTGCAGCAGTTGCCGGGTGCGCTCGGCGTCCAGGTGCACGCTGACGGTTTGCGCGTGACGTTCCTGCAGCCCGCCGTCAGGATTGGCGCACGGCAACGCCAATGGCGCACCGCTCAACTGCGCTTGCCACCAATCCAGTTCTTCGCGCAAAGATTCGCTGCCGGCGTAGGCCTGCAAACGCGCGGCCCAGTCACGCAACGGGCTGGTCTTGGCCGGCAGTTGCAGCGCCTGCCCGGCGCTGAGCTGGCGATAGACAGTTTGCAGGTCGTCCAGCAGCACCCGCCACGACACACCGTCCACCACCAGGTGATGGATGACGATCAGCACCCGTTGCTGGCCATCCGGGAACTGCGCCAGCACGGCACGCAGCAACGGCCCGGTGGCGAGATTGAAACGGCTCTGCGCCTCGGCGAACAACGCTTCGCACGCCTGCGCGGTGTCCACGCAGACCTGCTGCAACAGCACGGCGCCAGACAACGACTGGTGCTCGGCGCACCACTGCCCGGCGCTTTTGTCGAAGCCCAGGCGCAAGGCATCGTGGTGCTGGAAGACGGCGTGCAACGCCCGTTCCAGAAGTTGCGGTGCCAGGGCCGTGGTCGGCTCCAGCACCAGCGCCTGATTCCAGTGATGCCGGTTGGGGATCGGACGGTCGAAGAACCAGTGCTGAATCGGCGTCAGCCCCGATTCACCCTGCAACAGCCCCTGCTCGGCGTGCACCTGCTGGCTGCGCGTGGCAACGGCGGCCAGGGTCTGTACGGTCTGGTGCTGGAACAAGTCCCGGGGGGTGAAATGAATACTCTGCTGTCGGGCGCGGCTGACCACCTGGATGGACAGGATCGAGTCGCCGCCTAGCTCGAAGAAGTTATCGTTGAGGCCCACCTGCGTCACGTTCAGCACCTCGCACCAGATCGCCGCCAGGGCCTGCTCCAGAGCATTGCTCGGCGCCACGTAGTGTTGGCGATTGAGCTCAAGATCGGGCAGCGGCAAGGCGCGGCGGTCGAGCTTGCCGTTGGCGGTCAGCGGCATGCTCGCCAGCAGGATCAGGTGCGTGGGCACCATGTAGTCCGGCAGTTGGGTCTTGAGATGGTTTTTCAGTGCCTCGCGCAGAGCCGCTTGTTGCTCGTCGTCCTGGCTGGCGATGTCGCTCACCAGGTAGCCGGCCAGTTGCTTGCCGCCAGGCATGTCGAGGGCCAGGACCACCGCCTCGCGCACCGCCTCATGTTCCAGCAGACGGGTTTCGATTTCCCCCAGCTCGATACGGAAACCACGGATTTTCACCTGATGGTCGATCCGTCCCAGGTATTCCACCAGCCCGTCGGCACGCTGGCGCACCAGGTCGCCGGTGCGATACAGGCGCCCGCCCTCGGTGGCGAACGGGTCGGCGACGAAACGCTCGGCGGTCATGCCCGGACGCTGGTGATACCCCTGGGCCAGACCGGCGCCGCCGACATACAACTCACCCGTGGCGCCTGGCGGCACCAACGCCAGGTCGGCGTCGAGGATGTACGCCACCCGGGCGCCAATCACGCTGCCAATCGGCACACTGGCCGCGCCCTCCTCCAATTGCTCTGGGGCCAGGCTTGCCAGGGGCATGACCACGGTTTCGGTCGGGCCATAGGCATTGAAGAACAGGCTCGGGCTGAACGCGGCGCGAATGCGCTGCAAATGCTCGCCCGTCAGGGCTTCGCCGCCGGTGATGCACATGCGCACGGGCAAGGTCTGCCCTTGGGTCGCCAACCACTGCGCCAACTGGCTGCCGTAGCTGGGGGTGAAACCGAGGATGTTGATGCGGTGCTGGCGAATCAGCCCGCAGATTTCCTCGGCGTCCCACTGGCCCTGGGCCCGCAGCACCACGTGGGCGCCACTGAGCAACGGCACCAACAGGCGTTCGGTGGCCGCGTCGAAGTTGATGGAATAGAAATGCAGTTCGCAATCGTCCGGGCGCATGCCAAAGCGCTGGATCACCGCCTGGCAATGCATGGCGATTTCACCGTGGGACACCACCACGCCCTTGGGCTTGCCGGTGGAACCGGAGGTGTAGATCAGGTACGCCTGATGCTGTGGCAGATTGATCAGCGGCAGCGAGTGATCCGGGTATTGGGCCAGGGCCGCCGAATCATCTTCCAGGCACCAGCACCCCACACCCTCAGGCAATGCACCGAGGGCCTGGAGCATCGCCCGGTCGCTGAGCAGCAGGCTGATGCCACTGTCTTCGATCATGTAGCTCAAGCGGTCCAGCGGGTATTCCGGGTCCAGCGGCACATAGGCACCGCCAGCCTTGAGGATCGCCAACAGGCCGATGACCATTTCCAGCGAACGCTCCAGGGCCAGACCGACCCGCACCTGCGGCCCAACGCCTCGCTCGCGCAGGCTCCAGGCCAGGCGATTGGCGTGGCTGTCCAGTTGCGCATACGTCAGGGTCTGCCCGGCGAAGGTCAGGGCTGGGGCGTCGGGACGCGCCCGGGCCTGTTCGTCGAACAGTGCGTGGAGGCACTGGTCCAGGCGATGCTCACCGGGCTCGACACCCAGGCTGTCGAGCAGTTGTTGCTGCTCGCTGGCGCCCAGCAACGGCAACTCGCTCAGCCGCCGGGCCGGATCGTCCAGCAACGCTTCCAGCAGATTGCGCCAGTGCCCGGCCATGCGTGCGATGCGCGGTTCGTCGAACAGGTCGGTGCTGTAGGTCAGGCAGCACCCCAGTCGCTGATCCAGGTCGGTGACCTCCAGGTTGAGGTCGAACTTGGTGGCCCGGGCGTCGTTGACCAGGTATTCGACGCTCATGCCGGCCAGGGTGCGGCTCTGCTGGAATTCCCAGCGCTGCACGTTGCACATCACTTGGAACAACGGGTTGTAGGCCGCACTGCGCGGTGGTTGCAGGGCTTCCACCAAATGATCGAACGGCAAATCCTGATGGGACTGGCCTTCGATGACGGTGTGGCGCACCTGCTCAAACAATTCGCCCACCGACATCTGCCCGTCGAGCTGGCAACGCAGCACTTGGGTGTTGAGGAACGCACCGATCAAGCCTTCACTTTCCGGGCGGATGCGGTTGGCCACTGGCGCGCCGATGCGCAGGTCGGTCTGGCCGCTGTAGCGGTAGAGCAGCACGGCCAGGGCGACGGTCATGGTCATGAACAGGGTCAGGCCCTGCTGCGCATTGAAGGCGCGGACCCGCGCTGCCAATTCATCGCTGAGATCGAAACGGAACAGTTCGCCGCGATGGCTTTGCACCGACGGACGCGGGCGATCGCCGGGCAGCTCCAGCAGCGGATGTTCGCGGCCCAGTTGCGCGGTCCAGTAGTCCAACTGCCGTTGACGCTCGCCGGATTCCAGCCATTGGCGCTGCCAGACGCTGTAGTCCAGGTACTGCACCGGCAACGGTTCCAGCGGGGATTCACGGTCGTCGACAAAGGCTTCGTACAGCGCGCTCAGTTCACGGGCGAAAATGTCCATCGCCCAACCTTCGGTGACGATGTGGTGCAGCGTCAGCACAAAGTAATGCTCATGCTCGGCGGTCTTGACCAGACAGGCCCGCAGCAGCGGACCGGTTTCCAGGTCGAAAGGCTGGTGGGCCTCGCTGTCCGCCAGTTGCTGCACCCGCTGCTGGCGAATGTCCGCAGCCAGCCTCGAGAAGTCCTTCCAGCCCATGCGCAGGCCCGTCTCGCCGTGCACCTGTTGGCGAGCCACACCGTCGACGCTCGGGAACGTGGTGCGCAGGGTTTCGTGGCGCAGGATCAACGCCTGCAAGGCCGCCTCGAAGCGCCCGACATCCAGCACCCCGCGCAAGCGCGCCATGCCGCCGACGTTGTAGGCCGGGCTGTCCGGCTCCATCTGCCAGAGGAACCACATACGCTGTTGGGAATACGACAGCGGCACCGGTTGGCTGCGGTCGACCTTCTCGATGGGCGGCTGGCGGTTGGTCTGGCCGCTGCCCTGGATCAAGCGCACCTGTTCGGCGAAAGCCCCAAGCTCACTGGCCTCGAACAAGGTGCGCAGTGGCAGCTCGACGTCGCAGACCTGGCGGGTGCGGGAAATGATCTGCGTCGCTAACAGCGAATGGCCGCCCAAAGCGAAGAAATCATCCCGCAGGCCGACGCGCGCAAGGCCCAGCACGTCGCGCCAGATACCAGCGATTTGCTGCTCAAGGGCGCTGACCGGCTCGACGTGCTCGCGCACCTGCCATTGCGGCTCGGGCAAGGCGCGGCGATCGAGCTTGCCGCTCGGACCCAGGGGCATGGCGTCCAGGCGCAGCAGTTGAACAGGCACCATGTAGTCCGGCAGCTCGGCGGCCAGGGCGGCCTTGAGCCGGGTGTTCAATTCGTCCTGGCCGAGGGCAACCTCAGGCGCGGTGTAATAACCGATCAACTGCTGGCCAGCCGAGGTGTCGCACACCAGCACCGCCACTTGGGCGACGCCGTCCTGGGCCAGCAGGCGCGCTTCGATTTCCTGCGGTTCGACCCGGAAACCGCGCAGTTTGACCTGCTGGTCTAGGCGACCGAGGTATTCGATCACGCCGTCGGCGCTCCAACGTGCCCGGTCGCCGGTGCGGTACAACCGCGACCCGGCCGGCCCGATTGGGTCGGCGACGAAACGCTCGGCGCTCAGGCCCGGACGACCGAGGTAACCCCGGGCCAGGCCCAGGCCGCCGATGCACAGCTCGCCCGGCACACCGGCCGGCACGGGATTGAGGTCGCTGTCGAGCACCCGGCACAGCACGTTGCCCAACGGCCGCCCAATCGGCGAGCGCTCGCCATCGGCTTCAGTGCACTGCCAATGGGTGACGTTGATCGCGGTTTCGGTCGGGCCGTAGCGGTTGTGCAATTGCGCCGACGGCAGGCGCGCCAGCACCCGGTTGCGCAACTCGGCCGGCAAGGCTTCGCCCCCAGAGAAGACCCGTCGCAGGCTGCTGCAATGGGCACTCAGCGGTTCGTCGACGAACAGGCTCAACAGCGGTGGTACGAAGTGCAGCGTGGTGACGCCAAACTGCTGCGCCAACTGGGCGATGCGGTGCGGATCACGGTGCTCGCCGGGGCCGGCCAGCACCAGTTGGCTGCCGGTGATCAGCGGCCAGAAGCATTCCCAGACCGACACATCGAAGCTGATGGGGGCCTTTTGCATCAGCACATCGCTGGCATCCAGCCGGTAGGTCGCTTGCATCCATTGCAGGCGCTCGGCCAGGGCCGCGTGGGTATTGCCGACGCCTTTGGGCTGGCCGGTGGAGCCGGAGGTGTAGATCACGTAGGCCAGGTGATCGCCGTGCAGGTGCAGGCCCGGCGGGTTGCTCGGCCATTGTTCCAGGTGCAGGGCGTCCATGGCGATCACGCTGACACCCTCGCAAGCCGGCAAGCGTTCGAGCAACGCGGTTTGGGTCAGCAGCAAGTCGACGCCGCTGTCGTCGAGCATGTAGGCCAGGCGGTCGGCCGGGTAGTCCGCATCCAACGGCACATAGGCACCGCCGGCCTTGATGATGGCCAGCACGCCGATGAGCAACTGCGGCGAGCGCTCGGCGGCAATCGCCACGCACACGTCCGGGCCAACGCCCTTGTCCCGCAGGTAATGGGCCAGGCGATTGGCCTGGAGGTGCAGCTCGGCATAATCGAGTTGACCGCCGTCCCAGCGCAGGGCGATTCGTTGCGGCGTGCAGCGGGCCTGCTCGTTCAACAGCTCCGGCAACCATTGGCTGGCCGGCGCGCACGGGGCCGCGCTCCACTGCTGCTGTTGGCTATGCTCATCGGCGGTCAACAGCGGCACATCGCCGATGGCTTGCTGCGGATCGGCACAGACCGCTCGCAACAGGTTGCAGTAATGCACTGCCAGCCGCTCGATGGTCGTCGCCTCGAACAGTTCGTCGGCGTAGTCGAACGAGAGGGTCAGCCGGCCGTTGCGATCTTCTTCGCTGTGCAATTGCAGGTCGAACTTGGCTTCGCGGCTGTGCCACGGTAATTCCTCGGCCAGCAACCCCGGCAAACGGCGCAAGGCACTCAGGTCACGCTGCTGGTGGTTGAACATCACCTGGAACAGGCCTTGTTCGCGCGCTTCGGGAAACGCTTCGAGCAGTTGTTCGAACGGCAGGTCCTGGTGGGCCTGGGCTCCGAGCGTGGCTTCCCGGGCCTGGGCCAGCAGCGCGGCGAACGGTTGACGGGAATCGACCTGCCCGCGCAAGACCTGGGTGTTGATGAAGAAGCCGATCAGCCCCTGGGTTTCCAGGCGCGGACGGTTGGCATTGGGCACACCGACGCGGATGTCGGATTGCCCGGTGTAACGCTGCAACAGCGCCTGGAAGGCCGCCAGCAACAGCATGAACGGCGTCGCGTCATGGGCCTGGGCCACATGGCGCAGGGCCTCGCCGAGATCCTTGTCCAGACGCAGGCTGTGCCGCGCGGCGCTGCGCAGACGTTGAGCGCTACGTAGGTGATCCGTGCCCAGCACCAGGGCCGAATGTTCAGCGCCCAGTTGCTGCTTCCAGTAGCTCAGTTGGCGCTCGGCCTCACCCTCGGCGAGCCACTGGCGTTGCCAACTGCCGTAGTCGGCGTATTGCAAGGGCAACGGCGCCAACTCGGCGATCTGGCCTTGGGAGGCGGCGGCATACAACCGGGAGAATTCTTCGAGCAATACATTCATCGACCAGCCGTCGGCGATGATGTGGTGCAGCGTCACCAGCAGTTGATGGTCATCCTCGTCGAGGCGCAACAGGGTGACCCGCAGCAGCGGCCCCTTCTCCAGATCGAACAGCGTGGCCGCTTCGTCTTCTCGAACCTGCCGCGCCCGGGCTTCGCGCCGGCTCCCTGGTTCGTCACTGAGATCGATCACCTGCAGCTTGAATTCGCCAGCCGGATCGACCTGTTGCAAGGCCACGCCATCGCGTTCCAGAAACCGCGTGCGCAAGGACTCATGACGCTCGATCAGTTGCTGGAAACTGGCGCGCAACGCGTCTTCGTCCAGCTCGCCGCGCAGGTGCAAGGCGCCGGGAATGTTGTAGGCGCGGCTCGTCGGGTCGAGCTGCCAGGTGATCCACAAACGGTTCTGCGCCAGGGACTGTGGCAGTGGCGCGTGGCGCGGCAATGCGCTGATCGCACCCTGGGCCCGGCCGCCGTCCTGCTGCTGGTTCGCCACCGCTGCCGTGAACGCAGCCAGGGTCGGGGCTTCGAACAACAGGCGCAGGTTGAGCGCCAGCCCGAGGGTTTCGCTCAATCGTGCAATCACCTGGGTGGCGGCGATGGAGTTGCCGCCCAGCAGGAAGAAATGATCGTCGGCCTGGACCTGCTCGACCTGCAATTGCTCCCGCCAGACTTGGCCGATGAGGGCTTGCAACTCGGAGGCTGGGGCAAACTCATCAACCCCGTCGACTTCGACGGACGGGAACTGCGCATAACTGTCCAAGCTGCCGTCGGCCAATCGGCTGCGGCAGGCCGAGCGCTGCAACTTGCCGCTGGAGGTCTTGGGCAGCGCGCCGGGGTTGAGCAGCACCACCACGCTCGGGGCTTGCTGGCAGGCCTCGGCCACGGCCTGGCGAATGGCTTTGATCAAGGCCTCTGGCGGCAGGACTTTCTGCACGCTGCGGCTGATTTCCGCGGCGATGCCGATGCCTTCCTCGCCGTTGTCGTTGACCGCGAACACCGCCACCCGGCCCTTGCGCACCACTTCCACTTCGCGCTCGATGGTTTGCTCGATGTCCTGGGGATAGAGGTTGTGCCCACGCACAATCAGCAGGTCTTTCAGGCGACCGGTGATGAACAGTTCGCCGCAACGCCGGAACCCCAGGTCCCCGGTGCGCAGCCAGGTCCGGCCGTCGTGCTGGACAAAGGTCTTGGCGCTGGCTTCGGGGTTGCGCCAGTAGCCCAGGGCGATGCTCGGCCCGGCGGCCCAGACTTCACCGACCTGGTTATCGGCCAACGGCTGCAACGTGGCGGGCTCGACGATCAGCACCGCGTGCCCGGGTTGGCTGACACCGCAACTCATCACCGCGCCGCCCTGCCCCGGCTCGACCCGGTTTTGCGCCAGCGCCGCGTCATCCACCCGCAGCGAAGGAATGCCGTGGCGGCGTGGCGTGCCGGCGACGAACAAGGTCGCTTCGGCCAAGCCATAGGAGGCCATGAAACTGTCCGGCGTGAAGCCGCACGGGGCGAACTTCTCGGCAAAACGCTCCAGGGTGTCGAGGCGGATCGGCTCGGAGCCGGAATAGGCCACACGCCAGCCGCTCAGGTCGAGACGCTGCAGGGCCGAATCACTGACCCGCTCGCTACACAACCGGTAGGCGAAATCCGGGCCGCCGCTGATGGTGCCGCCGTACTCGCTGATCGCTTCGAGCCAACGCAGGGGTCGGGCCAGGAAATAAGCCGGAGACATCAATACGCAGGGAACGCCGCTGAACACCGGCTGCAACAAGCCACCGATCAGACCCATGTCGTGGTACAGCGGCAGCCAACTGACGATGACGTCGTCGGGGTTCAGGTCGATGCCGAAGCCATGGCGAATCAGCAATTCGTTGGCCACCAGGTTGCCGTGGCTGACCTGCACGCCCTTGGGCAACGCGGTGGAACCGGAGGTGTATTGCAGGAACGCAATGTCATCGTCCTGCAGCGTCGGCATCCGCCATTGCCCGGCGCAGGCCGGGTCGAGGGTATCGACGCACAACACCGGCGGCGCCGATTCGATGGCTTGCAGCGGCTCGCGCAGATCACTGCTGGTGAGCAGCAGGCGCGGTTCGGCGTCTTTGAGGATCGACAGCAAACGCTCCTGATGATGGCGACGGGCGGACTCCGGTGGATAGGCCGGAACGGCAATCACCCCGGCATAGAGGCAGCCAAAGAACGCTGCGACGTAATCCGGGCCGCTGGGGAACAGCAGCACGGCGCGATCGCCCAGTGCCGCTTCGGCCTGCAAGGCGCCGGCAATGGTCCGGGCGCGCAGGTCCAGCTCGCGATAACTCAACACCACACCCTGCTCCGGGGTGTCGGCAAGGAAGCGCAAGGCCACCCGGTCCGGCGTCAGCGCGGCGCGGCGCTGGAGGGCATGAGCCAGGGTGCTGGGGAGTTCGAACGCGTCGGTCATGGGGGTTTCCTGCCTGAATTCGGCTTGCAAGTTGTCCCCCATGGAACGGATAGCCCCGACAAATAATTAGTCGGGCCGCCGACTCACCACACCCTGCAGCGAAGCATCCGACAGTCACGCGCCGCGGCAATGGGTCGCGGGGCCGAGGCTGGATTTTATTGCACCAATAATTCTCCTTCTCAATTGACAATCATTATCATTAAGCCTAATTTGGCGCTCGATGTGTAGGACGGGTCCGCCATCCGGACGTCCCGCTAACTTTTTGCAGCAAGGTGAATTCCATGACGGAACAAGTATCCACAAGCAGGTGCGACTCACCGTTACTCCAGGCGTTCGTCGATAACCGACTGATCCTGGTCAAGATCGCGGCGCGCATTACCGGTTGCCGGTCCCGCGCGGAAGATGTGGTACAGGACGCTTTTTTCCGGCTGCAATCGGCGCCGCAGATCACCTCCTCGTTCAAGGCGCAGCTCAGCTATCTGTTCCAGATCGTGCGCAACCTGGCGATCGACCACTACCGCAAGCAGGCGCTGGAACAACGGTACTCGGGACCGGAAGAGGAAGGGTTGAACGTGGTGATCCAGGGTGCTTCGCCAGAAACCTCCCATATCAACTTCTCCACGCTGGAGCACATTGCCGACGCCCTGACCGAACTGCCCAGCCGTACCCGCTATGCCTTCGAGATGTACCGCCTGCACGGCGTGCCACAGAAGGACATCGCCAAGGAACTGGGCGTCTCGCCGACCCTGGTGAACTTCATGATCCGCGACGCCCTGGTGCATTGCCGCAAGGTGTCGGGGGTTCGGGGGGATACTTTCGCCCGGCGGTAATGCGGGCAGCAGTTCCGGCCCCATCGCGGGCAAGCCTTGCTCCCACAGGTTACCTGTTCACAAAAAGGTGCCTGATAGAGATCCTGTGGGAGCAAGGCTTGCCCGCGATAGCGTCCTGACGGCAGCCACTTGGGCCGAGCTGAACCTCACATCAACCCACACCGATCAAAAAACCGCTCACGCCCCAGGATCATCAGTGCCGCGCGCTTGTGGGGGAAATCGAATTCCTTTTCGCAATGAAAGCACTGGTTGTGCAGGTGCCCGATCATCCGGGCATTGTCGGCCCGAGGTTCGGCCACCACACGCTGGGTGCGCGGGTCGTCCAGGAACAGGTAGTGCACCAGCGCCGACAGCCAGCTCGCCACCTTGTGCGGCCCGCGGTGCTGCTCTTCGCCCACCAGCATGTGGATGCCGCGGTCGTAGTGGTCGGCCTCATAGAACGGCGCGATCCGGTCTTCCTTGGCCCAATAGGCTTCGAAGTAGGCGAACGGCTGGTCATCGAAGCAACCGATCAGGGTCAGGACCCGGGGATCGGCCTGCAGCTTGCCCAGGTACTCACGATGTTGTTCCAGGCTGCCCTCCTCCTGCCAGAAACTCGCCACCCGCGGGCTGTTCTGCCAGCGGTTGAATCGCTCCAGGTCCTGCTCGATTTCCACGGTGCGCAAGGACACCCAGGCCCCCAACCGCGCATCGAAACGCCGGTACACCTCGCCACGCGGCTTCATCGGCCGGCGTGGATGGCGGCGGCCATCGGTGATGATCATCTGTTGCGGGTAACTGCCGCTGAACGACTCCCCCAACCAGGGCTGCGGCAATTGCCAGAACATCGTGCGCTCGCAACGGTATTCACCGGCACGCTCGGTGCCCGTCAATAAACCGCTGAGCAAGGCTTCGCCGGGGCGTTCGTCGAGGTGCCAGGTCAGGTGCTGACATTCGGGGTCGCGGGCAAACAGCCAATAGCAGGCCGCCCACAGCGCCGGGCCCACCGGGCGATCATTGATTTCCTGCAAATGCACATGCAACGCGGGACCGCGCACCAGGCGCAGCCGGATCAGCGGCGCGCCTTCAAGCATCAGGCTCAGGTGGCGTTCGGTTTCATCGGCGCCGAGGCGACGGCCACCAGGCAAGGGCAGCGTCGTCGGGTGGTTGAGGTTGGACATGGGAGCGGCTCGCGTAGTCGTCGGTAGTCAACGTGTGACGTGAGCCGGGGAGGGAAATTTAGTGTCGCCTTCAATGGGAATGCGTGGGCACCAGCTGGATCTGGTAAGGCTGGAAAATCTTCAGCAACTGACCGTTATCCCGCAGCATTTGCAGCAACTGTGCAAACGCCTCACTGGAAATGGGCGCCTGCGGGCGGATCAGCGCGTAATGGTGGTAAACCTGATCGATGCGCTCGGACACCAGCAATTGCGGGCCGACTTCGGGATTGCGCAGCACGTAATCGTTGAGGTACGAACGGGTCACCAGGGCGATATCCGCCCGCCCGCGCAACACCATCAACAAATTGCTGTCGTGGGAATACGTCAGCGTGGCGTTGTATTGGCCGATGAGGAACTTGGGGTCGGCGTTGAATTCGGCAAAGGCGTAGTGATAACCGCTGAACAGCGCCAGGCGCTTGCCCCTGAGATCGGCGAAATAACTTTGCTGTCGCTCCGGCTGGCGCTGAGCGACGAAGACTTCCGCATCTTCCAGGCCCATGTCCACCGCAGTGTGCGGCACCTCCTGCCAACCCCATTCGGGGTTCTCGAAAATCGCCATGTCGACCCGGCCCTGCTTGAAATCATTGAACCGGCGCGGGATCGAAGTTGGCACCAGTACGAACTGATAGTCGCTTTGCGACTGGTTCAAGGCCTCCACCATCTGCGGCAGCAGGCCGGTGTCGGCGCCGTTCTCGGGACGAACGGTATAGGGCGGAAAATGCGCCGCGCCGATCCTCACCAGTTGCGCCGCCTCGAGTGGCAACGCCAGGAAAACGGCCAGAGTGGCCAGCAGTACACGCGAGGTCATCCCCATCGGCGAAAACGTCAAGATAACCCACTCCCCAAAAGTCCCCATCACTACAATCAAGCTAGGCGGTTTCAGCCGCTTAGCCAGCCACACGGCCATTTATAGCACCGCTCGATTATTGTTTTTCTTCAAGCACCAGGATCAAGGCCTGCTCGGCCAGTTCATCGAGGCTCAGGCTGCCTTCGGCGCGAAACCAGGTGGTGGTCCAGGACAACGCCCCCGTGAGGAAGCGCCGGGTAATGGACACGTCCCCGCGAATATACCCGGCCTCCTTGGCCTGGCCCAGGACCTCGAGCCACAGCGCTTCATAACTATCACGCAGGGCCAGCACATGTCGCTGTCCATCCTGCGAAAGCGAACGCCACTCGTAGACCAGCACCGCCATGGCCTCGCCCGTGCCGCCCATGATCGACTGCAATTCGCAGCGAATCAGCGCCAGCACCCGCTCGCGCACGCTGTCGGCTTCGGCCAGGGCGGCGCGCATCAACGCGGTGTTGTAGCGGATGGTTTCTTCCATCACCGCCCGCAGGATGTCGTCCTTGCTTTTGAAATGATGAAAGATACTGCCCGACTGGATGCCCACGGCACTGGCCAGGTCGCGCACCGTGGTGCGCTCGAAGCCTTTGTTGCGAAACAGGTGGGCGGCGGTCTGGAGCAGTTTGCCGCGAGCACTGTCCGGGTCGGTCAGTTGCCCGTTGTCGACCAGCTCACGCATCACGCCCTGGGCTTTTTGCTCGTCCACCCATTCTCTCCTACAGTCGATCCACCAACGCGCCGCCATCGCACACCAAAGCATCGGTGGCGCGGGCAATTTAAGCCGAGCGAGGCAACCAAGCAAGCGCTCGGCCCGAAGAACCGGTGGACGTTTACAAACCAAGCGCTTGCTTGGTAGTCTCGAACCACCTTTGCCGGAGGGAACGCCATGCCCAAAACGATCCGAATCGGTTGCGCCAGCGCCTTTTGGGGCGATACCTGCACCGCGGCGGCGCAACTGGTCGAGGGCGGGAATCTGGACTACCTGGTGTTCGACTATCTGGCCGAAATCACGATGTCGATCATGGCCGGGGCGCGCCTGAAGGACCCATCGAGCGGCTATGCCACGGACTTCATCGAAGTCCTCACCCCGCTGCTCCAGCAGTTGCATGACGACGGGATCCGCGTCATCAGCAACTCCGGCGGGGTCAATCCCCAGGCCTGCGCGAAGGCCTTGCAAGCCGCCTGCGACCAGGCTGGCGTAGCGCTGAAGATCGCCGTGCTGCTGGGCGATGACCTGCAACCGCAAGGTGAACGACTCGCCATCCAAGATATCCGCGAGATGTTCAGCGGCGAGCCCTTGCCAGCCACGTGTGTGTCCATCAATGCCTACCTCGGCGCGCCCGGTATCGTCGAGGCGCTGCGCCTGGGCGCCGATGTGGTGATCACCGGCCGCGTGGTGGACAGTGCCGTGGTCAGCGCCGCCCTGGTGCATGAATTTGGCTGGGCCTGGGACGATTACGACCGATTGGCCCAGGCCGCACTGGCGGGGCATCTCATCGAGTGCGGCGCCCAGTGCACCGGCGGCAATTTCACCGACTGGCAGGACGTGCCGGATTACGAGCACATCGGCTTTCCTATCGTCGAGGTCAGCGCCGACGGCCCATTCATTGTCACCAAGACCGAAGGCAGCGGTGGGCTGGTCACGCCGTTGACCGTCGGCGAGCAACTGCTCTACGAAATCGGCGACCCGCAAGGTTATCTGTTACCCGACGTAATCTGTGATTTCAGCCAGGTCAGGTTGATCCAGCAGGGCAAGCACGCCGTGCGCGTCCATGGGGCCAAGGGCCTGCCGCCCAGCGATCGATACAAGGTCTGCGCCACGTGGCTGGACGGTTGGCGCTGCACCGCCACTTGCCTGATCGCCGGCATCGATGCAGTGGCCAAGGCTGAACGGGTCAGCCAGGCGATTGTCGCCAAGACCTCGCAGCTATTGCACCAACGTGGCTGGGCGCCCTACAGCGAAGTGAGCATCGAACTGCTGGGCAGCGAAGCCACTTATGGCCAGCACGGCCAGCGCCGGGACAGCCGTGAGGTGGTGATCAAACTGGCGGTACGGCACCCGGACAAACAACCGCTGGTGCTGTTTTCCAGGGAAATCGCCCAGGCCGCCACTGGCATGGCGCCGGGACTGACCGGCCTGGTCGGCGGCCGGCCGACGGTGTCACCGTTGATTCGCCTGTTCTCGTTCCTGGTCGAAAAAGCCACCTGCCGGCTCGACATCGAACTCGACGGCCAGCGCCACCCTTGCCCCCTGCCCGCTGTCGAACCGCTGCACACCGTCGATCTGCCGGTCGCCCCGGCCCCGCCCAAACCCCAGGGCCAGGCCGACGCCAGCGTGCCGCTGATCAAACTGGCAGTGGCGCGTTCCGGCGACAAGGGCAACCACAGCAACATCGGCGTGATCGCCCGGGAACCCGAATACCTGCCCTGGATCTCCGAGGCGCTGACCCCAGAGGTGATGGTCGACTGGATGAGCCACGTGCTCGACCCGCTGCTGGGCCGGGTCGAACGCTGGTACCTGCCGGGCATCCACGGTTTGAATTTCCTGCTGGAAAACGCCCTCGGCGGCGGCGGTGTCGCCAGCCTGCGCATCGATCCCCAAGGCAAGGCGTTCGCCCAGCAGTTGCTGGAGATCCAGATACCGGTGCCGCAGCACATTGCCGACCGGGTCGGCTAAGGGATGGTCGCCATGGCAAGTAAACGATCAGCGCCACAAGGGTTCAGCTGATCCGTTCCAACACGAGGAGTCTGCATGCCGGTCATCGAATCGCACCTGGATCCCCACAGCGCTGACTTCACGCGCAACCACGCGGCGATGCTGGCCGGCGTCGAACAGTTGCGCCAGCTCGAACGGGCCGTGGTGGAGAAAGCCGCCCAGGCCCAGGGCAAGTTCGACCAGCGCGACCAACTGCTGCCGCGCCAGCGCCTGAACCTGCTGCTGGACCCCGGGGCGCCGTTTCTCGAACTGGCGAGCCTGGCCGGCTACAAACTCCATGACGACAAGGACGGCAGCCAGGCCGGCGGCGGCCTGATCGCCGGGATCGGCTATGTGTCCGGGGTGCGGGTGCTGGTGGTGGTCAACAACAGCGCGATCAAGGGCGGCACGATTTCCCCCAGCGGGTTGCACAAGACCCTGCGCCTGCAACAGATCGCCATGGAAAACAAACTGCCGGTCATCACCCTGGCCGAAAGTGGCGGCGCCAATCTCAATTACGCTGCGCAGATTTTCGTCGAAGGCGCGCGCTGCTTCGCCAATCAGGCGCGTATGTCGGCCATGGGCCTGCCGCAAATCACCGTGGTGCATGGCTCGGCCACGGCCGGTGGCGCTTATCAACCGGGTTTGTCGGATTACGTGGTGGTGGTGCGCGACAAGGCGCGGCTGTTCCTGGCCGGGCCACCGTTGCTCAAGGCCGCGACCGGCGAAGTGGCCAGCGAAGAGGAACTGGGCGGTGCGCTGATGCACGCGCAGGTGGCCGGCACCGCCGAATACCTGGCCGAGAACGACGCCGATGGCATACGCCTGGCTCGGGAAATCCTCGACTTGCTGCCCTGGAATGCACAATTGCCGCCACAGCCCGAACGGACCTGGACCGAGCCGCTCTACCCCGCCGACGAATTATTGGGACTGGTGCCTGACGACCCGAAGAAACCCTATGACGTGGGGGAAATCATTGCCCGTATCGCCGACGGCTCGCATTTCCTGGCCTTCAAAAGCGAATTCGACCCCCAGACGATTTGCGGCCACCTGCGCATTCGCGGCCATGCCTGCGGCCTGATCGGCAACAACGGGCCGATCACGCCCCAAGGCGCCAGCAAGGCCGCGCAGTTCATCCAGTTGTGCGATCAGAGCCGCACGCCGTTGCTGTTTTTGCACAACACCACGGGATTCATGGTCGGCACGGAGTCGGAGCGACAAGGGGTGATCAAGCACGGCGCCAAGATGATCCAGGCGGTGGCCAATGCCCGGGTGCCCAAGCTGACCGTCGTGGTGGGCGGCTCCTATGGCGCTGGCAACTATGCCATGTGCGGCCGCGGGCTTGACCCACGCTTCATCTTCGCCTGGCCCAACAGCCACACCGCCGTGATGGGCGGCGCCCAGGCCGGCAAAGTCCTGCGGCTGGTCACCGAGGCCACGCAACTCAAGAACGGCCTGAGCCCCGACCCGAAGATGCTGGACCTGCTCGAGCACACCACCGCGCAGAAACTCGACAGCCAGTCCACTGCCCTCTACGGCAGCGCCAGCCTGTGGGACGACGGGCTCATCGACCCGCGTGACACCCGCACCTTGCTGGGCTACCTGCTGGACATCTGTCACGAAGCCGAACAGCGGCCATTGCAAGCCAACAGTTTCGGCGTGGCCCGTTTCTGAGGACGCTCCACGACTCACAGGAGAACAATAAAAATGATCTTCACCCAGGAACACGAGGCACTGCGGCGCACCGTTCGCCAGTTTGTCGACCACGACATCAACCCCTACGTCGACGAATGGGAGCAGGCCGGGCGCTTCCCCATCCACGAGATTTTCCGCAAGGCCGGCGCGCTGGGCCTGCTGGGCATTTCCAAGCCGCAGGCCTTCGGCGGCATGGGCCTGGACTACAGCTATTCGATCGTCGCGGCCGAGGAATTCGGCACCATTCATTGCGGCGGCGTGCCGATGTCCATCGGCGTGCAGACCGACATGTGCACCCCGGCCCTGGCCCGTTTCGGCTCCGATGAGTTGCGTGAAGCGTTCCTGCGCCCGGCCATTCGCGGCGAACAGGTGGGCTGCATCGGCGTCTCGGAAGTCGGTGCCGGCTCCGACGTCGCCGGGCTCAAGACCACGGCGCGCAAGGACGGCGATGACTACGTCATCAACGGCAGCAAGATGTGGATCACCAATGCGCCGTGCGCCGATTTCATTTGCCTGCTGGCCAACACCTCGGACGACCAGCCCCACGTCAACAAATCGCTGATCATGGTGCCGATGTGCAGCCCCGGCATCAGCCTCGGCCAGCACCTGGACAAACTCGGCATGCGCAGCTCGGAAACCGCCCAAGTGTTTTTCGATGACGTGCGGGTGCCACAACGCAATCGCATCGGCCAGGAAGGCGCCGGGTTCATGATGCAGATGCTGCAATTCCAGGAAGAACGCCTGTTCGGCGCGGCCAACATGCTCAAGGGCCTGGAACATTGCATCGACAGCACCATCGCGTACTGCAAGGAACGCAAGACCTTCGGCGCGGCCCTGATCGACAACCAGGTGATCCACTTTCGCCTGGCGGAACTGGCCAGCGAGATCGAATGCCTGCGGGCGCTGGTCTACCAGGCCACCGAGCAGTACATCCACGGCCAGGACGTCACACGCCTGGCGTCGATGGCCAAGCTCAAGGCCGGACGCCTGGCCCGGGAAACCACCGACAGTTGCCTGCAGTACTGGGGCGGCATGGGCTTCATGTGGGACAACCCGGTCGCCCGGGCCTATCGCGACGTACGGCTGGTGTCCATTGGTGCCGGCGCCGACGAAATCATGCTGGGCATCATCTGCAAGCTCATGGGCATTTTGCCGGGGAAGAAAAAATGAATACAACGCCTGCCAGGCAGCCATCGCGAGCAAGCTTTGCTCCCACAATGCCTGGCGAGTGCATTCGCCTGTGAGAGCAAAGCTTGCTCCCACAATGCCTGGCGAGTGCATTCGCCTGTGGGAGCAAAGCTTGCTCGCGATGAGGCCCTGATAGCCACCGCAACCCCCCGGGAGCAACCATGCCCACCTTCAGCAAAATCCTCATCGCCAACCGTGGCGAAATCGCCTGTCGCATCCAGCGCACCGCCCAGGCCCTGGGTTATCGCACCGTGGCGGTGTTCAGCGAAGCCGACGCCGATGCGCTGCACGTGCGCATGGCCGATGAAGCCGTGCTGGTCGGTCCGGCCCCGGTGCAGCAGTCCTACCTCGACCCCTTGGCCATTCTCGACGCGGCCCGGCGCAGCGGTGCCGATGCGCTCCACCCCGGCTACGGTTTTCTTTCGGAAAATGCCGGGTTCGCCCAAGCCTGCGCAGACGCCGGCATCGTTTTCATCGGCCCCAGCCCCGAAGCCATCGACCTGATGGGCAGCAAGCGCCGCGCGAAAATCGCCATGATCCAGGCCGGCGTTCCCTGCATTGCCGGTTACCAGGGCGCGGCCCAGGACGACGACGCGCTGCAGCGCGAAGCCGGGCGCATCGGCTACCCGCTGATGATCAAGGCCAGCGCCGGCGGTGGCGGCCGCGGCATGCGCCTGGTCCAGTGCGCCGAAGACCTGCTGGAGCAATTGCGCAGCGCACGCTCGGAAGCCCTGCACGGCTTCGGCAGCGACGAATTGATCCTCGAACAGGCGTTGATCGATCCACGGCATGTGGAAGTGCAGGTCTTCGGCGACCATCATGGTCAGTTGATCCACCTGGGCGAACGGGACTGCTCGATCCAGCGGCGCCACCAGAAAATCATCGAGGAAGCGCCCTGCCCGGTCATGACCGCCGACCTGCGCCAAGCCATGGGCGAGGCGGCGCTCAAGGCGGGGCGTGCAGTGAATTACATCGGTGCCGGGACCGTGGAATTCCTGCTCGCGGCGGACGGCCAGTTTTACTTCCTGGAAATGAACACGCGCCTGCAGGTCGAACACCCGGTCACCGAGTTGATCACCGGCCTGGATCTGGTGGCCTGGCAATTGGACGTCGCCGCCGGCAAGCCGCTGCCCCTGCGCCAGGACCAGGTGACGTTCAGCGGCCATGCCCTGCAAGCGCGGTTGTACGCCGAGGACCCGGCGGCGGATTTCCTGCCCCAGACCGGGCGATTGGTGGGCTGGGAGCCGCCCATCCGCGACGATGTGCGAGTCGACCATGGCCTGCTGGAGGGCCAGGTCATTACCCCGTTCTACGATTCGATGCTGGGCAAACTCATCGCCTACGGCGTCACCCGCGAAGAGGCCCGCCGTAAATTGTTGCGAGCGGTGGACGATTGTGTGCTGCTTGGGGTCCAGAGCAACCAGCGCTTGCTCGCCGGGCTGCTGGCACATCCGCGCTTCATCGACGGCGACGTCAGCACCGGTTTCATCGGGCAGCACTTTGCCGATCATTCGGCGCTCCTGCCCCTTGAGCCCTCGGCCGAACAACTGGCCATCGCCACGGCAGCGTTTTATCAGGCTTCGCAGGCACGGCATGCCCCCGGTCTGGGTGGATGGCGCAACAGCCTCGGCACGGCGCGGCATTGCCGGATCGGCGTTGGGGAGCGCGACTGGGTGCTGAGCCTTGAGGCCGAAGCCGACGGGACACTGAACATCCGCAGTGCCGGACGCCTGATCGAACTGAAGCTGCTCGACGTTGACGCGCAGGGTGCAACGCTGGTCATCGACGGGATTCGCCAGCGCCATGCCTGGCGCCTCGATGGCCACGATCTCTGGCTGTCCACCCGCCCCGGCGGCCTGCACTTGCAGGATCGGACCCTGGCCCCGGTCGCCGCCCAGGCCAGCGCCAGTGACGGGACACTCCAGGCCCCCATGGACGGTGCCATTATCGAGGTGCTGGTCAGCGAAGGCAGCCCGGTGCACCAAGGCCAACTGCTGATGGTGCTCGAGGCGATGAAAATGGAGCACCCACTCAAGGCCGGCATCGACGGCGTGGTCAGGCAATTACACGTCACACGGGGTGCCCAGGTGAAAAACCGCCAGGTTTTGTTGCGCGTTGAAACAGCCCACTAGTCGGATGCCGAGGGTTTGACTACGCTCAAACCCATCAGCACGCCGACACCGGGAACCTCGCAATGCCTCACTGGCTGGTGATTGATCTGGAGGCCACCACCGATGAAGGTGGCTGGCCGGTAACCGAAATGGAAATTATCGAAATCGGCGCCACGCTGGTGAATCGTGACGGCCGCGAAGTGGATCATTTCCAGCGCTTCGTACGCCCCCTGCGACGACCGCTGCTCACGCCGTTCTGTCGCGAACTGACTCACATCACCCAAGCCAATATTGACGGCGCCGCGCCCTTGACCGAAGTCTGGCCGGCGTTCGAGCGTTGGCTGGCGCCGTATCATCCGAAGCTGGAAAGCTGGGTCAGTTGGGGCGACTACGACCGCAAGCAATTACTTCAGGAATGGCAGCACCAACAGTTGCACAGTGTCCTCGCCCAGATGCCGCACATGAACCTCAAGCAACGCTTCGCCAAGGCCCGTCGGCTGGAACGACCGCTGGGGCTCAATGGCGCGCTGCAACTGGCGGGCCTGCAATTTTGCGGGCAACAGCACCGCGCCCTGGAAGATGCCCGTAACACCGCGCGGTTGTTGCCCCTAGTGCTGCCGGGTTGAGCGGCGGCCACCGCCCGGCGCGGCAGATGACGAATGTTCAAGCCTTGTGCATACTGGCCGGCCTTTTTAAGCCCCTTTTTCGAGGAATCGCCCATGTTTAAAGTCAACGAGTACTTCGACGGCACCGTCAAGTCGATCGCTTTTGGCACTGCCGAAGGCCCCGCGACCATCGGCGTCATGGCACCGGGCGAATATGAGTTCGGCACGGCCCAACGGGAAATCATGCACGTCGTTTCCGGCGCCCTGACCGTGAAGCTGCCCGACAGCACCGGCTGGGAAACCTTCGCGGCCGGCAGCCAGTTCAATGTACCGGCCAACAGCAAGTTCCAGCTCAAAGTGACCGTCGACACTGCCTATCTGTGTGAATACCGCGGCTGATTCGGCACACCACCGAAACTGGCCCCCTCCCGGAGACACGGTTACCTCTGTGGCGAGGGAGCTTGCGGCTGATTCTGTGGCGAGGGGATTTATCCCCGTTGGGCTGCGCAGCAGCCCCAAGACCTGCCGCCTTGGTGTGTCAGGCTGATTGTGCTAAGCCTTGTTGGGGGCTGCTTTGCAGCCCAGCGGGGATAAATCCCCTCGCTAGAAAAGCTAGAAAAGCCGTGACGTGACAAACAAAAATGCCCGTGTCCAATGACACGGGCATTTTTATTCACGGCTCTTTTTATTCGAGCACTTCAACCGGCATGCCGACTTCAAGCCGGCCATCGCTGTCGTTGACCAGGTTCTGGCCGAACATCGCACCGTCCGGCGTCGAACGGTATTGCTGCAACGTGGCAAAGGGTTCGCGATGCGGATCGCGTTCTCCGGTGTGCGGATCGACCGTGGTCATGATGCAACGCGAGCAAGGCTTGACCAGCCGAAACTCCACCTCGCCGATACGAATGCGCTTCCAGCCGTCCTCGGCAAACGCCTCGCTGCCCTCGACCACCAGGTTGGGACGAAAGCGCAGCATTTCCAACGAGCGACCGACCCGGCTCGACAAGTCCTGCAATGATGCCTGGCCAATCAGCAGCAGGGGGAAACCATCGGCAAAAGCGACCTTGTCGTCGTCCTTGCCATAACCGGCGGCGGTGGTACGTGCCAGTTCCACCGGCACATGCACCAGCCGCGTGGGGTTGCCGATGAATTCGCTGACCCAGGCCGCGGCCGCGTCACCGGCGTCCGGCACACGCAAGGTGTCACGCCAGATGATCACGCCGCGCCGCTGCTCTTGCTGGGTGGGCGGCAACGGCACGTCGATGGCGCCATGGCCCGGCGCGCTGAGCGTCAGGCCACCCGCCTCGTTCCATAAGGCCGAAAGCTGGCTCATCTTCGCCACGGCGCGTTGGGTCAAGAACCGGCCCGTGCCCTCGTCCACCAGCATCCAGCGCCGATCACCGTCCAGCCCGAGCTTGTCCAGGCCAATGTCCTGCAGGGGTTGACCCTTGCCGGACTTCAACGGATACCGATACAGCGCGCTCAGCCGCAACATGGTCAACTCCCCGGTGGCAAAAAAATGCCACCTTATACGAGCCGGCCGTTGAAGCAAACCACCATCGGTTTCAGTCGAGCATCAACCGCTGACGCACCACGTCGACCAGCTTGTCCGGCTGGAATTTGGAGAGGAAATTGTCGCAACCGACCTTCTTGACCATCGAGTCGTTGAAGCTGCCGGACAGCGAGGTGTGCAGTACGACATAGAGCCCACGCAAACGCGGGTCGTTGCGGATTTCGGTGGTCAGGCGGTAGCCGTCCATTTCCGGCATTTCCGCGTCGGTGAAGATCATCAGCAATTTGTCGGTCATGACCTCGCCGGTATCGGCCCAGGCCTTGAGCATGTTCAGGGCCTTCAGGCCGTCGCTGGCGATGTGCATTTTCACGCCCAGTTGACCCAGGGTGTCTCGCAGTTGCGAGAGCGCAACATTGGAGTCGTCCACCAGCAGCACTTCGCGGCCACGGGCGCGCTCCAGCACCGGGTCTTCGAGTTTGTCCCGGGAGACCTTGGCGTTGTAAGGCACGATTTCGGCCAGGACTTTTTCCACGTCGATGATTTCCACCAACTGATCGTCCACCTTGCTGATGGCCGTCAGGTAGTGCTCGCGACCGGCGCTGGTCGGCGGTGGCAGGATCGCTTCCCAGTTCATGTTGACGATGCGGTCGACACCGCCCACCAGGAACGCCTGAACCGAACGGTTATATTCGGTCACGATAATGGTGCTGTTGGCTCCTGGCACCAGCGGACGCATGCCAATGGCCTGGGACAGGTCGATCACCGGCAGCGTCTGGCCTCGCAGATTGACCACGCCGCACACGAACGGGTGGCGTTGCGGCATCAGGGTCAACTTCGGTAGTTGCAGGACTTCCTGGACTTTGAACACGTTAATGGCGAACAACTGCCGACCCGCCAGGCGAAACATGAGAATTTCCAGACGATTCTCACCCACCAGTTGGGTTCGTTGATCTACTGTGTCGAGAATGCCGGCCATCGATGACTCCTGGGCTTGTTCGGATGAATCCAATAAAACCGATATCGGCCGTACGAACCGAATCTTGACCCCCGGATAAAACACAGCGAGGGGAATTGATATCACATTAACATCATGTTTTACTGGCTTCATGATTTCATCTGCTACTTTTCCCCGCTGCGCGACTCCGGTTTGCGCACTAAGTTCCCCTGCCTAAGGGATTCCCCTAGGCACAATCAGGTCCAACCTGATATTCCCGTTATCCAATAGCCATTAATGTGACGCCATTCTCATTGCTGAACGGAGTCAGGCTTTTGTACGCGACCACAGGACATCGGACCTGCAGCCTTTCGGCCGATCCCACCCGTGTAATCGTTTACGAATTCACCTTCGCTGAACGGCACGGGCGTGTCGTCACGCCTCCGTCCGCGGTCGACCTTGAGATCCAGCCGTTCGCCATACGCGGTTTCCTTTCGCCTGACATGATGTTGTGGAGATAAGCATGCCGAACGATCGTAGGAACTGGAATCAACGTCTTCCCGAATTTCTGATCGAGGCCGAGACACTGCTGGCCAAGTCGGAGGAATGCCTGAGCCATCTGCAATTGATCAACAATGACAAGGACGCCATCGACTGCATGCTCAGCACTTTGCTGAAACTGGCAAACAAGGCCAATGCCCTGGCGCTGGAAGCCGTTTCGGAGTTTTCCCTGCATATCCATGGCTTGCTCAGCCATGCGCAAAACCACATGGAGTTGCATGATCAGGCCCTGGACGCGTTGAAGGATTGCTTCACCCTGATGGCTTGGCAATTGGAACTGGTCGATCACACCACTGGCCAGTTGGGCCTGGACAGCAGCGAACAGACGTCCTTGATCGAGGCATTCGCTTTCCAGGTGGGTCAGAGTCCCGGCCAGGCATTGGCCGCGTCGCGTCCGCTGGCGTTGGTGTCTTATCCCCAGAAACAAGCCTGATACGATGGCGATGTGCCTGCTCCCTAGCGCTTTCACGGCTCCATGCCGAGCGCGACCAACGATAGGCGAAGTGGTACTATCTCCCGCGTCAGCCACTTCAAGACAGCGTCATAAAAGCCGCCAACCGAAGCCGCCTTCGACCTGAAACGTTTACCCGACCCGGCCTGTCAGATGCGCTGACCGGCCTGCCCGCAGCGAACATTCATTGGCTCCATCCGCTATGCACGCCAGCCTCAAGTCATTCATCACCTGGCCTCCCTCCCGAGAAAACGCCCGTCGCTTCACCTTATTATTGTGCATCTGCTCGACCTTCGGCTGCCTGCTCACCTACCTGTACGCCGACACGGTGCCGTTGGTCCTGCTGGCCCTGAATGTCGCGGCCTTGAGCTGTGTCTGGATCCACCATCGATTGTCGCGCAAATCCATCAAATTCCAGCCCCAGGAGCTGGCCGACCGGTTGCTCGAGGTCCAGGAGAATGAGCGCCATCGACTCAGCCGCGAACTGCACGACGACATTGGCCAGTTGCTGACCGCGGCGAAACTGCAAGGCGAATGGCTCAAGCGGCGGATGCCAGAGGAATTGCAAGGTCAGTGCGCGCTCTTGTGCGAGACCCTGGACGAAACCCTCAACAAGGTCCGCGACGTATCGGCGATTCTCAACCCCAGAGAACTGGCCAGCCTCGGGCTTGAGGCCAGCCTGCGGGCGCACCTGCTCAAGACCCTGGCCAACGTCCCGGTGAAGTGGAGCCTCGATTGCCAACAGCGCATGACGGGGATCCCGGAGGAGATGTCGGTCGCGGTGTTCCGGATCACCCAGGAAGCAGTCACCAATATATTGCGCCATGCCCGGGCGACGAACCTGCTGGTACGCCTGCAACGCCTGCCCGACGGCCTGACCCTGGTGATCAGCGACGATGGCCAGGGATTTGTCCCGGCCAGCCACCCCGCTCGCGAAGGTCAACGAGGCATGGCCGGCATGTTGGAGCGGGTCGAACAATTGGGCGGTACCCTCAAGATCATGAGCGAGGCCGGCAAAGGCACGCACATCGAAGCACGCTTCCCCTGGGCACCGCGCGCCCTGGAACGAGCCAGTAAGAATAAGGTTCTCCTTTGATTTGTAATTTGCTTCTGGTAGATGACCACTCCCTGATCAGGGCCGGCGTACGCGCCCTGGTCATGGATATCCCAGGCTATGCCGTGATCGGCGAAGCCAATGACGGCACGCAATTGGTGGAGTTGGTCGAGCGGCTGAACCCCGACATCGTGCTGCTGGACATTTCCATGAAGGACACCAGCGGCCTGGATGCCTTGCAACAGCTCAAGCGGGTACGACCTCACAGCAAGGTGATGATCCTGTCGATGCATACGGATCCGACACTGATCATGCAGGCGCTCGAATCAGGCGCCCATGGCTACCTGCTCAAGGACACCACCGCCACCGAGCTGAAACACGCCTTGGAAGCGCTGCGCAATGACGAACGCTACCTGAGCCCTGCCATCGCTCACACGGTGATCAACCAGGCACTGACCCGCGTCCAGAAACATCAGCCGGGCCCTGCCCAGACCCATAACCTGACGGCACGCCAGTTGGAAATTCTGCGGCTGATCGTGCGTGGCAAGTCCACTCGGGAAATTGCCAACGGCCTGAACCTGAGCGTCAAGACCGTGGAAACCCACCGGGCGCAAGTCATGAAGCGCTTGCAGATCCATGACGTGGCCGGCCTTGTGCTGTTCGCGGTGCGCGAGCAAATCATCAGCCTGGATGACTGAGCACCGTCGCGCCGCCCAACAGCGGCGAATCGGATGGCAGGTGCAGCCGCAGCGCCTTCGGGCGGACAGTGAAGCGCAGGGTGCCGACCTGCAACGGTTCGCCATCGAGATTGATGTCCAGGCCTTGAGCGACCTTGATTTCCACCCACGGCAAGCGCGCGCGGACAAACATGTTGTCGATGCCCAGGCCGCCAGCGAGCAAGTCCTTCAAGGTACTGACCACTTCCTGGGGCGCCGGCAGGATGCTGATGTCCAGCAACCCATCATCCGCCAACGCCTCCGGGCACAGCACATGGCCTCCCCCCGCCTGCCGGCCATTCCCGATGCCCAGCGCGAGCAAATCGCCCTGCCAGTGAAAATCGGGGCCCTGCAACTCACCATAGGCGGCACTCAGCTCACTGAATCGCGACAGGCCCGTGAACAGGTAGGCGGCACCGCCCAAGACCTTCTTGAGATCCTCGGAGGTGTTCGCCGTCACCTGGCTGCCAAAACCACCGGTGGCCATGTTCAGGAAAATCCGCCCGCCGACTTCGCCCACATCAACGGCCTGCGGCGCAACGTCCAATAGATCCAGGGCCTGCGCAGGCTCCAACGGAACACCGGCCGCCCGGGCGAAATCGTTGGCCGTGCCCAGCGGCAGCAGTACCAGACTGGCATCGCTGGACTTGAGGGCGATCGCTTCGGCGATATCACGCAAGGTTCCATCACCGCCGCCGGCGATCAGTCGGGTATAACCAGCATCCAGGGCTTCATCGACGCATCGCTGGGCATCACCGGCTTCCCAGGTCAACCGTACCGCCAGCTCCCAGCCCTGTTCGCGCTTGAGCATCACTGCCGAGCGAACCTCTTCGTTGAGCGCTTGCTTGCCATGCAGAATCAACAGCGCCTTGCCTTTGCTCATCGTGGTCTCCGTCATTGGAAGGTTCAGGCATGGGACCACCCATTCGAGCGAAAAAGCCCGACGCATCTCAATTTATTAACAGAGCAGGACGACTCGCCCGATCGACACGCCCTGATTCGAAGAGTTTTCTTACAAGATCTGGCGAATCAGCTCAATTGACCCTCCAGCGGTATTGAGACACCTTGGCTTCATGTTTGCTGGATCGCTTAAACCCTCATCACACAAGGAAGCATTCTCCCATGGATGGATACGTCACGGCCCGCAGGGGCCGGATCAGTCGCTCGAACAGTTATGCCCAAGGGGATGGACCGTCCCATGCATAACCGTGAATACAAACTGTCGCCCCGGCAGCTCGCACCCTTTGGAAGCGGGCGGGCCGATACTCGAAACGAATGCAAAAGTTGCAGTAATCCCGTTGGAGGAATTGATTTGGAACCGCGCGTCGTTGAACTGGAAACCCACCTCAAATACATCCGCAAAGACATGGATGAAATTCGCACCGACGTCAGGGTGATCCGCCACCGGCTGGCCTATTCGGCTGGGGCCGCGGCGGTGGTGCTCGGCCTGCTGGGCTGGATTGCCAACAATCGATTCGATCAGTTGGTGATGCTGCTCACGCGATAAAGGTGAGGCGCGCAAAGGCCCGAGCGTTCAACTCGGGCCGGAGAACACCTGCCAGGGTACTAGCCCAGGACTTCGCTCAAGGGGATGAAGCCCACCTCGTCGCCCTCCACCAGCGTCTGTCCCTCGAGCACTTCGACCAGCCCTTCGGCCCAGGCCGCGCTGCGCAGGACACCCGAGCTCTGATTTCGGTAGATGATCGCTCGGCCATTCTCCATACGACCTCGCAGGTATTCTCGTCGACTGCCCGCCTTTGGCCAGGCGAAACCGGCCGGCACCTTGAACTTGAGCGGCGCCACCGACTGAACGCCTTGGCGTCTCAATAGGTAAGGTCGTGCCAGCAGCGCGAACGTCACGAGGGTCGAAGCGGGATTTCCAGGCAAGCCTATGACTGGCACGCCACGGTAATGCCCGAACGTCAGCGGTTTACCCGGTTTGATGGCGAGTTTCCACAGCGCCAATTCACCGTCCTCGCGCAAGGCGATGCCCAGGAAGTCCGCCTCCCCCACCGATACCCCTCCAGTGGACAGGATCAGATCGACATCCGACAACTGTGCCAGGCGCTCGCGGGTGGCCGACAAATCGTCGGGCAGGATACCTGCGTCAACCACCTCACAGCCCAGGCGTTGCAGCCAGCCGCACAGCAACACGCGGTTGCTGTTATAGATCTGGCCGGGACCCAATGCCTGCCCGGGCTCGACCAGCTCATCACCCGTGGACAGCACGGCGACGCGGACCTTGCGCACCACGTCCAGCGACGCACAGCCCAAGGATGCCGCCAAGCCCAGCTCGATCGGCCCCAGGCGAGTACCGGCGCAAAGGACTTGCTCCCCAACGGTGGTCTCCTGTCCTTGAGGACGAATGTTCTGCCCACCGACCATGGGCTCGGTAAACCGCACCCGTTGATCGCTTTCAACCACGGTGTTTTCCTGCATCTCGACGCAATCGGCGCCGGCAGGGACTGGCGCCCCCGTGAAGATCCGCGCACACGTGCCAGCGGCCAGCGGCTCCGGCGCCTGCCCGGCAAAAATCCGCTGGCTGACCACCAACGGCTCGCCGTTCCAGTCCGCCAGCCGCAAGGCATAACCGTCCATGGCGCTGTTGGGCCATGGCGGTAGATCAAGGGTCGAGACCAGATCCTCGGCAAGCACTCGCCCTGACGCCGCGGCCAAAGGCAAATGCTCGCGCTGGACAATCGGTGTACTCGCCGCCATCTCGAGCAGCCGCTCCAACGCCACCTCAACGGCCATCAAGGCACCGGCCTTGCCCGGTTTACCCACGGGATTCACAAGGAGCAGCCTGTTTCAAATGGGCCACGAAGTTGCACGGTCGATGCCGTACATCCAATTGTTCGGCCAGGATCCCATCCCATCCGGTACGCACCGCATTGGTCGACCCTGGCAGGCAACATACGAGCGTGCCATTGGCCAGGCCGGCCAACGCACGGGACTGCACAGTGGAAGTGCCGATGTCAGCCACGGATATCTGCCGGAACAACTCGCCGAACCCGTCGACCTGCTTGTCCAGCAGACACGTGACCGCTTCCGGCGTGCTGTCACGCCCCGTGAAACCGGTGCCGCCGGTGATCAGCACCACTTGCACCACGTCCTCGGCAATCCAGGTCGCGACTTGCGCGCGGATCTTGTACAAATCATCTTTGAGCAGGACCCGCGCCGCCAGGTTGTGACCGGCCGCCGTGAGCCGATCGACAAAGACCTGCCCGGACGTATCGGTTTCCAGGGTACGGGTGTCGCTGACTGTCAGCACCGCGATATTGAGCGGCACGAAAGGTACATCAGCCTTGGCTTTCATAGGCTCGTCCAGTTGTGAAGGAAACAGCCCGGTGTTATATCACAGCGCTTCATTTTTTAGCCCGTGCGGAGACACGCCATGACCTCGAACACGCCGCTGCCATCCTGCTCCATTCTGCTCTTGGCGGGTGGGCGTGGGCAACGCATGGGCGGCCAGGACAAAGGCCTGGTGCAGTGGCAAGGCGAACCGCTGATTGCTCATCTCCATCGCCAGACCCGCGCCATGAGCGATGACCTGATCATTTCCTGCAACCGCAATGCGCAACGTTATGCAGCGTATGCCGATCAGTTGGTGCATGACGAGGAAGGCGACTTTCCCGGGCCGCTGGCGGGCATCCGGGCGGGTCTCAAGGCAGCGAGGCATCCGTATTTGCTGGTGCTGCCGTGCGACGTGCCGCAGATCGACGCGAGCCTGCTCGACAACATGCGCAAAACGGCCAGCCAGCACCCTGATCAACCATTGATGGTGCGGCACGGCGAGCATTGGGAGCCGCTGCTGTGCGTCATTCCGTTAACCCTGGCAGCACGCTTCGAACAGGCCTGGAGCGAAGGCGAACGCAGCCCCGGTCGCATCATGCGCGCGCTGCACGCCATTGCCTTGCAGTGCCCTGCCGACGATCCGCGGCTGGCCAATCTGAACACCCCGGAGTTACTGGCCCGACATAAAGGCGTGTCAGATTGACACTAGCCAGGAACTTGCGCGCAATGTATACGTCTGAAGGTCAGTAACTTGAAGAATCCATTTCGGAGAAACACCATGACACAACGGACCCTCGCCACGTTCATGCTCGCTCTGGGCCTCGCCACCCTTGCCGGGTGCGCTTCGCCAACAGTGATCACCTTGAATGACGGTCGCGAAATCCAGGCCGTCGATACCCCCCATTACGATGAAGAAAGCGGCTTCTACGAATTCGAGCAACTGGATGGCAAGCAGACTCGCGTGAACAAGGATCAGGTTCGTACCGTTAAGGATTTGTAATCTGTAGCGTTGCTGCCCGATGTTGCTGGAAAAACCGGCGCTTCCTGAAGAGGGAAGCGCCGGTTTTTTTTTGGGCTTGGGTTTTGAGTTTTGGGTGTATATCCGTTTCTTCGGTAACGGCCACTGGCGGTTCCGCTCTTACAGCGGCTCACTTTTGAAAAGCGCAAAAGTAAGCAAAACGCTTTTGCCCCACCACTCGGTGCCTCGCTTAGGCTCGGCATGCCTGAACGAAGGCATTGCTCCGTGGGCCGCCGCGAAGGGCCCACGGAGCAATGCCGGAGTGAGGGCATGCCGAGCCTGAGCGAGGCACCAAGTGGTGGGGCAAAGCGTTTTTGGTTACTTTTGGCGCTCTTCCAAAAGTGACCCGCTGTAAAAGCGGAACCATAAGCGGCCGTTACCTAAATAACGGATATACACACCCTACCCTAAACAAAAACTACCACTGCAACGAAATACCACTCTCGAACACCCGCTCCTGCCCCGTAACCGGATCGACAAAACGCAACCCCTGAGCCAGCAGCTTTAGCGGATTGGAGTAATCATCCTCAACATCCCGAAGCACATCAGGATAAAACGGATCGTTGCAGATCCCCGCCCCAAGGGCATTCATGTGAACCCGCAACTGATGCTTCTTACCCGTCACCGGATACAAACCATAACGCCACAACTCGCCATTCCTTTCCAGCACTTCGATGGCCGTTTCGGTATTGGGCTCGCCCGGCCCTTCCTGCATTCGGAAGAACGGTTCGCCATCGATCATTCGGCTTTTATGTACTCGCGGAAAGGTCAACCCAGGCAACGCGCGGGCAATGGCCTGGTAGCGTTTCTCGATCCGCCGCGTCGGAAATAACGACTGATACGCCGAGCGGGTATTCGGGTTGGCCGAAAACAACACCAGCCCAGCCGTATGCCGATCGATGCGGTGCAAGGGCACCAGATGCGGGTTGTCCAGCCGCCGGATCAGCCGTCGCAGCAAGGTTTGTTCGACGTATTCGCCCGCCGGGGTGACAGGCAGGAAATGCGGTTTGTCTGCCACCACCAGATGCTCGTCAGCGTACAGGATCGACTCCACCACCGGAATCGGCTTCTCGTCGGGCACTTCACGGAAGTAGTGGATGCGCAGGCCTTCACGGTACGGCAAGTCGACAGGGATGGCCTTGCCCTCCCCGTCCAATACCCGTCCCCGGGCGATCCGGTCCAGCCACTGCTCGCGACTGATGGCGCTGAAATGCTCGCACAAGCACTCCAGCACCGTCGACCAGGAACCGGGCGGCAGATACAGCGTACTGGCCTGATGATGAGCGGCGGAAAACAATGAACCGGACATTGAAAACTCTTGGGCGTTTTACAGGGCGGCATTATCCGACAGTCGCATCGGTCAGCCCAGCGATGATTGCTTCACGCCGTGACTGACGTCGATTTGGCAGCCGCTTCGGTGAACTCCTTCAACCAGCGCAGCACTTCCACCGCCTCCCAGCGACCTGGATCGTACAGCGCGTACAGCAAGCCCTGGTAACCCACCACATCCAACTGCTTGTGATAGCCGGCACGCTGGAACAACGCTTCGATCTCGGCGAAACAGGTGTTGAAATGCAGTTTATTGAACGGTGTCTTGCCTTCGGTCACCAAGCCATCCAGGCGCAGCTCCAGGACCGCCTCACGCACAACGTCCGCGGACATCCTGTTTACGCTGCTTTTCAGTTGTTCGACATTGACCAAGGGATGCACTCCAGATAACTGTATGAACATACAGTAACCGAAGCAGGCTATTTTCGCCAACCGCAGTATCAGAAACTGACGGACGAGCCACTCAGCGGAGAAAGGTCACGATCTGTTCGGCGCCGAAAGGCCAGTCCAGCTCAGCACCAGTATCGATCCTGCGCAGGACCGGGATACGTAACTCATAGGCTTCGAAAAAGGTCTCGTCCTCGGCGATATCCACCAGCTCCACCAACAATCCATGTTCGACGAAAGGCATCAGTTCAGCTTCGGCGACTTCGCAAAGATGACACCCCAGGGTGCCGAACAACTGGCATTCAGGAAGCATGGCGGGTAGACCCTAAAAAGATAGACGGTCATTCTAGGCCCGCCTCGGAAAACCGTCGAGTCACTGGCTCGCTTCAGGGTGTTTCGGTAAAACGCTGATGCAAATCACTGAACATAAATGCTTTTCCAGCGACGCTTGTCACGGTTTCCCCTCTACGCTGTGCGTTGTAGCCTTGAAACGGAGTTCCCCTTGTTTGCCAACCTGCTGATCATCCTTGCTTCGTCCCTGGTGGTCATCGCCCTGTTCCGGCGGCTGCGCCTGCCCCCCGTGCTGGGCTATCTCTGCGTCGGGCTGGCGGTGGGGCCGACCGCGCTGGACTGGGTCAACGACAGCGAAGAACTGCCAGACCTGGCCGAGCTCGGGGTGGTGTTCCTGTTGTTCTCGTTGGGACTGGAGTTTTCCCTGTCGAAAATGCTCGAGCTGCGTCGGGTCGTGTTCGGCCTCGGCAGCCTGCAGGTGTTGTGCTCGGGAGCGCTACTGGCGGGATTGCTGGCCGTGTGCGGCGCACCGGTGATCGCCGCGTTGCTGCTCGGTGCGGGGCTGGCCTTGTCCTCCACCGCCATTGTCAGCAAGGAGTTGACCAGCCTGGGCGAGATCTTCAGCAGCCACGGCCAGAACGCCATCGGTGTGTTGTTGTTCCAGGACGTCGTCGCAGTGCTGCTGTTGACCCTGGTGCCGGTCTTCGCCGGCAGCAGCGAGCACCCGTGGTACTGGGCGCTACCACTGACCCTGGGCAAGACCCTGGTGTTGTTCGGGGGCCTGCTGCTGGCCAGCCGGCTGCTGTTGCCCCGGCTGTTCCATGAGGTAGCGGCGTCCCGCTCCGCAGAATTGTTCGTGCTGCTGGCCCTGGTGATCGTATTGCTGACGGCATGGCTGACCCACCTGCTCGGCTTGTCGCCGGCCCTGGGGGCTTTCCTGGCAGGCATGTTGCTGGGGGAAAGCCACTACCGCCATCAGATCGAAGCCGACATACGCCCGTTCCGCGACATCCTGCTGGGGCTGTTTTTCGTCAGCATCGGCATGCTGATCGATCTGCAGCTGTTCCTCGATGACGGCCTGCTGATCCTGGGATTGACCCTCGGCTTGATGCTTATCAAGGGTTGCGTGGTCGCCGCCCTGGTGAAATGGCGCGGCAGTGATGGGGAAACCGCCTGGCGCAGTGGCCTGGCCCTGGCCCAGGGCGGCGAATTCTGTTTTGCCTTGATGGCGCTGATGCAGCAGAACCGTCTCATGCCCGCCGACATCAGCGGCCTGCTGCTGGCCGCGACATTCTGCTCGATGCTGCTGACCCCGCTGTTGCTGCGCGCGGCGCCACGCATCGCCGCGCGCCTGCATCGCAAACCCAACGAAGAGGCGCAACTGGAGCAGATCAGCGCACTCAATGCCGGCTTGTCGGATCACGTGGTGATTTGCGGCTACGGTCGCGTCGGCCAGTCCATAGGGCGCTTCCTGCGCCGCGAAGGCCAGGCGTTCGTCGCCCTGGATGACGACCCGGTGATCATCCAGGAAGCCACCGTCGGGGAAAACTGCGTGCATTACGGCGATTCGCGACGGGGTGACCTGCTCACCGCCGTTGGCTTGAGCCGCGCCAGGCTGTTGGTGATCGCAGTGGACAAGACCGACATCGCCATCACCGTGCTCAAGGCGGCCCGACGGGTCAACCAACAGGTGCCGATCCTGGTGCGCACCCGTGACGACAGCCAATTGGCCGAGTTACAGGCAGCCGGGGCCAGCGAAGTGGTCCCGGAGCTGCTGGAATCGAGCCTGATGCTGGCGTCCCACGCCCTGATCATGCTCGGCCTGCCCGAGCAGCAAGTCCGGCATCATGTGGATCAGGTTCGTCACGACCGTTATCGCCTGCTCCATGGTTTTTACCCGGGCAACCAGGACAAGGAACCTTAGTGCGCCGATCAGTCCTGGCTGACTGCGCCGATCTTGTGAATCGACAGGTCGGCACCGTAATACTCTTCTTCCTGGCTCAAGCGCAGTCCCAGCACGGCCTTGATCGCGCCATAGACCGCAAACCCGCCAGCCAGGGCGACGACAACACCCAGTGCAGTGCCAATCAACTGGCTGATCAGGCTAACCCCACCCAGACCGCCGAGGGCACCCTGGCCAAAGATGCCACAGGCAATGCCACCCCAGACGCCGCACAGCCCGTGCAGCGGCCAGACGCCGAGTACATCGTCGATCTTCCACTTGCCCTGAGCCGCCGTGAAGCACCAGACAAACAAAGCACCGGCAATGGCACCCGTGGCCAGCGCACCCACCGGGTGCATCAGGTCGGAACCGGCACAGACCGCCACCAGCCCGGCCAGCGGGCCGTTATGCAGGAAGCCTGGGTCATTGCGCCCGACAATCAAGGCCGCCACGGTACCGCCTACCATGGCCATCAACGAATTGACCGCCACCAGCCCGCTCACCCCAGGCAGGGTCTGGGCACTCATCACGTTGAACCCGAACCAGCCGACAATCAGGATCCACGAGCCCAAGGCCAGGAATGGAATGCTCGAAGGCGCGAACGCCACCAGGCGACCGTCCCGGTAGCGGCCATTGCGGGGGCCGAGCAAAAGCACCGCGGCCAACGCCAGCCAACCGCCCATGGCATGCACCACCACAGAGCCGGCGAAGTCATGGAAACTGGCGCCGAACCGGGCTTGCAGCCAGGCCTGCAGGCCGAAATTGCCGTTCCAGACCAAGCCTTCGAAGAACGGATAGACAAACGCCACGATCAGCACTGTGGCGCACAACTGCGGGGCGAACCGCGCACGCTCGGCAATACCGCCGGAAATGATGGCCGGGATCGCGGCGGCAAAGGTCAACAGGAAGAAGAACTTCACCAGGCTGTAGCCATGATCGGTGCTGAGCACCGCCGCTGGCTGCAGGAAGGTCACACCGTAGGAAATCCAGTAGCCTACAAAGAAATAGGCCAGGGTCGAGACCGCGAAATCGCTGAGGATCTTCGACAGCGCATTGACCTGGTTTTTTTGCCGGACCGTTCCCACCTCAAGAAAGGCGAAGCCGGCATGCATGGCCAGGACCATGACGGCGCCGAGCAGGATGAACAGCGTGTTGGAGCTGTGGACCAGACTGTCCACGGCACTTTGCATATTTTCCATGGGTTGGCAGACCTGAAAAAGTTGAAAAAAGCACCAAACCGGCTCATCCACCCCACAAGCGCACCAAGTTGAAACGATTCGTCGGCCGAACGCAGGCCAACGAACCGCTTTGGTGCGCCACAACGGGCAAAACGAAGCCCCGCTTGGAGCTGCTTCGCGGGTTTTGATTATTTGGGTTAAGGTTTTGCGGGCTTGCGCCCAGCTTCAGCGCACTGGCGCAGGCTGACGCACCAGTACATGGCAGATGCGTGAGCAAAAGTTGTACCAGTCACTTTCACTGAACCTTCCAGCAAGGCTCATACTCGAACGCTTCAGACGTCACTTACGGAGATTCACCCATGGCCAGAACCCAGGCAAAGACTGCTCAAGACATCCTGATGGAAGATTTCCAGACGCTGGTCAGCGACACGGAGCGCTTGCTCGATCACACCGCGACGCTGGCAGGCGATCAAGCCGATGCGCTGCGCAGCCAGATCCACGAAACCCTCCTGCGCGCCCGCGAGACGCTCAAGCTGACTGAAGACTCCATGCGCGAACGTGGCCAGGCTGCGGTAGTCGCCACTGAGGAATATGTACAGGCCAACCCTTGGCAATCGGTAGGCATTGCCGCGGGCGTTGGTTTTCTGATCGGTCTGCTGGCGACACGGCGCTGATCATGGGTATCGACGAATCCGGCTCGTCCGAAGCGGGCACACAACCTACAGCACGCCGCCTGGGCGCGGCGTTTCTTGGCTTGCTACACAGCCACGTCGAATTGTTCGGCATGGAGTTGCAGGAACAGAAGGCCCGCACCGTCAGCCTCCTGCTGTTCGCCGGTCTTGCACTGGTGTTCGGCTTGCTGCTGCTGGTCGGGCTTTCGGCGCTGGTGCTGATCCTGGTCTGGGACACCTATCGTCTGTCGGGCATTATCGGCCTGTGCTTGTTTTATCTGCTGGCGGCGCTGTTCTGCGGTCTGCGGCTCAAGGCAGCGATCTACGACGAGTCCTCCCCTTTCAACGCCACCCTCGAAGAACTGGCCAATGACCGGGAGCGCCTGCTGCCATGAGCCTGCCTGATATCCCTCAAGCCCGGACACGACAGGAAATGCGCAAGGCACTGGTGCGCCTGCGCATGGAAATGCACCGCCAGGAAATCCGCCAGGAGACGCGCCAATTGCTGCAGCCCTTGCAACGGGTGCGCGGCTTGACGCAAAGCTGGCACGAAGGTTTCGGCATCAAGCATGCGCCACTGTGGGGCGTAGCGGCGGTGTCCCTGCTCGGTTTCCTAACCGGAAAACGGACCCGCCATGGCGGTGGCGGTGGTTTAACTGGCCTGATCCGCCTGGCAACGACATTGCTGCCGCTGGTCAAGCTGGCCAAGGACCTGCGCAAACCCTGAAGGGATCGTGGAGCAAGCGCTGTGTAGGAGCTGTCGAGTGCAACGGGGCTGCGATCTTGTCCCAGCCAATTGAATCCTGAGTGAACGAAAAGATCGCAGCCTTCGGCAGCTCCTACCCGCATAAGCCTTGCAGGGCGACCCACGAACCGGGAAGCTAGGGCATCGACATCATCGAACGGAGCAACCGGCCTTGGATTGGCATACCCTGCTGACTCGCGAACGTCTCGGAAAACCGCTGCATAGCCCGCAAGAACTGGGCCGTAGTCCCTTCCACAAAGACCACGACCGCATCATCTTTTCCGGTGCCTTCCGCCGCCTCGGGCGCAAGACGCAAGTGCATCCGGTTTCCAGCAACGACCACATCCACACGCGCCTGACCCATTCCCTGGAAGTCAGTTGCGTCGGGCGCTCCCTGGGCATGCGCGTGGGAGAAACCATCCGCAATGCCCTACCCGACTGGTGCGAGCCAAGCGACCTGGGCATGGTGGTGCAATCGGCTTGCCTGGCACACGACATTGGCAACCCGCCGTTCGGTCATTCCGGCGAGGACGCCATTCGTTATTGGTTCCAGCAGGCCGCCGGGCGTGGTTGGCTTGATGCGATGAGCGAAGCCGAGCGCAACGACTTCCTCAATTTCGAAGGCAACGCCCAAGGCTTCCGCGTCCTCACCCAACTTGAATACCACCAGTTCGACGGCGGAACCCGGCTGACCTATGCCACCCTCGGCACGTACCTGAAATACCCCTGGACTGCCCGCCACGCCGATTCCCTGGGCTACAAGAAGCATAAGTTCGGTTGCTACCAGAGCGAACTGCCACTGTTGGAACAGATCGCCCATAAACTGGGTTTGCCACAGATCGAGGATCAACGCTGGGCACGGCATCCGCTGGTTTACCTGATGGAGGCCGCCGATGACATCTGCTATGCGCTGATCGACCTGGAAGACGGCGTGGAGATGGATCTGCTGGAATACCCACAGGTGGAATCGCTGCTCCTGGACCTGGTGGGCGACGATCTTCCGGACACCTACCGGCAACTGGGGCCACTGGACTCGCGACGGCGCAAACTGGCGATCCTGCGGGGCAAAGCCATCGAACACCTGACCAACGCCGCCGCCCGGGCGTTTGTCGAGCAGCAGGAAGCGTTGCTTGCCGGCACGCTGCCAGGGGACCTGGTGGAGCATATGCACGGCCCGGCAAAACGCTGCGTGTTGAATGCCAAGGACATGGCGCGCCGGAAAATCTTCCAGGACAAGCGCAAGACCCTGCATGAGATCGGCGCCTACACCACGTTGGAAATCCTGCTCAACGGCTTTTGCGGCGCCGCCCTCGAACAGCACGGTGGCCGCACGCCTTCGTTCAAGAATCGGCGCATCCTCGACCTGCTGGGGAACAATGCGCCAGATCCCAACGGCCCTTTGCATGGCGCATTCCTGCGAATGATCGACTTCATCGCCGGCATGACTGACAGCTATGCCAGCGAAATGGCCCAGGAGATGACCGGCCGCACGCGCCAATAAAATATACCCTGGCACATCCTACATCGATGCACACAGATCCACCGCCATCGCGAGCAAGCTCGCTCCCGCAGGGGATTGGCGGTGCATGTGGATTTTGTAGCACCACCCCACAAGGAGTTTTAAGTAGATAAATAAATGTATGGCTTACACAAATCTTGGTTAAAGCGCGTCCTTTGTTTGCACAAACAACACATTCAAAGAAATATCCTTCCACACACCGCCAACATCTCCCCTCTTATTGTCATCCACCTACTAAAAAACCGATTACACCGTAATATCTTGCCTCTTTTTTTGTAGGAAACTTCTGAAATTGAAGTTGCATGCCCGTCTCTTCGTACGGCCCCGGCTGTAAGTGGGCTAAGGTGCGCGCTTTATTCAAGTTCGCAGGGTAATTTATTCATGAACTCCGTTTTCATTGTCGACGATCATCCGGTCATCCGCCTCGCCGTTCGCATGCTCCTGGAACATGAGGGCTATAAGGTCGTAGGAGAAACTGACAACGGCGTCGACGCGATGCAAATGGTGCGCGAATGCATGCCAGACCTGGTTATCCTGGACATCAGCATCCCCAAACTTGACGGGCTGGAAATTCTGTCGCGCTTCAACGCCATGACCACGCCGCTCAAGACACTGGTGCTCACGGCACAATCGCCGACGCTCTTTGGTATCCGATGCATGCAATCCGGCGCCTCTGGTTACGTGTGCAAACAGGAAGACCTCAGCGAACTTGTCAGCGCGATCAAAGCGGTATTGTCCGGCTATAACTACTTTCCCAGCCAGGCGCTGAACCCGGTACGCCCGGATGACCCGCGCAGCATAGAGCTGGACCTGTTCAAAAGCGTCAATGATCGGGAACTGATGGTACTGCAACTTTTTGCCCAAGGCCGGACCAACAAGGAAATAGCCAAGGGGATGTTTCTCAGCAATAAAACCGTCAGCACTTATAAAAAGCGCCTGATGCAGAAACTCAAGGTCAAGTCCCTGGTCGAGCTGATTGAAATGGCGAAGCGCAACGCGCTGGTGTGAGAAAACAGGATGCTCAGACGCATAACCGAATGCCTCCTGCTGATCAGCGCAGCGTTATATACAGGAGTGCTCGCGGCGACGCCGGATGCGCCCGCGCAGTACACGCTGCTAGGGCGTTCGTCCATGGCTCAGGCCGAGATCAAGCTCGATGATGTCCACCGCGCCTGGCTAAAAAGCCGGCAGGAACTGGTCCTGGGAACTTCCGCACCGGATTACCCGCCCTTCGATCTCTCCGCCAGCGGACGCGACTACGAGGGCCTGACCGCCGACTATGCCAACATCCTCGCCAAGGCCACCGGCCTGCCCATGAGTGTCCTGCGTTTCGCTTCCCGTGAGGCAGCCATGGCGGCGCTCAAGGATGGGAAAATCGATATGCTGGGCACCGCCAACGGTTTCGAGGCCCGCGACCCCGACATTGCGCTCTCGACGCCATACGCAGTGGACCAACCCGTGCTCGTCACCCGAACGAATGAAAGCCGATCCCTGAATGAAGACCTCAAGGGGTTGCGGCTGAGTATGGTCTATCACTACCTGCCCTTGCGGGAAATCGAAAAACTCTACCCCAAGGCAATCATCACCACCTATCCGTCCTACCAGAACGCCATCAACGCTGTCGCCTTTGGCCAGGCCGATGTATTTCTCGGCGATACCCTGTCCACCCACTACATGATCAGCAAGGGTTACTTGAGCAATATCCGTATGGCCAGCTTCGGCAAACATGAATCCTATGGATTCGGTTTCGCCGTACGCCGTGGCGATACCCGTCTGCTGGACATCATCAACGCTACGCTGAACCAGGTTCCCATCGCCGAACAGGCGGCCATTTCCAAGCGCTGGAGCGCAGGCAGCGACCTGTACCTCACAGACCACCGGGTACAACTGACCGACCGCGAGCAACGCTGGCTGGCCCGGCATCCGGTAGTCCGGGTGGCAGTAAACGAAACCTCCGCCCCCTTCACCTTCTTCGATTCGGACGGTGATTTTCGCGGCATCAGCGCCGACCTGCTGGAACTGATCCGGTTGCGCACCGGCCTGCGCCTGGACATCCAGCGCCATCAGAACGACAGTGAAATGATTGCCGCAGTCCTGAACGATCAAGCCGACATGATCGCCGCACTGTTGCCCAGCAGTGAACGGCAACGCCAGTTGAAATTCAGCCGTCCCTACGTCGACAGCTCGTTCGTTCTATTGACCCGCAAGCCGTCCGACACGCCCACCACACTGGATCAATTCGGCCACGCCAGCGTGGCGATCGCCAAGGGTAATCCGGTCATTGAATGGCTGCGCAGCCAGTACCCGAGCATCCAGATCATCGAAACGGACGGCCCCTTGCGCGCCGTAGACATGCTCGCTCATGGCCAGATCGACGGCAGCGTGCACTCGCAGGTGATGGCCAACTACTTCATTTCCTCCCATGCGTGGCGGGACAGGTTGCAGATCAGCAGCACGGTGGGCACCCAACAGGCGCTGTTCGCGCTGGCCACGGCCAAAAACGCCAGCGAGTTGAACGCCATCCTCGACAAGGCCCTGACCAGCATCGACCCCGACGAGCTGGGCGTCATCAACAACCGCTGGCGCGGTTACGTCTCTCCCTCGGAACACACCTGGCGCACCTATAACCGCCTGTTCTTCCAGGTCGTCGCGGGCGTAGGTCTGTTGTTGCTGCTTTCCCTGGCGTGGAACGCCTACATGCAGCGCCAGATCAGGCAGCGTCAACGGGCTGAACTGGCCCTCAACGATCAACTCGAATTCATGCATTCGCTGCTTAATGGCACCCCCCACCCTATTTACGTGAGGGATCGCAACGGCATCCTGCAAAGCTGCAACGACAGTTACCTGGAAGCGTTCAACGCCAGGCGCGAAGACATCATCGGCAAGGACTCGATGCCCGGCTCCATGAGCAACGCCTTCGAAGCGCAGGAATACCAGGCGGACTACCAGCGCGTCATGGCCGAAGGTACCGCCCTGATCGTCGACCGTCCCCTGCACATCGGCGACCGTAAACTGACGATCTATCACTGGATCCTTCCCTACCGAAACTCCGCCGCGCAAGTGCAAGGCATCATCGGCGGCTGGATCGACATCAGTGAACGCCGGCAGCTGTTCGAGGAACTGCGCGCATCCAAGCAACGGGCCGATGACGCGAACCGCGCCAAAAGCACGTTCCTGGCCACCATGAGCCATGAAATCCGCACCCCGATGAACGCCGTGATCGGCATGCTCGAGCTGGCCCTGAAACACGCCGACAAAGGCCACGTGGACCGTTCGACCATTGCAGTCGCGTACGAGTCGGCTTCCGGCATGCTCGAACTGATAGGCGACATCCTGGACATCGCCCGTATCGAATCCGGCCATTTGAGCCTGGCCCCCGAACGCGTCAACCTCAGGGCCCTGCTGCAATCGGTCATACGGGTCTTCGAGGGAGTGGCCCGGCAGAAAAACCTGGCGTTGTCGCTACAGTTCGACACCGCCGAGGGCAATCCTGACGTGTTGATAGACCCCTTGCGATTCAAGCAGGTGCTGTCGAACCTGATCAGCAATGCCCTCAAATTCACCGAGCAGGGCCAGGTCGTGGTCAAGGTAAGGCTGTCGCCAACCGAGCGGAACGATGTGCTGCACATGCATCTGGAGGTCAACGACAGCGGCATTGGCATCGGTCCGGCCGACCTGCAACGCTTGTTCGAACCTTTTGCCCAGGTCGATAACACCAGTCGGATGGCCCGCAAAGGCGCGGGACTGGGGCTGGTGATCAGTCGTAACCTATGCCGGATGATGGGCGGTAGCCTGCACATGAGCAGCCAACCTGGCTTCGGTACCCAAGTCCTGGTCCGCCTGCAACTCACCGTCCTGTCAACGGCGCCGCTTAGCGTTCCACTTGAACCGGTCATCGAAACGGCCCAGGCCGCCTTGAACGTCCTGATCGTGGACGATCACCCCGCCAATCGCCTGCTGATGTCCCAGCAATTGGAATACCTCGGCCATCACTACCAGGTCGCCCATGATGGTGCCCACGGGCTCGAGGTCTGGCAGAAACGCCATTTCGATCTTGTCATCGCCGATTGCAACATGCCCATCATGAGCGGTTACGAACTGGCCCGGTCGATTCGTCGCGAGGAGTCCGAACAGCGGCGGCCGCCCTGCACCCTCCTGGGGTTCACCGCCAATGCCCAGCCGGAGGAAAAACAACGCTGCCAGGACGCCGGAATGGATGACTGCCTGTTCAAACCGATCAGCCTGAGTGCCCTGAGCCAATGGATCAAGACGGTCAAACCCAGCGGTCGCCCGGCGGCTTTCAGCGTGCACAGCCTCCAGGCGTTGACCGGCGGCGACCCTACGTCCAACCGGCGCCTGCTGGCGGAACTACTCAGCAGCAGTCGCTCGGACCGCCAGGAGTTGCTCGACGTCGCCCAGGACGCAAACCGGCAAGCGCTGACCGAAACGGCGCACAAGATAAAAGGCGTAGCCCGCATCGTCCAGGCGACCACGCTGATCCAGCGGTGCGAGGCATTGGAGCAGGCGTGTCATCAGGCACAGGCACCTGAACGAATCAGCGACTGCATCGACGCCCTCGACCGCGCCATGAGCGACCTGGAGTGGGCTCTGGAAACGGAGATCGCCAAGGCAAAATAACCCAGCATTTACTATGCTATTCGCTCAGCAGTGCGTACCTGGGGGGTTCTCGATCGGTTTCCCTTGCACGCGGGAACACCCATCGAGAACGCCCCTGACACTTGGAGTGACTGCAATGCCCAGCGCACCGCGTCCGGACAAACGCCGGTTCCCCCTGCACGTCCATATCAGCGTGATGTTTACCCTGCTTTTGCTGTTGACCGGCGTGGTGCTGGGTATTTTCAATTACCGGCAAACCACGCAAATCATCCTGTCCAGCAGTGAAAAACTGTTCAACCGCATTGAACAGGATGTGCGCCTGGATTTGTATGACACCTACGAACCCATCCGCCACCTGTTGAGCCTGCTGGCCGACTACCCGGCGACACGCACACCGCAGATGGCGCAACGCCTGGCCCTGCTCGTGCCTTTCAGTCAGGCATTGCGGGACAACCCGAACCTGGCTTCGTTGTACCTGGGCGATCAGCGCGGCAATTTTTTGATGGTCCGGCCACTGCGCACCCCCGCCCTGAAAACCGCCCTGCTGGCACCCACCGGGGCGGCCTATCAGGTCTGGACCGTGGAGCGAGACACCGAGCAAGGCCCGGTTCATTCCGAGTCGCTGTTCTACGACGAGACCCTGACGCTCATCGAGCGCCGGGACATGGCCGACGAAACCTACGATCCGCGCAGCCGCGACTGGTTTCGCAGCGCCGCCGGCAGCACCGAGCAGATCACTACCGAGCCCTACGTTTTTTTCTCGACCCATAACGTCGGCACCACCCTGGCCCGGCGTAGCGGCGAGCAGGCAGTCATCGGCGCCGACCTGACCCTGGCGGCCCTGTCCCAGACCCTGGCCAAGCACAAGGTGACCACTGGCACCGAGATCGTATTGCTCGATCCCAAGGGCAATGCCGTGGGTTATCCCGACAGCGACCGGCTGCTCACCGACGCCCGGTCAGCGCGACTGATCAAGGCCCGCGACCTCAGCCCGGCCGTCGCCGCCGTCCTCGACGACAACGCTGACACGACCCGCTTGGAAGCGGCCGGACGCCAGTGGATCGTCTCGCGCAGCCACATGCAGGAAGGCGGCCCCCAAGGCCTGGAACTGGCGTTACTGGTGCCTGAAGACGAGCTGCTGGACAACGCTTATCGCATGCGTTGGCAAGGCGCACTCATCACCCTCGCCACCCTGCTGCTGTGCCTGCCCCTGGGCTGGCTGACATCCAGGATCCTGGTTAAGCCCTTGCGCGAGCTGGTGCAGGAAGCTGACGCCATTCGCAGCTTTGACTTCAACTATCCGGTGTCCCGCCGCTCCCCGGTGCTGGAAGTCGATCAGTTGAGCGTCTCGATGGGGCGCATGAAAGAGACCCTGGCAAGTTTCTTTGAAATCACCGCCAGCCTGCGCGCCGAAACCCGCTTCGCCCCGTTGCTGGAGCGGGTGTTGTTCGAAACCGTGAAAATCGGCCAGGCCCAAGCCGGCCTGATCTACCTGCGTGAGAACGACGAAAATCGGCTCAAGCCCTATGGGCTGGTGATCGATGGCACCCCCAGGGACCTCGACGCCTTCAAGCTGCGCAGTCATGAGCTACAGGCTAGCGACAGCCCGCAATGGCTCCAGCAACTGGCCGTCTCGGACAATCTTGTGACCTCCCTGGGCTTCGAGCAGGCGGCCGACCTGCAAGGCATCCTGCGGGCACTGGACTCGCCTCGGGTCCACCTGATCGGCATCCGCCTGCGCAATCGCCACCAGGAAACCGTCGGCGTCTTGGTGTTGCTGATCACCGACAGCGGCACCGAAGCCGACCTGGAAAAACTCCAGCCCGATCGCATCGCCTTCCTGCAAGCCGTGTCCGGCGCCGCCACCGTGAGCATCGAGGGCCAGCGCCTGCAGGCCAAGCAAAAGCAACTGCTGGACGCCTTCATCCAACTGCTGGCCGGCGCGATCGATGCCAAGAGTCCCTACACCGGCGGCCATTGCCAGCGGGTGCCGGTCCTGACCCTGACGCTCGCCCAGGCCGCCGCCGCCAGCCAGGCACCGGCGTTCAGCGCCTATCAACCCACGGAGGATGAATGGGAAGCCCTGCACATCGCCGCCTGGCTGCACGATTGCGGCAAGGTCACCACCCCTGAATACGTCGTCGACAAAGCCACCAAACTGGAAACCCTGAACGACCGGATCCACGAGATACGCACCCGCTTCGAAGTGCTCAAGCGCGACGCCTGGGTCGAGTACTGGCAGGCTGTGGCAAGCGGCGGCGAGTCGTCCTCCCTGGCACAACAGCGAGACGCGACATTGACCGCACTGGATGACGACTTCGCTTTCGTCGCTCGCTGCAACCTGGGCTCCGAAGCCATGGCCGAGGTCGATCTGCAACGCCTGCAACATATCGCGCAACGCCCGTGGACCCGGACCCTCGATGATCGCCTGGGGGTTTCCTGGGAAGAGAATCAGCGCCAGGCCCGCACGTCCAAACCGACACTGCCGGTCACCGAGCCGCTGTTGGCGGACAAGCCCGAGCACCTGATCGAGCGCAACGCAGCCGAACTGATCCCGGCGGACAATCCGTGGGGCTTCCAGCTCGATGTGCCGGCCTGGAAATACAACCGCGGCGAGCTCTACAACCTGAGCATCACGCGAGGCACGCTGACCCGCGAAGAGCGCTACGTCATCAATCACCACATGGTGCAGACGATCCTGATGCTCAGCCAGCTGCCCTTCCCCAGCCACCTGAACAACGTGGCGGAGATCGCCGGCGGGCATCACGAGAAGATGGACGGCAGCGGTTATCCCAAGCGCCTCAAGCGCGAAGAGATGAGCCTGCCGGCACGCATGATGGCCATCGCCGACATTTTCGAAGCACTGACGGCGGCCGACCGACCCTACAAGAAAGCGAAGAAGCTGAGTGAGGCATTGGGCATCATGGCCACCATGTGCCGTGACGCCCATATCGATCCCGAGCTGTTCGGGCTGTTCATCGAAGAAAAGATCTACCTGAGCTACGCCGAGCAGTTCCTCGACCCGCACCAGATCGATGAGGTCGACGCCGACAACCTGCTGCTCAAGGCAGGGCTGAAGGCATGATCAGCAATCCGTCAGGCGCAGGAATATTGCAGCCAACGCTTCAATGCCGGCCTGATCATGCTCGCTGAAACGCGCCAGTTTCGGACTGTCCAGGTCGAGCACTCCGATCAGGCGCCCGTCCTTGACCAGCGGCACCACCAGTTCGCTGTTCGACGCGCTGTCGCAGGCGATGTGCCCGGCGAAGGCATGGACATCTTCAACGCGCTGGGTCTGCCGGGTCGCTGCCGCCGTGCCACACACACCACGGCCAAAGGGAATCCGCACACAGGCGATCTGGCCCTGGAACGGGCCCAAGACCAGCTCTTCGTTGCGATTGAGGTAGAAACCGGCCCAATTCAGATCGTCCAACTGACTGGACAGGAAAGCCGAGAACTGCGCGGCGTTGGCGATGAAGTCACGCTCATCGGCCAGCAAGGATTCCAACTGTGCCGATAACAACGCGTAGCCATCGAGGCCAGCACCGGTGCCCTTCAAATCGATCATGCCTTGTGCTCCAACAATTTCAGGCCTACCCAATAACGGGCAAATTGATAAGCGCAACGTCCGTTGCGGTTGCCGCGACCGGTTGCCCAGCGTACCGCCAGCACATCCAACGCTTCGTCGCGCTGCCAGGCCAGCCCGGCCTTGGCCGCCAGTTCGCCGATCCAGTGCTCCACGACGTTGAGGAAATGCTCCTGGGTAAACGGATAAAACGACAGCCACAAGCCAAAGCGATCAGACAAGGCGATCTTGTCCTCAACCGCTTCGCTGGGGTGAAGTTCGCCGTCGACCCGTTTCCAATTCTCGTTGTCGCTCTCTTTTTCCGGCACCAGGTGACGACGGTTGGAGGTGGCATACAGCAGCACGTTATCCGGCGCCTGCTCCAGGGAGCCATCCAACACACTCTTGAGCACGCGGTAATCGCCTTCGCCGGACTCGAACGACAAGTCATCGCAGAACAACACGAAGCGCTGTGGCAGTCTCGCTACCTGCTCGACCACCCGGGGCAGATCAGCCAAGTGATCGCGTTCGATCTCGATCAACCGCAGGCCATGCTGGGCATGTTCGGCCAACAGGGCGCGCACCAGGGACGACTTGCCGGTGCCACGCGAGCCCCAGAGCAAGGCATGGTTGGCCGGCATGCCATCGATGAACTGGCGGGTGTTGCGGCCCAGTTGTTCGACCTGGCGGTCCACGCCGATCAGGTCCGACAGGCGCATGTCGAGGCTGACCTGCAGCGGCAGCAGGTAGCCGCTGCGCCCGTCACGCTGCCAGCGGGCGGCCAGGGTCTGGGTCCAATCGATGGAGGGCCGGGGCGCCGGCAGCAAAGGCTCGATCCGGGCCAGCACGGCATCGGCGCGCTCAAGAAAAGCATTCAATCGCGAGTCCACGTCTTTTCCTCGGACAGGTTCACAGTAATGATGGCGCTCCAGCAACGAAACGCCGTATCCAATGGCGGGTCTACTTCACACAAAACCAACCGGTTGCGCCGGTATTCAGAGATGATCAGCTATGCTTGACCGGCGAAGGGAAACGTAAGTGGTTCATCACTCAATGGACATCAGATTCACCCAACGGCTTTCCTATAAGCAGGCCCGCCTGACCGTCCTGGTGGGCTTCGTGTTGGGCACCTTGCTCAGCCTGATGCAGATCGGCATCGATTATGCCAGCGAAGACGCGTCGATCAACCGTGAAATCCTGTCGCTGCTGGAAATCAGCCACAACCCGGCCTCGCGCATCGCCTACAACATCGACGCCGAACTCGCCCAAGAACTGTCCATGGGTCTGTTGCGCTCACCGGCCATCATCGGCGCCGAGCTGATCGATAACAACAATACCGTGCTGGCCAGCGTCAAGCGGCCCGAGCTGCAAAGCAGCTACCGATTCATCAGCGACTTCCTGTTCGGTGCCCAGCGCCAGTTCGAGGACCGGCTCTACCTGGACCACTTGCCCGCCGAATCCCTGGGCATACTGCGACTGGACGTCGACACCTATGCATTCGGCAGTCGTTTCCTGCGCCGTGCCGAGGTCACCTTACTCAACGGCTTCGCCCGCAGCCTGATCCTGACCGGCCTGCTGCTGGCGCTGTTCTACGTGATGCTGACCAAGCCTCTGGTGCGGGTCATCCGCGAACTGAGCAGCCGCGACCCGAGCAGCAGTGAACAGAACCGTCTGGAATGCCCGGCCGGCCACCAGTCCGATGAAATCGGCGTGCTGGTGTCCGTCGCCAACCAGCAGTTCGAAAATATCTCCACGGAAATCCAACAGCGACGCACGGCCGAAAATCGCCTCACCGAGTACCTTGCGCAACTGGAAAACATCGTCTCGGCACGCACCGCCGAACTCAAGGCCATCAACACCCGCCTCAGCCAGTCCAACGAAGAGCTGGAGGTGGCCCGACGCACGGCCCTGGACATGGCCGAAGCCCGCTCCGTGTTCCTCGCCAACATGAGTCACGAGATCCGCACGCCGCTCAATGGCCTGCTGGGCATGATCGCCCTGTCCTTGGACGGTCCCCTGACGGCCGAGCAACAGCAGCAGCTCTCGATTGCCCATGACTCGGGCAAGGTATTGGTCGAACTGCTCAACGACATCCTCGACCTGTCGAAATTCGACGCCGGTCAACTGGAGCTCGAACGCATCCCGTTCGACCTCGGCGCCCTGGTGGAGGATACCGCCAACCTGCTTTCCCAGAACGCGGCCCCCAGTGTCGAGCTGGCCTGCCTGATCGATCCCCGGTTCCCGGCGCAGGTGCTCGGCGACCCGACCCGGGTGCGCCAGATCGTCAGCAACCTGCTGTCCAACGCCTTGAAGTTCACACGCTTCGGGCGGGTCGACGTGAAGTTGAGCCATTACGAAGGCGGCGTGCGAATCGAAGTCTGCGACACCGGTATCGGCATTCCTCAGGAAGCCCAGGCGAGAATCCTGCAACCGTTCACTCAGGCCGGCGCCGGGATTACCCGTCAGTTTGGTGGCACCGGGCTGGGATTGGCATTGACCTACAACCTCTGCGAAGCCATGCAGGGCCGGTTGACGATCAGTTCCGAAGCCGGCTTCGGCAGTCAGTTCTGCGCTGACCTGCCCCTGCCTTGTCACCTCCCGGCAACGCCGCTCGAACCGTTGCGCGGCAACGTCGTCGCCATCACCGCCAGCAGCAGCGGCCTGGCCGAGTTGCTGAGCATGCTGTTGCCGGGATGGGGTTTGGATTATGTGCAACGCTCCATCGATGACGGACTGCTGGGGCTCAAACCTGACGTGCTGATTACCGATTGCCCGGAATGCCTGTTCAACCTGCGGCCGACCTTTGATGCGCCGATCCTGCTGGTGACCGCCTATGGCAGCTTCATGCCCGGCGAGGAAGCCGCCGCCCTCGCCCCGCTGATACAACAGGCTCGACCGCTGGCACGCCATGCGCTGTACCAGATCCTGCGGCGCGCCATGCAAAGCGAGGCAACCACCATCAACGATGCACAGATCGAAACCCTGGCGCCGTCCAGGCGCGGACGAGTGCTGCTGGTGGAGGACAATCCGGTCAACCAACTGGTGGCCAAGGGCATGCTGGTGAAACTGGGCTGCGAAGTCACCGTCGCGGCCCACGGCGTCGAAGCCCTGGATCAACTGGAACAGCAGGTGTTCGACCTGGTGTTGATGGACTGCAACATGCCGGTGATGGACGGCTACGAAGCCAGCCGGCAGATTCGCCGCAGCGGGCGCTGGTCGGACCTGCCGATCGTTGCGCTGACGGCCAACGCGATGCCCGAGGAACGTGAGCGCTGCCGGGCCTCTGGCATGAACGATTACCTGTCCAAACCGTTCCGCCGGGAAGAGCTGGCGGCCGTACTGGACCAGTGGATACCCACTACGTCAGCGCTTTGATCTGGCCCAGCAGATGATCGAGACCGTCCCGCAATGCGCCCAGGCGGTCCAGATCGACGCCGCTGTCGCATAACAGGCGGGCCTTGAGCGGGCCAACCTGTTCGCGCAAAGCCCGTCCCGCAGCCGACAGGCTCAAATGTACCTCCCGCTCATCCCGGGCCGAACGCTGGCGCTGGACCAGGTCCAACTGCTCCAGGCGCTTGAGCAGCGGCGTCAGCGTGCCGGAATCCAGCAGCAAACGCTCGCCCAGGGCCTTGACCGTCGGCTGCGGCGGAGCCGTGTCTTGCCATTCCCACAACACCAGCATCGCCAGGTATTGCGGATACGTCAGGCCGAGCTGATCGAGCATCGGCTTGTAGCCACGGATCACCGCACGGGAAGCGGCGTACAGCTTGAAGCACAACTGGCTGTCGAGCTTCAGCGAATCGACGGACAGGTCATTCATTTGAGCAGCGCTTCGATCTCACCGGTCAGGTCCTGGGGTTTGGTGGTCGGGGCAAAACGCTTGACCACCTGACCGTCCTTGCCGATCAGGAACTTGGTGAAATTCCACTTGATGCCTTTGGACCCCAGCACGCCGGGGGCTCGCTGTTTAAGCTGGACGAACAGCGGATGGGCGTTGGCGCCGTTGACTTCGATTTTCTTGAACAGCGGAAAACTCACACCGAAGTTCAGTTCGCAGAACTCGGTGATCGCCCCTTCATTTCCCGGCTCCTGCTTGCCGAACTGATTGCAGGGAAAGCCCAGCACCACCAGGCCTTGGTCCTTGTAGGTCTGCCACAACGCCTCAAGCCCTTTGTATTGCGGAGTGAACCCGCACTGGCTGGCGGTGTTGACCACCAGCACAGCCTTGCCGGCGAAATCGGCGAGGGTCTTTTGCTCACCCTTGATGGTGGTGCACGGGATGCTCAGCAGGTTGTCGCTCATGGCAAGGCTCCAGATGGGAAGAAGAGGAAGCCGAAGATAGCGAGCAATTAAATTGCATGCAATTTAATTATCAGAAATTCCCACGTCACAAGCTGTGGGAGCAAGGCTTGCCCGCGATGAAGGCAATGCGATCTTTCAGGGATCGAGGTGCCCTGTTTCGCGAGCAAGCTTTGCTCCCACCGTATTACTCGCGGGGGACCAGATCCAGGCACACCGAGTTGATGCAGTACCGCAAATCCGTGGGCGGCGGGCCGTCGGGGAAGACGTGGCCCAGGTGGGCGTCGCATTTGGCGCAAACCACTTCGGTGCGAATCATGCCGTGGCTGACGTCCCGCACCTCCACCACCGCACTGCCCTCTATCGGCGCGTAGAAACTCGGCCAGCCACAGCCCGAATCGAATTTGGTCTGCGAATCGAACAGCGGCTCGTTGCAGCAGACGCAGTGGTACACACCGTCGGTCTTGGTGGCGTTGTATTTGCCGGAGAATGGCCGCTCGGTGCCCTTCAACCGACAGACGTTGTACTGCTCCGGGTCGAGCATGGCGCGCCATTCTTCAAGGGTTTTCTGCAACTTTTCCATCGTCCTACCTCGGCAATTGAAAAAGCCCGATCCGACGCTTTTCCGCAGATCGGGCGGCACGTATGATTGCGCCTCGTCAGACGCCAGTCTGGCAGTCACGCCATGCGCATTCAAACGGATTGTGGCGCCTACACCGCGTCAGGCCTGGGCACAGACGCAGGATTCCCAGTACGGTAGCTCATACGCCGCCTGGATCGTTCATTTTCGGGAACACATCGCCATGCAGGTCAGCAAATCGAACAAGCTCGCCAACGTCTGCTACGACATTCGCGGCCCGGTGCTCAAGCACGCCAAACGCCTGGAAGAGGAAGGCCATCGCATCCTCAAGCTGAACATCGGCAACCCGGCCCCCTTTGGTTTCGAAGCGCCCGATGAAATCCTCCAGGACGTCATTCGCAACCTGCCGACCGCCCAGGGCTACAGCGACTCCAAGGGCCTGTTCAGTGCGCGCAAGGCCGTGATGCAGTATTACCAGCAGAAGCAGGTCGAAGGAATCGGCATCGAGGACATCTACCTGGGCAACGGCGTGTCCGAGTTGATCGTGATGTCCATGCAGGCCCTGCTCAACAACGGCGACGAAGTCCTGGTGCCAGCACCGGACTATCCGCTGTGGACCGCTGCCGTGAGCCTGTCCGGCGGCAACCCGGTGCATTACCTGTGCGACGAACAGGCCAACTGGTTTCCCGACCTGGCGGACATCAAGGCCAAGATCACGCCCAACACCAAGGCATTGGTGATCATCAACCCGAACAACCCGACCGGCGCCGTGTACTCCCGGGAAGTGCTGCTGGGCATGCTGGAACTGGCCCGCCAGCACAACCTGGTGGTGTTCTCCGACGAGATCTACGACAAGATCCTCTACGACGACGCCGTGCACGTGTGCACCGCCTCCCTGGCACCGGACCTGCTGTGCCTGACCTTCAACGGCCTGTCCAAGTCCTATCGGGTCGCCGGTTTCCGCTCCGGCTGGATCGCCATCTCCGGGCCCAAGCACCATGCCCAGAGTTACATCGAAGGCATCGACATGCTGGCCAACATGCGCCTGTGCGCCAACGTGCCGAGCCAGCATGCGATCCAGACGGCGCTGGGCGGCTACCAGAGCATCAACGACCTGGTCCTGCCCCAGGGCCGGCTGCTGGAACAGCGCAATCGTACCTGGGAACTGCTCAACGACATTCCCGGCGTCAGTTGTGTCAAGCCGATGGGCGCCCTGTATGCCTTCCCACGGATCGACCCGAAGGTCTGCCCGATCCACAACGATGAAAAGTTCGTCCTTGACCTGCTGCTGTCCGAGAAGCTGCTGGTGGTCCAGGGTACGGCGTTCAACTGGCCATGGCCGGACCACTTCCGCGTCGTGACCCTGCCGCGGGTCGATGACCTCGACCAGGCCATTGGCCGGATCGGCAACTTCCTCAAGTCCTACCGTCAATAAGCCAGGCAGCGTGCGAGGCGTCCTCACCTCGCACGCTGTTTGATTCAGCAACATATCCGTTCTGCCGAGTCCGTCGGGCCTTCTACACTGGGGATTGGACGGTTAACGTGCATCTGGGCTCAACGTTCACGGGGGGCAGGCAGCGCATTTCTTTTCCCTGGTCACTTTCAGAAATGTCTTTCAAACATTTAGGACGCCTGTAGGACACAGTTTGAAATAGTCGGCGAGTTGAATAGCCTGCAGCAGCACCTTATATACCCCGCATAACGCTACATCTTTAGCATGAGGAGATTTTCACAACCATGATGCGCATCCTGCTGTTCTTGGCCACTAACCTGGCGGTCGTGCTGATTGCCAGCATCACCCTGAGCCTCTTTGGCTTCAACGGGTTCATGGCGGCCAATGGGGTTGACCTCAACCTCAATCAGCTGCTGATCTTCTGTGCGGTGTTCGGTTTCGCCGGTTCCCTGTTCTCGCTGTTCATCTCCAAGTGGATGGCGAAGATGAGCACCGGCACCCAGATCATCAGCCAGCCGCGCACGCGTCACGAACAATGGCTGCTGCAGACCGTCGAGCAGTTGTCCCGCGAAGCCGGTATCAAGATGCCGGAAGTGGGTATCTTCCCGGCCTACGAGGCCAACGCCTTCGCCACGGGCTGGAACAAGAACGACGCCCTGGTCGCCGTCAGCCAGGGTTTGCTCGAGCGGTTCTCGCCCGATGAAGTCAAGGCCGTGCTGGCCCACGAGATCGGCCACGTTGCCAACGGCGACATGGTGACCCTGGCGCTGATCCAAGGCGTGGTGAACACCTTCGTGATGTTCTTCGCCCGGATCATCGGTAATTTCGTCGACAAGGTGATTTTCAAGAACGAAGAAGGCCAGGGCATTGCCTACTACGTGGCGACGATCTTCGCCGAGCTGGTACTGGGCATCCTCGCCAGCGCCATCGTCATGTGGTTCTCGCGCAAACGCGAGTTCCGCGCCGACGACGCCGGTGCACGCTTGGCCGGCACCAGCGCCATGATCGGTGCCCTGCAACGTCTGCGCGCAGAGCAAGGCTTGCCAGTGCACATGCCCGATACTCTGAACGCCTTTGGTATCAACGGTGGCATCAAGCAGGGCCTGGCACGCATGTTCATGAGCCACCCGCCGCTGGAGGAGCGTATTGACGCACTGCGTCGTCGGGGCTGACAGGTTCGAGCGTCAAGCGTAATGCTGTTCACTTAGAAAAAACGGCGCTTCTTCAGAAATGAGAAGCGCCGTTTTTTTGTTCTCTGTTTTTTAGAGTGGTGTGTATATCCGTTGCTGCGGTAACGGCCACTTAGGGTTCCGCTTTTACAGCGGGTCACTTTTGAAGAGCGCAAAAGTAACCAAAACGCTTCTGCCCCACCACTCGGTGCCTCGCCTAGGCTCGGCATGCCTGAACGAAGGCATTGCTCCGTGGGCCCGCCGCGAAGGGCCATCCATGGCCCAGCGCGGCTAACCCGGCATCCATGCCGGGTTGCCCACTGCGCAATACCTTCGTTCAGCCAGCGTGGTTAACGGGGCGCCCGAGATCAACGTCCACCGCGAAGCGGCCTGATAGCCGACCTGGTTCATGGCGGGACCGCGTTTCTCCTGTGGGATGAGTGTGAGAGCGAGCCTGCTCGCGATGGCGGTGGTTCAGTCACAAGGATGTTGGGTTTCCTGGCCTCATCGCGAGCAAGCTCGCTCCCACAGGTTTTGCGGCGTACATGGATTTTGTGTCTTCTGAAGATCCAGTGTGGGAGCGAGCTTGCTCGCGATAGCGGTGGTTCAGCTAAACAGATGCTGGCATGTATCCCGCTCTTGCTCTTGCTCTTGCTCTTGCTCTTGCTCTTGCTCTTGCTTTGGACTTTGATCTGGACGCCCCGTTAAACCACGCTGGCCGAACGCAGGCATTGCGCAGTGGGCATCCCGGCATGGATGCCGGGATAGCCGCGCTGGGCCATGGATGGCCCTTCGCGGCGGGCCCACGGAGCAACGCCGGAGTGAGGGCACACCGAGCCTTAGCGAGGTGCCGAGTGGTGGGGCAAAGCGTTTTTGGTTACTTTTGGCGCTTTTCCAAAAGTGACCCGCTGTAAGAGCGGAACCCTAAGCAGCCGTTACCGCAGCAATGGATATACACACCAAACCACACCTCTCGGAACAGATAATCAAAATCTTCAATAACGGCTTAAGTGAACAGCATTAGCCAGTGATACGGGCTCATCAATAACTGTAAATCCGATACACCCGCTCATCCAGCCGTTTCACCCCCGCCTGCAAAAACTTCCAGCTCTCCCCAAGCACATCCTGCTCCTGCAAAACCTCCAGCCGCCAGCCCTCTCCCCACAGCCGCCGCACCTCATCATCCTCGACGGAAAACGGTGGACCAGGCATTTCATCCTGGTTGTAATCCAAGGTAATCAACAAGCCGACACCGCCGGGCAAGATCCTCTGCAGGTGAGCCGCGTACCGCTCCCGCATCGGCATAGGCAAGGCAATCAACGCAGCGCGATCGTACAGCCCCGTACAATCGGCCACATCCTGCGCGCCCAGGGCAAAGAAATCACCGCAGCGAATCTCGATATCACCGGCACGGAACACCCTGAAAGCCCCCTCTTCACTCACAACCGGCTCAAGCTGATGCTCAAGAAAAAAATCAGTGGCGGCTTTTTCCGACAACTCCACGCCCAGCACCGAGTAGCCCTGATGGGCAAGCCACAGCAGATCCAGGCTTTTTCCACACAACGGCACCAGCACCCGACTGCCCCGGGCCAATCCCAGTTGCGGCCAGAAACGTTGCAGGTAAGGGTTCACCTCCGGCAAGTGAAAACCGATCTGGTTCGATGACCAGCGCTTGTGCCAAAACTCGGGCTCCATGATTCGCTCCAAAAATTCGATCAAAACAGGCTAAAACTTATATTAGATTTAGATCATAGACCTGACGGAAGATGACCCCATCTTAACGCTCAGGAGTCCCTTCATGCTGCCCAGCCTGTTTATCTCCCATGGCTCACCGATGCTGGCCTTGGAGCCCGGTGCCAGCGGCCCGGCCCTGGCTCGCCTGGCCGGTCAGTTGCCCAAGCCCAAGGCCATCGTCATCGTCTCCGCCCACTGGGAAAGCAACGAACTGTTGGTCAGCGCCAATCCGCAGCCGCGCACTTGGCACGACTTCGGCGGCTTTCCCCCCGCGCTGTATGAAGTGCAGTACCCCGCGCCTGGCGATCCTCAACTGGCAGAGCAAGTAGCCGACATGCTCAACGCCGCGCACCTGTCGGCCCGCCTCGACCCTCAACGGCCGTCCGACCATGGCGTCTGGGTGCCATTGTCGTTGATGTACCCCGAGGCCGACATCCCGGTGGTGCAGGTTTCCCTGCCCAGCCGCCAGGGACCGCTGCTGCAGACACAGGTCGGCCAGGCCCTGGCAAGCCTGCGCCAAGAGGGCGTCCTGCTGATCGGCTCCGGAAGCATCACCCATAACCTGCGCGACCTGGACTGGAACGCCGGCCCTGACAGCATCGAACCCTGGGCCAAGGCCTTTCGTGATTGGATGGTCGAGCACCTGGTGGCCAACGACGAGGCCGCGCTGCACGACTACCGCCGTCAGGCGCCCAATGCCGTACGCAGCCACCCCAGCGACGAGCACTTGTTGCCGCTGTATTTTGCCCGGGGTGCCGGTGGGACATTCAGTGTGGCCCATGCAGGGTTCACGATGGGGACGCTGGGGATGGACATTTATCGGTTCGACTGATGGACCGCGTCGCTGCAATCGCGAGCAAGCTCGCTCCCACAGGGAGTTTGTGAGCGCCGCAAATCCAGTGTGGGAGCCAGCTTGCTCGCGATTGGCCTCCACGACACTTCCCCTGAAGACACACCAAACGCCAGGCAAAAAAATCCCCGAACCAGTCGGGGATTTTTCATGTTCGATCAATCAGCCCAAGAGCCGATCAATCCTCGCGGTAGCGACGCAGCTTGAGCTGCTTGCCAGCGACGCGGGTGTCTTTGAGTTTGGTCAGCAACTTCTCCAGACCATCTTCCGGCAGCTCGACCAGGCTGAAGCTGTCGCGCACCTGAATGCGGCCGATCGCTTCGCGGGCCAGGCCGCCTTCGTTGAGGATGGCACCCAGCAGGTTCTTGGCCGCGATGCCGTCACGGGCACCCAGCGCGGTACGGCAGCGCGCACGACCTTCGGCCAACGGGATCGGAGCACGACGCTCGCGATCACCACGGTCCGGACGATCACCGGTGCGCTCGGGACGATCGCCACGCGGTGCGTTGTTCGGCACCAGGGGACGTTCCTTCTCGATTGCAGCCAGGTTCAGCGCTTGGCCATTGGTGGCCTTGCGCAGCAGTGCGGCGGCCAGGGCGCGTGGGGTGCAACCGATGTCGGCGGTCAGGCGATCGAGCAACTCACCGTGGGTCGATTCGGCGTCAGCCACCAGGGGCGACAGGCTGTTGGTCAGTTTCTTGATGCGAGCATCGAGAACGGCCTGGGCGTCCGGCAGGCGAACTTCAGCCACCTTCTGGCCAGTCACACGCTCGATCACTTGCAGCATGCGGCGCTCACGTGGGGTGACCAGCAACAGTGCACGGCCTTCGCGACCGGCACGACCGGTACGGCCGATACGGTGAACGTAGGATTCCGGGTCGTACGGCATGTCCACGTTGAACACGTGGGTGATGCGCGGAACGTCCAGGCCACGGGCCGCGACGTCGGTCGCCACAACGATGTCCAGGCGGCCATCCTTGAGGGAGTCGATCACGCGCTCACGCTGGTTCTGGGCAATGTCACCGTTCAGCGCAGCGGCTTTGTAGCCTTTGGCTTCCAGGGCGCTGGCCAGGTCCAGGGTCGCTTGCTTGGTGCGCACGAACATGATCAGGGCGTCGAAGTCTTCCACTTCCAGCAAGCTGAGAACGGCGGAAGTCTTCTGGTCGGCGTGAACCAGCAGGTGAGCCTGTTCAATCGCGGTGACGGTCTGAGTCTTGGTCTGGATCTTTACGTGTTGCGGATCGCGCAGGTGGCGCTCGGCAATGGCACGGATCGATTGCGGCAGGGTGGCCGAGAACAATACAGTCTGGCGGGTTGCTGGCAGAGCCTTGAAGATGACTTCCAGGTCATCCATGAAGCCCAGCTTGAGCATCTCGTCGGCTTCGTCGAGAACCAGGTGGTTCACGGTAGCCAGGACTTTTTCGTCACGACGCAGGTGGTCGCACAGACGACCCGGCGTGGCGACAACGATCTGCGCGCCATTACGGATAGCTTTCAGTTGTGGGCCCATCGGGGCGCCGCCGTAAACGGCCACAACGGTAACGCCAGGCATTTGCTTGGAGTAAGTTTCAAAAGCGGTGGCTACTTGCAGCGCCAACTCACGGGTTGGCGCCAGGATCAGGGCTTGCGGCTCGCGCTTGGCAGGATCGATGCGATGCAGGATCGGCAGGGCGAACGCAGCGGTTTTACCCGTACCGGTTTGCGCCTGGCCAATCATGTCGTGGCCGGCCATGATGATCGGGATCGATTGCTGCTGAATCGCCGAAGGTTCTTCGTAGCCGGTCGCAATGACGGCAGCAAGAATGTTCGGGTTGAGATTAAAAGCGGCGAAGCCGCCGGTTTCCTGGGTCATGGGTCTGCCTCTAAGTGCATCCGCAAAGACCCATGCTCCAAAGCTGCGCATGCCGTGTTGAGACTCAAGAGTCGCCCTGGCTGCTTTGTCGGCGGGGATTTGCGAAAACGAATGAATGAAAAAGAACGTCGTGGAAGCATCCGTTGTGCGGACATGCAACCGAAGCTGACTTCGGAGAATTGCGCTACCTTGACGCGGCCCGGCTAAAGGCCGGCGCGCACTATACCGGAATTCGCCCAAAAAGGGAGCTTTTTTTATCGGAAAAGCCCGATACATGGCTCTCTGCCACAAGGCCTTGGGGCAGCCAGCTAAAACGATTCATCTTTACCTGTGGGAGCAAAGCTTGCTCGCGATGCAGACACTGCGATTTCCGCAAGTACTGAGTTGTGTTCTTCGCGAGCAAGCTTTGCTCCCACAAGTTTTTTCACCCCCTGGGACGTGTATCAGGTCGCCGGGCGAATAGCCTTGATCAACGACTGCAACGAATAGCCCAGCCGCGGCGCCAGCCCTTCGGCCCTGGTGGCCAGTCCTTGCATGTCCAGCTCCTGATCCAGGTCCGCCGGCACGATCAGGATCACGTTGCCCTCCTTCACCGGCAGCTCCCAGTAATGCCGGTGGTACAAGCCGCGCAACAGCGCCGCCCCCAAGGGCTTGCCGTCGTCGGTGGCCCATTGGTTGATCACCAGCCAGCCGCCCGGGTTGAGGCGTTTCTGGCAGTTTTCCAGGAACCCCCAGGCCAAGTGCCCGACGCCTGGGCCGACATCGGTGTAAAGGTCGACGAAAATCAGGTCCGCCGGCTCCGCCGTTTCAAGCAATTCCAAGGCGTCGCCAATACGGATGTACAGTCGCGGATCGTCGTCCAGCCCCAGGTATTCGATGGCCAGGCGCGGCACGTCGGGGCGCAGTTCGATGGCTTCGACATCTTCCAGCGGCAGGAACTTGAGGCAGGCCTGGGTCAGCGTACCGGCGCCCAGCCCCAGGAACAGCGCGCTTTCCGGCTGCTCGTGACACAACGCACCGATGAGCATGGCGCGGGTGTAGTCATATTCGAGCCAGCTCGGATCGGCTGTGAACACGCAGCTTTGCTCGATGGCATCGCCGAACTCCAGAAACCGGTAATCGGCCACTTCGAATACGCGAATCATGCCGAATTCGTCGTGCACCTCGGCGAGCAAATGCTCGACGCGCTCCTCTGTCATTTCATCTCCTGATGATTGCCGTGCCGGCATGAGCCTGCGGATACGGGACAAAGGCGCGATTGTCCGCGAAGCAAGCGGAACAGGTCACGCACTAATTTGCTGATAACATGGCCGTCCGAGCGTAAATCACCTAGAGAACATGATGAGCCAACCCTGGAGCCCTGACAGCTGGCGCGCCCTGCCGATCCAGCAACAACCCCGCTACCCCGACGCCGCGCACCTGTTGCAGGTGGAGCAGACCCTGGCCAGTTATCCGCCCTTGGTGTTTGCCGGTGAAGCCCGGGAGTTGCGTCGTCAGTTCGCCGAGGTGACCCAGGGCCGGGCGTTCCTGCTGCAAGGCGGCGACTGCGCCGAAAGCTTTGCCGAGTTCTCGGCGGCCAAGATCCGCGACACCTTCAAAGTGCTCTTGCAGATGGCGATCGTCATGACCTTTGCCGCCGGCTGCCCGGTGGTCAAGGTCGGGCGCATGGCCGGGCAATTCGCCAAGCCGCGCTCGGCCAACGACGAAACCATCGACGGTGTGACCTTGCCGGCCTACCGGGGCGACATCGTCAACGGTATCGGTTTCGACGAAAAAAGCCGCGTACCGGACCCGGAGCGACTGTTGCAGTCCTACCACCAGTCCACCGCTACCTTGAACCTGCTGCGCGCCTTCGCCCAGGGCGGGTTTGCCGACCTGCACCAGGTGCACAAGTGGAACCTGGACTTCATCGCCAACTCGGCCCTGGCGGAAAAATACAGCCACCTGGCCGACCGCATCGACGAAACTCTGGCGTTCATGCGCGCCTGCGGCATGGACAGCTCGCCGCAATTGCGCGAAACCAGTTTCTTCACTGCCCACGAAGCACTGCTGCTCAATTACGAAGAAGCCTTCGTACGCCGTGACAGCCTGACCAATGACTATTACGACTGCTCGGCCCATATGCTGTGGATCGGCGACCGCACCCGTCAGTTGGACGGAGCCCATGTCGAATTCCTGCGTGGGGTGAACAACCCGATCGGGGTCAAGGTCGGCCCGAGCATGGACCCGGACGACCTGATCCGCCTGATCGACGTGCTCAACCCGGACAACGACCCCGGTCGACTGAACCTGATCGCCCGGATGGGCGCCAACAAGGTCGGCGAACACTTGCCACCGCTGTTGCGCGCCGTGCAGCGTGAAGGCAAGCATGTGCTGTGGAGCTCCGACCCGATGCACGGCAACACCATCAAGGCCAGCAGCGGCTACAAGACCCGGGACTTCGCGCAGATCCTCGGTGAAGTGAAGCAATTCTTCCAGGTCCACGAGGCCGAAGGCACCTATGCCGGTGGGATTCACATCGAAATGACCGGGCAAAACGTCACCGAATGCATCGGCGGCGCACGGCCGATTACCGAGGACGGGCTGTCGGACCGCTACCACACCCACTGCGATCCGCGGATGAATGCCGATCAGTCGCTGGAATTGGCGTTTCTGATTGCGGAGACGTTGAAGCAGGTGCGGCGGTGAGTCAGTCAGCTTTGTAGCGTTTGATTTATCGCTTTCGCGAGCAAGCCCGCTCCCACAAAGGACCTGTTGAGTTCACAAAATCGGTGACCGATTCGGTCCAATGTGGGAGCGGGCTTGCTCGCGAAAGGGCCAGTTCAGTCACCATCGATCTGCGCTAACGCCACCGCCAACCGCACCCCACCCACCCGCTGGCAATTGAGCTGAACCCGCTCCAGCCCCAACCACCGGGCCATGCGCCACAGGTTCAGCGCCAACGCCTGCATCCCCTCCTCGTCGAGCCCCGGCGCCTCCTCGTGCACAGCATGCACGGCCAGTTGCCCCAAGGCCCGCTCCGCCCGCAGATCCACCCGCGCCGCAATGCGTTCGTGGTGCAGGAACGGCAACACGTAGTAGCCGTACACCCGCTTGTGCACGGGAGTGTAGATTTCCAGCCGATAGCGAAAGTCGAACAACCGCTCGGTACGGCCGCGCTCCCAGACCAGCGAATCGAACGGCGACAGCAAGGCACTGGCGGCGACCTTGCGAGGGATTTTCACCGCGGGTCGGCACCAGGCCGGTTGTTTCCAGCCCTGCACCTCGCAGCGCAGCAGTTCCCCGGCCTCTTCCAGCTCAGCCAACCGCCCGCGACTGTCGGCCGGGTCGAGGCGAAAGTAGTCGCGCAGGTCTTTCTCGGTCGCGATGCCCAGGGCTTCGGCGGCATGTACCAGCAAGGCGCGCTGGGCCTGGGCTTCGTCCGGCAGCGGTTGCCGCAGGATCGAGGCCGGCAGTACTCGCTCCGGCAAATCGTAGAGTCGCTCGAACCCACGCCGTCCGGCCACCGTGACTTCGCCCGCCGCGAATAGCCATTCCAGCGCATGTTTCTCCGCGCTCCAGTCCCACCATGGCCCGGCCTTTTCCTGACGGGTGGATAAACTGCCGGCGCCAAGGGCACCCTGCTCCTGGACCGACGCCAGGACGCGGCGGATGACATCCTGGCGTTCCTGGCCGAAACGCGCCAGTTGCTGGTAGATCCCCTCGCCACCCGACGCCCGGTCCATGCGCCAGCGCATCAGCGGATACATCGACATCGGCAGCAGCGACGCTTCATGGCCCCAGTATTCGAACAGCGTGCGACGTCGGCCCTGGCTCCAGGCAGCTTGATCGAGCAAATCGCGAGGGTAGTGACCGAGGCGGGAAAACAGAGGGAGGTAATGCGAGCGCACCAGCGCATTGACGGAGTCGATCTGCAGGACGCCGAGGCGTTCGATCAGGCGGTTGAGGCGCGAGGGTTGCACCGAAGCTGGCGGCGACCGCCCATCGAATCCTTGGGCGGCCAACGCCAGACGCCGGGCCTGTTTGAGGGTAAAGGATACAGTCGCGGGCATGGAGATCTCCTTGTCTGCTCGCAACCTACCTCACCAATAAGGGGTTTGTGTAGGAGAGGATGGCTCATTTGTGCATGGGGTCATCCCAGAATGGCCGAACCACTTCCTGCTCTACGTCGGCACGACTCACGCCGATGTCCTTGAGCGCCTCGTCGCTCATTCCGGCCAGCAGTTCACGTTCGTGGTGCAATTCGTACCAGCGACTAAACTTGTGCAGCAAGGCGCTGATGGAAAAGCCGTGGGAGAGTTTGTCTATCAGTAGATAACCTTTTTGACCTTTCATCGTGATGTCCTCCGTTGGGGATGGCTCAAGTCTCGCGCTAACGCTAAGATCAATCCAACGAATGTTTCTTATGCAATACATCTCGGAGATTGATCAATTGTCGAGTTACCCGAGCATCGATACGGAAGTGCTGCGTACCTTTGTCGCCATCGCCGACCAGGGCGGTTTCACCCGGGCCGGGGAATTGGTCAATCGCACCCAGTCTGCCGTCAGCATGCAGATGAAGCGGCTGGAAGAAGATGTCTTGCAGCGACGGCTGTTCGAGCGTGACGGGCGCCAGGTCAAGCTCACCGCCGAAGGCCAGGTATTGCTGGGTTACGCCCGGCGGATCCTCAAGTTGCACAGCGAAGTGTTCAATACCCTGCGCGAACCGCACATGGTCGGCACGGTGCGCATCGGCACGCCGGACGACTACGTGATGCGTTTTTTGCCAGGCATCCTGCAACGCTTCGCCCAGTTCTATCCTCTGATCGAAATCGAAGTGCACTGCGAGTCGTCCAAGCAACTGCTGTTGCGCCAGGACCTGGATCTGTCCATCGTCACCCGTAAACCGGGGGACGAAATCGGCCAACTGCTGCGCAAGGAGCGCTTTGTCTGGGCCGAAGCCGCCTGCTTCAACGTCCATGAACAAACACCGCTACCGCTGGCAATGTTCAACAGTGACTGTTTCTGCCGGCAATGGGCCTGCAATGCGCTGGATGCCATGGGCCGCGATTATCGCGTGGCGTACAACAGCTCGAGCCTGTCGGCGCTCATGGCGGTGGTGGGTGCCGGCCTGGCAATCACGGCACAACTGGAAAGCCTGCTGACCCCGGACATGCGCGTATTGGGCGAGGCCGAAGACCTGCCGGAACTGCCCGAGGCCAGCATCATGCTGATCCGCAACCTGCACAACCCGTCGCCGATCACCGAGTGCCTGGCCGAACACATCGTCGAAGGTTTCAAACTTTAAAGGCGAGCAACACCGCGCACAGCACCAGGAAACCGCAGAACAGCCCGCGCAACAGCCGCTCCGGCAAGGCGTGGGCGACTTTCACCCCCCAACTGATGCTCAGCAGGCCACCGACGGCCAGCGGCAGGCCGATGCTCCAGTCCACTTCGTGGTGAAACGCATACGTGGCGAGGGTCACGCCGGTACTGGGCAACGCCAGCGCCAGGGACAAGCCTTGGGCAACCACCTGGCTGGTGCCAAAAATGCTGGTCAGGATCGGCGTGGCGACAACGGCCCCGCCGACGCCGAACAAGCCGCCCATGGTGCCGGATGCGGCTCCCAGCACGCCGAGCCATGGCCAACCATGACGCATCTGCGCCGACGCGGGTGCAGTGGCGGCGAACATGCGCACCAGGTTGTACAGCGTCAGCGCGATCAGGAACGCCACGAAGCCGATTCGCATGCTGTCCGCGTCGATCCCCACGGCCCAGATCGAGCCGAGCCAGGCAAAGCAGAAGCCCATGGAAGCCAACGGCAGGACATGGCGCAATTCGATGCGATTGCGCTGGTGATAGCGCCACAACGCAAGCATGACATTGGGCACCACCATGACCAGCGCCGTACCTTGGGCGAGTTGCTGGTCGAGACCGAACCAGACGCCCAGCACCGGAATTGCAATCAACCCGCCACCAATGCCGAACAATCCCCCAAGGGTGCCTAACACGGCACCGAACGCCACAAAAATTACAAATTCGATCACAGACGATTCCCCTTTCATCAGGACGCTTATCCTACGCAGTCGGCGCCAGCGGGGGAACGTAACATCTGATCAGAACGTCAGAATTATCTGGCGCATTAAAGGTTCGCCCGCTAGATTTGTCACGACCATTGATTGAAGGTTTTTGCCATGAGCACCCCGCGCGACACCCCCGAAGCCTGCGAAGCCCTGTTGCTCGACAACCAGGTCTGTTTCGCCCTGCACTCCACGTCGCTGCTGATGACCAAGGTCTATAAGCCGCTGCTACAGGCCCTCGGCCTGACTTATCCGCAATACCTGGCGATGATGGTGTTGTGGGAAAAGGACGGATTGACCGTCGGTGAAATCAGCACGCGCCTGCTGACCGACCCCGGCTCGCTGACCCCACTGCTCAAGCGCCTGGAAGCCGAAGGCCTGTTGAGCCGCACCCGTAGCCGTGAGGACGAACGCGTGGTGATTGTCGAACTCACCGAACAGGGCCGTGCCCTGCAGCAAAAGGCCCTCGACATCCCCCAATGCATCCTCGCCGCCAGCGGCCAGACCCTGGAGCAGTTGAAGAAGCTGCAACTGGACCTGCAGGCACTGCGCGGGCATTTGCAAGACAGCCTCTGACTTTCCCCTGTGGGAGCGGGCTTGCTCGCGAAGGCGTCAGCACATCCGATATCCCCGCCAACTGATCCTCCGCTATCGCGAGCAAGCTCGCTCCCACATTGGATTTCTGGTGTCCGCAAAAATCTGCGTCATCCAGCAGACCTTTGGGGGAGCGAGCTTGCTCGCGATAGCGGCAGCCCTGTCTACCAGATCCCTCCTCAAAAAAAATTTCAACACCACAAAGCAGCTCTAGCTCAAGGGTTACACGCCCTTTCAGCGTCTAAAATTCAACTCGCCTCGAAAATTTAACTTGCGCACTAAATATTAGCGCTATACATTTGTCTCACACCTACTTAGCGCGCAAACATTTAGCGCAATAACACCAACCCCGAAACGAGGCTCTCATCATGCAAACGCTCTACACCGCAATCGCAACCTCCACCGGCGGCCGTGATGGTCGTGCGATCTCCAGTGACAATATCCTCGACGTCAAACTCGCCACGCCCAAGGAACTCGGCGGTGCAGGCGGTGCGGCGACCAACCCTGAGCAACTGTTCGCCGCCGGCTACTCGGCTTGCTTCATCGGTGCCCTGAAATTCGTGGCCGGCCAGAGCAAACGCAAGATCCCGGACGACGCCTCGATTACCGCCCATGTCGGCATCGGCCAGATCCCTGGCGGTTTCGGCCTGGACATCGACCTGCACATCAGCCTGCCGGGCCTGGACCAGGGCGACGCGCAAAGCCTGGTGGACGCCGCTCACCGAGTCTGCCCGTATTCCAACGCCACCCGCGGCAACGTCGATGTGCGCCTGCACGTAACCGTCTGACCACCGAACCCTGGACCCGAACTTAAGGAGTTACACATGAACACGCTCAGCAAAGCCTTGACCGGCACCCTTCTCGCCCTCAGCGTCAGCAGTGCCTTCGCCGACGGCATCGTCGAACACAACACCCAGGCGTTTCTCGACGCGCTGAACGCCGGCACCGGCAAGCCACTGGAGCAGCTGTCGCCCAAGGACGCCCGCGCCGTATTGGTGGGCGCCCAGGCGGGGGTCAAACTGACCTTGCCCAAGGCCGACGTCAGCGAGAAAACCATCCAGGTCGATGGCCAGCCGATCAGCCTGACCATCGTTCGCCCCGCCGGGGTCAAGGGTGAGTTGCCGGTGTTCATGTTCTTCCACGGCGGTGGCTGGGTACTGGGCGACTTCCCGACTCACGAACGGCTGGTTCGGGATCTGGTGGCGGGTTCGGGTGCTGTCGCGGTGTTCGTCAACTACACGCCTTCACCCGAGGCGCATTACCCGGTGGCGATCAACCAGGCCTACGCCGCCACGAAATGGGTGGCCGAACACGGCAAGCAGATCAACGTCGACGGCAAGCGCCTGGCCGTGGTGGGCAACAGCGTCGGCGGCAACATGGCGGCGGTCGTGGCCTTGATGGCGAAGGACAAAGGCACACCGGCGATCCGTTTCCAGGCATTGCTGTGGCCGGTGACCGATGCCAGCTTCGAGACGGCGTCCTACAACCAGTTCGCCGAAGGGCACTTCCTCAGTAAAAACATGATGAAGTGGTTCTGGGACAACTACACCACCGATGCCGGGCAACGCGGCGAGATCTATGCCTCGCCACTGCGGGCCAGTACCGCACAACTCAAGGGCCTGCCGCCAGCGCTGGTGCAGACCGCCGAGGCCGATGTCTTGCGCGATGAAGGCGAAGCCTATGCCCGCAAGCTGGACGCGGCCGGTGTGCCCGTCACGGCGGTGCGCTACAACGGCATGATCCACGACTATGGATTGCTCAACGTGGTCAGCCAGGTGCCAGCGGTGCGCTCGGCGATGTTACAGGCGTCCGAAGAGCTCAAGCAGCACTTGAAATAACTGGGCTCCGGAGCCTTTGTGGCGAGGGCTGTGGGAGCAAGGCTTGCCCGCGATGAAAGCGGCGCGGTGCCTCTGGAATCGAGGTGTCTGTATCGCGAGCAAGCTTTGCTCCCACACAAGCTCCCGCTGTCCCCCGGTCTAACAGAAGGCAGCGCAAATAAAAAAGCCCGACTCAATGGTCGGGCTTTTTTTTCATACACAAGACTTCGCTTATTTAGCGCGGCCTTTGTAGGAACCGCCTTCGCGGGTATCGATCTCGATCATGTCGCCGATTTCGATGAAGTCGGCAACCGACAGCTCGGTACCGTTCTTCAGTTTGGCAGGTTTCATGACCTTGCCGGAAGTGTCACCGCGAGCGGAACCTTCGGTGTAGTCAACCTGACGCACGATGGTGGTCGGCAGTTCTACGGAAACCAGGCGCTCTTCGAAGAATACGGCTTCGCAGACGTCGGTCATGCCTTCTTCGATGAATGGCAGAACGCTTTCGATGTCTTCGGCGTTCAGCTCGTACATGGTGTAGTCAGTGGTGTCCATGAACGTGTAGGTGTCGCCGCTGATGAAGGACAGGGTCGCTTCTTTGCGGTCGAGGATCACGTCGTCCAGTTTGTCGTCGGCGCTGTAGACGATCTCGGTCTTGTAACCGGTCAGCAGGTTCTTCAGCTTGGTCTTCATGATCGCGCTGTTACGACCCGACTTGGTGAACTCAGCTTTCTGAACCAGCCAAGGATCGTTTTCGAGACGGATCACGGTCCCGGGTTTCAGTTCTTTACCAGTTTTCATTGCGAATATCCGAATTTGGATGGGATTTACAAAAATCTAGGCCGCGTATCATATCCAATTTCCATAAAACTTCACCAGCGCTGCGGCAAGATCGGGTCGCGAGGCCTGTTCCAGACACCACGCCTGGGCATGTTCGGCCAGTTCCTGCTGCTCTTGGCGAGTCGCTTTCCAATGTTCGGCCATGTCCTGGCCGGCATTCCAGGCCCGCCAAAGACCGCTGATCGCTTTTTCCGCCGTTTCCGAAAGCCCCTGGGTGTAGAGCCTGAGAAATGCCTCGAGCTTTTCCAGGTGGACATCTTCTTCCTGCTGGTAGATATGCCAGAGCATCGGCCGACCGGCCCATTGGGCGCGCACAAAGGAGTCTTCGCCACGCACGGCATTGAAATCACAGCACCACAGCAATTGGTCGTACTGATCCTGGCGGACGAACGGCAGCACCTGCACCGTCAGCGCGCCGCGTCGATGCGGCGCACAGGCCTTCAGGTCTTCGACCCCGAGCCACCGCTCGACATCGCCCAGCACCCGCCCTTCGGGGACCAGCACATGAAACGCCTGGGCATCGGTTGCCATCGCGTCAAACCAGCTCGCCAAACCTTCGTTCTCGTAGGCAAACAACGAGATCAGGCAGGTCTCCGGTGCCCGCTCGACGCCCAAGCCTTGCAGGAAACGGCGTTGTGCCTCGGCATCCTGCTGAAATTGCCGACGACGTTCCAGCAGACCGGCCTCACGCAGCAAGCCACCGGTTCCCTCCCGAAAGCCCGGGAAAAAGAAATATTTCTGCACGTGCTTGTATTTGACCGACGGTAAGCCGTGACAGCCGATCACCCAGTCTTCGGCGCTCAAATAATCGAGGTTCATCCACAAGGGCGTTGTCTGGCGCTCGGCCATCGCCTCCATGTAGGCACTCGGCAACTGGCAGGCAAACGCGGCGATCACCACCTCGGCGGCCTCGGTGGACGGCCAGTCCGCAGGCCAGTGGCACACTTGCACACCCTGCTGCCATTGCTCGGACAGGGTGATATCGATTTGCGGACACAGCCGTTCGAAAGCACGCAGGTCGTCGACCCACAGCCGCACCGCACATGGGTGCTCGGCCACCAATTGCCGAGCCAGGCGCCAAGTGACACCGATGTCGCCATAGTTATCGACGACGGTGCAAAAAATATCCCAGCGCACAGCCATTCCCGACTCCCCATGACAAAGGCCTGATTGTCCCGAATAAACCGATCGCGCAGAAGAGCCGACGGCGATTAATCTTCATGCGACAATCAGCGCCTGCCCATGACCCTGCCAGGAAGCAGCCATGCCCGATCACTCGACACCCTCGCGCCTTACGGCTTTGCAATTGACCTTCAGCATTGCCCTGGGCCTGTGGCTGGGGTTCCTGGCCATCGTGTTGACGGGCTGGCTGCTGTCCAGATTCCTGTTCAACGAACAACTGGCACCGGTGGCCGCCGCCGTCCATCAACTGGCGCAACCACCGGCGGTGCAACCGGCCCCGGAGCCGGAGCCGCCCGCGCCGATGTTCGAGCAGTATCAGCAGAACCTGCAACGGAACGAACAGCGCCAGGCGCTTGATCAGGCCCGCAGCAATCCGCGCAACCTGTCCAACCCCAAGTGCCAGTTCTGGTTGCAACAGGACCAGAATGCGCCCAGTGAAAAAAGCCGCGCCAACGTGCTGCAATTCTGCGAATGATATGAACAAACAGACCGTCCACCAGTTGATTCTCGACAAGCTCAAGATTGATCTCGACATCGCCGAACGCGCCGCGCAGACCGCCTACGAAACCGCGACCCACGAAGAAAACATCGCCGAAAACAAGTACGACACCCTGGGTCTCGAGGCGTCCTACCTCGCCGCCGGACAAGCCAGGCGCGTGGAAGAAATCCGCCAGGCCCTCACCCTTTGCCAAAACCTGGCGTTGAGGCCTTACGACGAGCAGCGCGGTATTCAGGTCGGCACATTGATTGGGCTGGAAGATGAGGACGGCCGCCAGCAATGGCTCTTCCTCGGGCCGGATGCGGCCGGCTTGAAGGTTTCGCTGGTGGGTCAGCCGATCACCGTCATCACCCCTCGCTCACCGCTGGGCCGAGGCCTGCTCGGCAAGTTCGAAGGGGATGAAGTCGAGATCGTGGTCGCGGGCGCCCGGCAACAGTTCGCTGTCACCGAGGCGATTTAGGCAGGTAACGCTTTTAGTGCACCGGCAGTTCGACGCCGTCGAACAGCTCTTCGAGTTCCTGCTTGTTGTGGCACTGGATGGCCTTGGCCATGACTTCCCGGGTCAGGTGCGGCGCGAATTTCTCGATGAAATCGCACATGAAACCCCGCAGGAAGGTGCCACGACGGAAGCCGATCTTGGTCACGCTGGACTCGAACAACTCGCTGGCATCCAACACCACCAGATCACTGTCGAGCTTGGTATCGACGGCCATTTTCGCGACGATGCCCACGCCCAGGCCCAAGCGGACGTAAGTCTTGATCACGTCGGCGTCGGCGGCAGTGAACACCACTTTCGGCGTCAGGCCACGATGGCTGAAGGCTTCGTCGAGCTTGGAACGACCGGTGAAACCGAACACGTAGGTCACGATCGGGTATTCGGCCAGGGCTTCGAGGGTCAGCTTCGGCAGCTTGGTCAACGGATGTCCCTGGGGCACGACCACGCAGCGGTTCCAGCGGTAGCACGGCATCATCACCAGGTCCCCGAACAACTCCAGGGCCTCGGTGGCAATGGCAAAATCCACCGTGCCGTCGGCGGCCATCTCGGCGATCTGCATCGGCGACCCTTGGTGCATGTGCAGCGCCACGTCGGGGTATTGCTTGATGAAATTGCTGATCACCGGCGGCAGCGCATAGCGGGCCTGGGTGTGGGTGGTGGCGATCGACAGGGTGCCTTTTTTCTCGTTGGAGAACTCCTGGGCGATCTGCTTGATGCTTTCGACCTTGCGCAGGATCTCGCCAGCCGTGGTGATGATACGCTCACCGGCCGGGGTCACGCGGGTCAGGTGCTTGCCGCTGCGGGCGAAGACTTCGACGCCCAGTTCGTCTTCCAACAGGCGGATCTGCTTGCTGATGCCGGGTTGCGACGTGTAGAGGCTTTGGGCAGTAGCGGAAACGTTGAGGTCGTGGTGCGCCACTTCCCAGATGTAGCGCAGTTGTTGAAGCTTCATATGTATCCCTCAAAGCAGTTGGACGCCACGGGCATCAGCGACGGTATATAACTATATGGAAGGTTTCGACAATAAATCTAGAACTTTTTATAAAACGCCATCATTTAGCCTCAAGCCTCACCCTGGCGTCGGCGCTGCACCAGGGGAACCAGGTAGACCGGCACCCGGGATAACTGCAATACCCGCGCGGCGGTCCTGCCCAAAGGGGTTTCACCGCTCGCTCCTTGGCAATGACTGCCTACGATCAGCAAATCCACAGAGAGTTTCGCAGCCTGTTCCAGGATGACCTGGGAAGGGTCGCCCTGATACACCCTGACCGACTTGATCAGTTTCAAGTCCTGTTGCCCTTCTCTCAATTCCTCACGGAAACTGTCGAGCACCCGCTGCTCGATATTGGCCATCACCGTATTCAGACCTTGGCGATGGAATTCGTTCAGCGCCTGCTCGTCGAGATAGCTTTGCAACACCGATTCGGCGAACAGCCCCATCGGTTCTACCGCATGCACCACATACAACTCGGCTTCAAACGTCCGTGCCAGCGCCAAGGCATGCTGCATCACATAAGGGGCATAAAGACCCAGGTCTGTGGCGTACAGCATCGAACGAATCATGTGACCTCCTCGCGTGCCAGAATGGCGGAGATTGATTCAGCTTAGCAGCGCCTTGGAGACTGCGACGTGCGGCCTGACGTCCCGGCCTCGAGGACGTCAGGGCTTTATTTCGTTACTGATGCCATGAGGCACGTGACCGGTGGCGACCACCTCCCGGGCCAGTTCGCAGTGGCCGGTCTGGTCATCGAAAAACACATCGGCGGCGAAGGCCTCCAGGAACGCCGACTTGGTCAGGCCGCCAAGAAACAACGACTCGTCCAGACGGATATCCCATTCACGCAAGGTCCGGATGACCCGCTCATGGGCCGGTGCCGAACGGGCCGTCACCAGTGCCGTGCGAATGGGGCAAGCGTCCTCGGGGAACTCGCGCTGCAGCGCATTGAGCGCCGCCAGGAAGCCCTTGAACGGCCCGCCCCGCAGCGGCTCTCGGGCAGACTGTCGCTCGCTGGCCTGGAAGGCTTCCAGCCCCCCAGCCTGATAGACACGCTCCGACTCGTCGGAAAACAGCACCGCATCACCGTCGAACGCAATGCGCAATTCCCCACTGGCGGCACGACTGGCCCCACCCGACAGGATGGTCGCCGCGGCAAACCCGGCGTCCAGGGCGCTGCGCACGTCTTCAGCGTGGGTGGACAAGAACAGGTCGCAGCCGAATGCCTTGAGGTACGGGTAAGGACTGCGACCACCGACGAAGGCCGCGCGCGAAATCGCCAGCCCGTAATGATGAATCGAGTTGAACACCCGAAGGCCGGTGTCGGCACTGTTGCGCGACACCAGGATCACCTCGACCCGGGCACGTCCCAGGTGTTCGTTGAGGTCCAGCAGTTTCTGCACGAGAGCGAAGGCGTCCCCCGGCGCGAGGACTTCGTCTTCATGCTCGATCTGGTATTGCCGATAGGCCTCGACGCCACTCGACAGGTACACCTTGTGGCTTTCCCTCAGGTCGAACAGCGCCCGCGACGAAATCGCCAGCACCAGTTTGTCGTCGATGTTGTTTACCATGCCGCTCCCCCTTTCGCCCCGCTCAGCGGTTATTGCGATCCATGAACGCCAACGCCTGATACAAGGCCTCGATTTTCGGCAGCTCACACCCTGCCGCTTTCGCCGCCGCCAATGGCCGGCCGTAGATCGCGTCCACCTCCAGCGCACGTTTGTGGGAATAATCGTGGTACATGCTCGGCCAGTAATCGGGCATCTTCTCGGTCATCGTGAACAGGTACTCGGCGTAACCCGGCGCGATGTGATGCCCGCAGGCTTGCGCACCGCGGACCACCTCCGCCATCAATGCCTGGATCAATTCGCGGCTATGGTCGTTGGCCATCAGCGGCGTGGTACTGGCGCCCAGCAGAACCGAAAGACCGTTGTACGGCACATTCCACACCAGCTTCTGCCAGCGGGCCTGTTGCAGGCCAGGCATGGCCTGGGCTTCGATACCAGCGCTGCGGAACAGCGTCGCCGCCTCTTCGACGATCGCCATGCGTTGTGCCTGATCGGCGCAGGGACCGCTGTGATAACCGACGTTGACCGCGCCAAGTGCCTGGTGGGCGACGACGCCCGGGCCGACGCGATGCACGCAGATCAGGCACAGGCCACCCAGCAGGTGCAACGAATCGGGCAGCAACGGTCGAAGGTTGTCCTCGACGTCCAGGCCGTTCTGCAGCAACAGGACTTTTGCCCCATCAGCGGCCGCCTGGGCAATGGCCGGAGCCAGGTCGGCATTGCTGGTGGTCTTGGCGCCGACCAGCAGCCAGTCGCAAGGCGGCATGTCGGTCGCCGAGCGATAGGCCTGGACGGGGTCGAGGGCCAGCGCGCCATGGACTGCGCTGTCGATGCGCAAACCGGCTTCGGCCACGGCAGCAAATTCGCTGCGCAGTAGAAAGTGCACGTCAAAACCGGCACGGGCCAGCATCACGCCATAAAACCCGCCAATCGCCCCGGTGCCGATCATCCCGATCCGCGGTTTAACCCCTGCCTGCATCGTTGCAACTCTCCTGGTAAAAGCCCCTGCACACTATCAGTGCGAGCAGCATGGCATGCAATCTTCATTACATCTGCTCACGAATCTGTCGCAGAGCCGTCTCCAAGGCCCTTTCCCCAGCCTATAGGGCATTAAACCCGTCCCAGCCCATTGTCGAGCCACCTCGTAACGCGATAAGGTTCGGCTCCCCGACGCGCTTAAAATCCGCTGTGCACCGCCGCGCGGGGATCGCTGGCGGCCGGCACCCGTGACCTGACGAGTAACACGATGGCTGATTTACCGATCAATGACCTTAACGTCGCCTCCAACGAGACCCTCATCACGCCTGACCAGCTCAAGCGCGATATTCCCCTGAGCGACGCTGCCCTGCGCACCGTGACCAAGGGCCGGGAAGTCATTCGCAACATCCTGGACGGCACCGACCATCGCCTGTTCGTGGTCATCGGCCCCTGCTCGATCCATGACATCAAGGCCGCCCACGAATACGCCGAGCGCTTGAAAGTGCTGGCCGCGGAAGTCTCCGACACCTTGTACCTGGTCATGCGCGTGTATTTCGAGAAACCTCGGACCACCGTCGGCTGGAAAGGCCTGATCAACGACCCGTACCTGGATGACTCCTTCAAGATCCAGGACGGCCTGCACATCGGTCGCCAGTTGCTGCTGGACCTGGCGGAAATGGGCCTGCCCACCGCCACCGAAGCCCTCGACCCGATCTCGCCGCAGTACCTGCAGGACTTGATCAGCTGGTCGGCCATCGGCGCGCGCACCACCGAATCCCAGACCCACCGCGAAATGGCCTCCGGCCTGTCGTCGGCGGTGGGCTTCAAGAACGGCACCGACGGCGGTCTCACCGTGGCGATCAACGCCTTGCAGTCGGTTTCCAGCCCGCATCGCTTCCTGGGTATCAACCAGGAAGGTGGCGTGTCGATCGTCACCACCAAGGGCAACGCCTACGGTCACGTGGTGCTGCGCGGTGGCAACGGCAAGCCGAACTACGACTCGGTCAGCGTCGCCCTGTGCGAGCAGGCGCTGAACAAGGCCAAGATCAAGCCGAACATCATGGTCGATTGCAGCCACGCCAACTCCAACAAGGACCCGGCGCTGCAACCACTGGTGATGGAGAACGTGGCCAACCAGATCCTGGAAGGCAATCAGTCGATTATCGGCTTGATGGTCGAAAGCCACTTGAACTGGGGCTGCCAGGCGATCCCGAAAGACCTCGCCGACTTGCAGTACGGTGTCTCCATCACCGATGCCTGCATCGACTGGAGCGCGACCGAGAACACCCTGCGCAGCATGCACGCCAAGCTCAAGGACGTGCTGCCGAAGCGTCAGCGCAGCTGATCGGGCCTGCTTCAACGCATAAAAAGCAACGCATAAAAAAACGCCGGACTTTTCAGTCCGGCGTTTTTTTATGGGGAATCCGTTTTCTCAGAGCTTCGCCGCGTGCCGCTGGTGACGCTCCATGTAACGCTCCACATAGGAGCAGGACGGGATCACCGTGTAGCCCATTTCTTCAGCGTACTGCAGCGCCCTTTCGGTCAGCGCCGCCGCGATGCCCCGGCCACGCAAGGCGTTGGGCACGAAGGTACGATAGATATCCAGGGTCTGCTTGCCCAGGTCCATGTAGGTCAGATAGGCACGATGACCGTCCACATTGGTCTCGAACTGATGACCAGCCTGGTCATGGTGGATGGTAACCGCCTCGCTCATCACTACTCCTCGCGGGTCTGAATGCCGACCCCTACCTTACCGATGTTTTTCCGGCGAAGGAACATCTACGCCACCCCGTGCCTTCCTGGTCACCGAGCGCCAAAAACGATCCGCTCAAACCCGAGCACGTCGTGAATAGTAGGCACCAATGACGCAAATGCTCAAGGCACGCCTGTCATCGAAGGGGTAAACCTGGTCGGGTTTATCGATTGAGCGCCATCGTCGCGCTGTAGTCGATCACGGTGCAATAGCTGAACATCGCCAGTTGTTGAGTCTTGAGACGAGCGCGCGTAGTTAAAGTCACCGCCAATACCAACAAAGATGCCTGGGGCGCTGCACAAAAAATGTACAAAAGTGTAGGTGAATCAATAAACAACGACGTTAGCGAGGGCTGCAAGAGTTCTTCCAGGCTGCGGAACTTTTCTTCGTCGACGCGCTCCAGCCAAGGGCTTGGGGCTGTATATTTTTTCAACACGCCTAAGAAAAGTTGCTCGAAAAAGAATCACCGCCTACAATTTTTTTGCTTCTTGCGCTACGTCAGTTTACTTACTACAAGTAATGGGTAGTATGTACGCCGGCTAACTCCTCAGTCTGGGGAGACAGTCACTAATAGAAAGTCCTTGAAGGGGAAACCGATGAACAACGTTCTGAAATTCTCTGCTCTGGCCCTGGCCGCAGTTCTGGCTACCGGTTGCAGCAGCGCATCGAAAGAAACCGAAGCACGTCTGACTGCTACCGAAGACGCAGCAGCTCGCTCCCAGGCTCGTGCAGACGAAGCTTACCGTAAAGCTGATGAAGCTCTGGCTGCTGCTCAAAAAGCACAACAGACTGCTGACGAAGCTAACGAGCGTGCTCTGCGCATGCTGGAAAAAGCTAGCCGCAAGTAATAGTCCTTCGGGATTGTTATCGAGCCGACCCATTTTTGGGTCGGCTTTTTATTGCCTGGTGTTTTAGCAGGCGATAAAAAACCCGCCGACATCGCGAAACATCGGCGGGTTGCTTTCGAGGTTTTTACTGTTGTAAATCGATCGGCGCGCTCGAGACCATCGGTGCCGAGGTATTGGGGACAGCGATTTCCACCGGCAGGCCATCTTCGGCCGCCACCACGTCCCGCACCACGTCCCAGTTCATGCGCAGGTTGCTGGTGATGTCTTCACGCTTGAGCATCGCGTTGATCACCGCGGTGTGCTTGTCCACCACCGACGGGTTGCCCTTGTCGTCCAACGGCGTATGCGCTTCCAGGTACACCTTGCCACCGCTCAAGCCCAGCTTGTAGGGGTCGTTGATGATCCGCACCGACGTGCCCACCGGCACCATGCCGGCCATTTCCAGTACGTTGTTGTTGAACATCCGGAAGCAACCATGGCTGGTCCGCATGCCGATGCCAAACTTCTTGTTCGAACCGTGGATCAGATAGCCCGGGGTACCCAAGGTGAACTTGAAAGGCCCCAGCGGGTTATCAGGGCCGGCGGGCACGACATTCGGCAACGGGTCGCCGTCGGCGGCGTGTTCGGCCTTGATCGAGGCAGGCGGCGTCCAGGTCGGGTTCGGCGTCTTGGCGATGATGCTGGTGTGGGCGATCGGCGAACCCCAGCCCTCACGGCCAATCCCCAGTGGGAAGGTGTAGACCACGTTCCGGCCCTTGGGGAAATAGTAGAGACGGTACTCGGCCAGATTGATCACGATGCCCTCGCGCGGGCCCGGCGGCAGGATGAAGCGAGTGGGCAGCACGATCTCGGTGCCAGCGCCCGGCAACCAGGGATCGACCCCCGGGTTGGCGGCGACCATCTCGCTGTAGCCCAGGTCATAGGTAGTGCCCAGGTCGGCGAAGGTGTCTTCGTATTTGGCCTTGATGACTTGCACCTGGCCAATGATGTCTTCACCCGGCGGTGGCAGAGGCAGCTCGAGTGCGGCAACGGGGCCCGCCATACACAGGGCGGCAAGAGACAGGCAGCGGGCGACGGCAGGCAAGCGCGGCAACATCCGGGAAATCCTTCGCAGATCGAACAGGGGTATGAAAACGGCGATTGTACACCGCCACCTGTTATTTCGGGGAGAGCGGTACGCAGGCGTCCGATGCGCAGCATGTCTGGAACTGAAATGAAACCTGTGAGAGCGAGCTTGCTCGCGATAGCGGAGGGTCTGCTGGCATTAGTGTTGAATGTGCCGCCCTCATCGCGAGCAAGCTCGCTCCCACACTGGAGCAAGGGATTACAACTCGAACCGCAGCTCCGGCCAGATTGGCGAGGTGCCGCGCTTCTGGGACTCCAGGATCGCCCGGCACAGCGAGCACAGGCGATGATCCTGGAAAATCTTGCGATCGACGCTGGACCAGCGCGGCTGGGCCGGCAGCAGGCTGCCGCAGAGGGTCCGGTCGGCCGAGCCACCGAGTTCCAGTTGCCGGGTTACCAGGTGCACCCGTACTTCCTGGCAGGCGAACAGATCCAGCTGCTCGTCAGGCTCGATCAGTTGGTAGGCAAACAGGGACCAGGCGGGACGCGGCATCGGGGGCTCCAAATCGGGGGCGCCACATTAGCCGAAAGCCCGCCGGTAGAAAAGCGTCAAAGCAGCGGTTTCAGTGTCGGCCAGACATTTTCCAGCAACTTGCCCTGGGCCGCGACGGACGGGTGCAATCCGTCACCTTGCATCATGGTCGGAACGCCACCGACGTCCTTGAGGAAAAACGGCACCAGCGGGACTTTTTTCTCCTCGGCCAGGGTGGTGTAGACCCGGGCAAAGGCATCGGTGTAGCGCCTTCCGTAATTGGGTGGCAATTGCATGCCCAGCAAAAGCACCTTGGCACCGCTGGCACGGGCGCTGTCGATCATCGCTGCAAGGTTTTGTTGCAATTGTGTTGGCGGCTGTCCACGCAAGCCATCGTTGCCACCCAGCTCCAGGATCACCAGGTCCGGTTTATGGGCTGCAAGCAGCGCCGGCAGCCGCGCCTGGCCTCCGGCGCTGGTGTCGCCGCTGATGGAAGCATTGACCACTTTATCGTCAAAACCCTCGGCCTTGAGCCGTTGTTCGAGCAGCGACACCCACCCTTGCCGGGTATCCAGGCCGAAAGCCGCGCTGATACTATCGCCAACGATCAGGACTGTACCCGCCGCTGCGTTCTGGGCCATGCACATCAAGGCCAGGCCGGCACTCAAAAACCACACACGCATCGGATTCTCCATGGGCTCAAGCATTCTCACCGCGACGGACCTTAGCAAAGTGGTCGCCAGCGCGGAAGGTGAACTGACCATCCTGCACGAACTCAGCCTGGAACTGAACAAAGGCGACAGCCTGGCCATCGTCGGCGCGTCCGGTTCCGGCAAATCCACCCTCCTGGGCCTGCTGGCCGGCCTCGACCTGCCCAGCAGCGGCGAGGTCACGCTCGCTGGCCAGGCCCTCAGCGCACTGGATGAAGACCAGCGCGCGCAGATCCGCGCCGAGCATGTCGGTTTCGTTTTCCAGTCGTTCCAGTTGCTCGACAGCCTCAACGCGCTGGAAAACGTGATGTTGCCGCTGGAACTGGACGGTCGCAAGGATGCCCGCGAACGCGCCACGCAACTGTTGCAGCGCGTCGGCCTGGGCCAGCGCCTGACCCACTCGCCGCGCCAGCTCTCCGGCGGCGAACAGCAACGGGTGGCGATTGCCCGCGCCTTTGCCGCCGAGCCCGACGTGCTGTTTGCCGACGAACCCACCGGCAACCTCGACAGCCACACCGGCGAGCGCATCAGCGACCTGCTGTTCGAACTGAACAAGGAACGCGGCACGACCCTGGTGCTGGTCACCCATGATGAACGCCTGGCCCATCGTTGCCGGCGCCTGATCCGACTTGAAGCTGGCGAGATGGTCGCCCCTCTGGAGCCTTGATGGCACGCTTGCCGCTGTTGCGCCTGTTCAGTCTCGCTGTCCGTCAATTGCTTCGCGATGCCCGCGCCGGTGAGTTGCGGGTGTTGTTCTTCGCCCTGCTGGTGGCGGTGGCGGCGAGTACCGCCATCGGTTACTTCGGTGCCCGCCTCAACGGCACGATGATGATGCGCGCCACCGAATTCCTCGGTGCCGACCTGCTGCTCGAAGGCAGCTCGCCGGCCCGCCTTGAGCAGATCCGCAGCGGCACCGAACTGGGGCTGGAACACGCCCGGGTGGTGGAGTTCTCCAGTGTCGTGGCCACCGACAATGGCATCCAGCTGTCCAGCGTCAAGGCCGCCGATGACAACTACCCTCTGCGCGGAGAGCTGAAAAGCACCCCCGCCCCATTCGCGCCGGAAGAAACCGGCGGACGTCCGAACCCTGGCGAGGCCTGGGTCGAGGCACGCCTGCTGACGGCACTGGACCTGAAGATCGGCGACAGCATCGACGTTGGCAACCAGACCCTGCGGTTGGCCCGAGTGCTGACGTATGAGCCGGATCGCGCCGGCAACTTCTACAGCCTCACCCCGCGAGTGCTGATCAACCTCAAGGACCTGGAGGCCACCGGCGTGGTGCAACCGGGCAGCCGTGTCAGCTATCGCGACCTGTGGCGCGGCCCGGCGCCGGCCCTGCAGACCTATCGCGATCTGGTCAAGCCTGGCCTTGAACCCAACCAGCGCCTGCAGGATGCCCGCGACGGCAACCGCCAGATCGGCGGCGCACTGGGCAAGGCCGAGCGCTACCTGAACATGGCCAGCCTGGTGGCGGTGCTCCTGTCCGGTGTCGCTGTCGCGCTCTCGGCCAACCGCTTTGCCACTCGACGCTTCGATGCCAGTGCGCTGCTGCGTTGCCTGGGCCTGTCACGCCGAGAAACCATGGTGCTGTTCAGTCTGCAATTGACGGTGCTGGGCCTGCTCGCCAGTATCAGTGGTGCCCTGCTCGGCTGGGTCGCCCAACTGGGTCTGTTCGCCCTGCTGCATGACTTGCTGCCGACCACCGTTCCGCCGGGCGGCCTGCTGCCGGCGATTGCCGGGATCGGCACCGGGCTGGTGGCGCTGGCGGGGTTCGCCCTGCCGCCACTGGCTGCGCTGGGGCGAGTGCCGCCATTGCGCGTGCTGCGCCGGGACATGCTGCCGATCCCCTCCAGTTCCTGGGTGATCTACGGTGCGGCACTGGGTGCCTTGGGCCTGATCATGTGGCGCCTGAGCCTGGACCTGGTCCTGACCTTCGCCTTGTTGGGTGGTGGCGTCGTTGCCGCGCTGGTGCTCGGCGGCTTGTTGTTGCTGCTGCTCCAGAGCCTGCGTCGCCTGCTGGCCCGCGCCGCCCTGCCCTGGCGACTGGGCCTCGGCCAACTGCTGCGCCATCCGTTGGCGGCGGCCGGCCAGGCCCTGGCGTTCGGCCTGATCCTGCTGTCCATGGCATTGATCGCGCTGCTGCGCGGTGAATTGCTGGACACCTGGCAAAACCAGTTGCCCAAAAACGCGCCGAACTATTTCGCCCTGAACATCCTGCCCAACGACAAGCAGGCCTTCACCGACAAGCTGCTGGCACTGTCGGCGCAATCGGCCCCGCTCTACCCTGTGGTCCCCGGACGTCTGATCAGCATCAATGGCGAACCGGCCAAGGAGTTCGTCACCAAGGATTCAGCGGGTGACCGGGCGCTACAACGCGACCTGAGCCTGACCTGGGCCGCGGACCTGCCGGCGGGCAACGTCGTCACCGCCGGGACCTGGTGGCCGCAGCAACCTCCGGACGATGTCCCGGGGGTTTCGGTGGAAGGCAAAGTGGCCGAGAACCTCAAGATCAAGTTGGGCGACCGCCTGGTCTTCAATGTCGGCGGCGTCAACCGTGAAGCGAAGGTCACCAGCCTGCGGGAAATCAACTGGGACAATTTCCAGCCCAACTTCTTCATGATCTTCCAGCCCGGCACACTGAAGGACTTACCGGCGACCTACCTCACCAGCTTCTACCTGGCGCCGGGCCACGACCAACAGATCGTCGACCTGTCCCGGGACTTTCCGGCGGTGACGATCCTGCAAGTCGAGGCCCTGCTCGAACAACTGCGCAGCATCCTGGCCCAGGTGACCCTGGCCGTGGAATACGTGTTGCTGTTTGTGCTGGCGGCGGGGATGGCGGTGCTGTTTTCCGGCCTGCAGGCGACCCTCGACGAACGGATTCGCCAAGGCGCGCTGTTGCGCGCACTGGGCGCCGAACGGCCCCTGCTGGTCAAGGCCCGGCGCATCGAGTTCGGCCTGCTGGGCGCGGTCAGTGGCCTGCTCGCGGCCCTGGGTTCAGAGCTGGTGAGCCTGGTGCTTTACCGGTACGCCTTCGACCTGCCCTGGCATCCGCATCCATGGCTGTTGGTATTGCCGCTGCTGGGGGCTTTGTTGATCGGCGCAGCCGGGGTGTTCGGCACCCGTCGGGCGCTCAACGCCAGCCCGCTGACAGTATTGCGCGAGGGTTGATAGACTCCCGGCTTCGCTATCACAAGAAGTTGCCATGAGCCGTTATCGCCCACCCCGCACTGCCGGCACCGCGCTGATCACCCCCGAGGGTGAAGCGCGGATGCGTGCTGAATTCCATGAGCTGTGGCACGTGCGCCGTCCCCAGGTGACCCAGGCGGTCAGCGAGGCGGCGGCCCAGGGTGATCGTTCGGAAAATGCCGAATACACCTATGGCAAGAAAATGCTGCGGGAAATCGACAGTCGCGTGCGCTTCCTCACCAAGCGCCTTGAGGCGCTCAAAGTGGTCAGTGAAAAACCCAGCGATCCGAACAAGGTGTATTTCGGTGCCTGGGTCACGGTCGAAGATGAGGACGGCAAGGAATCACGCTACCGCATCGTCGGCCCGGACGAGCTGGACCTGAAACAGAACCTGATCAGCATCGACTCGCCGTTGGCCAGGGCACTGATCGGCAAGGCCCTGGACGCCGAGGTCAGCGTCCAGACGCCCACAGGCGAGAAACGGGTCTACATCGTCGACATCGCGTATCCGTAATCGCGCCTCAGCGGCGCGTGATCAAGCCTTGCCGTGCGACACGGGTCAGGTGCCGGATTATTTCAGGAGCGTCCGCTGCGCTGGGGGACTGGATGACAGCCAGGTCGAAGCTGTCATTGGCAAAACGCGCCAGTGACTCACCGTCTTCGACAAACTGGATCAGGAATGCAGCAGGCCCGTGGTTGCGACGCGGCCAGCCGTCGAGGTAACGCAAGAGTGTTGGCTGGTGAGTGCCGCCCAGGAGAATTTTCGGGTTGCGTTGCACAAGGTTCGCCGTGATTGGCGCAAGACGTACAAGGGGACTGGGTGCGTTCATTGTGTCGTGTCTCTGCCTCAAAAGTCTGCATGGCAGGTGAGAGGCAACACCGAACCAGCGCTTTAGCGGTATTTCGAAGCCGTGTCTTTTCGGCTTCTATCGGCGACTTGATGAGTCACCTGGCGCCCCGCAAGTAGCTGTTTAAATCGGCGCATGAGCGGCATCCTAGAGAAGCTGACTGGCCAGTGTCAAGAATCACTTCCCATAAAAAAGGCCGCGCAAGACGGTAATGCTGTTTTCTGATTATCTGTTCCGAGAGGTGTGAGTTGGTGTGTATATCCGTTATTTAGGTAACGGCTACTTAGGGTTCCGCTCTTACAGCGGGTCACTTTTGGAAAAGCGCCAAAAGTAACCAAAAGCGCTTTGCCCCACCACTCGGTGCCTCGCTTAGGCTCGGCATGCCCGAACGAAGGCATTGCTCCGTGGGCCCGCCGCGAAGGGCCATCCATGGCCCAGCGCGGCTATCCCGGCATCCATGCCGGGATGCCCACTGCGCAATGCCTGCGTTCGGCCAGCGTGGTTTAACGGGGCGTCCAGATCAAAAGCAAAGCAAAAGCGGGGCTCATGCCGGCATCTATGTGGCTGAACCACCGCCATCGCGAGCAAGCTCGCTCCCACACTGGATCTCCGGTGAACACAAATTTATGTCCGACACAGAACCACTGTGGGAGCGAGCTTGCTCGCGAAGAGGCCGGCACATCCAACATCTTCATTGGCTGACACTCCGCTTTCGCGAGCAAGCCCGCTCCCACAGGAGAAATGCGGTTTCACCCAGAACCAGGTCGGCTATCAGGCCGCCTCGCGGTGGACGTTGATCTCGGGCGCCCCGTTAACCACGCTGGCTGAACGAAGGTGTTGCGTAGTGGGCACCTCGGCATGGATGCCGAGGTAGCCGCGCTGGGCCATGGATGGCCCTTCGCGACGGCCCACGGAGCAATGCCTTCGTTCAGGCATACCGAGCCTAGGCGAGGCTCCGAGTGGTGGGGCAGAAGCGTTTTGGTTACTTTTGACTGGGCCGGCTTCCGGGCTCTTCAAAAAGTGACCCGCTGTAAAAGCGGAACCCTAAGTAGCCGTTACGCAAAAAATGGATATACACACCAAAGCAACCCGTCACCGAACACTCTCAAAAAAACCAAAAAAAACGGCGCTTCCCATTTCTGAAAGAAGCACCGTTTTTCCTAAGTGAACAGCTTTACGTACAAGACAAGCCTCAGGTTCAAATCGAGCAATCAACCTGCGATGGCGCGATCGACCGACAGCTTGCCCGCCCCTTCGATCAGCACGGCAATACTGCCCGCCAGCAACGCCAGGGCGAACTCATAACCATTGTTGGCCATGAACAAGCCGTTACCGATGTGCACGGAGAAAATCGCCACCAGCGACACAAGCGCCAGGCCCAGCGCCGCAGGACGCGCCAGCAGACCGATGATCAGCGCCAGCCCAGCGAAAAACTCGGTACCGCCCGCCAATGTCGCCATCACATAGCCCGGGGTCAGGCCGATGCTTTCCATCCACTGCGCCGTGCCTGCCAGGCCGTAGCCACCGAACAGGCCAAAGAGTTTCTGCGCGCCATGGGCGGCAAATATGACACCGACGGCGATGCGCAGGACAGTCAAGCCATAGCCGGCGCGGGTGAACAGGACTTTGTTGATGAAAGTGCTCATAAGGTCATTCCTTGGGAGTAGTAGGGAGTTGGCCGCTATATTAATCAATAAAATTCATGTTAAAAGCGGAAAAAATCCGTAATACCAATCAATTTATTCGATCACTTACGCAATGCAACCTTTTGCTCCTTCGGTTCCAAGGACTCCCGTTCACGATCAAATGCCAGGTAGTACTTATTCACACTATTAACATAGCTGACGGCGCCCATTCCCACCTGCTCCATGGCAATACGCTCAACCTGGAAAAACCATTGGTTGGGGTTCAGTCCCCGCCGCCGGGCCTCGGCTCGCATGCCTTGGACGCGCTCGGGGCCCATGTTGTAGGCCGCCAGGACGAAGGCCATGCGTTCGCGCTCATTGAGCTTGGGGCTGGCAAAGAACTTGCGGCGGATGAGGGCCAGGTACTTGGCGCCGGCCTGCACATTGGCGTCCAGGTTCTGGATGTTATTGACCCCGACCCGCTGGGCCGCCGCCGGGGTGATCTGCATCAGGCCGGTGGGGCCTGAGCCGCTCCGGGCATTGGGTTGCAGGGCTGACTCCTTGAAGGCCAGGGCCGCCAGGTTGAGCCAATCCATGCCCTGGGCATCGGCGTGTTTTTGCAGCACCGGGCGCAGTTTTTCCAGGCGTTGGCGATTGGCCCGGGCCAGCGGATAGTGGACCTGGTACAAACGCCGATAGATACGCAGGAAGGCCGCGTCCTGGTTGGAGGGCACCTTATAGGTCGCCAGGAATCGGTCGATGCTCGCCCGCAGCATGGCGGCGTCACGGCGAACGAACCAATACTCGTCACCCGGTTCGCCAATCAACACCTGACGGTCGAAGCGCAGTTTGGGCAGGATCTTGCCCCAGCGCTCGGCGATGGGTTGCTCGACGATGGTCAAATGGAAAATCCCGCCCTGGACCATCTCCAGGACATCCTCCACAGCCAGGGAGGGATCGACCCATTCGACCTTCACCGGCGGCAACTTGAGCAGCGCCAGCTTCTGGTTGATCTGGCTCACGGCATCCCCCGCCGCACTGCCATTGGGCAGGGCCAGGGTCTTGCCGGAAAGTTGCTCCACGCGCGTGTAGCGCTTCTCGCCCTTGATGCCCACCAACAGCAAAGGCACGTCGGTACGGATCGGATTGCTGGCGCTGACGGCATGGCCGGCCTGGGGCTCGAGCAGCTCACCCGGTGCGACGAGGTCGCCCTCCCCGCGCTGCAAGGCACCGAGCAGTTGGTCCTTGGCTTTGGGAATGATCTTGAGGGTGATTTCCTGGCCGTCACGGGCGTGGCCGTTGAGGTATTGCTCGAAGGCGCGCAACCGATGGTATTCGACGCCAATGGGTTGCCCCTGGACTTCACCGGAGCTGTTGCGGCTCTGGTTGACCAGCACCTTCAACACACGGCTGCCGCGGATCTGCGCCAGGTCGCGCACCGTGCCCGGCGCCACGGCCTGCACCGGCCCGGGCAGCCGCGCTTCGGCCGGCATCGGCAACAGCAGCGAACAACACAACAGTAACAATACCTGGGGACGTGTCATCCACTCTCCGGAAGGAATACTGCCGACCGCCTCCGTGAAAAACGAGGCTGAGTCGACAGAAACAGAGCGCCTGAGACGCTGAAAAAGTGCGGAAGACTGGCACAGTGATGGCTGTTATACCAACCCGATGTGTCTCGCGGCCTTAACAGACAGCCTCAACTCGTTGTAGTTCTTGGCTTTTCTTATAAATCTACAGCTCTGATATGCTTTCCGGCCTTTGGGCCGAGGTAGCACCATGCAACTCATCGATATCGGCGTCAACCTGACCAACCCCAGTTTCGCCGACAAACACCAGGCGGTGCTTGAGCGCGCCTATGCATCCGGGGTCTGCCAACTGGTCTTGACCGGCACCAGCATCGAGGGCAGTGAACAGGCCCTGCAATTGTGCCAACAGCTCGACGACACTGGAGAACGGCTGTTTTCCACCGCCGGCATTCACCCTCACAGCGCCAGCGAGTGGACAGCCGACAGCGCCCGGCACCTCAAGGATCTGCTGATGCACAGCCGCGTGCGTGCGGTGGGGGAATGCGGACTGGATTTCAACCGCGACTTCTCTCCACGTCCCCAGCAGGAAAAGGTCCTGGAGGAACACCTCGCCCTGGCGGTTCAGTTGCAATTACCGGTCTTCCTGCATGAACGCGACGCCGACCAGCGCTTGCTGGACATCCTTCGGGAATTTCGCGATCACTTGCCAGCGGCCGTGGTGCACTGCTTCACCGGTGAAAAAAAGGCGCTGTTCAGCTACCTCGATCTCGACCTGCATATTGGTATCACCGGCTGGATCTGCGACGAACGCCGGGGCACGCACCTGCACCCGTTGGTGCGCGAAATACCCTGTGGTCGGCTGATGCTCGAAAGCGACGCGCCGTACCTGCTGCCCCGCACGCTACGGCCAAAACCCAAGAATGGGCGCAACGAGCCGGCCTACCTGACGGAGGTTCTGCGTGAAGTGGCCTTGCACCGGGGCGAAACCCAGGAGGATCTGGCAGCTCACAGCAGCGCCTGCGCCCGGGCGTTTTTTGGATTGCCCGTCATTTCCGAATAAACACACATGCCCTGTGGGAGCGGGCTTGCTCGCGAATGCGTTGAGTCAGTCACTGTTGTATTTGCTGATCCACCGCATTCGCGAGCAAGCCCGCTCCCACAAGGGATCTGGTTGTCTGTGGGTCCACACCAAAAACCAGGATCGGTGTTATCCGTTTGCTCCCATCAAAACCTCGAGATCGACGTTGTCTGTTGACCCACATCAAAATCCCGGCGCCTGAATAGCGGCAGAATAATGGCACCTTGCCAATGCTGTTTCCGCTATCAGAGAAAACCTTCCATGGGTGCCTGGCTTAGCAATATCTCGTTGAAATACAAATTCTGGGCGGTCAATGCGGTCGCCTTTATCACCACCTTGCTGCTGGTGCTCTACGCCGTGCATCTCGAACAGCAGGCGCGCAACCACGCAGCCCAGGCGAACGCCCAGGCCCAGGCACAGGTGCTCGATGCCTGGCCTGTCGGACAACCTTTGCCCAAGGCCGACAACCTCTTGGCGTTCCAGCGCGACCAGATCCCGATGCTCCACGAACAACCGTTGTCTTCGCTGGTGCAGGCCGAGGGCTGGGTCGAACTCGATGCAGGGCCGCTGCTGGGCGACAATCCGCTGGTGGGCGCCCAAGTGATCCGTCGAGGTGACGGCCAGCAAATCGCGGTGCTGGCCCATGGTGCAAGCCTGGGCCAAGTGTTCGGTGAACGCTTCAGCCAATACGCCGTGGCGGTATTCGTGTTGATGCTGGCGATGTTGGGCGCGTCGCAGCTGTTGATCCGCTTTTTGCTCAGCCAACTCAACACCCTTAAAGACGTGATGCTGCATGTGGAAAAAACCGGTGATTTGTCCGCCCGCGTGCCCCTGGCCTGCAAGGACGAGGTGGGCCAGATGGCGGCAGCGTTCAACGCCATGCAGGCCGGTTATCAACGGGTGGTCGACACCGTAGCCAGCACTGCCCGGCAGTTGGACAGTGGTGCGGCGCGCCTGGCGTCGAGCATGAACGATGTGCGCCACGGCATGCTCGGCCAGCAAAGCGAAACCGATCAGGCAGCCACGGCGATCAACGAGATGTCTGCCACTGTCTATCACATCGCCCAGCACGCCGGCGCCACCCGCGACCTGTCGAAAACCGCCGACACCCTGGCCGGCAACGGCCACGAAGTGGTCGGCCGGGTGCAGCAGTCGATCACCGGGTTGTCGTCGGGGGTGCAGCAGACTGCCGAAATGATCCAGCGCCTGGCCGAAGACAGTCAGAAGATCAACGGCGTGGTCAATGTGATCCACAGCATCGCCGAGCAAACCAATCTGCTGGCCCTGAACGCCGCCATCGAAGCCGCGCGGGCCGGGGAAATGGGCCGGGGGTTTGCCGTGGTGGCCGACGAGGTGCGCAACCTGGCCAAGCGGGTACAGGCCTCCACGGATGAAATCACCACCATGGTTTCGGCCTTGCAAGCCGGGACTCGGGACGCGGTGGACTTCATGCAGGAGAGTTCGCTCAAGGCCGACGATTGCGTGCAACAGGCCCGCGAGGCCGGCGACGCGCTGGCCCAGATCACCGCAGCGGTGGCGCAAATGCGCGAGAGCAACACCCAGATCGCTGTCGCGGCCGAGCAGCAAAGCCACGTCGCCGAGGAAATGAACCGGGCGGTGGTGAGTATTCGCGACGTGACCGAAAACACCGTGCGCCAGACCGTCGACTCAGCCACCACCAGCCATGAACTGGCGACGTTGGCGGGGGAGTTGAGCAAGGCGATTGGGCAGTTGAAACTGTAGAGCGCTGGCTTGCCTGACTCCCTGTGGTGAGGAAACTCCCTCTGTGGGAGCAAGGCTTGCCCGCGATGGAGGCACCTCGGTTCACCAAAGACCGTATTGCGCCTATCGCGGGCAAGCCTTGCTCCCACAACCTTGCTCCCACAAACAAGTCCCCTCGCCACAACAGCAAAACTGTATGGCCACCTATCGCCTCGATAGCCAACCGCCATTCGCCGCCCCGCCCGCCCGGACCTATCCTTGGATTATTCGGTTTCGTTCAAGGAATAGCATCATGGGCAAACGTCACCCCAATCTTCCAGCCTGGCAATGGCGCGCCTACCCCGACAATCATCGCCACCCCACCAACCTGGTGTTGCACCTGATTGCCGTGCCGCTGTTCATCATCGCGTTTCTGCTGATTGTGTCGGGGGTGTTCAGCTTGAGCCTGGGCGATGTCGCCATCGGCATCATCGGCCTGCTCGCGGCGCTCGGCTTGCAGCGTCACGGACACAGCCTGGAGGCCCAGGCCTCCGAACCGTTCAGCGATCGCAAGGATGCCGTGTCACGCCTGCTGGTGGAGCAGTTCCTGACTTTTCCACGGTTCTTTCTCAGCGGTGGCTGGTGGCGCGCCTGGCGCGATCGCCATCGTCACAACCGTAAACCTTAACCAAAGCCTTATCCGAAAATAGTGACCGTCTGCCGGCTCAGGGCGATCAAGCGGCCATCGGCACTCCAGAACTTCGCGGCGACATGGCCGTAGCCGTCCTGGGCATGCTCGATCTCGGCCAGGTACTTGCACCAGTCCAGCGTCGTGAGGTCCAGCAGCGGCTGGACGAACTCGATGGTCCACGTGAGCGTACTGCCCGGGGCCATTTGCGAGAGGTGCGGCAACAAGGCCGGGGGCCAGGCGTCCACCAAAGCCAGGATATGGCTTTCGTTCAGCGGCTCCTCCCGCACGTCACCGCGCAAGCGCACCCAGCCGCCCATGCTCCGGGATTTATTACCACTGAACGGCAAGCCGCCGACGCTCCAGCACAGCGCCAAGTGGCGCATGAACTCCGGGGTCATGCCCTTGACGTAAGGCATTTCCTGGCATTGCTCCACGCTCTTGAATTCCGGCGCGGGGTCGGCCTGCACCGCCACCACGGACGAGCGCGAAGCGCCGAAACTGCCTTGCACCACGGTCACCACTTGGCCGTTCTGCACCGCCCGTCCCAACACTTGGCTCACCGCCTTGCCTTCGCGCAACACGTCGACTTCGAAACTGACAGGCACGTCGGCTTCGACCGGGCCGACAAAGGTGATCGCCAACGAACGCACCGGGCGATCTGCCGGCACCTGGGCACGCATCGCCTCATATTGCAGCGCCGCCACCAACCCGCCAAAACTGGCCCGACCCTGGCCCCATTCAGGCGCGATAGTCACCGCACCTGGCTGCCGGCGTACAGCATCGATCAAATCGGAAAAGCGCATGACAACCTCGAAAACGGGGAAAAGGATGAAGGGATCTTAACCAGACCGGGCTGACGGCACAGGGCTTATTCCGGCCAAAGAGGCTGACAGAAAAGCCGAGGATCTTGAATTCCCCAATCCCCTGTGGGAGCGAGCTTGCTCGCGATAGCGGTGTATCAGTCAATCCGTATGCAAGCTGAACCACCGTCATAGCGAGCAAGCTCGCTCCCACAGGGGGAAGTCCCACAAGGGGAAATCCCACAGAGGGAATGGGACGGGTTCAGGCTTTTTCGAAGCAACTGGCAATCAGCTTGTCGAGCACCTTGTCGGACTTGGCCTCGGCCTTCTCCATCGTGGCGTGCCAGGTGGGCACACACGCTTGCAGATCGGTTTCTTCCTTGGCCCTGGCCAGCCATTGCCAGCAATCGTGCCAGTCGCCCAGCGCGCCCTGGGCGGACTTGAGCCGGGGCATGGCGGCCTCAGGCAGGCGGTCGAGCTCAGGGTAAGCTTCGATGGCGTAGCGCACGCGCTTGATCAGCAGGCGCAACCGGTGGCGGTCATGGGCCGGATCACGCAGGGCTTCATCGAGCTTTTTCCATTGTTTGTCCAGGCGTTTTTCGATGCGTTTGCGCAAACTCTTCAGCAGCCCCTCACGCTGGGCGGCGCGAATGAAGCGCGGGAAGGCATCGAGGATCATCAGCAACTGGGCCAGTTCGACACTCGCGGCCACGGCGGGATAGGCATCGGCCATTTGCAGTTGGCGTCGCCGCGCCGCCTCGGCCTGGCCATGTTGTTCAAGGTAAGCAGCCAACACTTCCCGGTCACGCAAAGGCGTGGTCAGGGTGCCCACCGCCGAAGCCGCCGTTTCCAGTTGTTCGACACCGGGCAACCCACGCAGTGGACGCAGCAGGCTGCGTAAACGGCGTACCGTGGTCCGTAGGTCATGCAGCGCTTCGCTGTCGGTGTGGGCATTCAAGCGGGCCTGACAGGCCAACAGGCGGACTTCCAGGCCCACTATGCGGGCCACCAGCCGATCGATCATGGACGTACTCCGTACACAGCGTTGAGCGTCAAGCCGCAAGCTACCCGTGAAAAACGATTCTGCGCCCTTCCCTTGTAGCTTGCACCTGATTGCTTGTCGCTGTCTTTATCGTCCCGCGCGGGATTCGCGGATGTAGAAACGTGCCTTCTCGGCTTTCTTGGAGCAGCCTTCGAACGCTTCGAATTGCTGCTGGGTCTTGGCACCCGTCAGCAGGGACAGGGCCTTGGAGTAGCTAACGGTGCCGGCAAAACCTTCGGCCTTGGCCAGGTCCAGTTCACGCCAGGCACTGTCGAGTTGGCTGCCGCAGCTGTCACGGTAAGCGGTTTTACCTGCGCAACCGGCCAGGGCCAAAACCATCAAAGATGCCACCAAGGGCAGGCGGATCCGGGCTTTCATCAATAACACCTCAGGTCAGGTCAACAGTCGTGCTGTTAAGACGGTGGCAACGGCGAAAAGTGCCTTGCTTGACCGCGTAAATTCAAGTGTGGGCGAGCATACGCAAATGCCGCCGCAGCGTGTCAAAAAACGACGCCTGCGCTACAAGGATTGAGCCGAGCCGTCGATAAGTGCATTGTTGAAGTCTGTTCGACAAGAGGCCGGGTCATGACAAAACGTGTCGCATTGGTATTGGGCTCGGGTGGCGCCCGGGGCTATGCCCATATCGGGGTGATCGAAGAAATCGAACGACGTGGCTACGACATTGCCTGCATCGCCGGTTGTTCCATGGGGGCTGTGGTGGGTGGGATCTATGCGGCAGGCAAGCTTGAGGAGTACCGCAACTGGATCGAAAGCCTGGATTATCTGGATGTCCTGCGCCTGGTAGACGTCAGTTTTCGCCTGGGGGCGATCCGCGGCGAGAAGGTCTTCGGGCAGATCCGCAAGATCGTCGGCGAACTCAACATTGAAGAGTTGCGCATCCCCTACACCGCCGTCGCGACCGACCTGACCAACCAGCAGGAAATCTGGTTCCAGGAAGGTTGCCTGCATCAGGCAATGCGTGCGTCGGCGGCGATTCCCAGCCTGTTCACGCCGGTGATGCAAGGCAACCGCATGCTGGTGGATGGCGGCCTGCTCAATCCCTTGCCGATCGTGCCGGTGGTGTCGAGCCATTGCGACTTGATCATCGCGGTCAACCTCAACGCCACCAACCAGAAACAGTACCGATTACCGGTGATCCCGCGCCCCGCCGCGTTCAGGCGTCGCTTCGACACCCTGGTCAGCTCCCTGGGCTCGCGCCTGCCGTTTCGCCGCAAACAGGCCGAGCAATTGCTGCTGCTGGAACAGGAAGCCTTGAAGGCCGAGGCCGCCGACATCAATCCGTGGATCGACTCGGCCGAGCCCGAAGGCCAACAACCAGCTGCCGCGCCGGAGAACGAAGGCGCGCCGAAATCCGCCACCGGCTCGTTCATCATCGATAACGTCGGCCCGGCGTCGTTGCTGGACTTGATCAACCAGAGCTTCGAAGTGATGCAGACCTCGCTGGCCCAGTACAAGATCGCCGGTTACCCGCCGGATGTGCTGATCAACGTGCCAAAACGAGTGTGCCGGTTTTTCGAGTTCTACAAGGCGCCGGAGTTGATCGCGTTGGGACGGGAGATTGCCAGCGATACCCTGGATCGGTATGAGCGTGAACAGAACTGAATGTGATCGCAGGCCTCCTGTGGCGAGGGGATTTATCCCCGTTGGGCTGCGAAGCAGCCCTAAAACCTGAACACTCGGTGTGTCAGGTAAAAATCATGCCTGAAGCTTTTTTGGGGCTGCTTCGCAGCCCAGCGGGGATAAATCCCCTCGCCACAACAGTGCTTGGCTTGGAGTTTTGTGGCTAAACAGCACCCTCCCCCAACAACCGATACCCCACCCCCGCCTCGGTCACAATGAACCGCGGCCGGGTCGGGTCGTCGGCCAGTTTCTGACGCAGGTGACCGACCACGATCCGCAAGTAATGACTGTCTTCGGTGTGGGTCGGACCCCAGATGTCCTTGAGCAATTGCTGCTGGGTGATGACCCGTCCCGGGTGCCGCGCCAGTTGCGCCAAGACCGCGTACTCCTTGCGGGTCAGGGCCACTTCGGTGTCGTCCAGCAGCACCCGTCGATAGGCCAGGTCCACCGTCAACGGGCCGAACTTCAGCGCGGCTTCCTGTGGTTCGCCGGCCGGGGCCTGGCGTAGCAAGGCGCGGATGCGGGCGAGGAATTCCTGGATGCCGAACGGCTTGGTCACGTAATCGTTGGCGCCGTTGTCCAGCGCCTCGACTTTCTGCGCTTCGCTGGCCCGCACCGAGAGCACCAGCACCGGCACCGTCGACCATTGGCGAAACTCGCGCAACACCTGCTGGCCGTCCATGTCCGGCAGGCCCAGGTCGAGCACCAGCAGATCGGGCTTGTTCAGCGCCGCCTGGGCCAGCCCTTCGGCGCCGGTGCCGGCTTCCAGCACCTTGTAGCCTTGGGAGCTCAGGCTGATGCGCAGGAATTTGCGGATCTGCGGTTCGTCATCGATGACCAAAAGGGTCGCGGTCTGGCTCATGGGGCTCGTTCGTTGCAATCAAGTGGAAAGGCAAGCAGGTGGCAAGCTGCGGGTAACAGAAGAGTATCTCAGCCAGGCTCAGGCTTCATCGTCCATGCCCGGTTGCGCCTGCAACGGCAGGTGCAACGTGATGCAGGTGCCGCGTCCGTCGAGACCTTCGGCCACACTGATGCGCCCGCCGTGGGCACCGACCATGCCCTGGCAGATCGCCAATCCCAACCCTGTGCCCTGCCCGCCTCGATCACCGCGTGCGGCGGTGTAGAACATATCGAAGATTTTCTCCCGCTCCTCTTCAGGGATCCCGGGCCCTTCGTCGGCCACGGCAAAAAACACCTCATTGTCTGTCGCCCCGGCGCTCAGCAGCAGGCGTCCTTGGGCCGGCGAGAAGCGCGCCGCGTTCTCCAACACGTTCACCAGGGCCTGTTCGATCAGCGCCGCATGGACATACAGCAGAGGCAATTCAGCGGGCACCTCGACACTGAGCGCCAGGGGTGCCAACACTGCGCGCAGGCGGTTCAGCGCGCTGCCGACGATGTCGGCCGGGGCCACCCAGTCCCGCGCCAGCTTCAGCGCACCGTGGCCCAGGCGAGTCATGTCCAGCAGGTTCTGAATGTAACGATCCAGCCGCTCGGCTTCATCGCGGGTGCCTTCGAGCAGTTCGCGACGATCGGCCAGTGGGATCGCCTCCCCCAGCGCCAGCAGGCTGTCGATGCTGCCACGCATGGCGGTCAGCGGCGTGCGCAGGTCGTGGGACACGGAAGCCAGCAAAGCGCTGCGCAGTTGTTCGGTTTCACCGTGCAGACGCGCCGCTTCCAGGTCCTGGGCCAGTTGCGCCCGGGCCAGCGCCTGGGCCAATGGCTGACTGAGGGCCGCCAGCAAACGGCGGCGCTGGCCACTCAGGGGCTGGCCTTCTTTCGGGCATACACCCAACAAGGCCAGCGGCCCGCCCTCCGCCGACAACGGCCACCACCACCAACGCCCGGAGGGCAGTGTCCCGGTGCCGGCGCCGGCCGGCTGGTCGTGCTGCCAGGACCAGTCGGCCGCCGCGCGCTCGGCCTCGGTGAAGGTCAGCGGCTCACCGCTCTCGACTTTCCAACCGCCCTGGCCGTCGCGGTTGAGCAGGCACAGTTGCAAGTCGTGCCAACCGTTGAGGTGCTGCGCGGCGGCGCTGATCACCGCCTGGCGGTCGGTGGCGGCAGTAAGTTTGCGGGACAGATCGAGCAGTTCACCGGTTTCCTGCTGGGTGTCGCGCAGGGCCTGCAACTGGCGGCGCTGGCGGGCGGCCAAGTTACCGGTCAGGGCGGCCATGAGCAGGAAAAACACCAGCGTCAGAACGTCTTCTTCGCGTTGGATGGTCAGGGAGAAATTCGGCGGGATGAACAAGAAGTCATAGGCCAGGAACGACAGCGCCGCGCAGGCCAGCGCCGGGCCGAGGCTGCTGCGTACGGCCACCAGCAACACCGCCATCAGGAACACCAGGGATATATTGGGCAACGCCAACAGCCCCGAGACTCCCCAGGCCAATGCACTGGCCGCCGCGGTCGCCAACAACGCCAGCACATAATCGAACCCGGTCTGGACGGCGCTTGAACGCACGCGGGCGGGACGCGGTTGCTCATCGCTGTCCAACACGTTGATCTCCAGGCCCCGGGCATCACGCAGTAAACGCGAAGCGAGGCCGCCGCCAAACAGCCGTCGGCGCAAACGTGGCCGGGACTGGCCCACCAGCACCAGCGTGGCGCGACGTTCGCTGGCATGTTGGATCAGCGTCCTGGCCACTTCGCCGGCCCGCAGCAGCACCACTTCACCGCCGAGGCGTTCAGCCAGTTGCTGGGCACTCTGCAAACGCTGGCGCGAGGCCTCGTCACGGGCGCTGCCGTTGTCCACGTGCACCAGGCTCCAGGGCAGATGCCGACGTTGGGCGACGCGGCTGGCATGGCGCACCAGGCGTTCAGCCTGCACGTCACCGTCCACCCCCACCAACAAGCGTCCGCGCACCGCCGGCGCAGCCTGGCCCAGTTGTCGATAGCCCTGGGTCAGGTCATTGTCGACCTGGGCGGCGGCGGTCTGCATCGCCAGCTCACGCAACGCGGTCAAATTGGTCTGGGAGAAAAACGCATCGATCGCCGCCCGGGCCTGTTCCGGCACGTAGACCTTGCCATCGCGCAGCCGCTCCAGCAGCTCACGGGGTGGCAGGTCGATCAGCAGCAGTTCATCGGCCTCCTGCAGGACCCAGTCCGGCAACGTCTCGCGCACCTGCACGCCGGTGATGCCCCGCACTTGGTCGTTAAGGCTTTCCAGATGCTGGACATTGACGGTGGTGTAGACGTCGATGCCCGCCGCGAGCAGGTCCTGGATGTCCTGCCAGCGTTTGGCATGGCGGCTGCCGGGGGCGTTGCTGTGGGCCAGTTCGTCCACCAGAACCAGGCTCGGCCGGGCGGCGAGCAGGCCGTCGAGGTCCATTTCCTCGAGCATCACGCCGCGATACTCCGAGCGCACCAACGGCTGCTGCGCCAGGCCGCCGAGCAGCGCTTCGGTTTCGCTGCGACCGTGGGTCTCCACCACCCCGGCGACGACCTTCACGCCTTGGCGCAGTTGGGTGTGAGCCGCTTGCAGCATGGCGTAGGTCTTGCCGACACCCGGGGCCGCGCCCAGAAAGACCTTGAGCCGGCCACGGCCGTTGCGGGGCAGATTGGCTAACAGTGCGTCGGCGCGGCCGGAGTCGCTCATGTTGGGGGAGTCTCTTATTCAGATTGTTCGAACACCCTGTGGGAGCGAGCTTGCTCGCGATAGCGGCAGGCCAGCCAACCTTGATGGTGACTGATGTACCCCTATCGCGAGCAAGCTCGCTCCCACAGGTTTTACAGTTTTTCCAGGGCCAGATTCAGCGCCAGCACATTCACCACCGGTGGGCCCACCAGGGGTTGCTCGGTGTTGGCATCGAGCAATTGCTGCAAGGTCGAGGCCGGCAGGTTGCGCGCGGCGGCGACACGCGCCAGTTGATAGGCAATTGCCGCCGGAGGCAAGTGCGGATCCAGCCCGCTGGCGGAGGTGGTCAGCGATGCCAGCGGCACCGGGCCCTGACCGGGCACCTGGAGTTTGCGGGCGTCATCGATCACCCGTGTGGCCAGGGCCGGATTGCTCGGGGATAAATTGCTGGCACCGCTGGCGACCGTGGCGAAGGCACCGGCCGATGGCCGTGGATGAAACCAGGCATCGCCGGTGAAATCCTGGGCGATCAGCGTCGAGCCACGGACCTTGCCGGCGGCATCGACGATCAGGCTTCCGTTAGCCTGGGCGGGAAAGGCGACTTGCGCCACGCCGGTGACTACCAGTGGGTAGGCGACACCGGTGATCAGGGTCATCAGTAATAGCAGGCTCAAGGCCGGGCGAATCAGAGTGGACATTTCAAAATCCTCGAATTGAAGTAAATCCTGGGAATCGCCTTGTGGGAGCAAAACTTGCTCGCGATGCAGACACTTCGATCCCAGGCAGACCGCGTCATCGTTCATCGCGGGCAAGCCTTGCTCCCACAAATGGTGAACTCAAACCAGGTGCAACGCCGTCAGCAACATATCGATCGCCTTGATCCCCACGAACGGCACCACGATCCCGCCCAGGCCATAGATCAACAGATTGCGCCGCAATAACGCCGCCGCGCTTGCCGCGTGCACGCGCACGCCACGCAAGGCCAAGGGAATCAACACGACGATGATCAGGGCATTGAAGACAATGGCCGACAAAATCGCACTCTGCGGGCTGCTCAGGTGCATCACGTTCAACACGCCGAGCTGTGGATAAATCGACGCGAACAGCGCCGGCAGGATCGCGAAGTACTTGGCGATGTCGTTGGCAATGGAAAAAGTGGTCAACGCCCCACGGGTCACCAACAACTCCTTGCCGATCTGCACCACATCGAGCAATTTGGTCGGGTCGCTGTCGAGGTCGACCATGTTGGCCGCCTCCCGCGCCGCCTGGGTGCCGTCGTTCATCGCCATGCCGACATCGGCCTGGGCCAAGGCCGGAGCGTCGTTGGCGCCGTCGCCGCACATAGCCACCAGCCGACCGTCATTTTGCTCGTGACGGATACGCGCCAGTTTCTTCTCCGGCGTGGCCTCCGCCAGCACGTCGTCGACACCGGCCTCGGCGGCAATCGCAGCGGCAGTCAACGGGTTGTCGCCGGTGACCATCACCGTGCGGATCCCCAGCTTGCGCAGCTCGGCAAAACGCTCACGGATGCCGGGCTTGACCACGTCCTTGAGATGGATAGCGCCGAGCAGCTTGCCATCCACGCACACCAGCAACGGCGTACCGCCGCTCTGGGCGATCTTGTCGACCTCCCGCGCCAGTGCCGATGGCAATTCATTGCGTGCAAGGCCGATGAAATCCAGCAACGAATCCACGGCCCCCTTGCGGTAGATGCGCCCCTGATAGTCGACCCCGGACAAACGGGTTTCGGCACTGAACGGCACGGCCGTCAGCGCGTCGACGCCGGGCTCGGGCAGTGAATGCAAACCTCGCAGGTACTCGACGATGGACTTGCCCTCGGCGGTGTCATCGGCCAACGAGGCAAACAGTGCGCCTTCGGCCAGTTCCTTGGCACTCACGCCGGGGGCGGCATAGACCGCCGTGCAGCGGCGATTGCCAAAGGTGATGGTGCCGGTCTTGTCCAGCATCAACACATGCACGTCCCCCGCCGCCTCGACCGCGCGACCGGATTTGGCAATCACGTTCAGGCGCACCAACCGATCCATCCCGGCGATGCCGATGGCCGACAGCAGCCCGCCGATGGTGGTGGGAATCAAGGTGACCAGCAGTGCCACCAGAAACACCAGTGGCAGGCTGGCATTGGCGAAATGGGCGAACGGTTGCAGCGTCACCACCACCATCAGGAAGATCAGCGTCAGGCCGATCAACAGGATATCCAGCGCCACCTCGTTCGGCGTTTTCTGGCGCTTGGCACCTTCCACCAAAGCGATCATGCGATCCAGAGTGGACTCGCCAGGATTGCTGGTGATGCGTATCAGCAACCAGTCGGAGACCAACCGCGTATTGCCGGTGACGGCCGAGCGATCGCCGCCGGACTCACGAATGACCGGGGCCGACTCGCCGGTGATCGCCGCCTCGTTGACCGCGGCGATGCCTTCGATCACTTCGCCATCGCCGGGAATCATGTCGCCGGCCTCGACGCGCACCACATCGCCTTTGCGCAGACGGGTGGCGGGGATGATTTCAAAGCCGCTGGCAGTCTGGCGACGTGCGTTGAGGCCTTCGCTGCCGGCCTTGAGACTGTCGGCCCGGGCCTTGCCGCGCCCTTCGGCCAAGGCTTCGGCGAAGTTGGCGAACAGCACGGTGAACCACAGCCACAACGCAATTTGCGCGGCGACGAAGGTCGGCACCGTACTGTCGGGAATGAAGCACAAGACCGTAGTGAGGATCGCGGTCAATTCCACCACCAGCATCACCGGTGCACGGTGCAGTTGGCGAGGATCGAGCTTGACGAACGCTTGCACCAACGCTGGCCGCCAGAGGGCCGACAGGTGGGTCTTCGGTTGTTCCGGCGCCTTGGCGGCGACGGTTTTGCTCATCGGCATATTCATCATCAGATCCTCAGAAGCCCATGCTCAAATGTTCGGCAATCGGCCCCAGCGCCAGGGTCGGCAGGAAGGTCAAGCCACCCACCAGCAGGATGGTCATGGTCAACAGGGTCACGAACAGCGGGCCGTGGGTGGGAAAGCTGTTCTGGCCAATCGGCGCGGTTTTCTTCAAGGCCAGGCTGCCGGCCAACGCCAGCACCGGCAGGATGTAGCCGAACCGGCCAATCAACATGCCCAGGCCCAGCATCAAGTTGTGGAAAGGTGTGTTGGCGCCGAACCCGGCGAATGCCGAACCGTTGTTCGCACCCGCCGAGGTGTAGGCGTACAACAACTGGCTGAAACCGTGGGCACCCGGGTTGCTCACCGCTGCGGCGGGCCCGGGCAGGCTGGCGGCGACGGCACCCAGCACCAACACACTGACGGGCATCACCAGCAGGGTTGCCACCAACAGTTGCACCTCGCGGGCGCCCAGCTTCTTGCCCAGGTATTCCGGGGTGCGACCGATCATCAAGCCGGCCAGGAACACGGCGATCAACACGTTCAACAGCATCCCGTAGAGCCCGGCCCCGACGCCGCCGAAGATCACCTCGCCGACCATCATGTTCACCAGCGACACCATGCCGCTGAGCGGGTTGAGGCTGTCGTGCATGGCGTTGACCGAGCCGTTGGACGCTGCCGTGGTGGTCACCGACCACAGCACCGTGGCGGTGGTGCCAAAGCGGGTTTCCTTGCCTTCCAGCGGCGCGGTCTGTTCGACGGCCGCGTCGTTCAAGGCCGGGTTGGGTTGGTATTCGGCCCACAGTGACGTGGCGCCGCCGATCAGGAACAGCGCCAGCATGCAGGCAATGATCGCGCGGCTCTGGCGCAGGTCCTTGACGTAATGACCGAAGGTGAACACCAGCGCGGCGGGGATCAGGATGATCGACGCGACCTCGAACAGGTTGCTCCAGGCCGTCGGGTTTTCGAACGGGTGCGCCGAGTTGACGCCGAAGAAACCGCCGCCGTTGGTGCCCAGTTGCTTGATCGCGATCTGGCTGGCGGCCGGCCCCAGAGGAATGACCTGGTCGGCACCCTGCAGCGTGACCCCATGCACATAGTGCGCGAAGGTTTGGGGCACGCCCTGCCAGACCAGGAATAACGCCAGCAGCAGGCACAGCGGCAACAATCCGTAGAGGGTGGCGCGAGTCATGTCGACCCAGAAGTTGCCCAGCGTTGCGGCGGACTTGCGCCCGATGCCGCGACACAACGCCACCAACACCGCCAGGCCGGTGGCGGCGCTGACGAAGTTCTGCACGGTCAGGCCGACCATCTGGCTCAGGTAGCTCAGGGACGCTTCACCGCTGTAGGACTGCCAGTTGGTGTTGGTCATGAAACTCACGGCCGTGTTGAAGGCCTGGGTCCACTCCATGCCGGGCAGTTGCTCGGTATTGAGGGGCAAATGTCCCTGCAGCAGCAAAATCGCAAACAGCAACACAAAACCCGCCAGGTTGAAGGCGAGCAAGGCCAGGGTGTATTTCTGCCAGCTCTGCTCAGCGGCGGGATCGACACCGGCCAGGCGATAGCAACCGCGCTCCAGCGGGCCGAGGATCGGCGAAAGCCAAGTGCGCTGGCCTTCCATCACCCGATAGTAAAAACGCCCCAGAAACGGTGCGGGAATCAGCACCAGGGCGAAAAAGCCGAGGATCAACCCGTAGTCATAACCGTGCATAGCCGCTCCTAGTTCCGATCGGCGCGCAACAGCGCAACCAGCAGATAGATGAACAGCGCCACTGCCAGCAGCAGCGACACCCCGTCCAGAACACTCATGGGATTTCTCCGTGATACGGCGTCGTGCCGTGTATGGAGTGATTGTCGACAGGGAGGCTGTAAAGGAACGAGATCGAGAGAGGGGTTGGGGGATAAAGAAACTGTAAAAAAGAACTTATGGCGTTGTTATGGCGGCGATCGGGAGGGCCTCTTCGCGAGCAAGCCCGCTCCCACACTGGACTTGCGGTGAGCAGTCGATTTCACGCACACCACAAATCCAGTGTGGGAGCGGGCTTGCTCGCGAAGGCGGCATCATCAGCGCCAACGCCCTCAACTGGCGCACAACAGGGGCACATCAAGCGAGGAACATCCTCGATACGACACGATTTCACCCATTACGACCGCCCCCGCCACACTGGCACGCCCACTGCACTGCCCTCCCCCAGCGCTTTTGCTATGGATCGAGGGGAGCCACCGATGAACACACAACTCAAACCTACCCTGGGCACCCTGCATTTATGGGGCATTGCCGTCGGCCTGGTGATTTCCGGCGAGTATTTCGGCTGGAGCTATGGCTGGGGCGTGGCCGGGACGCTGGGTTTCCTGGTGACCTCCTTCATGGTGGCGGCCATGTACACCTGCTTCATTTTCAGTTTCACCGAGCTGACCACCGCCATTCCCCATGCCGGAGGGCCGTTTGCCTACAGCCGTCGTGCCTTCGGCGAGAAAGGCGGGTTAATTGCAGGGCTGGCGACGCTGATAGAATTCGTCTTCGCGCCGCCGGCCATTGCCCTGGCCATCGGCGCCTACCTGAACGTGCAGTTCCCGGCCCTGGACCCGAAACACGCCGCGGTCGGCGCCTATATCGTGTTCATGGGCCTGAACATCCTCGGGGTCAAACTGGCGGCGACGTTCGAGCTGATTGTCTGCGTCTTGGCAGTGGCCGAACTGCTGGTGTTCATGGGCGTCGTGGCCCCGGCGTTCAGTTTCAGCAGCTTCGCCCTGAACGGCTGGGCCGGTTCCGATGTATTCGGCGCCCCAGCCATTGCCGGCATGTTCGCCGCGATTCCTTTCGCCATCTGGTTCTTCCTGGCCATCGAAGGCGCGGCCATGGCCGCCGAAGAAGCCAAGGACCCGAAACGCACGATTCCCAAGGCCTATATCAGCGGCATCCTGACCCTGGTGTTCCTGGCGATGGGCGTCATGTTCATGGCCGGCGGCGTCGGCGATTGGCGCACCCTGTCGAACATCAACGATCCGCTGCCCCAAGCCATGAAAACCGTGGTCGGCGAAAGCTCCGGCTGGCTGCACATGTTGGTATGGATCGGCCTGTTCGGCCTGGTGGCGAGCTTCCATGGCATCATCCTCGGCTACTCGCGGCAGTTCTTCGCCCTGGCCCGCGCCGGCTACCTGCCCGCCTCCCTGGCCAAACTGTCCCGCTTCCAGACCCCGCACCGGGCCATCATCGCCGGAGGACTGATCGGCATTGCCGCGATCTACAGCGACGGCCTGATCAACCTCGGCGGCATGACCCTAACCGCCGCGATGATCACCATGGCCGTATTCGGCGCCATCGTCATGTACATCATGAGCATGCTCAGCCTGTTCAAACTGCGCAAAACCGAACCCAACCTGGAGCGCACCTTCCGCGCACCGGGCTATCCGATCGTGCCCGGCATCGCCCTGGTGCTGGCGCTGGTGTGCCTGGTAGCGATGGCCTGGTTCAACGCGCTGATCGGGCTGATCTTCCTCGCCTTCATGGCGGTGGGCTTCGTCTACTTCATCCTCACCGCCCAACTGCGTGCAGACGCGCCCGCCGATGCAATGCTGACCGGGCTTTGAGGTGAAGCCGGCCGAACGGGCGTAGTATTGAACCACTGCGAACAACCTTCGCTCATAAGTGGTAGGTGCGATGGATCGGCGAAATGTTCGTCCGTCCATCGCCCCCTCAAGGAGAGCCCTATGCCCTGGTATGCCTGGTTGATTCTGATTGTTGCAATCGGCTCGATCGTTGGTGGTCTGATGATGCTGCGCGACACCGCCAACAAGGTCGAATTGACGGACGAACAGCGCAAGCGTGTTGCCGAGCGCAATGCGGAAATGGATGCGAAGGAGGCCAAGGATCGTTGAGCTATGACCTGTCCCGGCTACATAGTGCTTTTGTGGCGAGGGAGCTTGCTCCCGCTGGGGCGCGAAGCGGCCCTGAACCTGCTGGCGCGGAGTGTCAGGCTAATCGGGTTTTAGCCGTTGGGGCTGCTACGCAGCCCAGCGGGAGCAAGCTCCCTCGCCACAAAAAGCCCGCGCCTTCGGCTTCACTTTTCCCAATCCGCCTTGGCAATATGCAAGCCATGCAACCCCTTGTACGCCGCCCGCTCAGGCTGGCTCCAGCCTTTCAACAATGAATCCTCCAACCGATAGATCTCCACCCCCAGCGGACGACAGACGCTGAGAGGATCCTGCGCATCCGGCCCCCACATCGCCAGCGACAGATCACCACCCGGGCAAGTGGACAGTGCACACAACAGATCAATCTCGGCAAAAAATTCCAGGTAATCACCCTTCTGCGCCGGACAAGCTTTCATGAAGTACATATCGTCATGATTGAGCCCCGTGCACTGGAAAATATTCAGCACGTCATGCACATCGAACTCCGTCAGGCCGTGGGGCAACACGGCACGGGTCAGGTTCGAGTGGCAATGGTGGTGGAAATCCTCCCCGGTGAGCATCTTGTTCACATACGGATCACAGCGCGTCCCCAGCAGATCGTGCAATCGTCCGCCATGCTCGTCGATACCGTAACCGGCCAGACTGTCATCGGTGATGGTCACCAAGGGCCGCAGGAATGGCAGGTTCGACCACAACCGATCGTGGGTGCTGACATGAGCGCCCTGAAGCTGGCGTGTGCGCGCTGCCCACAGGCGTTCCCGAGGATCGTGGGCGTTCCAGACGTTGAAGTCCCCCACCTGTGGACCCACCGGGGTGGTGACGCGGAACACATGGCCAGCGGGTACGTGCCAAGCGCGACCGGTGCGGATGGGTACCTCGAACTGTTCGATCAGGGTGCGTTTGTTTTGCTGGGAGCGGATGCGGTCGTAGAAGGGTTTGTCCACCTGCAGGGCTGAACCTTTGCTGACCTGGTAGGCGGCTGGGTAGTCTTTGTACATGGCGCGGGTCCTTGATCAGTGGTGGGTGGGAGTTAGCAGTTGCAGAAGCAGATGCTCGGAATCATCGAGGTAAAGGCTCATGGCTTCGTGGGCCGCAAGCTTGTCACCTTCGGCCAGCCAATCATGGATGCACCGGTCACGGGCCAGCCACGGCGCCTGAAAACGCGCCTCATCAGGCGCTGAGCTAAACACCAGGCGCAGTTGTGCAACCACATTGGTGAAAAACTCATCAAGTAATGGACTGCGCATCAATCCGACGATGTGCTGATGAAAGGCCAGGCCATGGGTACCGACTGAACGCCAGTCCTCACGCTCGCGAGCCAAATCCGCATCTTCGAGGGCTTCGAACATCCGGTCTGATTGATACTCACGCAATGGTTGGCTACCCAAGATGGCTTGCAGCTCCAAGGTGCGACGGACCTTGAACAAATCTCGCACGTCATTCACACCTAACCTGCGGACCATCACCCCTTTGTTACGCACGTAACGGGTTAAGCCTTCCTGGCCTAGACGGTGTAGCGCCTCGCGGATGGTGTTGCGTGAGGCGTTGTAGGCCGAGACCAGGTTGTTCTCTATCAGGGCCATGCCTGGTAGCAGGCGGCCGCCGATGATGTCGGCTCGTAGCTCCAGGGTGATCTGGTCGGCGAGGGAGAGTGTGTTGGCCATAGAAGGGATATCTCAGATTGTTGAACAATCGGCTGGCTGTAGATAATCATTATTGATGCCAACAGCCGGAACGTTTACAGAGTTCGTCCAAAGTTTGCCTCCGCCAGACGGCAAAAAGGCCAGTCAATTTGACCGGCCTTCTTAATTACAAACTCAATTCACTTCCAGCTTGTCACGGTTCCTGTCCAGAATCGCCTTGCCGATCCCCTTGACCTCCAACAATTCCTCCACCGAAGAGAACGGCCCATTAGTCTCTCGATACGCAACAATTGCTTCGGCCTTGCCCTTGCCTATCCCAGACAACTCGCGCTGCAGTGTTGCAGCGTCTGCGCCGTTCAAATCCACCTTGGTACTCTGCGTTTTGGCTGGCTGCTCCAACACCTGCGACGTAGCGACAGACTCGGACTTGACCGCAGGGGCGGCGATAGCAGCAATCGAGGCGCTGGTGAGAAAGGCAAAAATCAGAGAGTAGAAATAGCCTGTACGCATAAGTGACGCTCCATGAAATCGTTAGAGAAAAGCAGCTTTTCCGAAGCTGCCTCTCAAACCTAGGCGATGATGGAGGGGTGTCAAAAATGTGTGCGTTACAGTATGTGTAACAATCAAGGGTCGAGGCGGCGCTGCTGATAGATCCAGTCGACGATTTCCCCATCCGGAGAGTAGCCACTGACTGTGCTCCTAAGCAGCTGTCGGACTCTTGCGTAATCATCGCAATCGATGGCAGCGAGCAGCTCAGACAGGCTGTTCTTGAGCACATCCCAAGGCAGATGATCTTCATTGGCACTCATGATCATCGGATGCTGCGTCGCGACGACGTTGTCGCCTATCAGCAACTCTTCGTAAAGCTTCTCGCCTGGACGCAGACCTGTGAACTTAATGGAAATGTCGCCGTGGGGGTTCTTCTCTGAACGAATACTCAAACCAGACAAGTGAATCATTTTTTCCGCCAGCTGGACGATCTTCACCGGTTCGCCCATGTCCAGCACGAACACATCGCCACCCTGCCCCATGGATCCAGCCTGAATCACTAATTGCGCGGCTTCAGGGATAGTCATGAAGTAACGGGTAATTTTCGGGTGCGTGACCGTCAATGGCCCACCGGACTTGATCTGCCTATGGAACAACGGAATCACCGAACCAGACGATCCCAATACATTGCCAAAACGCACCATGGTGAAACGGGTTTTATTGACCCGGGACACATTGGCCTTGTCGCCAAACAGTACCGGGGCGATTTCACGACTAAGGGCCTGGAGGGTCAACTCCGCCAGACGCTTGGTGCTGCCCATAATGTTAGTAGGACGTACGGCTTTATCGGTGGAGATCAACACGAAGTTGGCAACACCTGACTGCAATGCAGCCTGAGCGGTATTCAACGTGCCAATGACATTGTTGAGCACACCTTCGGCAATATTGTGTTCAACCATGGGCACATGCTTATAAGCGGCCGCGTGATAAACGGTATCCACGCGCCAGGTCTTCATCACATCGAGCAGTTTATGCGGATGACGGATGGAACCGAGAATGGGCAACAACTTGACCGACACCGACTCACGGCTGCCGCGCTGTTCCAACTCCGACAGGATGCTGTAGAGGTTGAACTCACTGTGCTCGAACAGCAGAAGCGTAGTCGGGCCAAGAGAGAAGATCTGCCGGCACAGCTCCGAACCGATCGACCCGCCAGCACCGGTGACCATCACGGTCTTGCCTTTGATACAGCGTTCAAGTAAATCAGCCTGGGCTGGCACGGCATCACGACCTAGCAAGTCAGCGATGTCCACTTCCTGAATGTCTTCGACCTTGACCCTACCGCTAGCCAGATCGGTGAAATTCGGGACACTTCGTACGTGAAGCGGGAATTCCTCCAGTAGATTGAGAATTTCCCGACGGCGTGCGCGGGTCGATGAGGGTAGGGCCAGGAGGATTTCCTGGGCGCCGGTGACATCGATCATCTGCTGGATGTGTTTGGGTTTGTAGACTTGGAGACCTGAAATGGAGCGATCAGAGATGCTAGGATCGTCGTCAATGAATGCCACTGGACGCATCACTCGTCCCATGCGCAATGCAGCAACCAATTGGTTGCCTGCCACACCTGCGCCGTAGATGGCGACTTTGGTAAGACCGTCGTCGCGGTTGGTGAACGGTACATGCTGAGCCGCGGTGAACCAGTCGCCCATGAAATATTGACGCATGCACAAGCGCAGACCACCGATGATGACGAGGCTTAGCCACCAGTAGTTGAAAACGATGGAGCGTGGTACCACCGTCTCGTGATTGCTGTACCAGTAGACAACGACAGCCAGGATAAGCGACGAAAGGCTGACAGCTTTGATAATGGCGATAAGGGCGTCGTTACCGAAATAGCGCATTACGGCACGGTACATGCCAAAACGTATGAACAAGGGAATAGCAACAATCGGAGCACAGGCGAAGAGCCAGAAATGGACTCTCAAGGGGTTGTACATATCGTCCAGGCCCAGACGCACGATAAACGCTAGCCACAGGGCGATCCAGACCAGCATGATGTCCGTAGCGACCTGAATTAACCTTTTTCGACGCCGAGGGAGCCCCACCAGATACGTTCTGATTTTCTCCATAAGCCCTTCAGACACCTTAGTCCCTCCCTCTCCGCCGCCCCTAGACCTGAACCCCAAGGGTACTCCCACGGCCACCCTAAACCAAATGACAGAATGGTAGTTTAGTTTTATACCGCTGAATCTTCCTGATTTCCGGCATTGAATTTTATGGCCACAACGACCAGTGGTACATAAGCCAAAATGACTCCCAAGGCTCCATCCAGCCCAAAACGCGTCACGCATACGGCTATTGGCAACAGCCAGAGTACATTGATCGCACCAACAGCGATGGTGACCGGTAAATGCTTACCAAAGCGACGTGAAGCAAATTGGTAGGCATGACTGCGATGCGCTTCATAGACTTTCTCTCCCCTAAACAAACGGCGAAACAGCGTAAATGTTGCATCAACGATGAATACCCCAAGCAAAATCAACCACGCCCATAGCATAGGCGCACTCTCCCATGCAGCCTGCAGAGAAAGTCCCCCCAGCACGAGGCCAAGAAATCCGCTGCCGGCGTCGCCCATGAAAATTTTCGCTGGGGGGAAATTCCAATAAAGGAAACCTGCCACGGAAGCGGCAAGCAATAACGGCGCCCAAATCAAGCCATCCAAACCCGCCAACCAATAAAGCAGACAGGCTCCCAAGCACGCACATATCGCTTCTACACTCGCAATGCCGTCGATGCCGTCCATGAAGTTGTAAAGATTAATTAACCACACTAAATAAAAAACTGTCAGTACGTGACCTGTCCAGCCCATATCGACATAGCCGCCAAATAGAGAGACTGCAGGTAAACCGCCCGTCCAGCCCAACAGCCAGGCCGCCGCCGCAAAATGCCCCAACAGACGCCAGCGTGCGGCGATATGTTCGTGGTCGTCCATAAATCCAATAACTGCGATTGTTGTGCCCGCAACGGTCATACCGAGAAGGTTGGCTAATGTAATCTCGCCCACATAGAACAAAAGACCTAACGCAAAAAGAAAAGCTACGACAATGGCAGCCCCACCACCTCGGGGCGTAGGAGCCGAGTGGGAACTTCGAGCATTGGGGACATCTATCAAGCGATTAGATAAAGCATAATTACGCAGTCGTGAAGTCAGAAAAAAAACAATACCGGCAATTACCGGAATAAACCACGCATAAGTCATAATTTTCGACAGTCCAAAAAATGCTGTGCCGTAAGATTCAAACCACGATCAAGACTGACAGGAGGAGTCCAACCCAACAACCGTCGATTTTTACTAATATCCACTTGCAAAGAGCCAAAAAGTCGCTGAGCCAAGGCTTGCTGGCCAAGCATAATTGCCACCCTGTTCATTAACCAAACCGGTACGGGCAACAGACGTGCCGGTCTTCCCAGATGCCTAGCAAGCTTACGCAATAACTCAGAAGTAGAAACATCATCGCCGTCACTCGCCAGAAATATTTGGTTGGCCGCTGCAGGATGATCAAGGCAGGTCACTACGAAATCTACAAGATTATCCAGAAAAATCAGACTACGACGATTTCGAATAGCACCAAAGGGCAGCGGAATACCTTTAGCAAGCCAGCGCATCATGCTCAGAAAATTGGCTTTTACACCGGGTCCATAAATAAGGACGGGACGAATAACCACTATTTCCATATCAGTATCTGTCGCAAGCGCCTTCAAACCCTGCTCTGCTTCAAACTTCGAGATACCATATGGATCATTGGGAGCCGGGACGGCGTCCGCAGTGTAGGGTTCCCCCGTCAATGTCACTTCTCCGTTAACCTTGATGGAACTGATAAAGATGAAGCGTTTGACTCCCGCGACGGCGGCTCGCCGAGCAAGATTCAACGTTCCCTCGACGTTCACTTTGCGAAATGCAGCAAGGGCATCAGTATCCTGTTCGTGCATCACGTGAACTCTTGCAGCGGCATGCACCACAATGTCTACGTTATTGATTACATCCCAGCTATTTTGTCCATCGATATCGGAAATCTTTACGGCCTGCACCCTCCCCTCGGGCAGATCCTCGCCAAGCACTCTGAGAGGCACAATTAGACTAAATTCCTCCATTAATGCAAGACGCTGGACAATAGCTTTCCCTAAAAAACCGGAACCACCAGTAACTAGAATAGACTTGGGGATCATCGTGGACTCGATATATGTAAAGCAGGCATAACAAAAGCAGCTGATGGTTAAATAGCCAATGAATCCTACCTAAAAGGCCACACGCCTATCATATTCGGCCCCCTTTCGATTCACTTCAATAACGAACTATACACTTCCGCATAAGAGTCAACCATTCGTTCTGCTGTAAATACCTGTTCAAAACGCAACGCTGCTCTGCGACCCATAGCTCTACTCTCCTCAGGATTTTCCCATAGTGCAATCATTGCCTGCGCCAACGCATCAGAATCACAGGGAGGTACGACCAATCCCGTCTCACCGCTAATATTTATATAGGTTGTGCCAGTACCTATCTCGCAAGAGATAAGAGGCTTGCCAAACATCGCAGCCTCAAGAAGTGAAATACCAAACGCTTCAGACCGAAGGTGAGAAGGAAAAACCAAACCATAGCACAACATCAATAACGCAGCTTTATCAACATCGGGCAAACCACCCAGAAAGTGAACATTGGAAAGACCTAATCTTTTGGCCTTAGCCTTTAACTCGGTCTCCATAGGCCCCTGCCCCAAAATAGCGATCGGAAATCGAGCGGTACAAGCCGCTTCAAGCAAATAATCCAATCCCTTGTAGTAGCGCAAAGCACCTATAAAAAGAAAAAACCGTGAGCCGAGTTTTGCTTTCCAATAGCTCAATTTTTCCGGAGAAACATCTGGATAGGTATTCCTATCTAGACCAATCGGAATAACCGATACTTTATCCTTAAATTTTTGGAGTGTCCGACTACTTTCTACGTACTTAGGCGATGAGGCAATAATACGATCTACACTGCCCAAAAAGCCGTGCATCAAAGGCTGATAAAACTTCAGAAGCATTTTCTGCTTAACAATATCCGAGTGATAACTAACAACCGTCGGCTTACGCATACGCGAAGCAAAATGAACTAGATCCATGAATGGCCATGGAAAATGATAGTTTATAATATCAGCTTCATTAGCCAACTCGGCAAAGTCATTAAAGACCGATAACGAAAAGCCAGTGGACGCCAAATGCAAATCCAGCTTTGACGTATGAGCCAAGTGCTCACCAACTTTTACGTTGCGCGCCCCCCTTGCGCACTCAGAGACAATACTTGCGCAGTAATTCCATGTTCTCTTCCTCCCTCCGCAAGCTGAAAAATAACTTGTTCAACCCCGCCCATGGTTTGCGGATAATAGGTTTTAAAGAAATGGAGAACTTTCAATTTTCTGCTTTCCCTATCACTTTTTTTGCCGGTACCCCTACATAAACTCCCGGCCTCTCTATGTCACGATGCGCGCAAGCTCCTGCGCCCAACGTTACATCATCACAAATTTTGATTCCATCGATAACAGTAGCACCAGCGCCAATGAAACAAAAACTCCCTACACGAGATCTTCCTGCTACAGCCGCTTTTATAGAAATATGAGTAAAATCATCTATGACGCACTCATGCTCAACAATGGCTCCGGTATTTACAATACATCCAACTCCCACAAAGGCCATAGGACCAACATGAGCGTGATGTGCTACAAACGTTCCAAGACCAATTTTTGCGCCAGTACCTATCGTAGCTGTTGGCGAGATGAGCGTAGCCAAAGGCCAGCCACGCCCCGTTACCCAATCACATTGCGTTTGCCGACTAAGTCCATCGCCCGAAGCCGGTATGACAGACCACCCTTCTGGCAACTCTTCATCCCAGCTTCGTAGTACAGAAAACTCACCAAAAGCTTCATTTTGGCGAGCGTTGCTGTCTATAAAGCGAAGTTGCTTTATGCCTGATGCCAAAGCAACATCAGCCACTGCACGAGCATGGCCACCAAAGCCGAGGATGAGTAAACCAGATAGAGCAGTCATATGCCTCATTCCTGTTAAGTAATTTCCAGGCTTGAAATTCTGTCCAGTAAATCAATATGTTCGTTTACAACATCCGTCCAATTACGCTGAGAGAGAACTTCATAAACCTTCTTCTGAACAGCGAGCAACTCGTCACGATTCAGAATACCCCATTGAATTCGGTCGGCGATGTCCTTAAAATCATATGGATCAAAAAAGGTTAATTTTTGCAAATCTGAGCCTACCAAGACTTCTTCGGTGACAGGGATACGAGCCATGACAACAGGCGTTGCAACAGACAGCGCCTCACTGAAAGTAAACGGGCATCCTCCTTCACTTAAGCTCGGGTTCACAGCTAAATCTGCCAACTTATAACACGCGGCCAACTCTTGAACGGTCAATCCATGCACGCAAAGAACATCATTCTCCAGATAATTATCTCGAATAAATTCCTTGACCACCGAAAAACCATCAGCATGCCCCGTCAATATCAATTTATGGCGGATAAAATTATTATTAAGAAGATATTTGTAAGCCCTTAGCAACGAAATCACATTTTTATTAGGCCGAAACTGACTAGCATAAAAAATAAATTTCGCATCATTGTTGGCAAAGGTCGATGAATATGAATAATTTGACGCCTTTTTCAACACACGTTTGAAAAGAGTTTTGCAATAATTTTTAGAGGTAATTTCTACATCCGAGAAACCATTGACAGTTACCCAGTTACTTAGATCATTAGGCGCGTGATAAACCACTGAAACATTCGAGGGTTTTACAGCATACCTTTCGACAAGCGTCTCCCATTTAACACCTTTACTATAAGTGACAAAATGGTGTCCACCATGAATTGCTGCCTCAACTCGTTCATAGACTTGAAGGAACCGCTCTCCACCTACTTCTGAAAAACCGATAGGAAAATCTGAAAGAACTACATCGGGTACACACATCAAGCGAGGAGCTTGAATTTTATTAAACTCCGGCCAAAAAGCTGTTGGGCAGTACCACGCCTTTACATCAGTCATTTTGTCAATGAGTTGCTGCATACGATCAGACTCGACTCGCTCCAACCCACGATACAAACGAAGTACAAATGCGTCCTCCTTGGGGGCACCCAAGGCTGCACGCAGGCGGTTGACATTCCTCATTGCCGGTCTTAAAGCGCGACGCAAAACAATTTTAAATTTCAACAAAATAGCATATATCGGAATAAGGATCAGCAACGGACTTAATAGAGCAATCGATAAAAATAGAGCCATCGCCTCGCCCCCCAATCGAATTACCCCGCCATAGGAGTCGAGAGAAACCAGACGATCCTCGAAATGACTTATCAGTTTCATTTTCCAAAAAAATAACTTTTTCGCAAGTCTTTGCCTAATAGTCAGACCTTTCAGTTTTTTTCTTTTTGTAACATAGGCCTCGTAAATCCGCAGGATCATAGGAGAATTTGGAGGGGAAACAACTTCAAACAAATTCTGCTGGACACCCTCACTCAGAAAAAGGTCTTGAAGCGCTTGTTTTGACCAGCTCGGACAAACCAAAGTAAACTTTACATCATCTCGTCCAGCTGCGCCCTTAAGAAATGCAGCAAGATATCTGCCTAGGCCTTCATTTCGGAGGTCCACTCCTGGAGCGTATGCCAAGTAGATTCCAAACTTTTTCATAAGCACTCCCGTACGACCTGCCAATAGACGTTCGCCAATTTTTCTACACTTTGTTCGCCTAGCACTTCACCTGGCGGCAGAATATCGCGACGTTCTAAATGTGTAAGCTCCATTTCTTTAAGCTGACTTGCCATGTGCTTTGGCTGGTCAGATTTCATCCAATTTAAATTCAGGGAGAATTGTTGATCGATTTCCCTCATGGAAGGATAATCACTGCTTAACGAAGGGATGCCCAGACCGGCAGCTTCAATAACGCTAAAAGTACCGTTATCTATTGCCCCCGCATGCCACAAAAATGCGGCGCTGGCCAACATACTTTGATAATTTCGATCCGGCAACTCACCTAAAAGCTTAATGTTTTTCTTTAACAACCTACTTTGCCCTAGCAAAGTGGCTAACGGTTTAAGATGTGGCACAGAACTTTTAAACAAATCCTTGGTATTGACACCCGTAATCCTACACTCCAATGCACCATCTAGCTCTTCATAATAAAACTTCAATGCTTTCAAAGCATTAACATGGTTCTTGTGTATTGCAGCGTTAGTTGTCCATAGAAAATAATTTGCGCTTTCGGGACGCCCACCTTTCAAGCGAGAAAAATCAGGAGCAAGCATCGGTAACTTAAATACTTTATCAGCTGTAATCCCAGCATAACTTAGAGCGTCTTGTTTAGTAAATTCAGTCGTCACCAAAATTTTTGATGCGGACCTCGCGGCATCTAAATACGATTGATCGGCACCGAATGGAAGTATTGGTACATATCGCTGAAGGTAGTCATAAATCATAAGTACCGACGGCCGCATTGGTAATAATGGTGCCTCCAGACGATCCGATACCACGAACCAAATATCGCAATCCTGAAGATGGTTTATACCATCATCGACAACCATATATCGGTTGCCTTTAGGTTCCCAGCCTTCGTGACCAGCATAACGCATAGCTCTCCGAGCCGTTGCTGCATCTAACGACTTCCAATTAAATGGACGTATTTTTATCTCATCTAAAAGATCCGTAAACTCTTCAGAGGAATAACTCTCAGGTCGATCTAAGTGGAGAAAAACAATATCAGCGGGTTCACCCGCTTCACGACTGCCATGACATAAAGCATTTGCTAATAATTTAGCGCCTCGTAGGCTTCCGCCTCTATATTCGACAGGAACAATGACTGCAATTCTCTTACGTCGAACGGGACGACTAATGCTTTCTTTTTTTACTGATTCAAGTTCTGTAAGTACTTTTTTGAATCCATTTTGCCAAGCCTGCTCGCAGTTTTTTGCTTTCATCGGCTCAAGCAAAATCAATTGGGATTCACGGATGCTCCTTATAAGCTTTTGATCGCCAACCATCAGTTGCTTTGCTTTAACTCTCGCTTCCGCAACTGTCTTGCAACGGCCAGGTAAACCTATCCCCCCCATTTTATCAAGCATACCTCCCGCCATAAATAACAAAGGCATGCCCGCGCGAATCGCCTCAAAGGGATGATAATGAATATGATTGGGTTCGGTAGAATGATAAAACATCACTCTATGCTGTCTCATATTATATTCATGTTCTTCACCAGAAACAAAGCCGAGAACATTTATATCAGGCACCGCAACAGGCTGCGCCCCACCTATCGTATACCCGATATCCGAAAAGTCACGTACGAAGTCTTTATAGATAGTTTCGAAATAGGGGGACGTACCGATTCGAGGACAAACGAAAAGAACCTTCCTAATTCCGCCCTCCCAGAGCTCGGGGGTAGCATCTCCCTTCAAACCTACAGGAAGAAAACAATCCCGACTGGCTAAAAAATTTTGCTCAGAATCTTTCAAATGCGCATAGCCCGCTCCAAACCAAAAACGCGAGCCAATAGACTTTATATTCCGAACCAGCGCTTCACCGGCCTCTTCATAAAGCAACTGCGAATAAGTATAGCCTTTCGAAAGGCCAAAAACCCGAAGTATAATGGCACCGTTGAAGTGGCGCACTGCACTATGGATTTGAAGTGGAAAGAATCCAATAATTGCAACATCAAAGTAGAGATTGGCAATTCGCCAAGCTTCCTCACTCGGACTGGAATACCAATCCTGCGCATTAAGAATATCCAATTCCGATTTCGGTATCGTTAACCCGGCATCAAAACTAGAGTCAACACTCGCTGAAAGATTCCCCTCGTCATAAGGAAAGCTTTTTGGCATGAATATCTCATTCACTCCCAACGCATTCAGCTGGTCAACTTCGAATTTTCGTAATGTGGTATGGTTAAGCAACCATAGGACTCTTAGCGTCTTCAAAATTAATCTAGTCCATTTATAGCTTTATATTCAGCTACAGCTTTATCACATGCCCCATCAAAGACCAAGACACCATGATGAAACACCAGCCCTCGGTTGCATATAGAACGTAACGCACCAAAATCGTGTGTTGCCAAAACTAAAATTTCCGCTTGCTCAATAAGGCTTGTAATACGCTCTTTGGCCTTTGCCATGAAATTTGCATCACCTGCACCAATCACCTCATCAAGAAGTAGAATATCCCCACCCACCGTAGTAGAGATCGCGAAAGCCAACCTGACTTGCATGCCCGCAGAATAGGTTTTTATCGGGTAGTCGATAAACTCACCCAGCCCTGCGAAATCAACGATTTCGTCTGCCTTTTCACGCATAAATCGAGGGGAAAGGCCTAACAACAATCCACGGTACAGGATATTTTCCCTGCCCGTCGCGTCTGGCTCAAAACCGAGACTCAAATCAAATAAAGAACGAACCTGGCCCTCAACCTTAAGAACGCCACTCGAAACCGGATAAAGCCCGGCAACTGTTTTCAGAAAGGTACTTTTTCCTGCTCCGTTGTGTCCGAGCAAGCCAACACGCTCACCACTTTTTATTTCAACGCTGATATTTTTCAGTGCGTGGATATCCGCCACATTTGAACTATTTGTTCTCCTGCTAAACACACTAGCCATCAGAGACTTTAGCGAACGCTCCTTATAGGCAACCGATGCATAATGAAGATTAACATTCTCAAGTAAAATTCGATTATTTTTCATAGATAAAAAATCACTTTCCGCTCAGCCTTGCTGCCAATGATGATAGCCAATGCGCCAAAGAAAATCGCAGTACCAATACTGAATGCGTAGTTTTGCCACGTCGGCCAGTCGCCCTGAAGCAACGGTGCACGTATCAATTGCAGCAGATGATATATCGGATTGTAATCGACCAACGCATGAAGCCCACCATTCTTGAACATTTTGGCTTCAAAATATACGGGAGAGATAAACCATAACGACTGCATCACTAACCCTAACGCATGCGGAATGTCGCGAAACCGGGTACTGACATAAGACAATAATGTAGACACAGGCCAAGCGATGAGTGCAAGAATGGGAAAGAGAGTAAATGAAGCCAACCAACTCCAACCAATATTTTGAGGAAGGACGACGGCAACCCATCCATATAGAGAGATACTGGCCAACATCAAAACAATGGCGCTACCAACCACGGTTCTAAGCGTATATATTGCCAAAGGATGGTTACATTGCTTGATATAAGCATCCGCTTGAACAAACGACAATGAACCTGCAACTGTATTAGCAGAAATATACTCCCAAACTATGATTCCGGAGAGGATATAAGGCGCATAGGTAACAATGTCTGTATTAAAAAGCTTGCTGAACACCAACGTCAACAGTAAGGTCAACCCTAGCGGTTGGATAATTGACCACGTCATCCCAAAAAAGGATCTCCTCCATCTTGATCTAAGATCAGCGAGAGAAAGGTGAATCCAAAAGTACCGCGCAGCCCAAACACGAGAAAAATAAGAAAACATCACTTCACCTGAGTAATATATTAAATTCAAAAATTCAGCCCAAACTTGATTTTCTGAATTTCACTTGGCAATCGGGGGTTGAATTCTCAACCCCCGATTGCCTGCATTTTATTCGGCGAAGTAGCCTCGAATCTCGTCAGCTACCCGCTGCACCTCTTCGCGGCTCAGTGTCGGATAACTCGGAAGGTTCATCCCTCGGGAGCTAAGGTCCTGCGCTACCGGAAAGGTTTCCTCCGTCTTGCAATGCGGCAAGTTATGAGCGGGAGCGAACAGAGGGCGTGTCTCAATGCCCTTGTTCTTCAAATGATCACGCAATGCCTGACGCTGACTCGGATCATCCAACAGTACCGAACACATCCAGTAGGAGTGACGGGTACCTGGCTGCTCTGCGTGCATCTGCAGAGGAAGCCCCTCAAGCGCTTCGCGATACCAATCCGCGACCTGCCGCTTAAGAGTGATAATTTCGTCTGCACGTTCCAACTGGGCAAGGCCGATAGCTGCGCAGATGTTGGTCATTCGATAGTTGAACGCCAGCTCGTCATGCCAGTACTCGCGAGTCTTGGACACACCCTGGCTTTTTAGGTGACAGGCTCTTTCGTGAATGTCCTTGTTTTTGGACACCACCATTCCACCTTCACCAGTGGTAATGGTCTTGTTTCCAAAAAAGCTGAATGTAGCGACGTCACCAAAAGTACCTACATGCTGACCTTTGTACAGAGAGCCAAAGGCTTCTGCACAGTCTTCAATCAGCAGAAGGTTGTGCTCTTTACACAGAGCAACGACTTCATCCATGTCACACGCCAGACCGTACAAGTGCACGACCATAACGGCTTTGGTTTTAGGCGTTATGCGGCTGCGGATATCTGGAACGCTGACGTTCCAGGTATCAGCCCGCGATTCAGCGTATACGACACTGGCCCCGGTTTGCATGATGGTGTTGACCGACGCCACGTAAGTGAGCGTTGGAACGATCACCTCATCGCCAGGCCCAAGCCCCAAAGCGGCCATTGCCAAGTGCAGGGCAACAGTACCATTGCTCACCGTGGTCGCATGCTCGGCACCGATGTATCGGGCAAACTCGCTCTCAAAGCGGGAGATAAATTCTCCGCGAGAGGAAATCCAGGTCGAATCAAGACACTGGTTTACATATTCCTTTTCGCGTCCGCCCAGAAAGGGCTGATATACCGGAATCATCACAGCCCCCTTTACTCTTGACCCTTGAAGTATTTAAAGCCGTGTTCAGCGACCAGTTTGTCACGCTTGGCTTCATTCATATCTTCACGCATCATTTCTTCTACCAACTCTTTGAAGGAGGTAGTTGGTACCCAGCCTAACTTGGCCTTGGCTTTGCTTGGGTCACCCAACAGCGTCTCTACTTCGGCTGGACGGAAATAACGCGGATCGACGGCAACGATACATTTGTTAGTGGCGATGTCGTAACCTTTCTCGTCTACACCCGTGCCTTCCCAACGAATCTCGATACCGATTTCCTTCGCTGCAACCTCAACAAACTCTCGAACCGAATGCTGCTCACCGGTCGCGATCACGAAGTCTTCCGGCGTTTCTTGTTGCAGCATAAGCCATTGCATTTCCACATAATCACGAGCATGCCCCCAGTCGCGCAGGGCATCCATATTCCCGAGGTACAGGCAATCTTGCAGGTCGACCTTGATACGTGCCAAGGCGCGAGTAATCTTGCGGGTTACGAAGGTTTCACCGCGGATGGGCGATTCGTGATTAAAGAGAATACCGTTGCAGGCATACATGCCATAAGACTCGCGGTAGTTCACAGTGATCCAGTACGCGTACATCTTGGCGACGGCATATGGGGAGCGGGGATAGAAAGGCGTGGTTTCTTTCTGGGGAATTTCCTGCACCAGACCATAAAGCTCGGAGGTGGATGCTTGGTAAAATTTGGTCTTCTTCTCGAGACCGGCAATTCGGATGGCTTCCAGAATGCGCAATGTACCCATGGCATCAGTGTCAGCAGTATATTCTGGTGATTCGAAGGAGACAGCCACGTGGCTTTGCGCACCGAGGTTGTAAACTTCATCTGGTTGTACTTCCTGCACGATGCGAATCAAGCTGCTCGAATCAGTCAGGTCGCCATAGTGCAGATTCAGATCGTAGCCTTTCTTATGGGGGTCATGATAAAGATGGTCAATACGGTGAGTATTGAACAAGGAGGCACGGCGCTTGATACCGTGAACCGAATAACCTTTCTTGAGCAGGAACTCAGCAAGGTAAGCACCATCCTGACCAGTAATCCCTGTAATCAACGCTACTTTCTTGTCGCTCATTTTCTCACCAATTAAATTAATCAATCGAACAGTGGTTCTCTACTAGAGAGTCAACTTATTGCTGTCCCTCACCTTCTCTGGAAGTGAGAACCGTTTGTCATTCCATATATCTACTGTTCAGCAATTCCTCAATTTCTTTGACTTTCAACGCTACTAGCGCTGGATTTTTTCTACTTTCCACATTTAATCTCAACAAAGGTTCTGTGTTCGAACCTCGGAGATTAAATCGCCAGTCCGGAAACTCCAGACCGACTCCATCGGTTTGATCAAGATGAGGCCCTTGAGGTAAATAATGTGCCAGGACCTCCTCCAGCGCTGCAGCCACATCATTCACTCGATAGTTGATTTCACCGCTGCATGGATAGGCGGCTACGCGCTCATCAACAAGCTGGGCTAAGTTTTTTCCCGACGCGGACATCAATGCGGTCACCAGCAACCAAGGAATCATCCCGCTGTCACAATAGGCGAAATCCCGGAAGTAATGATGAGCGCTCATCTCACCGCCGTAGATCGCATCCTCCAGACGCATGCGCTCTTTTATGAAAGCGTGACCGGTCTTGCATTGCACTGAAACACCACCGGCCAATCGAACCTGATCGATCGTGTTCCAGGTCAACCTAGGATCGTGGATGATCCTGGAGCCGGGATTGTTCTTGAGCAGCATTTCTGCCAGCAGACCAACCAGGTAATAACCTTCGATGAAACGGCCTTGCTGGTCGAAAAAGAAGCAACGATCGAAGTCCCCATCCCACGCAATCCCCAAATCGCAGCCGTTTGCCAACAACGCTTGCCGTGTCAGCGTGCGGTTCTCTGGAAGAAGAGGATTGGGCACACCGTTGGGGAAATGACCATCTGGCTCGGCGTTGATAATCACCCATTCGAATGGCAACTTGTTGACCAATTTCTGCAACACGGGGCCGGCAGCACCATTGCCCGGATCAGCGAGTATTTTCAGAGGCTTGAGATCCGCCACATTGACGTAACTCAGAAGATGCTCGATGTAGGCGGTCTTATCCAGTTCGAATCGAACTTCTCCGGGGCTCACAGCCAAGGCTCCCAAATCACCACTTTCCACTCGGTGGCGTATGGCATTGAGCCCTGTGTCGCCACTGATCGGCCGAGATTCAGACTTTACAAGCTTCATCCCGTTATAACCCTTGGGATTGTGACTGGCAGTGATCATCACTCCGCCGTCCGCCTTGAACGCATTGGTTGCAAAGTAGACTTCTTCAGTTCCGCACAACCCGATATCAATGACATTTGCGCCCGCCTCCAGCAATCCACGCTTCATCGCCTCTGCGAGCATCGGGCTTTCGAGTCGCATATCACGCCCAAGCACAATGCTTTTGCCTTGCAACTCGGTAACCATGGCCCGACCTATCCGGTAAGCCACATCTGCATTGAGATCAGACGGCACCTGACCACGAATGTCATAGGCTTTGAAACACTGGGTATTGATCGGGGTATTCATACCGCTCTCTTGCTGAGGTATGTGGAGGCAAGGCCGATTTAACGGTGCCGCGCGCTGGTCACGTTGGAAATGAATCAGAACCAGGCCGAATACAAAAAACCTGGCTGGTGGAAACCTTACTGACCTGATTAAGCAATGCCAAAGTACTGTCAACCATCGACGCGACCGTAATTATCTTCGAAACGAACGATATCGTCCTCGCCGAGATAGTCGCCACTTTGCACTTCAATCATCACCAGATCTATGACGCCCGGGTTCATCAAACGGTGCTGATGACCAGCACGAATAAAGGTGGACTCGTTGGTGTTCAACATAAATTCCTGCTGGTCGTTGATCACCTTAGCCATCCCGCTGACGACGATCCAGTGTTCGCTTCTGTGGTGGTGCATCTGCAAGGACAGTGAAGCCTTGGGTTTGACCACGATACGTTTGATCTTGAAGCGCTCGCCGTTTTCCAGGGTTGTGTAAGTCCCCCAAGGGCGATGCACGGTACGGTGGAGCAAATGAACCGTGTGACTAGCCGCTTTAAGCTGATTGACAATATGTTTAACGTCTTGGGCATGATCTTTGTGAGCGATCATCACCGCGTCCGGGGTATCAATGACCAGCAAGTCTTCAACCCCTACCAGGGCAGTCAGCCGATCTTCACTGTTTACGTAGTTGTTGCGGGAATTGTGGGACAACACCTCGCCTTCAAAACGATTGCCGTTCTCATCTGGTTCGGTCAGCTCACTGACGGCGTTCCAAGAACCGATGTCGCTCCAACCGATATCGCAAGGGATCGTCACTACTTTGGAGGAGCGCTCCATCAACGCGTAATCGATGGAGATGTTCGGAACCTCTGCAAATGTGTCAGAGTCCAGTGCCAGGCAACGATATTTGTCTGATTTGGTGAGGCGCGAATTTTCAATGGTTTTACTGACGGCCACCATCACATCCGGGGCGTGCTGGCGAAACTCCTCCAGCACAGTGCCAACTCGGAAACAGAACATCCCGGAGTTCCAATAGTAGTTGCCCGCACTGACGTAACCCTCAGCGGTTTCAAGATTGGGCTTTTCGACGAAACGCGTAACCTTCAGCCCACCCAGTAGAGGCGCATCTTTCTGCGCTTCGATATACCCAAACCCTGTTTCGGGATAGGTCGGCTGAATACCAAAGGTTACCAGCAGGCCTTCGGCAGCAAGCGTCATCGCATTGGCTACTGCAGCAGCAAACGCCTTTTCATCTTTTATCAGGTGGTCGGCCGCCAGCACGAGCATTTGGGCGTCAGGGCCATGCGTGGCTTCGAGCTGAAGCGCCGCGGCAGCGACGGCGGCAGCTGTATTACGTCCGAAAGGCTCAAGGATGAAACCTTGCGAATGTTTGAGCGTATTGACCGCACCGTACTCGTCTTCGGTCTTGAACAGGAGTTCCCGGTTGGTCACCGTGAGAACCTCTACAACACCTTCCAGACGCGACGCACGAAGGAAAGTTTTCTGGATTAGATTCTGGCCATCTGGCAGATCCATAAATGGCTTTGGATGGGCCTCTCGAGAAACGGGCCACAACCGGCTACCCACTCCGCCAGACAAAATTACGGGTATCAGTTCCATGCTCTAATCCTTAATCCCCTTTCTGGTAAATGCATTCAGAAAGCGGGCTCAGTTATGTTTCCAATCATTTTCTGCATCACCATCGATGCACATGTTGCGTGATTAGCTTCACGCCCCAACCGATCCGCCCTATCGCGTCATCGTATTTCGGCCCATCCGGTCATCGGAGGACCTCAGCAAAGAGGTATCGCGGAAAAAAAACAATGGTGGGAAACCAGCTTCAATGGTTCTAAACGAGCTGAATTTCCTATCGGTCATTTTACATGCAGCGCCGGAAATTAATACTCATGCGCCATATAGATATAGAAAATCGCTGGGAAAACATAAAGAGACGCCATCAAAACAGCATCACCCTTCTACAACACTTGCCCCAGGGTCCCGGCTTGAGCTGAGCGCTTGAAGGGTCATCTAAAACGCAAGTCTGTTGCCGGCAAAACGCAAGCGCCCTCTAAACTGACCATAGAAAATATTGGTAGCAAGAGTCTTCGCGACGTAATGAAGCGTGTGCCGCCCCGTCGAACCAGGAAGTTCGACGCACCTCAGCTTGATACAGCACTGACTGGAGCAGGTACTCGCAATAGAGATCAGACAAGACGCTTTCGCGATGCCCGTGACATACGTCCCAACAGCCAACCCAGTAACGGACCGATCAACATTCCTATCAGCAGCGCCGCAACAGTGATGACCGATACAGGCAACTGTGGCCCCGTCCACCCCAAAAACAACAAGGAAACCGGCTGCTGGTTTTCCAGGACAAAAGTTAGAATAATCAAAATCACCAGCAGTACAAACACCGCGAGCAGGACGCGCTTGAGATTACGCATGGACCATTCCTTGTGTGGTGCCCGTCAAACCCCCTCCTCCCCATCTTCATTCACGCGATCGCGAAGTTCTTTCCCCGGTTTGAAATGCGGGACGAATTTCCCGTCGAGGCTGACAGACTGACCTGTTTTTGGATTGCGGCCTACCCGTGGGGCACGGTAGTGCAGGGAGAAGCTGCCGAAACCGCGGATCTCGATACGATCGCCCGTAGCCAGGCATTGGGACATCTGCTCAAGCATGGTCTTGATAGCCAGTTCCACATCCTTGGATGAGAGCAGCCCTTGATGGGTGACAATACGTTCGATCAACTCCGACTTCGTCATATTTTTCCCTTCTTTTTCAAGCAGCTAGGAAAATCGCTTGAAAAGGTTTTAGCATGGTCGAAGGGATTTGAACAGCCCAAGTATTGACATTCTTCATCATTCACCTGCAGCTCCTCCCACCCAGATAGCGGGGGACTTTCCTCAAGCTATCGACAGATGACCAGCATCGTTCGGGTCAGATAACCTGCGGGGTTGAATCCAAAGGGGTATTGGTCCTCGTCCTTCGCATCGTCGGACCGGGTAATGACCTTGTAGCCCGCCCCCTTACACTCCCTCGCAGCCCGCTTATGGCACTTCTCCCATCCGGAACCCAGCCCAGAGCAGTCAACCTCGATACCGCTGACACCACGCACAGCGTGGGTCTTGGCGCTTGTAGAGCAAGCCGTCAGAACCAAGACAATCAACGCCAGAAAAAGCTTGTTCATTAAGATCCTTTAGGTAGAGAGCCTGGACCCATTACTTACACAAGCCGGAGCCCCTGAATAGATTATTGATCTACTTCACGAAAGAGACAGTCAGGTGGAGGAGTTGGTTTCGCATCTTGCCTAATGATCGCAAATCGGCAGCGTTTACGGGTGTCGGAAAATTCTGAAATCGCAGGCACAAAAAAGGGCGACCGAAGTCGCCCTTTTTCTATGGTCTGACAGAACTCAGTTCTGTTTTTCCATTTGTGCACGCAGCAGGTCGCCCAGAGTGGTAGGACCAGCAGCAATGTCAGCGGCTGGCTTGTCGCGCAGGCTCTGGATTGCTTCTTTCTCTTCAGCATCGTCTTTCGACTTGATGGAGAGCTGGATTACGCGGCTCTTGCGGTCAACGCTGATGATCTTGGCTTCTACTTCTTCGCCTTCTTTCAGAACGTTGCGCGCGTCTTCAACGCGGTCACGGCTGATTTCGGAGGCTTTCAGAGTCGCTTCGATATCGTCGGCCAGGGTGATGATGGCGCCTTTAGCGTCAACTTCTTTCACGATGCCCTTAACGATTGCGCCTTTGTCGTTCTCTTGAACGTACTCGGAGAACGGATCGCTTTCCAGTTGCTTGATACCCAGGGAGATACGCTCGCGCTCTGGGTCAACCGACAGGATAACGGTGTCCAGCTCGTCGCCCTTCTTGAAACGGCGTACGGCTTCTTCGCCCACTTCGTTCCAGGAGATGTCGGACAGGTGAACCAGGCCGTCGATGCCGCCGTCCAGACCAATGAAGATACCGAAATCGGTGATCGACTTGATGGTGCCGGAGATTTTATCGCCCTTGTTGAACTGGCCAGAGAAGTCTTCCCATGGGTTGGACTTGCACTGCTTGATGCCGAGGGAGATACGACGACGCTCTTCGTCGATGTCCAGAACCATGACTTCCACTTCGTCGCCGACTTGAACGACTTTCGAAGGGTGGATGTTCTTGTTGGTCCAGTCCATTTCCGAAACGTGTACCAGGCCTTCAACGCCTTCTTCCAGCTCAGCGAAGCAGCCGTAGTCGGTGAGGTTGGTAACACGAGCGGTGACGCGGGTGCCTTCTGGGTAACGGGCTTTGATAGCAACCCATGGATCTTCACCCAGTTGCTTGAGGCCCAGGGAAACACGATTGCGCTCGCGATCGTACTTCAGAACCTTGACATCGATCTCGTCGCCAACGTTGACGATTTCCGAAGGATGCTTGATACGCTTCCAGGCCATGTCGGTGATGTGCAGCAGGCCATCGACGCCACCCAGATCGACGAATGCGCCGTAATCGGTGAGGTTCTTGACGATACCCTTGACCTGTTGGCCTTCCTGCAGCGATTCCAGCAGAGCTTCACGCTCGGCGGAGTTCTCGGCTTCCAGGACACTGCGACGGGAAACGACAACGTTGTTGCGCTTCTGGTCCAGCTTGATGACCTTGAATTCCAGCTCTTTGCCTTCCAGGTGCGTGGTGTCGCGCACTGGACGGACGTCAACCAGGGAACCTGGCAGGAACGCACGGATGCCGTTAACGTCGACAGTGAAGCCGCCTTTAACCTTACCGTTGATAACGCCCTTGACCACTTCCTCAGCTGCGAAGGCCGCTTCCAGAACGATCCAGCATTCAGCACGCTTGGCTTTTTCACGGGACAGCTTGGTTTCACCAAAGCCGTCTTCAACCGAGTCCAGCGCAACGTGAACTTCGTCACCGACGTTGATGTTCAGTTCGCCAGCGTCGTTGTAGAACTGCTCAAGCGGGATCAGCGCTTCAGACTTCAGACCAGCGTGAACGGTTACCCAGCGAGCCTGGTAATCGATATCAACGATAACGCCGGTGATGATGGAGCCTGCCTGAAGGTTCAGGGTTTTCAAGCTTTCTTCAAAGAGTTCCGCAAAGCTTTCGCTCATTTTAATTCCTGTTGATTAGGGCGAAGTAAACGCCCATCTCCACACCCCAGACGGTGTGGGTTAGTTTCATATAAAAGAAGCGCCGCAGGACTATGACTGGTCCCCTGCGGAGCTTCCTGTCACCCGGCGATATCGCGAAGCGCGATCTCGCTCATGATGCGTTGCAACACCTGATCAATGGACAACTCCGTGGAATCCAGCTGTATCGCATCGGCCGCCGGCTTTAGCGGGGCTACTGCGCGCTGGGTGTCACGCTCGTCGCGTGCACGGATCTCATCTAGCAGACTCGACAGACTAACATCCTCGCCTTTGCCCTTCAACTGCAAATATCGGCGGCGCGCCCGCTCCTCGGCGCTGGCAGTGAGGAAGATCTTCAGCGGCGCGTCGGGGAACACCACCGTGCCCATGTCGCGGCCATCAGCCACCAGCCCCGGCGGCTCCTGGAATGCACGTTGGCGTTGCAGCAAGGCTTCGCGCACCGCTGGCAGCGCGGCGACCTGGGAGGCCCCGGCGCCCACGCTTTCGGTACGGATGACGTCGCTGACTTCGTCGCCTTCCAGGATGATGCGCTGGAGCTGACCGTCGGTTGCCGCAATGAACTGCACGTCCAGATGAGCCGCCAGCGCCTTGAGCAATTCTTCATTGGTCAGGTCGACGCCATGGTTGGCGGCGGCGAACGCCAGCAGACGGTACAAGGCACCCGAATCGAGCAGGTTCCAGCCCAGCTGTTTGGCCAGGATCCCGGCGACAGTGCCCTTGCCTGAACCGCTTGGGCCATCGATGGTGATGACCGGTGCCTTGATGTTCACGACTGTGCCTCTTGTGCTACTCGGATACCGACCTGCGCGCACAGCGCCAGGAAGTTCGGGAACGACGTCGCGACGTTGGCGCAATCATGGATGCGAATCGGCGCGCTGGCGCGCAAAGACGCAACACTGAAAGCCATGGCGATGCGGTGATCACCGTGACCATGGACTTCGCCGCCGCCGATCTGGCCGCCGTCGATGATGATGCCGTCCGGCGTTGGCTGGCACTTGACACCCAAGGCCAACAAGCCGTCCGCCATCACCTGGATGCGATCCGATTCCTTGACCCGCAGCTCTTCGGCGCCGGTCAGCACGGTGCGCCCTTCTGCACAGGCGGCCGCCACGAACAACACCGGGAACTCGTCGATGGCCAGCGGAACCAGCGCCTCTGGAATCTCGATACCCTTGAGTTTAGCCGCTCGTACGCGCAGGTCGGCTACGGGTTCGCCGCCAACTTCACGTTGGTTTTCCAGAGTAATGTCAGCGCCCATCAGGCGCAGGATGTCGATCACACCGGTGCGGGTCGGGTTGATGCCGACGTGCTCGAGCACCAGGTCGGAGCCTTCGGCGATCGAGGCGGCCACCAGGAAGAACGCCGACGATGAGATATCGCCCGGCACTTCGATATGGGTCGCAGTCAGCTTACTGCCAGACTCGACCGACGCCGTGGCGCCATCCACCGTGACCGGGTAGCCGAAGCCGCGCAGCATGCGCTCGGTGTGGTCGCGGGTCGGGGCAGGTTCGGTGACGGTGGTCTTGCCTTCGGCGTAGAGACCGGCCAGCAGCAGGCAGGATTTCACCTGGGCGCTGGCCATTGGCATGGTGTAGGTCAGGCCCTTGAGCTTGTTGCCACCACGGATGGTCATCGGCGGACGACCATCGGCAGCCGTCTCGATGACCGCGCCCATTTCCCGCAACGGGTTGGCGACGCGATTCATCGGGCGCTTGGACAGCGAGGCGTCACCGGTCAAGGTGCTGTCGAAGTCCTGCGCTGCCAACAAGCCGGACAACAGGCGCATCGAGGTCCCGGAGTTACCCAGGTAGATCGGCCCCGGGGCGGGCTTGAGGCCGTGCAGGCCGACACCATGGATGGTCACGCGACCGTGGTGCGGACCTTCGATGACCACCCCCATGTCGCGAAACGCTTGCAGCGTCGCCAGGGCGTCTTCGCCCTCGAGGAAACCTTCCACCTCGGTCACGCCGTCGGCCAGGGAGCCGAGCATGATCGAACGATGGGAAATCGATTTATCGCCCGGTACACGAATACGCCCACTCAGGGAGCCACCAGGTTGTGCCAGGAAAATCAGATCGTTGGAGTTCATAGCGTCCACATAGGCCCGACGGGCCAGGATTTTACTGAAATGCTCGCGGGCCACCCTGGCGCGTGTGAAAACGCCCAGCAATTGGTGCCCGTCCCCTGCATCGACCGCGTCGCGCAAGGCGTCGAGGTCGCTGCGAAATGTATCGAGTGTGCGCAAGACAGCTTCGCGGTTGGCGAGGAAGATGTCGTGCCACATGACCGGGTCGCTTCCGGCGATTCTCGTGAAATCGCGGAAACCGCCGGCAGCGTAACGGAAGATCTCAAGATTTTCATTGCGTTTGGCCAACGAATCCACCAGGCCGAACGCCAACAGGTGCGGCAGATGGCTGGTAGCCGCCAACACTTCATCGTGACGCTCTACCTGCATGTGCTCGACATCGGCGCCCAGTTCGCGCCACAAACGGTCCACCACCGCCAGCGCAGCCGGGTCGGTCTGCTCCAGCGGAGTCAATATCACTTTGTGACGACGAAACAGTTCCGCATTGGAGGCTTCCACCCCGCTCTGCTCGGAACCGGCAATCGGATGGCCGGGCACAAAGCGCGCCGGCATCCCGCCGAAAGCCTCGGTGGCGGCGCGCACGACGTTGCCCTTGGCACTACCGACGTCGGTCAGGATCGCTTGCCCCAAACTCATGGTCGCCAGGCGCGCCAGCAGTTTTTCCATGGCCAGGATCGGCACCGCCAGCTGGATCACGTCCGCGCCTTGGCAAGCAATCGCCAGGTCATCCTCGCAGCGATCGACCACACCCAGCTCCACCGCCAGCTTGCGCGACTGCGGATCCAGGTCGACACCGACCACCTCGCGGCACAGGCCGCTTTCACGCAAGCCCTTGGCAAACGAACCGCCAATCAACCCCAGGCCGACCACTACCAGGCGACCGATCATAGGGGCAACAGGTTGCAGTGAAGTGACATCAACCACGAGCCAGAACCTTGCTCAACGCCTCAAGGAAACGGCTGTTTTCCGCTGGCAGGCCGATGGTGATGCGCAGGTGGTTCGGCATGCCGTAATTGGCCACCGGACGCACAATCACACCTTCGCGCAACAGCCCCTGATACACCGGCGCGGCGACACGCCCCAGGTCGACACAGATGAAGTTGCCTTTGGATGGAATCCAGCCTAAGCCCAGCTCACGCAGCCCGGCTTCCAACTGCTCCATGCCGGCCGCGTTGAGGCGACGGCTTTCAGCCAGGTAGGCTTCATCCTGCAAGGCCGCACAGGCGGCGGCCAGGGCGAAGCTGTTGACGTTGAACGGCTGGCGCACGCGATTCAGCACATCGGCCACCACCGCGGTGGACAAGCCGTAGCCGACCCGCAGCGAAGCCAGGCCATAGGCTTTGGAGAACGTGCGCGAAACCAGCAGGTTCGGGTAGGCGGCGAGGAAATCCAGGCCATCGGGCAAATCGCTGCCTTCGGCGTATTCGATGTAGGCCTCGTCCAGCACCACCAACACGTGCGCGGGCACGTCTTGAAGGAAGTCATCCAGGGCCTGGGCATCGAACCAGGTGCCGGTCGGGTTGTTCGGGTTGGCAATGAAGACCACGCGGGTGTTGGCGTCGATAGCCGCCAACATGGCCGGCAGGTCATGCCCCCAGTCCTTGGCCGGAACCACATGGGCATCCGCGCCGACGGCCTGGGTCGCGATCGGGTAGACCGCGAACGCGTGCTCGCTGAACACCGCGTTGAGACCTGGCGCCAGGTACGCACGGGCGACCAACTCAAGAATGTCGTTGGAACCGTTGCCCAGCGTCACTTGGTTCAGCTCGACGCCACAGCGCTCGGCCAGCAGGCTCTTCAGTGCAAAGCCGTTGCCATCGGGGTAACGGGTCAGCTCGGCCAGTTCGTCGCGGATCGCCGCCAGCGCCTTGGGGCTCGCGCCCAACGGGTTTTCGTTGCTCGCCAACTTGACGATGCTGGCCGGATCCAGGTCCAGCTCACGGGCCAGTTCGTCCACGGGCTTGCCCGGGACGTAAGGCGAGAGTTGTTGCACGCCTGGCTGAGCCAGAGCGAGGAAGTTGCCACTCATTTGCTATCCGCCCTTAAAGAACTGCCTTGGGGTAGGAACCCAGCACCTTGAGTGCCACTGCTTCCTGACTGATTTTTTCCAGCACACCTTTTACCAGCGGATCGCGGTGGTGGCCGACGAAATCGATGAAGAACACGTAGGTCCATTTACCGCTGCGCGACGGACGGGTCTCGATCCGCGTCAGGTCGATACCGTTGTCATGGAACGGCACCAGCAGCTCATGGAGCGCGCCGGGCTTGTTGCTCATGGACACGATGATCGAGGTCTTGTCGTCGCCGGTTGGCGGGACTTCCTGGCTGCCGATCATCAGGAACCGCGTGGAGTTGTCCGGGCGATCCTCGATTTTTTCCGCCAGGCGCGTCAGCCCGTAGAGGCCAGCCGCCATGTCGCCGGCAATCGCCGCCGAGTTCCACTCACCCTTGACCCGCTTGGCCGCCTCGGCGTTGCTCGAGACCGCCACGCGCTCGACGTTCGGGTAATGGGCGTCCAGCCACTTGCGGCACTGGGCCAACGACTGGGCGTGGGAATAGATCCGGCTGATGCTGTCGGTCTTGGTGTTCTCGCCCACCAGCAGGTGGTGGTGGATGCGCAGCTCGACTTCGCCACAGATCACCATGTCGTGCTCGAGGAAGCTGTCCAGCGTGTGGTTGACCGCGCCTTCGGTGGAGTTCTCCACCGGCACCACGCCAAAATTCACCGCGCCGGCGGCGACTTCACGGAACACTTCGTCGATGGCCGCCATCGGCTTGCTGATCACGGCGTGACCGAAGTGCTTCATGGCGGCTGCCTGGGTAAACGTGCCTTCCGGCCCCAGGTAGGCGACTTTCAGCGGCTGCTCGAGGGCCAGGCACGACGACATGATTTCGCGGAACAAGCGCGCCATCTCTTCGTTGCCCAGCGGCCCCTTGTTGCGCTCCATGACACGCTTGAGTACCTGCGCTTCACGCTCGGGGCGATAGAACACCGGCACCTCGCCTTCAGCCAGGGAGGCCATCTTCACCCGGGCGACTTCCTGGGCGCAGCGCGCGCGCTCGCTGATCAGCTCCAGGACTTTTTCGTCCAGGGCGTCGATGCGCAGGCGCAGCGCTTTGAGTTCTTGCTCAGACATCAGCCATGTTCCTTCTCGAACTCTGCCATGTAGGCGATCAACGCATTGACGGCGTTGATGTCGACGGCGTTGTAGATGGAGGCGCGCATGCCACCGACCGAACGGTGACCCTTGAGGTTCAGCAGGCCACGCTCGTCGGCACCGGCCAGGAACGGCTTGTCGAGACGGTCGTCGGCCAGGCGGAACGGCACGTTCATCCACGAGCGATCAGTCTTGTTGATCGGGTTGCTGTAGAGGCCACTGGCGTCAATAAAGTCATACAGCGTGCGCTGCTTCACTTCGTTGAGCTTGCCGATGGCTTCGACACCGCCCTGCTCTTTCAACCATTCGAACACCAGGCCGGACAGGTACCAGGCCAGGGTCGGCGGGGTGTTGTACATCGAGCCGTTGTCGGCCGCGACCTTGTAGTTGAGCATGGTCGGGCACAGGGAACGGGCGCGACCCAGCAGGTCTTCACGAATGATGCTGACCAGGATGCCGCTTGGGCCGATGTTCTTCTGGGCACCCGCGTAGATCATGCCGAAACGGGAGATATCCACAGGGCGCGAGAGGATGTCCGAGGACATGTCGGCCACCAAGGGCACGTCGCCGGTTTCCGGGATCCAGTTGAATTCCAGGCCACCGATGGTTTCGTTCGGCGCGTAGTGCACGTACGCCGCATCCTTGGACAGTTCCCACTCGTTCTGGCCGGGAATCGCGAAGTAGTCGTAGGGCTTGGCGGTGGCCGCCACGTTGACCTGCCCGTAGCGCGAAGCTTCTTCAATGGCTTTCTGCGACCAGATGCCGGTGTCGATGTAGTCGGCCTTGCCGTTTTCCGGCAGCAGGTTCAACGGGATCTGGGCGAACTGCTGGCTGGCGCCACCTTGCAGGAACAGCACCTTGTAATTGGACGGGATGTTCAGCAGATCACGCAGGTCCTGCTCGGCCTTGGTGGCAATGGACACGAACTCATCGCTGCGATGGCTCATTTCCATGACCGACAGGCCCTTGCCGTGCCAGTCGAGAAGTTCGCCCTGGGCACGCTTCAGGACCGCCTCAGGAAGCGCCGCCGGGCCGGCACAGAAGTTATAGGCTCTCTTGCTCACATCCAATCTCGCTCTGATCTGGTGGTTCACGCAATTAATACGGTATCAGGTGGTGCGCATTGTGGACCTAGGGCGGGCGAGCAAAGGTGTGGGAGCAAGGCTTGCCCGCGATAGCAGACTGTCATCCAACATTGATGTTGACTGGTCTACCGCCATCGCGGGCAAGCCTTGCTCCCACAAGCCTTGCTCCCACACAAGCCTTGCTCTCACAAAGCTGCAATTTGATACGAAATTTCAAAAGGAACAAACAACAAGGGGGCGAATTTTCATCCGCCCCCTGCGTGTCCGCTTAGTCCTGCGGTTCTTCTTCGTCTGCGGCAGCGTCGAGCGGTTGGTCACCGACAGCGTCGTCGACATCGGCACCCAGGGTGCCGTCGAACGCCACGCCGTCCTCGCCTTCCAACTCCTCGCCTTCAACCTCCGACGGCTCCTGGACCCGCTCAAGCCCGACCAGCGTTTCGTCGCTGGCCAGTTTGATCAGCGTCACGCCTTGGGTGTTACGACCCAGGCTCGACACTTCGGCGACTCGCGTGCGCACCAGGGTGCCCTGGTCGGAGATCAACATGATCTCCTCGCCATCGAGCACCTGGACAGCACCGACCAGGCGGCCGTTACGGTCGTTGCTGACCATGGCGATCACGCCCTGGCCGCCACGCTTGTACTCAGGGAACTCGCTGATGGCCGTGCGTTTGCCATAACCACGGGCCGAAGCGGTGAGGATCTGGCTGCCTTCTTCGGGGATCAGCATGGAAATCAGCTTCTGGCCTTCCGGCAGGCGCATGCCGCGCACGCCGCGGGCGGTACGGCCCATGGCGCGAACGTCGGATTCCTTGAAGCGAGTGACCTTGCCACCGTCGGAGAACAGCATGACCTCACGCTCGCCGTCGGTGATGGCGGCGGAAATCAGCACGTCGCCTTCGTCCAGCTCCAGGGCGATCAGGCCGACGCTACGCTGGCGGCTGAAGGATTCCAGAGGGGTCTTCTTCACGGTGCCCTTGGCGGTGGCCATGAAGATGAAGTGACCTTCGGTGTATTCCTCCACCGGCAGCATGGTGGTGATGTATTCATCACTGTCCAGCGGCAGCAGGTTGACCAACGGACGACCGCGAGCCGCACGGGACGCCTCAGGGATTTCATAGGTCTTGAGCCAGTACACCTTGCCTTTGCTGGAGAACAGCAACAGCGTGGTGTGACTGTTGGCGACCAGCAGGTGAGCGATGTAGTCCTCATCCTTGACGCCGGTCGCCGACTTGCCTTTGCCGCCGCGACGCTGGGCCTGGTAGGCAGCCAGCGGCTGGGTCTTGGCGTAGCCGCCGTGGGAAATGGTCACCACGCGCTCTTCTTCCGGGATCATGTCACCCAGGGTCAGGTCCAGGCGCGCATCGAGGATTTCGGTGCGGCGCACGTCGCCGTATTCGGCGCGGATCACTTCCAGTTCTTCGCGGATCACTTCCATCAGGCGCGTGGCACTGTTGAGGATGCGGATCAGCTCACCGATCTGGTTGAGGATCTCCTGGTACTCGGCCAGCAGCTTCTCGTGCTCCAGGCCGGTCAGGCGGTGCAGGCGCAGTTCCAGGATGGCTTGCGCCTGTTCCGGGGACAGGAAGTACTTGCCTTCGCGCAGGCCGTATTGCGGATCGAGGTTCTCAGGACGGCACGAATCGGCACCAGCGCGCTCGACCATGGCCACCACCGCCGTGGACTCCCAAGGCGTGCTGATCAGCGCTTCCTTGGCTTCCGACGGCGTTGGCGAGGCCTTGATCAAGGCGATCACCGGGTCGATGTTCGACAGGGCGACGGCCTGGCCTTCGAGAATGTGACCACGCTCGCGGGCCTTGCGCAGTTCGAATACGGTACGGCGGGTGACCACTTCGCGACGGTGACGCACGAAGGCTTCCAGCAGGTCCTTGAGGTTCAGGATCCGCGGACGGCCGTCGATCAGCGCAACGATGTTGATGCCGAACACGCTTTGCAGCTGGGTCTGGGCGTAGAGGTTGTTGAGGATCACCTCAGGCACTTCGCCACGGCGCAGCTCGATCACGACGCGCATGCCGTCCTTGTCGGACTCATCACGCAGCTCGGTGATGCCTTCGAGCTTCTTCTCTTTCACCAGCTCGGCGATCTTCTCGATCAAGCGGGCCTTGTTCAGCTGGTACGGCAGTTCGGTGATGACGATCTGCTGGCGGCCGCCGACCTTGTCGATGTCTTCGACGGTCGAGCGAGCGCGCATGTAAATGCGGCCACGGCCGGTACGGTAGGCTTCGATGATGCCAGCGCGACCGTTGATGATCGCAGCGGTCGGGAAGTCCGGACCGGGGATGTATTGCATCAGCTCATCGACGGTCAGCTCGGGATTGTCGATGAGGGCCAGGCAACCGTCGATGACTTCACCGAGGTTGTGCGGCGGGATGTTGGTCGCCATGCCCACGGCGATACCGCTGGAGCCGTTGACCAGCAGGTTCGGGATACGGGTCGGCATGACCGCCGGGATCATTTCGGTGCCGTCGTAGTTCGGCACCCAGTCCACGGTTTCCTTGTGCAGGTCGGCCAGCAGTTCGTGGGCCAGCTTGGTCATGCGCACTTCGGTGTATCGCATGGCCGCGGCGTTGTCGCCGTCCACCGAACCGAAGTTGCCCTGGCCGTCTACCAGCAGATAGCGCAGGGAGAATGGCTGTGCCATACGAACGATGGTGTCGTACACGGCAGTGTCGCCGTGGGGGTGATACTTACCGATCACGTCGCCGACGACACGGGCGGATTTCTTGTACGGCTTGTTGAAGTCGTTGCCCAGCTCGCTCATCGCGAACAGCACGCGCCGGTGCACGGGCTTCAAGCCATCGCGCGCATCCGGCAGCGCCCGCCCGACGATTACGCTCATTGCGTAGTCGAGGTAGGACTGTTTCAGCTCGTCTTCGATATTGACCGGGAGGATTTCTTTGGCCAGTTCGCCCATGAGAAGCCTGATTCCTTTTTCTGGTGAAACCTCGTCACATCCAGATGGGACGAACGAAGCTCGCCGCTGCAGAACAAGTGCCGTGCAGCGACTTACGACAAATCAACGAGTTATGCCATGGATCTGCGCAGTAAAGGCCACCTCGCGAGGCAGCCCTGGAAACCGCCGGATGTTATCACAAGAGCCGCCACGCACCTATCCCCCAGATGCGCATGGTGCGTAGTTAGTTGACCGGTGACAGGCTGATATGGGACCAGAGGGGCTTAGAAGCGCTGCGGATGGAGATTCAGGGGTCAAATGCAAGGGATTTGTTGCCTTTAAGGACCTCATCGCGAGCAAGCTGACTCCCACAGGGGAATTTTTGTATGCCTGAGACTTCGGACACAACACAAATCCAGTGTGGGAGCGAGCTTGCTCGCGAAGGCGATGGATCAGACACCCCAAATCTTCAGTGCAACCGCTTACGGCACATCAACTGCGCAAGCTTCGCGGTGTCTGGACGCTCGATGATGCCCTTTTCCGTGACGATAACGTCGATCAAATCCGCCGGGGTGACATCGAAGACCGGGTTGAAGGCGTCCACCTCCAGACCGAGCCCCTTGCCGTCGATTTCCAGCAGTTCGCGCCCGTCGCACTCCTGCGCCGGAATGTCATCGCCGCTGGCCAGGCTCATGTCGATGGTCGAACTCGGCGCCACGACCATGAAGCGCACGCCATGGTGCATGGCACAGACCGCCAATTGATAAGTGCCGATCTTGTTCGCCACATCGCCATTGGCGGCGATGCAGTCGGCACCGACGATCACCCAGGTCACCCCCTTGGTCTTCATGATGTGGGCAGCGGCGGAATCGGCGTTGAGGGTCACCGGGATGCCCTCACGGGCCAGTTCCCACGCGGTCAGGCGCGAGCCTTGCAGCCACGGCCGGGTTTCGTCGGCATAGACGCGCTCCACCATGCCTTCGATATACGCCCCCCGGATGACCCCCAAGGCCGTACCGAAACCGCCGGTGGCCAGGGCGCCGGTGTTGCAATGGGTGAGGATGGCCTGGGCGTTGCCCTGGTGCTTGCGGATCAGGTCGACGCCCAACTGGGCCATGGTCAGGTTGGCTTCGCGATCACTTTCGTGGATCGCGATGGCTTCGGCCTCAAGCACCGCCAACGGCTCGGCCTGTTCTTTCAAGCGCCCCAGCCGGTCGCGCATCCGATCCAGCGCCCAGAAAAGATTCGCCGCCGTCGGCCGGGCCTCACTCAGCAAGGCAAAGTCGGCTTCCAGGGCCGCTTGCCATTCGCCGCCCTCGGCGATCCTGGCCCGCGCCGCCAGCACCACGCCATACGCCGCACTGATGCCGATGACCGGCGCGCCGCGCACGGCCATCGAGCCAATGGCCTCGGCCACATCGGCGACACGGGTGCAGGCGATCCAGTTCTCCTCGAACGGCAAGATACGCTGGTCCAGCAGGTACAGGACGCCATCACGCCAATCGATGGCCTTCACCTTCTCCGCAGCCAATAGTCGATCGCGCATCCTTCACCCCGTACTCATGAACAAAAGCCGCCGATTATAGCGATCCCTCCGCGAAGACGCTCGGGTATACTTCGCCATCCTTTATACCCCATGGAACCGTTCCACGATGCCCAAGCCTGCCGTTGCGCTCGACTTATTATTGCTGCCGACCTGGTTGGTGCCTGTCGAACCCGCCGGTGTAGTGCTCAAGGACCATGGCCTGGGCATTCGCGACGGTTGCATCGTGTTCATCGGTCCCCGGGCAGAAGCCCTGAAGTGTGACGCCACCGAAGTCCGTGAGCTCCCCGGCATGCTGCTCAGCCCCGGCCTGATAAACGCCCACGGCCACGCGGCCATGACCCTGTTTCGCGGCCTGGCCGACGACCTGCCCTTGATGACCTGGCTGGAACAGCACATCTGGCCGGCTGAAGCCAAATGGGTCGATGAAGATTTCGTCCGCGATGGCACCGACCTGGCAATCGCCGAGCAGATCAAGGGCGGCATCACCTGCTTCTCCGACATGTATTTCTACCCCAAGGTCGCCAGCGAGCGCGTGCACGACAGCGGGATTCGTGCGCAAATCGCCATTCCGATCCTCGATTTCCCGATTCCCGGTGCCGCCAGCGCCGACGACGCCATTCGTCAGGGCATCGAATTATTTGGCGATCTCAAGCACCACCCACGGATCAAAGTCGCATTCGGTCCGCACGCGCCCTACACGGTGGGCGATGAGAACCTGGAGAAAATTCGCGTAATCGCCGAGGAACTGGACGCGGCTATTCATATGCATGTTCACGAAACCGCCTTCGAAGTGCAGCAGGCTGTGGATAACACCGCTGAGCGACCCATGGCTCGCCTCGGGCGCCTTGGCCTGCTGGGGCCACGCTTCCAGGCCGTGCACATGACTCAAATCAGCGACGAAGACCAGGCCTTGCTGGTAGAAAGCAATTGCAGCGTGATCCACTGTCCGGAATCGAACCTGAAGCTGGCCAGCGGTTTCTGCCCGGTGGAACGCCTGTGGCAGGCCGGCGTCAATGTCGCCCTCGGCACCGACGGTGCGGCGAGCAACAACGACTTGGACCTGCTCGGCGAAACCCGCACCGCCGCCCTGCTGGCCAAGGCCGTCGCAGGTTCGGCCACGGCCCTGGATGCCCATCGGGCGCTGCGCATGGCCACGCTCAACGGCGCCCGGGCGCTGGGCATCGAAGCGACCGTCGGCTCCCTGGAAGTCGGCAAGGCCGCCGACCTGGTGGCCTTTGACCTGTCGGGCCTGGCCCAGCAGCCGATCTACGACCCGGTGTCGCAGTTGATCTACGCCACTGGCCGCGATTGCGTCAAACACCTGTGGGTAGGCGGCAAGCCATTACTGGAAGATGGCCGACTGACCCGCATGGACGAACCGACACTGATCGCCACGGCCCAGGCCTGGGGTCGCCGCATCAGCGGCCATAACGAATAACCGCGCCCCTTGAGCCACGGCTCGGGGCACCTGATTTTTCAAGCTTTTCGAGGATCTGCACATATGAGCAACGTCGACCACGCCGAAATCGCCAAATTCGAAGCCCTGGCCCATCGCTGGTGGGACCGTGAAAGCGAATTCAAACCGCTGCACGACATCAACCCGCTGCGGGTCAACTGGATTGACGAGCGGGTCAATCTGGCCGGCAAGAAGGTCCTCGACGTCGGTTGCGGCGGCGGCATCCTCAGTGAAGCCATGGCCCAGCGCGGCGCGACGGTTATGGGCATCGACATGGGCGAAGCGCCGCTGGCGGTGGCGCAGCTGCATCAGCTGGAATCGGGCGTCAGCGTGGAATACCGGCAGATCACCGCCGAAGCCCTGGCCGAAGAAATGCCCGGCCAATTCGACGTGGTCACCTGCCTGGAAATGCTCGAACACGTGCCGGACCCGTCCTCGGTCATCCGCGCTTGCTTTAGCATGGTCAAGCCGGGCGGCCAAGTGTTCTTCTCCACCATCAACCGCAACCCGAAGGCCTACCTGTTCGCCATCATCGGTGCCGAATACATCATGAAGCTGTTGCCACGGGGCACCCACGACTTCAAGAAATTCATCCGCCCTTCCGAACTGGGCGCCTGGAGCCGTGCGGCCGGGCTGACCGTCAAGGACATCATTGGCCTGACCTACAACCCGCTGACCAAGCACTACAAGCTGGCCGCCGACGTTGACGTCAACTACATGATCCAGACCCTGCGCGAGGAGTAAGTCGATGCGTCTCAAAGCGGTTCTCTTCGACATGGACGGCACGCTGCTCGACACCGCGCCGGATTTCATCGCCATCTGCCAGGCCATGCGCGCCGACCGTGGCTTGCCACCGATGAACACCCAGCACATTCGCGACGAGATTTCCGGCGGCGCCCGGGCGATGGTCGCGGTGACCTTTTCCATGGACCCGGAATCACCGGGGTTCGAGGACCTGCGCCAGGAATTCCTCGACCGCTACCTCAAGGGTTGCGCGGTCCACAGCCACCTGTTCGACGGCATGGCCGAGGTGCTGGCCGATATCGAGGCGGCCAACCTGATCTGGGGCGTGGTTACCAACAAGCCGGTGCGTTTCGCCGAACCGATCATGCAGCAACTGGGCCTGGCCGAGCGTTCGAAAGTGCTGATCTGCCCTGACCACGTGAAAAACAGCAAGCCGGACCCGGAACCGCTGACCCTGGCGTGCAAGCTGCTCGACCTGGACCCGGCCAGCGTGCTGTTCGTGGGTGATGACCTGCGGGACATCGAGTCTGGCCGTAGCGCCGGCACCAAGACCTGCGCGGTGACCTACGGCTACATTCACCCGGACGACAACCCCAGGCACTGGGGCGCGGATGCGGTGATCGACCACCCGGCGGCGCTGCGCGAGGTGCTGGATAACGCGTTGTGCGGTTGCTGAGCTGATTGTTGTGGTGAAGGGATTTATGTGGGAGCAAGGCTTGCCCGCGATGAAGGCGATGCGGTCTTTCAGAAATCGAGGCGCCTGTTTCGCGAGCAAGCTTTGCTCCCACAGCTTGCTCCCACATCACGGGGATAAATCCCTCGCCACAAAAAGCTCGTTCGCCATGAGCGCTGTGCGCCACCAACCCCGTGCCGCTTTATTTTGTTGAGGTTCTTTTATGTTTGATTATTCCGCCCGCCCCGACCTGCTCAATGGCCGGGTGATCCTGGTCACCGGTGCCGGTCGCGGGATCGGTGCCGCTGCGGCGAAAGCCTACGCCGCCCACGGTGCCACCGTGCTGCTGCTGGGCAAGACCGAAGCCAACCTGACCCAGGTCTACGATGAAATCGAAGCGGCCGGTCATCCGCAGCCGGCGGTGATCCCGTTCAACCTGGAAACCGCGCTGCCGCATCAATACGACGAACTGGCGGCGATGATCGAAACCGAGTTCGGACACCTGGACGGCTTGCTGCACAACGCCTCGATCATCGGCCCGCGTACGCCACTGGAGCAATTGTCCGGTGAAAACTTCATGCGCGTGATGCACGTCAACGTCAACGCGATGTTCATGCTCACCAGCACCTTGCTGCCCCTGCTCAAGCTGTCCAAGGATGCGTCCGTGGTGTTCACCTCCAGCAGCGTCGGCCGCAAGGGTCGGGCCTACTGGGGCGCCTATGGCGTGTCCAAGTTCGCCACCGAGGGGCTGATGCAGACCCTGGCCGACGAAGTCGATACCGTCGCCGCCGTGCGCGCCAACAGCATCAACCCCGGCGCCACCCGCACCAGCATGCGCGCCCAGGCCTATCCGGGAGAAAACCCGCTCAACAATCCGACGCCCGAAGCGATCATGCCGGTCTACCTGTACCTCATGGGCCCGGACAGCACCGGCGTCAACGGTCAGGCATTCAACGCGCAATAGTGAACCGAGGCCAGCATCGCGACGATTTACCGTCGCGATGCTGGCCTTCGTCGACGCCAAACCAGGCGAACCGCCAAGTCCACGTCGCCCCTGCTTCCGTGACTCGCTATCAATTCATTGATTTCTAATCGGTTTTTACGCAAGTGAACCGAATGGCACGACTTTCGCTCTAACCTCTTCAAACATGCCATCTTTGGCAGGTGACGGACGTTGAGACGAGACTTATGCCTGCCATGTAAAGCGGACTAAACTCAAATCAGTTGTCCTACGGGACTGAAGGACCAGTACGACGCGCAGCCCAAAGCCGCCACACCCAACCTGTCGGGACGATTTAGCTTAGGGGCTAACGCCATTATGAAAACGCCCACCCAGATCAACGCGATCGACTTCGACAGCGCCAAATTGCAGCGCCTGGGCCTCGCCCAGCCATCGCCGCTCGCGGCACGCTCCGTCAGTCTGTCGCAATTGCGCCAGCAACTGAGCCAGCAACTGCAGACCAGCCTGGAGCCACAGCGCATCCTGGGCCTGTTTTTCCGCGAAATTCAGCGACTGGTGCCCCTGGATGCGTTGGCCTATCAGCACAAAGCCAGTGACCTGCGCCTGGAATTTGGGCAACGCGGGCATCACACCCTCAGCTATAACCTGAGCCATGAAGGCGAACACCTGGGTGAACTGGTATTCCGCCGTAACCAACGTTTTACCGAGGCGGAACAGAGCGATCTCGAGTCCGTGATGTCGACGCTGTTGTATCCACTGCGCAATGCGCTGCTCTACCGCGCCGCGACCCAAAGCGCCCTGCGCGATCCGCTGACCGGTACCGGCAACCGCATCGCCATGGACCAGACCCTGATGCGGGAAATCGACATGGCCAAGCGTCATTCGCAACCCTTGTCGGTGCTGATGCTCGATATCGACCATTTCAAGCGCATCAATGACAGCCATGGTCACGGCATTGGCGACGAAGTGCTCAAGGCCGTGGCCGAGTCGATCAAGAGCCAACTGCGCAATGTGGACATGGTGTTCAGGTTCGGCGGTGAAGAATTTCTGATCCTGCTGGCCAATACCAGCCGGGATGCGGCGGCCATGGTGGGTGAACGGCTGCGTTATGCCGCCCAGGCCCAGGATTATTTCGCCGCAGGCACAAGGATCGAACTGACGGTCAGCCTGGGGTGCGCCACCCTGTTACCGGGGGAATCCTCGGAAAGCCTGCTACGCAGGGCCGACAGCGCGCTGTACGTGGCCAAGCGCGAAGGCCGCAATCGACTGGCGATGGCCGGCTGAAACAACGAGAGGATGTAAGAACACCGACATCCTTGTGGGAGCGGGCTTGCTCGCGAAAGCGGTGGGTCAGCCTATGAATATATTGAATGCACCGAAGCCTTCGCGAGCAAGCCCACTCCCACAAAGTCTTGCGGCGACCAGAAGCCAGCGCTCATCCAAAACAACTGTGGGAGCGAGCTTGCTCGCGATAGCGGCCTGGCAGTCAACCTCCCCGTCGACTGTCAGACCTCTTCGCGAGCAGGCTCGCTCCCACAGGTTGTGGCTATCTGTAGCGGTAGTAATCAGCTCCCGGCCAATGCCAGACGCTCACGGGGGGATGAAGACTTACTCACCGTCTCCGCCTGTTCCAGCTGCATGCAACGCTCCAGGAACAGATACATGTAGTCATAGCTCTTGCACACGGCCTGGCGCAGCTCCGTTTGCAGGGCCTTGCTCGGGTTCATCCCCGCCAGCGTACAGATGATTTCCAAGGCTTCCCAAGGATGGGCATCGTCGTACTGGGCATGCATCTTCAGCCATTTCATGGCGCGCTTGCGGTCTTCCTCGGCGAAAGCAGCCGCATAGACACCGTTGGAACACACCAGCGCCGACCACTCTCCCGTGGCACCCTCGATGGCATAGTTGGTCGCGGCGATGGCCACGATCAACGCGTCCGAGGAACTGGTGTGCCAGCACCAGTGGCTCAAGGCATGAAGCTCAGGCGGTACTTGCTGGGCTTGCAGGTCTTCCAGGGTCACGCCATGGGCGGCGCTCCAGTTGACCCAGTAGTCAGCATGGTTGAGTTCGACACGAATGTTGCGCATCAGCCAGCGACGCGCCATGTCCTCGCCAGGGTGGCGGGCAAAGCGGGTCTTGGTGAGGTTCTGTGCCATGTATAAAGCGAACTGTTCGACGACCGGCCAACCACCAATGAGGTAGTGGCGCATGGTCTTGGCGCTGAGCTTGTTGTCGCGCATGCGCTGATACAGTTCGTGTTCGACAACCCGGCGCTTGCTCTCGCTGCAATCGGTAATGAGCTGTTGTGCCCATTTCGGATAGCTTGTGGCGTCCATGAGCGGGCCTGTTCGGTTGAATGTGTCGATCACTGTCGGGCTCCTTTTGATTGTGATTTTTTCGGATCAACAAGAGTTCAGCGGAACGTGCCGGGGGCCTTGAATAACAACGGCTGGGGCCTGGCCGGCCGACATTGCAACGTGTCGCAGGTAAACAATTGCGGGCGTTCGATCACATACCCTTGAGCGTAGTCCACCCCTATCTCCAGCAATGCCTGCTCGATCTGGGCAGTTTCTACAAACTCGGCAATCGTGCGCTTACCCATGACGTGACCGATGTGATTGATCACTTCGACCATTGCACGGTTAATCGGGTCGTCCAGCATATCCTTTACGAAACTCCCGTCGATCTTCAGGAAGTCTACAGGTAAATGTTTCAGGTAAGCGAATGAAGACATTCCGGCGCAAAAGTCATCCAGCGAGAAATAACATCCCAAGCTCTTGAGTTCATTGATAAAGCGGATCGCACTGCCCAAATTCGAAATAGCGCTGGTCTCTGTAATTTCAAAACAAATCATTTCCGGCGGAATCGAGTAGGCGGCGAACTGTTTACGCAGGAAGTCGAGGAACGCCTGATCTCCTATAGTTGTGCCTGACAGATTAATCGCACACATCGCCATGGGTCCCTGTCGCGATTCATTCAGGCATTGGCGGATGATCTTGAAGACATTTTCCACCACCCAACGGTCCAGGGAGGTCATCAGGCCGTAGCGTTCCGCCGCGGGAATGAAGCTGTCCGGCAGGATCATGCGCCCGGCTTCGTCATGCAGGCGCAACAGGATTTCAATGTGTCCGCCACCATGATCGCCCGGGCCCAGCGCGGCGATTTCCTGGGCATACAGACAGAAGCGATTTTCCTCCAGGGCCATGTGCAAGCGCTGCACCCAGGCCATCTCACCAAAACGCAGGGACAACTCCGAGTCGTCGGCATGATAGACCTGGACCCGGTTGCGCCCCTTTTCCTTGGCCATATAACAGGCCATGTCGGCGGCCCGCAGGGACGCCTCCAGGGTCGTCGGGGTCTGGGCGATATGCACCAGGCCGATGCTCACGGTGGTCACGAACGGCCGGCCCTTCCAGACAAAGTGCAGGTTCTGCACGGTCTGGCGCAGCCCTTCGGCGATCTTTTCCGCCGCCTCCGGCGAGCAGTTCTCCAGCAGGATCCCAAACTCATCGCCGCCCAGTCGGGCCAAGGTGTCATTTTCCCGCAGCCCCGATTGCAGCAAGGCGCAAATGTGCCGCAACAATTCGTCACCCGCCGCATGGCCGCAGGTATCGTTGACCAGCTTGAACTGGTCCAGGTCGAGAAACATCAAGGCATGGCGCCCGACCTGACGAGTGAGGTTGTGCAAGGCCTGCTCGAGGCGATATTCAAATTCCCGGCGGTTGGCCAGGCCGGTCAGGGCGTCATGGGTGGCCTGCCACGACAGGTTGGCGATGTATTGCCGCTCCTGGGTCATGTCATGCAGCACCAGCACGGCGCCGCTGACTTTGCCAGCATGGCGGATCGGCGCGCCCACCAGGGTGACCGAGACGGTGCTGCCATCCAGGCGCTGGATCAGTTTCGAATGTTCGCTGGCGCCACTGAGCCGACCGCTGAGAATGTGCTCGATCAGGGTCAGGCCCTCGGCCTGGGCGTTGTCATCGAGCAAATTGAACAGCGCGGCCAAGGGTAAGCCCGTGGCGTGGTCGGCCTTCCAATGGGTCATCGCTTCGGCGGCGGGGTTCATGTAGGCGATGGCCCCCTCCACGTCGGTGGTGATTACCCCATCGCCGATGGATTGCAGGGTGATTTGCGCCCGCTCTTTCTCCACCTGCAGCGCATTGGCGAACACCTGTCGCTGGGTCAGCAACTTATGGGTCCGCAACAGCGCCAGGACGATCAATCCCAAGGCCGTGGCGAAGTTGGTCACCAGCAAAAGCCGCAGGATGAAACGCGAGCCCTCGCCCAATGCGTCACTGAATGCCTTGGCAGCCGGCGTCACGGAATCGTTGATCGCAAAGATCTGGGCCTTCCAGCCGCGGACATCCAGCTCCGATGCCTGGCCTGCGGTAATGCTGCCGTGCATCTGCCGGGCGACGTTATTGAGTTCGATCAGATAGCCGTCGCCCACCGTCCAGAGATCGATGGCCTCTTCCAGGTAACTGAAGTGACGAAAGTTCAGATAAAGCCAGATCAGGCTGGACACATCGTCCGGGTGATTGCCGCCCTTGAGGATACCGGCCCGTGCCGCGTCCAGGTCCGGCGGTTCACGGTCCAGCGCCACCCGCAGTTCGTGGCCGCCCTCGGGAACGGCGATGGCTTGCTGAAATTTGCGGAAAATCGCTTCGTCGCGGCTGTCGGCGTAGAGGTTGAGGTAATAGATGGCGTCTTTCTGGCCCTTGGACCAGAGACTCTCCCCCGCCACATAGCCGCGAACCGCGGACAGCACGTAAAGGCTGACGCCGCCCAGCAATGCCTGAAATAGCACAACGGCAATAAAGGGCCAGACGATGCCCAGCAGCCGTGGTGTTCCGAGAGTCTGCTTTTGCTTCATGAGGTCCCTTGCACAGGTATTGCCGGACGAACACCCGCCAGAATTCCGCTCCTGACTCAACAGCCTAGGCTAGTTTTCGACCCTTCGAATGAATGGATGAACAGATCGACAGACTTTGCGTGGAGTTTGGAAAAGTCGGCGGGTTTGCCTGCTTTTTTTCCGATACTAAACACAGAAAACCGCGGGAAACTCAAGGCTGCTGTATCTGTTGCAAATGACCGTAGAGACGAGCGTACAGGCCCCCCTCGGCAATCAACTGCAAATGGTCGCCGTCTTCGGCGATTTGCCCACCGTCGAACACCAATACCCGATCGGCCTGCTTCACCGCCGAGAGCCGGTGGGCGATGATCAAAGTGGTCCGCGCACTCAAAAAACGCGCCAGGGCCTGGTGAAGGTTGTACTCGGTGGCCGCGTCCAGGGCCGAGGTGGCTTCGTCGAGAATCACCACCCGTGGGTTGGCCAATACCATGCGGGCGATGGCCAGCCGTTGGCGCTGCCCGCCGGACAAACGCACCCCGGAACGCCCAACTACGCTTTCCAGGCCCTGGGGCAACGCCCGTACCGTGGCGTCGAGCTGGGCGATTTCCAATGCCCGCCAGCAGTCGTCGTCGCTGCACTCACGGCCCATGGCGAGGTTGGCCCGTACCGTGTCGTTGAACAGCGCCGGATGTTGTAACACCACTGCCACATTTTCCCGGATGGTTTCCAGGCCAATCTCCTGCTGCGTGGCGCCACCGAAACGAATGCTGCCCGACTGCGGCGTGTACAGCCCCAGTAACAACTGCACCAAGGTGCTCTTGCCGCCGCCACTGGCCCCGACGATAGCGACTTTCTCGCCCGGCGAGATGGACAGGTTCAACTGGTCGAGCACCAGTTCCTCGCCGTAACCGAAACTCAACCCCTGGATCTCGATGCCCACGGTGTCACGGCCCTTGAACGGATCGACGACGCCCGTGTATTGAGGCTCGTCAGCCCGGGCCAGCAGTTCATTGATCCGGTTCAAGGCCCCGCCGGCAGCGTAATAGGCGTACTGCAGGTTCAACAGTTGCTCGACCGGACCGATCATGAACCAGAGGTAGCTGAACACCGCCAGCATCTGGCCGATGGACAGGTCGGAAAACACCACGGTGAGCATGGCCGCCGCGCGAAAAATATCGATGCCGAACTGGAACAGCAAACCACTGGCGCGGTTCGACGCGTCGGTTTTCCACTGTGAATTCACGGCGTAATCGCGGACCTCCTTGGCACGCATCCCCAAGCGGCCAAGGAAATAACCCTGGCGGTTGCCGGCGCGCACTTCCTGGATGGCATCCAGGGTTTCGGTCAAGGCCTGGGTGAAGCGCGAGGTGCTGTCGTTCTCCAGTTTCTTCAGGTGTTTGACCCGCTTGCCCAGCTGTACCGTGGCGTAGATCACCAACGGGTTGAACAGCAGGATCAGCAGTGCCAGTTCCCAATGCATCCACACCAGAATCCCGGCAGTGCCCACCAGAGTCAGCATTGCCACCAGGAAACGGCTGAGGGTCTCGCCGATGAATTTGTCGAGGGTGTCCAAGTCAGTGACCAGGTGGGCCGCCACGGTGCCGCTGCCCAGGCTTTCGTACTCGCCCAGGGAGATTCGCTTGAGGCGTTCGATCAAGCGGATGCGAATGCGATAGACAATGTCCTTGGCCAACCTGGCGAACAACCGCGCCTGCACTACGTTGAACAGCAAGGCGCCACAGCGCAGGGTCAGAGTCGCCAGCAACATCAGCCCGATATAGCCGGCTGCGCTCTGCCACGCCGTTGGCAAGGCATGGTTCATGACTTTCAGGGCAGCATCGCCGTGGCCCAGCAGGACTTCGTCCACCAGCAATGGCAACAGCAACGGAATCGGCACGCTGCACAGCGTCGCCAGCACGGCCACGCCGTTGGCGATCCACAGGGCTTTTTTATGCTTGAGGGCCAGGCGACGGATTTCCGCCCAGCTCAACCGATCAATGCGCCGCGAGGCCGATGGGTCTGGCGGCCGCTCAGGCACAGGCCGCGCGCTCCAGCCAGCGGCCAAGCAACGGCGACAACTGGCTCAGGGGCTGGTAGCCGTTGGTCAGCAAGGCCAACTGGCCATCACGCTCGGCCAACAGCGTGGGGAACCCGGCAATGCCCAAGTCCTGTACCCAGGTGAAATCCGCCGCAGTGGCCGCATGTTGGTCGGCGCGGTCGAAGGCTGCGGCGAACTCGATGCGGGGCAGCCCGGCCTGTTCGGCCAGTTCCACCAGGACGCTGGCGTGGGTGACGTCGCGACCTTGCACATAAAAGGCCTGTTGGATCAGTTTCACCAGCTTCCAGGCCAGGTCCGGGGCCAGGCTGCGAGCCGTCACCAATGCCCGGCAGGCAGGCTCGGTGTCGTAGACGAAACCGTCCGGCAACGCGCCTTCCAGCTTGAAGGGCTGGCCGGTGGCCTGGGTCACGGCCTGCCAGTGCTCAAGAATGTAGCGCCGGGTGGTCGGCTCCAGCGCCGAACCGCTGCCGGTGCGCAAACCACCCACCACCAGGTGCAACTCCACCCCCGCGGCCTGAGCCTGCTCGACCAATGCCTCGGCCACTGGCGCAAAGCCCCAGCACCACGAACACATCGGGTCCATCACATAGAGCAGGCGTGGCGTCATGGTTCAAGCCTCGGAAGATGTCTGCTTGTAGTTGTAGCCGATCGGGTGCGGCATGTTGCGCGCCTTGGCCAACTCGATCTGCTTCTGCCGGTCGATGGCGCTGCGCCGGGTTTTCTCGCTCAGCTTATCCCAGCAATGCGGGCAACTGATGCCAGGCACGTAGTGCTCCGAAGCGCGGTCTTCTACGCTCACCGGGGTACGACAAGCATGACATTGATCGTAGTCCCCTTCGGTGAGGTCGTGGCGAACGGTCACGCGGTTATCGAACACGAAGCAGTCGCCGCGCCACTTGGTTTCTTCCTGAGGCACCTCTTCGAGGTATTTCAGGATGCCACCCTTGAGGTGATAGACCTCGTCGAAACCCTGGCCGAGCATGTAGCTGGAGGCTTTTTCACAGCGAATGCCACCGGTGCAGAACATCGCGACTTTCTTGTGCTTGGCCGGGTCGAAGTGGGCCTTGATGTACTCGGGGAACTCGCGAAAGCTGGTGGTCTTGGGGTCGATGGCGCCTTCGAAGGTGCCGATGGACACTTCGTAATCGTTGCGAGTGTCGATCAACAGCACTTCCGGGTCACTGATCAGTGCGTTCCAGTCCTGCGGCTCGACGTAAGTACCGACTTGCTTGTTCGGGTCCACGCCTTCGACGCCGAGGGTGACGATTTCTTTCTTGAGCTTGACCTTGGTGCGGTAGAACGGCTGCTCATCGCAATACGACTCTTTATGGTCGATGTCGATCATGCGCGGATCGTTCTTGAGCCAGGCCAGCAGGCCGTCGATGCCTTCGCGGGTGCCGGAAACCGTGCCGTTGATGCCTTCTTCGGCGATCAGCAACGTGCCTTTGATGCCGTTGTCGAGCATGGCCTTGAGCAGGGGCTCACGCAGCTCGACGTAATCTTCCAGGGTGACGAACTTATACAGTGCCGCCACGACAATGGGTTGTGTCATGGGTGTTTCTCCAGGTGGCTACCCTCGCAAAGGGTGAACCGGATGCGAAAAAAAACGCGCCGGGTGAGCGGCGCGTTGCGGATTCTAACAAAAAACAGGGGGTTGCAGACAGCGATTGCTGTGGGCCACAGTACTGTGAGGATCACTCTGTGGGAGCAAGGCTTGCCCGCGATAAAGTTGACGCGGTCTCTCAAAAACCGAGGTGTCTGCATCGCGAGCAAGCTTTGCTCCCACAGCGCCTGGCTCCCATAGCAGCTTTGCTCCCATAGCAGCCTTGCTCCCACAGACTCAAGGTTTTGCCATCCACAGCAGCCCGCTCAGTGCTTGCTACCACCGGCACAGGTCGGCGAAGCCGGGGCCGCGTCGATCTGCGCCCACTCTGCGGGCGTATAGGTGTGCAGCGCCAACGCATGAAATTCGCCCATCAGCTCGCCCAGCGTGCCATAGACCTTCTGGTGACGCTTGACGCGATTGAGCCCTTCGAACTGCTGGCTGACCACCACGGCCTTGAAGTGGGTCTGCAGGCCACGGCTGTGCATGTGGCTTTCATCCAGCACTTGCAAGTGCTCGGGCTGCAACAGCCCAAGCGTTGATTCGATGCGTTGTTGCATGCTCATACCGGGCTCCGCTTACGGCTTTTTCTTGGCTGGGGCAGCGGCTTTTGGCTCGAGCTCGGCCGTCATGTCCGCCAGCAGCTTGTTGACCACCGGCACCGCGCTTTCAAGCTTGGCCTGGGTCAGTTGGGCCGATTGCTGGGTCAGCTGCGGCATTTTTTCCAGGACTTTCTTGCCCAATGGCGATTGGTAGAAAGCGACCAGGTCCTTGAGCTCCGACTCGTTGAAGTTGCTGGTGTAGAGCTTGACCATGTCCGGCTTGAGCTTGTTCCAGCCGATAGCTTGATCCAGTGCGGCATTGGCCTTGGCCTGGTAGGTTTCCAGGGTGGCTTTTTTCGACGCAGGGGCCTTGGTCTGTTCAAAGCGCTGGGCAAACATCTGCTGCACTTGCATGTACACCGGAGTACCCAGTTTGTCAGCGTGCGCCAGGGTCAGGAACGCTTCGGCGCTGGCGTTGTGGCTGGCGGTATCGGCGAAAACAGGGCCGCTGGCACACACCAGAGCAACTGCGGTACAGATGGCACGAAGACGGGTCATCGAGTTTCCTTTCATTACAGGCGAGGTAGAACCCCAAGGGCGACCATTCTGCGCCTAAAAAACGCCGGGCCTCAACCCCGATGGCTGTCGGGTCCGATTGACGGGCCGAACCCACCGTTCCTGGATTGAGCGATGATTGAGGGAACCGGTGCCGCCCATCTGGGCCTAAACTGCGCATTCAGCCTTTCAGGAGTTTGACCCGATGAGCCGTATCGAAACCGACAGCCTTGGCCAGGTTGAAGTCCCGGACGACGCCTACTGGGGCGCCCAGACGCAGCGTTCCATGATCAACTTCGCCATTGGCAACGAGCGTATGCCGCTGTCGGTGTTGCACGCCTTGGCACTGATCAAGAAGGCCGCCGCGCGGGTCAATGACCGCAATGGTGACCTTCCCGCCGACATCGCCCGCCTGATTGAACAGGCCGCCGACGAAGTGCTCGACGGTCAGCACGACGAGCAGTTCCCGCTGGTGGTCTGGCAGACCGGCAGCGGGACCCAGAGCAACATGAACGTCAACGAGGTCATCGCCGGGCGCGCCAACGAACTGGCCGGCAACCCCCGCGGCGGCAAGAGCCCGGTGCACCCCAACGACCACGTCAACCGCTCGCAGAGTTCCAACGACTGCTTCCCCACCGCGATGCACATCGCCGCCGTCCAGGCCGTCCAGCAGCAATTGCTGCCGGCCATCGGCGAGTTGTCCGGCGGGCTGGCAGAATTGGCGGCGCGCCACATGAAACTGGTCAAGACCGGCCGTACCCACATGATGGATGCCACGCCGATCACCTTTGGCCAGGAATTGTCGGCGTTCATTGCCCAGCTCGATTACGCCGAACGGGCAATCCGCGCCGCGCTACCGGCGGTCTGCGAGCTGGCCCAGGGCGGCACGGCGGTGGGCACCGGGCTCAATTCACCCCATGGTTTTGGCGAAGCGATTGCCGCTGAACTGGCGGCACTCTCCGGCCTGCCCTTCGTCACCGCACCGAACAAGTTCGCGGCGTTGGCCGGTCATGAGCCCCTGACCGCCCTGTCCGGCGCGCTGAAAACCCTCGCGGTGACTCTGATGAAAATCGCCAACGACCTGCGCCTGCTGGGCTCCGGGCCACGGGCCGGGTTCGCCGAGGTGAAATTGCCGGCCAATGAACCGGGCAGTTCGATCATGCCCGGCAAGGTCAACCCGACCCAATGCGAAGCCCTGTCGATGCTGGCCTGCCAGGTCATGGGCAACGACGTGACCATCGGTTTTGCCGCCAGCCAGGGGCATTTGCAGTTGAACGTGTTCAAACCGGTGATCATCCACAACCTGCTGCAATCGATTCGCCTGTTGGCCGATGGCTGCAGCAACTTCCAGCATCACTGCATCGCCGGACTCGAGCCGGATGCCGAGCAGATGGCCGCGCATCTGGAGCGTGGGTTGATGCTGGTGACCGCGCTGAACCCGCACATCGGCTACGACAAGTCGGCGGAAATCGCCAAGAAAGCCTATGGCGAAGGGCTGACCCTGCGTGAGGCGGCGTTGCAGCTGGGGTACCTGACCGATGAAGAGTTCGATGCCTGGGTGAGGCCGGAGAATATGCTGGAGGCGGGTAGCCAGGGCTGAGCCTGCATCCCATGGAGATCAAATGTGGGAGCGAGCTTGCTCGCGATAGGGCCGGGCGACTCAACATCTTCATCGACTGTCAGGCCGCCATCGCGAGCAAGCTCGCTCCCACAATAGTTTTGTGTCAGGCAGCGCGCTGCGTTGTTAACGCTCTACCGCCAAACGCTCGCGCCGGGCCTTGAGCCCGGCGATCAACGAGGGCCCCAGGGCGACCAGCGCCGAACCCAGCACCACCAGCACCGCCCCGCCATAGCCCAGCAGGTTGATCTGCTCGGCATGGACATAATCAGGCCACCACCAGGCCGCCATCGCCACCGCGGCGAAGGTCACCAGCGGCGTGATCGCCAGGGTCGCACTGACCCGCGACGCTTCCCAATGAGCCAGGGCTTCGGCAAACGCGCCATAGGCAATCAGGGTGTTGAGGCAGCAAGCGAGCAACAACCAGCCTTGCAACGGGCTCAGTTGCAACGCCTCCAACGGATGCACCCAGGGCGTGAGCAGCAGCGCGCAGAACAGGTAGATCACCATCATCACCTGCAACGAATTCCACACCGTCAACAATTGCTTCTGGCCCAGGGCATAGAACGTCCAGACCGTCGACGCCAGCAACACCATCAGCACCCCGGCGGTGTAGTCGCTCAGGGACGTCAGCAACTCCCCCAGGCGCTGGTTGAAAAACAGCGTGAAACCGATCAGCAGCACCAGCAGGCCGATGCCCTGCCCCACGCTGAACCGCTCCTTGAACACAAACAGGCTGGCGACCAGCAACATGATCGGCCCCATCTGCACCACCAGTTGCGCCGTGCCGGGGCTCAAGCGGTTCAGACCCATCAGGTACAACACATAGTTGCCCACCAGCCCAAGCACCGCCATCGCCACCAGCCAGCCGCCGCGAGGGCCGAGCACCTTGCGACTGGGCAGGCGCCGGGTCGCCGCCAAATAAATGAACAGCAAACCGCCGGACACCAGCAAGCGAAACCAGGTCACGGTGACCGGGTCCATCACTTGCAGCACTTGCTTGAGCTTGATCGGCAGAATTCCCCAAAGCAGGGCAGTCAACAGGGCAAGGAACAAGCCGTAGACCCAGCGACCGGACGATATGTGCATGCAACCCTCGAAGCCCTAGACAAAGAACGCCCATTCTAGGCGTCAATCGCCCAGCAACACAGGAACAGTTGGGGATAAATTGACCGGGTACGGACATGGCACATGGCCGCCTATCGGTTCGCCAAGCAGCCGTCCACGCCAGCCTCTAAACTTCACTCAACCTGATCCCGTCGCCTCTTCTGGAGCCCCCCATGCTCGGCCAACGCGCCCAGGACCTCGCCCCTGCGATGGTCTTTCCCAGTGACCGGATTTGCCGGATAAACGGCGAATTTTACTTCAATACCCGGGAGGGCACCCAGGAAGGGCCGTTCGCCAGTCGCGAGGAGGCGTTGCGGGAGGTGGAAGCCTATGTACAGCGAATGCTGCAACTGACTCAGGTTGCCAGCTAAGTCAAACCCATGGCTGGCGCCGCGCTCCTGCGGCGAGGGGATTTATCTGTGGGAGCAAGGCCCTGTGGGAGCAACGCTTGCTCGCGATGCAGACACCTCGGTTTGAGAGACCGCATCAACTTCATCGCGGGCAAGCCTTGCTCCCACAGAGATAAGTCACCTCGCCACAAATAATCATCTTGCTAACTGTCAGCGCACGGTTATCTCACCGCCTCAAACAACCCCGTCGCCCCCATCCCGCCGCCCACGCACATGGTCACAATGCCGTAGCGCAGATCGCGCCGCTGCAGCTCACGCACCAGATGCCCCACCTGCCGCGAGCCAGTCATGCCGAACGGATGGCCGATGGAGATCGAGCCACCGTTGACGTTGTATTTCTGCGGATCGATTTCCAGCCGGTTGCGGCTGTACAGGCACTGGGAAGCAAACGCCTCGTTGAGTTCCCACAGGTCGATATCGGCGATCTGCAGGCCCTTGGCCTTGAGCAGCTTGGGCACCGAAAACACCGGGCCGATGCCCATTTCGTCCGGCTCGCAACCGGCAACGGTGAAGCCACGGAAAAACGCCTTGGGCTTGAGCCCCAGCGCCAGGGCTTTTTCCAGGCTCATCACCAAGGTCATCGAGGCCCCGTCGGACAACTGCGACGAATTGCCCGCCGTCACCGAACCGTCTTCGGCGAACACGGGCTTCAGGCCGGCCAGGCTTTCATAGGTGGTGTCCGGGCGGTTGCAATCGTCGCGGTCGACCACACCGTCGAGGATCTGCACGGCGCCAGTGTGCTTGTCCTCGACCCGGTACTTGACCGCCATCGGCACGATTTCGTCATCGAACAGCCCGGCCGCCTGGGCCTTGGCCGTGCGTTGCTGGCTTTGCAAGGCGTAGCGATCCTGCTCCTCGCGGCTGACCTGGTAACGGCGGGCAACGATCTCGGCCGTCTGGCCCATGGGAAAATAAATCCCGGGCACCTGCTCCTTGAGCAGCGGGTTGATCAGGTTGTCGGTGTTGACGCTTTTCATCGTCAGACTGATGGATTCCACACCGCCCGCCACGATGATGTCGCTGCAACCGGACGCGATCTGGTTGGCGGCAATGGCAATGGCTTGCAGGCCCGAGGAACAGAAGCGGTTGAGGGTCATGCCAGCGGTGCCGATGCCCAATTGCGAGAGCACCGCCACGTTGCGCCCGATGTTGTAGCCCTGGGCGCCTTCATTGGACCCGGCCCCGACGATGCAGTCCTCGACACTGGCCGGGTTGATGTCGTTGCGTGCCAGCAAGGCGTTGACGCAATGGGCCGCCATGTCATCCGGACGGGTCATGTTGAACTTGCCACGAAAGGACTTGGCCAGGCCGGTCCGTACGCTGTCGACGATCACCACTTCACGCATGGCTGTACCTCATTGTTGTAGTCGGTTGAGAGTGGATCGAGCATAGATCCACTGGATAACCGACCGCGACAATCATTCACCTCGCGTATGCGCGCCCATCGCCCTAGCGCTTCTTCTTGCGAGCCTGTCTTGCACTCCGTTCGAAAGCCGCCTCCAGCGCCTGGTTGAGGGTACGCAACACCTTGACCCGCGCCCAGCGCTTGTCGTTGGCCTCCACCAAGGTCCAGGGGGAAATCTCGGTGCTGGTGCGGTCGACCATGTCGCACACCGCAGCGCGATAGGCATCCCACTTGTCGCGGTTACGCCAATCATCCTCGGTGATCTTGAAACGCTTGAACGGGATGTCCTCGCGCTCCTGGAAACGCTCCAGCTGGGTTTCCTTGTCGATGGCCAGCCAGAACTTGACCACCACCACGCCGGCATCGGCGAGCTGTTCCTCGAAATCGTTGATTTCACCGTAGGCCCGCAGCCAGTCGGCCTGGCTGCAAAACCCCTCGACGCGCTCCACCAGCACCCGGCCGTACCAGGAGCGGTCGAACATGGTGAACTTGCCGCGCGCGGGGATATGCCGCCAGAACCGCCACATGTAGGGGTGGGCGCGTTCTTCTTCCGTGGGTGCGGCAATCGGCACGATGCTGTATTGGCGCGGGTCCAGGGCCGCCGTGACCCGCCGGATCGCCCCGCCCTTGCCCGCCGCGTCATTGCCTTCGAACACCGCCACCAAGGCATGCTGGCGCATGCGTTTGTCCCGCAACAGCCCGGCGAAGCGCGCCTGCTCGGTGATCAGTTGTTCTTCGTAGTCGGCCTTGTCCAGGCGCCGGGTCATGTCCAGGCTGTCGAGCAAGGTGATCTGGCCATCCAACTCGGGCAGCGGCGCCACGCTGACCTTCTGCGGCCTGATCTTCGACCGGTCCAGGGCCTGGCGCAAGCCGTCGAGCAGGATCCGCCCGACGGTGAGGCTGCGGTAACAACTGTCCACGCCTTCGATCACATGCCACGGCGCGTAATCACGGCTGGTGCGGCGCAGCACGCGCTCGCCGTATTTGACGAACTTGTCATAGGTCTGGGACTGCTGCCAATCCAGCGGGCTGATGCGCCAGCTGTGCAGCGGGTCATCCTTGAGCCCCTTGAGCCGGGCCTTCATCTGTTTCTTGGACAGGTGGAACCAGAACTTGAAGATCAGCGCGCCTTCATCGCAAAGCATTTTTTCCAGGCGCTCGGCCCCGGCGATCGCCTGGTCGAGCCGCGGGTCCTTGAACTCGCCATGGACCCGGCCTTGCAGCATCTGGCTGTACCAGTTGCCGAAGAAAATCCCCATGCGCCCCTTGGCCGGCAGCATCCGCCAATAGCGCCACGCGGGAGGCCGCGCCAGTTCCTCGTCGGTCTGCTGGTCGAAGGTGCGCACTTCGATCAGCCGCGGGTCCATCCACTCGTTGAGCAGCTTCACCGTCTCGCCCTTGCCCGCGCCCTCGATGCCGTTGATCAACACGATGACCGGAAACCGGCCCTGCTGCTGCAACTCGAACTGCGCTTCCAGCAGCGCTTCACGCAGGGCCGGTACTTCGGCCTCAAAGGTGTCTTTATCGATGACGTGACCGATTTCAGCGGATTCGAACATGGACAGCTCCTTCCAGGGATTGGGGCAAGACTAGCGGATTGGATGCGGCCCTGTGCAGCAGATTCCCATCAGATGCGTGGGTTGTTGCGATGGGTCAAGCATGCCGATACCGATCGGCTAGAATGCCCCCTCAGTTTTGACCGAGCCTGCCATGACGCCCATCCAGCAACACGCCCTACTCGACTGGGACGACCAGGGGCGCCCGCGCTCGCGGGTGTTCGACGATGTGTATTTTTCCGACCAGTCGGGCCTGGACGAAACCCGTTATGTGTTTCTTGAGCAGAACAACCTGGCCGAGCGTTTCGCTGCGCTGGCCGATGACGGGCGGCTGGTGATCGGCGAAACCGGGTTTGGCACCGGCCTGAATTTTCTCTGCGCCTGGCAGCTGTTCGAGCAGTGCGCCCCCGTTGGGGCGCGGCTGCATTTTGTCAGCGTCGAAAAGTACCCCTTGAGCCCCCAGGACCTGCGCCGGGCGCTGGCCTTGTGGCCACAGCTCAACCTTCAGGCCGAGCAATTGCTTGCGCAATACGTGGCGATCCATCAGGGTTTCCAGCGCCTGGTCCTCGCCAATGGACGAGTGACGCTGACCCTGTTGATCGGCGATGCCCTGGAGCAGTTGCCGCAGCTGGACGGGCAGATCGACGCCTGGTTCCTGGACGGTTTCGCACCGGCCCGAAACCCCGAGATGTGGACCGCCGAGCTGTTCGCCGAACTGGCCCGGCTGGCCGCACCCGGCGCCACCCTCAGCACCTTCACCAGCACCGGTTGGGTCCGCCGATTGCTGAACGCGGCAGGCTTCAAGATGAAACGCACACCGGGCATCGGCCACAAATGGGAAATCCTGCGCGGCGTGTTTCTTGGCTGGCCGGAGCAGACACCCGCGCCGTCCCCGGCAAAACCCTGGTACGCCCGCCCCTTGCCACCCACCGGCGAGCGCCGGGCCCTGGTGATCGGCGGCGGCCTGGCCGGCTGTGCCAGCGCCGCTAGCCTCGCCGCCCGTGGCTGGCAGGTGACGCTGCTGGAGCGCCATGCCGGGTTGGCTGAGGAAGCGTCCGGCAACCCCCAGGGCGTGCTGTACCTCAAGTTGTCGGCCCACGGCACCGCGCTGTCGCAGATGATCCTCAGCGGCTTCGGCTACACCCGCCGCGTGCTGGAGCAACTGCAACGCGGCGTCGATTGGGATGCCTGTGGCGTCTTGCAGCTGGCCTTCAACAGCAAAGAGGCCGAGCGTCAGGCGCAATTGGCCGAGGCGTTCCCGACGGATTTACTGCACACCCTGGATCAGTCCGAAGCCCAGGTTCGATCCGGCATCGGCTTGGCCTGTGGTGGCTTGTTTTATCCCGAAGGCGGTTGGGTGCATCCGCCGGCGCTGTGTCGCTGGCAAGCTTCGGGGCCGGCGATTGATGTACAACCCCATCATGACGTGCTGCACCTGCGTCGCGTCGACGGCCAATGGCAGGCGTGGGACGGCGAACGCTGCCTGGCCAGCGCTCCGGTGGCGATCCTCGCCAGTGCGGCCGAGATCAAACGCTTCGAACCGGCCGCCGACTTGCCGCTCAAGCGCATTCGCGGGCAGATCACCCGTCTGGCGCAAACCAGTCGCAGCCAGAGCCTGGCGACGGTGGTCTGCGCCGAAGGTTATGTGGCGCCGCCACGGCTGGGCGAACACACCCTGGGCGCCAGCTTCGATTTCAACAGCGACGACCTGACCCCCACCGCCGCCGAGCACGCCGGCAACCTGCAGATGCTCGAAGAGATCTCCCAAGACTTGGTGCAGCGCCTGAACGCCCACACCCTGGACCCGGAGCACCTCGAAGGCCGCGCGGCGTTCCGTTGCACTAGCCCCGATTACCTGCCTATTGTCGGGCCGTTGGCCGACCGCCAGACCTTTATCGAAGCCTATGCGGCCCTGGGCAAGGACGCCCGCCAAGTACCGGACGCCCCCTGCCCGTGGCTCGACGGTCTGTACATCAACAGTGGCCACGGTTCCCGAGGCCTGATCACCGCGCCCCTGTCAGGCGAACTGATCGCCGCCTGGCTGGACAATGAACCCCTGCCACTGCCCCGCAGCGTGGCCGAGGCCTGCCACCCGAACCGGTTTGCGTTGCGGGCATTGATTCGGGGTAAGGCCTAGCGCAGCTGGATGGCTCATCCCAAATCCAGTGGGAGCTCAGCTTGCTCGCGATGGCGATGTGTCAGCCTACCAAGATGCCAGCTGATCCACCGCCAATCGCGAGCAAGCTGAGCTCCCACAGGTTTGCCTATCTTTGAATCCCGTGGCAGACCAGCCCCATGGGCCGGCTTATAACGCATCGGTCTAAAACTCACAGCAATCCCCCCGGTCAGTTTCAGGGTGCACGCCATTTCGGCCTGCGTTGCTTGACCCCTCCCCAACGGAAAAACCGGTAAGGACTTATGTGCGGATTAGCTGGAGAGTTACGTTTTGATCAACAACCTGCGGACCTTGCGGCCGTAGAGCGAATCACCCATCACTTGGCCCCTCGCGGCCCTGATGCCTGGGGTTTTCATAGCCAGGGGCCGATTGCCCTGGGCCATCGGCGCCTGAAAATCATGGACCTGTCGGACGGCTCGGCCCAGCCGATGATCGACAACCAACTGGGCCTGTCCCTGGCCTTCAACGGCGCGATCTACAACTACCCGGAACTGCGCGCCGAGCTCGAAGCCCTGGGCTACACCTTCTATTCCGGTGGCGACACCGAAGTGCTGCTCAAGGGCTACCACGCCTGGGGCGAAGCGCTGCTGCCCAAGCTCAACGGCATGTTCGCGTTCGCCATCTGGGAGCGTGACGCCAAGCGGCTGTTCATCGCCCGTGACCGCCTCGGCGTCAAGCCGCTGTACCTCTCGCGCACTGGCCAGCGGCTACGCTTCGCCTCGGCATTGCCGGCGCTGCTCAAGGGCGGCGACATCAACCCGATGCTCGACCCGGTGGCCCTCAACCATTACCTGAATTTCCACGCGGTGGTCCCGGCGCCCCGCACCTTGCTGGCCGGTGTTGAAAAACTGCCGCCCGCCACCTGGATGCGCATCGAAGCCGACGGCACCACCGAGCAGAAAACCTGGTGGACCCTGCCCTACGGCCCTCGGGCCGACGAACAGCACCTGAACCTGGAAGACTGGATCGACCGCGTGCTCGACAGCACCCGTGAAGCCGTCGCCATTCGTCAGCGCGCCGCCGTGGATGTCGGCGTGCTGCTGTCCGGCGGCGTCGATTCAAGCATGTTGGTCGGTCTGTTGCGGGAGGTGGGCGTGGAAGACCTGTCCACGTTCTCCATCGGTTTCCAGGATGCCGGCGGCGAGCGCGGTGACGAGTTCCAGTATTCGGACCTGATCGCCAAGCACTACGACACCCGCCACCACCAACTGCGCATCGACGAAAAAGAGATCATCGAGCAACTGCCCGCGGCGTTCCGCGCCATGAGCGAGCCGATGGTCAGCCACGACTGCATCGCCTTCTACCTGCTGTCGCGGGAAGTGGCCAAGCATTGCAAAGTCGTGCAAAGCGGCCAGGGCGCCGACGAGCTGTTCGCCGGTTACCACTGGTACCCGCAGGTCGATGGCGCCAGCGATCCTTACGCGGCTTATCGCGCTGCGTTCTTCGACCGCAGCTATGAAGAATATGCCGCTACCGTGCAGCCCAACTGGCTGACGGCCAATGACGCGGCCGGCGACTTCGTCAAGGAACATTTCGCCCAGCCTGGGGCCGATGCCGCGGTAGACAAGGCCCTGCGCCTGGACAGCACCGTGATGCTGGTGGATGACCCGGTCAAGCGCGTCGACAACATGACCATGGCCTGGGGCCTGGAAGCACGCACGCCGTTCCTCGACTACCGCCTGGTGGAGCTTTCGGCCCGGGTTCCGGCGAAGTTCAAGCTGCCCGATGGTGGCAAGCAGGTGCTCAAGGAAGCCGCCCGACGGGTGATCCCCAGCGAGGTGATCGACCGCAAGAAAGGCTATTTCCCGGTGCCGGGCCTCAAGCACCTGGAAGGCGACACCCTCGCCTGGGTCCGCGAGCTGCTGCTGGATCCGAGCCAGGATCGCGGCCTGTTCAACCCGGCCATGCTCGACCGCCTGCTCACCGACCCCAACGGCCAGCTCACGCCGTTGCGCGGTTCGCGGCTGTGGCAACTGGCCGCGCTGAACCTGTGGCTCAGCGAGCAAGGAATCTGATCGATGAAACCTCATGCAACCGTTCACAATCAACGCCTCTTGCGCGGCCAGACGCCTTCTTACGAACGCCTGCAGGCACGCCTGGCCGAAGACGGCAGCGAATTGGGCGCCGACCCGATCGCGGTGCATTGCGGCTGGGGCCGACTGCTGATCGGCCACACCTTCCCGGACCCGGCGAGCCTGGCCCAGGAACTGCTCAACGAACAACCCGGTGAACGCGACATTGCCTTGTACGTGGCCGCGCCCCAGCAAGTGCTGGGGTTGGAGCCGGCGCAACTGTTCCTCGATCCGTCCGACACCTTGCGCCTGTGGTTCAGCGACTATCGCCAGTCCACCCGGGTGTTTCGCGGTTTCCGGATTCGCCGGGCCCAAAGCGAGACCGACTGGCAGGCCATCAACCAGCTCTACCAGGCCCGGGGCATGCTGCCCATCGACCCGCTGCGACTGACCCCGCGTCACGAGGGCGGGCCGGTCTACTGGCTGGCCGAAGACGACGACACCGGTACGGTGATCGGCAGCGTCATGGGCCTGAATCATCAGAAGGCCTTCAACGACCCGGAGAACGGCAGCAGCCTCTGGTGCCTGGCCGTCGACCCGCAATGCCCACGGCCCGGTGTGGGCGAAGTGCTGGTGCGTCACCTCATCGAGCATTTCATGAGCCGTGGCTTGAGTTACCTCGACCTGTCGGTGCTGCATGACAATCGCCAGGCGAAAAACCTCTACGCCAAACTCGGCTTTCGCAACCTCTCGACCTTCGCCATCAAACGCAAGAACGGCATCAACCAGCCGTTGTTCCTCGGGCCGGGACCCGAGGCGCAGTTCAATCCTTATGCGCGGATCATTGTCGAAGAAGCTCACCGTCGAGGCATCGAAGTGCAGGTGGACGATGCCGAGGCCGGCTTGTTCACCCTGGTCCATGGCAGCCGCCGGGTGCGCTGCCGCGAATCCTTGAGCGACCTGACCAGCGCCATCAGCATGACCTTGTGCCAGAACAAAAGCCTGACCCACAAGGTGTTGAAAAACGCCGGCCTGAACCTGCCGGCCCAACAGTTGGTGGGCAATGCCGATGACAATCTGGCGTTCCTCGATGAGCACGAACGGGTGGTGGTCAAGCCGCTGGACGGGGAACAGGGCCAAGGCGTGGCGGTGGATCTGCGCACCATCGAGGAAGTGCAGAGCGCCATCGAAACGGCTCGGCAGTTCGATAGCCAGGTGTTGCTGGAAAGCTTCCACGAAGGGCTGGACCTGCGCATCCTGGTGATCGGCTTTGAAGTGGTGGCAGCGGCGATCCGGCGTCCGGCGGAGGTGATCGGCGACGGTCGGCACACCATTGGCGCGTTGATCGAAGCCCAGAGCCGCCGACGGCAGGCCGCCACGGGCGGCGAAAGCAAGATCCCGATGGATGCCGAGACCCTGCGCACACTTAACGCGGCGGGCTTCGACTACGACAGCGTGCTGCCTGCCGGGGAACACCTGTTCGTCCGGCGGACGGCGAACCTGCATACCGGCGGCGTGCTGGAGGATGTCACCGCCATCCTGCATCCGACCCTCGTCGATGCGGCGGTGCGCGCCGCGCGGGCGCTGGACATTCCCATGGTCGGCCTCGACCTGCTGGTGCCAGCGGCCGATCAGCCCGAGTACGTGTTCATCGAAGCCAACGAACGCGCCGGCCTGGCCAACCACGAACCCCAGCCCACCGCCGAGCGTTTTGTGGATTTGTTGTTTCCCCATAGCCAGGCGGTGGCCTAGTAGAGATGCAGTGCCTGATCTGGCCCCATCGCGAGCAAGCTCGCTCCCACATGGGATTGCTGGTGTCTACAAATTCTGTGTTCACCGCAGGACCTCTGTGGGAGCGAGCTTGCTCGCGATGAGGCCTGTTCAGGCACCGTCACTCAACAGTCGGACACACTCATCGAAACCATCGATGTGCTCAACCATCAGGAGTTTCCATGATCAGTAAAATTCCAGAACCGGATCTCGAATACCTGCAGAAAGTCCTGCTGGAAATGCTCGCCATTCCCAGCCCGACCGGCTTTACCGACACTATCGTGCGCTACGTCGCCGAGCGGCTCGAGGAGCTGGGTATCGCGTTCGAAATGACCCGTCGCGGCACGATCCGCGCCACGCTCAAGGGCCGCAAGAGCAGCCCCGACCGGGCCGTGTCGGCACACTTGGATACCATCGGCGCCGCAGTGCGGGCCATCAAGGACAACGGGCGCCTGACCTTGGCCCCGGTGGGTTGCTGGTCCAGCCGGTTTGCCGAAGGCAGTCGGGTCAGCCTGTTCACCGACACCGGCGTGATTCGTGGCAGCGTGTTGCCATTGATGGCGTCCGGGCACGCGTTCAACACCGCAGTGGATGAAATGCCCATCAGTTGGGACCACATCGAATTGCGCCTGGACGCCTATTGCGCCACCCGTGCCGATTGCGAAACCCTGGGGGTGGGCATCGGCGATTACGTCGCTTTCGATCCCCTGCCGGAATTCACCGAAAGCGGCCACATCAGCGCCCGGCACCTGGACGACAAGGCCGGGGTCGCGGCGCTGCTGGCGGCGCTCAAGGCGATTGTCGACAGCGGCGAAGAGCTGCTGATCGATTGTCACCCGCTGTTCACCATCACCGAGGAAACCGGCAGCGGCGCCGCGGCCGCGCTGCCCTGGGACGTCAGCGAATTCGTCGGCATCGATATCGCACCCGTCGCCCCCGGCCAGCACTCGAGCGAGCATTCAGTCAGCGTGGCGATGCAGGACTCCGGAGGCCCCTACGACTATCACCTGTCGCGGCACTTGCTGAAACTGGCCAAGGAAAACGACATCTCGGCACGCCGCGACCTGTTCCGCTACTACTTCAGCGACGCGCATTCGGCCATCACCGCCGGCCACGATATCCGTACCGCCCTGCTCGCCTTCGGCTGCGACGCCACCCATGGCTACGAACGCACCCACATCGACAGTCTGGCCGCCCTCAGCCGCCTGCTCGGCGCCTACATCCTCAGCCCACCGGTATTCGCCAGCGACGCGCAACCGGCCCAAGGCTCCCTGGACCGCTTCAGTCACCAGATCGAGCACGATGCACAGATGGAAAGCGATACCCGGGTGCCGTCGGTGGATAGCCTGGTGGGGCAGCGGTCGGATAGCTGATCCAGCCTTTCACTGCCTGGAATATCGCCATCGCGAGCAAGCTCGCTCCCACAGGGCTCCACTGAAGCCGTGTGGGAGCGAGCTTGCTCGCGATGAGGCCCGGACAAACAACCGCAAAACCCAGGCTAGCCGCAAAAGCCCATTGGCCGTAGCATCGCCCCATTGTCTAGCCGAGGTACCCCATGCTCATCCCCCACGACCAACTCGAAGTCGACACGCTCACTCGCCTGATCGAGGATTTCGTGACCCGCGACGGCACCGACAACGGTGACGACACGCCCCTGGAAACGCGGGTTCTACGGGTCCGGCAAGCGCTGACCAAAGGCCAGGCGCTGATTGTCTTCGACCCCGAAAGCGAACAGTGCCAACTGATGCTCAAGCACGACGTGCCCAAGCACCTATTCGACTGAACACGCCTTGCGGGCGGCGTGGGCCTTTTTCCTCTGGATCTTTTCATAGATTTCGGAGCGATGGACATCGACGTGCCGTGGCGCTTCCACGCCAAAACGCACGGTGGTGCCGCTGACCGACAGCACACGGACGGAAATATCGTCACCGATGGAAATCAACTCACCCACAGCGCGGCTTAATACGAGCATGGTTCTTGTCCTTAAGAATGTCTGGACCCTGACCATGCCCGGCCTGCTTTCCGTTCTCAAGACACCGGCGAGAATTCAGTAAGGCCCTACAAGCAAAGTTCTTGCGACTGAAGGAAACTTCCTGCAAAACCCTGCCGGAGCGTAGGTTATTTCAGGACGCCGAGAACCGCGGGCCGAATAGAATCACGCTCGCCCCCAACACGCAAAGCGCCACGCCAACCCAGTCGGAACCCAGTGGCCGGACCCGCTCCACCACGGCCAGCCAGCCGATCGAGGCAATGATATAGATACCGCCATAGGCGGCGTAGGCGCGCCCGGCGTACGTTGCTTCGATGCGGGTCAGCAACAGGGCGAACAATGTCAGACTGAGCAACGCCGGGGCGATCCACCAGGCGCTCTTGCCCTGGCGCAGCCACATCCAGAAGGCGTAGCACCCGGCGATTTCAAACAGCGCGGCGAGAAAAAACCACAGGTAATTGAGCATGCAGATGTCCATCAGGAAGGCCGAATGGCGCCATCCTGAGGACATCGAGCAGCCAGGTCAATTCAGGTTCTGCCGGGCCTTGGCGCGCATCTTGTCGGCCATGGCAGTCATTTCGTCGTACAGCAATTGTGGGTTTTTCTGCTTGAGGGCCCACGCCATGCGCCCCTGTTCATGGGGCAGGATCAGGAACTGACCCTCGGCGACCTTCTGATAGATGTAGTCGGCAATGTCGGCGGCGCTGATCGGTGAGCTTTCCAGCAACTTGCCCACCTGGGCTTTCATGGCCGGGGTCGGGCCACGGAAGGAGTCCAGCAGATTGGTCTGGAAGAACGACGGGCACACCACGTGTATGCCGACTTCCTGCTGCGCCAGTTCCACCAGCAGGCTTTCCGACAACGCCACGACGCCCGCCTTGGCCACGTTGTAGTTGCTCATGGCCGGCCCCTGCATCAAGGCGGCCATGGAGGCGATGTTGATGATCTTGCCGCGGCTTTTTTCCAGCAGCGGCAGGAACGCCTTGCACCCCTTGACAACGCCCATCAGGTTGATCGCAATCTGCCAGTCCCAATCCTCCAGGGAGAGTTCACTGAAGAACCCGCCCGAGGCAACGCCGGCATTGTTGACGATGACATCGATGCCGCCGAGTTTTTCTTCGCAAGCCTGGGCAAACGCCGTCAATTGGCTGTAGTCGCGCACATCACAACGCTGGATGAAGCCGTCACCACCGGCAGCGCGCACCAACTTGAGCGTTTCCACAAGGCCTGGCTCGCTGACATCCGATAAGGCCAACTGCCAGCCCTCGCGGGCCCAGCGCAGCGCGATTTCGCGACCCAAGCCGGAGCCGGCGCCAGTGATCATCATGCGATTTTGCATAGCAAACAGCCTTGTTCCGGGAGAGATAGGCCGAGTGTAGCGAAGGCGCCTGCCGGACCCACGCTCCATCAGATTGCTGAATGGCAAGGGCAAACCGCAGACGCTATAAAAACTTTGAATTTTTTACCGGACGTTACGGTCGGACATATTAAGCCGCCCGGATTTAACGCATGCGTGCTGGTAGTTGGAAGTTGCATCACTCCAAAACTGACCAATAAGGAAATCTACAATGGGCACAATACTTATCATCATCCTGATCCTCCTGCTGATCGGTGGTCTTCCGGTCTTCCCGCACTCCAGAAGTTGGGGTTACGGTCCGTCCGGTATCATTGGTGTAGTGTTGGTGGTGCTGTTGGTCCTGCTATTACTGGGCAAGATATAAACCACTAAGTAAGCGCAAAAAAAAGAGGCCTTTGCAGGCCTCTTTTTTATGCTCGCCGTTTATCAGTCCGGCTTGCCGTCAACGACGCCGGCGGTGTTATCCAGCAGGCTTTTGGTCGCGGTTTGCAGGAACGATTCAAGCTTGAGTTTCATCTCGGCAGTGTCCGGTGCATCCGGGATGATTTGCGCATGGGGGTTGGTGCCCAGTTCATAGCGGTACATCTTCGGCGGCATTTCCTTTTCCTTCGGCAGGACCAGGATTTTGTCGTCGCGAATGATCGCCGTCGTCTGTTCACTGCCCGACGGCTTGATCACGCCAAAACCGGTGTCGCCTTCCGGCAGGTTCAACAGGTCCCGGCCCCAGCACTGGTTCCGTACCTGCCCACCAAGGCGACCCATGATGGTCGGCACGATGTCGACCTGGGTACCCACGGTGTGGCTGCGCTGGCCGAATTTTTCCTGGATGCCCGGGCCGATCAACAGCATCGGCACGTTGAAACGGCCCAGGTCCATTTCGGTGATCTGGCGCTCATTGCCAAAGCCATGGTCACCCACCACCACGAACAGGGTTTCCTTGAAGTAAGGCTCCTTGCGGGCTTTCTCGAAGAACTGGCCCAGCGCCCAGTCGGCGTAGCGCATGGCCGTCAAGTGTTCGTTCAGGCTGCCACGGTCGGTGACCGGCTCCACCGGCAATGGTGTCGGCAACGCATAGGGCGTGTGGTTGGACAGGGTTTGCAACAAGGCATAGAACGGCTTGCCGTTCTCCCGCGCCTTGAGCTCGATCAGGCCACGGTCGAACATGTCCTGGTCGGACACGCCCCAGGTCGGATCGGAAAACACCGGGTTCACGAAGTCGTTACGCCCGATGAAGTTGGTCATGCCCTGGCTGCTGAAGAACCCCGACTGGTTGTCCCAGGCGAAATCGCCGTTGTAGACATACACATCGTCGTAGTCACGGGCGCTGAGCAGTTGCGGCAAGCCCGACAGCTTGTGGCTGCCCTCCGGCGTCTGCATCAGGTATTCGAAACCCGGCAGGTTCGGGAAGCACGCCATGGTGGCGAACATGCCCTGGTGGGTGTGGGTGCCGTTGGAGAAGAAACGGTCGAACAGCAGGCCTTCCTTGGACAGTTTGTCCAGGTAAGGCGTGATGTTGCCCGGCGCGCCCAGGGCGCCCACCGAGTGACCGGCCATGCTTTCCATGAGGATCACGACCACGTTCTTGATCGGCAGGGTCTTGTCCGCCGGCGGCGTGTAGTCGCGGCGCACGGCGGCTGTCTCGGTGTCCACGAGTTTGTCGTCAGGCATCACCAGCATGTCACGCACGGTCTGCTGTGCCAGCGGTTGCTCGAGGGTCGCTTTCCAGATGTTGTCACGGTCTTCGGACATCCGACTCTTGGCCGCCGCCACCAGCGACAACGTGCCATTGAGGCCCAACTGGTTGGCGAAGTTCGAATCGGTGGTGTAGACGTCCCCCCAACGCAGCGGCGGACCTTGACGCAGGGTGCCACGCGCAGCGGCCACGGCCACCAGCAGGCAAACCATGAACACCGCGACACGCCCGTACCACGGCGCGATCTGCCGGGTGCCGATAGTGCCGCCACTGAACGGCCCACGGGGACGAGTGGCGCGGTCGGCGCCCTTGAACGCCAGGGCCAGGATGAGGGTGCCGCCGACCCAGGCCAGCAGGTAGCGCACCACCGGGAAACCGTACCAGAGCATGCTCATCACGGTTTTCGGGTCTTCCTTGACATACTGGAAGACCAGGCCGTTGAGGCGCTGGTGGAATTCACGATAGAAGTCCATCTCCATCAAGCCGAGGAACAGCGCGATGCTGGAGGTGACGGTCAGCCAGAAACGAAAAAAACCGCGGGCCGCCATGGCCCTTGCGCTGAACAACGCCAGCAGCAACGGGATGCAGAGGTAGACCACCAGGCGCAAGTCGAAGCGCAGGCCGTTGGCGAATGCTTCAACGAACGTCGAGGCCGGGGTGTCGAGAATCATCTCGCGGTTGTAGACCAGCAGCGCCACGCGCACCAGGCTTAACATGACCATCATCACCAGGGCACAAAGCAACGTGTAGGCCAGGTGCGATTTGACGGTCGGTTGCAGCAGGCGATGCGTAGTGCGCTGCTGACTCAGGGCGTCCGGGATTGCCATGTCGTTTAAGGACCCTATTGGAGTTAAGTGACAAAAGAGAAACAACGGCGCGCCCTCTATTGGCCAAAGCCTGGCCCGGGGCTTGCGCGAGTGCGCAAATGTTGCACGAACGGCTATGGCATTGCCATTAAATAACCGGCGGCGATATGAGCGCGGGGGATTGTCCGCAAGATTTAGTGAAAATTTCGTTCAAAGAATATCCGGAAACACAAAAAAGCCCGGCCGGTTGATGAAGTTGAGCCGAACGCCAGTGTGGCAAAAGGATTTATCTGTGGGAGCAAAGCTTGCTCGCGAAACAGGCGCCTCGATTTCTGAAAGACCGCATCGCCTTTATCGCGAGCAAGCTTTGCTCCCACGGATGCCCTCTGGCTCCAGGGGCCTGTGCTTAGTGGAATTGCCGCCCCAAGCCTGCCGGTACGCCTTCGATGGTGGTGTCTTCCCATGGGCCAGTCGGGCTGACGGAACGGCTCCAACCGTTGTTCCAGCGGTAATAGGTCCGCTGGCGATAGAACGTGTTCGTCTGGTTGTCCAGCACATAGACCCCCAGCTTGGCGTCCCAATGGCTGTTGCCCCCCGGTGGCGGGGCGAAACTGGCGGAGGTGCGCGGCAGCGGCTTGGACGGTTTGTTCGGGATGACCGGCTTGCCTGGCGGGGTGGACGGGGTCGGCTTGGTGGTCGGGGTCGACGGTGGAATGGGTGGCAGCGGCGCCGAAGGCTCCGGCGGACGCTGGACCGCACAAGCGCTCAGGCCCATGACGAGCGTGAGCAGGGTGATACGAGCGATGGCGGTCATGGTGCGAATTCCTGTTATTTGTCCGGGCTGTCGATGGTCAATTGCTGTTGCGCCGTGGTGCTGCTCGCCAGGGGCTGGCTGCGGCCGATCCACTCACCCGCGGTCGGCTGACCGGCCCGGGAGATACGCGCCATCAGTTGGACTTCGGGGAAGTTCGACAGTTTCAACTGCGGCATCATGGCGTCCGCGTCGCTCAGTTCTACCGTGACTGGCAGATCGGCCACCGTCAGGCGTTTGGCGGCCAACGGTGCCGGCGGACCGGAAACGGCGCGGGCGAAGATGAACACGCTGTCGCCCGGCTGCACCTTGGCCTTGAGGGCCGGCGCCAGGTCGACGCGGACCTTGAGCAGGGCTCCGGTCTTGGCCACCGGGGCCTGGGCGACTTTGCCGCCGCTGGCTTGCAGCTTCTCGGTGGCACGGGTAATGCCGCCCTGCAGCGCCTCACGGGATTTGTCACCTTCCGGCAGTTGCGCGAGCAAGCGCCCCCAGTAATCGATCGCGTCCTGATAGCGCTCGCCTTCAAACGCGGCGATGCCCAACAGACCGAGGCTGGTGACTTCCTTCGAATCGAGCTTCAGCGCTTCGTCGGTCAAGGCCTGGACTTTATCCGACCATTTCTTGCCATCGGCGAAATACTGCGCCTGGGCCCACTGGCCCAGCAGTTCCGGTTGGCGACCGGCGACCGCCACGGTGCGTTCGAAGATCTTCGCCGCATCCGCCGGGCGATCCTGGGCCATGTAGGTGCGGCCGAGAAAATACAGGCCCTCGGCATTATCCGGCTGCGCCGCCACCGCGCGCTCCAGGCGCAGGGTCATCTCTTCCATCGACTGCGGCGCCTGGGCGAATTCACGGGTCAGTTCGACCTTGTCACTGGCACCGAAATGCAGGTACAGCGCCAGGCCCAACACTGGCACCAGCACGGCGGCGAGCAACGGCAACGGCTTGCCCAACCGGGACTCGCGCGGCACATCGGCGCCCTCGGTGTCGGCGAGCAGCTCACGGGCGGCTTCGGCGCGACCGGTGTCCAGTTGCGCGGCGTTGAGCACGCCCTCCTCCCGCTCGGCCTGCAACTCGGCGACACGTTCCTGGTACAGCGCCACGTTAAGCGCGGTCCGGTCCTCCTCGCGTTGAGCGCGACGACCACGCAGTACAGGGATCAACAGAAAACTCAGGGCAACCAGAAGAAGCAGACCTGCGGCGAGCCAGAAATCAATCATGCTTGGTTTTATCCAACAGTTGGTCGAGGCGCTGGCGCTCTTCGACAGAAAGCGTGTCCGGGGCGGCCGTGCGCTGGACCCGGCGCCGACGGACGATCACCGCGATGAGCACGAAACCACCAAGCAACAGCCCGGCGGGGCCGAACCAGAGCAGCGCGGTCTTGGAGGACAGGGCGGGGTTGTAGCGCACGAACTCACCGTAGCGATCGACCATGAAGTCGATGATCTGCTGGTTGTCCTTGCCCTCGCCGAGCATGCGAAAGATTTCCTTGCGCAGGTCGGCGGCAATCGGGGCGTTGGAGTCGGCGATGTCCTGGTTCTGGCACTTGGGGCAGCGCAGTTCCTTGGTCAGTTCGCGAAACCGCTCGCGCTCGCCATCGTTGGCAAATTCGTAGGTGTCGATGGCGGCCTGCGCCACACCGACCAGGCTCAAACCGAGGATGGCGGCGGCTAACCAGCGCTTCATGGCTTGGCCTCGTCCACCAGGGCCTGGTACTTGGCGGCCAACTTCTCGCGCCAGACCTGTTCGTCGATCACACCGACGAACTTGTCGCGGATCACGCCCTTGGCATCGATGAAGAAGGTTTCCGGTGCGCCATAAACACCCAGGTTCAGGCCCAGGGAGCCGTCTTCGTCACGAATGTCCAATTGATACGGATTGTGGAACTCGGCCAGCCACTTCAAGGCATCGGCATTGACGTCCTTGTAATTGACGCCGTAAATCACCACGCCGTTCTGGGCCAGCTTGTTCAGCACCGGGTGCTCGACCCGGCAGGAGATGCACCAGGTGCCCCATACGTTGACCAGCGCCGGCTTGCCCAGCAGGTCGGCGCGGGTCAGGGTCTTGTCACCTTGCACCGAGGGCAGGGAAAACTCCGGGAACGGCTTGCCGATCATCGCCGAAGGCAATTCGCTCGGGTTCAAATACAGCCCCCGGTACAAAAACACCGCCATCAACAGGAACAGCGCCAGCGGCAACACCATCAACCAACGTTTCATGCAGTGGCTCCCGTCACGCCCAGGGCTTCACGCACCCGGTTTTTCACCTTGACTCGATAACGCCGATCCAGCGCCGCCAGCATCCCACCCAGGCCGGTGAGCAAGCCACCGAACCAGATCCAGCGCACGAACGGCTTGACGTGGACCCGCACCGCCCACGCGCCATCACCCAGGGATTCGCCCAGCGCCACGTAGAGGTCGCGGGTGAAACCGGCATCGATCCCGGCTTCGGTCATGACCGAGTTCTGCACGGTGTAGAGGCGTTTTTCCGGATGCAGTACGGTGATTTCCTGACCGTTGCGAATGACCCGTACGGTGCCCTTGTCGGACGTGAAATTCGGCCCCTCGAAATGTTTGGCGCCCTCGAACACGAACTGGTAGCCCCCCAGGTCCATGGACTCGCCCGGCGCCAGGCGCAGGTCACGCTCGGCGCTGTTCTGGCTGGACAGCACCACGCCCAACGCGCAGACAGCGATGCCCAGGTGAGCGATCTGCATGCCCCAGTAACTGCGGGTCAGGGTCGGCAGGCCTTTGATCAGGCCTTTGTGGCGGGTCTTGTCGAAGATGTCCCGGACACCGGCCAGCAACACCCAGGCCGCCAGCACGAACGTCGCCAGCACCGCCCAGTTGAAGTCGCCATAGGCCACGCCGGCCACCACGGCCAGGGCGGCCGTGCCCAGCAGCACCGGGGTCAACATGCCCAGCAGCCACTTGACCGGAGTGTCTTTCCAGCGCACCAGCATACCGATGGCCATCACCACCATCAGGATCGCCATCAGCGGGATGAACAACGCGTTGAAGTACGGCGGGCCGACCGACAGCTTGGCGCCGGACAGCGCATCGAGCACCAGCGGGTACAACGTCCCCAGCAGGATCATCGACGCGGCCACCACCAGCACCAGGTTGTTGCCCAGCAGCAGGGTTTCCCGTGACCAGAGGTTGAAGCCGACCTGGCTCTTGACCACCGGCGCACGCAGGGCGAACAGCGTCAGCGAACCACCGACGACGAACAGCAGGAACATCAGGATGAACACCCCACGCTCAGGGTCCGAGGCGAAGGCATGCACCGAGGTCAGCACGCCGGAACGCACCAGGAACGTTCCCAGCAGGCTCAGGGAGAACGCCGCGATGGCCAGCAGCACGGTCCAGCTCTTGAACACCCCGCGCTTTTCCGTGACGGCCAGGGAGTGGATCAGCGCCGTGCCCACCAACCAGGGCATGAACGAGGCGTTTTCCACCGGGTCCCAGAACCACCAGCCGCCCCAACCGAGTTCGTAGTAGGCCCACCACGAACCGAGGGTGATGCCGATGCCGAGGAAGGCCCAGGCGACGATGGTCCACGGGCGCGACCAGCGTGCCCACGCGGCGTCGAGGCGACCGCCAAGCAACGCAGCGATGGCGAAGGCGAAGGCCACGGAAAAACCGACGTAGCCCATGTAGAGCATCGGCGGGTGAACGATCAGGCCGATGTCTTGCAGCAATGGGTTGAGGTCGCGACCATCCATCGGCATCTGCGGCAGGATGCGCTTGAACGGGTTGGACGTGACGATCAGGAACAGCAGGAAACCGGTGCTGATCATGCCCATCACCGCCAGCACACGGGCCAGCATCACCTGAGGCAACTGCCGGGAAAACACCGAGACCGCGAAGGTCCAGCCGGCAAGGATCAACGCCCAAAGCAACAGCGAGCCTTCGTGGGCGCCCCACACGGCGCTGAACTTGTAGTACCAGGGCAAGGCGCTGTTGGAGTTGCTGGCGACGTACTCCACGGAAAAGTCGTCGGCCATGAACGCATAGGTCAGGCAACCAAAGGCGAACAGCATGAAGGCGAACTGCCCCCACGCCGCCGGCTGGGCCAGGCTCATCCACAAGCGGTCGCCGCGCCAGGCCCCGAGCAAAGGCACCACGGCCTGTACCAGGGAGAAACACAGGGCCAGGATCATCGCCAGGTGGCCCAACTCGGGAATAAAGATGCCGGTAGTCATCGATCAGCCCTCCTTCACGGGAGCGGGCGCCGACTGGCCGCTGTCTTTCAGGGCCTTGGTCACTTCCGGCGGCATGTATTTTTCGTCGTGCTTGGCCAGCACTTCGTCGGCCACCACCACGCCATCGGCGTTGAGCTTGCCCAAGGCGACGATGCCCTGCCCTTCGCGGAACAGGTCCGGGAGGATGCCGCGATAGGTGATGGTCACGGTCTTGCTGAAGTCGGTGACATTGAATTTAACGTCCAGCGAATCCCCGGAACGCACCAGCGAGCCTTTTTCCACCATGCCGCCAGCGCGGATACGCGTGTCTTTCGGCGCTTCGCCGTTGGCGATCTGGGTCGGGGTGTAGAACAGATTGATGTTCTGCTGCAGGGCGCTCAGGGCCAGGGCGACCGCGGCACCGACACCCACCAGGATCGCCAGAATGATGACAAGACGTTTTTTGCGAAGCGGATTCACTGACCGTTCTCCCGGCGCAGACGACGCGCCTCTTGTTGCAGATACCGCTTGCGGGCCAGGATCGGCACCGCCACGTTGAGGCCCAGCACCGCCAGGCAAATGCCATAGGCGGACCAGACATACAGGCCATGATGGCCCATGGCGAGGAAATCGCCGAATGAAGCGAAACTCATCGAGCGGCCTCCAGGCTGTTCTGCACTTCGGCCTTCACCCAACTTGCCCGGGACTCGCGCTTGAGCACTTCCAGGCGCATGCGCAGCAATAGCACCGTGCCGAAGAAACAGTAGAAGCCCAGCACCGTCAGCAACAGCGGCAGCCACATTTCGACGGGCATCGCCGGTTTTTCGGTGAGGGTGAACGTCGCGCCCTGGTGCAGGGTGTTCCACCACTCCACCGAGTACTTGATGATCGGGATGTTGATCACGCCGACAATCGCCAGCACCGCGCAGGCCTTGGCGGCACTGTCACGATTGCTGATGGCGTTGCCCAGCGCAATAAGACCGAAGTACAGGAACAGCAGGATCAGCATCGACGTCAGTCGCGCATCCCAGACCCACCACGAACCCCAGGTCGGCTTGCCCCAGATGGCCCCGGTGACCAGCGCCACGGCGGTCATCCAGGCGCCGATGGGCGCGGCGCATTGCAGGGCCACGTCGGCCAGCTTCATCTTCCACACCAGCCCGACCACGCCGCAGATCGCCAACATCACGTAGACCGACTGGGCCAGCATCGCCGTGGGCACATGGATATAGATGATGCGGAAGCTGTTGCCCTGCTGGTAATCCGGCGGCGCGAAAGCCAGGCCCCAGACCAGGCCGGTGCCGATCAGCAACAGGGCGGCGACGCTCAACCAGGGCAGCATCTTGCCGCTGATGCCGTAGAACCACTTGGGTGAGCCGAGCTTATGAAACCAGGTCCAGTTCATTGCAGTTTCCATCACGGTTGCGGCTCGTCATCACGAGCCGCCAGGTCTGCCTTAACTTCCGCAGAAGTGGTCAATTCTTGACCAGGCCTCATTATTATTCGCCGACGCTGATCTTCAGGCCAGCGGCTATTGCAAAGGGTGTCAGGGTTATCGCCAGGGCGGTCAGGCTCCCAAGCCACAGCAGATAACCGGTCGCGGGCATGCCTTGCAACGCCGCTTGCAAGGCACCACTGCCCAGGATCAGCACCGGGATATACAAGGGCAGGATCAGCAGCGCCAACAACAGGCCACCGCGCTTCAAGCCCACCGTCAACGCCGCGCCCACCGCACCGAGCAGGCTCAGCACCGGCGTGCCCAGCAGCAGCGACACCAGCAGCACCGGCATGCACGCGGCGGGCAAGCCCAGCATCATCGCCAGCAGCGGCGAGAGCAGTACCAGTGCCAGCCCGGAAAAAACCCAGTGTGCCAGTACCTTGGCCAAAACCAGAAGGGCCAGGGGGTGCGACGAAAGGACCCACTGTTCCAGTGAACCATCTTCGAAATCACTGCGGAAAAGCCCGTCCAGCGAGAGCAGGACCGATAAAAGCGCAGCCACCCAGACCAGTCCCGGGGACAAGGTTTGCAACAATTGAGTCTCCGGACCGACCGCCAATGGGAACAACGCGATGACGATCGCGAAGAACACCAGCGGATTGGCCAATTCGGCCGGACGACGAAAGAGCAGGCGCGCCTCGCGGGCCAGCAACAGGCCAAACACACTCATACGGCCCAGTTCCCCAGATCGATGTTGCGATAACCGGACGGCATCCGCGCCAGCGTGTGGTGGGTGGTCAAGAGCACCGTGCCGCCGTTTTCACAGTGCCGGGCCAGGTGTTCCTCGAGCTGCGCGACGCCCTGCTTGTCCAGGGCGGTGAACGGCTCGTCAAGAATCCACAGCGGTGGGCTGTCCAGATACAGGCGCGCCAGGGCCACGCGGCGTTGCTGGCCGGCGGACAGGGTGTGGCTCGGCACATCCTCGAAGCCGCGCAGCCCAACCGCCGCCAACGCCTGCCAGATCGCCTCGCGCCCGGCGGGCGTATGCAGCGCGCAGAGCCAACTGAGGTTTTCTTCGGGGGTCAGCAAATCCTTGATCCCGGCGGCATGACCGATCCAGAGCAGGTTACGGGCCAGTTCGCTGCGCTGGCTGTGCAAGGGCTGGCCATTGAGCAACACTTGGCCTGTGGTGGGCTGCATCAACCCGGCGAGCAGACGCAGCAGGCTGGTCTTGCCGCTGCCGTTGGGACCACTGATCTGCACCATGTCGCCAGGCGAGAGTCTCAATTCGAGATTTTCGAAAAGCAGCCGCAAGTCTCGCTCACAGGCGAGGCCAACGGTTTGCAAGAGAGGACTGGTCAAGGGATCGCGGGCCTTATACGGTTCAAGTCGGCGGTGCAGCGGCCGTTAAAGAGGTGCAGCATAGATGCTTTGACGGCCTGTTCCACAGAGCTGCGTCAAACAATTGCAAGGTTTTCGCCACTCCCTGAAAGACGGGCGGCATTATACATGTGATGCCCTACTCTAAAGAGGGCTTATTTTCCCAGGGTAAAGACCGCAGATGACAGGCGACATCAACATCCTGCCGCTGCCCCAGGCCACGGCAACGACGCGTATGCCAGCGGTGACGGGCGAGCTGCTTAAACTGCTGGCACCGGCCGCAGGGCTGATCGGCCCCGGCCAGACCGCCCAGGCCGAAGTGCTGTCGCTCAAGCAGGCCGACCAGACTTTCCAGCTGCTGCTCAAGGTCACCCTGGAGAGCGGTCGCCAGACCACCGTGCAAGCCACCAGCACCCAGCCATTGCCCCAGGGCACCAGCCTGGCCGTAACCCAACCGTCCCCCAGCAACCTGACGATTGCCGTGCAACAGGCCGTTGCCTCCAGCGTCGCCACCTTGACGCGCATCGACACCGCGCAGATGCCGGTCGGCACGTTGCTGCAAGGCAAGGTGTTGACCAGCCAGCCGTTGCCATCGTTACCCGGGCAGCCGGCGGTCTATCGGTCGTTGGTGAGCCTGCTCAATACCGCCCAGGCCGGCAGTACCCTGGACATCGACAGCCCCCAACCGCTGCGCATCGGCACACTCTTGAGCGCCCAGGTGCAAGATGCCCAAACGTTGAAATTCGTGCCCCTGAGCAACCGCCAGGAGCAATTGGCGGTGAGCCAGCAACTGGTCACCCAGGTGAGCCGCCAGGGCTCCCTGGACAGCCTGGTCACCGCCCTGCAAAACCTGCCGGTCACCGATGACACTGGCGCCGAGCTGCGTGCCGCGGTGACTCGCTTGCTGGCTGGCCTGCCGGATGTCCAGCAACTGAGCACGCCCAAGGGCTTGGCCCAGGCCATGGTCGCCAGCGGTGTGTTCCTGGAAAGCAAATTGCTCGCCGGACAGCCACCGAGCCTGGCGCCGGACATGAAAGGCGACCTGCTGAAACTGATCGCCCAACTGACACCGGCCCTGCCCGCCTCCACCAACCTCAGCGCCATCATTGCCGCCAATACGCTGGCCCAGACCCTGCCGAGTTTCGTCCGTAGTGCCTTGGGGATGCTCGGTCAGGTCAGCGCCAAGCCGCAACCCACCAGTTTTCCGCTGCCCTCGCGCCTGCTGAAAGAGCAGAACGAAGAAGGCGATCTGGAGCAACTGCTGCGCCTGGCCGCCGCTGCCGTGTCGCGCCTGCAAAGCCATCAGTTGTCGAGCCTGGAACAGACCGGCCTGACCGACGACGGTCGGTTGATGAGCACCTGGCAGTTGGAGATCCCGATGCGCAACCTGCAGGACATCGTGCCGCTGCAGGTCAAGTTCCAGCGCGAGGAAACCCCGCCCCGGGAACAACCCGACGAACGCCGAGAGGAACGCGAGCCGAAACAGCAGCTCTGGCGGGTCGAGCTGGCGTTTGATATGGAACCGCTCGGTCCGCTGCAGATTCAAGCCCAGTTGCTCAGCGGCAGCCTGTCCAGCCAATTGTGGGCAGAACGGCCGTACACCGCGAGCCTGATCGAAAGCAACCTGACAGCACTGCGCGAGCGCCTGGTGACCTGTGGCCTGAACGTCGGCGACCTGGACTGCCACCTCGGCACCCCGCCCCAAGGGCCCAAGACTCGCCTGGAACAACGCTGGGTGGATGAAACCGCATGACAACCCACACCGAACCCCGCCAGGCCATCGCCCTCAAGTACGACGGCCACCACGCCCCGACCCTCACCGCCAAGGGCGACGACGCCCTGGCCGAGGAAATCCTGCGGATCGCCCGGGACAGTGAAGTACCGATCTATGAAAATGCCGAACTGGTGAAGCTGCTGGCACGGATGGAATTGGGGGACAGCATCCCGGAAGAGCTGTACCGCACGATTGCCGAGATTATCGCGTTTGCCTGGAACCTCAAGGGCAAGTTCCCCCAAGGCCACGACCCGAATGCGCCGAGCGTCGAAAAGGATGTGACCGACCGCGGCGATGATTACTGATCACAGCCACAAGAGCGGTGTGTTGGCTGGAACGATCAGTGTGTGAACGCCAGAAAAACCTGTGGGAGCGAGCTTGCTCGCGATGGGGCCCTGTCAGCCGACATTTATATCGACTGACACACCGCTATCGCGAGCAAGCTCGCTCCCACATGGGATCTCTGCGGCAAAGCGCGGGCAATCGTGGCGAGGGAGCTTGCTCCCGCTCGGCTGCGCAGCAGCCGCAAAAACGGGCGATACGGTCTGCCTGGAGGAATGCCGGGGCCTGCTGCGCAGGCCAGCGGGAGCAAGCTCCCTCGCCACAGGGGTTATATGTGGCTGGAACGATCAGTGTGAACACCTGAAAAACCTGTGGGAGCGAGCTTGCTCGCGATGGGGTCCTGTCAGTCAACATGGATATCGACTGACACACCGCTATCGCGAGCAAGCTCGCTCCCACATGGGATCTCTGCGGCAAAGCGCGGGCAATCGTGGCTAGGGAGCTTGCTCCCGCTCGGCTGCACAGCAGCCGCAAAAACGGGCGATACGGTCTGCCTGGAGGAATGCCGGGGCCTGCTGCGCAGGCCAGCGGGTGCAAGCTCCCTCGCCACAGGGGCGGTGCATTGACTGGAATGATCAATCTGCAAGCACCAGAAAAACCTGTGGGAGCGAGCTTGCTCGCGATGGGGCCCTGTCAGCCAACATTAATATCGACTGACACACCGCTATCGCGAGCAAGCTCGCTCCCACAATTGGATCGGGATGAAAGCGATCAGCCGCCCTTATGCAGCTTGCTCATCAACTCCGCCTCGGCCTGGGTCAGGCCGCAGGCTTGGGTCAGTTCGTCGACGCTGGCGCCCATGCCCACCAGGCGAGCGGCCTGGGCGAAGGACAGGCTGGAGGGGTCGCGCTGTTCCAGTTGGGCGAGTTTATCCGGCAACGGCGCGACCACAGCACGCAGCTCATGGAGCGCTTCGCCCATGCGCACGGTGCCGTTCTGGTAATCGTCGACGCGCTTGGCCAGGTCCTTGATGCGCTGATCGCGCAGCGCATCGCCCTGGGCCTGCTGAGCGGCGATCTGCCGCTGGCCACGTATGTATGCCAAGAACATCGCCAGCGTGCCTGCCCAGAAAAGGAACAGGACAATGACTGCTACCTCAAGAATCAAATCAGATACTCTCCAGTTCCGACCACTCTTCTTCGCTCATCATCTTGTCCAGTTCAACCAGAATCAGCAACTCGTTGTTCTTGTTGCACACGCCCTGAATAAACTTGGCGGACTCTTCGTTACCCACGTTCGGCGCCGTCTCGATTTCCGACTGGCGCAGATAAACCACTTCGGCGACGCTGTCGACCATGATGCCAACCACTTGCTTGTCGGCCTCAATGATGACGATCCGGGTATTGTCGCTGATCTCGGCGTTCATCAAGCCGAAGCGCTGACGGGTATCGATCACGGTGACCACGTTGCCACGCAAGTTGATGATGCCCAGCACATAGCTGGGTGCACCCGGTACCGGAGCGATCTCGGTATAGCGCAGCACTTCCTGAACGCGCATCACGTTGATGCCGTAGGTTTCGTTATCGAGCTTGAAGGTCACCCATTGCAGAATCGGATCTTCAGAACCCTTTTGAGACGACGCCTTATCATTCATACCCTGACCCCTCGAAAAACCGCCTGTGGCGGCGTGTACTCTGTCCGGCGACGCTGTGCGCCGCCGGTTGTCTTATTTCGGTTTCTGAACCGGCTTCTTGCTGCCGCCCAGGTGTTTTGCCCCGCCGCTGGCGATCAACTCCGCCAGCTCGGAAACGTCCAGCAAGGCGCACATGTGCTCGATCACCGTACCGGCCAGCCATGGCCGTTGCCCTCGATGGCTGCGCCACTTGATCTCGTTCGGATCCAGGCGCAGCGAACGGCTGACCTGGTGCACCGCCAACCCCCACTCATAACCTTGCACCGAAATCACGTACTGCAGGCCTTGGCGAAAATCATCGCGATAACGGTCCGGCATCACCCAGCGTGCCGTATCCAGTACCTTCAGGTTGCCCGCCTGGCTCGGCAGGATCCCGAGGAACCATTCCGGCTGGCCGAACAACGGCGTCAGTTCCTGCCCGGCCAGGGAATAAATCGATCCCAGGCACACCAGCGGCACCGCCAGGGTCAACCCGGCCACATCGAACAACAAACACTCGAACGGCTCGGCAGCCCAGGCCGGACGGTCGTCGCCCGGCACCGGTGGCGGTGGGTTGCTCGGCGGCAAGTGGACTTCCACCACCGGCGTCACCAGCCCTTGCAGCAACGGGGCAACGGTCGAGACCGGCGCCAGGATCGGCGCAGAAGCCTCCATTACCGCCAGTTGAGGCTTGATGAACGGTGCTTCGACCGCCGCGGCCACCACTGATTTCTGTGCGTCACGGGCCTGCTCTTCGAGCACGGCCGCTTGAAATTCATCCAGCACACCCTCGGCTTCGACATGTTCGGGCAACGCCTCGATCACGTTTGGCAGTGGTGTCAATTCTTCGGTCGCTTCCTGCAATAGCCCATCCAGATAGGACTGCAGGGCCATTTGCGGACGCGAGGTTGTCTTTATTGGGCGGCTCATAGGAACAGTGCGCCACTTGAAGAGGTTATCGGCATGAATGCGGCAGGACTTGAGCGTTCGCAAGCGAACACACTGCCAGTGGAAAGCCTCGTCACCTTAAGCCACCTGCTGCGAAACAAGCTGTTGGGCCAGCAGATGCTTGAGTAGTGCTCGGTAGGCCAGCACGCCACGGCTCTTGCCATCGAATTGCGAAGGGGTCACACCGGCGCGGCTGGCATCCCGCAGGCGGGTGTCGACGGGGATATAGCCTTGCCAGATGTCCTCCGGGTACATGTCCCGCAACACACGCAGGGTCCCCAAGGACGCCTGGGTGCGACGGTCGAACAGTGTCGGCACGATGTTGAAGGCCAGTGTCTGTTTGCGCGAGCGATTGACCATCGCCAGTGTATTGACCATGCGTTCCAGGCCCTTGACCGCCAAATGCTCGGTCTGCACGGGAATCACCAGTTGCTGACTGGCGGCCAACGCATTGACCATCAGCAGCCCCAGCAACGGCGGGCTGTCGATGATCGCGTAATCGAAATCCTGCCACAGCTGCGCCAGACTCTTGGCGATCACCAGGCCCAAGCCGCTCTGCCCGGGCGACTGTCGCTCCAGGGTGGCCAGGGCGGTGCTCGACGGCAACAGGGAAATCCGCTCGTCGCTGGTGGACAACAGCAATTGCCCTGGCAGGCCCTCGGGCACAACGCCCTTGTGCAGGAACAGGTCGAAGTTGCTGTGCTCCAGGCTATCGGGATCGTAGCCGAAATAGCTGGTCATCGAGCCATGGGGGTCCAGGTCGACGATGACCACGCGCTTGCCCGCCTCGGCCAGCAACCCGGCTAAAGCGATGGAAGATGTGGTCTTGCCCACACCACCTTTTTGATTGGCGACTGCCCAGACTCTCATTCGGATCGTTCCTCCCGGCCGAAACAGGCTCGACCGAGAAATAGCTCGGTTATAAAGCGGGTGACGGAGAATTGACGGCACTCTGTCTTCCCGGCGACTTGACCGGAGCCGGTGCAGTTTGTGTGCCAGCCCGCTTCAATGCCGCATCCGGGGTTGCATGGGCCGTACCGGTACCGGTCAGGCTACGACGTACATCGAGGTTACGCGACACCACCAGCACCACCCGCCGGTTGCGCGCACGCCCCTCGGCCGTGGCGTTGTTGGCCACCGGCTGGAACTCACCGTAGCCCACCGAGGCCAGGCGACCGGGGTTCACGCCCTGCATCGCCAGCATGCGCACAATGCTCGCCGAACGGGCCGAGGACAGTTCCCAGTTGGTCGGGTATTGCGCGGTACGGATCGGCTGGTCGTCCGTGAAGCCTTCGACATGGATCGGGTTGTCGAAGGGTTTGAGGATCGCCGCGACCTTATCGATGATGTTGAACGCCATGTCGCTGGGCATGGCGTCGCCGCTGCCGAACAACAGGCTGGAATTGAGTTCGATCTCGACCCACAGCTCGTTGCCGCGCACGGTCATCTGGTTGGAGCTGATCAGGTCACCGAACGCCGCGCTGATGTCGTCGGCGATGCTTTTCAACGGATCGCTGCTGCCGGCGATACCGGCGTCGACCTGCTCGCTGTCCTTGACCAAGGGCTTGGCCGGTGTGGTGGTCTTGGGCCGCTCCTCACCGATAGGGATCGGCTTGAGGGCCCGGTCGGAATCGGTGAAGACCCCGATCAACGCCTCGGAAATGACTTTGTACTTGCCTTCGTTGACCGACGAAATCGAATACATGACCACGAAAAAAGCGAACAGCAGCGTGATGAAGTCGGCGTAGGAAACGAGCCAGCGTTCATGGTTGACGTGTTCTTCACGATGCCTGCGACGTGCCATGCTCCATACCCCCCATCAGTCCATGAAGCCCTGGAGCTTCAACTCAATGGAGCGCGGGTTTTCACCTTCGGCGATCGACAGGATCCCTTCCAGCAACATTTCGCGATAGCGCGACTGACGCAACGCGATGGACTTGAGCTTGGCCGCGATGGGCAGCAGCACCAGGTTGGCACTCGCCACGCCGTAGATCGTGGCGACGAACGCCACGGCGATACCGCTGCCCAGTTGCGACGGATCGGCCAGGTTGCCCATCACATGGATCAGGCCCATCACGGCACCGATGATGCCGATGGTCGGCGCGTAGCCGCCCATGCTTTCGAAGACTTTGGCCGCTTCGATGTCGCGGCTTTCCTGGGTGTAGAAATCCACTTCCAGGATGCTGCGGATGGCCTCCGGCTCGGCGCCGTCCACCAGCAATTGCAGGCCTTTGCGCGAGTAACTGTCAGGTTCGGCGTCAGCCACCCCTTCCAGACCCAGCAAGCCTTCCTTGCGAGCGGTCAGGCTCCAGTTCACGACGCGGTCGATACCACCGGCAAGGTCGACACGGGGCGGGAACAGAATCCAGATCAGCACCTGCATGGCCCGCTTGAAAGCGCTCATGGGAGACTGCAGCAGCGCCGCGCCAACGGTGCCACCGATCACGATCAACGCCGCCGGGCCGTTGGCCAGCGCGCCCAGGTGACCGCCTTCCAGATAATTGCCGCCAATGATGGCGACGAACGCCATGATGATGCCAATCAGGCTGAGCACATCCATTACAGGCAGGCCTCGACCAGGTGTCTACCGATGTCGTCCAACCCATACACTGCGTCGGCAAGATCGGCTTTGACGATCGCCATCGGCATGCCGTAGATCACGCAACTGGCTTCGTCCTGGGCCCAGATCGCACTGCCGCCCTGCTTGAGCAGCCGTGCGCCTTCGCGACCGTCGGCACCCATGCCGGTGAGAACCACCGCCAGAACTTTGTCACCGTAGGACTTGGCCGCGGAACCAAAGGTAATATCCACGCAAGGCTTGTAGTTCAGGCGCTCGTCGCCCGGCAGGATTTTCACCGCGCCGCGACCGTCGATCATCATCTGCTTGCCACCCGGCGCCAGCAAGGCCAGGCCCGGACGCAGGATGTCGCCATCCTCGGCTTCCTTGACGTTGATGTTGCACAGCTTGTCCAGACGCTCGGCAAACGCCTTGGTAAACGCCGCGGGCATGTGCTGGATCAACACGATGGGAGCCGGGAAGTTGGCCGGCAACTGGGTCAGGACCCGTTGCAGCGCCACCGGGCCGCCCGTGGACGTGCCGATGGCAACCAGCTTGTAGGCTTTGCGCTTGGGGGCCGGCGACGAGGCACTGGCAGGTGCCGAACGCGTCGGCGCAGGGGCCGGGGCGCTGCGTACAGGTGCCGGATTGAAGCTGCTCGATGCCGTCGGCGTCGGGCTTGGCGCCGCAACCGGGGCTGGCGCCGGTGCGCTGTAGGCACCGACACGGCGATTGCTGCGGGAAATGCTGTGGACCTTTTCGCACAGCAACTGCCGGACCTTGTCGGGGTTGCGCGAAATGTCTTCGAAATTCTTCGGCAGGAAATCCACCGCCCCGGCGTCCAGCGCATCGAGAGTCACCCGGGCGCCTTCGTGGGTCAGGGACGAGAACATCAAGACCGGGGTCGGGCAGCGCTGCATGATATGCCGCACGGCCGTGATGCCATCCATCATCGGCATCTCGTAGTCCATGGTGATCACGTCCGGCTTGAGTGCCAGGGCCTGATCGATCGCCTCTTTGCCATTAGTCGCGGTACCGACGACCTGAATACTCGTGTCCGCCGAAAGAATTTCCGAGACACGGCGACGGAAAAACCCCGAATCGTCCACCACCAGGACTTTAACTACCATAAACACTCCGTTAGACGAGGCGCGGCCCTGGGCCACGCCCCTCCAGAATCAAATACGCCGGGCGGCGTAACGCTTGAGCATGCTTGGCACATCGAGAATCAACGCGATGCGGCCGTCGCCGGTGATGGTGGCGCCGGACATGCCCGGTGTGCCCTGGAGCATCTTGCCCAACGGCTTGATGACCACTTCTTCCTGGCCCACCAACTGGTCGACGACGAAGCCGATCCGCTGGGTGCCCACCGAAAGGATCACCACATGGCCTTCGCCCTGCTCCACATGAGCCGCGGAGCTGACCAGCCAGCGCTTGAGGTAGAACAGCGGCAATGCCTTGTCCCGTACGATCACCACTTCCTGGCCGTCCACCACGTTGGTGCGCGACAGGTCGAGGTGGAAGATCTCGTTGACGTTGACCAGCGGGAAGGCGAAGGCCTGGTTGCCCAGCATCACCATCAGGGTCGGCATGATCGCCAGGGTCAACGGAACCTTGATGACGATCTTCGAGCCCAGGCCCTTGGTCGAGTAGATATTGATCGAGCCGTTGAGCTGGGAAATCTTGGTTTTCACCACATCCATGCCCACACCACGGCCCGACACGTCGGAAATCTCGGTTTTGGTCGAGAACCCCGGGGCGAAGATCAGGTTGTAGCACTCGGATTCGCTCAGACGGTCAGCCGCATCCTTGTCCATCACACCGCGTTTCACCGCGATGGCACGCAGTACATTCGGGTCCATGCCTTTGCCGTCGTCGGAGATCGACAGCAGGATGTGGTCGCCCTCCTGCTCGGCGGCCAGGATCACCTTGCCGCTGCGGACCTTGCCCGAGGCTTCGCGCTCTTCCGGCGACTCGATGCCGTGGTCGACCGCGTTGCGCACCAAGTGGACCAGCGGGTCGGCCAGGGCTTCGACAAGGTTCTTGTCGAGGTCGGTCTCTTCACCCACCAGTTCCAGGTTGATTTCTTTCTTGAGCTGGCGAGCCAGATCGCGAACCAGGCGCGGGAAGCGCCCGAAGACTTTCTTGATCGGCTGCATGCGGGTCTTCATGACCGCGGTCTGCAGGTCTGCCGTGACCACGTCGAGGTTCGACACGGCTTTGGACATGGCTTCGTCCTGGCTGTTGAGGCCCAGGCGCACCAGTCGGTTACGCACCAGCACCAGTTCGCCGACCATGTTCATGATCTCGTCCAGGCGTGCGGTGTCGACTCGAACGGTGGTCTCGGCTTCGCTGGCTGGTTTTTCCGCTGGCGCCGCCGCCGGAGCACGGGCGGGTGCCGGGGCAGCAGCGGCAGGCTTGGCGGGCTCGGCCTTGGGCTCCGGTGCCTTGGCAGCGGGTTTGGGCGCAGCCTTGGCCGCTGGCGCAACGGTAGCGGGCGCAGCGGCAGCCGTACCGACTTCGCTGAACTTACCCTTGCCATGCAGCTCATCGAGCAGCGATTCGAATTCCTGGTCGCTGATCAGGTCGCTACCCGCGGCAGCGGCGGCGGGCTTGGCCGGCGTCGGTGCCGAAGCGATGGCCGAATCCAGCGCGTCAACGGCAAAGGTGCCCTTGCCATGCAACTGGTCGAGCAAAGCTTCGAATTCATCATCGGTGATGTCCGAGCTGTCGCCCGCCGCTTTCGGGGCGGCCGGGGCCGCCGGCGGAACGACCGCATCCGGCGCGAACTGGCCCTTGCCGTGAAGCTGGTCGAGCAGCGACTCGAACTCGGCGTCGGTGATTTCATCGCTGGCCGCCCCACCGGCGGCTTGCGCAGCAGGTGCAGCCGGAGCGGCTGGTGCCTCGGCCTGGGCCTTGACGGTATTCAGGGAGTCCAGCAGCTGTTCGAATTCGTTATCGGTGATGTCGCCCGATTCTTCGGCGACCGGCTCTTCAACCACCGCCTCGACAATCGGCGCCGCTTCGTCAGCCGATTGCGGCTCGGCCAGGCGCGATAGCGCGGCAAGCAGCTCGGGGGTGGCAGCCGTGATCGGCGAGCGCTCACGCACTTCACTGAACATGCTGTTGACCGCATCCAGCGCTTCGAGCACCACGTCCATCAGTTCCGAATCCACGCGGCGCTCACCCTTGCGCAGGATATCGAACACGTTTTCGGCAATGTGGCAGCACTCCACCAGCTCGTTGAGCTGGAGGAAGCCGGCGCCTCCTTTTACAGTGTGGAAACCGCGAAAAATTGCATTGAGCAGATCCGCATCATCAGGTCGGCTTTCCAGCTCGACCAGCTGTTCGGACAGTTGCTCTAGAATCTCGCCGGCCTCAACCAGGAAATCCTGAAGGATCTCTTCATCGGCGCCGAAGCTCATTAATGGCTGCTCCTAAAACAGGGCTAAAACTCAGAATCCAAGGCTGGACAGCAAATCGTCCACATCGTCCTGACCGGACATAACGTCTTCTCTTTTATCGGCATGAATTTGCGGACCTTCACCCTGAGAGAGATGTTTTTGTGGATCTTTTTCAGCAAGCATCGCTTCACGGTCGTGTTCGATGCCTGCAAAGCGGTCGACCTGGCTGGCCATCAACACCAGTTTGAGCAGGTTGCTTTCCACTTCGGTGACCAACTGGGTCACACGCTTGATCACCTGGCCGGTCAGGTCTTGATAGTCCTGGGCCAGCAGAATGTCGTTGAGGTTGCTTGCCACGGCGCGGTTCTCGGTGCTGCTGCGCGTCAGGAAACCGTCGACCCGACGGGCCAGCTCCCGAAACTCTTCAGCACCGACTTCGCGACGCATGAACCGGCCCCAGTCGGTGCTCAAGGCCTGGGCTTCTTCACTCAGGCCGTTGACCAGCGGCGTTGCGCTTTCCACCAGGTCCATGGTGCGGTTCGCCGCGGCCTCGGTCAGCTTGACCACATACCCCAGGCGCTCGGTGGCGTCGGTGATCTGCGAGACTTCCTCGGCCTGCGGCATGTGCGGGTCGATCTGGAAATTGACAATCGCGCTGTGCAGTTCACGCGTGAGCTTGCCCACTTCCTGATACAGACCGCGGTCACGGGTCTGGTTGAGCTCATGGATCATTTGAACCGCATCGCCAAAGCGACCTTTTTCAAGGCTGTCGACCAGTTCGCGGGCATGTTTTTTCAGGGTCGATTCGAAATCGCCCATTGAAGATTCGTTGTCCATAGCTCCCCCGTGGCGCCGTTAACCGATGCGTTCGAAGATTTTTTCGATCTTCTCTTTCAACGCCTGGGCCGTGAAGGGTTTGACCACATAGCCGTTTACACCGGCCTGGGCCGCTTCGATGATCTGCTCGCGCTTGGCTTCGGCAGTGACCATCAGCACCGGAAGATGCTTGAGCTTTTCGTCGGCGCGCACATGGCGCAACAAGTCGATACCGGTCATGCCGGGCATGTTCCAGTCAGTCACCAGAAAGTCGATGCTCCCGCTGTTGAGGACCGGAATGGCTGTGACGCCATCATCCGCCTCGACCGTGTTGGTGAACCCAAGGTCACGCAACAGGTTTTTTATGATCCGCCGCATCGTTGAGAAGTCATCAACGATGAGGATTTTCATGTTCTTGTCCAATTCGACCTCCAAGCAGTCTTAAACGCGCCCAGCACCTGGACGCGCCATTTCAATCAATCCGGCACAACACTCGACAACGGTCCGGAGCACAACGGATGGAGACTGGCGCAGTACCTGCCAGGCCAGCCTCGTCGCAGTGTCCCCACACTGCCTGTCAACGCGCTCGCCACTCCCCCAAACGCCCCCGCAAACGGGCCGCGCACTGGCTGTGTAACTGGCTGACCCGCGATTCGCTGACCCCCAGGACCTCACCGATTTCCTTGAGGTTCAGCTCTTCGTCGTAGTACAGCGCCAAGACCAGTCGCTCACGCTCCGGCAAATTGGCAATCGCATCCGCCAGCGCGCTCTGGAAACGTTCATCTTCCAGGTCACGCGATGGCTCCATGTGAGCACTCGCGCCATCCTCGTGCAGCCCTTCGTGTTCGCCGTCCTGCAGCAGGTCGTCGAAACTGAACAGGCGGCTGCCCAAGGTATCGTTCAAAATCCCGTAATAATCATCGAGACTTAACTGGAGTTCGGCAGCAACTTCGTGATCTTTAGCGTCACGCCCGGTTTTCGCTTCAATTGCCCGAATCGCGTCACTGACCATGCGGGTATTGCGGTGCACCGAACGCGGCGCCCAATCGCCCTTGCGGACTTCATCGAGCATCGCCCCGCGAATGCGAATACCGGCATAGGTCTCGAAACTGGCGCCTTTGCTGGCGTCGTATTTGTTCGACACTTCAAGCAGGCCGATCATGCCGGCCTGGATCAAGTCCTCGACCTGGACACTGGCCGGCAACCGCGCCAGCAAGTGGTAGGCGATACGCTTGACCAGTGGCGCATAACGCTCGATCAATTCGTATTGGGCGTCCCGTGCCGATTTTTTGTAGAGATGGTTGTAACCGCTGGCTGTCATAGCACGGGCCCTGCTGTTTGTTGCACAAGACGTTCGACGAAAAACTCCAGATGCCCGCGAGGATTGGCCGGCAATGGCCAGGTATCGACCTTCTGGGCGATCGCCTTGAACGCCAGCGCGCATTTGGAACGTGGAAAGGCTTCATAGACGGCACGTTGCTTCTGGACGGCCTTGCGCACGCTTTCGTCGTAAGGCACCGCGCCGACGTATTGCAGGGCGACGTCCAGGAAGCGATCGGTGACCTTGGTCAACTTGGCGAACAGGTTGCGTCCTTCCTGCGGGCTCTGGGCCATGTTGGCCAGGACGCGGAAGCGGTTCATGCCATAGTCGCGGTTCAGCAGTTTGATCAGGGCGTAGGCGTCGGTGATGGACGTCGGTTCGTCGCAGACCACCAGCAGCACTTCCTGGGCGGCGCGCACGAAACTGACGACCGAGTCGCCAATGCCAGCCGCGGTATCGATCACCAGCACATCGAGGTTGTCGCCGATGTCGCTGAAAGCCTGGATCAGGCCCGCGTGTTGGGCTGGGGTCAGGTGAACCATGCTCTGGGTGCCGGAGGCAGCCGGCACGATACGAATCCCGCCTGGCCCCTGCAACAGCACGTCGCGCAGTTCGCAGCGGCCTTCGATCACGTCCGCCAGGGTGCGTTTGGGGGTAAGCCCCAGCAGCACGTCGACGTTCGCCAGGCCCAGGTCGGCGTCCAGCAGCATGACCCGTCGGCCAAGCTCTGCAAGAGCCAGGGACAAGTTCACTGACACGTTAGTCTTCCCGACGCCACCTTTGCCGCCGGTCACCGCGATCACCTGTACGGGATGCATGCTGCCCATGTTCGTTCTTTACCTTGTCTTCTTAGACGGAGGCCACATTACTGGCTGCGCGTTCGCATAAGGAACAATGCATGGCAGACCATCGATGTAGGTACAAAAAATATTCATGATTACCTCAGCCGACCTGCTTGCTCGGGCTGTGGTAGATGTCAGCGAACATGTCAGCCATGGCTTCTTCGCTGGGTTCTTCCTGCATTTGCACACTCACGGCACGACTGACCAGTTGATGACGGCGCGGCAGATGCAAATCATCCGGGATCCGCGGCCCATCGGTCAGGTAGGCCACCGGCAGTTCATGACCGATCGCCAGGCTCAACACCTCGCCCAGGCTTGCCGTTTCGTCCAGCTTAGTCAGGATGCAGCCGGCCAGTCCGCAGCGTTTGTAGCTGTGGTATGCGGCGGTTAGAACCTGTTTCTGGCTGGTGGTTGCCAACACGAGATAATTTTTTGACTTGATACCGCGTCCGGCCAGGCTTTCGAGCTGCATGCGCAGGGCTGGATCGCTGGCTTGCAGGCCCGCGGTATCGATCAGCACAACGCGTTTGCGCAGCAAAGGCTCCAGCGCCTGGGCCAGGGATTGGCCCGGATCCACATGGGTCACCGACACATTGAGGATCCGGCCCAGGGTCTTGAGTTGTTCCTGGGCACCGATGCGGAAACTGTCCATGCTCACCAGGGCGATGCTCTGGGCGCCGTACTTGAGTACATAACGGGCGGCGAGCTTGGCCAGGGTGGTGGTCTTGCCCATGCCGGCAGGACCGACCATGGCAATCACTCCGCCCTCTTCCAGTGGCTCGACTTCCGGCGTGGAGATCATCCGCGCCAGGTGCGCCAGCAACATGCGCCAAGCCTGGCGCGGTTCTTCGATACCATTGATCAGCGCCAGCAGGTCCCGGGACAACGGGCCGGACAGGCCGATGCGTTGCAGGCGACGCCACAGGTTGGCCTGGGCCGGACGGCTGCCTTGCAGCTGGTTCCAGGCCAGGGAGCCGAGCTGGACTTCCATCAGCTCGCGCAGGCTGTTGAGTTCAAAGCGCATTGAGTCCAGGGCGCGCGGATCGACCCCGCGGACAGGCGCGGCGGGAGCCGGTTCCGGACGACGCGGTTCGGCCTGGGCCTGCTCCATTAGCGGTTCGGCGGCGGTCAAGGGCAGGCCGGCGGTCAGCGGCTGACCGGCGAACAATTGACGATTGGTGCCCGCGGCACCCTCGCCTTCGCTGCTGCGCAGGCTCAGTTCGGCCTGGGCGCTGGCGATGCGCGATTGGGTCTTGCGCAGCTCATCTTCGAGCTCCATGTTCGGAACCCGCGGGGCCAGCGCAGACAGTTTGTAATCCAGGGCCGCCGTCAGCTCGACACCGCCGGCGATACGACGGTTGCCAATGATGGCTGCTTCAGCGCCCAGCTCGTCACGAACCAGTTTCATGGCCTGACGCATGTCGGCGGCGAAAAAACGCTTCACTTGCATAAACCACTACCTCAGCCGTTGGGCCCTACTGTCGCAACGATGGTCACTTGCTTGTTGTCCGGTATTTCCTGGTACGCCAGCACATGCAGCCCCGGGACCGCGAGGCGCCCGAATCGCGAGAGCATCGCGCGAATCGGACCGGCCACCAGCAGGATCACCGGTTGGCCTTGCATCTCTTGCCGCTGGGCTGCTTCGATCAGCGAACGCTGCAGCTTCTCGGCCATGCTTGGCTCCAGCAGGACACCCTCTTCCGAGCCTTGTCCTGCCTTCTGCAGACTATTGAGCAATATCTGTTCCAACCTTGGCTCCAAGGTGATCACAGGCAGCTCAGACTCAGTGCCTACAATGCTTTGGACGATTGCGCGGGACACGCCGACCCGAACCGCAGCCACCAAGGCGGCGGTATCTTGACTCTTGGCGGCGTTGTTGGCGATGGCCTCGGCGATACTGCGTATGTCGCGCACGGGCACTTGTTCGGCCAGCAGCGCCTGCAGCACCTTGAGCAACTGCGACAAGGAAACCACGCCTGGCACCAGCTCTTCGGCCAGCTTCGGCGAGCCTTTGGCCAGTACTTGCAGGAGTTGCTGGACTTCTTCGTGGCCAATCAGCTCACTGGAGTGCTTGTACAGGATCTGGTTCAAGTGGGTCGCCACCACGGTACTGGCGTCCACCACGGTATAACCGAGGGACTGGGCCTGGGCCCGCTGGCTGATTTCGATCCACACCGCTTCCAGGCCGAAAGCCGGATCCTTGGCGGTGATGCCGCTGAGGCTGCCGTAGACCTGGCCGGGGTTGATCGCCAATTCGCGGTCGGGATAGATCTCGGCTTCGGCCAGGATCACCCCCATCAAGGTCAGGCGATAGGCGCTCGGCGCCAGGTCGAGGTTGTCGCGGATATGCACGGTAGGCATCAGGAAGCCCAAGTCCTGGGAGAGCTTCTTGCGCACCCCCTTGATCCGCGCCAGCAACTGCCCACCCTGATTGCGGTCGACCAAGGGAATCAGGCGATAGCCGACTTCCAGGCCGATCATGTCGATCGGGGTCACGTCGTCCCAGCCCAGTTCCTTGGTTTCCATGGCGCGGGCCGGCGACGGCAGCAGTTCCTGCTGGCGCTTGACCTCTTGCAGGGCCTGGACCTTCTGCACGTTCTGCTTCTTCCAGAACCAGTAGGCACCACCGGCTGCCATGGCCGCCATGCTCAGGAAGGAAAAGTGCGGCATCCCCGGCACCAGCCCCATCACCGCCATCAGGCCGGCGGCAACGGCCAGGGCCTTGGGCGAGGCAAACATCTGCCGGCCAATCTGCTTGCCCATGTCTTCGGAGCCCGAAGCACGGGTCACCATGATCGCGGCGGCTGTGGATAACAACAGTGATGGCAATTGCGCCACCAAACCGTCACCGATGGTCAGCAGGGCATAAACCTTGCCGGCATCGCCGAAGGTCAAGCCATGCTGGAAGATACCGACGGCCATGCCGCCGATCAGGTTGATGAACAGGATCAGCAGGCCGGCGATGGCGTCACCGCGCACGAATTTGCTGGCACCGTCCATGGAACCGTAGAACTCGGCCTCTTGGGCCACCTCCAGGCGGCGCAGCTTGGCCTGGCTCTGGTCGATCAGGCCGGCGTTGAGGTCGGCGTCGATCGCCATCTGCTTGCCGGGCATCGCATCGAGGGTGAAACGCGCGCTCACCTCGGAAATCCGCCCGGCGCCCTTGGTCACCACGACGAAGTTGATGATCATCAAAATGGCGAAGACCACGATACCGACCACGTAGTTACCGCCGATCACCACCTCGCCGAAGGCCTGGATCACCTTACCGGCAGCCTCATGCCCCTCGTGACCGTGGATCATCACGACTCGGGTGGACGCTACGTTCAGCGCCAGACGCATGAGCGTCGCCACCAGCAGAATGGTCGGGAACACCGCGAAGTCCAACGGCCGCAGGGCATAGATGCACACCAGCAGCACGACGATCGACAGGGCGATGTTGAACGTGAAGAACACGTCCAGCAGAAACGGCGGCACCGGCAGCATCATCATGGCGAGCATGACCAGCAGCAAGATCGGCACGCCCAGATTGCCCCGGCTGAGGTCGGCTGCATTGCTGCGCGCGGTGCTGAGTAACTGAGAACGATCCACCAATAATCCCCGTGCCTGTGAAGCAAACTTTTGACGCCCGGAGGGGGCGCAGGCGGGGTATTGCAAGAAGCCTTCCAACTTTTGTCGACGGCTGAAATAGAGGGGCTGAAGCGAATTTAACCCTGTGGGAGCGAGCTTGCTCGCGATAGCGATTTGTCAGTCAACATCTGTATCGACTGGATAATCGCAATCGCGAGCACGCTCGCTCCCACAGATAATGCTGCTCACTTAAAACAAACGACGAACCTGTGGCGAGGGAGCTTGCTCCCGCTGGGCCCCGTAGCGGCCCCGAAACCAGCCAAATGCGCAGCATCAGACATACCGCAGCCCCTGTGTTATGGCGGTCGCTGCGCAACCGAGCGGGAGCAAGCTCCCTCGCCACGGGGCCTGTCGCTTTCCAGGTAAACCTAACAGTTCTGCTAGTTTCCCCCTGCATCCGAACTTCGATAATCCCACGGAACCTCACCCGAACGAGGCCAATACCTGGGCCACGGCCAGGTACAGACCTTCGGGGATTTTCTGGTCGAGTAGTAAACCGATCGCGTCTGCGCCGCGGATTCGAGCAGCGCCACCTCATTAGCATTCATTCGGCTCGACGCACCCGGTGACTCACTCCGCTGTCAGTATCTGCTCCGATGTGATCGGGCCGAAAGCCAATTTCCAGCCCTTGACGTAACGCGTCCCCCTGTACATTTGCACACCCTCCACTTCAAGCTGTTCCTGGCTGGCGTACATGAACGCCACCTTCGAATCCGGCGCCTTGATGTCGGGCAACGAGGCTTCGGAGAGGCTGACCTCGTGGCTCTCCATCACAGTGAGTGCCCATTGAAACCGGATGAGCGGAAGATCCGCGATCGTGATGAGCCGCTTGGGATCTTCCCAGCGAAAATCGCTGCGCGCCGCAAGTCTCAATTTCCCGTCAAGGGGCTGGAAAATCGGCTTGTGATAACGCCGCTCCAGGCCCCCGCTCGACCACCCATCAAAGTAACTGTCAGGCCGGGTGAAGATACGGAACAGCGCCTCGTTGCTATCGATCCTGCCAGCCTGGCCAGCGAAGTAATCGAAGGAAGTGTGATAGGCCAGGCCGTCCAACTCAGGCCGAATGGCATTGGTCGCAACCTCCAGGTAATTCGGCACGTACTTGTTCGCCGCGTCTTTGAAGCGCGCAAACTCAAGCATCAGATCAAACGTGAACGCACAAGCGATGGCCCGTTCGCCGACATTGGCCTCGACCGCTCCCGACACAAAGTTCAGTTCCATGCCTCCAAGCTTTTTGTATTCGCGAATTGTCATGTCATGCCCCTGGGTTGAGTGAGCCTCCAGGAGCATTACATTGATAGGGGAAACGGCTGTCTACTGTCAGGTCTGACAGGTACAGGGGCTACTAGGCACTCGTTACAAGCCGGGAGGCAGCCTTCGGCCCGCCCCACCAGCGACATCAACGCCAGTGCTCTCTACGCCAGACTGACTCAGGAATCACGCCGCAAATCCGGCGGAATCGGCAGATCCTTGAGCGGTTCGGGGCGTTTGCCCTTGCCGGCGCGGTGCTGGCGGATCTGGTAGACGTAGGCCAATACCTGGGCCACGGCCAGGTACAGGCCGCCAGGGATTTCCTGGTCGAGTTCGGTGGAGTAGTAAATCGATCGCGCCAGTGCCGGGGACTCGAGCAGCATCACCTCGTTGGCCACGGCGATTTCACGGATCTTCAGTGCCAGGAAGTCACTGCCCTTGGCCAGCAACACCGGCGCGTTGCCTTTTTCGGGGTCGTACTTGAGGGCGACGGCGTAGTGGGTCGGGTTGGTGATGACCACATCGGCGTCGGGGATCGCCGCCATCATCCGCCGCTGGGAGACCTCGCGCTGCAATTGACGAATGCGCTGCTTGACCTCCGGCTTACCCTCCGCGTCCTTGTGCTCGTCGCGCACTTCCTGCTTGGTCATCAGCAGTTTCTGCTTGCTTTGATACAGCTGGATCGGCACGTCGATGGCGGCAATCAGGATCAGGCCGCAAGCCATCCACAACGTACTCCAGCCCACCAACTGCACGCTGTGGATAATCGCCTGCTCCAGCGGTTCGTGAGCAATGCGCAGCAAATCGTCGATATCGGCCTGCAGCACCGTCAGCGCGACGAACAAAACCAGCAGGAATTTCCCAAACGCCTTGAGCAACTCCATCAGCGCCGTGGTGGAAAACATGCGCTTGATCCCGGCGGCCGGGTTCATCCGGCTGAATTTGGGGGCCAGGCTACCGGCGGCGAACAACCAGCCACCTAGGGAAATCGGCCCGATCACGGCGGCCAACAGCAAGCAGATCAGAACAGGCTGCACCGCCAGGATCGCAATCTTGCCCGAGTGCAGCAAATGCTGGGACATGGATCCCGGAGAGAGCAGCACCTCACGGGGCAGGGAGAAATTCAGGCGCATGATCTCCAGCAGGTCCAGGGCCAAGCCGCCGCCATAAATCAGCAACCCGCCCGCCCCGGCCAGCATCACCGCCAGCGTGTTGAGCTCCTTGGAGCGGGCGATCTCGCCCTTTTCCCGGGATTCGCGCAGGCGCTTTTCCGTGGGGTCTTCTGTCTTGTCCTGACCACTCTCGCTCTCGGCCATGGTTCAGCGCGCCTGTGCCATGTCGCGTAAAAGCTGCAAGGCCTGGGTGGCCAGCGGCTGATATTGATTGAGGATATCCCCCAGGCTGACCCAGAAAATCACCATGCCCAGCACGAGGGTCAGCGGGAAGCCAATGGAGAAAATATTCAATTGCGGCGCCGCACGGGTCATCACGCCAAACGCGATGTTGACCACCAGTAACGCGGTGATCGCCGGCAATACCAGCACCATCGCCGCACCCAGGACCCAACCGAGCTTGCCGGCGATTTCCCAGAAATGATTGATCAGGAACGCACTGCCCACCGGCATGGTGGTAAAGCTCTCGGTCAAGACCTCGAACACCACCAGATGCCCATTCATTGCGAGGAACAACAGGGTCACCAGCATCGTCAGGAACTGACCGATCACCGCCGTCGTCACGCCGTTGGTGGGGTCGACCATGGACGCGAAGGCCATGCCCATCTGGATCGAAATGATTTGCCCGGCCACCACGAATGCCTGGAAGAACAACTGCAGCGAGAACCCCATCAAGACACCGATGAGAATTTGCTCGGCCACCAACATCAGTGCGCTGAGGTCCAGGGCATTGACCGGCGGCATCGGTGGAAGTCCGGGCGCGATAACCACCGTGATCGCCAGGGCGAAATACAAGCGCACACGCCGCGGCACCAGGGTCGTGCCGAAGATCGGCATGCTCATCAGCACCGCGGTGACGCGAAACAGTGGCAGGACGAACGATGCCACCCAGGAACTGATCTGGGTGTCCGTCAGCGCGAGCATCGACATCAGGTCAGCCGATCAACTGCGGAATACTGCCGTACAGCTGCAGGATGTATTCCATGAAGGTTTGTACCATCCAGGGGCCGGCGACGATCAGCGTCACCAGCATCACCAGCAGGCGCGGCAGGAAGCTCAAGGTCTGTTCGTTGATCTGGGTCGCGGCCTGGAACATCGCCACCAGCAACCCCACCAACAGACTGGGGATCACCAGGATGGCAACCATCATGGTCGTCAGCCAGAGCGCTTCACGGAACAGGTCTACCGCTACTTCAGGCGTCATATCGCCCTCTCCGCACAAAAGGCCTAAACACCGCCGAAACTGCCCGCCAGGGTACCGATGATCAGCGCCCAGCCATCCACCAGCACAAACAGCATGATCTTGAACGGCAGGGAAATGATCAGCGGCGAGAGCATCATCATACCCATGGCCATCAGCACGCTGGCGACCACCAGGTCAATGATCAGGAACGGGATGAAAATCATGAAACCGATCTGGAACGCGGTTTTCAGCTCGGACGTCACGAACGCCGGCACCAGGATGGTCAGCGGCGCCTGGTCGGCGCTGGGGATGTCGGTGCGCTTGGACAGGCGCATGAACAGCTCCAGGTCACTGCTGCGGGTCTGGGCCAGCATGAAATCCTTGATCGGCACCTCAGCCTTGGCCACAGCATCCTGCGCAGTAATTTTTTCTGCCAGGTAGGGTTGCAGCGCATCCTGGTTCACCCGATCAAACACCGGCGCCATGATGAACATGGTCAAGAACAGCGCCATGCCGGTGAGGATCTGGTTCGAGGGTGTCTGTTGCAGGCCCAGGGCCTGGCGCAGAATCGAAAAGACAATGATGATCCGGGTGAAACTGGTCATCAACATGACGAACGCCGGGATGAAACTCAGCGCGGTCATGATCAGCAGGATCTGCAGGCTGACCGAGTATTCCTGGGCCCCTTCGGCATTGGTCCCCAGGGTGATCGCCGGAATCGACAGCGGGTCGGCGGCGAACGCCAACGGTGCGGCCAGCATCAGGGCCAATGCCAACAGAATGCGCAACGGCATTACTTTTTATCCTTCTGGTCTTTCCCCAGCAGCTCCATGAGGCGCTGGGCAAATTCGGGGCTGGCCGGCTCGGTGGAGGGTACCTGCACCGGCTCCTTGAGGACGTGCAAGGCGGTGATGGTGCCCGGGCTCAGGCCCAGCAGGATCTGCTCGTTGCCGACCTGCACCAGCACCAGCCGGTCACGCGGCCCGAGCGCGCGGGAGCCGACGATGTCGATGACCTGGCCCTTGCCGCTCGGCCCCGCCTGTTGCACACGGCGCAACAACCAGGCGAGAAAGAAGATCAAGCCCAGCACCAACAGCAAGCCGAGCACCAGTTGCGCCAGTTGCCCGGCGATCCCGCTGCCTGCCGCCGGCGCAACAGCCGCCGTGGCAACCGGTTCGGCCGCCAGCACGCTCAATGGCAGCATCAACGCTGCGGCGAAGAAACCTTTCACTCAGCGCAGCTTCTTGATGCGTTCGCTCGGACTGATCACGTCCGTCAGGCGAATGCCGAACTTCTCGTTGACCACCACCACTTCGCCATGGGCGATCAAGGTGCCGTTGACCAGCACGTCGAGCGGTTCGCCGGCCAGGCGGTCCAACTCGATCACCGAGCCCTGGTTGAGCTGCAGCAGGTTGCGGATGTTGATATCGGTGCTGCCCACTTCCATGGAGATCGATACCGGGATATCGAGGATCACATCCAGGTTCGGCCCATCCAGTGTGACCTGTTCATTGCTCTTGGGCACGCTGCCAAATTCTTCCATCGGCAGGCGGTTGGAGCCGTGATTACCGCTATCGGCGGCCAGCAAGGCATCGATGTCAGCCTGCCCGGCGTCGCCGGTTTCTTCCAGGGCCGCAGCCCATTCGTCGGCCAGCGCCTGGTCATCCTGGGTGTTCATATCGTTAGCCATCATTTGTCCTCGGCGGGCAAAAATCAGTAAAAAACCTAAATCCGTTACAAACTTAAGAAGTTGACACCGCTCAGCGGCGTTCGATCGGCTCGATCACCTGCAACGCCAGGTTGCCTTTGTGAGAGCCCATCTTGACCTTGAAGGCCGGCACGCCATTGGCGCGCATGATCATGTCGTCGGGCATCTCCACCGGAATGATGTCCCCCGGCTGCATGTGCAGGATGTCCCGCAGACGCAGTTGACGCCGGGCGACCGTCGCGCCGATCGGCACGTCGACGTCGAGGACGTCCTGGCGCAACGCGTTGATCCAGCGCTCATCCTGGTCGTCGAGGTCCGACTGGAAACCGGCGTCGAGCATTTCGCGCACCGGCTCGATCATCGAATACGGCATGGTCACGTGCAGGTCGCCGCCACCACCATCGAGTTCGATGTGGAAGGTCGAGACCACGATGGCTTCGCTCGGCCCGACGATGTTGGCCATGGCCGGGTTCACTTCCGAGTTGATGTACTCGAAGTTCACTTCCATGATCGCCTGCCAGGCTTCCTTCAAATCGATGAAGGCCTGTTCCAGCACCATGCGCACCACTCGCAGCTCGGTCGGGGTGAATTCACGACCCTCGATCTTGGCGTGACGACCGTCGCCACCGAAAAAGTTGTCCACCAGCTTGAACACCAGCTTGGCGTCGAGGATGAACAACGCGGTGCCGCGCAACGGCTTGATCTTCACCAGGTTGAGGCTGGTGGGCACGTACAACGAATGCACGTACTCGCCGAACTTCATCACCTGCACGCCACCGACGGCGACGTCGGCCGAGCGGCGCAGCATGTTGAACATGCTGATGCGGGTGTACCGGGCGAAACGCTCGTTGATCATTTCCAGGGTCGGCATGCGTCCGCGAACGATGCGATCCTGGCTGGTCAGGTCGTAGCTTTTGACGCTGCCCGGTTCAGCAACGTTTTCGGTCTGTACCAGACCGTCGTCGACACCATGCAACAGCGCGTCGATTTCATCCTGGGACAGCAGGTCCTGCACGGCCATGTCGTGTTCCTACTGCAATACGAAGTTAGTGAAGAGCAACTGTTCGATCACCACTTTGCCGAGCTCTTTCTGAGCCACTTCCTGCACGCTGGCCGTGGCTTTCTGGCGCAGCATTTCCTGGCCGACGGGCGTGGCCAGGGTGTCGAAACTCTGTCCGGAAAACAGCATCACCAGGTTATTGCGGATCAGCGGCATGTGCACCCGCAGCGCTTCCAGGTCAGCCTGGTTGCGCCCTTGCAACGTAATGCTGACCTGCATGTAGCGTTGACGACCGTTCACGGTGTAGTTGGCCACGAAGGCCGGGGCCATCGGTTCGAAAATCGCCGGTTGCTTGCCCACCGGCGCAGCCTCGACCGCCACTGCCGGCTTGCTCTGAGCGCTGTGCATGAAATACCAGGTCGCCCCCACGGACACGCCGATCGCCAGGAGCAAACCCACCACGATCATGATGATCAGCTTGAGTTTGCCTTTGGTTGCAGGGTCTTTTACAGCTGCTGCTTCGCTCTTCGCCATGCCAATAATCCGTCACTAATCGGGGTTTTCACTGTTGCACGGCAAGGCTGGAGCAAGTGTTATGCCAGAAGTGTCGGTACTCAGGATGGCGGGCACATGCGATCTTCAGTTCCCATAAAACCAATATGGGAGCGAGCTTGCTCGCGATAGCGGTGGCTCAGTCCCTGCGAGGGTGACTGATAGTCCGCTATCGCGAGCAAGCTCGCTCCCACAGGGGAGAACGTCGCTGGATCAGGCGTAGTAGTCAACCGCGCTGGTGCCAATGACGCTGGTCGTGGTGGCGGCCACGTCAGCGATGCTGGCCGGGCCAGCGTCATCCGCTGCATCCGCTCGTCCGCCAGATGCCGTGGTACGCCCGGCCCGGGCCTGTTGCTGGGCTTGCTGCTCCTGGTTCTGCGAACCCCGGGATTGATCCGACACGCTGACGTCGACCTGGCCCATGCCCTGCTGGGTAAAACTCTCCCGCAAGCGATGCAATTGGCCTTCGAGGGCTTCGCGAACGCCGGAGTGGGCGCTCATGAACGTGACCTGGGTCTGCTGGTCCGGAACCATGTTCACCCGGATATCCAGGCGCCCGAGTTCGGCGGGTTGCAACTGAATGTCAGCCGCCTTGAGATTGACGCTGGACAGGTACATCACCCGGTTGACCACCTCTTCGGTCCAACCGCTCTGATTCATCGCGATAGGTTGGTTGACCGGCACCGCGTTGGCGGTTTTAGGTGTAGCGGCCTGAGTCAGCGCGGCCAGGCGGTTGGCGAAATCATCCACGCGGGTGTCGCTGGACGCGGCGCCCAGGTCCTTGAGGCCCTCGCTGATCAAGCCGCCGAAGGCCTTGTCGCCGCCCTGGCTGCCGGACTCGGTACTGTTCTGATCGGCTTGCACGCTGAGCATGCTCGCCATGCCGGCGGCAAAGGTCTGCGCCGACGTCGGCTCACCGTCGAGGGACGCTGGGGCAGCGCTCTTGGGTTGCGCCTGGCTGGTCGCGGAAACATGGCCGCCCTGCTCCATCGCCAAGCGCAAGGCGGGCAACGCGTCGAGTGGGTCGGCTTGTGGGTCGAAGGCTGGATCGATTACCGGGACCGCTGGCTGGGCCGGCGCGGCCAATGGGACAGCCGGCGCCGCGACTGCCGTAGCGACCTGGGCCTCTGTCGTGACCGCCAAGGGAGCAGGCTCCGCCGGGGCTGTCGCGACGGGCACCGTCATCTCCGGCAGCAAGCCTGGGTCCAGGCTCGGATCGACCGGAACCGCATCCGCCACCGGTGTTTCAGCCGAGTCGGCGCTGGCATCGCTGGCGGCCTTGTCGTCGCTGCTGGCCGGTTTGTTCGCGGGCAAGGGTTTGCCGCTATCGGCAACCGTCGGCTCCGGGGCGGCAGGGGTTTCGTTGCCGGTGTCTTTTTTGACGGTATTACCGGCGGCTTTGTCGCGTGCCGATTTAACCGTAGGCTCCGGGGCCGCCGCTTGGGCAGGCGCCTGCTTGGCGAAGACTTGGGCGAAGCTGGAGGCTCTACCCCCGAGGTCCGGGGCCGCTGCCGGTGAATTGACGGCGGCCTGGGGCTTGGCCTGGACAGAGGCCTGCAGCAGTGAATTAGGGGTAACGGGCATAAAAAGATCTCCGCTGCACTGAAATCATAGGTACAGTCGAGACTAGGCGATGCAAGGCACGGGCCAACGTTGTCCGGCCGTCAAATTTCAGCAGTGGAAACCTTCACGCTCTTCCCGGCAAAGCTTGCGGACATGGGCGAATTCACTGTCGATTTCGTTGACCAGCTTTTCGATACCGCCCAATGACGGCTGCTTGGCACGTTGTTCCAGTTCGCCGCACAACTCGGCCAGGCGGATGGCGCCCATGTTGCTGCTGCTGCCCTTGAAGCTGTGGGCGGTGGCGCTCAATTTTTCAGCGTCCCGTGCTTCATGCAGCACGCGCAGGCGAGCCTCTGAGTCGTTGAGAAACGTATCCAGCAACTCCAGATACCCCTCCTCCATGACTTCCTTCAACGTGCTGAGCACGTCGCGGTCCAGATGAATCTCGTTCACTTGTTCGCTCCCTGATCAAGAATGGCCCCAATTATGCCAGAGCCTCCCAGAAAAACTCCACGCGCGCACTACGACCATCGTCTGACCAACTGGCCTGGTGACTCAACTGGCGTACCAGGCTCACGCCGCGCCCCGACAACCGATCACTGTCCACCGGTCGCGCCAGCACCCGGGCGACATCGAACCCCTCGCCACTGTCTTCGACCTCGATGGCCAGGCGACCGCCCTCGCCGTTTGGCGTAACGTGCAAGTGCACCCGCACGTAACCGTCGCTCAGTTCATCCAGGCGCGTATTGCGCTCCCTATAGTAGCGGGCAAAACCCGTCGCATCACGCTTGAGGCTCGAGTCGAGCCCCAGCACCCCGTGATCCAGGGCATTGGAATAGAGCTCCGACATGACACTATAAAGGGCGCCACTCTGCGCCCTGAGCCCATGCACCTCAAGCAGCAACTGCAACAGATAGGGCATCGGGTTGAAGCGCTTGAGCGTCTGCGCCCGGAACTCGAAGCTCACCGACCAGTCCAGCGGACTGGACTGCCCGCTATCGGAATAGACCGGTGGAGGCGGATTGAGTTGCGTCGGTGCGACCAGTCGCAACTCAACCATGCTGAAGTCATCCCGCGACTCACCGCCAAAGTCTCGCAGGGCCTGCTGGATGTCCTCAAAAAGACAGTCAGGTTCACGGTTGGCCGAAAATACCTGTTGCAACCGCTCCACGCCAAACGGTTGATCATCGCGATCACTGGTTTCTATTACGCCATCGGACAACAGAAACACCCGGTCCCCCAGGGACATCGGATGCACTTCGGTACGGTCATCGAACAAGTGCGGCGTGAGCACGCCCAACGGCAGGTGCCGCGCCGGTAATGGCGTACGTTCGCCGCTGAGGCTGTCATGCAGGTAACCATCGGGCATGCCGCCATTCCAGATCTCCACCGTGCAACGCTGGAAACTGAGGCACAACAGCGTCGCACAACAAAACATATCCACCGGCAGGATGCGCTTGAGCTTGGCGTTCATCTCCCGAAGGATCTGCGCCAGGCCGTAGCCTTTGGCCGTCATGCCATAAAACACCTCCGCCAGCGGCATCGCGCCGACCGCCGCCGGCAAACCGTGCCCGGTGAAGTCCCCCAGCAGGACGTGCATGTCGCCGGCCGGGTTGAACGCGGCCAGCAGCAAGTCGCCGTTGAACAAGGCATAGGGCGATTGCAGGTAGCGGATGTTTGGCGCACTCAGGCAGCCGGAGTGGGCGATCTTGTCGAACACGGCCTTGGCGACCCGTTGTTCGTTGAGTAGATAGTCATGGTGCCGGGCGATCTGATCACGCTGCTCCACTACCGTGGCCTGCAACCGGCGCAAGCGGTCCATGGCCTTGATCTTGGCTGCCAGGATTACCTGGTTATAGGGCTTGGCCAGAAAGTCGTCGCCGCCCGCTTCCAGGCAACGCGCCAGGGCTTCGCTCTCAGTCAGCGAAGTGAGGAAAATGATCGGGACCAATTGATCCCCAGCCAGCTGCTTGATTCGCTGCGCGGCTTCGAAGCCGTCCATCACCGGCATCATCGCGTCCATCAGCACCAGATGCGGACGCTGTTCCAGATAGGCCTCGACCGCCTCTGCACCATCAGCCGCCGTGAGCACATGGTGACCCTGGCGGCGGACAATGGTCGACAACAGCAGTCGATCAGCGGCACTGTCTTCGGCAATCAGGACCGTCAGTGGCTCCGACGACGATTGCATGGCGATCAACTGATGTCGAACAGCTTGTCGAAATTGGAGATCGCAAGGATTTTCTTGACGTCGGAGCTGCTGTTGACGACCCGGATGTCCGACGCGTCGCCACCGGCATGATCGCGCAACAGCAGGAGCATGCCCAAGGCGGAACTGTCGAGATAAGTGGCTTCTTTCAAATCCACCACGATGGAGTCAGGTTTCTTGTTGAGCCGCTCATAGGACTCACGAAACTCCTGATGCCGCCCGAAATCGAATCGACCTTTGATCGAAATCGTCAGCTTATGCCCATCGGGGGATACTTCGGTAACGACTGACATGATCGGCTTCCTTGTCATGGACATACGTGTACAAGGTGTAGCATCTGGTAAAGGTCTGAGCAAGGTTTTGCATCGCTCATCCGACAAAATCCTCGTTTCGCATCAATAGGGATTCTGCCGCGGCAGGCGCTGGGACAACTCATCGAGCAGTTTCTGTTCGCGCTTGTCTTCCAACTGCCGCGCCTCGTCGATATAACGCTGCACCAGTTTGCGCAACCCTTCGACTCGGGCGAACGCTTCTTGCCAGCTCTGGCGAGCCTTCTCCAGATTGTTCTGGTGCCAGACAAGGCTTTGGCGCTGCTGGTCGATGGCGGTGCCCAGTTGTGCCAGGAACCCTTGGTAACCCAGCAACCATTGCCCGGATACCCCGTGGCTGCCGCGGGCAATCCACTGCTCCTGGTATTCAAGTCGAAAGTTTTCAAGGTCCGCCAGCTTGCTCTCGGCAACGGCCACTTGCCCCTGAAAATACGCCAGTCGCTGGACGGCGGTCTTCTCGGCCTTTTCCGCCATGTCCACCACAGGGGCCAGGCGCGCCGCACGACTCGTGGCCATGGCCGGTTACGTGCCTGAGACCGGAGCGAAAATAGTCTGCAGGTGCGCTTCGCTGGCGCCCATGCCGATGTTGTCGTTCAGGCTCTGGCGCAGGTAAACGGCCATGGCCGGGTAAAGGCTGATAGCGGTGTCGGTCTCGCGGTCACCGCCGGGCACATAGGCACCGACGCTGATCAGGTCACGGCTTTGCTGGTAGCGCGACCAGTACTGTTTGAACTGCTGGGCCCGCTTCATGTGTTCAGCACTGATCACCGACGGCATGACCCGGCTGATGGACGCCTCGATGTCGATGGCCGGGTAATGCCCTTCTTCAGCCAGGCGCCTGGACAGCACGATGTGGCCGTCGAGTACCCCCCGGGCCGAGTCGGCGATAGGGTCTTGCTGGTCATCGCCTTCGGACAGCACGGTATAGAACGCGGTGATCGAACCGCCGCCCTTTTCCGCATTGCCGGCGCGCTCGACCAGTTTCGGCAGCTTGGCGAAGACCGAAGGCGGATAACCCTTGGTGGCCGGCGGTTCGCCGATGGCCAGGGCGATTTCCCGCTGGGCCTGGGCGAAACGGGTCAGCGAGTCCATCAACAGCAGGACATTCTTGCCCTTGTCGCGGAAATACTCGGCGATGCGCGTGCAATACATGGCCGCTCGTAAACGCATCAATGGCGCATCGTCCGCCGGCGAAGCCACCACCACCGAGCGCTTGAGCCCTTCCTCGCCGAGGATGTGCTCGATAAATTCCTTCACCTCACGACCCCGTTCACCGATCAGCCCCACCACGATGATGTCGGCTTCGGTGAAGCGGGTCATCATGCCCAGCAGCACACTCTTACCCACGCCGGTACCGGCAAACAGGCCCAGGCGCTGGCCGCGACCGACCGTCAACAAACCGTTGATGCAACGGATGCCCACGTCCAGCGGCACGCTGATGGGGTCACGCTTGAGGGGGTTGATCGTCGGGCCGTCCATCGGCACCCAATCTTCGGCCTTCATGCCGCCCTTGCCGTCCAAGGCCCGTCCGGCCCCGTCCAGCACGCGCCCGAGCATGCTCATGCCCATGGGCAGGCGGCCGTTATCGGCCAGGGGAACCACGCGCGCGCCGGGGGCGATACCGGCGACGCTGCCCACCGGCATCAAGAAGACCTTGCTGCCGGAGAAGCCCATGACTTCGGCTTCGACCTGCACCGGGTGGTAGCTGTCGTCGTTGATCACCATGCAGCGACTGCCCATGGCGGCACGCAGGCCCTCGGCTTCGAGGGTCAGGCCGACCATGCGCAGCAGGCGGCCTTCCAGGATCGGTTGGCCGGCCAGCTCACTGGCCTCGGCGTAGCTGCCCAGGCGTTTGCCGAAGCTGGTTCGCTCAAGGCGCATCGCGGCTGTCCAACGCAGAAGCATCCAGTACAGAAGCGTCCAATTCAGGCACCTCCACCTCCCCATCGGCCGGCGCGGTATCAGCACCGACCAGGGGCTCGTCCGGCAACTCCAGGCTCAGGTCGGCGGCGGCCGGGTGCAGGGCCTGTTCGTGCAGTTGGTCGAACAACTTGGCCATGATCTGGCTGATACGGGTTTCAACGGTGGCATCGATGCGGCTGTGTTCGGTTTCCACACGGCAACCGCCCGGCAGCAGCGCCGCGTCCTCGACGATGCGCCAGGTTTCTTCATGGCGCTCGCGCAGGGCCTTGACCAGTTCGAAGTCCTGGGGATTGATGTACAACCGCACGTTGCCCACGCCCAACGGCAATAACTTGAGCGCTTCACGCATGACGTGTTCGATCTGGCTCGAATCGATGGCCAGTTCGCGCTGGATCACTTGTTTGGCGATGTGTTGCACCAGGCCCACCAGGGCTTTCTCGATCTGGGTGTCCTGTTCGGCGATGGGGTCGAACAGGTTGAGCATCAGCGATTCCAATGCACGGAGCTTGGCCGTCAGCGCCACATCGGCTTCCTGGCGGACTTTGAGCGTGGTGCTGTGGAAGCCTTCCTTTTCACCCACGGCAAAGCCTTCGTTATAGGCTTCCTGGCGAATGCTCTCGACTTCCTCGAGGGTCAGTGGCTGGACTTCTTCCAGCGGCACTTCCTCCATTTCCGGCAGCTCTTCCACCGGCTCCGGCTCAGGCTCGGGCACATGGGGGTCGAAGCTGGGCAGCGACCAGACGTCGAAACCTCCGACGTCTCGGCCGCGGATCAGGTCGCTGGGTGCTTCATCACTCTTGGCAGACATAACGACCTTAGATCATCTCTTCGCCGCCCTTGCCACCGAGAACGATCTCCCCGGCTTCGGCCATGCGGCGGGCGATGGTGAGGATTTCCTTCTGTGCGGTTTCCACGTCGCTGACGCGCACCGGGCCCTTGGCCTCGAGGTCGTCGCGCAACAGTTCGGCCGCCCGTTTGGACATGTTCTTGAAGATCTTTTCCTTGACGCCTTCGTCCGAGCCCTTGAGGGCCAGTACCAGCACGTCGGACGACACTTCGCGCAACAGGGCCTGGATACCACGATCGTCGACATCGGACAGGTTGTTGAACACGAACATGAGGTCTTCGATCTGACCGGACAGGTCTTCGTCGAATTCGCGGATCGAGTCCATCAACTGACCTTCGATCGAACTGTCGAGGAAGTTCATGATGTCCGCCGCGCGCTTGATGCCACCCAGGGTGGTGCGCGAGGCATTGGAGTTGCCCGAGAACTGCTTCTCGAGAATCTGGTTCAATTCTTTCAGGGCCGCCGGCTGCACGGTGTTGAGCGAAGACACGCGCAGGATGATGTCCAGGCGCACCTTGTGGTCGAAGTTACCCAGCACTTCGCCGGCTTGGTCCGGGTCGAGGTAAGCCACGACGATCGCCTGGATCTGCGGGTGCTCGTAACGGATCACGTCGGCAACGGCCCGTGGCTCCATCCACTTGAGGCTGTCCAGGCCGCTGGTATTGCCGCCCAGCAGGATCCGGTCGATGAGACCGTTGGCCTTGTCCTCGCCCAGGGCCTGGGTGAGCATCTTGCGCACGTAGTCGTCGGAACCGACGCCCAGGCTGGTCTGATCGCCGACGATGTCGACGAACTCGCTCATCACCTGCTCGACTTGCTCACGGTGCACGTTGCCCATTTGTGCCATGGCCACGCCCACGCGCTGGACCTCCTTGGGCCCCATGTGGCGCAGCACTTGGGCGGCGTCGGTCGAACCCAGGGACAGCAGCAGGATCGCGGCTTTGTCGACCCGCGACAATTTGGCAACAGCGGCTCGATTATCACTCATCTGCGTTAATCCACTCTTTCACGACCTGGGCCACACGACCCGGGTCTTCTGCCACCAGACTCTTGATGGCGTTCAACTGAGCGTCATAGCCTTCGCTCGGGCTTGGCAGCAGAATGCTCTGCGGCCCGCCGAGGCTGACGCGATCGTTGGCCAATTCGCCATCCAGGCCGCCCATGCCGCCCAGCTCGACATCACCGAAACCTGCCAACTGCTTGTTCTTGCCGCCACCGGTGATGTTGTTGAGCACCGGACGCAGCACGCCAAACACCAGTACCAGGATAAACAGCACACCCAGTACTTGCTTGACCACATCCCAGAACCAGGGTTGCGAATAAAACGGAATATCAGCGACCACTTCACCGCGCTCCAGGGAGAACGGCACGTTGATCACGCTGACGCTGTCGCCGCGGCTGGCGTCGAAACCGACGGCGTCCTGCACCAGGCGAGTGAAGCGCGCCAATTCGTCGGCGCTCCATGGCGCTCGGCTGGTTTCGCCGTTGGCCGGGTTGACCTTGACCTGATCGTCCACCACCACCGCGACCGACAGGCGATTCAAACGGCCCTGCTGTTGCTTGGTGTGGCTGATGGAACGGTCGAGCTCGAAGTTCTTGGTCGACTGCTGACGCTTGTCGGCCGGGTACGGCGCCAACATCGGCTGGCCAGTGGCCGGGTCCATGATCTGCTGGCCGTTGGCATCAATCAGCGGCTGGCCTGGCTGCACCATGCCGGCGGCTGCCGTGGCGCCACCGGTGGTTTGCGGTGCGCTGGCCGGCGAAGGCGGCTGGTTGCTCAGGGCTCCCGGTACGCCTTGGGGACCATTGCTGGCGGTACGCTGCTCAGTCACCGACTGTTCGCTGCGCAGCGCCGGTTGGTCCGGGTTGAACTGCTCGGAAGTGGACTCGACAGCGCTGAAGTCGACATCGGCCGAGACTTCGGCTTTATAGCGATCGTTACCCAGGATCGGTTGCAGGATGTTGTGCACCCGCTGGGTCAGCATGCCTTCCATGCGACGGCTGTAATCGAACTGCTTGCCGGCCATGGTCAGTGCGGAGTTTTCCGCCTGGTCGGACAGCAGGTTGCCTTTCTGGTCGACCACGGTGATCTGCGACTTGCTCAGCTCGGGCACGCTGGTCGCCACCAGATTGACGATGGCCACGACCTGGCCTGGCTCCAGGGAGCGGCCCGAATACAGCTCGACCAATACCGAAGCGCTGGGCTTGCGCTCATCGCGCACGAACACCGAACTTTTCGGAATCGCCAGGTGCACACGGGCGCCCTTGACGTTGTTCAGGCTGGAAATGGTCCGCGCCAGCTCACCTTCCAGGCCGCGACGATAACGGGTCGCTTCCATGAACTGGCTGGTGCCCAGGCCCTGGTCCTTGTCGAGGATCTCGAAACCGATATTGCCATCGGTGGGCGTCACGCCGGCGGCGGCGAGCTTGAGGCGCGCACGAGCGACGTCATCGGCCTTGACCAGCAAGGCGCCGGAATTGGGTTCGACGGTGTAAGGAATGTCGGCGGAAGCCAGGGTCTCCATGACTTGCTTGGCGTCCATGCCAGCCAGGCTGCCGTACAACGGACGGTAGTCTGGCTGCTGGGACCACAGCACCACGGCAAAACCAATCGCCACGCTGGCAGCCAGACCGACCAACAGGCCGACCTGACGCAGCATGGTCATCTCGGAGAGATTTTCCAGGAAGGACAGGCCGAACAACGGCGGTTTGCCGTCTACCGGAGTGGCCTTGGCTGGAACGTTATCAACGGCTGCTTCTGCCATGACTCAATAATTTCCTTAAACCGGCATCTGCATGATGTCTTGGTAGGCTTGAACCAGCTTGTTGCGAACCTGGGTCAACGCCTGAAACGAGACACTGGCTTTCTGCGAGGAGATCATTACATCCGTCAGGTCGACGCCACTTTTGCCAATCTCGAAAGCACTGGCCAACTGGTTAGACGCCTGCTGGGTATCGTTCACTTTATTGACGGCCTGACCGAACATGTCGGAAAAGCTGCTGCCACCCACCTGGGGGACCGCGACCGATTTAGGCTGGGCCATGGCGTCCATTTGCATGGCCCGCATGTCCAACATCAACCGATTAAATTCAATACCTTGGCTCATGGTCTACTCTCTCTGGCGGCCCGCATTTTTTTGACACTTACTCAGCGGGTATTCAGGTATTAGCAACAAGGGTGCCAGCTCCATGGCGACAGAAAACAATTGCGCGCACCAACCCATCATGTGGGAGCGAGCTTGCTCGCGATGACTCAGTCACATCCGACATCAATGCGACTGATCGACCGCTATCGCGAGCAAGCTCGCTCCCACAGGGGTTTTGGTGCTGCTTCAACTGGCGAACAGATAGGCCTCGACATCCATGCCAGCGTCGCGCATTTGCGCCAACTTGTAGCGCAGGGTGCGCGGGCTGATCCCCAGGCGTTCGGCCGCCTCCTTGCGACGACCGCGTTCGGCGCGCAGGGTGTCGATGATCATCTGGAACTCGCGGCGCCGCAGGTCATCGCCCAAGGCGCCGGCCGACTCGCCCTCGACGTCCGTCGGCAGTGCGGGGGTTGCGGTCGGTGCCGGTGCCAACGCGGGCAATGGCGCGCAGGCCACCGGGCCGGCCAGGCAGAAATCCTCCGGCTGGATCAAGCCGCCCTGCTGCAGGATCAAGGCCCGCTGAATGGCGTTGTCCAGTTCTCGGACATTGCCCGGCCACGGGTAGGCAACCAGACAGGCCCGGGCCTCGGCTGAAAGCCGGGCCGCCGCGTGCTTCATTTTATTGACGTGTTTGTTCAGCAGGCGTTCGGCCAGCGGCAGGATATCGGCGGTGCGCTCTCGCAACGGACGCCAGGCCAGCGGGAATACCGACAGACGGTAATAGAGGTCTTCACGGAAACGCCCCGCCGCCACCTCGCCGGCCAGGTCGCGGTTGGTGGTCGCCACCACGCGAATGTCCAGGCTGATGGGCTTGCGCGCACCGACCCGCTCCACTTCCCGCTCCTGCAATACCCGCAACAGCTTGGCCTGCAGGCCCAAAGGCATTTCGGAAATTTCATCGAGCAGGATCGTGCCACCGTCGGCCTGCTCGAACTTGCCGGCCTGGGCCGCGATGGCGCCGGTGAACGAACCCTTTTCGTGGCCGAACAGTGTCGCCTCGAGCATGTTGTCGGGAATCGCCGCGCAATTGATGGCAATGAACGGCTCCCCGGCACGCCGGGATTGTTGATGGATGTAGCGGGCCAGCACTTCCTTGCCCGTTCCGGACTCGCCGGAAATCAACACAGTTGAATCACTGCGAGCAACCCGTGCGGCCAATTCCAGCAGTTGCGCACTAGCCGGCTCGATAGCCACCGGGCCTTCGCCCTCGACCGCGAGACTGCCCAAGGCATGACGCGCGACCAGGTCCAGCAGTGCTTTGGGCTCGAACGGCTTGACCAGGTAATCCGCAGCGCCCTGGCGCATGGCGTCCACCGCTCGCTCGACGGCGCCGTGGGCGGTCATCAGCAAGACCGGCAGTTGCGGCTGGCGGGCACGCAACAGGCCGAGCAATTGATGGCCGTCCATGCCCGGCATGTTGACGTCACTGACCACCAGGTTGAACGCTTCCCGGCCCACCGCCACCAGCGCTTCTTCCGCCGAACCGACGGCGACGTAATCGTGCCCGGCCAACACCAGCGTATCGGCCAGCGCCTCGCGCAGGGCCCGATCATCCTCAACCAGCAACACCTTGATCGCCATTACTTTCACTCCACCCCTGGCGCGCTGGAAAACAACGGCAAGCACACCGTTGCGCAGGTGCCACGGCCCAGCCGCGAGCGCAATTGCAATTCTCCCTGGTGGGCACGGGCCACGGCCTTGACCACGGTCAGGCCCAGGCCCGTGCCGGTGGTCTTGGTGGTAAAGAACGGCTCGCCCAGGCGCGCCAGCACGGCCGGTTCGATACCGCTGCCGTTGTCGCTGACCGACAGGCGCAAGGTGTTGTTGCGTGTGTACAAGTGCACTTTCAGCCGGACGTCGCCGCCGCTGGCCTGGATCGCGTTTTCGATGAGGTTCAACACCGCGCCCACCAAGGTGTCGCGGTTGCACAACACTTCACCGACGTGGCTGTCGCACTGCCAGCGGATCGGCAATTCCTGCACATGGGTCAACGCCGCGGCCTGCAGCGATTGCAGCAAGGCCTTGGGGCTGACACGGTCGGTCAACGGCAGCTCGCCGCGCGCGAACACCAGCATGTCGCGCACCTGGTGCTCCAGTTCGTGCAGGCGCTCTTTCAAGCGTCCGGCGAAACGTTGCTGGGTTTCCATCGGCAATTGCTGCTCGGTCAGATGACTGGCATAGAGGAGCGCGGCGGAAAGCGGCGTGCGAATCTGGTGGGCCAGCGAGGCCACCATCCGCCCCAGGGAAGACAGGCGCTCGTGGCGAGCCAACTGGTCTTGCAGGTGACGGGTTTCAGTCAAGTCATTGAGCAGTACCAACTGCCCAGGCTCGGCATCCAGCGAGCGTGTCGAGATGGACAGGCGCCGACCGTCCTTGAGGGACACTTCATGGCCGTCGTCTTCCCGGGGCGCAAAGCAGCGGGCGATGACGTGCCGCCACAGCTCGCCCTCCAAGGGCAGGCCGAGCAACTCGCAGGCCGCCGGGTTGGCTTCGCGCACACGGCCGTGGGCGTCGATGACGATTACGCCACCGGGCAACAGGTCGAGAAGATTTTGCAGGCGATTAGCCAGGCGTTCCTTTTCCGCCAGCTCCTGCATACGCTGGGCGCTGACCACGGCCAACTCGCCCTTGAGTTCGGTGACCCGGGCTTCGAGCAGGCTGTAGGAATCAGTCAGTTGGCTGGACATCTGGCTGAACAGCGAAAATGCCTGCTCAAGTCCAAGCCGGCTTGCCTGTTCGGCGGACGGCAGGTGTCCCGCTTCGGGGACAGGAGACATCTGGGCGGCTTGGGTCATCGTGCTCTCTCGCTTGGCTGACCGTCAGTTAAACGGAACGTTGCGAGGGCTATAGCAATACCCGTGCCGAAAAAAAACCGCCTGAAAATCAGGCGGTTGGAAAACAGGCGTCAATCATCCGCCTGTTCATCTCCTTCGCGACGGCTCATGCCGTACTTGCGCATCTTCTCCACCAGGGTGGTACGACGGATGCGCAGGCGCTCTGCCGCGCGGGCCACGATGCCATTGGCATCGTCCAAGGCCTGCTGGATCAGCCCTTGTTCCAGGCCTCCCAGATAATCCTTGAGGTCCAGGCCTTCAGGCGGCAACAAGGCATTGGCAGTGAAGTCCGGCGTGTGGCCGTTGATTGCCACCCGCTCCTCCAGGTCGCTGCGCAGGCTGTCGACCATTTGCTCGTCTTCGTCGTCGACGTAGCGGAATTTCTTCGGCAGCTCGTTAACGCCGATCACGCCGTACGGGTGCATGATCGCCATGCGCTCCACCAGGTTGGCCAGCTCCCGGACGTTGCCCGGCCAGCCATGGCGGCACAGGGACATGATCGCCGCCGAGTTGAAGCGGATCGAACCGCGCTTTTCGTGCTCCATGCGCGAGATCAGCTCGTTCATCAGCAGCGGGATGTCTTCGACACGCTCACGCAGTGGCGCCATTTCGATCGGGAAAACATTGAGGCGGTAATAGAGGTCTTCGCGGAAACTGCCGACCTCGATCATGCTCTCGAGATTCTTGTGCGTGGCGGCAATGATGCGCACATCGACGCTTTGGGTCTTGTTGCTGCCCACGCGCTCGAAGGTGCGCTCCTGCAGGACCCGCAACAGCTTGACCTGCATCGGCAGCGGCATGTCGCCGATCTCGTCGAGAAACAGCGTACCGCCGTTGGCCAGCTCGAAACGCCCGGCGCGGCTGGTGATCGCGCCGGTGAAGGCGCCCTTCTCATGGCCAAACAGTTCGCTTTCCAGCAACTCGGCCGGGATCGCGCCGCAGTTGACCGGCACGAACGGCGCTTCGCGGCGCTTGGAGTGGTAATGCAGGTTGCGCGCGACCACTTCCTTGCCGGTGCCTGACTCGCCCAGGATCAGCACGCTGGCGTCGGTATCGGCGACCTGCTGCATCATCTGGCGCACGTGCTGGATCGCCCGGCTGGTGCCGACGAGACTGCGGAACAGGTTGGGCTCGCGGTGCCTGCCGCGCTCGCGGGCCTGATCGTACATCTCGCGATAAACCTGCGCGCGGTGCAGCGAATCGAGCAGCTTGCTGTAGCTGGGCGGCATTTCGAGCGTGGAAAGTACTCGGCGGCGCTGGTCTTCAGGCAAGTCAAGGGAAGAATTTTCGCCCATTAACAAAACCGGAAGGAACTCATCCCAGGTTGAGAGTGTCTTTAGCAAGCCCAAAAGCGTTGCGGGAGCATTTACGGTCCCGATAAGGACACAGATGACTTCACGACTGGACGACAATGAGCCGACAGCCTGCTGCCAATCATGGCTTCCGCAGGGTAAATTTTCTTCGCCAAGAAAATTCAGGATCACCGCCAGGTCGCGGCGGCGGACGCTATCGTCATCGATCAGGAGAATTTTGGTTTCACGCCACATGCAATAGCAACTTCCCTAGTCAACCCAATGCCCGAAATAGGGGGCAAGCTAGACGCTTGCAGACTTGTCATGCCTGTAGACGCCTTAAATCTGTAAACAGCTACTAGTTAAGTCAAAAAACCGTGCACAGTCAAATTTATGGCGCAACGGGCTCGGATTAACTGAGCATTAACCGAACAGATGGTAAACCTTTGCAGCGTTCTGTGCTTGATGGATCTGTTGCATCTCGTCGACGATCGCCTGTCGCTCTCCTGTCGCCGCCTCCAGCAATTGCCGATACACCCCCAGCAACTCCTCAAGATTAATCCGCAACGCCGCCTCGTCCACCTGAGACTCGCTCAGCACGTCTTCCATGCAGGAACGGCAAGCCAGATCCAACTGACCGATCGCCTCCCAGTTTCGCTCGGCCAGGGCATCAACCAAGGCATCACGGGTTTGTTCGATTCGCTGCAGGACAAGACTCATGAGAGCACTCCTTAAAATTGCGGACCAGGCACGGCAATGGCATCCCAGCCTTCCTTGACCGTGCGAAGCAGATCGGCGACTTCGTCGAGGATCTTCGGATCGGCCTTGACGTTGGCTTCGGCCAGACGTTTCATCATGTAAGCGTAGAGAGCATCCAATTCAGCGACCGACTCGGCCTGGTTTTCCAGGTCCAGGCCTTCACGCAAACCACCGACGATGCCGATGGCCTTGCTGATCAGAATGCCTCTGTTTGCAATATCCTTGCGCTCCAGCGCGCCCTTGGCCTGGGCGATACGGTCCAGCCCGCCTTCCATGAGCATCTGCACAAGACGATGGGGACTGGCTTCGGAGGTTTGCGCCTGGGCGCCAATCTTCTGGTATTGGCGAAGGGCCAACATCGGATTCATGTTCTACCTCATCAAAAAATCTTCGGTTCGTATAAACAGCGTATCGACGCCGCGTCAAAAAACTTTAGGTCGGAAAGCCGAAAGCCCGGAACGTTGTCAAAACGTTGCCGGGCTTTTTTTCGTCAGTCGAAATCAGCTGTTTTTCTGTTGTGCCGCCATCGCCTCGAACATCGAGGTGATGTTGCTCGCGGTGGCCTTCAGCTTGCCGACCAGAGTGTCCATGTCGTTGTACTTTTTGGTCAGCACGGCGGTCAGGGTCACGACCCGACGATCCAGAGCCTCCTGATCGTTCTTCAGGCGGGTCTGGGTCCTGGTCAGCGCCGTGTTCCGCTGATCGAGGATACCACCCGTCTGGCTGAAGGGTTCGATCGCCTTGCCCATGCGCTCCAGCAGGCCGTTGGTACCCGTGAACAACGTCTGGACTTCACCGCTGAGCTTTTTATCGTTCATCGCTGCGGTGAATTTGACGCTATCAAAGTTCAACGCCCCCGTTTTCTGATCGGTGGTAACACCCAACTGGGCCAGCGACGTCAGCGCGTCGCCAGCGCCGGTTTCAGACAAGGGCGTTCGAATCGTCGCCAGCAGCGAGCGAGGCAACGCGTCACCGGTCAATTTTGCCGGCACCGTCAGCTTCCCATCAGCGTCGAGCGACGGCTTGGTCAGTGCGGTAATGCTATTGGCGACCGCGTTATAGGCATCGACGAATTTCTGGATCGAGGCTTTCAAGCCATCATTGTTCGGCGCCACGGTAACGGTTGAAGTGCCCCCGTCTGCTACTCCGAGCAAATTCAACGTCAATCCGGAAATCGCCGTGCTGACCGTATTGCTCTTGCTGGTCAGCAGCATGCCATCGACGGTGAAGCTGGCATCTTTGGCCAGGGCACCGATGGCGCCCGCCGAAGAAGCCGTCAACGCAGCCCCCTCGGCCCCCACGATGTTCGTCCCATCGATCTCAAGCCCCGCAATACCACTCACCGAAATATCGGAGCCTGCGCCGGTCGTGGTCGAACCCAGCACCAGGCGCGAACCGAAGGAGTCGGTGATGATGTTCGCACTGACACCGGCAGCCTTGAGCGAAGAGTCGGCGTTGATCGCGTCGCGAACCGATTGCAAGGTGGAGCCATCCGGCACATTGAGGTTGTAGTTGTTACCCCCCTGCGAGATGGTCATCGTACCCGTGGGAATGGCACTGGTCGTACCACCAGCGAAGGCCGCCGAAGTGACTTTGGACGCAGTGGCCAGGTTGGTGACTTTGATCGCGTACGTGCCATTCACCGCCGAGTTGCTGGCGGTAGCCGTGAGAACGCCGGGAGCTGAAGATGTCGCAGCAAAACCCGAGAATTGCGGGGTCGTTGTGCTGGACAAGTCCTTCATGGCGGTATTGAAAGCTGCCAGCAACGACTTCAGGGTTCCCACCCCGGAGATACTGTTGGTAGTCGTCGTCGTCGCTCGGGTGATCTGACCTTGCTTGGCGGCCTTGTCGGAATCGACCAGCGCCTTGACGATAGCGCCAGTATCAAGGCCGGAGCCTAAACCCAAGCCAGGTAGAATTGGACTTGCCATGTGGGACTCCCTTCAGTGTGTCGCCGGCCTTTTGACCTTTACTACGCCAAAAAGAACATAACAACAAAATTCGTGCCGGTTGTCAGGCTTCGGCGCTGAACAACAAGCTGTTTGCATCATTCAAACTGTTGGCCAGTTTCAGGACTTCTTCATTCGGGATCTGGCGAATCACTTCACCGGAACCACTGGCAATCACTTTGACTACTACTTTGCCTGAAGGCTCATCAATAGAGAACTCCAGGTTGCGTTTGACCGACTGGACGAACTTCTCGATTTCCTGAACGGCCTTCTTGAGTTTGTCCTGCTCGGCGGCAGCGTCTTTAGGCGCTTCCTTGACCGGGGTCACGGTAGCAACCTCGGCTCGAGGCTTCTCCACGGGCTTGTCGACCACGGTAGGTGCCGGCTTCGCCGCTGGATAAGACAAGTTCAGCTTCACGCTCATATCCATGTCCATCACCTCTTGAACGGAAAAAGCGAGAGAGCACGCAAGCGCACTCCCCCGCTAAAACTCATCCGGCTATTACTGAAGCAGCTTCAGTACAGCGGATGGCAGTTGGTTGGCCTGGGCCAGAACCGAAGTAGACGCTTGCTGCAGAGTCTGCTGCTTGGTCAGTTGTGCAGTTTCAGCAGCGAAGTCGGTATCTTGTACGCGACCCAGTGCAGCACTGGCGTTTTCGTTGATGTTCTGCAGGTTGGAGATGGTGCTGGCGAAACGGTTTTGTGCAGCACCGAGGTCGGCACGGGCACTGTTGATGGTGTCGATCGCGCTGGTGATTGCGTCCATGGCGGCCGAGAAGTTGGTTTCAGCAACAGCGCTGTCGGAACCAACGATAGTGATTGCCGAGTCAACACCCAGGCTTGCAGCGTCGAAGCTGGCGCTCAAAGTCAGAGAGATCTGGTTGTCAGCACCGGTGTTCGAACCGACCTGGAAGGTCATGGTGCTGGCGGTACCGTCGAGCAGGTTCTTGCCGTTCAGGTTGGTGCTGTTGGCGATACGGGTCAGTTCGTCGCTCATCTGCGAGAACTCTTTGTTCAGAGCGACACGGTCATCTGCGCTGTTGCTGTCGTTACGGGCCTGGATGGCCAGTTCACGCATACGTTGCAGAATGTTGGTCTGCTCCTGCATCGCGCCTTCAGCGGTCTGCGCCATGGAGATACCGTCGTTGGCGTTCTTGATCGCCATGGTCTGACCGCGGATTTGCGAGGTCATACGAGTAGCGATCTGCAGGCCGGCGGCGTCGTCTTTGGCGCTGTTGATTTTCAGGCCGGAAGACAGGCGGGTCATCGAAGTAGAGAGAGCGTCGGAAGCACGGTTGAGGTTCTTCTGAACGTTCAGCGAAGTGGTGTTGGTGTTTACTGTTAAAGCCATGACGAATTCCTCGTTGGTTGGGTACTGCGGCTTCCGGCCCTTGGCAACCGCCGGGGTGTGGCCTAGAGAACCTTCGTAATAGTTATCGTCGGATTAGGAACTTGCTTGAGGGCTTTTTTCAAATTATTTGCTAGCAGACTGCCACCCCTTGCAAAACAAGGGTTTAGCCGCGAACCAAAGCCCGAAAAATGGCGTCAAGAAACCGCAGGATAACGTCGCAGGCAAAAAAATAGCGCCACAGGCCAGCCTGAAGCGCTATTGGGAAGAACGTGATTCGATCAGTCGCGATACAAAATCGCCGAGCCCCACGACAGACCCACACCAAAACCGCTGATCGCCACGCGCTTCCAGTCAGCATCCAGGACGTGCTTTTCCAGCAGCAGCGGAATGCTCGACGACACGGTATTGCCGGTCTCGACCATGTCCTTGATGAATTTCTCAGGCTCACCCTCGAAACGCCGCGCCACGGCATCGACAATCGCCGCGCTGCCCTGGTGGATGCAGAATGCGTCGATGTCACTGGCTTGCAATGAGGATTCATTCAGCAGTTCATGCAAATGAGCCGGTACTTTCAGCAAGGCAAAGTTGAACACCTGGCGACCGTTCATGAAAAACACACCGTCGCTGACCTTCAGATGTGGCGCGCCGGAACCATCGGTGCCGAACTTGGCCTTGCCCAACTGCCAGCTGGCGCCCTCGGCCATCCACGTGGCGGTGGCGGCATCGCCAAACAACATGGTGGTGTTGCGGTCTTCAGGGTCGACGATCTTCGAATACGGGTCGGCGGTCACCAGAAGCCCGTTCTTCAACCCTGCGGCCTCCATGAAGCCTTTAAGGGCATAAATGCCGTAAACGTAGCCCGAGCAGCCCAGCGATATATCGAACGCCGCCACATGGGTCGGCAACCCGAGTTTGTCCTGCACGATGGCGGCGGTATGCGGCAGCCCTTCTTCATCACCGTTCTGGGTGACAACGATCAGCGCGTCGATGGATTCGCGCGAAAGCTGCGGGTTGTTGGCGAACAATGCATTCACTGCTTCGACACACAGGTCCGAAGTTTCCTGGTCAGCGTCTTTGCGCGGCAGGAACGCCGAACCAATCTTGCCAAGGATGAATTCTTCATCCTTCTCGAATTTGGCACCCTGAGCGTAGTTATCCACACCAGCGGTCGGCACATAACTCGCTATGCTTTTTATGCCAATCATCATGGCTTCCCGATCATGTACTGCGACTAGGTTCACCCCCAAAAGCTCAGGGGCGCTTCAAAAATGGTTGATTTCCAAGGGCGGACGCCTTGTCAGGCGAACGGACGGGCCTCCACTCCGGGGAATACAATACAGTGAAGATGCACTTTATGACCTATGCGTCACGCCGTTTTGTCTTGGAGGGGCATTTTTTCATGACAAACGAAGCCGTGTCATTTCCCGAGACGGCATTGGAGACGGGCTAGGAATATTCAGGATGGCAGTGCAATTCGGCACGAGCACCGGCAGGTTTTACCTGCCATACCCGGTGGAAGCCGCAGAAGGCGCAATGCCGTTCACTTAAGGCCAGCGTGGTTCATTGTGGCGAGGGAGCTTGCTCCCGCTTGACCGGACTGGCTCTAATGCAAAGCGCTCACAATAGGGGCTGCTGCGCAGCCCGACGGGAGCAAGCTCCCTCGCCACGGTCTCATCTGCGGGGTTATACAGCAGGTTCGTTCAGCAACTCGGTCCAGGGTACGTTGCGCACCGGCCCCAGGGTGAAACCGGCGCCTTGCAACGCCAGGTTCCCGTTGTAGAAGCGATCCTGGGCGAACGCCCCGGCCCACTTCCCCCGTAGCGCCGTAAGCGCCTCTGGCGTACTGGCCAGCTCGCCGGACTGAATCACCTGCACATGCGGCGTCCATACCGTCAGGTACCCGGCCTGGCCGACCCTGAGGCAAAGGTCCACGTCACCCAAGGCATCGTCGAACAAATCGCTGTCTATGCCGTCAGCAGCGTTGAACAACTGCTTGGAAATCATCAAGCAGGCAAAAGACACCGCCGAGCAATTCTGCTCGACGACCAGCCGGTTCATGTAGCCCCTGGCGGTCTTCGGCTCGCCGATGAAGGGCGAGCCGACTTCATCCTTCAAGCCCAGGATCAGACCAGCCTGGGTGATACGTCCATCGCGCTCGACTAGCTTGGCGCCGACCACACCGACTTCCGGACGCAAGGCTTGATTGAGCAACGACTCGATCCAGTTGACGTTGACCACTTCACTGTCGCCCGCCAGGGTAACCAGATACTCGCCCTTGGCCTCCTGGCTGGCAGCGTTGATCCAGGAGCCCGTCGCGACGCCCGGCTCGATATCCAACAACCGAACGCGACTGGCCTGGTGCCCCTGGCCGTCGAGCCAGGTGCGCAGTACGGAATGGTTTGCAGCCTCGGTGGGAACCAGCACTTCGTAGCGCTGATATCGGGTGCGCTGCAGTACGCTGAGCAGGCAACGTTGTAGCGTCGTCAGATCGCCAATGCCATGGACGATGATCGACACCAGGGGGCGCTCGGCGAAGCGGTAGTCGATTTTGTGCGTACCTGGCACGAGCGCGCTCACGTCAGCTTGATAACCACGAACCGCCAGGTGACGCAGCAAGGTCTTGCGCTCATCGGCATTGTCTTGCACCGGCGGCGCCTGGCACGTCAGCAGAGGCTCATCCAGGTGGGCAAGCCCCTGCAGACCGTCCTGCTCGATCAAACGCAACAGCAGGTCGAACTCCAACGCATGCTTGAACTCGCGCGAATAACCGCCGAGCCTTACCAACGTCTCGCGGCGTACTAGCCAATGACGGGCCATCAAGGCCGGGGCGCTTTGCAGCAAGTCAAGGTTGAACCCTGGCCGGAAGACATCGGCCAGCGTCCCGTCGGGCTGGCGCTGGAACTCGTCCATTGCCACGGCCTGGCATTGTGGCGCGGCCAGCAACTCCACACCCGCACGGAACAAACCGCTTGGCGTCAATTCATCACCGGCCTCGGCCATGACCATCCAATCGCAATCGCTCTGGCTGACAACCTGATTGATTTTGTCGACGTAATTGCTTTCGTTGACTTTGACGAAATGCAGGACGCTCTGCGGTGTGGTCTCGGCCGGCAAGTCGCCGGTGGTGAACACAACAATCTTGAACGCCCGGCAATAGCCATTGATCACGCTGTCGAAGGTTGCCTGCATCTTGAAGATATCGGCGTCCAGATCCAGGATCAAAATGCCAAACGTCGGGCCACCGTTGCGAGCAGTCAAGTATTTGGACACTTTCAGGGCTTCACTGGCGCTCGGTTCACGCGCCTCAAGCCAGCGCAGCAATTGACCGGAGCGCGTGGCGTCGAACAACCTCGCGGTATTCTCAAACGCGGCCGCCTTGAGCCGTAGGTCCCAGGCCTGGAGCATTTGCACGTAGCGCTTGTCACCCTTGGCCTGCATCACCTCGAGCAGTTGCTTCACCAGGTCCTGGTTGAAGGCATAGCTCAGGAAAGCCCGCGCCAGCTGTTCATCAAGCGGCTCGGCGCTGGTGTTGCGCTGGGGGCGAGACAGCTCCTTCTGCTTGAGCATGACAGCTTCTAGTTCCTTCAACTGCACCTGCCCGCTTGGCGCCGCGTGCAGCAGGAATTCCAGCGAAGTGAGCACGTCGAAAAAAGCCTGGTTGTAAAAGGGCAACTCAACGTATTGCGTCGGCTCGAAACGTCGAACCGGTTCGCCACGCCGCGAATCCCAGGTCGACTCGAACAGTTTTCCAGCCTGCGGCACCGAACGTTCGACCAGCTTCTTGAGTATGGCCCGGACATGTTCCCGTGACGAAGCATCCGTGCCAAAGGCGCCGGCCAACAACGTGCCCATGCGCTCCTGTTCAGCGACTGCTCGCAAGTCCTCGGTACCAGGCGCCATGCCAACCGGGCTCCGTGGCTTCGCCACGCGGCTGCGCTCGTGTACACCATAAGGAATGTTCAGCAAGCGGACCTTTGCATCCGTCACCAACCCAAAGCAATGGCCGGCCTCCTGCAACCGCGACTCAAAACCGGCAGGTAACGAAGCGTAACTGCGCCGCAGGGTTTCAGTGCGCGTGAGGGCACTGACCAATGACGGGCAATCCTCGGCAAACACGGCCAGCCGTGCTTCGGCCGATAAGCCGGAATAATCTTCACAACCCTTGCGGTCGAACAAGTAATAGTCGACACGGTCGGCATGGGCCTCGAACGCCAGGTTGTAGCCTTGGCAGGCACCGTATTCGGCGTGTGCTTCGAGGAAACTCAACGCTTGTTCGAGCGCTTGGGGCAGCAGGAAACTCTCGGCATCGGCAACCGCCAGGTAAGGCGTGGCGACTCGCTCAACGGCTTGGCGAACCTTGTCGCCGAAACCAACAGCCGTGGGCGCATGCAGGTATTGGACACCCGGGAACGCTGCCGAGATATCAGCGTCGATCTGGCTCGATGAGTCGATCACCAGCACGGCAAATGCATTTTCGCGGTAGTGGCGCAACGCCCGCCGCAGGGCCGTCGACTGGTCGTGGGCGAGCAGCACCAGTGTAAACCGTTCACTCAACGGCGCAGTCGATCCTGTTGGGACATTGCTTTGCATATTCATTCCTTAACAAGTGGGTAGCCGCATCAACGACACCGGGAGTTTCAAGGTTGAAACTCATCAATCCGGTAGCCAACCATTGGCCCAGTACTGCAGGTTATCGCCGCGCAAGATAAAGTCGCGCAGCACCACTTCACGTAATTCGTCGCCCATCCGGTAGCTGGCAATCGGATCCGCCAGGTGCATACGGATTGCTTGCAGCCATTCTTCGGTGCTGTTGGTGAGGACCCGGGTACAAGGCAGGTGTCCCCGGTAAGCCTCGGTATCCGAACAAATCACCGGATAGCCACACGCACCGTACTCCAAGAGGCGAAGGTTGCTTTTGCAGTCGTTGAAAATATGAAATTCCAACGGTGCCAAGGCCAGGTCCAGATTCAGACTGGCCAGCTTCGCCGGGTAAGCCGCCAGGCTCACGCCCGGATGAAATTCATGGATATAGGGCTTGAGCAAATCCGGACACATGCCAAAGAAAACCCATTCGACTTCGTCAGCCAATTCCCGAACGACATCGGCGATGAGCTCCAGGTCGCCACGGTGGCTGGTGCCGCCGCCCCAACCGATACGTGGTTTGCTGGAAGTGGCACGCTGGCTTCTGAGCTGGTTCCACAGGCCGGCAGCCAGCATGTTCGGCACGACGCGGATGTCGTGGTGCATGCTGGACAACACGTCTGCCAGCGGATGGGTGGACACCACGACCCGATCACACAGGCCGATTCCTTTACGCAGCAGGTCCTCAAGGTTGTCCGGCATATTGCGGCGGTGTTCGTTTTTTTCCGGGACCCTGGCGATGTAGTCATCCAATTCATAGATGCGCATGGCGCTGGAGTAAGTCTTGACTTGAGTGATGTCCTTGAACTTACCCACGTTATAGCGACCCTGAAGGATGATCACATCCGGCGACTGGCGCTCGATGTCGATAATCGAAGGCGTGTCGTAGGCAACACGTCCTACGATGCGCCCCGCCGCTTCCAGTTCAAATAGCGGTTGGCTGACCCGATAATGCCCCACCGCCGAAGTATTGACCGCAAGCCCCAGAATCGAAGGGACGTTACGGGTAATCAACGGATTCCAGCCAGTGCGTGGTCCAGGCTCGAGACTGAAGCTCTTCCCGGTCAGCGTCAGGTTACGGTTGTAGGCAGGATCGTTGGCGATCCTGGGCAACCAGCGCTGATAGAATGCCTCCTGTTCGAGCTCCAACCGCTGCTTCCACGCCGGATCACGACTGGCTTCCACGCCGGACGCCAGTACGACATCACTGTAAGGCGTAGTGACAATCAGGTAACCGTTTTTTCCGACCTGCTGGCATAACTCCAAGGAATTGATGCGCTGTGTTGTGATCGATTCATCGAACCCACCGGCCTCCTCCAGAACCTGTTTGCGCACCAACAGGCAGTGATCGCCGACAGCGCTCCAGTTCTGCACCGTCTGCAAGCGTTGCATATAGCCGCCAGACGTGACCGATTCGTTGACGAAGGCCCTGCCCGCCAACCCACCCAGTCCCATGATCATGCCGGAGTCAATGACCCGGCCTTGCTGGTTGAGTGTGCGAGGCCCCACGATACCGACCTCGGGACGTTGCCCATGATTGAGCAATTCTTCCAGCCAGGCGGTTTCCAGCACAATGCAGTTGGGATTGAGCAACAACAGGTATTCGCCGCGGGCATGCTGTGCGGCGAAATTGCGGATCACCGCTTCGCTGGCGCTTCCCGGATGCAGAAATATTCGCAACTTCTCACTGCCCAGCTCCGCCATGGCCCGCAGCCAATGTTGTAGCTCGGCGTTCTCACTGGCGTTATCGACAATGATGATTTCGTAGTGTGGATACGCAGTCGTACTGATCAGGCTGTTGACGCAACGTTCCAGCGCGCTCAGGTCATCCTTGACGCTGATGACAATCGACACCAGGGGTCGCTCGGCGAACAGGTATTCGATGCGCGGAATCAACGCCAGCAGCGTCCCTGGGTGCAGCTGGTGCGGCACGCCAATACGCTGTAGATGAGCGCCGATCAGTTCGGCGTTTTGCTCGATGACTTTAGGCAAGGACAGCCATTGGGCAAACGAAAACGTCGACTCGACCTGGACTTCCGGAATGTGACCAACGACCTGCGGCCCATCCGTTTCCACCAGTCGCCAGATCAAGTCTTGGGGCGCCAATTCGCCCAGGCTCGAATCGAATCCACCCGAGGCCAAAAATCGGGCACGCTCGAACGCCAGTGTCCGACCCACATAGGGATAACCGCGCATCAGGTCGAGGTTGAAGTCGGGCTTGAAGATTGGCTCCACCGACTTGTCATCCACCAGCGCGCCTTCATCGCTGTAGAAACAGGCGACACCCGGCGAACTGACAATCCGGTCGGCCATGATCAGCAGCGCAGACTCGGTCAAGCGATCGCCGGCACGCAGCAGGTAGAACCAGTCGGCGCCGTCCAGTTGAGGCAGCAGCCCATTGAGCTGCTGCGCCCAGTCCGCTTGCAGGCCAAGGCGCAGGACATGGTTGTCCACTGCCTGGCGACCATTGGACAGCAACAGCACCGATTCGCAGGCATAGGCTTGGGCAGTGATACTCTGCAAGGTAACACTCAGCGCATAAGGATCGTCCTGCTCGTCAATGACGACGGGGACGATCCTCGGACGATAGGCCCAGCGAGCGATCTGCCGCGACAAGACTTGCTTGCGCAATGGACTGAAATGCCGACACGCCAACCACTGCACATAGAGGTCTGCGTAGCTTTCGATGTCCGTGCCGACTTGCGAGCCAATGACGCCCTGGCGAGTCGCAATGATCGAGTAGACGTTGATTTCTTCCCACTCGGGCGCCCCTGGCTCCTTGGGCTGGCCCAGTGTCTGGTAACGTACCCAGCCACTGGCAGGCGCCGGATCGCCACTCCGCTGGGCGAGCATTTCCTTGAGCCAGGTCAGCTCCACCGTGGCCGCTTCAAGCATCTTGGCCTGACGCGCCAGGCGCTCCGGATGCAACCGCTGGCCACTTCCCTCGGCGTAAAGCTGGACCAGATTACCCCGGCGCAACAGGCAGATGAACAAGGCAAAATCGAGGACAGCCTCGAAACCTTCACCGGGCCGCGCCAGCGCTGGCAGCAAGGCCTCGACATCGGTGCGGCGCATCAACGCGCCACTCAAACCGCCGAGAATATTACGGGTGGTTTTCTCAAAATACGCCAGCATGTCAGTGCCGTTGAACAACGCATCGAACTGCGTGATGCCGGTGTTTTCAACGCGGATCGGCAAGGCATAGTTGTCGGCATCGATTAAATGATGCTTGTTGATCACCAACGATACTTGCGCATGCTCCTGCAGGATGGCCGCCTGTTGACTGACGCAGAATGCCAGCAACTGGTCGTCGTCGCACAGGAACTTGATGAACTCGCCCCGGGATTCTTCGAGGCAGCGCAACAGGTTCTGCTGGAACCCCAGCCGGGTCGGGTTGCGCAGGTAACGCACAGCAATATTGGAGCTCTCGCCAAGTTCCTGGACAATCTGCTCGATGCCATCGGTGCGGCAATCGTCGCAGATGACAATTTCAAGGTTCTCGTAGGTCTGCTCGAGCGCGCTTTGCAAGGCGAGGCGGAAAAAGCGTGGGTGGTACGCGGGGATGGCAATGCTGACAAGAGGAGCTGATTTCACACGCGTGGCTCTCAACCGGTGGGCGCCAACTCAGGCGAGAGCAGGACGTCCTGAATCGTATAAAGGAACGGGTCAGGGACCGCTTATAACGTCACGATCCCTGCCCTGAATCACATTTTGTTGAACAATCCCAATTGAGCGATCTTGCTGAACGCCAACTGCGACGCTTGAAGCATAGTCTGCTGCAAGGTCAGGCGCGTCATCACTTCGGCCGGGTCGGAATCGCGAATCGCCGACTGGGTCTGCGAGTTGGCCAGGACAAAGCTCTGATTGGTATCGCGCTGGGTATCGAGCGACTGACCGCGACCACCGACCGAGCTCAATGCACTGGTCAAGTGGTCAGTACCACTGGCCAGGTTACCGATAGCCGAAGCCAGTGACGCATTCAGTTTCTGGATGGCGATGTTGTCGCCATCGGCCGGCGTGTTCAAAGCTGTGCGCAACTGATTTACGGTATCCAGGACGTTTTGCGTCTCATGGGTATTGACCGCGATGCTGAACTGATCGTTGGCGGCCGGGGCACCATTGAGCGTGAAACTCACGCCGGATGCGGTGGCGACGTTGCCCGCCAGGGTGCCGCTGGAAACCGGTTTGCTGTCAGCGGTCAGTGGCGCGGCGTACAGGTCGAAGTCCGTGGCACTGGTAAACTTCAGCACCGCCGTCCCCGTCGGGAAGCTGGCGTGGTAGGCCGTCGGATCGGTGATTGCGCTGCCGGTGATCTGGGTCGCGGTAGCGTTGCCCGGGCTGCGGGCCGGCGTGAACGAGTCGGGCTTGGCAGCCAGGGTGAACGTGTGGCCGGGCAACACCGTGCCGGCAACGTCGCCCGCATGAAGGTTGACGTTCAAGGTCAAGTCGACGCCGCGAAAGCTCACGGTCTGCCCGGCCTGCTTGTTAGGGTCGATGACACCGCCCTTGCTGGCTTCGGCGGTCACATCGTTACCGCCCGAGTCGGTGATTTTCAACTGGGTGCCGCTGACGAATTCCACCGTGTACGGCTCGCCACTGCGGAACTGGCTGTTGTAGGTCACGCTGGAGGACACTTGGCCGTTGGTCAACACGACGCGCCCATCGTCCACCGCTGGCGCGGTCATGGTGGCCTGGGTGCGACTGGTGTTGACGGCTTGCTGGAACACGTCCCAGCCGGTGCTGTTGGTGGCCATCGACATGGTGTCGCCGATCGGCAGGTCCAGGGTGACCTGGTCGCCGTTGTAGCTGTAGGTGCCGTCATCGTTGCGAGTGAACGGTACGACATCGCCTTTGGATCCGGCAAAAATGTATTTGCCGTTTTCATCCTTGGTGTTCATCAGGCTCAGCAATTGATCTTCGATCGATCCCAATTCCGAGGCAACCGCTTGACGGTCCGCGTCGGTGTAGGCGGCGTTACCGGCACTGACGGCCAATTCCTTGGCGCGCTGCAGTACGTTGCCGATGCTGGTCATGACCGCTTCGGTCGTGCCCAGGGTCGCCTTGATGGTGGTGACGTTGGCTTCATATTGGGACAGCATCGAAGCCTGGTTGCCCAGTTGCAGCAGGCGCGAAGCCCCCACCGGATCATCAGCGGCGGTGTTCACCCGCACCAGGCTGCTGGCTTCCTCGCTGGTCTTGACCACCTTGGCGAAGTTCTTCTGGTAGTTCGCAGCCGTGCTTTCGTAAAACTGAGAAGTGGAAATGCGCATGGGCTACGGCTCCTTAAAGACTGTTGATCAATGTGCTGAAGATTTGTTGCGCAGCCTTGATGATCTGCGAAGACGCGGTGTAGTACTGCTGGAACTTGACCAGGTTGCCGGTTTCTTCATCCAGGTCCACGCCCGACAGCGAATCGCGGGCGGTCTTGGCGTTGTTCAGGATCGCGCCAGTGGCGGCGCTGTCGAGCTTGCCCTGGGCGGCCTTGGCGCCGACGCCTTCCACCAGCTTACCGTAGGCATCGTTCAGGGAAATACCCTTGCTGCTGGAACCGGTGTCCACGGTCTTGGCGGTCTGCAAGCCGGCCAGGACCGTCCCGTTACGGTTGTCCAGGCTGCCCGGCTGGCTGAGGCTGATATTGATGCCTGCACCCTGGGACGGCGCGCCGGCGATGGACATGTCGAACGCGACGGTACGCTGCACCGGCGGTACGGACGAATCCAAGATCGGGTTGCCGCTGGCGTCCTTGAGCGGAACGCTCAGGCTCAGGGTGTTGCTCTGGCCAGGCTTGATCGTGCCGCTGCTGATCGTGCCGCCTTGAGCATCGAGCAACTGATAAGCCTGGCTGTTGCCATCGGCGGACGTCGCGCCGAACACCACCTTGACCGGCATCGAGTTCTTGATGCCGTTCTGGATGATGGTCGTGGTGGCGGCGTCGTAGATGTCCAGCTTGGTGGTCATGCTCGGCTGGCCGCTGGCCGGGATGGTCAGCGTGCCGCTGCCCCCAGGCGCGATGGCGGCGCCCAACGGCGCGGCAATCGCCAGCCGCTTGGAGTCGGTCATCTCGGTCTTGATGTTGGCCGCTGCGTTGCGGGTTGGCGTGAGCTTGAACGAGTCGCCGGCGGCCGCGGTGCCGTTGGCGAAGGTCATCGAGAAACCGTCGATCACCGGCGGCGGCGTGGTCGCGGTGTTGAACGCGCCCATCGAGGTGCCGTCGGGCAGGCGCTGGACGGTGTAGTCCGTGCCGCTGGTGAACGTCACCTTGTAGTCGTTGGTGGTCAGCTTGCCAGAGTCTGTGATGGCGATGTTGAAATTGCCGGAGCCGGCGCTGTTGTTCAACGACGCAACACTGCGCTGGCTGATCTGCGTGGCGCTGTTGATGTTAGCGAACAGGTTGGAACCGAAGGCTCCGTTCATGTCGATGCCCGAGGCCTGGACGCGGTTCATCTGGTCGGCGACCACCAGGGCTACGCGGCCCAGCTCGTTCATGGCCGGATCGAGCACGGTACTGCGGTAGCGCATCAGGCCACCGATCTCGCCGCCGGTGAGCACCTGGGTGAGGTCCATTGAGCTGGAACCACTGTTGAGCTGGATACCTATGCGCCCCGGATCGTTCTTGTCCGGCACCGCTTCCAGGGTATTGACGATGTTGCCCATCACCAACGGCTGGCCGGAGCCCAGGTAGATGTCCAGGCTGCTGCCGTTCTCGACAACCTGCGTGCCGGTGAAGGTCGAGAGCTGGCGAATGGTTTCGCTGCGGGCATCGAGCAGGTCGTTGGGGGCGCCGCCGGCGTTGGAGACTTCGGCGATTTTCTTGTTCAACTGCGCAACGGTGACCGCCAGGCTGTTGACCTGGTCGACCATGTTCGACAGGTTGCCGTTGATGTTCTGGCTCTGCTCCGTCAACTGGTTGGCAATCGAATTGAAACGGTTGCTCAGGGCCTGGGAATCGCTGAGCAGCAACTGCCGGGACGCATCGTCACCCGGCTTGGCGTTGACGTTCTGCACCGAGGCGAAAAACTTGGTCAGTGCGCCGTTGAGGCCGGTGCCGCTGTCCGACAGCAGGGAGTCAAGCGGAGTGATCTGCCCTTGATAGGCAGCCGCATCGCTGTTGAGCGACGTGGTGGTTTTCAGTTGTGCTTCAAGGAAGGCGTTATACACCCGGCGCACATCGGCCAGGGTCGTGCCGGAACCAATGAACACGTTGCCGTACTGGTTCGACGCCTTGGTGGTCTGCACGGTCTGCTGACGCGAATACCCTGCGGTATCGACGTTGGCGATGTTGTTACCCGTGGTCACCAGTGCGGTCTGGCTTGCGGACAGACCCGACATCCCGATATTGAGCAAACTCATGGTTCAGACCTTATAAAGTCGTGGTGGCGCCAGCCGAAGCGTAGTTTTGGTAACTCGTCATCTGCCGGGCTATGTTCGAAATCTTGCTGGCGTAGTTCGGGTCGGTGGCGTAACCGGCCTTCTGCAATTCGCGTACAAACTGTTCGGGTTTATCGGCCGACTTCAGCACATCTTGATAGCGACTGTTGCTTTGCAGCAGGTTGACCAAGTCATGAAAACTGTCGCGGTACGAGGCGTAGGAACGGAACTCGGCCGTCTCCTTGACCATCGCGCCATTGCGGAATTCGCTGGTGATCGCCCGCGCCGAATCGCCCTTCCAGTTGGCACTGGCCTTGATGCCAAACAGGTTGTGGCTGCTGCTGCCATCGGGCTGGCGCATCACTGATTTGCCCCAACCGGTTTCCAAGGCGGCCTGGGCCACCAGGTAGCGTGGATCGACACCGATGCGGTCGGCGGCTTCCTTGGCCATTGGCAGCATGGCGTTGACGAACTCATCGGCATCGCGGAAGGCTTTGCGCGCCGGGGCTAGCGGTGGCTGGGCCACGGCGCGACCATAGACCTGCATGTCCCCTTTCGGCTCGGAAGCCTTGAGTGCGGCCAGCCAGTCACCATTGGCCAGTTCGCCGGTGGTCGGCTTGACGGCGGCGATGGCGCGATCCGGCAGCAGGTTCTGCGCAGGCACATCGACATTGGTCGAGGTCGAAGGCACCAGCCCAGCGAGCAGGCGGTCAGCCAGTTTCGGCGGCAGGGCCAGGCGACGCTGGTTGAGCAGTTCCATGTCGTTGCGGTGGACGCCCTCGCCTTGCGGCGCGCTCACGGCCCGCGAGGCCCAGAGCGGACGCTGGCCATTGGTGCGTGACAACGGTCCGTCGGTAGGCAGGGTCCCGGCCGCCACCGGCGTCGGTACCGGCGCCTTGGCAACCTTATCCAAGGCCTCTTGTTGCTTGGCCGCCGACAACGTCGCCGCCTCACCGGGCGCCAGTGGCTTGTTCTTCGACATCTGGCGCAGCAGCACATCCGCCAAGCCGATACCACCGCCTTCGCGGGACATGGACACGGCCAACTGCTGGTCGTACATTTCCTGGTATTGCTTGGCTTCAGGCGTGTTCATCGGGTTGTCCTTGCCCAAGGCCTCGGTGGCCGAACGCATGGACTTGAGCATTTCGCCAAGGAACAGCGACTCGAATTCCTGCGCCACTTTACGCAGGTTGCCGTCGCTGTTCTTGTCGCCGACCTTGAGCTGGTTCAGGCGATTCAAGTCCGAGTAGGAACCCGAATCTCCGCTGATCAAAGCGCCCTTGCGCATATCCATGACTCGGCCCTCAAATCACGATCAGGTCGGCTTGCAACGCGCCGGCCTGCTTCAAGGCTTCGAGAATGGCCATCAAGTCGCCCGGCGCCGCGCCGACCTGGTTCACCGCCCGGACGATTTCATCCAGAGTCGTGCCCGGGCCGAACTTGAACATCGGCTTGGCTTCCTGTTCGGCATTGACTCGCGAACGCGGGACCACGGCGGTCTGACCGTTGGACAATGGCCCCGGCTGACTTACGATCGGGTCTTCGGTGATGGTCACGGTCAGGCTGCCGTGGGTCACCGCGGCCGGGGAAACCTTGACGTTCTGGCCGATCACGATGGTGCCGGTGCGCGAATTGATGATGACTTTCGCCACCGCCTGGCCCGGATCGACTTCGAGGTTTTCCAGGATCGACAGGTAGTCGACCCTCTGGCTCGGATCCAGGGGTGCGGTGACGCGGATCGAGCCACCGTCGATGGCCTGGGCCACGCCTGGGCCGAGCATGTCGTTGATCTTGTCGACGATGCGCTTGGCTGTGGTGAAGTCGGAACGGTTGAGGTTCAGCGTCAGGCTGTTGCCTTGATTGAAACCACTCGGCACCGCACGTTCCACCGACGCACCACCCGGGATGCGACCGGCCGACGGAACGTTGACGGTGATCTTCGAACCATCGCGCCCCTCGGCATCGAAACCGCCCACCACCAGGTTGCCCTGGGCGATGGCATAGACGTTGCCGTCGATACCCTTGAGCGGTGTCAGCAGCAAGGTGCCGCCGCGCAGGCTCTTGGAGTTACCGATGGACGAGACAGTGATATCCACCTGCTGGCCAGGCTTGGCGAACGCCGGCAGGTCGGCACTGATCGACACCGCTGCGACGTTCTTCAACTGCACGTTGCCGGAACCGGCCGGCACCTTGATGCCGAACTGCGACAACATGTTGTTGAAGGTCTGCAGGGTGAACGGGGTCTGGGTGGTCTGGTCACCGGTGCCGTTGAGGCCCACGACCAGGCCGTAGCCGATCAACTGGTTGGAGCGCACGCCGGAAATGCTGGCGATGTCCTTCAGGCGCTCGGCCTGAGCGGCAAAGGCTGCGGACATCATCAGGGCACCGATCAACAGCTGCTTAAGATTCAACTGGGCCACCTAGAAAGGGAACTTCGGGCTGAGGAAGAAACGGTCGAACCAGCCTGGCTGACTCGCATCGGCAAAGGCACCGGTGCCCGAATAGGTGATGCGCGCATCGGCCACACGGGTGGACGAAACGGTGTTGTCAGTGGCGATGTCGTCAGCGCGAACCATGCCGGCGATGCGCACCAGTTCGTCACCGGTGTTGAGGGTCAGCCACTTCTCGCCGCGCACGACGATGATGCCGTTGGGCAGCACATCGGCGACGGTCACGGTAATCGAACCGGTCAGGCTGTTGCTCTGGCCGGACTTGCTGTCGCCCTTGGTGGCCCGGTCGGAGCCATAGCCGGCGTTGAGGCTCAGGTCACCGCCACCGATCGGGTTGTTGGTGGTCAGGCTGGAGCCGAACAACGACGTCAGGCCGACGCTGGTCTGGCTGGTCTTGTCCATTTGCGAATTGGCGTTCTTGCTGGCCTGGGTCCGCTCGTTCAGGGTGATGGTGATGATGTCACCGACCCGGAAAGCCTTGCGGTCGCTGTACAGGTTCTGCTCGAAGCCGGCCTGGTAGATCGAGCCATTGTTGGCGGCAGCCGGCAACGGCGTGCGCGGCAACACCGGAGCGTAATACGGGTCATTGGGCCTGGGTGTCGGGGCGACACAGCCCGCGAGTGCGGTGATCCCACTCAGTGCCAGAACAGATACGAAGCGTTTCATGACCCTACCTCTTGGTGTTGCAGGCGACCCTGGGGCCGCCCTGTCTACGTGATGACGGACGTTGCGACGTGATTACAGATTCTGCGTAACGAACGAGAGCATCTGGTCGGCGGTGGAGATCACCTTGGAGTTCATCTCGTAGGCGCGCTGGGTGGTGATCATGTTGACCATCTCCTCAACGGTGCTCACGTTGGAGGTTTCCAGGGTGTTCTGCAGCGTGGTGCCGAAACCGTTCAGGCCTGGGGTGCCGACTTGCGGCGCGCCACTGGCGGCGGTTTCCAGGAACAGGTTGTTGCCCACCGCTTGCAGGCCGGCCGGGTTGATGAAGTCGGCGGTCTGCAGGTTGCCGATCACCTGGGCGGCCGGGTTGCCCGCCACGGTGATGGACACGGTGCCGTCACGGCCCACGGTAAAGGTCTGGGCATCGTTCGGAATGATGATCGCCGGCTCCAGGGCGAAACCGCTGGCGTTGACGATCTGGCCGTTGGAGTCGAGGTGGAACGTACCGTCGCGGGTGTAGGACGTGGTGCCGTCCGGCTGCAGGATCTGGAAGAAACCGCGACCGTCGATGGCCATGTCCAGCGGTTGCTCGGTGGTCTGCAGGCTACCGGCGTTGAAGTTTTTCTGGGTGCCGACAATGCGTACACCGGTACCCACTTGCAGGCCCGACGGCAGTTCGCTGTCCTGGGTCGACTGGGCGCCAGGTTGGCGTTTTACCTGATACAGCAGGTCCTGGAACTCGGCGCGATCACGTTTGAAACCCGTGGTCGAAACGTTCGCCAAGTTGTTGGAAATGGTCGTCAGGTTGGTGTCCTGGGCGGACAGACCTGTTTTGGCAACCCATAGAGCCGGAAGCATTCGATTCTCCTCGTACGCCTGTTTTTCGGCGCAGCGCTGTAATTAATAGTTAGATCTGCAAGACCCGAGCCATGGCTTCATCGCCTTCTTTGGCGGTGTTCATCATCTTGACGTGGAGCTCGAACTGCTTGGCCAGGGCCAGCACCGAAGTCATTTCATCCACGGCGTTGACGTTGCTCGCCTCCTGGAAACCCGATACCAACTGCACGTTGGCATCGATGGGCGCCGGCTGGCCGTCCTTGGTACGGATCGTGCCGTCCAGGGTCTTGGTCATGTTCTTGAGGTCCGGGTTGACCAGCTTGATGCGGTCGACTTCAGCCATCACCCGCGGGCCTTCACCCATGGCGCGAATGCTGATGGTGCCGTCCTGGCCGATTTCGATTTTCTGCTCCGGCGGCACAGCGATCGGACCGCCGTTGCCCATCACCGGCATGCCGTTGCCGGCCCGCAGCACGCCCAGGGCGTCAACATTGAGACTGCCGGTGCGCACGTAGCTTTCACCGCCGTCAGGATTCTGCACCGCCATCCAGCCCGGCCCGCTCACCGCCACGTCGAGGTCGCGACCGGTTTGAACCAGCGCACCCGGGGTGAAGTCCGTGGCAGGCCGTTCGGACAAGGCAAACGCCCGCGCCGGAAAGCTGTCGCCGAACACCGGCATCGAGCGCGCCTGCTCCAGGTCTTTCTGAAAGCCATTGGTGGAAATGTTCGCCAGGTTGTTGGCATGGGCCCGCTGCGCCAGTGCGTTCTGGCTGGCGCCGGTCATTGCCACATAAAGGTACTTGTCCACTGTCGTTCCTCTGCATGCCGGACGTTTGCCGCCCACTGCTGTGTTGCACAGCCTTAAGCAATTTGCAGACCAACTTTTTTCTGGCGGGCCCAGGCCCTTGAAACAAAGGGCTCTGGGGATTAGGAGGGCAGTGCCGAGTTGTATCGAAGACGAAAAACCGGCGGTGTCATGCCGCTAAGTGGCAAGGGCTGCCAAAGCACTGCCGAGCACATCGACCACGCGGTCTTGTTGATCCTTGGATAGACCGAGCCACATCGGCAAACGCAGCAGCCGCTCGGAATAACCGTCGGTAATTTCCATTGAGCCATGAACACGCCCATAGCGCGCGCCGCCGGGGGATGAATGCAGCGGCACGTAATGGAACACCGCATAGATCGCGTGGCTCTTGAGCGTCTCGAGGACAACCTGGCGCTCCACGCCAGGGGCGAGGAGTACGTAATACATGTGCGCATTGTGCTGGCAATGTTCAGGAACGATCGGACGACGCAGCAACCCTTGCTGCTCAAGCCCCGCCAAAGCGGCATGGTAGTGGTCCCAGACCGCCAGGCGGCGGCTGGTGATGGCTTGCGCCTCTTCCAACTGGGCCCAAAGGAAGGCTGCCGTCATTTCTCCGGGCAGAAAGGAGGATCCCACCTCTTGCCAAGTGTATTTGTCCACCTCGCCCCTGAAGAATCGACTGCGATCGGTGCCTTTTTCCCGAATGATCTCGGCGCGCAGTGCCATGGCAGGCTCATTGGCCAGCAACGCCCCGCCCTCCCCCGAGATCACGTTCTTGGTTTCGTGAAAACTGAATGCGCCAAGGTCGCCAATACTGCCCAAGGCTCGGCCCTTGTAGGTTGACATCACCCCTTGCGCGGCGTCCTCGACCACCGCCAGCCCATGCTTGCGCGCAATAGCCAGGATAGTGTCCATTTCGCAGGCCACGCCGGCGTAATGGACGGGCACGATCGCCTTGGTCCGTGACGTGATCGCCGCCTCGATCAGGCGCTCGTCCAGGTTCAGGGTATCAGGACGTACATCGACGAAAACCGGCACCGCGCCGCGCAACACAAAGGCGTTGGCCGTGGAAACGAAGGTATAGGAAGGCAGGATGATTTCGTCGCCAGGCTGGATGTCCAGCAGCAGAGCGGCCATTTCCAGCGCAGCGGTACAGGAGTGAGTGAGCAATGCCTTGTTGCACCCCGTGTGGGACTCCAGCCAGCGGTGGCACTGCTTGGTGAACGGGCCATCACCGGCGAGCATGTTGCCGAACTTGGCCTGGGCAATGTAATCCAGTTCCTTGCCAGTCATATACGGGCGATTGAAGAGTATCGTTTCTTTGCTCATTGCAAACTTCCCAGGGGAGGCATGGTCATGGGTGGCGCACAGCACAAAACTTCAAACCGCACTGATCCGCCCGCCTATCTGACTGCCGATATCAAGATTTTCATAAAAGTACGGGGTAAACCCGGCGTTCTTCATGGCCTGTTGGGTTTCACCAATCGCGTATGCAACCCGGTGCAGATTGAAGGTTTCACCGTCCCAGGTCGCAAAGCCTGCCCGGGGATCGCCATCACGTGGCTGGCCGACGGAACCGGGGTTGCAATAGACCTTGTCCTCCCCGCTCCACAAGTACTGGACGTGGGTATGGCCTGAGGCGAAATAGCGGCCAGGCAACGGCGCGAAATACGCTTGCGAGGGTCGTACGTATTCGTCCAGCGGATCGTTCCAGCCGCCATGGACGATGCTTAATTCATGCAGGGTCGAGCGCTCCGGGAGCGATCCCAGCCAGGCCAGATTCTGCGAAGTGATGACGCCCTGTTGATAATCCAGGCAGGCATTGGCGCTATTGGAACGAGGGCAGCGCTCATTCTTCGCCAGGTACCAATCATGATTGCCCATCACGGAGAAAATGTTTCGTTCGCGCAGGGCCTCGCAACACTCATTGACCTGGCTGTAATAACCCGCCGTGTCACCCAGGCAGATAATCCGCGAGACACCCAGCTCATCCAGCTTGGCAAGCACTGTCCGCAAGGCGCTGTAATTGCCATGTACGTCAGAAATGATCCCGATCATAGACAATGAAATCCTCTATATAACGAACGGCGAAACCACTGCGGATGATCGGCTGGCCCGATGTCTTGCCATCGAGGTAAAAATCCAGGCACATGGCCGCCTCGTTGTAGCCGAATGCGCGTCGTATCGAACTGGTCGAAGATATTCGCGGATTGATCTCCAGCAGGCTCCAGGAGGCATCGCTGCCACGACGGAATTGCAAGTTGGTCGGGCCCACCGGTTTGAAGGCGCGGCACAACCTGGCGACTGTTTTATCCAGCGAATCGTCCTGATATACCCAGGCCTTGGCGGTTGACCCGTCCGACGCCAACTTGCGCTGGAAGCTGATGATCGGACCGGTGTCTCCCCGGCCATCGCCAAACGCCGCCACGGTGAATTCGTCGGCCGCGCTGCCAATGATGGGTTGCGCCATGAGGTAGTCACCGAGCAGGGCCGCGTGAGGCGTGAAGTCGCGCTCCTCGCGAACCCAGACCAGCCCTTTGGAGGCGTAGCTTCGGCGCGGCTTGAGCAGGAACGGCAGGCCCAAGGCCGCCTTGAGCGCGTGAAAATCCCCCGACAGCAGACTGGGAATACGGCTGGCATCTCCCAGCGCCACCAGCGCCTGGTCCATGGCCCACTTGTCTTTGGAAAGATCAATCAAGCGCTGGTTGTTGAGCACAACCTGACAATCGAACGTCGCCAACAACGCTCGGTTATCCGACAGCCAATGGACATCCTGCTCGATCCCGGGAATCAGCAGGTCGACCTCGTGCCTGGCCAGCGTATCGCCCAGCCACTGGGCGTACCCCGCGTCAGCGGTCAAAGGAGCCTGCACGAATACATCGCACCAGCCGCGACCGACGGCGTCGTCGTAGATATCGGTGCCGACCAGCCGAACAGAAGGGTCCGCCGCACGCAGCGACTTGAGCAGGCCGTAACCCATGATGGCGCCGACGCCTGTCACCATGACAGTCTTCATGACAGGCTCTCCCGGTGCGCTCTCATCCGCTCAAAACCCTGGCGAACATCGATTCGCGGGACGAAACCTATTTGCTCGTACAAATCATGCCCACAGTCAAAGGGAGGCAAATCTGGAATATCGTTCTTTTCCGGCAGGAAGCGGACGTCCGACGGCTTGCCAAACGCCTCGAACGCGGCCCGGGCAATCTCGGAAAGACGGGGGCTGTCAGGGTGGCCGCAGTTGTACAAGCCCGTAACCCCCTGCTCTGCCAGCCGCGCGCAGACCTCGGCAAGGTCACTCAAATGCAAGTAGTTGCGCCTGGCGTCGTTGCTGCCATACAGCTCGACGGTGCGCCCCACCTGCGCCTTGTCGGCAATGGCATACAGCAACGGTTGGTGAGGCCGGCACTGCTCGCCGTCATCGTAGACCTGACTGATGCGCAGGACCGTCAACGCCATGCCGCGCTCCTGGCAATACAGGCTCGCCACTTCCTCGCCATGGCGCTTGGACAGCGAGTAGATGCCAAAGTAAGGATCCGTCGCCTGGTGACTGGCCCAACGCGACGACAGCAGAATGAAATGACGCGCCCCGCAATGTTCGGCCAGGCGGCAGGCCGCCAATGTACCGACACTGTTGACCCGTTCGGCGCGAATCAGATCATCTGGCTGGCCGCCGCCAAAATCGGCCGCTGCCAACACGACCACGTCGAAGCGCTCGTCGCAGGCGCCGGGCAACTGGCTATTCAAGTCAAAGGCAATATCAGCGTCCCGGCGCCCCGCCAATTTGACTTGGCCATAGCGCGACAACTCCCGGGCGACGGCCTTGCCAATGACTGAAGTACTTCCTATGACCAGGCTTTTCATGACGAGGTGACTGTCGCTTCCAGCATCATTGCACAACACAGCTCTGGATAATCGACGCCTACGGTGCACATGGCTTGAATGATGTCCGGACTCAAGTTCAAGTCTTTCAATTGCCCGGTGGTGAAGGGTTTGAGGAACACGCCTTCCTTGCGCACTACCTGGAGGCCCGCGGCTTCAATTTCAGCGGTCAGGGTCTGTAGCGAGTAGCTGCGCATATGGCCCAACTCCAGATCGCCACTGCCCAGCGCCGTCATGTCGCCAAGCAGTCCGGCCGCATGACCGAACCGCCGATGCAGGGATTCGCCATTGGGAACCAGCACGAAGCAACGACCGCCCGGAGCAAGGAAGCGCTTGAACCTTTGCAGTACGGTCTGTGGATCATCGACATGTTCAAGGATAAAACCCATCACGATGAGATCGAAACGCTTGTCGGTGTCGAATGTCTCGAAATAACTTTCGACGATCTCGGCCGTATTGTCCGGGTATTGGGACTTGAACTGGGCGATCACCGATGCGGAGCCGTCGATGACTGTGTGCTCGCTGAAGAACTGCGAGAAGCGGTGGGTGCTGAAGCCATGGCCAACACCAAGCTCCAGCAGGCTCTGCTCCTTGGTGCACAGCGCCATGATGCGTTGGGGATACCAATTGAGAATGATGTTGTTGTCAAACGCGTAGCCAAAGCTGTCGCTGTAGGCTGCGATGAAGGTATCGAGATCGTTGCTCATGTCACAGGTTCTCCGCTGAGCGACCAAGGTCATATTAGTAGGGATCAATCGGCCAACCAGGCTCGTCGCCAGGCGTCCAGGCGCTCGCCTTCGAGCAGCCATTGCGCCCGCACCGTCGACTGCAAGGCGTCCCCCAGCGTCGCGGAAGCCTCACGGTCTTCCAGGTGCAAGCGAATCGCCCGGATCCAGTCTCGCGCCTCGTTACTGACCCGGGACAACGGCAATACCTCGCCGCCGACAAAACCCGGCACCCGGCTGCAAATGACCGGATGGCCGCACGCGGCATGCTGCAGGACACGCAGGTCACCCGAGCAGGCATTACCCAGGGTTTCAGCCATGGGTACCAATGCAAGATCCAGATTCAAGGCTGCCATGGCCCCAGCCAACTGCTGCTGCGCGACAGCTGGATGGAGTTCCTTCAGGAAAGGCTGCAGTGACGCGGGGCAGTCGCCCAGCACCACCCAGTCCACTTCGCCAGCGAACGCGGGCAGCACGTCCGCCAGCAGTTGAGTATCCTTGCCGCCCAGCCAACCCAGGCGCGGCTTGGGCCCCATGCCTCGCTTGCTTTGTACACGCCCCCAGGCGGCCGGCAGCAGGGTTTCCAGCACGCGGATGTCGTCATGCTGGCCCTGCAACAGTTCGGCCAGCGCTGGCGTGGGGACCAGCACCCGATCGGCTTGCAGCATGCCGAACCGCAGCCGTTCCAACAGTTCATCGGCAGCGTAATCGCCCTTCAATTCCATCTGCGGCAAGTAGCCGTCCAGTTCGTAGACGGTGAAGGCCTTGGAAAACGCCCTCAGGCGGCTCAGGGCGAGCAGCCCGGCGTCATCCAGGGGGCGCTGCAACACGACGGTCGTCGGCGCCAGGCGCTCGATCTCCACCGGCGACAGCAGGCTCGAAACCGCCGCGCCTTCGATTTGCCCCGCGTCAAGCAACGTGCTGAACGGCTGGACCAGTCGCGAATAAGCACCCGCCCGCTGCTCGGTGACAAAAACCAGCACCCTTGGCACGCTGCCTTGCAGGGGATACCAGCACAGGTCCTTGTTTTCCCGGACAAAACCTTCGCCGGCGCGCAGCGAAAGGTTGGCATTGTAGGCCGGGTCGCGGGCCAACTGCGGCAACCAGCGCGCGAACAAGGCATCCTCCTGCTCGCTACTTGCACGGGCATCTGCCGCCGGGTTGACCAACAGCCGCGCGTGAGGCGTCCAGACGTTCAGGTAACCGGCCTGCTGCAGCTTCAGGCACAGGTCGAGATCGGTCCAGGGCGCCAGCAGCGGATCGGTGTCGAAACCATCGGCCTCGAGAAACAGGTCCCGCCGCAGCATCAGGCATTCACCGCCCACTGCGGAGCAGTTCTGCTCAAGCCCAAGCCGCCCCATGTAACCTGCGGCCTGGGATGGCAGGCCCTCAAACGCCCGACCGACAACGCCGCCCTGTCCCAACACCAGGCCCGCTTGTCGTATGCGGCCTTGGCTATCCTGCAATTTGCCTCCCACGGCGCCCACTTCCGGACGCTGAGCGTGATTGAGCAACGCTTGCAGCCACCCAGGCTCAAGCACAACGCTTTGCGCATCGAGCCAGAGCAGATACTCGCCGCGCGCCTCTTGAGCCGCCGCATTGCACATGGCCGCACGCGACTGCCCGGGCATGAACCGCAGCACCTGGAACCGGCCTTCGCCCATTTCCTCGACCAGCCCCAGCCACTCCAGCAATGCAGGCTCGTCGTTGCCCGGCTCAACCAGCAAGACCTCGAAGTCCACCGCGCGGGTCTGCGTCAGCAGGCTTTCCAGGCAACGCTGGAAATTCGCCAACTGTCCTTCCAGGTAAATCAGAATACTGACCGAGGCCTGCCGCTCGTGGCCGTAGTCGATACGATAGCGGCCCGGCTCCAACGCAATCGCTCGCGCCTGAGCGTAACCACGCGCTTGCAGATGCGCATCGATGACCGCACGCTCGTCCGCGCACTCCGACTGCCGCACCTCATTGGCGATCAACAGGGGTTCGTTGACATGACCGACGCTCGCCGCGCCCTGCTCGCTGATCAAGCGCAGTTGGTAGGCCAATTCAAAAGCCTCACCGCAGGCATTATCAAAACCGCTCAAGCGCACCAGCGCCTCACGACGGTACAGCCAGTGACGGGAATGGCTGGCCGGAAACGCCAACAACAAATCCAGGTTCAGATCGGGTCGCAACGAGAGGTCGATCACACCGCCCGTACGCTGCGCCTCGTCGGCGTACACCGCCAGGCACCCGTCAGGCGCATCAAGCAGATTCAGAGCCGTCACCAGCAACCCTGCGGCGATGAACTCCTCCCCCGCCTCCACCAGCATGAACCAATCGCTCTGGACGCCCTCGAGCAAGCCATTGATCGCGGTTGCCGGTTGCTTGGGATCGCACGCCAGCCAATGAACGTTGGCACGCCCCGGGTCAGTGGCCCCCATCACACACACATGGATGCGCTGGTATAACTGTCGATCCAGGCTGTCCAGGGTATGAGCCAGCGCCAACTGATTGCCGTCATCGCGGACCAGGACAGTGAAACTGGGTGCAGCCGAGCTCGCCAACTGCTCGTTGATCTGACGCAATTGCTGCGCCGTCGGGTAACGTTGGCGTAACCAGTCGAGCGCCCCCAGACGATTTCCAACCGCCTCTCGAGCGGCAGACGCCTGGGTTTTTGCAATGAACACGTCCAGCTGCTGCCAGAAAGACGCGGTGCGTTCGACGTAACGATGCAAGGCATCACCGAGGCTTGCCCGCGCCTGTTCCAACGGGTTGGGCTGATCGAGCATGGCAAAGCCGACGCTGCCGAAGAAACTATTGTCGAGCAGTGGCTGGTCGACGCCATGCCCCGGAATGAAGATCACCGGGCAGCCACACAGCACTGCCATGACGCAGGTCATTGACCACTCGTAGCTGTACATCACTTCCGCACTGCGCAGCAGCTCGGCCAGCTCAGGCAAGGACAAGGGATTGGCCATGCTCAGCAGGCGGACATCCGCTGGCAGTAGCGAGTAGTCGATCTGGTCCAACGGGTGGCGGTTCTGGTAGAGATAGCTCCCTTTACGCACAGCTGCGGCGCCCACCGTCGAGAACATTTCGATATCGATCGCCGGCAGGCACAACAGGTCACCGTCAAGGTCACCACGATGCTCGGCGAGCCGGGCGGCGTAATAGAAAAACAGGTCGGTGGGCGCGGCGTTCATGCCATTTCCCGTGAGGAACCCCTCGAAATTCAGGAGAAAACGCGCCACGACCGAACAGTTGAGCGGATTGCCTGGGAACACCTCGGGATAAACCGCGATCGGCACCTTGCCCGCCGCCGCATGGCGCTGTTTGATTGCGGAATCGATCACGGGTGTCTTGAGGTCTGGATTGACCACTTCGGTACCGCAGATGTAGGCCTCACGACCACTGAGATTGAGCATGTGGCAGAGGTAGTGCAGCGAGACGACGCCCGACGACGACTCACGGTAGGCCGGCGCCAGGAAGTAGTACGGATGCTCGGGTTTGGCATACATCAGCCGCAGACGCGCCAGCGCCTGTTCAAGCGAATGAGCGTCCAGCTGCGCAAGGTTCGACATCGGGTGCAATCTCCAGAATCAAATCAAAAAGGGTGTCACTGGCAAGGCCCGCTCAGGCAGCCCTTTTCTCCAGAAAAGCCGATGCATCCGCGCCGGTGTTGAACAACAGGTCGATGACGCTGACCGCGTGCTGGAACTCGCCATACACCTGCGGGTACTCGGGATAACCGGCATAGCTCATGTACGACACGGCGATCCCGTTGGCGGCGAACGCCGCTTCGTCGAGATAGTGACTGGCGGCGGGTCCAGAGAGGTATTCGTTGGCCCCGAGAGCCTGGCAGAGATGGATCAGGCGTTCGTTCTTGCCCTCTACGCCACCCAGGTCCTCGGAACGGTGAAGCGGTGTATGGATGCCCAGCAGGGGGCACAAGCCGGCGATGAACAGGTGGTTGATGCGAGTCAGGTGGGTGAGGTCGGCTGCCTGCTCGTAGAGCGCGCGAATCGGCGCCTCCATCTGGGCGAAGCACGGTGCGCGCCGGTAGCTCTGCTCAATCGTCTTCCAGTGCGCGGCGGCCCAATCCGCACTGGTGATCTGGACTTCATTGATCAACTGTCCGAGACGGCCCTTCTTCTTGACCGGAATACTGAGCCAATGCTCACCCTGGGCAGTCTTGATCTTGTTGCGGTTGCGCCAGTCACTCCGGGTGTACTGGACATCGTCGTACAGGATGAACGCATCGACGCTGCGGATCAGATCGAAATACCCCTTCCAAGGGATGTAGTTCGACTGCACCACAGCTATTTTTTTTGCATCCTGAGCCTCACGTACGCAGCCGAAACCGGGCCTCAGCCCTGTCAAAAAATCGCCACCTACTCTGAATAAGCGGGGGACAGCCACGATCTAGCAAATCCCATACCAGGGAAAAAACGCCCCCGCCAAGGCTCAGTCCTTGCCCACCTCATATTCACGCAACTTGTTGGCGATGGTCGTATGGGAAACCCCCAGCCGCTTGCCCAGTTGCCGGCTGCTGGGATGATCGGCGTACAGGCGCTCCAGCACGGCTTTCTCGAAGCGTCCGACGATCTCGTCCAACCCGCCCTCGAGGGAAAAATCGCCAAGGGGTTGGCGCACACCGTAGTCCGGCAAACGAATATGCTCGGCCTTCACCGTGCCGCCATCGCACAGGGAAACGGCCTGGAACAGCACGTTTTCCAACTGCCGGACATTGCCTGGCCAGTGGTAGTGACTCAGACGCTCCATCGCCGCCGGGGCCAGCTTGGGCAGCGCACAGCCGATCTGGCGGCTGGCCTGGTCGAGGAAGTGCTCCACCAGCGGCGCCAGGCCATCGAGGCATTCGCGCAGGGGTGGGATGTGCAACGAAAGCACGTTCAAGCGATGGTACAAATCCTGACGGAATTCGCCCCGGGCGCAGAGTTCGGACAAATCGACCTGGGTGGCGCAGATCACCCGGACATCCAGGTACACCTCTTCATCGCTGCCAACGCGCCGGAAGCAACCGTCCTGCAGGAAGCGCAGCAATTTCACTTGCAGGCGCGGGCTCATTTCTCCTACCCCGTCGAGGAACAGCGTGCCGCCGGCGGTCAACTCCAGCAGGCCGAGCTTGCCTTCGGCCCGTGCGCCTTCAAAGGCACCGGGGCCGTAGCCGAACAATTCGGTCTCGGCCATGGACTCCGGCAGCCCGGCACAGTTGAGGGCCATCAACGGCGATTGCCCGCGCGGACTGGCCAGGTGACAGGCACGCGCCAGCAGTTCCTTGCCGGTGCCGGTTTCGCCTTCTATCAATAGCGGCGCGTCCAGCGGTGCCATGCGCCGGGCCTCACGCACCACCGCCGCCATCACCTTCGAGCTCTGGAAAATACTGTCGAAGCCGCGCAGCTCCTGCTTGCGCACGTTGTAGATCCGCTCGCCGACCCGGTCGGCCCGGTGCAGGGTCAGCACCGCACCGGCCATGGCTTCGCTGTCGTCGTGTTCCGATTGCAGTGGCGCGATGTCGGCCAGGAACACATCGCCCTTGACCTTGACCCGCAGGCCGTTGATGCGCGACTGGTTGGCGCGCACCAGTTCCGGCAAGTCGAAATCCTCGGCGTAGCGGGACAGGGGAATCCCCGGCACCTCATCGACACGCACCCCGAGCAACTGCGCCGCCGCCCGGTTGGCCGCGACGATGGAGCCACCCATGTCGATGGACAGCACTGGGAACTCCAGGGCGCCGAGCAAGGCGTTGAGTTCCATGTGCCGACGCTCGCTGGGCATCAGGCCTACGCGCTTGACGCCAAATACCCCGGCGATGCCTTCGAATTTCGGACGCAACGCCTGGAACTGGATGTTGATCAGGTTCGGGCAGTGCAAGTAGATCGCATTGCCATGCTCACCACCGACCTCCCCCCGGGCGACGTTGATGCCGTACTCCACCAACAGGTTGAGGATGTCTCGCAGGATACCGATGCGGTTCTGGCAATGGACTTTGATGCGCATGAAAAGGCCCGGGTGCGTATTGAGATGGAAAGGCGCGCCATCAAGCTCCCTCACCACAAGGTTTTCTGCATGGCAGCGCAAATAAACGTCAAGATTATGTGACAGCTGTAGGCCATTTCCCAGTCAAAAATCCCGACAATATCGACGCACGGCTCAATACGTAACGAAAACTTTACGAAATCATCTCGTTATCGCCATACGAACTCTCGTCTGCCGGCTGCACACATCCCTGCTTCGCGTTATCTCTAATGCATCGCTGGACATAAAAACAAACAGCCTTCCCCCTGAGGGAAATCAGCAGGAGAACAGCATGAAGCAGACGCAGTACGTGGCCCGCGAGCCCGATGCGCAAGGTTTTATCCACTACACCGCCGAAGAACACGCAGTGTGGAACACGCTGATCACCCGCCAGCTGAAAGTCATCGAAGGCCGTGCGTGCCAGGAATACCTGGACGGCATCGACAAGCTGGGCTTGCCCCACGACCGCATCCCGCAACTGGACGAAATCAACAAGGTGCTAGGCGCGACCACCGGCTGGCAAGTCGCCCGGGTACCGGCGCTGATCCCCTTCCAGACCTTCTTCGAATTGCTCGCCAGCAAGCAGTTTCCGGTGGCGACCTTTATTCGTACGCGGGAAGAGCTGGATTACCTGCAAGAGCCGGACATTTTCCACGAGATCTTCGGCCACTGTCCGCTGCTGACCAACCCCTGGTTTGCGGAATTTACCCACACCTACGGCAAACTCGGCCTACAGGCGTCCAAGGAAGAACGGGTTTACCTGGCGCGCCTGTATTGGATGACCATCGAGTTCGGCCTGGTGCAGACCCCGCAGGGCCGGCGCATCTACGGCGGCGGCATCCTGTCTTCGCCCAAGGAAACTGTGTACTGCCTGTCGGACGAGCCGGAGCATCAAGCGTTCGATCCGTTGGAAGCCATGCGCACGCCGTATCGCATCGACATCCTGCAACCGGTGTATTTCGTGCTGCCCGAGCTCAAGCGGCTGTTCGACCTGGCCCACGAAGACATCATGGGCATGGTCAAGCGCGGTCGGGAGCTGGGCTTGCATGCCCCGAAATTCCCACCAAAAGCAGCGTGAACCGCATCTTTTAAGCCCAATTGAGTCTGTTGCACAACGCGGCTTTGCTTTAGCGTGGGTGCATCGACGTTTTCCAAATATTCGATCCAGGAACACACCATGAACACTCTGAACCAAGCCCATTGCGAAGCCTGCCGCGCCGATGCCCCGCAAGTCAGCGACGAAGAACTGCCGGTGCTGATCAAGCAGATCCCCGACTGGAACATCGAAGTGCGCGACGGCGTGATGCAACTGGAGAAAGTTTTCCTGTTCAAGAATTTCAAGCACGCCCTGGCGTTCACCAACGCCGTCGGCGAGATCTCCGAGGCCGAAGGCCACCACCCAGGCCTGCTCACCGAATGGGGCAAAGTCACCGTGACCTGGTGGAGCCACTCCATCAAGGGCCTGCACCGCAATGACTTCATCATGGCCGCCCGCACCGATGACGTGGCCAAGACCGCCGAGGGCCGCAAGTAATGCATTTCGATGCCATCGGCCGGGTACCCGGCGACCCGATCCTCGGCCTGATGGAGGCCTACGGGGCGGACAGCAACCCGAGCAAGTTCGACCTGGGCGTGGGGGTCTACAAGGACGCCCAGGGCCTGACGCCGATTCTTCAGTCAGTGAAGCAGGCCGAGCAGCGGCTGGTGGATCGCCAGACCACCAAGACCTACATCGGCGGCCATGGCGACGCCGTGTTCGGCCAGTTGATCAATGCGCTGGTGCTGGGGGCCGACTCGCCGTTGATCAGCGAAAAACGCGCCGGCGCCACCCAGACACCGGGCGGCACCGGCGCCCTGCGCCTGAGCGCCGACTTCATCGCCCAGTGCCTGCCGGGCCGTGGCGTATGGCTGAGCAACCCGACCTGGCCGATCCACGAAACCATCTTCGCCGCGGCCGGGGTCAAGGTCAGTCACTACCCGTATGTGGGCGCCGATAACCGCCTGGATTTCGAGGCGATGCTGGCGACCCTGAGCCAGGCACCCAAAGGCGATGTGGTGCTACTGCACGCCTGCTGTCACAACCCCACAGGGTTCGACCTGTCCCATGAGCAATGGCGTCAGGTGCTGGAGGTGGTGCGCAGCCGCGACCTGCTACCGCTGATCGACTTTGCCTACCAAGGCTTCGGCGATGGCTTGGAGCAGGACGCCTGGGCGGTCCGGCTGTTTGCCCAGGCCCTGCCGGAAGTGCTGGTCACCAGTTCCTGTTCGAAGAATTTCGGCCTGTACCGCGACCGTACCGGTGCGTTGATCGTCTGCGCCCGGGATGGCGAGAAGCTGGTGGACATCCGCAGCCAACTGGCCAATATCGCCCGCAACCTCTGGTCGACGCCGCCGGACCATGGCGCGGCCGTGGTGGCGACCATCCTCGGCAACCCGGAACTCAAAAGCCTGTGGGCCGATGAAGTCCAGACCATGCGCCTGCGCATCGCGCAATTGCGCAGCGGCTTGCTGGAAGCCCTCGAACTCCATGGTTTGCGCGAGCGCTTCGCCCATATCGGCGTGCAACGTGGGATGTTTTCCTACACTGGCCTGACGCCGGAACAGGTCAAGCATCTGCGCGAGCGCCACAGCGTCTACATGGTCGGCACCGGCCGGGCCAATGTAGCCGGCATCGACGCCACGCGTTTGGATCTGCTGGCCGAGGCGATTGCGGACGCGTGTAAATAACACCACCGTCGGCTGTAGATTTTGTGGCGGGGGAGCTTGCTCCCGCTCGGCTGCGCAGCAGTCGTAAAAAGGCTTGGCGCGGCATGCCTGGAAGATTGCATTGCTTCTTGGGGCGGCTTCGCCGCCCAGCGGGAGCAAGCTCCCTCGCCACGGTGGATCAAACCAGCCTCAAGTCATCCGCCGCCGTTGAGCAATTATTGGCCAGTCCACTCGCGGACAAACTGCCCGACATCTTCCTGCGGTGCCGTACGCGCTTCTTTCTGCGGCGTGCCCAGATAGAGGAATCCGATCACCTCTTCCCCATCTTCAAGACCCAGTCCCCTGGCCACATGCGGCGAATACGCCAGCTCACCGGTACGCCACACCCCACCGACACCTTGGGCGTACGCAGCCAACAAGATGCCATGGGCCGCGCAGCCGGCCGCCAGCAGTTGCTCGGATTTCGGGATTTTGAAATGGTCCTGCAGGCGGGCGATCACCACCACGACCAGGGGCGCGCGCAAAGGGCCGTTGAGGGCTTTTTCCACGACGGCTTCGGGTACCAGCGGGTCATTGAACTTCGCCGCTTCGGCCAGCAGTTCGCCCATGCGATGCCGCGCCTGCCCCTCGATCGTCAGAAAGCGCCATGGCCGCAACTGGCCGTGATCCGGCGCGCGCATGGCCGCGGCGAACATGAGTTCGCGCTGTTCCGGCGTGGGGGCCGGCTCCACCAGGCGCGGGACGGAAACACGGTTGAGCAAAGCGTCGAGAGCCTGCATCGGCCACCTCCTGAAAAAATGTTTGGCTATTCTAGTTGCTGTGCGGCGAGTCCGTTAGCGCAAATTCCGCGGCCAGGCGCCCAGGCCCCGCCGGCTGCTGGTTTACATGCCGCTTGTCGCAGGTAGAATGGCGCCCTTCCCTTTCAGCCTGAGCGGACTTCATGGCGTTGCCGACCCTGCGGATCATTGGTTTCATCATCGGCATCTTCCTGATCACCCTGGCGATCTTCATGGTTGTGCCCATGATCACGCTGATGGTCTTCGAGCGCACCCGCGACCTGCCGTCGTTCCTCTGGTCGAGCATGATCACCTTCGTCGCCGGCCTGGCACTGGTGCTTCCCGGGCGCCCGGAACACATCCACCTGCGACCGCGGGACATGTACCTGCTGACCGTCAGCAGCTGGCTGGTGGTGTGCATCTTCGCTGCGCTGCCGTTCCTGCTGACCCAGCACATCAGCTATACGGACTCGTTCTTCGAAAGCATGTCGGGCATCACCGCCACCGGCGCTACCGTGCTGAGCGGCCTGGACACCATGTCTCCGGGCATCCTGATGTGGCGCTCGTTGCTGCACTGGCTCGGCGGTATCGGCTTCATCGGCATGGCGGTAGCGATCCTGCCCTTGCTGCGCATTGGTGGCATGCGGCTGTTCCAGACCGAGTCGTCGGACCGCTCGGAAAAAGTCATGCCCCGGTCCCACATGGTGGCGCGGCTGATCGTGGCGTCCTACGTGGGCATCACCATTTTCGGCACCCTGGCGCTCTGGTGGGCCGGGATGAGCCTGTTCGATGCTATCAACCATTCGATGTCGGCGATCTCCACCGGCGGTTTCTCCACCTCGGACCTGTCCTTGGCCAAATGGACCCAACCGGCGGTGCACTGGGTCGCCATCGTCATCATGATCCTCGGCAGCCTGCCGTTTGCCCTGTATGTCTCGACGCTGCGAGGCAATCGCCGGGCGCTGATCAAGGACCAGCAGGTCCAGGGGCTTATCGGCGTGCTGCTGGTGACCTGGCTGGTGCTCGGCACCTGGTATTGGGCCACCACCGACCTGCATTGGCTGGACGCGCTGCGGCACGTGGCGCTGAACGTGACGTCCATCGTCACCACCACCGGCTTCGCCCTGGGGGACTACAGCCTGTGGGGCAATTTCTCGCTGATGCTGTTCTTCTACCTGGGGTTCGTTGGCGGTTGTTCGGGGTCGACGGCCGGCGGGATCAAGATTTTCCGCTTCCAGGTCGCCTACATCCTGCTTCGGGCCAACCTTAATCAACTGATCCACCCCCGCGCGGTGATCAAGCAGAAATACAACGGTCATCGCCTCGACGAAGAAATCGTCCGTTCGATCCTCACGTTCTCGTTCTTCTTTGCCATCACCATTTGCGTGATCGCCCTGCTGCTGTCACTGCTGGGGGTGGAATGGATGACGGCCCTGACCGGCGCGGCCAGTACCGTGTCGGGCGTCGGCCCGGGGCTGGGGGAAACCATCGGGCCGGCCGGCAACTTCGCACCGTTGCCGGACGCGGCCAAATGGATTCTGTCGGCGGGCATGCTGCTGGGCCGGTTGGAGATCATCACGGTGTTCGTGCTGTGTATCCCGGCGTTCTGGCGCCACTGACCGGTTCCGGCTGGCTGGCCAATCGCGCCCGGTATTCGCCGGGTGTGGTGTCGAACCAGCGGCGAAACGCCCGGAAAAAATTGCTCGGGTCGGCGAACCCCAGCAGATAGGCGATCTCCAGCAACGTCATGCCCGACTGCGCCAGGTACTGCTCGGCCAGTTCGCGACGGGTGTCTTCGAGCAGGCTCTGGAAACTGGTGCCTTCTTCCTGCAAGCGCCGTTGCAAGGTGCGCTGCGACAGGTGCAGCGTCTGCGCCACCACGTCTCGCTTGGGTTCGCCCTGGGGCAGCAGCCGACACAATACTTGTCGCGCCTTGTGGGTCACGCGGCTTTCCGAAAAACGCGCGAGGTACTCCCCGGCAAACCGGTCGTGAAGCTGGGCCATGGCTTCGTTGGCCGTCGGCAGCGGCGCCTCCATGTCGGCCCGTTCAAAGATCAGCGCGTCATAAGGCGCACCAAACACCAGCGGCGCGGGGAAGGCTCGCTGATAAGGCGCCGGGTCCGAGGGCTCCGCGCCTTGGAACAACACCTTCACCGGGCGCAGGGTGCGCCCGGTCAACCAACTGCACAGGGCCAGCGCACACGCCAGGGACGCTTCGGCGCTTTGACGGGTCGGCGGCAGATGGTCGCCATGCACCGTCAGGATCAACCCGTAGCCCTCTTCCAACTGGCGAAAACTCAAGTCGGCGCTTTCGGCAATGATCCGCTGGTAACGCACCAGCCGTTGGAAACCCTCCACCAGGGTGCGACTGGACATCAAGGCGTAACCCGCCACGTGGAACGAGGCTGGGCGCACCACCTTACCCATGTTCAAGCCAATGGCCGGGTTACCCGACAATTCCACCGCCCGTTGCCAGAGCCGCGTCATCGAATCCTGGGGGAAACGCGCATCCGGATCGTCCAGTGCATCAAAGTCCAGCCCCAGTTGCTTGAACAGCACCCGACAATCCAGGCCGTCCATTTCCAACGCCTTGACAATCCCCATAGCCCAGCTTGAAGAAGTGGTTCGTTCGCTCATGACGTTTTACTTGCATGACGAGCCGCAGGGTACGGCTGGATTTGCGAAGGATACTAAAGTGGCGCTGATTGTCACTGGCTGTTGCACATCATGGCTCTAGACTCAAAGTAAGCCGCTGGATGCATCGGTCGCCAGAACAATAACCACAGAGTCAGCCGTCGTGGAAAACGCTAAACGATTCAATACCTTCGCCGAGTTTTACCCGTATTACCTCAGCGAACACAGCAACAGCACCTGCCGACGACTGCATTTCATCGGCACCTCCCTGGTCATCCTGGTGTTCGTCCTCGCCCTCGTCGTGGGTAGCGGGTGGCTGTGGCTCGCCCTGCCCGTCGCCGGCTACGGCTTCGCCTGGGTCGGGCACTTCTTCTTCGAAAAGAACCGTCCCGCCACTTTCCAGCATCCGCTCTACAGCCTGCTCGGCGATTTCGTCATGTACCGCGACATGCTGCGGGGCAAGGTCGCGTTCTGATAAGGACTACCCATGAGCAACCATGCGCGCTTTACCCACATGCAGGAAGGGACTCAACAAGACTGGGCGAACATCGCGGCCGACTTCAGCGCCTACGCACGGCAATTGCCGGGGCGGATCCTGGCCCACTTGAAACTGCTGGACGGCGATTTCGGCGGGTTCCCGGTGGATCGCCTGACCCATTCCCTGCAAACCGCCACCCGCGCCTACCGGGACGGGCGGGACGAGGAATACGTGGTCTGCGCCCTGCTCCACGACATCGGCGACACCCTCGGTTCGTATAACCACCCGGACATCGCCGCGGCGATCCTCAAGCCCTTCGTCAGCGCCGAGAACCTGTGGATGGTGGAGAAGCACGGGATTTTCCAGGGTTATTACTTCTTCCATCACCTGGGCATGGACCGGTACCTGCGCGAGCAGTTTTGCGAACATCCGCAGTACCAGGCGACGGTCGACTTTTGTGCGAAATATGACGCAGCGGCGTTCGATCCCGAGTACGACACACTGCCGTTGAGTTTCTTCGAGCCGATGCTGGAAAGGGTGTTTGCCGCGCCGAAGCAGTCGATCTACAAGGCGGCGATGACGGAGCAGCCTTCTGGCTGACAGATTTCTGGGGGCCGCTGCGCGGTCCATCGCGGGCAAGCCTTGCTCCCACAGGTGTTGCCTGCTCTCATAGGCAGTGAGTACATGTGGGAGCAAGGCTTGCCCGCGATGGCGTCATGAAGGCCTACACCGGCTCGGTCACTTTCAACTCAGCTTTGACCAACGCCTCCCGCGCCTGGGCCTCAGCCAACCGATACAACTCGATCGACCCATCCCAATGCTCGATCAGCGCGGTGCAGGATTCGACCCAATCGCCACAATTGAGGTATTCCACCTCACCCACCATACGCATCTCGGCATGGTGGATGTGCCCGCAGACCACGCCATGCAGCTCGCGCTTCACACACTCGTGGGCGATGGCTTCTTCAAAATCGCTGATGAAGCTGACAGCGGTCTTGACCTTGTGCTTGAGGTACGCCGACAGCGACCAGTAGCCGTAGCCATAACGGGCCCGCCAATGATTGAGCCAGCGGTTCAGCGTGAGGGTGAACTCGTAGGCCGAATCACCGAGGAACGCCAACCAACGGTGGTAACGGGTGATGACGTCGAACTGGTCGCCATGGATCACCAACAGGTGCCGGCCATCGGCAGTGACGTGCACCGCTTCGTCCACCAACTGGATATTGCCCAGGATCAACTTCGAATAGCGCCGCAGGAATTCGTCATGGTTGCCGGTGACGTAGATCACTTCGGTGCCGCGCTTGCTCATGGTCAGCAAGCGGCGAATGACGTTGGTGTGGGCCTGGGGCCAATACATGCCACCGCGCAGTTTCCAACCATCGATGATGTCACCCACCAGGTAGATCTTGTCGGCGTGGTAGCCCTTGAGAAACTGCGACAAGTGCTCGGCCTGGCAATCCCGGGTGCCCAGGTGCACATCGGAAATCCACAGGGTGCGAACACGCTGCTTGCGGCTGGGTTTGGCGAGCTCGGCGCTGGTCATTGGGCAACCCTCTGATCGTTTTCGCCACTGTGCACGCCAGCGGTTAATGGCCCATGACAAACACAAGTCCATTCCATGACAGCGCGAGGCGGTGTGCCCTCGGTGTATGCTGGCGACCTGACCCGGGAGACCGCGATGCGACCGATCCTCACGCTACGCCACTACAGCCACGATTTGATTGTCCACAGCCACGACCACGCGCAACTGGTGTTCGGGTTGTCCGGCGCGCTGGACTTCGAGGTCGAAGGGCGTGGCAGCCAGGTGGTGCAACAGAGTTTCGTGGTGGTACCCGCCGGAGCCCATCATGCCTGTGGCAGTCCCCAGGGCAGTCGCTGCCTGGTGTTGGATGTGCCCAGTGACGATTGGGTCGGGCAATGCCTGGGGGATCATGCCGACGCCAGTCGCCGCTTGCTCGACGACAGCGCTCGCCTGCCCTTGGACGCGGGGCAAAGCCAGTTGGTCAGTTGGCTGGCGGGCAGCCCGGTGGACGACCCGGTGATTGCCCAGCAAGGCGCGGTGCTGCTGCTGGCGAGTCTCAATGGCGTTCGCCAGCACACCCTCGGTGGCCGGCGCCTGCCCTACGCCGCGCTCAACGCCCACATCGACCAGAACGCCGCCTACCCGCTGCAAGTGGCGGATCTGGCGCGGGTCGCCGGCCTTTCCAGCGCACGCCTGCATGCGCGCTTCATCGCCGAGTGCGGACAAACCCCAATGGAGTACATCCGCAGCCGCCGCTTGCATCAGGCCGTGGCGTTGTTGCGCGAGTCGGACCTGCCCATCGGCGAGATCGCCCACCGGGTCGGCTACAGCTCTCAGAGTGCTTTCGCCGCGGCGGTGCTGCGAGAGTTCGGTGCCTCGCCGGGCAAGCTGCGGCGCCAACGCTAGATGCGCGTTAAAAATCGCTAGGATCGCGACAGACCCTGCCGCCCCACCCGCGCTTAAATACTGCAATCTGTGAGGGGGAACAGTCCTGTGGGAGCGAACCTGCTCGCGAAGGCGGTGGTTCAGTTACATGGATGTTGGGTTTGCTGGCCTCATCGCGAGCAAGCTCGCTCCCACAGGGGAACTGGGTGCACATGAATTTTGTGCCTGCTGAAAATCCAGTGTGGGAGCGAGCTTGCTCGCGATTGCTATCTGTCAGTCAATTTCTGCATTGCCTGAACCACCGCTATCGCGAGCAAGCTCGCTCCCTCAGAAGACGCTCACCGTCCCGCTATGGCTTATCGGTTGAAAGGATTGAAATGACACCTCGTACCGCCCTCGGCGCCCTGCACATTGGCGCACTCATGTTTGGCCTGACCGGTGTCTTCGGCAAACTCGCCGCGGCTTCGCCAGCGGTCATCGTGTTCGGTCGCGCCGTCTTCGCCGTGCTGGCCCTGGCGATGTTCGCCCGGTTCGCCAGCAGCAGCCGCTGGCAGAAACTGCGGGCACAGGATGGCCGGCGATTGCTGCTCGGGGGCCTGTTGCTGGCCGCGCACTGGGTGAGCTTCTTCATCGCCGTGAAGGTGGCCGGCGTGGCGATCGCCACGTTGGGGTTCGCCAGTTTCCCGGCCTTCACGGTATTGCTCGAGGGGCTGATCTTCCGCGAGCGGATTCGCGCCAATGAAATCTGGCTGGTGGTGTTGGTGAGCGTCGGCCTGGTGTTGGTCACGCCGAACTTTGACCTGGCCAGCGGTGCCACCACCGGCCTGCTGTGGGCCATGGCTTCGGGGCTGCTGTTTTCCCTGTTGTCATTGACCAACCGTGCCGGCGCCGCGCATGTGCCGCCGGTGCAGGCCGCGCTGTGCCAGAACGTGGTGGTCGGGTTGTGCCTACTACCGATGGCCGCGCCACAACTGAGCGACGTTCACCCCATCGACTGGTTGTGGATCGGCCTGCTCGGCGTGTTCTGCACCGGCCTGGCCCACAGCCTGTTCGTCGCCAGCCTGGCGGTTGTCAAGGCCCGCACGGCGGCGGTGATCTTCGCCATGGAACCGGTCTACGGCATCGCCATGGCCTGGTGGCTGTTCGACGAACGCCCGACACTGCGCATGCTGCTGGGCGGCGTGGTGATCATCGCGGCCATCGTGATCTCAAGCCAACTGGGCAGCTCGAAGAAACCGGGGGTGGGCGCCCAGGCCGCGTCTCACTGAACCCGATCGTTGTGGCCCAGGTCCCGCTCCGGGTCGATCCGGTCGCGGACCCGCTGCTTGAGGACCTTGGCCTCGGGAAAACCGCCATCGGCCTTACGCTCCCAGATTTGCGCACCGTCGCAACTGATGTGGAACACACCGCCGGTGCCCGGCACCAGGGACACCTTGCCCAGGTCGTCGCCGAAGGTGCTGAGCAGTTCCTGGGCCAGCCAGGCGGCGCGCAGCAGCCATTGGCACTGGGTGCAATACGTGATGACGACTTCCGGCTTGTGTTCGGTCATTGCGGGTGAACTCCTGGATTCGAAGGCGTCGTTATAATACCTGCCTTTGATCGCCCGCCCCGAGATAGACGATGCGCCGCCTGCTTCCCCTCCTGCTTCTGCTGCTGTTGCCCTTTTTCGTCCAGGCCGTCGAAGCGCCACGCCCGAAAATCGGCTTGGTGCTGTCCGGCGGCGCGGCGCGGGGACTGGCCCACATCGGCGTGCTCAAGGCCCTGGAGGAGCAAGGCATCAAGATCGACGCCATTGCCGGCACCAGCATGGGCGCGGTGATCGGCGGGCTGTATGCCTCGGGCTACAAGATCGACGAACTGGAAAAACTCGCCCTGGGCATCGACTGGCAACAGGCCTTGTCCGATGCGCCGCCACGCAAGGACGTGCCGTTCCGGCGCAAGCAGGATGACCGCGATTTCCTGGTGAAACAGAAACTGAGCTTTCGTGACGACGGCAGCCTCGGCCTGCCCTTGGGGGTCATCCAGGGCCAGAACCTGGCCCTGCTGCTCGAAAGCCTGCTGGCCCACGCCAGCGACACGCGGGACTTCGACAAACTGCCGATCCCATTTCGCGCCGTGGCCACCGACATCGCCACCGGCGAAAAAGTCGTGTTCCGCAAAGGCCACCTGCCCAAGGTCATTCGCGCCAGCATGTCGATCCCGGCGGTGTTCGCCCCGGTGGAGCTGGACGGCCGGTTGCTGGTGGACGGCGGCATGGCCGACAACATCCCGCTGGATGTGGCCCGGGACATGGGCGTAGACGTGGCCATCGTGGTCGATATCGGCACGCCGCTGCGCACCCGCAAGCAACTGGTCACGGTGGTCGACGTGCTGAACCAGTCGACCACCCTGATGACCCGGCGCAACTCTGAAGAACAACTGGCCACCCTGAAAAAAAGCGACGTATTGATCCAGCCGGCCTTGGCGAGCTTCGGCTCCACCGACTTCGGCCGGGCCCGGGACATGATCGACGCCGGCTACCGCGCCACCCGGATACTCGAGGCACGCCTGGCACCTCTGCGCCCGTCCGAGGCGCCCGACGCCGAACTCATGGCCGCACGCACGCCCAGCGAACGCACGCCGGTCATCACCGCCATTCGTGTGGAGAACGACTCGAAAGTCGGCGATGACGTGATTCGCTACTACATTCGCCAACAAATCGGCGAGCCGCTGGACCTGGGGCGCCTGCAAACCGACATGGGCACGTTGTACGGCCTGGACTACTTCGAACAGGTGCAATACCGCGTGGTCCACAAGGGCCCGGACCACACCTTGGTGATCAGCGCCCGGGGCCGACGCACCGGCACCGATTACCTGCGGTTGGGGCTGAGCCTATCGGACGACATGCGCGGCGACAGCGCTTTCAACCTGGGGGCAAGCTATCGGGTCAACGGCATCAATCGCCTGGGCGCCGAGTGGCTGACCCGGGCGCAGATCGGCGACAAGCAGGAGTTGTACAGCGAGTTCTATCAGCCATTGGATGTTGGCTCGCGCTACTTCATAGCCCCCTATGGGCAATTCGAATCCCGCAACGTGGAGTCGATCCTGGACAACGATCCGGTGGCCCAGTATCGCGTCGAACGCTATGGCTTCGGGCTCAATGTGGGCCGCCAGATCGGCAACAGCGGCGAAATCCGCTTCGGTGTCGGCCAGGCCTGGGGCAAGGCCGATGTGCGCATCGGCGACCACGACCAACCCAGCGAGAATTTCAACGAGGGGTTCTACGAACTGAAGTATTCGTTCGACTCCCTCGACAGCGTGTACTTTCCCCATGAAGGGGAAGACATCGGCCTGAGCTGGCGCCAATACGAACCGGGGCTGGGCTCCGACCAGCGTTACCGCCAGTGGGAATTCAAACTGGACAAGGCCCTGAGCAGCGGCCCGGACACCTTCATCCTGGGCGGGCGCTATGGCCGTACCCTGGATACTGCGGAGGTGGTGACCTCCAGCTTTGTGCTCGGTGGCGCGCGGCAACTGTCAGGCTTTCGCGAAGATGGGGTATCCGGGCAGAACATGAGCCTGATGCGTGCCGTGTATTACCGACGCCTCACACCGCGGGCCTACCTGCCATTGGACTTCCCGCTGTACATCGGTGGCTCCTTGGAGCGCGGCCGGGCCTGGAACAACGACAACGAGTTCGACAGTGGTTACATCAACGCCGCCAGTATTTTCCTAGGTTTCGATACACCGCTAGGGCCCTTGAACTTCAGCTATGGCTTTAACGACGACGATGAACAGGCGGTGTACCTGAACCTGGGGCAGACGTTTTGAGGGGTTGGGTGTTTGCCTGGGCTGGATTGATGGCCTGACCCATTGCTATCGCGAGCAAGCTCGCTCCCACATGGGGGCGGGGCGTGCACGCAATCGCGGCTCATCGAAGACTTCTGTGGGAGCGAGCTTGCTCGCGATGAGGCCAGCCACTACAACTTCGATGGTACTTAGCGAATCCCCGCCAGCAGCACCCGGGCGGTCTGCTTGAGGGGTTCGTCACCCTCTTCGAGCAGCTCTTCAAGCAGGGTGACGGCGGTCTTCAGGTCGCCATCGTCGATGCAGTTCTGTGCCTGCTCCAGTTTGACCGAATGCTCCGGGGCCTGGGGTTCGAGGGACAGGGTGTCCAGGGCGACAGGTTCAAGGGCCAGCGGCTCAAATTCCAGCGCCTGCTCCTCATCGGCAAAGCCATCGAGAAAGGCATCGTCCAGCGACTCGGTTTCCAGGGGAGCCTCCCACTGCAACTCCGGTTCGTCGAAACCTGAAAGCGACAAGCCCTCGGTACTGTCGACAGCCAGTGGTGCAGCAAGATTTTCTTCAGCCGGCGTGCCCTGGTCATCCGCCAGGTCCCAACTGGTTTCCATGGACAGTGCTTCCAGGTCCAGCTCGAACTCGTCACTGGGCGCCTGTTCAGGTTCAGGCGCAGGAGCCGGTACCAAGGGTTGCGCCTGTTCCACTGTCGGTGCGCTGATCAGGGCCACCTTGGGATAGCGCCCGCGGATATCCTCCAGCGTCCCGGCATCGACGCCTTGTGCCAACAGATGATGTTCCTGGGCCTGGAAACCGATGACATCGCCCTGCTTGCCCAATACTTCCAGCAACTTGAGGCCCAGGTCGGTGCGTTCCGGTTCGGCCAGCAATGCCGCGCGCAACAGCCCGGCGGCCTCGGTGAAACGGCCGTAGGTCAGGTAGATCCCGACGCCTTCCAGCACATCACCCAGGGGCGCATCACCGTTGTTGAACGAGGTCGCGGTCTCGGATGGCTCCGGGTCGGGGATTGATGCAAAGGTGTCGTCGCCCGCCTCCAGCATCGGCTCGGGGCGCTCGGTCATCGGTTCCAACTCGGCCTGCTGTTGGCGACGTCGAATGAACAATAACAAGGCGAGCAATCCCAACAAAGCCACCAACCCCGCCACCCATGTCCAATTGATGCCCTCTGGCTCAGCGGCCGGTTCGGTAACGGGGGATACATCTGGAGCCGGCTCCGACGCAAGCTGCGCTGGTTGCGGTTGCGCCGACGCAACGGGGGCCGGAGCCGTCTCGGCCAGCCGGGTCTGCAATTCGCTGATCTGCTGGCGCTGGCCGGCGATTTCCTCATCCTGGGCCTGGAGCCGCGCCTGCAGCTCCTCAATGGTCTTCTGTTGTTGCTGGTTCTGCAGCACGCTGGCGGCCAACTGCTCATCGGACGCGGCGGAGGCCTGGCCGGCGGTGCTTGCAACCGATGTCGGCAGCACGGCCGAGTCGGGCAATAACAGACGCTGGCCGATGGAGAGCCGGTCGCTGCCGGGGTTCAAGGCCTGGATCCCTTGCATCAACTCATTGACCGACGCGTTGCTCCCGGCGTCATGCAGGCGCTGGGCAATCACCCAGGGATTGTCTCCCTGCACGACCGTATAGCGCTTGCCCTGTACCGCCGGGGGCGGCTTGATGGCCGGTGTGGCCTGGCTCGGCGTCCCAGGCTGTGGGGCCGTGGACGGTTCGTCACGGGCCGGCACGATACCCGGTGAGCCCGGTGGGTCGATCAGCACGGTGTATTCGCGCAGCAAGCGCCCGTTGGGCTGATTGAGCTGCACCAGGAAATTAAGGAAGGGTTCCTCCACCGGTTTGCTGGAGGTCACCCGAATGAAGCTGCGCTCACCGCGCAATACCGGCGTAAAGCGAAGATTATTGAGAAAGAACACCCGCTCCACACCCGCACGATTGAAATCGTCCGGACTCGCCAGGCTGGCCGACAGTTCACCTTCGCCGATCCCGGCCACATCGACCAGGGCGATATCGGCACGCAACGGCTGGTTCAAGGCGGAATGGAGCGTGATCTCGCCAAGCCCCAGCGCTGACGCCAAGGCCGGAAACCCCAAGGCACCCACGACGATCGACACGTTGATCCAACTGCGCAACGTGGACTGCAAACTTTCAAGCATGGGTATCCCTTTCGATTACCAAAACCAACCTCGGCGTAAACGCTCCCAATAGGAGCGCTTACTACTGGTTATAGTTCGCTAACCGACGAATCTCAAAAGTCTGACGCCAGGGATCTGCCTCAGGATTTTTCCAGGTTGGCCAGGATCGTGCCGTGAACCCGCATGCAGACGCGCATGTCCGCCTCGTCGACCCCTTCGAACAGCTCCCGTCGCAACTGTGTGGCAATGGTTTCGATTTGTTCGATCAACGGTAAGGCCGGCGCGCAGAGCACGATTTTCTTGGCCCGGCGGTCCTCGGCCACGGCTTGGCGCTGCACCAACCCCTGGGTTTCCAGGCTGTCGAGCAACCGGGCCAGGGTCGGGCCTTCGACGGCGACACTCTGGGCCAGTTCACGCTGGGTCGGCGCCTGTTCGAAACGGGCCAGGTGCAGCAGCACCAGCCAGCGCGCCTGGGACAGGCCCAGCCCGGCCAAGCGACGGTCCAGTTCGGCCCGCCAGCCTCGGGACATTTGCGCCAACTGCATGCCAAAACGGTGTTGATCGGTTAACGGCATAAAAAACTCATCAGATCTGAAATAGAGAAAAACTAATTATTAGTCAGCTAAGCATGAGCTTTGGATTCAAGCAAGGCTCGCCTTGTACTGAATCGTTAAAGGAGCGCAACTCACTGATCAGACTTCAAATTCCGACTGCAACGCAGCCCTGACGCAGTACAGCACACCTTCGGGCACCCGTCCGACAAACAGCGCGGCGACTTCGGATACTGGCGGTAATTCGCCTTCGCCATCCAGGAACGCGTCCTGTACTTCGCCCATCAGTTCCTCGGGCAGATCCAGCGCCTGATCCAGGGATAACTGCTGTTTGCCGATGGCCTCGGCCAGCATCGTGTAGACGTTCTTCTCCGAGCACTGCAATTGCCCAGCGATCTGCACCGGTGTCATGCCAGCCCGGGCCAGTGTGATGAGCTCGTGGCGCACATCGACCACCGCTTTCGGCGCTTCGGCTTCGCCCCCCAGGACCTGGAGGAAGGCTTCGCCATAACGCTCCAGCTTGCGCGCCCCCACGCCGCTGACCCGGGCCATTTCCGCCAGGGAGGTGGGCTGGCTGCGGAGCATTTCCAGCAGCGTCGAATCGGGGAAGATGACGTACGGCGGTACGCCGTGTTCCTCGGCCAGCTTGCGACGCAAGGCGCGCAAGGCTTCCCATTGGTCGCGCTCTTCGCCGCGTACCAATTGGCTGGCCTGGCTCTTGCTGCTCTTGACCGCCGTTGCCGGCTTGAGGTCGCGGCGCAGTTCGAGGGTGACCTCGCCTTTGAGCAACGGCCGGCAAGTCGCACTCAGGCGCAGGCCGCCGTAGCCTTCCAGGTCGATGTCCGCCAGGCCGCGGGCCACCAGTTGCCGGAACAATGAGCGCCACTCACTCTCGGTGCGCGCCTTGCCCACGCCAAACACCGAGAGGTGCTGGTGACCGAAGTTGCGGACCTTCTCGTTGTCCTTGCCCAGCAATACGTCCACCAGGTGCCCGACGCCATAGCGCTGGCCGGTGCGGAAAATCGCCGACAAGGCCTGACGGGCCGGTTCGGTGGCGTCCCAGGTCTCCACGCCATCGACGCAGTTGTCGCAATGCCCGCAAGGCTGGGGCATGTCTTCGTCAAAATAGGCCAGCAAGGTCTGGCGACGGCAGCGAGTTTCTTCGCACAGCGAGAGCATGGCGTCGAGCTTGTGCTGCTCCAGGCGCTTGTGGCGCTCATCGCCTTCGGAGTTCTGCAGCATCTGCTTGAGCATCACCACGTCTTGCAGGCCGTAGGCCATCCAGGCATCGGCCGGCAAGCCATCACGGCCGGCACGCCCGGTTTCCTGGTAGTACGCCTCGAGGGACTTGGGCAGGTCCAGGTGCGCGACAAAACGCACGTTGGGCTTGTCGATGCCCATGCCGAACGCAATGGTGGCCACCATGATCAGGCCTTCCTCGTTGAGGAAGCGCTTCTGGTGATAGGCTCGCAGGTCGTTGGGCAGGCCGGCGTGATACGGCAACGCCGGGAACCCTTGCTCACACAGGAACGCCGCCACTTCATCGACCTTTTTGCGCGACAGGCAATAGACAATGCCGGCATCGCTGCGGCGCTCGGCGAGGAACGCCAGCAATTGCTTGCGCGGCTGCTCCTTGGGCACGATGCGGTAGAAAATATTGGGACGGTCGAAGCTCGACAGGAACCGCTCGGCATCCTGCAAGTGCAGGCGCTCGACGATTTCCTCGCGGGTACGCTTGTCGGCGGTAGCGGTCAGGGCGATGCGCGGCACGTCGGGGAACAGTTCCGCCAATTGCCCCAGCTGCAGGTATTCACGCCGGAAATCATGGCCCCATTGCGATACGCAGTGGGCTTCGTCAATGGCGAACAGGGCGATTTCCAGGCTCTGCAGGAACGCCAGCATGCGCGGCTGTACCAGGCGTTCCGGGGCCAGGTACAACATCTTGACTTCACCGCGCTTGATCCGCGTCGCCAGGTCCCGTTGTTGCTCGGCGCTGAGGGTGGAGTTCAGCGAAGCGGCGGCGACCCCCAGTTCCTCGAGGGTCGCGACCTGGTCGTCCATCAGCGCGATCAGCGGCGAAACCACCACCGCCAGGCCGTTGCGCAGCAGCGCCGGCACCTGGAAGCACAAGGATTTGCCGCCGCCGGTGGGCATGAGCACCAAGGCATCGCCACCGCTGGCCACACGCTCAATAATGGCACCCTGGCGGCCACGGAAACTGTCGTAGCCGAAGATGTCCTTGAGGACGCGTTGAGCCTGTTCGAGCATAGAAACTCCAAAAATCACCGAAACATCCCTGCAAGGCTGGTTCAGAATCGCACACGCTGCACCGGCAAATCGTAAGTGCGCGTTTCGAACCGGCGGGACGCCGCAGGGCATCACAAAACGCGGCAGTATACCCGAGGCCTTCGCCGCAAAGGGCGCTGCTGACAAGAGGTGCTGGCGATCTTCCGGTTGCCCCAGTCCCTGTGGGAGCGAGCTTGCTCGCGATAGCGGTGGATCAGCTTGGGCAGTGTTGAATGCCATACCCTCATCGCGAGCAAGCTCGCTCCCACATTTGATCTGCGGTGCCCCCCCCATTTGTGTCGACCCTCGGACCGTCGAGAGGCAAATACACCACGCGGCTGGCCTGGGCGCTCAAGAAGGCCTAGAATTCCCGCATTGTTTATTCCCCAAGGTAGCCCGTAATGTCCTTCGCTGAGCAACTGACCCGCCTGCAAGTCTTCCTCGACGCCGATGAGCTGCACGAGGAAGCGCTGGACTACGTGGCCGCTCACGGCTATCTGACCGCCCTGTCGATCTGCGCCGAAACGGTGCCGGACCGTGAGTGGATCGATGCCCTGTTCGCCGAAGAGCCGCATTACAGCGACGAAGCCCAGCGCGCCGAAATCGAAGCCACCCTGGTCGGCCTCAAGGCCCACATCGCCCGTCAACTGGCGTCCGACGAAGAATTCGAGCTGCCGTGCGAACTGGACCTGGGCGATGACCCGGACGATTCGGAATTGCGTGGCTGGTGCATCGGCTTCATGGAAGGCGTGTTCCTGCGCGAAGCCGCCTGGTTCGAAACCGCCGAAGAGGAAGTCAGCGAAATGCTGCTGCCGATCATGGTCGGTTCCGGCCTGTTCGACGAGCAACCGGAGTTTTCCGACATCGCCGCCGACGCGAACCTGATGGACGACATGATCGTCCAGATCCCCGAAGCCCTCACCGCCCTGTACCTGCTGTGCAACGCCCCGGACGAGAAACCGGCGATCCTCAAGCCGCGCCACCACTGAGTGACCGGGTGCCCTCGCCAGTCGGCAACCGCCCGCTGATCCTGCGTTACGCTCTACTGGCCATCGGCTGGCTGAGCGTGGTGCTGGGGGTCATCGGCATTTTCATTCCCGTCCTGCCTACCACCCCCTTCCTGCTGCTGGCCGCGGCCTGCTTCGCCCGCAGTTCGCCGCGCTTCTACCAGTGGCTGGTGGAACATCCCCGCCTGGGCCCGTGGATCAGCGACTACCTCAGCGGCAACGGCATCCCGCTCAAGGGCAAGGTCTATGCCATCGGGCTGATGTGGGCGAGCATCCTGCTGTCCTGCTACCTGGTGCCGCTGCCATGGGCGCGGGGGTTCATGCTCACCAGTGCGGTGCTGGTGACGGTGTATATCCTCAGGCAGAAGACACTGCGAAAACCCTGAGTATGAGTGCGGCGCATTCCCCTGTGGCGAGGGGATTTATCCCCGCTGGGTTGCGAAGCAACCCCAAAACCAGACGCCGCGCAGCAACAGATGACCCCTACCGACCGGTTTGCGACTGCTGCGCAGCCGAACGGGGATAAATCCCCTCGCCACAGCAGCCCTCACACCGTGTCCACCTTCAACGAATGATCATTCAACATGCCGTTGATGATGGTCGCCGTGTCCGCTCCACCGATGATTCCCCCCGCGCCCGGCGTGACGCCGTAGTGGCTGGCCAGGTTGACGCCGGCCAGGTCGATGGTCTGGTTCGGCGTGGCACCGGCAATGGCGCTGACGTCGATGCTGGTGACGACCGACCCACCGCTGCCGCTCACGCTGAAATGCAGGTAGTCATCCAGTGACGCCGCGCTGCCGTTCTCTCCTTGCAACAGTTGGGACAGGTCGAGTTTGTCGACGCCGAGCGCGAAGTCGGTGATCACGTCGTGGCCGCTGTTGCCCGCCTGCCATTGAAAGGTGTCGGCGCCGCTGCCGCCGGTGAGGGTGTTGTTGCCCAAGCCGCCGATCAGCACGTCGTCGCCACCAGCGCCATTGAGCACGTCGTTGCCAAGTCCGCCGTTGATGCGGTTGCTGGCGCCATCGCCCGTGAGGGTGTCATTGAAGTTCGAGCCGACGAGGTTTTCGATGCCGGCCAGGGTGTCGGTGCCGGCGCCCAGGGTGTTCTGCGCCGCCAACAGTCCCAGGTTCACCGTGACCGCTGATGTGGCATGGGCGTAGCTGGCGGTGTCGTTACCGCTGCCGCCATCGAGCAGGTCATTGCCCGTGCCGCTGTAGAGCACGTCATCCCCTGCCCCGCCATGCAAGGTGTTGTTGCCCGAACCGGCACTGAGGATGTCGTTGCCGTCGCCGGCGTTGAGGGTGTCGTCGCCGTTGCCGGCCAACAGCACATCGTCGCCACTGGTGCCCGTCAGGGTATGGCCCGCCTGATAACTGATGCCTACCGATGCGTTGTCACTGCCGCCGTGGTTGTCGCTGGCGGTGTAGCTGCCGTGGTAATCCGCTGTTTTGTCCTGCGCCCCGGCATAGTCGACCGTCAGGGTCAGTTGATAGTTTTCCGCAGCGTTGGCATTACCGCCGCCGGGATTGGCAATGTTGGTGACGTGGATCTGGTAATTGCCATCCGCTGCCGCGGTGAAAGAAGCTCCATCGTTGATCGCGATGAAGGGCCCGCCATTGAGTGAATACTCCATCGCAATGCGACCGGCCGACAGGTTGTGGTCCAGGGTGAGGGTTTCGCCCTGTTTGAGGCTGATGTTGAGGCGGTCTTCATCGTTGGCGTTGTTGTTGGAGACCATCCCCAGTGCACCGCTGACCACCAGCATCGCCGTCATGCTCGCGGTATTGGCGACGAAGGCACTGCGGCTGAGGTTGATCGACTGCACGTTGTTGCCGGTGAAGCTGGCCGTGCCGGTGCTGCCGGTGAAGTCCGCGCCTTTGGCGACCCATCCGGTATTGAAACTGGTGGGTGATGCGGTGAGTGGATCGCCGTTGGCGTCGCTGTCGTTACCCAGCAGCAATTCGCCCGGGATCACGATGTTGCCCGACAGCACGTTGGTGATGATGTTGTCGTCAACAGCGATCGGAGGGCTGTTGGGCACGACGTTGATCACCAGGTTAGAGCTCGCCAGGTCACCGTCATGGTCGCTGACGGTGTAGCCGATGTGCTCGGTGATCAAGGTGCTGGTGGCCGTCTGGGAGGTGTAGCTGAACGCACCGGTATCCAGGTTGACCACCAAAGTACCGTGGTGGTCGGTGGCGATGCTCAATGTATTGGTGGCGGTATTGAAGGAGCCATGGTTGAGCCCGCCGCTGGCGGTCAGTGCTCCGTGACCACCGTTGGCCGTCGGGTCGTAGCTGTACGTGGTGCCATCGACCACCAGGCTTTTGATAAACCCGCCATCGGCGCCGAACGACCCCCCCTCATCCAACAGGTTGCCGGTAACCGGCGCGCCTTGCACGGTGCCGGAGAGCACCGAGTTGAGCTGGTTCAGGTCGGTGACCACTACCGCGTTGGTGTTGGTGTGGGCGCTGCCGTCGTAGGCCAGCGGGTCGAGGTGAGCATTGCTGACGCCGCTGCCCAGGCCAATGGCGTAGTTCTTTATGCCGTTGGCGTCGAGGAAGGCTTTCCAAGCGGTTTCGTCTGCCGTGCCGATTTCGCCCAAGGTCGGCTTGCCGTCGGAGAAGAAATAGCCGACGTTCTGTGCGCCGGTCAGTTGGCCGGAATTTGCGAACGCAGTCTTGGCCATCGCTACGGCAGCATCATAGTTGGTGTCGCCGTGCGCGTTCAGCGCGGAGATCAGCGTCTTGGCAGTTGCCACATCCACCCACATGGTGCTCTGGTCGGTGGCGCTGCCGCTGAAGGTCACGAGCTGGACTTTCACATCGCCCATGTCGTCGTATTTGTCGAGCAAGGCGCTGATCGCCTGTTTGGCCAACTCCATCCGCGAGAGCCCCGGCACGCCGGAGGCGTCTTTCATGCTGCCGGAGACGTCGAGCACGATCAGCAGGTTCGAATCGACCTCCACCGCCGTGACCGAACGCTCGGACGCAACGGCCTTTGGCACATCATCGACAATGCTCACCACGAGGCTGCCGGTGGTGCTGTTGCCCAGGGAGTCCGTGGCCTGGTAGGTGAAACTTTCGCTCAGAGCATTCGGGCCATCATTGGCGTGGGGCGTCGTCGTAGCTGGCGAGGTCAGGGTGTAGGTGTACGAACCATCAGGATGGAGCAACAACTGGCCGTAGGCACCCGTGGCGTTGCCCACCAGGGTGAAGGTGACGGCGCCCGTGGCCCCGCTGACCGACCCGACCAAGCTACCGCTGGCGGTTTCACCGGTGGCGCTCGGGTCACTGCCGGTGACGGTGCCGGGGGCCAGGTCCTGGCCGTCCTGGTTCAGGTCGAGGGCTTTTTCGTAGACGGTAATGTCGTGGTCGGTTTCCGCGACGAGGCAGCTGTTGTGCACGTCAATGGTGACGGTCGTGGTGCTCTCATCACCATCGGCATCACGCACGGTGTAGGTGAAGACATCGGTCGCGCCGGGGGCGCCAACAGCGTCGGGGTTGCTGTGGTAGACCGCGTTGCCGTTGGCATCCAGGGTCAGGTAGCCGTAGGTGCCGTTGATCTGGCTGTTCAGGCCGCCGATGGCCGGGGTCGAGGTGTCGTTACCGGCACGCACACCGATGACTGCACCGCCGTCGGCACCGAGTACATCGTTGTCCAGCACGTTGCCATTGACTGTCCCGCCCTCTACCACCGAGGCGAAATCGCAGTGGGCCTTGGGCACATCGTCGACGATGTCGATAACGATAGTACTGGTGACCGTGTTGCCCAAGGAGTCCGTGGCCTGGTAGGTGAAGCTTTCGCTCAGGACATTCGGGCCATCGTTGGCGTGAGGCGTAGTGGTGGCTGGCGAGGTCAGGGTGTAGGTATACGAACCGTCCGGCTGAAGCGACAGTTGACCGTAAGCACCGGTAGCGTTGCCCACCAGCGCGAAGGTTACTGCGCCCACGGCACCGCTGATCGAACCGACGAGGCTGCCGCTGGCGGTCTCGCTGGTGGCGCTCGGAGCGCTGCCGGTGACGGTGCCGGGGGCCAGGTCCTGGCCGTCCTGGTTCAGGTCGAGGGCTTTTTCGTAGACGCTGATTTCCTGGTCCGATGTGGCAACGAGGCAGCTTTCATGGACATCGATGGTGATGGTGGTGGTGCTTTCGTCGCCGTCGGCGTCACGCACGGTGTAGGTGAAGACATCGGTCGCGCCCGGGGCGCTGACGGTGTTCGGATTACTGTGGTAGACGGCGTTGCCGTTGGCGTCCAGGGTCAAGTAGCCGTAAGTGCCGTTGATCTGGCTGTTGAGGCCACCGACAGCAGGGTTAGAGGTGTCATTACCGGCGCGCACGCCAATCACCATGCCACCGTCCGCGCCAAGCACGTCGTTGTCCAGCACATTGCCGCTGACCGTGCCACCCTCCAGTACCGAGGCAAAATCGGCATGGGCGTTGGGCACGTCGTCGACGATGTCGATGACAATGGTGCTGGTGACCGTGTTGCCCAAGGAATCCGTGGCCTGATAGGTGAAGCTTTCGCTCAGCACATTCGGGCCATCGTTGGCGTGAGGCGTGGTGGTGGCTGGCGAGGTCAGGGTGTAGGTATACGAACCGTCAGGCTGAAGCGACAGTTGACCGTAAGCACCCGTAGCGTTGCCCACCAGCGCGAAGGTTACTGCGCCCACGGCACCGCTGATCGAACCGACGAGGCTGCCGCTGGCGGTCTCGCTGGTGGCGCTCGGAGCGCTGCCGGTGACGGTGCCGGGAGCCAGGTCCTGGCCGTCCTGGTTCAGGTCGAGGGCTTTTTCGTAGACACTGATTTCTTGGTCGGGCGTGGCGACTAGGCAGACGTCATGAACATCGATGGTGATGGTGGTGGTGCTTTCATCGCCATCGGCGTCGCGCACGGTGTAGGTGAAAACATCGGTTGCACCTGGGGCACTGACGGTGTTCGGGTTGCTGTGGTAGACGGCGTTGCCGTTGGCGTCCAGGGTCAGGTAGCCGTAGGTGCCGTTGATCTGGGTATTCAGGCCGCCAATCGCCGGGGTCGAGGTGTCGTTGCCAGCACGCACGCCGATCACCGCACCGCTCGCAGCCGGCCCGTCGGCACCGCCTTCATCGTTGTTCAGGACGTTGCCACTGACCGTCCCGCCTTCATCCACCGAGGCGGAGTCAGCATGAGCGGTTGGCAAGTCATCGACGATGTTCACGTCCAGATTGCCGTTGGCGGTGGTGCCGTTGTCATCGGTGACAACTACGGCAAATTGCTCGCTAACACTGTTGGCGCCGTTGGCGTTTGGATGGGCTTCGTTGTCCAGCAAGGTGTAGCTGTAGCTGACCACGCCCGTGCTGGCGTTGAAGCCGGTGATGGTCAGAGTGTTGCCCAACGCCGTGGTGATGGACTGAGGGAAACCCGCTGCCACACCACCCATAACCACATTGATGCCGCCCACGCTCAACGTCTGCACACCGTCCAGCGCCGTCACCGTGAACGTGCCGCTTTGAGTCAGAGCCGATGCGTCCGGACTGCTGCCGTCGCTGAGGTTCTTCTCCTGCAACAACAGCTCACCGCCCTCGGTGTCGAGGCCGGTGATGATCACCGGATCGTCGTTGTTGTGCACTTGCAGCACCAGGTTCGCGGTGCTGGTGTCGCCGTCGGCGTCGGTCAGGGTGTAGGTGAAGGTTTCGCTGCCATTGCCGCCGCCGTGCAAGCCTTTGAAGTCGGCATCGGCGGTGTTGAGGGTGTAGGTGTAGGAGCCGTCGGCGTTGAGCACCAGGGTGCCGTAAGTGCCAGTGAAGGTGCCGGGGGTGATTGGGCCGGACGCTACAGGGTCCGCGCCTTGGGTGTCGTTGGTCAGCACGCTGCCAGTCAGGGTCAGGTGGGTTTCCGAAGCCGTGCTGGCGTTGCTGTCATCTACGGCCTTGGGCAGGTCGTCGACGATGTTCACGTCCAAATTGCCGTTGGCGGTGGTGCCGTTGTCGTCGGTGGCAACTACGGTGAATTGCTCGCTAACGCTGTTGGCGCCGTTGGCGTTTGGATGGGCTTCGTTGTCCAGCAAGGTGTAGCTGTAACTCACCACACCGGTAGCGGCGTTGTAGCCGGTGATGGTCAGCGTGTTGCCCAGAGCAGTGGTGATCGATTGTGGGAAACCGGCTGCTACGCCGCCCGTCACCACATTGATGCCACCCACACTCAGGGTCTGCACACCATCCAGCGCGGTCACCGTGAGCGTCCCGCTTTGAGTCAGGGCCGATGCATCCGGGCTGCTGCCATCGCTGAGATTTTTCTCCTGTAACGACAGCTCACCGCCCTCGGTGTCGAGGCCAGTGATAATCACTGGGTCGTCGTTGTTGTGCACTTGCAGCACCAGGTTCGCGGTGCTGGTGTCGCCATCAGCGTCGGTCAGGGTGTAGGTGAAGGTTTCGCTGCCATTGCCGCCGCCATGTAAACCTTTGAAGTCGGCATCGGCAGTGTTGAGGGTGTAGGTGTAGGAACCGTCGGCATTGAGCACGAGAGTGCCGTAAGTGCCGGTGAAGGTGCCGGGGGTGATTGGGCCGGACGCTACATGGTCTGCACCTTGGGTGTCGTTGGTCAGCACGCTGCCGGTCAGGGTCAGGTTGGTTTCCGAAGCCGTGCTGGCGTTGCTGTCATCTACGGCCTTGGGCAGGTCGTCGACGATGTTCACGTCCAAATTGCCGTTGGCGGTGGTGCCGTTGTCGTCAGTGGCAACTACGGCGAATTGCTCGCTAACGCTGTTGGCGCCGTTGGCGTTTGGATGGGCTTCGTTGTCCAGCAAGGTGTAGCTGTAACTCACTACACCGGTAGCGGCGTTGAAGCCGGTGATGGTCAGGGTGTTGCCCAGAGCAGTGGTGATCGATTGTGGGAAACCGGCTGCTACGCCACCCGTCACCACATTAATGCCACCCACGCTCAGGGTCTGCACACCATCCAACGCGGTCACGGTGAACGTCCCGCTTTGAGTCAGAGCCGATGCATCCGGGCTGCTGCCATCGCTGAGATTTTTCTCCTGCAACGACAGCTCACCACCCTCGGTGTCGAGGCCGGTGATGATCACCGGATCGTCGTTGTTGTGCACTTGCAGCACCAGGTTCGCGGTGCTGGTGTCGCCATCAGCGTCGGTCAGGGTGTAGGTGAAGGTTTCGCTGCCATTGCCGCCGCCATGTAAACCTTTGAAGTCGGCATCGGCAGTGTTGAGGGTGTAGGTGTAGGAGCCGTCGGCGTTGAGCACCAGGGTGCCGTAAGTGCCAGTGAAGGTGCCGGGGGTGATTGGGCCGGACGCTACAGGGTCCGCCCCTTGGGTGTCGTTGGTCAGGACGCTGCCGGTCAGGGTCAGGTGGGTTTCCGAAGCCGTGCTGGCGTTGCTGTCATCTACGGCCTTGGGCAGGTCGTCGACGATGTTCACGTCCAAATTGCCGTTGGCGGTGGTGCCGTTGTCGTCGGTGGCAACTACGGCGAATTGCTCGCTAACGCTGTTGGCGCCATTGGCATTTGGATGAGCTTCGTTGTCCAGCAAGGTGTAGCTGTAACTCACTACACCGGTAGCGGCGTCGTAGCCAGTGATGGTCAGGGTGTTGCCCAGTGCGGTGGTGATGGACTGAGGGAAACCCGCTGCCACACCACCTACAACCACATTGATCCCCCCCACGCTCAGGGTCTGCACACCGTCCAACGCGGTCACGGTAAAGGTGCCGCTTTGGGTCAGGGCCGACGCGTCCGGGCTGCTGCCGTCGCTGAGGTTTTTCTCCTGCAACGACAGCTCACCGCCTTCAGCATCCAAGCCCACCAACACCACCGGATCGTCGTTGTTGTGCACCTGCAATACCAGGTTCGCGGTGCTGGTGTCGCCGTCGGCGTCGGTCAGGGTGTAGGTGAAGGTTTCGGTGCCGCTGCCCCCGCCATGCAACGCGACGAATTGCGGGTCGCTGGTGTTCAGGGTGTAGGTGTACGTGCCGTTGGGGTTGAGCACCAGCGTGCCGTAGGTGCCGGTGAACGTCCCGCCAATGATCGGCCCGCTGTCGGGGCCGGTGGGGATCCGGTCGGCGCCCTGGTGGTCGTTGGGCAATACGTTGCCGGTAAGAGTGACCAGGGTTTCCGACGCCGTGCTGGCGTGGCTGTCATCAATCGCCTGGGGCACGTCATCGGTGATGTTGACGTCCAGGGTGCCGGTGGCCGTATCGCCGTCAGTGTCGACGGCCACCACTGGGAACTGCTCGGTAATGTTATTGGCACCGCCACCGGCAGGATGGGTTTCATTGTCCGTCAGGGTGTAGGTGTAGCTGACCACTCCCGTAGCCGGGTCATAACCGGTGATGGTCAACGTGTTGCCCAGCGCCGAGGTGATGGTTTGAGGAAAGCCTGCGGGCACACCGCCGCTGATCACGTTGATGCCGCCGATGCTCAGGCTGCTCAGCCCGTCAGGCGCGGACACCGTGAAGGTGCCATTTTGCACCAGCGCCCCCGGATTGCTGGCCGAACCATCGGCCAGATTGGCCTCGTTGGTAGTCAGCTCGCCGCCCTCGACGTTGACCCCGTCGAGGGTCACGGGGTTGTCCGGCGTCTCAGGGGTCACTGGCGGCACGGTTGCATCGTCGCCAGTGTTATCCGGGTCACCGGCCAGGCGTAGCTGCGGAAACTCGGGAATCCCATTGAACCCGGCCGTCGGGAAACCGATCAGCGGATCGACCTCCCCGCCAACTTCTTCCAACAGCACAAAACTGTGCCCACCGCCCACGCCCCCCGGGTTACCACCTTCGGGGCCAGCAGCGGTGGCTTCACCGGTCTGGGTCGGGTCGGCTCCGGCGGCGATGGCTTGCTGCAGCTTTTGCACATCGGTCAGTTGCGCGTCACTCGGCGTCGTCGTGTCGGGCGTATCGACATGAGGCGCATGGTTGGCCAGCAGCTGCGGGGTCAGAGTCAGGTCGCTTCCGCGGCCCAGGGTCAATGACTGGCCGTTCTGCAGATGAACCGCCACGGCCCCTTCGGCACCGGTGACCAAGTGTTCGCCGGCATAGAGCCGATCGCCTTCGACCAAAGGCCGCCGCAGGCCACCGGCCGCTTCTGCGAAAACTTGCCCGACTACTTTGCTGACGATACCGATGAGCGCTGCCATGTGCATTTCCTCCGTTGCCGACCGCAATCGGCACCTGTCTGGGTGAAGAATTCGTCCTTAGGTTTGGCGACCAAAAAAGCTGGAAAATCTGCCAGCTTTCGGGATAGCAGAAGGTGCTGGCATTTCGCCTAAACGACAAAAAACCGTCACAAAAAACCGCTTCTCACATCGCCCTTTCGGCACTTCTTCACGTCGCTTAAAAAGCTGAATGGAACTTTTATTGACGCCTAAAATCCGTCAGAACCCGCAGATTCAAAGGCTTTCGCTTTGAACAATGTGCCGGTTTTTTTTAAGTACATAAGTTTTTTTCGGAATAAGCCTTATGAGAAATTCTTCTTAGGTTTTGCTCAGGATGTTCTTAGCTGTGTTGTTACAAGGTTGAAACGGTTTTGATCTTAAACACGTCAATATTTTGGCGACAAGCGAAGCACTACAGACCTCAGGAGATGCACCCCATGCGCGTTCTAACCCCCCTCTGCAGCGCGGTTTTGCTGGCCATGGCCTGCTCTTCTCAGGCGCAGGCCATGTCATTGACCGAAGCGATCCAGAGCACCATCGCGACTCACCCGGAACTGGCGCAACGGGTGGACAGCCGTCTGTCGGCCAATGAAGACGTCAAGGTCGCCAGAGGGGGCTTTTTCCCGTCGGTGGATCTCAATGCCGGTTATGGCCGTGGCTACAGCGACAACACCAACACCCGGGCGCTGGGCAACCACCACACCAATATCCTGACCTACACCCAATCGGAGCTGCGCTTGCGGCAGATGATCTTCGACGGCTTCAACACCGCCAATGAAGTGCAGCGCACCCAAGGCGTGGTCAACTCCCGGGCCTATTACGCCCAGGGCACTGCCCAGGATCTGGCACTGCGCACCATCGAGGTCTACCTGGAAGTGCTCAAGCGTCGCGAGCTGGTGACCCTGGCCAAGAACAACCTGCAGGCGCACCTGCGGGTCAACGACCAGATCGGCTTGCGCACCGAGCGCGGGGTGGGCAGTACGGCCGACTCCGACCAGTCCAATGCCCGTCGCGCCCTGGCGGAAAACAACTACGACACCGCCCAGGTGGACCTGGCCGACGCCGAGGCGAACTTCTACAGCGTGGTCGGGCGCATGCCCGATGAGCTGGAAACGCCGCCCTCGACCAAAGGCGAAATCCCCGCCGACCTGCGCGAAGCCCAGCAAAGCATGGTGGATAACAACCCCTACCTGAAATCGGCCCAGGCCGACATACAGTCCGCCGAGAGCCAATATGAAGTGGCGAAGTCGCCGTTCTACCCGCGCTTCGATGCCGAAGCGGCGGTGGGCGCCAACAACAACCTCGGCGGCGAAGAAGGCCACGACAACAACTGGCGGGTCGGCGTGGTGATGAACTACAACCTGTTCCGCGGTGGCAGCGACAAGGCACGGCTGGCATCCAACGCCCACCAGATCAACCAGGCCATGGACATCCGCAACAATGCCCTGCGCCAGCTCAACGAAGACACGCGGCTGGCCTGGAACGCGATGCTCAACGCCCGCAAACAGACCCCCACCGCCCGCGAATACGCCGAAACCACTTCCCGCGTGCGTGCCGCGTACCAGGATCAGTTCGGTCTCGGCCAACGGACCTTGCTCGACGTGCTCGACAGCGAAAACGAGCTGTACAACGCCAACCGTCGCTACACCGAAGTGCGTTACACCGAGGAGTACTCGATGTACCGGGTGCTGGCGAACATGGGCCTGCTGTTGCACAAACAACGGATCGTGCTGCCTGCCGATACGGTCGCGCAAACCGAAGTCAAGAACCAGGCACGGCTGCCGGAACTGAAGTAGCCCCCCTCCACACAAATGGGAGCGACCGACGTGACCAGCATGGAACCCACAATCCCCGGCGCCGATCCGCGCCTGAACTTCGATGATCCCTTGCTGGACGGCCTGCTGATCCTCTGCAAACTCCATGGCGCGACGGTCAGTCGCGCCAGCCTCAGCGCCGGGCTCCCTATGGCGCACCAACGCTTGAGCCTGGACCTGCTGCCCCGCGCAGCGGCCCGGGCGAGCTTGCAGGCGCGGCTGCTGCGTCGTGAGCTGGCGGACATCTCACCCCTGAACCTGCCGGTGATGCTGATCCTGGCGGGTGGGCGCTGCGCGGTATTGCGGCGCTGGGGCGAAGATGGCAAGGCACTGATCCTGCCCAGCGAAGCCGAGGGTGGCGAACAGTGGGTCAGCCGCGAGGAACTGATCAACGATTACAGCGGCCAGGCGCTATTCGCCCGGCCGCGTCATGAACTCGAAGACCTGCGCGCCCCGCTGGTGCCACGGGTCGAGGCGTGGTTTCGCGACACCCTGAAACTGTCGCGCTGGCTGTACAGCGACGCGATCCTGGCGAGTTTCCTGATCAACCTGCTGGGGCTGATGGTGCCGCTGTTCGTCATGCAGACCTACGACCGCGTGGTGCCGAACCAGGCCACGTCGACCTTGTGGGTGCTGGCCGTGGGGCTGTTGATCGGCACCGGTTTCGAACTGGTGCTGCGGGTGGTACGCGCCCATCTGCTGGACACCGCCGGCAAGAAAACCGACGTGATTCTTTCCGCGACGCTGTTCGAACGCATCACCGGCATGGCGATGAAGGCCAAGCCGGTGACCATCGGCGGCTTCGCCCAGAGCATCCACGACTTTCAGGGCCTGCGCGAATTCCTCACGGCGGTGACCCTCACCAGCCTGATCGACCTGCCCTTCGCCCTGCTGATGCTAATCGTGATCGGCCTGCTGGGCGGCTGGCTGGTGGTGATTCCCGTGGTGGCGTTTCCGATCACCATTGTTTTCGCGATGATCATCCAGGCGCGCCTGCGCGACACCGTGGAAAAAAGCCTGGCCCTCGGCGCCCAGCGCCAGGCCCTGCTGATCGAAACCCTCGGCGGCCTGGAAACCCTCAAGGCCTGCAGCGCCGAAAGCGAGCGCCAGCATCATTGGGAAAGCACCCACGGCGCCCTCACCCGCCTGGACAGCCATGCGCGCAACCTCTCGGCGCTGGCGACCAACGGCACCTTGTTCCTGCAACAACTGGCGGGCATGGCGACCATCGTCGCCGGGGTCTACAGCATCATCGCCGGCAACCTCAGCGTCGGCGCGCTGGTGGCGACCTACATGCTCGGCAGCCGGGTCCTCGCCCCCCTCGGGCAGATCGCCGGGCTGATCACCCGCTACCAGCAAGCCCAGCTCACTATGCGCAGCACCGACGCCCTGATGGCGTTGCCCCAGGAGCGTGACGCCAAGCAGCGGCCGCTGGATCGCACCCAGTTGCAGGGCGCACTGGACGTCAGCGGCGTGACCTTCCACTACAACGGCCAGAGCGCCCCAGCGCTGGCGAGCGTCAGCTTCAGCCTCAAGCCCGGCGAACGGGTCGGGATCATCGGCCGCAGCGGCTCGGGCAAGAGCACCCTGGCGCGCCTGGTGATGGGTTTCTATGCACCAGAGGAAGGCCAGTTGCTGCTGGACGGGCTGGACCTGCGGCAACTGGACGTCGCCGACCTGCGCCAACAGATCGGCTACGTCGCCCATGACCTGCCGCTGCTGGCCGGCAGCCTGCGGGATAATCTCACCCTGGGCGCCCGCTACATCAGTGATGCGCGCATGCTGGAAGTGGCGGAGCTGACCGGTGTCACCGAACTGGCGCGCCAGCACCCCCAAGGTTTTGACCGGCCGGTGGGCGAGCGCGGGCAGCTGCTGTCCGGCGGCCAACGCCAAGCCGTGCTGCTGGCCCGGGCCTTGCTGCTCGACCCACCGATCCTGCTGCTGGACGAACCCACCAGCGCCATGGACAACAGCAGTGAAGACGTTTTGCGGCAGAAGCTTCACACCCACGTGCAGGGCAAGACCGTGCTGCTGGTCACCCACCGCACCTCGATGCTGAGCCTGGTGGACCGCCTGGTGGTGCTGGATAACGGCCGGATCGTGGCGGATGGGCCGAAGGACGCGGTGATCGATGCGCTGCGCAAGGGACGGGTAGGCTCCGCAGCGGTATAGAAACAACACCGCAACCTGTGGGAGCAAGGTTTGTGTGGGAACAGGTTTGTGTGGGAGCAAGGCTTGCCCGCGATGAAGCTGATGCGGTCTCACTGGAACCGAGGCGCCTGTATCGCGGGCAAGCCTTGCTCCCACAAAAGCCTTGCTCCCACAGATACCTCTTTCAAGCCACAGATGTGTGTTCGGCTTTATTTCACTTAACCAACGGGTACCGCCCCATGTCTGCTCAAACCCCGGATTCAGCCGCCCGAAGCTACTTCGGCAGTTTCAGCAAAAGCGCCGAAAGCGAGTTCATGCCGGAAACTGCCGGCGCCACGCTGCAGGATTCGCCCCGGCGCTCGCGGGTTACCGTGTGGCTGGCGGCCGGGTTGATCGTCAGCGGGCTGGTCTGGGCAAAGTTTGCGGTCTTGCAGGAAGTCACCACCGGCGAAGGCAAGGCGATTCCGTCAAGCAAGATCCAGGTGATCCAGAACCTGGAGGGCGGCATCGTCACCGAGATATTCGTGCGCGAAGGCCAAATGGTGAACAAGGGCGACACCCTGCTGCGTCTGGACGATACACGGTTCCTGTCGAACAAGGGCGAGAGCGAGGCTGACCGCTATGCGCTGACAGCCCAGGTCGAGCGCCTGTCGGCCGAGGCCGAGGGGCGGCCGTTCGCGCTTTCGGCAGAGGTCACCGCCAAGGCCCCGCAAGTGGCCGAGGACGAGCGCTCGCTGTATGAACAACGCCAGCGGCGCCTGGCCAGCGAACAACGCACCCTGACCGAACAACTGCGGCAGAAGACCCAGGAACTGGCAGAGTTTCGCTCCAAGCAAGGTCAGTTCAGCTCCGCCCTGGCCTTGCTGCAGGAAGAAATGAACATGTCCGCCCCCTTGGTGCGCACCGGAGCGGTATCGCCGGTGGAGATCCTGCGGCTCAAGCGCAGCGCGGTGGAGATCCGCGGTTCGCTCAACGCCACCACCCTGGCGATTCCCCGGGCCGAATCGGCGATCAACGAGATCAAGAGCAAGATCGACGAATCGGAACAGACCTTCCGCTCCGAGGCGGCCAAGGACCTCAACGAGAAACGCACCGAACTGTCGAAGATCACCGCCTCGAGCATCGCCATCGACGACCGCGTGACCCGTACAACCGTGGTCTCGCCGGTGCATGGGGTGATCAAGCAACTGAAGGTCAACACCATCGGCGGCGTGGTGCAGCCGGGCAATGACATGGTGGAAATCGTGCCCCTGGAAGACAACCTGCTGATCGAAGCCAAGGTCCGCCCCCAAGACGTGGCGTTCCTGCACCCGGGCCAGAAAGCCATGGTCAAGTTCAGCGCCTACGACTACACGATCTATGGCGGGCTCAGTGCCAAGCTCGAACTGATTGGCGCCGACACCATTACCGATGACAAGGGCAACAGCTTCTACCTGATCCAGGTGCGCACCGACAAAAACCACTTGGGCGGGGATGCCAAGCCGTTGCTGATCATTCCGGGAATGGTCGCGACAGTGGACATCATCACCGGGGAGAAAAGTGTCCTGGATTACCTGCTCAAGCCAGTGTTGAAGGCGCGGACCGAGGCGATGCGCGAGCGGTAAGCCTTGAGCTGAGACTTTCATTGATTGTTCTACCGCTATCGCGAGCAAGCTCGCTCCCACAGTGGCCTGTGCTGATCACACATTTTGTGGGCACAGAAGATCAACTGTGGGAGCGAGCTTGCTCGCGATGAGGCCGGCAACCACACCCTATTTTTCAGCATGATTACGCCGAAACGTTTCCGCCCCCATCGCCGCAATCTGCCCCTCGATCAACGCCTCGAACGGCCTCAGCAAAGGTTCGAAGCTCTCCGGCGCTTCCAGGACTTGCAACGCCTGGACAATCGCCTCCACCGTCGACAACGCCCCCGGCCCGGGCGCCTTGCGCAAGCGGTAGCGGGACACACCGCCCTCCGCCAACGTCACCCTTGGCAGTGCCGCCAGCAGCGGGTTGAGGTGCAGCAACTTGCGCGCCTTGCGCCAGGTACCGTCGGGTACGACCAACAGCAGCGGCTCATCGGACGGCTCGTAGGCGTGCAGCGGCTGCGCATCATCAGCGGGAAACAACAACCGCGCCTGATAACCCGGCTGATCGAGCAACCGGGGCAAATCCTCGAACACCTCGCCCACGATCAGCTCGGCATTGCGCAGCCCCAACGCCGCCAGCCGGGCGGTGTTCAAGGCATGGTCCACTTCGCTGGGATGCTGCAGCAGCAAGACGCGGGTGCGGCTGTCGAGGCTGGGAATCAACGGGCACAGGCAATGGCTCTGCGGTCGTTGGCAACGCGGGCATTGGATTCTGGACATGGTCAGGCCTGATTCAGTTGAGCTTTGAGCAAGTCACGGAAGGTCTGGATCAACGGCTCGCGGCTGCGACCACGGCGCACGATCATCGAAAACGGCGCCTGATAACCGAAGGTCGCCGGCAGCAGCACGCGCAAGTCGCCCTTGTCGACCCAAGCCTGGGCGTAGTGCTCAGGCAAGTAACCGACATAGGCACCGGACAGTACCAGGATCAACTGCGCCTCCATGCTCTCCACCGTCGCCGCGCTGTGCTTGAAGCCGTGGCGGGCCAGTTCAGCCTGGCTCCAGTAACCGCGCCCGACCATGCGCTGCTGGGTGATGACTTGTTCAGGAATGCGCCGCTCGCTGAACAACGGGTGGCGGTTGCTGCAATACAACCAGTGCTGCTCGCGGTACAGCGGCATGTAGACCAGCCCGCTCATGCGCGTGGAAAACGCACCGATGGCCAGGTCCAGGCGGTTGTCCTGCACGCCGAGTTGCAGCTCGTAAGGGCTCATGACGGATAGATGCAAATGCACCGCCGGATGCTCCTGGCTGTAGGCACCGATGGCTTCGGCGAACGGCAAGGCCTTGTCGCTGACCGTCGAATCGATTACCCCCAGGTTCAACGTGCCGCGCAGTTCCCCCTTGAGCGCGGCGGCGTATTGCTCGAACCCTTCGAGTTCGCCCAACAGGCGCAGGGTTTCCTGGTGGAACAACTCGCCCTTGCTGGTCAGGCTGAACCCGCCCCGGCCGCGATGACACAGCACCAGGCCCAAGGCCGATTCCAACTGGCTCATGTAGGTGCTGATGGCCGACGTGGACAGGTTGAGCTCGTGCTGGGCATTGGCGAACCCCTGGTGCCGGACCACGCTGACGAAAATGCGCAGCAGTTTCAGGTCGGGTAGAGCGTTGGCCATGGGAAACTCCAAGTACAGACAGGACACTGCAAACTCTGTGGCGAAGGGATTTATCTGTGGGAGCAAAGCTTGCTCGCGATACAGGGGCCTCGGTTCCAGAGGAAACCGCATGAACGTCATCGCGGGCAAGCCTTGCTCCCACAGGCTTGCTCCCACCATTTCACCTCATCAGATCAATCGCGAGTCTATCGCCCCACCGCGCATTAGTTTAGAAAAATCTGAACTAAGTATTTGCCGCCAGCGATTCTTCACGGCAAAAGCTTTTCGCAGAATCGGCCCCTGATAAATAAAACAACGATGAGGCCCTACCCGTGGACAAGATTCTTCACCAACCACTGGGCGGCAACGAAATGCCGCGCTTCGGCGGCATCGCCACCATGATGCGACTTCCTCATTTGCAAACCGCTGCCGGCCTCGACGCTGCCTTCGTCGGCGTGCCGCTGGACATCGGCACCTCCCTGCGCGCCGGCACCCGCTTCGGCCCCCGCGAAATCCGCGCCGAATCCGTGATGATCCGCCCCTACAACATGGCCACCGGCGCCGCGCCATTCGATTCGCTGTCAGTGGCGGACATCGGTGATGTGGCGATCAACACCTTCAACCTGCTGGACGCGGTGCGGATCATCGAAGAGTCGTACCACAAGATCCTCGAACACAACGTCATCCCCCTGACCCTGGGCGGCGACCACACCATCACCCTGCCGATCCTGCGGGCGATCCACAAGAAACACGGCAAGGTCGGCTTGGTGCACATCGACGCCCATGCCGATGTGAACGACCACATGTTCGGCGAGAAAATCGCCCATGGCACCACCTTCCGCCGCGCCGTGGAAGAAGGCCTGCTCGATTGCGACCGCGTGGTGCAGATCGGCCTACGGGCCCAGGGCTACACCGCCGATGATTTCAACTGGAGTCGCAACCAGGGTTTTCGCGTGGTCCAGGCCGAAGAGTGCTGGCACAAATCCCTGGCACCGCTAATGGCCGAAGTGCGCGAGAAAGTCGGCGGCGGCCCGGTGTACCTGAGCTTCGATATCGACGGCATCGACCCGGCCTGGGCGCCTGGCACCGGCACCCCGGAAATCGGCGGCCTGACCACCATCCAGGCGATCGAAATCGTCCGTGGCTGCCAGGGCCTCGACCTGGTCGGTTGCGATCTGGTAGAAGTCTCGCCGCCGTACGACACCACCGGCAACACCTCGCTGCTGGGCGCCAACCTGCTGTACGAGATGCTCTGCGTGCTGCCCGGCGTGGTTCATCGCTGAGGCGCCGCCATGAACGATCACGATCAAGTACTTGAGGCCGCCGCAAAACTGGTGGCGGCCTTCGCCCGCAATGACCGCGACGCCTACTTCGGTGCGTTCACGGCCGATGCGAGTTTTGTGTTCTACACCCTCGAACAGCCCCTGCTGTCACGCGATGCCTACCAGGCGTTGTGGGATCGCTGGCGGTCCGAGGATGGCTTCGAGGTGCTCGCTTGTACCTCGAGCAACGCCTTCGTCAGCCTGCAAGGGGACGTGGCGATTTTCATCCATGACGTGGCCACCGAGCTGCGCATGCAAGGGGAGCTTCACCTTAGCCAGGAGCGCGAAACCATTGTGTTTCGCCAAGAACAACAAGGCCTATGGCTGGCCTGTCATGAACATTTGTCCGCAATGCCGGAAGGGCTGCCACCCCCTTAGCCAAACAGGCGACGCTCACACACGATGAGTGCGCCTCGATGATCGGAGCAGATCATGAATAACAATAACGATAAAAGCCTTACGCACATTGAAACCAACGGGGTCGAACAGATCCCGGACCACGAACGCACCGCCGGCCCGGGCGACCTGTTTCGCCTGATCTTCGGCGGCGCCAATACCTTTGCCACCGCCGTGCTCGGCAGTTTCCCCGTGCTGTTCGGCCTGTCGTTCCAGGCTGGGGTCTGGGCGATTGTGCTGGGGGTGTTGGTGGGATCGATCATTCTCGCGCCGATGGGCCTGTTCGGCCCGCTCAACGGCACCAACAACGCGGTGTCTTCCGGTGCGCACTTCGGCGTGCACGGGCGCATCGTCGGCTCGTTCCTCTCGTTGCTGACCGCCATCGCGTTTTTCTCGCTGTCGGTGTGGAGCTCGGGCGATGCGTTGATCGGCGGCGCCAAGCGGCTGGTCGGCGTACCGGAAACCGACCTGAGCCTGGGCCTGGCCTACGGCCTGTTCGCCCTGCTGGTGTTGACGGTGTGCATCTACGGCTTCCGTTTCATGCTGTGGGTCAACCGCATTGCCGTGTGGGCGGCCAGCCTGCTGTTCCTACTGGGCATTTTCGCCTTCGCACCGACCTTCGACAGCCAGTTCGCCGGCACGGTCAGCCTCGGCCAGCCGGGCTTCTACGCCGCCTTCATCGGCGCGGCGCTGGTGGCCATGAGCAACCCGATTTCCTTCGGTGCGTTCCTGGGCGACTGGTCGCGCTACATCCCGCGCAATACCCCCAAACGCCGCATCATGCTGGCCGTGATCGCCGCGCAACTGGCGACGCTGATCCCGTTCCTGTTCGGCCTCGCCACCGCCACCATCGTGGCGATCAAGGCGCCGGACTACATCGCGGCCAACAACTACGTCGGCGGGTTGCTGGCGGTGTCGCCGGGGTGGTTCTTCCTGCCGGTGTGCCTGATCGCGGTGATTGGCGGCATGTCCACCGGCACCACGTCGCTGTATGGCACCGGGCTGGACATGTCCAGCGTGTTCCCACGGGTGCTGTCGCGGGTCAAGGCGACGCTGCTGATCGGGGTGATGTCGATTGCGTTCATCTTCATCGGGCGCTTCGCGGCGAACCTGGTGCAGAGCGTGTCGACCTTCGCGGTGCTGATCATCACCTGCACCACGCCGTGGATGGTGATCATGATCATCGGCCTGCTGGTGCGCCGCGGCTTCTACTGCCCGGATGACCTGCAAGTATTCACCCGCGGCGAAACCGGCGGGCGCTACTGGTTCAGCCACGGCTGGAACTGGCGCGGCCTGGGGGCGTGGATTCCCAGCGCGTTGGTGGGGTTGTGCTTCGTCAACCTGCCGGGGCAGTTCGTCGGGCCGCTGGGGGAACTGGCCGGCGGGATCGACATCAGCCTGCCGGTGACCCTGGGCCTGGCCTCGGTGGTGTACCTGGCGTTGCTGGGGCTGTTTCCAGAGCCGGCGGCGGTGTATGGGCCGGGGGATCCGCGAAGCCAGGATGCTTCGGAGCCAATCGATAAACCCTCCCTCAGACAGACCGCCTGACCCGAGATCAACGAAATACCTGTGGCGAGGGAGCTTGCTCCCTCGCCACAACAGCTCGTTCGCACTGAGGCTGCAGTGCCAGGGACAGCACCGCCTCGTCCCATATAAAAAAGACAATCGGAGACACGCCACCATGGCTTTGGACTTAATCGTCGTTCTCATCTACGCCACAGGCATGATCGCCCTCGGCTGGTACGGCATGCGCCGCGCCAAGACCCGTGACGACTACCTGGTCGCCGGGCGCAACCTCGGCCCGGGCTTTTACCTGGGCACCATGGCCGCCACCGTCCTGGGCGGTGCGTCCACCATCGGCACCGTGCGCCTGGGCTACGTCTATGGCATTTCCGGGTTCTGGCTGTGCGGCGCCATTGGCCTGGGCATCGTCGGCCTGAGCCTGTTCCTCGCCAAGCCGTTGCTCAAGCTCAAGATCTACACCGTGACCCAAGTGCTGGAGCGCCGCTACAACCCGGCCGCGCGCCAGGCCAGTGCGCTGATCATGCTGGTGTATGCGCTGATGATCGGTGCCACCTCGACCATCGCCATCGGCACCGTGATGCAGGTGCTGTTCGGCCTGCCGTTCTGGGTGTCGATCCTGGTGGGCGGTGGCGTGGTGGTGCTGTATTCCACCATCGGTGGCATGTGGTCGCTGACCCTCACCGACATCGTGCAATTCTTGATCATGACCGTGGGTCTGGTGTTCTTGCTGATGCCGATGTCCATCGTCGACGCCGGCGGCTGGGACACGATGGTGGCCAAGCTGCCGGCCAGCTACTTCGACTTCACCGCCATTGGCTGGGACACCATCCTCACCTACTTCCTGATCTACTTCTTCGGCATCTTCATCGGCCAGGACATCTGGCAGCGGGTGTTCACTGCTCGCAGCGAAGGCGTGGCCAAAGTGGCCGGCACCGCAGCCGGCCTGTACTGCGTGCTGTACGGCCTGGCCGGGGCGTTGATCGGCATGGCGGCCAAGGTTTTGCTGCCGGACCTTGCGAACGTCAACAACGCTTTCGCCAGCGTGGTGCAGACCAGCCTGCCCAACGGTATTCGCGGGCTGGTGATCGCCGCGGCCCTGGCGGCCTTGATGTCCACCGCCGCAGCGGGCTTGCTCGCGGCGTCCACCACGGTCGTCCAGGACTTGCTGCCCCGTCTGCGCCAGGGCCGTGAGAGCGGCAGTGGCGATGTCCACGAGAACCGCATCGCGACCCTGCTGATGGGGGCGGTGGTCCTGGTGATCGCCCTGGTGGTCAGCGACGTCATCAGCGCCCTGACCCTGGCCTACAACCTGTTGGTGGGCGGCATGCTGATCCCACTGATCGGCGCCATCTACTGGAAACGCGCCACCACCGCCGGCGCGATCACCAGCATGTCGCTGGGCTTCTTGACCGCACTGTTCTTCATGCTCAAGGACGGTCTGGACGCGAACACGCCGATCTACTACAGCCTGAGCGTGGCGCTGGTGAGTTTTGTGCTGGTGAGTGTGTTGGCGCCACGGCCGGGTGTGGTAACCAAGGCGGTTTGACCGACAACCCTTGGCAATGAAAACCCCTGTGGGAGCGAGCTTGCTCGCGATAGCGGCTGTACAGGCAACACACCTGTTGAATGTTCCCCCGTCATCGCGAGCAAGCTCGCTCCCACAGATTCTGTCTTCAGAAATAAAAAGATCGCAGTTCCGGCCCATCTCAATTGAAATGGTCCGGAGCTGCGATCTCTCCAAATTCTGCGGTGTGTTTACCGGCGGCGCGGTTGGCGGCGGCGTTGCTCGTCATCGGTGCGGATCGGTACCGGTTGCATCGGCGGCTCGATCAGGCCAAGCGCGACACCCAAGTCGTGAAGCCAGTTCTGGATTTTCTCTTTCATCGTGGTGCCCCCTCAGGGTGGTGCGAGCGGCAGATTTCTGTGGCCCCTTCGCACTGATAATAGTCCGATGTTCTACGCAATGCTCGTCTCAGTTTGCAATGATCTGTTACTGAATTGATCCAAATCCACCTCCCGGAGTTCAAGCCGATTGCGCCGTGATCATTGGCGCTCGCGGCCAGGCCTGTTGTTGCAATTCGATCCAGGCGTTCAGGTTGGCCCCGACCATGCCTTTGCGCCACATCAGCCAGGTGGTGGCGCTGGCAAACGGCTCTGCCAGCGGATGCACCGTCACCCGCTCGCGGCCCGGCAGGCTGGCCAGCATCGACTCAGACATCAACGCCACCCCGGACCCGGCGATCACACACGCCAGCATCCCTTGGTAAGACTCGATTTCCATCGCCCGGCCCATGGTTGCATGGTCATGGGCAAACCAGGCTTCCAAGCGCATCCGGTACGAGCAACCACGCCGGAACGTGAACACCGCGCGACCCTGCACATCCAGCGCACTGCGCACCGGCGGGTGATCGGCCTCGGTGATCAGCACCAACCGCTCGTCGCACAACGGCACGCCATCCAGCCCCGCCAACTCCAGCGGACCATCCACCAGCGCCGCATCGAGCCGATTGGTGAGCAACCCTTCAAACAACTCGCCACTCGGCCCGGACTGCACTTGCAGGTTCACCGCCGGATACGCCCGGTGATACGCCGCCAGCAGGTCCGGCAAATGCGTCGCCGCCGTGCTGTACATCGTGCCCAGCAGGAAATCCCCGGCTGGCTGCCCGCCCTGCACGGCGGCATGGGCCTCGTCGTGCAAGGCGAACAGCTTGGCCGCATAGTCCAGCAGGACTTTTCCTGCCGGCGACAACTGCAAACGCTGACGCTCGCGCAGGAAAAGGTCCACGCCCAGCTGCTCTTCCAGCTGCTTGAGCCGGGTCGACAGGTTCGACGGCACCCTGTGCAAGCGCTCGGCGGCCCGGGTGATGGAACCCTCCTCGGCCACGGCCTGAAAAATCCGCAGTTGGCTGAACTCCATGACCTTCTCCAAAAAAGAACAAGTTACTCACTATTATTCATTTTTAATGAAAGTCAATCAGTCCTAGCCTGACGGTCATTCGCCCCGACACCCGGAGAACGACCATGTCACCTCTTATTCGCCTGCTCGGCAGTTTCATCGCGCTGATGATGGCCATGGGCATTGGCCGCTTCGCCCTCACACCGCAGTTACCTCATTTGATCGGCGAAGGTCAGGTCGACTTGACCGCCGCCGGTCTGATTGCCGCCGCCAACTACCTGGGATATTTCCTCGGCGCGCTGGACGCCATGTTCGCCCGGCGCCCGGAACAGGTGCGGCGACGGTTGCTCGGCGGCCTGTGGCTGTGCGTGCTGCTGACCCTGGCGTCGTTCTGGGCCTGGGGCTTCTGGCCGCACCTGGTGTTGCGCTTCGGCACCGGCGTGGCGAGCGCCTGGGTGATGGTGATGATCACCGCCCTGAGCCAACCCTTGGCCGCAGCGGCGGGACGGCCACGGCTCGGTGCCCTGGTGTTTGCCGGACCGGGCTTGGGGATTTTCCTGACAGGTTTGTTGGCGTTGGGCTCGAACCTGCTGGGGCAGACCTCCGCGACCCTGTGGTTGGTGTATGCCGGCGTGGCCTTGGCGATGTTGCTGATGATCTTGCCGATCCTGCCTCGACCGGCCGCAGCCGCGCCCGTAGCAGTGCCGGTCAGTGCGTCACCGAACCGTGGCATCGCTCGGCTCGGAGTGGTGTACGCCCTGTACGGCGTGGGCTACATCATTCCGGCCACGTTCCTGTCGCAAATGGCCTCGGCGCAGTTCCACGGACAATGGCTGGCCGACCTGTTCTGGCCCTGCTTTGGCCTGGCTGCGGCCACCGGAGTTTTGCTGGTCAGCCTGCGTCGCCCCAACCCGAACAGCACCGGCCGCTGGCTGATCGGTACGCTCTGGCTGCAAGCCGCCGGGGTGTTTGCCTGTCTGCTGGGCAGTGGGCCAGGGCTGGCGCTGGGGGTGATCCTGTGCGGTGCACCGTTCCTGGCCTGCATGCAACTGGTGATGCTGCGCTCCCGGGAACTGGCGCCTCACGCCACCCAGCGCAACGCGGGCCTGTTGACCGCCTGCTTTGCCGTGGGCCAGCTCAGCGGGCCCCTGCTGGCGGCGCTGAGCAGCCATTTCAGCGGCGGCCTGCAACCGGCGTTGATCATTGCTGGTAGCGGCCTGGTGCTGGCCGGTGGCCTGTTGCTGCGGCCCGCCAGCCGGGGCGCGACGAGCCCTTGCGCCCAAACCGCCCTGCGTTGATCAGGCCTGACCGGCCGGGCTCAACGCTTTGCTCAACTGCGCGGCCGGCTCGCGTCGCGCCAAGGCGAAATACAACACCCCGCCGAGGAAGCAACCGGTAAACCAGGCAAAGTTGGCCATCGGTTGCAGCAGCGGCGTGAAAGTGATCGCCACGCCCATCAGCGTCGCCGGGATCAACGCTTTGACCGCGGTCCAGTTGATGCCGCCGCTGTAGTAATAGCGCCCGCTAGGCCCGTCATTGAACAGCGCGTCGACGTCGATCTGCTGTTTTTTGATCAGGTAGTAATCCACCAGCAGGATCCCGAACAGCGGGCCGATGAATGCGGCCAGCACGTCCAGGGTGTAGTGGATCACTTCGGGGTTGTTGAACAGGTTCCACGGCGTGATGAAAATCGAAGCCACCGCCGCGATCATGCCGCCAGCACGCCAGCTGATTTTGCTGGGGGCGACGTTGGCGAAGTCGAAGGCTGGGGAGACGAAGTTGGCGACAATGTTGATGCCGATGGTGGCGGTCACGAAGGCAAAGGCGCCCAGCAAGACCGCCACGTCGTTGTCGATGCGCGCCACGGTGGCAATCGGGTCATGGAGCATTTCGCCGAACACCGGCAAGGTCCCGGAAACAATCACCACGGTGACCAAGGAGAACGCCAGGAAATTCACCGGCAGCCCCCAGAAATTGCCCCGGCGCACGTCAGACATGCTTCGGCAGTAACGACTGAAATCGCCGAAATTCAGGGTCGGGCCGGAAAAGTACGACACCACCAGAGCCGTCGCCACGATCACCTGGCCGAAAGCCTGCCAGCCGGACAAGGACTTTTCCGACAGGGTGAAGTTGATATTGCTCCAACCGGCCTTCCACACGATCCAGCCGGCCAACAGAAACATCACGGCATACACCACCGGGCCGGCCCAGTCGATGAAACGACGGATAGACTCCATGCCGGTCCAGAACACCAGCGCCTGGACGAACCACAGGCTGAGGAAACCGAACCAACCCAAGTAGGACAAACCGGCAAAATGCGGCGTCGCATAGATTTCCATTGCAGGAAAAAACCGCAGCACCACGATGATCAGCGCGCTGGAAGCCAGGTACGTCTGAATCCCGTACCAGGCCACGGCGATCAAACCGCGGATGACCGCAGGAATATTCGCCCCGAACACGCCGAACGCCAGCCTGCAAATGACCGGATACGGTACCGCCGCCTGCTGGCTCGGCTTGGCGACCAGATTGGCGATCAACTGCACGATGCAAATCCCTCCGAGCAAGGCAATCAGCACCTGCCAACTCGCCAGGCCCAAGGCGAACAGGCTGGCGGCAAACACATAGCCGCCCACGCTGTGCACATCACTCATCCAGAACGCGAAGATGTTGTACCAATTCCATTTCTGCGGCAGCGGGCCCAGGTCCTGGTTATAGAGGCGGGGGCTGTAGCCGTTGGGCAATTGCTCGGACATTGCGGGGCTCCTTTGAGTACCGCCGTGCCCCCGTATCGACCTGCTCACCATACTGCGCACGGGAGCCGGCATGGTTTGTATACGCGTTGCTACGCAGAATGCGTGCCATAGGCGCTGAATGTGAGACAAACCGGGGTGTGCAGCAGGGGTTAAAGTTGAGCAGGAGCAGGCATACGCCCACGAACAGGGCGTGGGTGCATGCTAAAGGTGCAGGGGTTTGTATACAGAGGAAAGTCGCGGCGCGTCGCTATTATGTGGGAGCAACGCTTGCTCGCGAAACAGGCGCCTCGGTTTCAGAAAGACCGCATCGCCTTCATCGCGGGCAAGCCTTGCTCCCACAGCTCGCCTCCCTGGCCACATAAACCCTTACTTGCCATAGATGCAGTGGCTCGACTGAAGATCAGCTCAATTCAATGCGATCCGCATGAATGACAATCTGCCCATTCTTGTACAGCGCACCAATAGCCTTCTTGAAGTTGCCCTTGCTCACGCCAAACAGGCTGCTGATCAGCGCCGGGTCGCTCTTGTCGCTGACTGCCAGGGTGCCATCGTTCTCCCGCAACTTGGCGAGGATCTTCGCGTTCAGGCTGGTGGCGGCTTCCTGGCCCACAGGCTGCAGGCTCAGGCTGATCTTGCCGTCCGGGCGGATTTCCTTGATGAAGCCTTTTTCCTGTTTACCGGCGCGCATGAACTTGAAGATTTCATTCTTGTGAATCAAGCCCCAGTGCTTGTTATTGATGATCGCCTTGAACCCCATGTCGGTGGCTTCGGCGACCAGCAAATCCACTTCCTGGCCCGGCGTGTAGTTGGCCGGGGTCTTGTCAAGATAACGATCCAGGCGCGCCGTGGCGGTGATGCGACGGGTGTGCTTGTCGAGGTAGACGTGCACCACGCAGTATTCGCCGGCGGTCATCTGGCGTTTTTCTTCGGAATACGGCAGCAACAGGTCCTTGGGCAGGCCCCAGTCCAGGAACACGCCGATGCTGTTGACCTCAACCACTTTCAGGCTGGCGAATTCACCGACCTGAACCTTGGGTTTTTCCGTGGTGGCGATCAATTTGTCGTCGCTGTCCAGATAAATGAAAACATTGAGCCAATCTTCATCTTCACTGGGAATATCCTTGGGAATATATCGATTGGGCAGCAGGATTTCGCCGTCCGCACCGCCATCCAGATATAAACCGAAGTTAGTGTGTTTAACCACTTGCAAACTGTTGTAGCGCCCGACTAAAGCCATTTCCAATACCCTCATTGCGTGGGCGGCATTCTACCCGGTTTTGCGGCGCGATTCGTGGCCGCCGGCAAGGTTTGCCGGCAAGGCCTGGCACAACCGTTGATTTTCCTGGGTTTTCACTCCGGACAGAGCCATTCGTCAGGCCGGTGCCGGGGCGTTCCGTCCGCTCTCGGCGCACTATTTTTCACAGGGTTGTTATTTAAAACAGAGGCTTAGGACAATAATTGCCGGATAACAGAGCATTATTCCCGTCACGACAACGATAATTCAGAAGGATATTTGCCAAGCAATTGTCAAGTATTTCCTGTACGATGCCTGGCCCAATTAATTATCTACAGGTTAATGGCCGTCATGCGCGTAAAAGCATCCAACAGCAAAGCAAAGCCAGCTCCAGCCGTTGAAACCAGCGAGTCGATCAACGACCAGATCGCTGCGTTCCTCAAGTCCGGCGGCGAGATCCAGCAAATTGCCAAAGGCGTCAGCGGCCAGACATTCGGCCCGTCCAAGCAGATCAGCCTGGGCAAGAAGTAACCTGCGCGTCACCTGGTCCCAAAGCGCTTTGAGCTTCGAAGCGCTTGGACTGGAACCCCTCCCCGCTCTACCCATTTCCCATGAATCGACGAACGGCCTTCGCTGCCGAGCATTCGCCGGTATGCTTTCACCTCTCTAACTCAAGCGTTTCAGCTTAGTTATCGTTCCGGCTTCCTCGCTATTGATGGAATGCAGCATGCGCATCCCCATTGTTCCGCTGACATTCAGCCTGCTCTCGTGCTCCCTCGTCCATGGGCAGGTATTCCAGCGCGAACTCGGCGACTTCGACCTCAAGCTTGGCACCACCCCCAGCCGCAGCATGGCCCAGGGCTTGGTCACGCCGTCGAGCACCGGTTCGTTCCATGGTGGCCTGGACCTGAGCCACGACAGCGGCTGGTACGTCGGCCAGTGGTCGCCCAGCGCGGGCGTATCCGCCGACCTTGAAGTCGATTCCTACATGGGCTTTAAACAACCCTTCGACCAGACCCTGGGCTACGAAGTCGGCCTGATCCACTACAGCTACCCCACCCTCGATACCCTCGACAGCCAGGAGTTCTATGGCGGCCTGACCGTGCTCGGCAGCCGTTTCGGCGCGGCCTTGAGCAACGATCCAGACAAACAGAACAGCACACTGTTTGCCGACTTGGGCGGCAACGTGCCGTTCGGCATTGGCATCAGCGCCAAATACACCACCCACCAGCTCAATACACCGGTTTCGGTGGAGAACGGTTATGTAGGCAGTTTCAGCGACTGGTCATTGAAAATTTCCCGTCCCTGGAAAGGCATCGACCTGGACCTGATCTACAGCGACTCAAGCCTCAGCGGCAGCAGCTGCTCGGCGTATTCCGGCCACAACAGCGAATGCGACAGCCTGCTGACCCTCAAGATGGCCCATCCTTTTTACTAAGCGTTACGCATTAATCGGCTGAACTGCCGTGCGCCTGCCATGCTCAAACAAGACACTTACGTTTTTGCAAGGACTCGCTCATGTCGCGCTGGTTCACACGCATCGCCATGGTCATCGCCCTGTTGCTGACGCTCACTGCCTGTAGCCGAGTCGGCTTGGCGTACCGCAACCTCGACCTGATCATCCCCTGGACCCTCAACGATTACCTGGACATCAAAGGCGAGCAAAAAGACTGGTTCAACGAACGCCTCAAGGACCACTTGACCTGGCACTGCACCACCCAGTTGCCCGGCTACCTCGATTGGCTGGACCGTTTGGAAACCATGGTGCAGACCAACCAGGTGACCGACCAAGCCCTACAACAGCGCACCCGGGAAGCCAAGGCCGCCATCGCCGAAACCGCCCGGGCAATCACCCCCTCGGCCATCGAATTGCTGCAAGGCCTGAGCGACGACCAAGTCGCCGACATGGACGCCGCCTTCGTCAAGGACCAGCGCAAACGCCAGCAGCAATACCTCAAGCCGACGCTGCAGGAGCAGATCCAGGAACGCAGCGACCGCATGGTCAAACGCCTGGACGACTGGCTCGGTCCACTCAATGACGCCCAGCGCCAACGGGTGACAGCCTGGTCCACCGCCCTCGGCGACCAGAACCAGCAATGGATCGCCAATCGCGCCCACTGGCAAAATCAGTTCAGCGAAGCCGTGGCCCAGCGCCACAGCCCCGACTTCCCCAAACGCATCGAGCAACTGCTGGTCAATCGCGAAAGCCTCTGGACCCCTGCCTACCGCGAGGCCTTCAGCAAAACCGAAGCCCAGGCCCGCAGCCTGCTGGTGGACCTGATGGCCGAAAGCACCCCGCCCCAGCGCGAACGGCTGCTGAAGAAAATCGACGGGGTGAAGAAGGATTTCACTGACTTGAAGTGTCTGAAGGCAGCACGTTCCTAAAACCACTGAGATCCCATGTAAGAGCGAGCTTCTGTGGGAGCAAGGCTTGCCCGCGATAGCATCACCTCGGTCCATCTGATAGACCGTGTTGCCTGCATCGCGGGCAAGCCTTGCTCCCACACAAGCCCAGCTCCCACGGGATTCAGTGCAGGCCTGTCAGGCAATCTGCGCCTTTGAAGCCAAGTCATCAAACGTAAACTCATCCAGCGCATCTTCCTGCTCATCCAACACCTGACGCGGATGATCATTGCCCGGAATGCTGCTATCGATCAGGCTCAACAACCGCGAGCCACGCGGCGTCAGCACAAAATTCTCGCCATTACCGCCCTCTTCCTCCGGCCGCGGCTCGATATAGCCACGCTCCAGCAGCAACTTTTCATACTCCCCGGCGACCGCTTTCAGATGATCGAGATTCTCGATCGCCTCGCCTGCAGCCGCTTTCGCCGCCGCGTACTCCTCCGCATAAACCCGAGGAGCAAAGTTGTGACCGGCGCCGTTCTGCACTTCGTGCAACAACCGTTCGATCAAGTCCCAGTTATAAGTCGTCATCCTGGTCCATCCTCCAAAGAGTGAGATGCCTACCTAGGTTGTGACCGAGGCGCCACGCCACCGTTCAGCCGGGTTGGCGGACGGGCCATCCCACCAGCCGACCAGCGGTCTGTCGAATTCACCCCGGGTCAAACGACCAATGAGTGAAGCGCCGACTTGAGCAACTGCCTACAGGAGAAATCACCATGAACGTAGAGAACCATCCAGTCGTCTCGCGGGAAGAATGGCTCGCCGCCCGCCGCCAACACCTGGCCCACGAAAAAGCCTTCACCCGCGAACGGGACAAACTCAGCGCCGAACGCCGCGCCCTGCCCTGGGTCAAAATCGACAAACCCTACCGCTTCCAAGGCCCCCACGGTGAACTGAGCCTGGCCGACCTGTTCGGCGGCCGCAGCCAACTGATCATCTACCACTTCATGTTCGGCCCTGGCTGGACAGAAGGCTGCCAGGGCTGCTCGTTCCTGTCCGACCACATCGACGGCGCCAACCAACACCTGGCCCACCATGACGTGGCCGTAGTGGCCGTCTCCCGCGCCCCGTTCGCCGAATTCCAAGCCTTCAAACGCCGCATGAGCTGGGCCTTCGACTGGGTCTCGTCGGAAGGCTGCGACTTCAACTATGACTTCGGCGTCAGCTTCAAAGCCGAAGACACCGCCAACGAAAAAGCCACCTACAACTACGAAAAAACCGACACCACCGAAGGCGAACTCCCCGGTCTGAGTGTCTTCTATCGCAACGCAGCCGGCGACATCTTCCACACCTACTCCACCTACGCCCGAGGCCTGGATATATTGGTCGGCACCTACAACTACCTCGACCTGACGCCCAAGGGCCGCAACGAAGACGAAATCATGGACTGGGTGCGGCATCACGATAAATACGAAGAGGCCAAGCCCCACGGCTGCTGCCACAGCTGATGCGCCAACCTGCCCAGTCGAGCGCGATCCCCGTGGCGAGGGAGCTTGCTTCCGCTCGACTGTGCAGCGGTCGCCTGTTAGTTATTCGAAATGGCTATGAAGCCTGCCCACGCAGCCATTCCAGAAAGGTCAGCACCGCTGTGCTTTCTTGATGTGATCGCACGGCATAAGCGTAATGGCCGGTCAGCACACGCTGCGGATCTACGAGGGACAACAAACTACGCAGCAACATACGTCAAAAGCGGCGACGTACTGGCGAAGGAATGGGTGACCCTGTACCGCAACCTTCTTGAACAAGCGCGGTTCGTTGCCAAACTGAACGCTGTAGCTGGCCGGGCTTAGCTTTGTGACGCCAGAAGCGGCCGTAGACGAACAAGGGGGGTTGCCATTGGGAAACGTTGGCGTGTACGAGGCAGTGTTGGTCGCCGCCGTTGCATTCTTTGCCTCCCTGATCGGAGGCGTTTCAGGCTTCGGGACGGGATTGATCCTGCCCATCGTACTGGTGCCCATTGTTGGCGTTGAGAATGTGATCCCCCTCATGGCGGTCGGCATGGTCCTGACCAACGGGAGCCGGGCATGGGCGTTTTGGCGGGCTGTCGAGTGGGCACACGTCAAGAGGCTATTGTGTGGCGGCTTGCCCTGTTGCGCCTTGGGCGCTTACAGCTACACCTTGCTGTCCTCACGGTGGATTTGCCTCCTGCTCAGCGCGGTCATGTTTTGCAGCATCGTGTTCCGACGGCTGCGTTCGTCATCCAACCACCGTCTAGGAGCCTTCGGGGAAGGCGTTTGCGGCGCGGGGTTTGGCCTGGTCAACGGGGCAATGACCGGGACGGGGCCGGTCCTCAGTACCATCCTTTTGTCATCGGGGCTGTACGGGGCTCCGCTCATTGCGACCGATGCCGTCATCTCCTTGACGATGGGACTGGTCAAGGTGGCAGTGTTCGGCGGGTTCCAGCAACTTGACGCCAAACTCGTGCTGGGCGGGCTTTTAATCGGTTTGGCAACGGTGCCCGGAGCGTTTGTCGCCCGTCATCTATTGCGCAATGTGACGCCGGGAGGGCATTCGCTTTTAATGGAAGGCGTGGTGTTCATCGGTGCGGTTATGCTGCTGGTGCGAGGCTTCTACTGATTGGGTTATCGAACGGGATACGCTTCTCGCCTACCCCCCGCTTCGCAAAAGCTGCTGTAACAAGCGCAGAGCCGCCTCAGGGACAGACCACGTTTTCGATTTAAGAGACTGTAAAGATAACGTGGTCTGTCCCCATCCCCCTCTGACGAGCTACCCACAGATCGTAAGCGTCCTGCATAGCTAGCCAACTCTCCGGCGAGCGACCAAGTGCTACAGAAAACCGCAACGCCATTTCAGGCGAAACGCGGCTACTGCCCTTCAAGACACGGCTCAGTGTCGAGGGAGCCACACCGAGTTTTTCCGCCAGTTCACGGCCGCTGATACCGTTCGGCTCCAAGTAAGTCTCGACAATGAACTCCCCGGGATGGGGAGGGTTGTGCATAGTCATCAGCTCAGCGCGGCGGAAGAAATCCTCACCTAGCGGGGGTATATCGCTGGTATCGATGTCCGAGTCGTTCAACTTGACCAAGCGCTCCCAATCGGTTTTCGATATTTCCGACATAACGTATACCTCCTGCTTAGTGGCTATTCGGGCGCAGACATGCAGATCCCATCGCCTCGCCGTTCGGTGTAACCAACCACGCCAACCAAACAGTGATCAGGCCGATGGTTCGACTCGGCGCACCTCTGACCAAAGACTACTGTCGAAACCGTCCTTCTGAAATCAGACGCATCCCGTATAGAAGTACGAAGGATCCCGCTCGGAGGTTGAAACTTCCTACGAAACGGACAGATGACAAACCAGCTCGTAGTGGAAGAAACGAGGACTTATTCACATCACAACAAACACTGAGAGGCCCAGCCCTGCGGCGACTAATGCGGATAAGCACAATCCTCAAATCGAGCACCACCCCGTGGCGAGGGAGCTTGCTCGCGCTCGACTGCGCAGCAGTCGCCTGCGTTGCCTGAACCAAAGCCGACAACCGCTAGGCCAAAGGTCCTACATGAAGCTCGGAAAGCGGTGTCTTGTAGCTCAAGAGCGAGTCGCCCTATAGTCCCTCGTCGCCCAAAAAGGCGACCGGGTTTGGCGACCCGATCTACAGAGAGACTCATCAACTTTCGAGGCTCTGCTTATGACCAGATACATGCCCATCACCGGAATCGACTGCATCCCGGCCACCCTGCTCATCGACACTGAAGCACCGCTCGATGTTCTCTTCGAAACCGCCGATTACCGCATCCGCACCGTGACCCAGCTATTGGAAAACATCGCGTTCCGCTCGGATATCAGCTCCGATACGGTGGTGCTTTCGGACTTTTGCAAAATGCTGACGATAGCGCTGCGCGATGGGTGTGATGTGATGGACGTGATTGGGAGACGGTTGCGGGCGCAAGCTGCTAAGTAACGAAAATGGGCGACCTTTACTTTGGGTCGCCCGTTTTTTACATACGCGGAGAGCAAAATGATTGAGACCTTTACAGAATTTTACCCCGCAGAATATCTCAGCACACCAGAGGCCATTGCGGAGTTCATGAGAGATGCCCGGGAAACCGACGATGCAAGCTACATCGCCAAAACGATGGAGGTATTCGCACGCGCCAAGGGAATGACCGAACTGTCCAAGGGATGAATCACACGAAAGCGGGCTTTCCTACCTGCAACAAATCAACATGCTGGCGAGCAAACCCGCAGATCGGGATCTCTTAGATACAAACAAAATTTTACATCTAAAATCTACACAGATATGTGGTCTACCGCTGAAGAACCGTAGACCAAGGTCAGCCTTTTTCATTTTTTCAGATATATCAGCTAGTTAGCCGTTAAGTAAGTGCCATTCAAATCTGTCCCCTTTTTCCTACCTTTTTCCTAAATTGGGCGACCTCTGAGTCGCCCGTCTCCTATAAAATTGGGTCACATGGCGATACTTAGTGCCCCTGCACATTTTCAGATTTCCGAAACATCAATAACACCAGTATAGCTAGCAACTAAGCGTATATGCTCAAGCATCAGCTTGTCGTCTTCAGCACTACCTAACGCAAACGCAGGCAGCTTAGAGTACGCAGCGCCGAGCTCTTCAAAAACATCATCTGTAAAAGGATCATTCTTAGCAAATATCACTCCACCCTTTATCGCTACGAAAAATAAAGCGGTAAGGGCCTGAACCTTTACTTTATAAGACTTTGAATGCAAAAACGCATCCATCTCATCGTAAGCGTAAGCAAAGGCCTGATAGATTGCCAGACCTTTATTATGAGTAGCTTCACCATACGAAACCTGCGTCTCATACAACATATCGGAATAATTCAAAGGACCTCCAATTCAAACTCAATCACGTGTAAATACATTCAATTGAATATTTGGATAACGCTCCCTAAATTGTAAGACCACCCCTGTACAGCTAGGACAAACTGCTTTTTCAGAAAGCAAGTTTATGCGCCCCGTTGCGCTAGTATTTTGACCAAGTCTCTGGAAAAAGGGGACAAATTTATTTTACAAACCCAAAACTCAGCCCCAGCTCGAAAAATAAATCTGTCCCCTTTCTCACTTCCTCAACCGTGACGTAAAATTAATGAGCTAAATATTGCAGCATAGAAGATAGAGGGCTGCCATTAAGGATTATTGAATTGACTGTAAGTAACAGAGTGGAAGTTCGGATCTGAAAAAATTCTGTTACTACTCAATCTGATTTGTTGTTTTTTTATGACAAGCATCCCCCAACTGTATGTATAACTTCCATCCGCATTGAGCAGAAGGTCAGGGGATTTTCCTAAATATTCTCTTTTGAATGTGGTTGTGCCTGGGGATGTAAATACTTTTCCAACGTAACCTTTCACTGGTTTACCCGTTAGCTGTGCCAGGCGCGCGGCGAAGGAGTTGGAATTTCCATTAGCTGAGAAACAGATTAATAAACGAATTTTATCGGAGTCGAGGAAGTTAACTCCAGCCTTAGTTCCTGCGTCGTATAAATCATCAGGAGATAGAGCTTCGCGCGCCGAGCCGATTCGGTGATAGCCATTCTTCGATGCAGACGGAGACCCATGTGCAAGAATATTAAGTCGTTTAGCCCCCCGATGGAGGTCTTCGAAACTGAAGATATCTTCGTTGATAGGGCGAATATTCTCCATTTTTCCCGGTTGCACCGCTAGCTTTTGAGCGCCAACGTTCATCTTGCTGACAGCACGGGTTCTGGTTATTGTTCGGGTAACTCCCGGCAGAACCTTGAATAGATTCTTGATAGGCTGAGGAGTATGTCCAGTGAGGTCTAGGAAGTTCAAGGGATCTATACTGTATGCATACGCATTCAATCCACCCTCCCCAAACGGACTCCAACTATCCGGGCTGTTAAAGCGCATCAATACCGGGTTAAACGCCCGATAACCATTGCCCAGCAAATAATGCCCGGTCACCGGGTCAGGGCGCTCGCCATTGAATCCCAGTAGGCTAAGCAAGCCATCTTCCGGTGCACGATGGCCGTAAGGTGTGTAAGTGAAGGGATAAAGCTGCACTGCATCGAGTACGTTCAACACCGAACGTTGCTGGTCGGTGGTCAGCAGGGCGATGTTCACGACGTTGCCCTGGCGCTGTTGCTGCGCCAATAGCAGGTCGTCGTGCTGAAACACCGTGCGCTGTACCTGGCCCTGGATTTCTGTGGTCAGGCGGTTTCTCAGATAAAACCGCTGGGTGTTCGCCTGCATCGAGGGCGCGCAGTTGACCAGGCGATCCAGCGCGTCGTAATGATAATGACAGAGCAGGTTTTTGTGGTTCGTTGACATGAAGGTGTGTTCCCTGGAAGGACCGTCGAAGCAGGCCTTCACTCTTGCGCAATTGGCCAACGCTGCCTACTAGCAGAACTGCTAGGAATACTCTGAAATAGCCGGATTTTTAGGCAAAAAGTGGCAAAAAAGCAAAAAGCGGCAAAAAGGGAACAGATTTATTTTGTCGACTCAGCCTTTGCCCTTGGTCGTCCTCGCCCCCGCTGCTCTATTCGTACACCAACAATCCGCTCTACCTCATCCACGAAACGGCTCCCCCCAGTCAACTGACCACGCTGCTGGGCATCGCGAATTAATTTAATCTCATCAACGGGAACAGCTTGGCGTACAAACGCCTCGTAACGATGACGTCGTTCCATCACGGTATCACCCAAAAAAATAAATCTGTCCCCTTTTTTTCAGATGCTGAGTCTGCTTGAGATGATTGCCCAGAAACGTGTTGGAAGGCGTCCTGGCAGGATTGAGCCGCGCGCGATAAAACGAAGACCCAAGCCTTATCCCATGCTGATGAAAACACGTCGATCAGCCAGGGCCGAGGTCAGGAAGAATGGTCACCCGAAGAAGGTTAAGTAAGTGCCATTCAAATCTGTCCCACACTCTCACAAGAGTCCACTGACAGTATGCAAATCACATTTAAAATTTCTGCTGGTAGCTCGGATCTCTTTTTACCACTTTTTGGCTTGGCGACTAACTTATACCCTTCCCCATCAAAATCATGACTAAACAGCCCTTTCTTCGCCATAGAAACAAAAGACTGTAAGTATCTATTCCGTTGAACTTCAGAGCTGAATATCGGGAGATCCTCTTCGACCACCTCAACCTCAAAGCATTCTTCTAACGAATAAAAATACTCATATATCAACTCATACTCAGAAAGGGACTCTCTTATTGACTGCGGAACGCCCCCCTTTCCTCCAGTCGCAAAATGCGCAAGAAACCCATCTTTATACGAAGCAAACCAATCTAAATCATTGACTTCCAAAAACTCATCATCCATTTCCATTATTCCGCTCCAAAAATATTTGTGCAATTCTCGCAACGCGGAACTACGTCTCCTGTTCGAGTAAAAAAAGGGGACAGATTTATTTTTCCAAATCAGTCCTTGGCCGGCCCTGCCCTCGCTGCTCTATTCGTACACCAACAATCCGCTCCACCTCGTCCACAAAACGGCTCGTCCCCGTCAACTGACCTCGCTGCAGAGAATCGCGAATCAATCTGATCTCATCCGCTGGAACGGCTTGGCGTACGAACTCCTCATACCGACGACAACGCTCCGCACTTGTATTACCCAGAGCAACAAAGCATGGATCAGCATTCAGCCAATGGCTGTCTGGCATATCACCTACCCGAATTCGATAGCTCGACCATGGGTAATCCGCAGCATCAGCCACCATACGAGCTCGCACAGGATTCAATTCGATGTAACGGCAACAGGCAAGCAAGTAGGAATCCGACTGCACCACACTGGATTTGTAACGGCTTTCCCATAAAGTGCCTGAACGCCCCTCCAACCGATTGCGGTAGCGCGTCGCACGCGCCGCCAGAGCCTTCATCAACTGCCCCAGTCCAGCGACCGATTCCCCCGGGGCCAGCAACAGATGAACATGATTGGTCATCAGGCAATAGGCGTAGACCTTTACGCCAAATGCATCCTTAAGCTCACGCAGGTCCGTGAGGTAGCGTTGATAATCCTCGGCGACGGCAAACACCACCTGACGGTTATGACCGCGTTGCACGATATGGTGTGGATAATTCGGTATAACAATACGTCCCATCCTGGGCATACTTGATTCTCCTCCATGGAAGCTTTCAGCGTAGCAAAGAATCAAAAAATAAATCTGTCCCCTTTTTTTGTCCCCTTTTTTACTTATCCAGGCAAAAGATATTTTTTCCTAACCTGCTCCATACAATCGATTATTTCTGCCAGCGGCTCCCCTTTAAGTCCAACCTCTGCCAAATCATCGACGCAGCATTTTTCATAAGCTCTAGCCAAACCTTCTAATATATCCTCTGCATAAGGACTTTCTCTAGACAGCTCTACCCCATACTTCATACCCTCCCTAAATATCGCAGTTTGCAGCACTGCAAATAAACCCACATCAGCAGACGTGCAAAGAGAGTCTGTTTCATCTTGAACATATGCAAAGGCTTGCTCTGGCCGAAGACAAATCTGAGATATAGCCTTTTCATAAAGCCTAGAGACTATCGAATAAATCTCCTCCACAGTCAAATCGGACGCCACCATTATTTCTCCACGGTAAATACATTTAATTGAATATTAGGATATCGCTCGCGAAACTGAGTAACAATATCGCTACAACTTGGACAAACCATTTTCTCTGAAATCAAGTTTATACGTCCCGAGGTCTGCGAACTCGGACCTAGGCGCTGAGCTAAAGTCTCCAGAATTTTGAATTCTGTATCCATATCTCGCAGATATCCCTCCGGTGTTCCAACATATTTCGACGTAGCAACTTGAGGCTTCAATATCCAAGAATTCAAATCACCATCAGGCTTCGGCAAAAACTCCTCAACCCTATTATCAAACTGACTATAAGCTTTCATCACCATAGTTTCTGATGACAACGTACCAACATCCACTTCAGCAAATGCCACATTTCCTTCACGAGGTAACCCTGTCCGAATATCACTAACTGCCGACGAAAGCCTATCCCTGATTCCCGGCGCGGTGGAGTTAGATAGGTAGACTAGGCGCTCCCTCTCTGTAATCGTACCAGTCGCTTTTGTACCACCACCTTTTACCAGCTCTTTTTCAGTCGCCTCAACAAGAATCTCATCAAGCTTCTTACCAACCGCCTCTGCCGTCGCCCCTGTCAGCTTTCCTCCAACCTTAGCACCGGTGCCCGCCATCGTAATTGCACTGGCCGTTCGGATGAACAGCAGCGCCTGCTGGGCAGTGGAGACATCCACTCCGTAAATGGCATTGAGCTTGGCAGTCAACTCCGAATCCAGAGCAACCGCAGCCCCCTCTCCAATAGCGTTTCCGCTCTCATGAAAGCTGTCGATTACGCTTTGGGGCAGGCCTTTCACGCCTTCCCAAAGCCCTCCCATGACAGCCTTAGGATTTTCTCTAACAGCATCGTAGAGGTTGATAGCACCGTCCTTGATCGCGATACCCGAGTCCTTGAGCTCCTTGGTAAGGCCTGAACTGAGATCCCGACTGACGCCGCTCTGTACAAAGTTCTTGTAAAACGTCGGATCCGCTGTATCCGCAAACATTTCCGGACGGAAGAGCTGTTGTCCTGAAGCGGTAAACAGGACCTGTTTTTCTCCCAAATCGTTAACGAACGTCTTTCCAGCCCCTGACAAGAACGCCAATGCAGCGCTGTCATCCCCATCACTCAACAGTGCACGCCACAAATAATCGGTGTTCTTCAAAGCCTGCTGACTGAGCCGCTCCATCGCGACTTGCTCGGTTATTCCCTCTTTCTGCGCGAAAACCTTGGCATTTTCCTTGAGCCACTGCTGCTCCTCGTAATGCAGCTGACGGTTGTATTGCGTACCGTTCTGCGCAGCCCATGAACCGGTTTGCAAGTCTGCCGCATTGCCTCCGCCTGCCGCCGCCGCGAGCACCCCGATCAGTTGAGAGTTCATCACCAGAAGCTTTTGCTTCTGCTCGGGCTGCATTCCGTCGTACTGCTTGGCCAGAGTATCAACCAGAGCCTCGTTCAAGCCGGCAGCCAATGCGCCAGTCTTGAAATCACCGCCAGCCACTTCAGCTGCTAACCCCCCCATTACTGCATGCAAACCGATCTTAGCCAGACCGCCTTCTTTTAAATCGAACCCTTTACCGAGGTCCCCAACCAGATTGAATCCCGCCGCAGCAAAAGTGTTCGCCAAACTGCTACGCAGGGCATTATCAAACTGGCTGTCACCACCAAGTGCCCGGTCCAGTAACGTTGATGTACCGTTCTGCAACAGTTGGTTAGCACCGAACCGACCGACTCCCTCCAGGCTCGATAGGCCACCTTGGGCCACTACCTTGCCGGCGTTAGGCAAGGCACCCTCCACCGTAGTGGTGGTGTTGGTCATCTTGTCGAAGATGCTGGTGGTTAATCCTGCTGTAACACCGGACACCACATAACCGCGCAAGGCATCCGAAGAAGTTACATCCTTAAATACGGCGCCCAGGTTGCCACCGTTGTTGATAAAGCTGATGGTGGCGTTGCTCGCAGCGCCCGTTGCGATAGCCGTGAGCGCCACGTTCGCCCAACCGGCAGCCACTGTAGACCCGGCTGCAGCGCCGCCGGCTACTGCCGATGCGGTGGCTGTTCCGGCTGCTGCAAAGGCGGTACCTGAACCAGCAGCTGCGGTGCTCCCAGCCATAGTGCCGATCAGACCGCTGGCGGCACCTGCGGTGAAGTACACCACGAGGATCGCAATGATCATCTGCACAGCCGGCCCCATTCCGGAGTGGCTGTACTTATAGGAGTCATGAACTTCCTTGACCTGCCGCCAATCCACGTCACCGCGTTTCTCAGCTTCCGCCAACCAGGCCAGTTGCGGGTCTGCGTCGACCATTGCCTTGATCGACTGGTGGACGGTGTCTTGGTTGACCTGTTTGAGATCAATGTTCAACCCATCAACAGCTTTGATCGTGATGGCACCGGCAGCGACCATCTGTGTCTGACGCAGAGTTTCGTCGGTGTGACCTTTGCCCGACATCGAACTCCAGGCCATGCTGCTTTTGCTTTTTGAATGGTCTTCTTTATGCAGATCCTTCACACCTTCGAAGGTAATCGAGCCACCACTTTGTATCGTCAGGTCATTGCCACTGTTCAGCTTGGCTACCTGATAATGCTGATCCTCACCGGAAACCAGTGTCAGATCGCCCCCAGTGGTGATCTCACTCCCCACATGAGTCACCTTGGTCAGCTCATCACGCCGACTCTGTTTTTTCCCCCAACTGCCCTTCTTCTTTTTCTCATACAGCGAATAGTCGCTGTCCTGTGCGGCCAGAAGTGCCAGGTTTTCTCCAGCCACCAGATAAGCTTCGCCACCGGCGTTGATACGGCTGGAGATAAGCGCCATATCTTTTCCAGCATCCAACTTCACGTCACCACCAGCACTGATAGCACTGCCGATCTGTTTGACGTGGTCCTCTTGGGTCGTAACTTTTTTCGACTTGTAGTAAGAGTGGGTTTCGTTAGCGCCAGAAGAGATTGTCATGTTCTCGTCGGCGACCAAGGCTACGTTGCGGTCGGCACTGATCTGGCTCGCGATGGCGTTGAAGTCTCGACCGGCATTCACAACGATGTCGCGCCCCGCATCCACCTCCGAACCCAGTTGGGTGATCGAACTTCTGCGGGTACCACCGGTGTTGGAGGTCTGTTGCTGCGCAGAGACGATATTCACATCCCGTCCTGCATCGATTTGCGTATCGCGGCCGCTGACCATGACGCTGCCAACGCTGTTGACGTCTCTACCGACGCCCATGGTCAGGTCGTTAGCCGCCTCGATACGCGAGGCGTTATCCGCGTAGTCCTGCCGCTGCGTGTAGCCCTTGTTGCTTATACTTGCGGTGGTCAACGTGCGCTCGTTGATTATGTCGCCAACGATCGCATTCATGCTGATGTCACGCCCGGCGATGATGCCGCCGGATTTATTGACGATGTCGTTGCCGGCCAACAGGTCGAGACGGTTGCCGGCTTCAATCAACCCGCTGTTGGTCAGGTTCTCGCCAGCGGATGCGGAGAGGTTTTTCGTAGCCCGAAGCGTGCCGGCGTTTTCCAGATCCTTGCCGGCAATCAACGTAACGTTCTGACCAGCAATCAGCGCACCATTAGGTGCCAGACGATTATTGGCCTGGGCCATATACAGCACCGGCACCAGCACCTTTTCGCCGTTCACTTCGTGCTCTTCGAGCCAGACGATGTCGTGGGTCAGGGCGGCGACTTGTTGGGCGGTGAGGGTGACGCCTACCGACAGGTTGAGGGCGTCCTTGCTGGCGATGGCGTTGTTCATCAGGTACGTGAACATCGCCTCGTCGGAGGTCTGGCCGTCGATGAAGCGTTGGCCGGTGCGGGCGACGACGGCCTGTTGGATCAGACGCTGTTCGAACAGGCCGTCACCCAACCGCTTGGCGCTGGTGTCCGCGTCGTAGCCGAGTTTTGTCAGCAGATAATCCGAACTTGTGAATGACTTAAGGTCGGTGAGAATCGGGTTGGTCTCGATCAGGTATTTTTGCGGTTTGGAAGCCACGGTTGTGCTGGGTAGCCCGGTGACCCGCGCCACCGTTTGACCGGTGACAGGCACTGGCGCGCTTACCGAGGCGTCGGTTGGGCGACTGACACCGATTGGCGGAGTACCCGAAGTGTCCAGCGCAATGTCGGTGCCACGGGTGATGGTGCCATCGAGGCTATGCCCTGGCGGTTGCGGCGTGCCTGTGGATGAGTCCGTTGGGGCGCTGACCTGAATGGCGGACGCGCCGGCGGTGACGCCGCCGCTGTCACGATTCAACAACTGCACCTGTCGTTCGGCGGCGGAAACCTGGGTGACATCGGCGATCTCGATGTCGCGCACATTGGTGATCGGCGCGGCGGTGGATCTATTCGATGCGCTCACGCTGGCGCCGCCGATTGTCCAGTTCTGCGACACGACCGGGGTCTGGGAGGCTGACGCGTCGCTGGCGCCCTGCCCGCTCAGCCGGAACAGGCCGTTTTGCCCGGTGGGGAGGCTGAAGCCGGGGAGTGTCAGGGGGTTTATTTGTTGTTGGGCCAGGTCCGGTGGGAGTTGGCTGTTCAGGGTCACGACCGTGGTTTTGCCTGATCCTGCGGCGGCGGTTGTGGTGTTGCGGGACGACGTTGTGATGCCGGTGGAGAATGGGCGCTCCACGCCGTTGGTGATTTTGTTTGTTGCGGTAATGGAGACGTTGCCGCCGGCTTGGATGATGGCAGGGGCGAAATTATCGGATGCGGTCGAGGAAAAAACCTCCTGCTTAAATGGAGCAAGTCTTTTTATAAAATCTGGTAACTCGGTCCGAATGCCCGCCGAATACTTAGAATCATTAAAAACTACTACTCTCGTTCCTCCACCGCTATAGCTATCAACCATGTTAACCACAGGCCCAACAATCTGGTAATACTCCCTATCTACAGGCTTGTTAGCGGTCGTAAAATTGCGTGACAGAACAAAGCTTTCATCCCCCGCCGCATTCCAAAAACGAATATCCTTATTGTAGCCAGAGTCATTGTAGATGTTATAGTCCACAACCCTCTGCAACTCATCCCCATTCTGGTTATTACTATAACTTATATATTGATAACTCGTATAATCCCCCAAAGCCGTGCCGGAGTTTTCAAAATTATCGACGGCTATAGCAATATCACCTCCAGCTGCAGTAGTTGAGTTCGAATTACGAAATGACGCACCATCGATAGCTAGATTTCTTCCAGCGCTCAACGAAGCCGCCTCCGAGGTAGAGTCCCCAGATATCAAGACACGATACTGCTGCTTATAGACTAGGTAGTAGGGTATCTGTTCGTATCCATATTGAGGAAGCGAATCACAACTATTGCAACGAAAGCCCAACGCCGACGAATACAACTCCGCCTCAGTCTTAAAATCCCCCCGCTTATTAATAATCGAATCCGCATTAATGGAAAAATCCCGCCCACTCTCCATGGTGCCCGAATCATTCTCCAGCAACGCCGCGCGTCCCCCCAGGTCATTGCGCGCTACATCAATATTCCCTAATGCATAAACATCCGACTTACGGTTGGTAAAACTCCCCACCCGCAACTTCATATCCCCACCGCTGAACAAAAACCCACCCTGGTCGTTCAACAAGGTCGAAGCCGTCAGTTTCAATCCATCCGCACCGGCAACCGTCCCATAGTTATTAACGGTACCCGCATTGATATTCAGCGCACCCGCCGACGTCAGCCGCCCATAGTTGCTCAGGCTACTCAGGCCGCCACGCCCACCGATCGTCGTGGTCCCGCCACCGGTGATACTCGCCACGCTACTCAAGTCGATCGCAGCGGCGTCTACCGTCATGTCGCCCAGGCTGGTGACCCGACCATTGCCGCTATACCGCCCAGTCAACTGCAAGCCCAGGCCACCATCACTGGCGATCAACCCGTTGTTGACCCAATTCCCACCCTTGCCTTCCAGTTGCGTCGAAGCCAGTAATTGTCCGGTCGCGGTCTGGGTGAAGTTGTTGACGTCGACCGTCAGCCGTCCGGCCTGGATGGCGCTGGTGTTGGTCCAGGTATCGGCTTTGAGCGTCAGGCCGCCACGGGTGACGATGTCGCCGCCGGCGCCGGTGACATTGGCCAGGGAGATGTCGAACGCGCCGTCGCCCAGATGTAGTAATTGGCCGCTGCTGTTGAGGAAGCTGTTGGCAGCCATGGTCAGGTTGGTGTTGGCGCTTTCCAGCTTGCCGTTACGGTTGTCGAAGAGGCTGCCAATCTGGAAATCGGTTTTGCCAGCGCCCCCTAGGGCACGCAACTGGCCGGTCTGGTTATCGACGCTGGCGGCGCTGACCACCAAGGTGCTGTCGCTTTCCAGAATGCCGCCACGGTTGGTCAGGGTGCCGTCCAGATCCAAATGGATGGCATTGCCGGCGATCTGGCCGGCGGTGTTGTCCAGGCTGGCACCGGTGCCGGCGACCTTGATCAGCCCAGAGGCGTAGAGACCGCCATTGCGGTTGTTGAAGCTGGCGGTGTCGATGACGACATCGCCGGCCTGCGCGGCGATTCGACCACCGTTGTTGTTCAGCCCGGCCAAGGCGCGCAGGTCCAGGCGTTGGCCTTGAATCACGCCGCCCTTGTTGTTCACATCGAAGCCGTTACGCAGCACGCCCACGGTGTGCGCTTCAAGGGCGCCCTTGAGGCTGGCGAGGGTGCCGCCACGGTTGTCGATGTTGGCCGCGGTCAGGTTGACATCGCCGGTTTGGGCGATAAGTTTGCCGCCCTGGTTGTCCAGGCCTGCGCGCAGTTCAAGACTCAGGCCGGTCTGGCCTTGCATCTCGCCCTGGCCGTTGGCAAGGCTCGCGGCATTGAGTGCAACGTCGGCCGTCTGGCTGTAGATCAGGCCGTTGGTGTGGTTCTGCACGGCTCCAGAGGCAGTGATCGTCAGGGCATTTTTCGCGGCGACAGTGCCGGTATTGCTGTTGTCCAGGCCATCGGTGAGCAAGGTCAACAAGCCCTGGCTCGCGATCTGGCCGCCCTGGTTATTGATCTGCGTGGCGCGTTCGATCCGCAATGGGCCAACACTGGCGACTTTGCCATTGGTGTTGACCAGGGCGCCGAGCAGGTCCAGGGTCACGGCGGCGTTGCCGATCAGGTTGCCGCCGCGGTTGTCCAGCGTGGTGCCGGTAAAGCTCAACGTTTTTTGCGCGTTGACAGTACCGCCGGCGTTGCCCAGGGTCATGGCGTTCATGACCAGAATGGCGCTGCTGTCGATCAGGCCGCCTTGGGCGTTGTTCAGCAGACCGCCGGTGACGGTCAGGGTCTGGTCGCCGCCGCTGGACAGAATCCCGCCGCTGCTGTTGTCCAGGCTTGCGGCGCTGACGGTGAGCTTTTTCTGGCCGACCAGCGCACCGGCAGTACTGTTGAGCAGTGCTCCGCTGAGGGTGACGCCGACGTCGCCATTGCGACTGGAGAGCGTGCCGTTGTTGCGGTTATCAAGACTGGAACCGTTGACCTGCAGCCCCTGCCAGCCAGAGATCAAGCCGTTCTGGTTGATCAGGCTGGTACCGTTCAGGCTAAGCAGGTTGCTGCTGATCAGCTTGCCGCCCGTGTTATCGAGGGTGCGTCCGGCCAGGGTGAAGCTCTGGCTGCTGGACACTTCACCGCCCTGGTTATTCAGGTCGCGCAGGCCGTTGAGGGTCAACGGACCTTTAGCGGTGATCAAGCCATTGCGATTGTTCAGATCATGGCCGCCCAGGTTCAGCGTGACGGCTTTATCGCCCAACAGGCGCCCGCCGTTTTGCGTCAGCGCCGCCAGGGTCAGGTTTATATCGCCCTTGGCCGACACTTCGCCGCCATTGCTGGAGTCCAGGAAGTCGGCCTCGAGGGTGACGTCACCTTGGGCATTGATCAGGCCACTGGCGCTGTTGTTCAGCGCCATGGCATTGAGGAGCAAGGCACCACCCGCCAGCACACTGCCGCCCTGGTTGTTCAGATCGCCGCTGTTGAGCGTGAGCAATTGCGCGGCGCTGATCAGGCCTTGGGCTTGGTTATCCAGTTGCTGATCGACCGTCAGGACCAGATTGCTACGGCTGGTGAGCGTGCCGCCATTGTTGTTCAGGCTTTGGGCGTGGGCATCGACGCTGGCTGCGCCGATCAGGCCTTTGACGTTGTTCAGCGCCTGGGCGATGCGCAGGGTCAGGCCCTGGTTGCTGAGCAGCCGGCCGCCATCGTTGTTGAGATTTTTAGCTGCCAGGGTGAGGGCTTGGGCGCTGGAGATTTCGCCGCCCTGGTTGTTCACGCCGTTGAGGTTTCTCAGCAGCAACAAGCCGGGGGCGTTGATCAAGCCGCTCTGGTTGTTGAGCTGGCCGTTGTTCATGTCCAGGCTTAGCGTGGCGTTGCTGAACAGCTTGCCGCCCTGCTGGTCCAGACCGGAAACCGATGCCGTCAGCGCACCTTGACTGCCGATGCTCCCGCCATCCTGGTTGGTGACCTGGTCAGCCACGAGGTTTAGCGTGCTACCACTGTTGAGCCGGCCCTTCTGGCTGTTGTCGAAGGCACCGGTGGAGACGCTCACCGCGCCTTTAGCGCTGATGTTGCCCTGCTGACGATTGTCCAGTGTCGCGCTGGTGAGCAGCAATGCGCCGTCGGTGACCAGTTCGCCGCCCTGGTTGTCGAGACGCCCCAGGCTGTGCACAGTCAGGTCCGCCGCGCTGGACAGGCTGCCGCCGGTGTTGGTCAGGTTGGCGGCGCTGACATTCAACGTGCCTTCGCTGCTGAGTTGGCCCTGGGTATTGAGCAGGTCACGGCTCAGGTTGATACGTTGATTCTGCTGGCTGATCAGGTAGCCGCCGCTGTTATCGAAGAAGCCGCCGGCCAGCTCTAACTCGGTCTTGGCACTGAGCAGGCCTTTGGTGCGGTTGAGCAGCTTATCCACGGTCAGTTTCAGCGCTTGCCCGGCGAACACCTGGCCGCCGTCGCTGTTGTCGAGGTTCTGGCTGACCAGCGTGACGTCCGCGTTGCCCGAGAGTTCACCGCCTCGGTTGTCGAGACCGTCAACGTCAAGATCCAGCGCTTTTGTCGCGCCGATCAAACCGGCCTGACGGTTGTCGAGGCTGGCGGCCTTTAGCGTCAGGGCGTCGGTGCTGATCAGCGTGCCCTGGCGGTTATCGAAGCTGTCGAGGGAGACATCGAGCCCGGCCTTGCCGGCGATATTCCCGGCACGGTTGTCCAGGCGATCGGCAACCAGCAGCAGCGCACCGTCGGCAATCAACGAACCGCGCTGGTTGTCGAACACGGTTGCAACATTCAAGTCGAGGCGGTCACGACTGCTGATCAGGCCATCGCGGTTGTCCAGGCTGTCGCTGCGACTGTCCATGGACTTTGCAGAGATCACGCCGCGGGCATTGTTGAGCACCTGGGCGGTTCTCAGTATCAGGCCTTGGCTGCTCAGCAATTTACCGCCGCTGTTATCGAGGTTGTGCGTGGTCAGCGTGAAGGCTTGCTGGCTGGAGATTTCCCCGCCCTGGTTGTTGACGTCCTTGAGGTTGCTCAGCAGCAACGCACCCGTGGCGTTAATCAGGCCGCCCTGGTTGTTCAACTGGCCGTGGTTCAGGTCCAGGCTCAGGCGGGTGTTGCTGAATAATTCACCTTGCTGTTGATCCAGCCCGGTGACCGACGCGGTCAGGGCTTGGCCGCTGGCAATACGGCCTGCGGCGTTGTTCACCTGCGTGGCGTTGAGCGTGAGCGTAGTGCCCGAGGTCAGGCGCCCGCCCTGGCTGTTGTTGAGGACACCAGTGGTGACTTGGGTCGCGTCTTTGCCCGAGACCAGGCCTTTTTGGCTGTTATCCAGGCTGGCGCTTTCGAGGGTCAGCCCGGCGTCGGTGCTGATGGAGCCCCCCTGGTTGATCAACGCGCCAGCACTGATGATCGACAACAGAGCGGCGCTGCTCAGGCTGCCCGCGGTGTTATCGAGACTGCCAGCGTCGACACGCAACTCGCCTTCGCTGCTGATCAACCCTTTGTGGTTCAACAGGGCGTTATCGAGGGTGATCACCAAGCCGTTGAGGCTGTTGAGCACGCCTTCGCTATTGTCCAGCGTGGTGCCGCTCAGGCTCATGTGGCCTTGGGCGTGGAGCAGTCCTTTGCTCTGGTTGATCAGCTCAGCAACTTTCACTTCCAGGTCAGTGCCGGCGATGAGTTTACCGCCCTCGCTGTTGTCCAGGCGCTGGCCGCCCACCTTAAGGCCAAGACCTGCGGAGAGTTCGCCTGCGCGGTTATCGATCTGCCCGACCTGCAGATCCAGCGCTTTTGTGGTGCCGACCAAACCGCCGTTGCGGTTATCGAGCGTCTTGCCGGTCAGGCTCAAATTGCCTTGGGCCACCAGCGCACCGCCCTGTTGTTGCAGGGTATCGATAACGGCGGTGAGGTCGGTTTGGCTGGAGATACGACCGAGGCCGTTCTGCACTTCAGCGGCCTTCAACATCAACGGACCTACGCTGGTCAGCAGACCCGCACTGTTGTCCAGGCGCGAGCCTTCAAAGGTGACGCTGCTTTTGCCGGTGATGACGCCGTTGTCACGGTTATCCAGTTGATCGACCGTCAATTGCAGTGCCTTGTCGGCACGGATGCTCCCGCCACGGTTGTCGAGCGAATTGCTGCGCAAGGTCAGCAGGTCGTTGCCGGCCAAGCGGCCACCGCGGTTATCGAGATGGCCGGTTTGCAGGTCAATCGCACCTTTGGCAAGCACTTCACCCTGGTTCTGATTGTCCAGCAGACCGCTGATGCGAGTGGTCAGGCTGCCATCGCTGATCAACTGGCCGCCGTTGCTGTTGTCCAGGCTGGCCGCCTTGATAGCCACAACCTTGCCCGAACCGAGCACGCCATTGCGGTTGTCCAGCGCGCCACCAAGATCGATGCTCAAGGCGCTGTCGCCCAGTACCTGGCCGTTGCTGTTATTCAGGGCCATCGCGTTGAGCTGGGTCAGGCCCGCGCTGGAGATTTCGCCGTCAAGGTTGGTCAACGTGCCCTCGACGTTTACGCTCAGGTCTGCATCGCTGCCCAGATTGCCGCCACTGTTGTCCAGGCTGGCAGCACGCGCGTTAAGGCCGTTGGCCGAGATCAGGCCTTTGGCGTTATTCAAGGCCTGGGCAACGACCAGATCGAGACGCTGCTGGCTGACGATCGAACCGGCGCGGTTGTCCAGGCTCGTGGCATTCAGGCTGAACGCCTGGTCGCTAGAGATTTCGCCGTCGCGGTTGTTCACCGCCGCCAAGTTCTTCAACAACAGACTGCCCGGGGCGTTGATCAGCCCGCCCTGGTTATTCAACTGCCCATGGTTGAGGTCGAGGGACAGGCTGGTGTTGCTGAATAATTGGCCGTTCTGTTGATCGAGACCGGTGACACTGGCGTCCAGGGCTTTTGCGCTGGCGATACGGCCGGCGGCGTTATTCACCTGGCCGGCCTTCAATAGCAGCGTGTCACTGCTGATCACGTTGCCGCCGACGTTGCTCAGGGCGCCCGTGCTGTCGACGCTCAACGCACCGATGCTGGAGATCTGGCCGCCGTCGTTATTCATCTCGGCTGCCTTGAGGTTGGCGGTGGTGTCGCTTTTCACGCTGCCCTGGGCGTTGAGCAGTGGCCCGCTCAGGTCCAGATTCAGCCCTTGCTGTGCATAAAGCGCTCCCTGGCGGTTATCCAGTTGTTGCGCGTCGATTGCCAAGGCTGCCCGAGTAGAGATCAATCCCTTGGTCTGGTTGGTCAGGCGTTCAAGGGTCAGGCGCAGGTCGCCATAGGCAATCAGCTTGCCGCTATCGCTGTTGTCCAGTTCGGTGCCGACCAGGGCCAGCACGCCCTGGCTCGACACTTCGCCGCCGCGGTTATCCAGCGTGCCGACGTTGAGGTTGGCTGCCTGGGTGGTGGTAACGACACCGCCCTGGCGGTTATCCAGACTCGCCGCGTTGAGGGTCAACAGGCCCGCCGATGACAACAACCCGGCCTGATTGAGCAACTGGGCAGAAATGCTGACGGTGAGCGCACCGTCACTGAGCAATCGGCCTGCCGTATTGTCCAGTGACGCCGCCGTCAACTGAACGCTTTTGCTTGCAGAGAGACGCCCGCTCCGATTGTTCACCTGGCCGCTGGCGTTGATGTCGAGCATCTGCCCCGCCGCCACCAGCCCCGCCACGTTATCCAGCGAGGCAACGCGCAACGTGACGTTGCTCAAGCTGTTGAGTTCACCGCTGCTGTTGTTCAACTGCCCGACGTTGGCCGTCAGGGTGCCGTTGCTGCTGACAAGGCCTTGGGCGTTGATGAGCTTATCGGCGGTGATGTTCAGGGTGTTGCTGCTCAGCACCCTGCCCTTGTTTTGATTGTCCAGGGTCCCGGCCTTGATCGTCGTGGTTTGCCCGGCACTCAAGGTTCCGCCTTGGTTGTTCAGGGTCTGCGTGACGTTGGCCGTCAGGTTGCGGCTGGCGACGATGCTTTTGCCGTTATTGTTCAGGCTCTGCGCCGTAACGCTCACATCCCCCGTCGCATTGCGGGTGTTATCCGCATTGACCCCGGCTTCGATGATGCCGTTGTTGCTCAGTTGCCCACCCGCATTCAGCGTGATGCTGTCCCGCGCCGCGAGGGTTTGCTGGTTGCTCAAGTTGCCCTGGGTCTGGGCGTTCAGGGTGGTGCCGGCATAGACCGCCCCGCGAGCATCGAGGCTGGCGGCCTTGACGTTGATGGCGCCGCTGGCCGAGGTCTCGGCCAGGCTCAGGCGGCCGTTGGCATCGAGCTGGATGTCGCCGCCGCTGGCGATCAGTTTGCCGTCCAGCTTCACCCCAACCCCGGCTTCGGTGCCCACCAGTTTGATCGCGCCGGCGTACATACCCCCCAATGCCGAAGAGTCGATGGCCAGTTCAGGCTTGGCGCTGCCGTCATCGGCGCGGGCGGTGGCGTCGAGGGTATTGGCGTTAACGTCGTTGCGCCCGGCGACGATGGTCAGGTTCTTGGCCTGGATCTCGGCGTTGATCCTGGCGCTGCGGGTGATGATTTCGAAGCGGTCGACGTTGTTGGCGTTCAGACCCGCGCCTTCAATCGAGACGCTGCCCTGGTCCACCTGATAGCGACCCACCTGGCCGTTTTCAATGATCGGCTTGCCCGTGGTCAAGGTTGCCCTGGGCGTGTTGATGAAGCCACAGCCATTACACGTGATGCCGTAGGGGTTGGCGACGATGACGTGGGCCGACTGTCCCGCCACTTCGGTGTAACCACGCAACTGGCTGGGGTTGCCGCCGTTGACTTCGTTGAGAATGACTTTGGCGGCCGTACCGTTGAGGTTCGGGTTGCCGAGGATTATCCCGCCCAGTTGCGTGGACTGGGTGCGGGACGTGGCGTTGTTGAGGATCACGCCGTTACTGCCGACGTTGTAGTCGGTGAACTGGTTATGGGACAGGCCACTGCCGTTGGGCTTGGCGATGTTGACGATGGGCACGCCGTTGCCCGCCCGGTCCAGGCCGGTACCCGGCGCGCTGACCACGATACCCTCGGCCTGGGCCCACAGCGGTTGCCAGAACATGACGTTGGCCAACAGGAACGCCAGGCCGCGCTTTGGCATGCCCCAGAACTGCTCGCGGGGTTGCAGGGCAGCGGAGGGTTGGCGGGCCAGGAAAGTGTATTGGCGATCGTCCATGTTCAGGTCTCGTTGCAGCAGAATTTAGAGGAGTACATCCACGCGGAAGTAGATCGGCGCTTCGCGCTCGGTCAGGGCATCCGGACGTTCCAGGGAATGGGCGAAGGTGACGCTGGCGTTCAGGTGCTCACCGCGGGCGAACAGCTCCAGCGAGTTGCTCGACATGCGCCCGTGCTGGTCGCCGTTGTAGCGATTGCCACGAATCACGCCCTGGTCATAACCGAGGCTGCTGCCGTATTCGCCGAACACCGGGCGCAGCCATTCCAGCGTCACTGGGCGGCTCCAGCGCAGGTCGTTACGCCAGTAACCACCGCTGTCGCCAGACAGCGACTGATCCTTGTAGCCGCGAATCGACGATTGCCCGCCCAGGCTCATGCGCTGCGGGCTGAACAACACGTCCTCGCTGCGCTGTCCGGTCATCAGGCTGCTGACGCTGAAGGACTCACCCCACACCTGGAACGGTTGCAGGTAGCTGAGGGTCGCGGTGTATTTGCGGTAGCGGGCATTCGGCAGGCCGGGGCCAGGGTCGTGATCGCCCTGGGCATCAAGGGCGCCGATGCCGTTTTGTAGGCCCAAGTCGAGGTTGACGAAGGCATTGCCGATCCGCCGGCCATGGTTGATGCCGAACTGCGCCTCGCTGATGCGATTGCTGCTGTCGGCGAGTTTGCTGTCTTCGATGAAGTTGTTGGTGCGCAGGTACGAAAGGCCGGTGTTGAGAGAGGTCTTGCTCAGAGCATCGCGATGGATCACCCGCTCGACCCGCACCTGATGGTTCTGGCTGTCGCCGGTCTGCTTGAAATTGAAACCGTTGGCCGGGATCTGCGAGCGGTACTCGCTCTGGCTGTAGGTGTAACTGACGTTCCACCAGCCAAACGGCAGGTTGTAATAGAGCATGGCGTTGCGGGAGGTGTGCTGGTGGTCAGTCATCCCATCGTGACCACCGCGCAACATCAACTGGTCGGCCAGGCCCAGCGGGCTGTCCCATTCGAAACTGCTGCCCCACTGCTGCTCGCCAGTGCTGCGCTGGCCGTCGTTGCTGCGCGACAACCCGGCGCGCCAAGGCTTTTTCAGTTCGTTGGTGACCCGCACTTCACTGCCACCGACGTTCTGACCGGGGGTCAGTTCCATCTTTGCCTGGTTCGACGGCAGGCGATTGAGCTGATCTACCATCTGCTCGATCTCCCGCAGATTGACCAGGTCACCGGTCTTGCCGGGAAAGGCCATCGCCAACTCGCGGTCCGACAGTTTGCTGTTCTCCGCGCCCTTCAGGCCTTCGAGGCGTCCTTCCACCACCAACACGCTCAGATGCCCGCCGGACAGGTCCTGCTGCGGCAGATAGGCGCGGCTGGTGACCAGGCCCTTTTCGATGTAATGGTCGGTGATGACTTTGAGCAGCTCGTTAAGCTGCGTCACACCCAGGCATTGGCCGATGTAGGGTTTGAGCAATTGCTCGCGCTCGCCGGCGGAAAGACTGTCGGCACCCTTGAGTTCAATGGTCTTGATGGGGAAGCAGCGGGTATTGGCAGGTGTTGTTGGCTGGCTCGGCTTGGCCCCCTTGCCGGGCAGGTCTTTGAGTTCCTCCAGGCGACGGCGCTGCTCTTCGAGCAAACGGTTCTGTCGCTCGCGGATCAGGTCCGTGTCGCCAGGCGTGGGGGCGGCGTGAGCCAGGGTCAGTGGAGAAAGGCACAGCAAAGCCACGCACAACCTCGCCCAAAAGGCGGGTGAGGACATGTTCGATCCCTCGAGCGGAAAGTGACATCAAAATAGTGGCGCGATATTAATGAGCCATCATTTTGACGTCAACTAAATGGATTTGGCTTTGAGGCTATTACTGGAACCATTCATCTGAAATCAGATGGTTCCGGTACAAAGGTACGAAGGATCCGACGCAGAGCTGGAAACCTCCTACCAAACGGACACATCGCTCCTCAACCAATGAACTTTCCCCCCAACACCGGCCTCAACCCATTACCTGCCCAACAAGGAATACGAGGCCCTGCCATGAAAACCCTCTTGAAACTCACCCTCGCCGCCACCCTCACCTGCGCCCTGCCCGCCTGGGCCACTTGCACGCCTGAGGAAGCGACCCTCAAGCGTGAACAATTGGCCCAGGAAGTGACCAAGCTCACCGAGCAGAACCCGGCCAAGGCCAAGGAAATCAACGATGAGTTGCAGAAAATGGACATGGAGACGGCCAGCAAGGATGTGCCGGATAAGTGCCAGTTGATTGATAAGCGTCTGGAAGAGCTGAAGAACGCGGAGAAGAAGGCTGGGTGATTAGCCGAAGCCGAGCACAGCCCGCTTTTGTGGCGAGGGGATTTGTGGGAGCAAGGCTTGCCCGCGATGAAGGCGATGCGGTCTTTCAGAAATCGAGGCGTCTGTGTCGCGAGCAAGCTTTGCTCCCACAAATCTCCCTCGCCACGGGGCTTTGTGTCAGGTTCGGTTATCCATAAAAAAACCGGACTCAAGGTCCGGTTTTTTTATCAAGCGCTAACGCGGTTTCACTCAGCCGCCGGCGCCTCTGGCTTGCGGCGCTTGAGCGGGGCCATGCCGTCCTTGCTGACCAGCGATGGTGCATCGGTCTTCGGGCGGTTGGCGGTCTTGCGCTTGGTCGGGGCCTTGGCGCCGGTTTTCTTCTTGTCACCCTTGGCGTCGACCTTTTTCTTCTTCACGCCGACAGCCTTGCCCGACGCCTTGACCTTTTTCGGTCCGCCGTAGGTGCCTTTGACTTCCTTGATGGTACGGCGCTCGAAGCTCTGCTTGAGGTAGCGCTCGATGCTCGACATCAGGTTCCAGTCGCCGTGGCAGATCAGCGAGATCGCCAGGCCGTCGTTGCCGGCGCGGCCAGTACGACCAATGCGATGCACGTATTCGTCGCCGCTGCGGGGCATGTCGAAGTTGATGACCATGTCCAGGCCATCCACATCCAGGCCGCGGGCGGCGACGTCGGTGGCGACGAGGATCTTCACGCCGCCCTGCTTGAGGCGGTCGATGGCCAGCTTGCGGTCCTTCTGGTCTTTCTCGCCGTGCAGCACGAACGCCTTGTATTCCTGGGCCACCAGGCGGCCGTAGATGCGGTCGGCCATGGCCCGGGTGTTGGTGAACACGATGGCCTTTTCGTAGGTCTCGTTGGCCAGCAACCAGTTGACGATCTGCTCTTTGTGCTGGTTGTGGTCAGCGGTGATGATCTGCTGGCGGGTGGTGGAATTCAGCTGGCTGACCGCGTTGAGCTGCAAGTGCTCGGGGTTGTTCAGCACCTTGGCGATCATCTCGCGCAGGCCCGAACCGCCGGTGGTGGCGGAGAACAGCATCGTCTGCTGGCGGTTGACGCATTCGTCCACCAGGCGCTGCACGTCCTCAGCAAAGCCCATGTCCAGCATGCGGTCGGCTTCGTCCAACACCAGCACTTCGACTTCCTTGAGGTCGAGGTTGCCGGCGTTCAGTTGCTCGATCATCCGCCCCGGCGTGCCGATCAGGATGTCCGGCACCTTGCGCAGCATGGCGGCCTGGACCTTGAAGTCTTCGCCGCCGGTGATCAGACCGGACTTGATGAAGGTGAATTGCGAGAAGCGCTCCACTTCCTTCAAGGTTTGCTGGGCCAGTTCACGGGTCGGCAGCAGGATCAGGGTCTTGATGCTGACGCGGACCTTGGCCGGGCCGATCAGGCGGTTGAGGATCGGCAGCACGAACGCGGCGGTCTTGCCACTGCCGGTTTGCGCCGTCACCCGCAGGTCACGCCCCTGGAGCGCGAGCGGAATAGCCGCTGCCTGCACCGGCGTTGGCTCGACAAATTTAAGCTCGGCCACGGCTTTGAGCAGGCGTTCGTGCAGGGCGAATTGGGAAAACACGGGTGCTACCTCGAAGAAATGCAAAAAAACAGCTGCATAGGGTAACGGTTTCGAGCGCGAAGGCCGAGTTTCTTTATACAAACGGCGGTAAATCAGTGCATTTTTATCAGCCGTTATTGCATCAACGGTCACTTGAGCGGGCTTAAATGCTCTAATCCTCCCGTCGCGTCTTTAAAGAATCGTTTCGTCCATGGACATCAAACAACTCTGGGTCAACCTCCAAGACCTCTGGGGTGCCCTTGACCAGCACCCGCTCCTGCATTCCAGCCTCGCCCTGATGTTGCTGCTAGTCATCGCCCTGGTGCTCGGGCGGGTGGCGCGCTACCTGATCCTCCACGCAGCCAAACTGCTCGGGCGGCAACCGGCCCTGCACTGGGTCAACGACCTGCGCCACAACAAGGTCTTCCATCGCTTGGCGCAGATGACGCCGTCACTGATCATCCAGTTCGGCCTGCACCTGGTGCCGGAACTGAGCAAGACCAGCATGATTTTCCTGGGCAATGTCGCCCTGGCGTTCACCATCCTGTTCATGGTGCTGAGCCTCAGTGCCCTGCTCAGCGCCCTGCTGGATGTGTACGCACGCACCGAACACGCGCGTACTCGCTCAATCAAGGGCTACGTGCAACTGACGAAGATGGTGCTATATGTGTTTGGCGCGATCATTATCGTCGCCACGCTGATCGACCGTTCGCCGCTGTTGCTGCTGTCGGGCCTGGGTGCGATGTCGGCGGTGATTTTGTTGGTCTACAAGGACACGCTGTTGTCATTCGTCGCCAGCGTGCAGTTGACCAGCAACGACATGTTGCGGGTCGGCGATTGGATCGAGATGCCCCAGGTCGGTGCCGACGGTGACGTGGTGGACATCACCCTGCACACGGTCAAGGTGCAGAATTTCGACAAGACCATCGTCTCGATCCCCACATGGCGCCTGATGTCCGAGTCGTTCAAGAACTGGCGCGGCATGCAGCAGTCCGGCGGACGGCGGATCAAGCGCAGCCTGTTCATCGACGCCAGCGGCGTGCGTTTCCTGCATGACGACGAAGAGCAACGCCTGTCCCAAGTCCGCCTGCTGACCGACTACATCGGCCGCAAACAGGCCGAACTCAAGGCCTGGAACGAAGCCCAGGGCAACGTCGCGGCGATGTCGGCCAACCGTCGGCGGATGACCAACCTGGGCACATTCCGCGCCTATGCCCTGGCCTATTTGAAAAGCCATCCCGAAATCCAGCCGAACATGACCTGCATGGTCCGGCAGTTGCAAACCACCGCCCAGGGCATCCCGCTGGAAATCTACTGCTTCACCGGCACCACCGCGTGGGCGGATTACGAGCGCATCCAGGGGGATATTTTCGATTACCTGCTGGCGGTGATGCCGGAGTTTGGATTGAACCTGTACCAGCAGCCGAGCGGCACGGACCTGCGTTCGGGATTGTTGCCGGCGGTGCTGGGCGCGAGCCACCTGCCGGAGCCGCAGAAACAAGTGGTCTGACCCTCAAACCCTCAGGAGCTGGAGGTCTAAAGCCAACCCCCACGTCCCTGTGGGAGCGAGCTTGCTCGCGATAGCGGTGTATCAGAAACAGAGATGCTGACTGATACCCCGCTATCGCGAGCAAGCTCGCTCCCACAGTGTTTAGAGTGAAGGCTGAGGCTGGCGTACCCCCAACCGACTGATCCACACCGCCGCCAAGATCACCGACCCACCCAGCAGCAACCGCCCCAGCGCCTCGTGCTGGTTCCAGATCAGCAGGTTCACCAGCAGCCCCACCGGCACGTGCAGGTTGTTCATCACCGCCAGCGTCCCGCCGTTGACCAGGCATGCGCCTTTGTTCCACCAGTACAACCCCAGCGCGGTGGAAACCAGACCGAGGAACACCAGCACGCCCCACTGCAGCGGCGCTTCGGGCCAGAAATTTGCCTTGCCGAACAGCAGGAATGCCGGCAACGCCACCATCAGTGCACCGAGATAGAAATAGCCGAAACGCCGGTAATGCGGCAGGTCGCTCGGATGACGGGCCACCAGGTGTTTGTAGAGCACCTGCCCGGCCGCATAGGTGAAGTTGGCCAGTTGCAGCAGCAAGAAACCCATGAAGAAATCCGGGTTGATCCGGTCGTAGCGAATCACCGCGGCACCGGCCACGGCCACCAGCGCCGCGATCAGCGCCCAGGGGTTGAAGCGCCGGTTCAGCGCGTCTTCGATCAAGGTCACGTGCAGGGGCGTCAGGATGGTGAACAGCAGCACCTCAGGCACCGTCAAGACGCGGAAGCTCAAGTACAGGCAGACGTAGGTCACGCCGAACTGCAAGGCGCCGATCAACAGCATGCCGCGCATGAACGACGGCTCCACCTGGCGCCAGCGCGTCAGCGGAATGAACACCAGTCCCGCCAGCACCACGCGCACCAGCACCGCGAAATAACTGTCCACATGCCCGGCCAAGTACTCGCCGATCAGGCTGAAGGAAAACGCCTGGATCAATGTCACAAAAAGTAGATAGCCCATACCGCCCCTCGTTTCGAATGGCGGCGAAGATAGCGGTTTTGAGGGATGGGCGCGAGCGTGATGGGCCGCTAGTTTCGGGTCACGGGTATGCACAGGAAGGCTGAGCGCAGTACTGTCCGATCAGCATCGCTCAAAGTTTCGCCGAGGATAAGGAAGCCAAATCCATGCAGCGTATTGAATTTCGAAAAGTGATCGACCTCAGCCACATCATCAGTCCGCAGATTCCACTTTGGCCTGGCGATCCTCCGGTGACATTCAATGAGGTGGCATCACCGGAAAAGGACGGGTATTACCTGCGGCGCTTCGGCATGGGCGAGCACAGTGCAACCCATATGAACGCGCCGAACACCTTTCACCCCAATGCCATTGGGATTGATGCCTATGAGCCGGCGTCCCTGGTCCGGCCGGCCGTCGTGGTCGATTTACGCATCCAGGCGCGGGACAATCCAGACTATGTGATCGGCATTCAAGACATCGAAAAATGGGAACAGGCTCATGGGCGCATCGATCAGGGCAGCGTCGTGCTTTTTTACACGGGGTGGCAGGCCCTGTGGGACGACCCCGGGCGTTTTATCAATGCGGATGACAAAGGCCCGCACTTTCCCGGCATAGGTGCCGCAACCACCAATTTTCTGCTCGAGCATCGCCGGATAGCTGGCGTTGGTATCGATACCCATGGCGTCGATCCGGGCCAGGACACGGTTTACGCCACCAACAGCCAGATCCTGGCGAAAGAGGGCATCGTCCTGGAGTGCCTGACCAACCTCGATCAACTGCCCGCGAAAGGCACGACGCTGGTAATTGGCGTGCTTCGACTGAAAGAAGGTTCGGGTTCTCCTATTTCCGTAATGGCGTTTGTACCCTGACCCCAGTCAAGTGCAGAACATCGAGGCAAAAAAAAGCCCGATCTCGCTAAAGCGTTCAATCGGGCTGATGCACTCAGGAGCAATAAGTGCAAAGGGAGGTTCGATGCGCAAAACGGTTTGAAGGGAAGCGCCAAGTCACTAGACCACTTGGCGATTACCCGAGGATTAACGGATCAGGCGACTTGGGACAATTTGGCGTTGGCCTGATTCAGGCCCTTCTCCTGGAAATCGCCGCCCAGGTTCATGCCCTCGGCATGGATGAAGGTCACGTCGTGGATGCCGATGAAGCCCATGACCTGGCGCAGGTAGGGTTCCTGATGGTCAGTGCTGCCACCGGCGTGAATGCCGCCCCGGGCGGTGAGCACGAAGGCGCGCTTGTCGGCCAGCAGGCCTTGGGGGCCGGTCGGGGTGTATTTGAACGTTACGCCGGCACGCAGCACGTGGTCGAGCCACGCCTTCAAAGTGCTGGGAATGGCGAAGTTGTACATCGGCGCGGCCATCACCAGTACGTCGGCGGCCAGCAGCTCATCGGTCAACTGGTTGGAGCGCTCCAGGGAGGCGTTTTCAATGTCGTTGCGCTGCTCGGCAGGCTTCATCCAGCCGCCCAGCAGATTGGCATCCAGGTGCGGCACCGGGTTGATGGCCAAGTCGCGAACGCTGATTTCGTCGGCCGGGTGTGCAGCTTTCCACTGGCTGATGAAGGTCTGGGTCAGTTGACGGGAAACCGAATCTTGCTGGCGGGCACTGCTTTCGATGATCAGAACGCGGGACATGGCTTGTAGGCTCCATCTGAGAATGTTGTCAGTCGATGGAGTGAAGGTTAAACGGGAGCATATCGATGAAAAAGCGCAAATAACTGCTATAAAGCATCGATATTTTCGTTTATAAGCGGAGCAAGCAATGTCACCTGCCCCGCTGCCGGGCTATTTCGGCTGACAGGTCAGCTTGATGCGCAGCTTGATGATGTTGCGGTTGAACTTGGCGGTGGCGTTCTTGAACTTGCCGGCGGCGACTTCGATCTTGCGGGTGCGCGGCGCCTCGGGACCGTTGCGAAACACGACGGTGCAGGCCGCGTCGGTACTGCCGTAGTTGTTGACCTGGATGGAGCCGATGTCGGCATCGGTGTCATAGGCGGTGTAGTCGATGCTCAGGCCGTTGAGGTGTTTTTCCACATCGATCGGGTAGGCAAACGCAGTCAGTGGCAGCAAGGCCAGCACCACACAACAGATTTTCTTCATTCGGCAGTCTCCACCAAGGGACCGCCAGCTTAGGACAAGAGGAGCCCGATATGAAAGCGCCCCGCGTAACCCTGGATCAATGGCGCACCCTGCAGGCGGTGGTCGACCACGGCGGTTTCGCCCAGGCCGCCGACGTGCTGCATCGCTCCCAGTCATCAGTGAGCTACACCGTGGCCCGCATGCAGGACCAGCTCGGCGTGCCGTTGCTGCGCATCGATGGGCGCAAGGCCGTGTTGACCGAAGCCGGCGGCGTGCTGCTGCGCCGCTCGCGGCAACTGGTGAAACAGGCCAGCCAATTGGAAGACCTGGCCCACCACATGGAGCAAGGCTGGGAAGCGGAGGTGCGCCTGGTGGTCGATGCGGCCTACCCCAACGCCCGCCTCGTTCGCGCCTTGACCGCGTTCATGCCGCAAAGCCGTGGCTGCCGGGTGCGGCTGCGCGAAGAAGTACTGTCGGGGGTCGAAGAAGTGCTGCTCGAAGGCGTGGCCGACCTGGCCATCAGCGGCTTCAGCATTCCCGGCTACCTGGGTGCGGAGTTGAGCGACGTGGAGTTCATCGCGGTGGCCCATCCCGAGCATGCCCTGCACCGCCTCAATCGCGAGCTGAACTTCCAGGACCTGGAAAGCCAGTTGCAAGTGGTCATCCGCGACTCCGGTCGCCAGCAACCCCGGGACGTCGGCTGGCTCGGCGCCGAACAGCGCTGGACCGTGGGCAGCCTGGCCACCGCCGCGAGTTTTGTCGGCAGCGGCCTGGGCTTCGCCTGGCTGCCGCGGCACATGATCGAGCGGGAACTCAGGGAAGGCGTGCTCAAGCGTCTACCCTTGGAACAGGGAGGCAGCCGCAACTCGACTTTCTATCTTTTTTCAAACAAGGAAAAACCCCTGGGGCCGGCCACGCAAATCCTGATCGAATTGCTGCGCACCTTCGATACCGCGCCGCTGGATGCGCCGTTCGCCGCCCCTGAACAAGCCTGACAAGGATTTCTCCAATGGCCTATTTCGAGCACGAAGGTTGCAACCTGCACTACGAGGAATACGGCCACGGCACGCCCTTGGTGCTGGTCCATGGCCTGGGCTCCAGCACCCGCGACTGGGAAAAACAGATTGCAGCGCTGTCCGCCCGTTACCGCCTGATCGTGATGGATGTGCGCGGCCACGGTCGTTCCGACAAACCCCGCGAGCGCTACAGCATCAAAGGTTTCAGCACCGACCTGAGCGCCCTGATCGATCACCTGGACCTGGGCCCGGTGCACTTGGTGGGCTGGTCCATGGGCGGCATGATCTGTTTCCAATTGGCGGTGGATGAGCCCGAACGGGTCAGGAGCCTGTGCATCGTCAACAGCGCGCCAGAGGTCAAGGTCCGCACGCCCGACGATTGCTGGCAATGGTTCAAGCGCTGGAGCCTGATGCGCCTGCTCAGCCTGGAAACCATCGGCAAGGCCCTGGGCGCCAAGTTGTTCCCCAAACCTGAACAAACCGAGTTGCGCCTGGAAATGGCCCGACGCTGGGCAAAGAACGACAAACGTGCTTATCTCGCCAGCTTCGATGCGATCGTAGGCTGGGGCGTTCAGGAACGACTTTCACAGGTTGCCTGTCCAACCCTCGTCATTTGCGCCGACCACGACTACACCCCGGTGGCGCTGAAAGAAGCCTATGTAAAGCGGCTGCCCAATGCACATCTGGTGGTCATCGCCGATTCACGGCACGCTACCCCGCTGGATCAACCCGAACGCTTCAACCAAACCCTGCTCGACTTTTTGACCGCAACCGATTCCACCACTCAGGATCTCTGACCCCATGCTGAAAAAAATCGCCCTTGCCGCTGGCACCGTATTGTTTGCTGCCAACCTGATGGCCGCTACACCCGCCAAGGCACCGCATGTATTGCTGGACACCACCAACGGCCAGATCGAAATCGAACTGGACCCGGTCAAGGCCCCGATCAGTACCAAGAACTTCCTTGAGTACGTGGACAGCGGTTTCTACAACAACACGATTTTTCACCGTGTGATCCCGGGCTTCATGGCCCAGGGCGGCGGCTTTACCCAGCAGATGCAGCAGAAAGACACCAAGGCACCGATCAAGAACGAAGCCAGCAATGGCCTGCACAACGTTCGCGGCACCTTGTCGATGGCCCGCACCTCCAACCCGGACTCGGCCACCAGCCAGTTCTTCATCAACGTGGCCGACAACGCCTTCCTCGACCCGGGCCGTGACGCCGGTTATGCGGTGTTCGCCAAGGTGGTCAAGGGCATGGACGTGGTGGACATCATCGTCAACTCCCAGACCACCACCAAGCAAGGCATGCAAAACGTGCCGATCGACCCTGTGATCATCAAGTCGGCCAAGCGCATCGACTGAAAAGGCACACGGCAAGCCTGGGCGGCACGGTCACCCCGCACCGCCCATTAGCAAGAAGGAGAGCCCCTGCCAGGGCATTTACCCATGGTTTTTCGCCGCTTCGAAACACTGATCGATATCTTCCGCGACGCCCCGAGCTCGGCTCCGCCGAACCGCGTCCTGCCCTTCTACACCTATTATCTGAAACAGGTCTGGCCCAGCTTCGCCGTGCTGTTGGTGGTCGGTCTGATCGGCGCGCTGATCGAAGTGGCGTTGTTCAGCTACCTGAGCCGCATCATCGACCTGACCCAGGGCACGCCCAATGTGGACTTCTTCAAGCTTCACGGCCTCGAACTGGCGTGGATGGCCGTGGTGGCGCTGGTTTTCCGGCCGATCTTCGTAGCCCTGCATGACCTGCTGGTGCACCAGACCCTGAGCCCCAGCATGACCAGCCTGATTCGCTGGCAGAACCACAGCTACGTGCTCAAGCAGAGCCTGAATTTCTTTCAGAACGACTTCGCCGGGCGCATCGCCCAGCGCATCATGCAAACCGGCAATTCCTTGCGCGATTCGGCGGTCCAGGCCGTGGATGCCCTGTGGCACGTGCTGATCTATGCCGTCAGCTCGCTGGTGCTGTTCGCCGAAGCCGATTGGCGCCTGATGATCCCGCTGCTGATGTGGATTGCCGCCTACATCGGCGCACTCTGCTATTTCGTGCCCCGGGTCAAGGAGCGCTCGGTGGTGTCGTCCGATGCCCGCTCCAAGCTCATGGGGCGGATCGTCGACGGCTACACCAACATCACCACCCTGAAGCTGTTCGCCCATACCAATTTCGAACAGCAATACGCCCGCGAAGCCATCCAGGAGCAGACCGAAAAAGCCCAGTTGGCTGGCCGCGTGGTAACCAGCATGGACCTGGTCATCACCAGCATGAACGGGCTGCTGATCGTCGGCACCACCGCGCTGGCCCTGTGGCTGTGGACCCAGTCGCTGATCAGCGTCGGCGCCATCGCGTTGGCCACCGGGCTGGTGATCCGCATCGTCAACATGTCCGGCTGGATCATGTGGGTCGTCACCGGCATCTTCGAAAACATCGGCATGGTCCAGGACGGCCTGCAGACCATCTCCCAACCCGTCAGCGTCACCGACCGCGACCAGGCCAAGCCCCTGGCGGTGGCCCGGGGCGAGGTGCGCTTCGAGCATGTGGATTTCCACTACGGCAAGAAAAGCGGGGTGATCGGCGACCTGAACCTGACCATCAAGCCTGGCGAGAAAATCGGCCTGATCGGCCCGTCCGGCGCCGGTAAATCCACCTTGGTGAACCTGCTGCTGCGCCTCTATGACGTACAAGGCGGGCGCATCCTCATCGACGGCCAGAACATCGCCGAAGTCGGCCAGGAAAGCCTGCGCGAGCGCATCGGCATGATCACTCAGGACACCTCGCTGCTGCATCGTTCGATTCGCGACAACCTGCTCTACGGCAAGCCCGACGCCACCGATGCGCAACTTTGGGAAGCCGTGCACAAGGCCCGCGCCGATGAGTTCATTCCATTGCTGTCGGACGCCGAAGGCCGCACTGGCTTCGATGCCCATGTGGGTGAGCGCGGCGTGAAACTGTCCGGCGGCCAGCGCCAGCGCATTGCTATCGCGCGGGTGCTGCTCAAGGATGCGCCGATCCTGATCATGGACGAAGCGACCTCGGCGCTGGACTCGGAAGTCGAGGCGGCGATCCAGGAAAGCCTCGAGACGCTGATGCAAGGCAAGACCGTGATCGCCATCGCCCACCGCCTCTCCACCATCGCCCGGATGGACCGCTTGGTGGTGCTGGAAAATGGCCGCATCGCCGAAACCGGCAGCCATACCGAGTTGTTGGCCCACGGCGGATTGTATGCACGGCTATGGCAGCATCAGACCGGTGGGTTCGTGGGGATCGACTGAACCGGGTTGACTTCTACAGACAGAAGACTTTGGAGATCGTGTGGGAGCAAGGCTTGCCCGCGATGAAGATGACGCGGTCTTCCGGATGGCCCGAGGCGCCTGCATCGCGAGCAAGCTTTGCTCCCACAGCCCAGTGTCCGAGCGCTATTCTGAAAAATTCTGTCCACGATCCATTTAGCCCACACAGCAACCCCATACTCCCCGCCGACCACGGCCAAAACCGCCACCGTCCATGACGCTGGCGGTTTTTTTAGGCCGCTGGATTTGTCGCCACACTCTGCTGTACTCAGCTCAGGTTCTGGAGATGGACCTGTCGTAATACTGCTGGATGCATAACCGATTATCACGACTGTTTTATCAAGGATGCTTATGTCTTTACTCAAACGTTCAACGACTGAGTTGTTGGGTACGTTCTGGCTGGTGTTGGGCGGCTGTGGCAGCGCGGTATTGGCGGCCTCGGGGATCGGCGTGCTGGGGGTTGCCCTGGCGTTCGGCCTGACGGTATTGACCATGGCCTTCGCCATCGGCCATATATCGGGTTGCCATTTGAACCCCGCCGTTTCGTTGGGCTTGTACGTGGGCGGGCGGTTTCCGGCCAGGGAGTTGCCTGCCTACATCATTGCCCAAGTCATAGGGGGAGTGCTGGCCGCTGCGTTGATCTACTTCATCGCCAGCGGCAAGGAAGGCTTTGACCTGGCCGCGTCCGGCCTGGCCGCGAACGGTTACGGCGAGCATTCGCCGGGTGGGTATTCAATGCCGGCCGGTTTTGTCACCGAACTGGTCATGACGGCGATGTTCATCCTGATCATCCTCGGCGCCACCGATAAACGTGCGCCGGCCGGGCTGGCACCGATTGCCATCGGCCTGGCCCTGACGCTCATTCACCTGATCTCGATTCCGGTCACCAACACCTCCGTCAACCCGGCCCGCAGTACTGGTCCGGCGCTGATTGTCGGTGGCTGGGCCATCGAGCAGCTGTGGCTGTTCTGGGTGGCGCCGCTGCTGGGTGCCGTCATCGGCGGTGTCTCGTACCGCTGGCTGGGCCAGGAAACCCGCTGAGTCACACCCGCGAAGATCAGCACTGCCGATAAGGCAGTGCTGTCTTCGCCTCTTCGGCATAGGCCAGCACCCCCTCATGCTCGCGCACGAGGAAATCCGCCACCGCCGCTTTCAGCCCCGGATGACGCAAGTAATGCCACGAGCGGGTAATCACCGGCTCGAATCCACGAATCAATTTGTGCTCGCCCTGGGCGCCGGCATCAAAGCGCTGCAAGCCATGGGCAATCGCATAATCCATGCCTTGATAGAAGCAGGTTTCGAAGTGCAGGCGGTCGAATTCCGCCAGGCAGCCCCAGTAACGCCCGTAGAAACTGTCGCCGCCCACCAGGCTGAACGCCATCGCCACCGGCCGTGAACCTTGCTTGGCCAACACCACGCGAATGGCCTCGGGCATGCGCTCGGCCAGCAGGCTGAAGAACGCCCGGGTCAGGTACGGCGCCTGCCGACGCACCGCGTAGGTGTTGGCGTAACAGGCGTAGACAAAATCCCACTGTGCCTCGTCCAACTGATGACCTTCGAGCCATTCGAATGCGATGCCCTGCCCCGCCACTTGTTCGCGTTCCTTGCGCATCTGCTTGCGCTTGCGGGAACTGAGGGCATCGAGAAAATCCTGGAAGTCGCGATAACCGCGATTTTGCCAGTGATACTGGCAGCCGATCCGCTGCAGCCAGCCTTCCTGCCCAGCGAGCGCCGCGTCGGTGAAGGCATCGGTGAAATTGACGTGGGCGCTGGAAAGCCCTTCGATTTCCAGGTAGCCGGGCACGCTGCCCAGCAACTCCAGACCGTCCTCCACCCGCGCCGCCAACAGTCGCGGGCCACTGACCGGACTGAACGGTACCGCCGTCAACAGCTTGGGGTAATAGTCGATGCCGGCGCGGGCGCAAGCGTCGGCCCAGCCGTGGTCGAACACGTATTCACCGTAGGAATGCCATTTGCGGTAACTGGGCAGAGCCGCCAGCAGACGACCGTCTTCAATGTGCAACAAGTGCTCGGCTTGCCACCCGGATTGCGGACCCAGGCTGGCGCTGTCTTCCAAGGTGCTGAGGAAGGCGTGGCGCAGGAAAGGCTGGTTGGCGGGCACCAACGCGTCCCACTCCAGAGGCGCGATGGCGGACAGGCTGTCCAAGACGTGAAGCGGCATGCGTTTCCTCGAGAGCCAGACGACGGATGGAGCGAGTATCGCCGATACTGACCGGCCGCACATAAAAAAAACCCCGCCAGAGGCGGGGTCGAAAGGAGCTTTAACGGATGAAAGTGCAGCGGTGTATCAAGTCAGCGCGATTCAGAACACGTACTGGGCACGGACTACGAAACCGTCGCCATCGTCATCGCCATTGGCGTTGGTGACTTTGTCGGTCTTGGCCTTGACGTAGGCACCGGTGATTTTCACCGCTTCGTTGGCGTACCAGTTCACGCCCAGGTTGTGCACCTTGGCTTCGGCATCGCCCACTTCACGGGTCGCCGAGGCAGTGGTGATGTTGTCGTCTTCGACGGTCATGCTGTCGAAGCGGTAGAACACTTCCCAGGCGCCGATGGATTTGTTCTGAGGCTTGATCGCATCAAACTTGCCGACCTTGTAACCACGGGACTCACCGGTGATGGTGTAGGCACCCTGGACGTAGAAGCCGTGGCCTTTGATGTCTTCGAAGGCGTCGCTGTCAGCCTTGGTCTTGCGGGAGATGTATTCACCCTGGATCGACGCAGGACCCATGGCGAAAGCAGCTTCCAGGCCGAAGGCGGTGTCAGTGTCGTACGAACCGGCCGGCGAGTTGTTGGCGCCGCCCAGGACCGGACGGTTGCCGTTAGGACCGGCATCGTTGCCGCCCAGGGTTTCAACGCCACGCATGCCCAGGCGGGAGCGATAACGTGCGTCGAACGCGGTGTCCGAAACGTCACGGGAAGCTACGTTCAGACCGAAGTGCAGCACGTTGCCAGCTTCGTGCATCGGGGCGAACACGAAGCGACCGTTGACTTGCTTGACGCTGTCGCCATCGGTGTCGTCGGTGTCCTTGCTGAACACGCCGGCCGAGGCGTAGAACGAGTCGGCGAAGGTGCTGGAAGCCTGGATACCCAGGCCGTTCTGGTGGCCGTTGGCCCAGTCGATCAGGTCGTAGGCAGCGTTACGCTCAGGCGCGGTCACCCACTTGGAGCTGGTGGCTTTTTCCAGGCCGAAGTCGGGGTCAAAGCGACCGACCTTGATCGACACTGGCTTGAAGCCGTTGTAGGCCAGCGACGCTTCGTCGAAGTAGCCGTTGTCGGAATCGCCACTGTTGTGGGCGAAATCGTAGTTGATGGTGTAGGCCCAATCCGTGTACAGCACGCCGGACAGCTCCAGGAAGCCGCGGCGGATGTAAGCGGCATCGGCCGATTTGCCGTTGTCGGTGTAGATACCGTCGAACTGGCTGTAGTCAGCCTGCAAACGACCACCGAGCTTGAAGCTGAACTCTTTGTCAGTGGTAGCGACCTCAAGGCCGCCCTTGGTTTTGACCACGATATCGGCGCCATCGGTGGTGACGGTGCCGGCGAAAGCCTGGGCGGTTACTGCCATTGCCAGTGCGCTGGCGGCAACACCTGCGAAGTGCTTACGGATCATCGAAGAATTCCCCTGTTGGTAGTCTATGCGTTAGAAAACACGCGGAACTGGGCCCGCTGGTGTTGGGAGGGGATCTTGGCGGCCGGTTGTGTCAGGCGAGTTGCTATCACATAAAGATTTTATGACAGCGGAACTTTTTACTTCGAATGGGAATAACCAACACAACATAAACTCCCTGTGGGAGCGGGCTTGCTCGCGAAAGCGGTTGTACATCCACCATAAATGCAAGCTGATCCACCGCCTTCGCGAGCAAGCCCGCTCCCACAGGGATTGGGTGGTGTGTTTGGGTTTAGCGGATATCTTTGCGACGCTCGGCGGCGAGTTTCTCGGCCAGGTGATCCAGGTCGGGAATCGGGGGTTGCGGCAGTTTTTTGAGGGTCGCCTGCATCAAGCGCATCTGGCGGATGAAGCGTCGGCAATTGGGGCAGAACATCAGGTGATGACGCACCATCAGGCGTTCACGAAAGCTCAATTGCCCGTCGAGGTAGTCGCTGGAGCGCGCTACTTGTTCCTTGCAGGTCAGCATTCGCCGGTTTCCTCGAAATGTTCAACAGTCGCGAAGACCTTCAGTCGGGCGCGATGCAACAGCACACGAACATTGGAGAGCGAAATGTCCAGAAGATTACAGATTTCGTCCAACTCCAGGCCCTGCTGTTCACGCAGGCTCAGTACGCTGCCTTGCAGTTCCGACAGGCTGAGCAACGTGTGCTCCAGGCAATCGCGCAATTCACTCATTGTGAGCAACGCTTCGGGCGTGTCCTGGTGCCAGGCGAACGGCGCCAGCAGCCAATGGCCGTCAGCGGCGAAACGCTCGTCGCCGAGGGTGCCGTGGGGGGCTGGAAGGTCATCGAGCAACACTTCCCGACGGTTCTGCTTGTAGCGTCCCTTGGCGGCGTTGGCCGTGATGGTCAACAACCAGGTCTTGAGGCTGGAGCGCCCCTGGAAGCCACTGAGATTGCGCACCACCGACAGCCACGCGTCCTGCACCACTTCGTCGGCATGGCGGCTGCCGACGATGGCATGGGCCACGGCACGCATCGGGCTCTGGTAGGCGTTGACCAGTTCCTTGTAGGCCTGCTGCTCACCGGCCAGGAGGCGTTGGAGCAGGAGGGTGTCGTCGGTGATCGTCATTCAACACCCTATGGCTGGATAGATCACTATTGTGGCGAGGGGTTTATGTGGGAGCAAGGCTTGCCCGCGATGCAGGCGACGCGGTCCTCTATAAACCGAGTTGCCTGTTTCGCGAGCAAGCTTTGCTCCCACATGGCTTTGCTTCCACAAAAAATTCGGCGCCGCAACAGTGGATCAATGCTTACGCAAAATCACGCTACCAATCGAATACCCGGCGCCGAACGAGCTGAGCACGGCGACCGAACCGCTGGGCAGGTCATCCTGGTATTTGTGGAAGGCAATCACCGAACCGGCGGAACTGGTATTGGCGTAACGGTCGAGGATCACCGGGGCTTCCGCTTCGGTGGCTTCGCGTCCCAGCAGTTTGCGCACGATCAGGTGGTTCATGCTCAGGTTGGCCTGGTGCAGCCAGAAGCGTTTCACGTCGCCCACGTTTAGCTGGTTTTCTTCCAGGTGGGCACCGATCAGCTCGGCGACCATCGGGCAGACATCGCGGAATACCTTGCGGCCTTCCTGGACGAACAGCTTGTCACGGCTACCGACGCCCTCTTGCGCAGCGCGGTTGAGGAAACCGAAGTTGTTGCGGATGTTGTTGGAGAACTTGGTAAGCAGCTTGGTGCTGACCACGTCGAATTGGTACGGCGAAGTCGCCAGGTCCGCCCGCTCGATGATCACGGCAGTGGCCGCGTCGCCGAAGATGAAGTGGCTGTCGCGGTCGCGGAAGTTCAAGTGGCCGGTGCAGACTTCCGGGTTGACCATCAGGATCGCCCGGGCCTGACCCAGTTGCACACTGTTGGCCGCGGCCTGGATGCCGAAGGTCGCCGAAGAACAGGCCACGTTCATGTCGAAACCGAACCCTTCGATGCCCAGGGCTTCCTGGACTTCGATGGCGATGGCCGGGTAGGCACGCTGCAGGTTGGAACAGGCGACGATCACCCCGTCGATGTCGGCGACGGTACGGCCGGCGCGCTCCAAGGCCTGTTTCGCGGCGCCAACGGCCATTTCGCAGAGCACCGACCACTCGTCGTTGGAGCGCTCGGGCAGGCGTGGGGTCATGCGTTGCGGATCGAGAATGCCGTCCTTGTCCATGACAAAGCGGCTCTTGATACCGGAGGCCTTTTCGATGAACGCGGCGTTGGATTCGGTCAAGGCCTCGACTTCACCGCGCGCGATGGCATCGGCGTTGTCGGCGTTGAATTGCGCGACATAGGTATTGAAAGATTGCACCAGCTCTTCGTTGGAGATGCTGTTGGCCGGGGTGTACAGGCCGGTGCCGCTGATGACGACGTTATGCATGGGTCGTGTCTCTGATCTGTTCAGGCAGAAAGTATTGGCACCGACGTACCAATACACAAAGGGACTTTTCCCATCCGGGGAAGCAGCCCTGGCATCGCTTTATTCCGGATCCGCCCGTGGCATTGAAGCTCAAAATCACGGGACCGGCATTTATAGGCGCGAAGTTTGCCATAAACGCTGGGGTTTGGCCCATTCTCCATTCACTACAACACCCTACCCTGTGGGAGCGAGCTTGCTCGCGATAGCGGTGGGTCAGTCAACATCAATGCTGGCTGATTCACCGCTATCGCGAGCAAGCTCGCTCCCACAGGGTTACCCAATCTGTCTGATCAACCCTCCACCAACCCCCACTGCTTGCCCAGGCGCTTGTCGGAAATCGGCACCTTGGTACCCAACTGCTGGGCGAACAGCGACACCCGGTATTCCTCCAGCCACCAGCGGTACAACTCCAGTTGCGGGTCGCGCTTGCCTTCCTGGGCGTGCTTGCTGGCGCGGGCCTGGTATTGAGCCCAGAGGTTCGACAGTTCGCCGCTCCAGACCCGGTCTTTCTGCACCTGGCTGCCGAGCTTCTCGAAGCGTTGCTCGATGGCCTTGAGGTAACGCGGCAGTTCCTTGAGCCACTGATGCGGGGTTTCCCGCACGAAGCCTGGGTACACCAGGTGGCTGAGTTGTTGCTTGATGTCGTTCAGCGCCACGGCTTGGGCCAGGTCGATCTTGCCCTTGAAGCGTTTTTGCAGGCCGTGCCAGAGCTTGAGGATGTCCAGGGTCAGCCTCGCCAGGCGTTCGGCGTGCTCGGTCCAGCCGCCGCGCTTGCGCTCGGCCAGGGCCGCCAGGGCGGCGCCGTCACGGGGCAGGCTCGTTTCACCTTCGAGTACGCAACTGTCGAGGCTGGCGAGCAGGATGTCTTCCACCAGACCGTCGATGCGACCCAAATCGCGGTACAGCAGGCCCAGTTCCGTCAGCCCCGGCAGCTTGCCGCGCAGGAACTTCGCCGATTCGGCCAATTGCTGCATGAGCAAGCGCTGCAAGGCGCGGCGATGCTGGAATTCGGCTTCGGCCGGCGTCGGGAAACGCCCTTCCTTGACCACGCCGCCCTCTTCCACCAGCGCCGGATAAACCGTCATCGACAGCCCGGCGATCTTCTGCTGGGTTTTTTCGGCCACCGGCGCGAAGACCTTCGCCTCCACCGGTGCCTGGCTTTTTGCCGTTTGCGGCACGGCCAAGGCCGCCTGGCTGGCTTCGGCAAAGCGTGCCGTCAACTCGGCCAGGTCGCGGCCCTCGCCGAGGAACTTGCCCTGGCCATCGACGATTTCCAGGTTCATGCGCAGATGGCTTTCCACCTGCTGGGCCGCTTCGGCCCAGGCTTCGTCGCTGACCCGCGCACCGGTCATGCGCAGCAGTTCGCGGCCCAGGGATTGCGGCAACGAGCCCTCAGCGAAGGTGATGCGTTGCAGCGCCGCCTTGACGAAGTCCGGCACCGGCACGAAGTTCTTGCGCAAGGCCTTGGGCAGGTTGCGCACCAGGGCGATGCACTTGGCCTCGATCATTCCTGGCACCAACCATTCCAGGCGTTCCGGCGGCAGCATTGGCAGCAGCGGCGCCGGTACCCGCAGCGTCACCCCGTCGCGCGGGTGATTGGGCTCGAAGTGATAGCTCAGCGGCAAGGTCAGGTCACCGACGCGCAAGGTGTCGGGGTACTGCGTGGCGGTGACCTCGCTGGCTTCGCGGGCCAGCACGTCTTCCTCGCGCATGATCAGCAATTGCGGGTCTTTCTGGCTGTTGATCCGGTACCAGCTGTCGAACGTCGCGGTCTGGTGGATCTCCGCCGGCAAACGCGCGTCATAGAACGCAAACAGGGTTTCCTCGTCCGCCAGGATGTCGCGGCGACGAGCCTTGGCTTCCAGCTCGTCGAGTTGCTCCAGCAAGCGGGTATTGGCGCCCAGGCACTTGGCCTTGGACTGGATCTCGCCGCGCACCAGCGCCTCGCGGATGAACAACTCCCGCGACACCACCGGGTCCACTGGCCCGTAGTGCACCGGCCGCCGACCGACGACAATCAGCCCGAACAGCGTGATCTGCTCATAGGCCACCACTTGCCCGCGCTTCTTCTCCCAGTGGGGTTCGAAGTGGTTTTTCTTGATCAGGTGCCCGGCCAACGGCTCGATCCAGTCCGGTTCGATCTTGGCCACCATGCGCGCGTACAGCTTGGTGGTTTCCACCAGCTCGGCGGTCATCAGCCACTGCGGGCGCTTTTTGCCCAGGCCCGAGGACGGGTGAACCCAGAACCGCCGCTGGCGAGCGCCGAGGTAATCGCCATCTTCGGTTTTCTGGCCGATCTGACTGAGCAGACCCGACAGCACCGCTTTGTGCAGCTTCGGGTAGTCGGCCGGGTCTTTGTTGAGGCTCAACTGCATGTCGCGGCAGATCAAACTCAACTGGCGATGGGAATCACGCCACTCACGCAGGCGCAGGTAATTGAGGAAGTTCTTGCGGCACCAGTTGCGCAGTGGGCTGGCGGTCAGGGCCTGGCGCTGCTCTTCGAAACCGCGCCACAAATTGACCAGCCCGGCGAAGTCCGAGTCGGCGTCTTTCCATTGAGCGTGGGCCTGGTCGGCCGCTTGCTGGCGTTCCGGCGGACGTTCGCGCGGGTCCTGGATCGACATGGCGCTGGCGACGATCAACACTTCCTGCAAACTGCCCAGCTTCGCCGCTTCCAGCAGCATGCGGCCCATGCGTGGGTCCACCGGCAGGCGCGCCAACTGCCGACCGAGCGGGGTCAGCTGACTGTTGCGGTCCACCGCCGAGAGTTCTTGCAGCAGGTTGAAGCCGTCGCTGATGGCCTTGCCATCCGGCGGCTCGATGAACGGGAAATCGGTGATCTCGCCGAGGCGCAGGTGCAGCATCTGCAGGATCACCGCCGCCAGGTTGGTGCGCAGGATCTCCGGGTCGGTGAATTCCGGCCGCCCAAGAAAATCTTCTTCGCTGTACAGCCGCACGCAAATCCCCGGCTCGACCCGCCCGCAGCGACCCTTGCGCTGGTTGGCGCTGGCCTGGGAAATGGCCTCGATGGGCAGGCGCTGGACCTTGGCCCGATAGCTGTAGCGGCTGATGCGCGCGGTACCACTGTCGATCACGTAGCGGATGCCCGGCACGGTGAGCGAGGTTTCGGCGACGTTGGTCGCCAGCACCACCCGACGGCCCGGGTGGGACTGGAAGATCCGTTGTTGCTCGGCCGGCGACAATCGCGCATACAGCGGCAAGATCTCGGTGTGCTTGAGCTGGGCCTTGCGCAGCATCTCCGCCGCGTCGCGAATCTCCCGCTCGCCCGGCAGGAACACCAGCACATCCCCGGGGCTACGGCGCTCGCTGCGCTCATAGGCGGCGATTTCATCGAGGGTGGCGAGGATCGCCTGGTCGACGGTCAAGTCGTCCTCGACCCGATTGCCCTCCTCGTCCTGCTCCAGGGTCAGCGGGCGATACCAGGTTTCCACCGGGAAGGTGCGACCGGAGACTTCCACGATAGGCGCGTCGTCGAAGTGCTTGGAGAAACGTTCCAGATCGATGGTCGCCGAGGTGATGATGACTTTCAGGTCGGGACGGCGCGGCAGCAGGGTCTTGAGGTAGCCAAGCAGGAAGTCGATATTCAGACTGCGTTCGTGGGCTTCGTCGACGATGATCGTGTCGTAGCGCTCGAGGTAGCGGTCGTTCTGGGTCTCGGCCAGCAGGATGCCATCGGTCATCAACTTGATCAGGGTGTTGGCGTCGCTCTGGTCTTCGAACCGCACCTGATAACCCACCAGCGCCCCCAACGGCGTGGCCAGTTCCTCTGCCACACGGCTTGCGACGCTGCGGGCGGCGATCCGACGCGGCTGGGTGTGGCCGATCAAGCCATGCTGGCCGCGACCGATTTCCAGGCAGATCTTCGGCAACTGCGTGGTTTTACCCGAGCCAGTCTCGCCGGCGATGATCAGCACCTGGTGCTTGAGCAACGCCTCCTTGATTTCGTCGCGCTTGGCGGCGATCGGCAAATTGTCGTCGTAGCGGATCACCGGCAGGCTCGCCTTGCGCGCCAGCACTTGGTCGCACGACGCCTGCATGCGCGTCACCCACTGGGCCAGCTTGGCCTCGTCGGGTTTCTTGCGCAGCTCGAGCAACTGGCGCCGCAACCGGTGACGGTCGGCGAGCATGGCGTGGTCGAGGTTTTTCAGCAGCTTGTCGATAGCGGGAGCTTGGTCAGTCATCAGGTACGCAAGGGTCGTCGGTTTGAGCAAGGGGGCGATTGTCGCAGATTTGCGGCCGTTGCGCCGACACATGGCAGCCTGCCTGCCGCCATACCCTGTGGGAGCGAGCTTGCTCGCGATAGCGGTGGATCAGCCAGCGTTGATGTTGACTGACACACCATTATCGCGAGCAAGCTCGCTCCCACAGGGTTTGCGCAGATTTCGAGGTTATTCGCTGTCCAGGTCCTTGCGCCGATACGGAAACACATCGATCACCTTCCCTGCCCGGATCGCCTCCTGCAGGCTTTTCCAGTAGTCGGCGTTGTACAACTCGCCGTGCAACTGGTCGAACAGCTTGCGCTGCCCGGCGTCGGCGAACAGGAACGGCGGGAACTCTTCGGGGAAGACGTCCAGCGGGCCAATGGAATACCAGGGTTCGGAAGCCATTTCGTCTTCCGGTGTGCGGGGCTCGGGGATGTGGCGGAAGTTGGCTTCGGTGAGAAAGCAGATTTCATCGTAATCGTAGAACACCACGCGACCGTGGCGGGTCACGCCGAAGTTCTTGAGCAGCATGTCGCCGGGGAAGATATTGGCCGCCGCCAGTTGCTTGATCGCCAGGCCATAGTCTTCCAGCGCCTCGCGTACCTGGTCCGGGTTGGCGTTTTCCAGGTAGAGGTTCAGGGGCGTCATCCGGCGTTCGGTCCAGCAGTGGCGAATCAACACTGTCTCGCCTTCCACCGACACCGTGGACGGCGCCACTTCCAGCAGTTCCTCCAGGCAGGCCGGCTCGAACTTGCTCAGGGGAAAACGGAAATCGGCGAACTCCTGGGTATCGGCCATACGCCCGACCCGGTCGACGCTTTTCACCAGTCGGTACTTCTCGATCACCGTGGCCCGGTCGACGTTTTTCGACGGCGAGAAACGGTCCTTGATGATCTTGAACACCGTGTTGAAGCCCGGCAGGGTGAACACGCTCATGACCATGCCGCGCACGCCGGGGGCCATGATGAACTGGTCGTCGGTGTTCGCCAGATGGTTGATCAGCGCCCGGTAGAACTCGGATTTGCCGTGCTTGTAGAAACCGATGGAAGTGTACAGCTCGGCGATGTGCTTGCCCGGCAGGATGCGCTTGAGAAAGCCGATGAATTCCGCTGGTACCGGCACATCCACCATGAAGTACGAGCGGGTGAACGAGAAGATGATCGACACCTGCGCCTCGTCGGTGATCAGCGCATCGATCTGAATACCCCGGCCCTCGCGGTGCAACAGCGGAATCACCAGCGGCCACTGCTCATCACGGGTGTAGATCCGCCCCACCAGGTAGGCGCCCTTGTTGCGGTAGAGCACCGAGGAAAACAACTCCACGGTCAGTTCCGGGTCCTTGCAGACCCAGTCCGGCAGGTTCTCGCGCAACTGCGCTTCGAGGCGCTGCAGGTCGCCCGGCAAATCGGCGTAGTCCTCGCTGAAACGGTAGTCGGCGAACACACTCGCCAGCATCCGGTCCAACTGCCCCTGGGGCTTGTAGGTGCGGGTCTGGGCGGCGCGAGCCCGGCGCAGGCTGGGCCGGGTGGTGTGGATGAACATGGTGCCATCGCTGATCAGATCGTGGCTGAACAGCCCGCAAAAGATCGAGTTGTACCAGGTTTCCGACAGCTCATCGTCGAAGCGCAGGTCGATCAGGCTGATGTAGGCACTTTTAACCAGAGGCCAGCAGCCCACGTCCATCAGTGTTTCGTCATCGAAGGCCTTATGCAGTTTGGCGACGGTTTCGAAGACCTTTTCTTCATATAAATTGATCCGCGCCGCCGAAGCCGCTTGGGCCTCCAGCCACTGGGCCTGCTCGAACCGGGCGCGGGCGCCGTCGGTGATCTGCCGGAAATGCTCACGATAATCGTCGAAGCCGTCGAGGATCGAACGGGCGATTTCGAGGGCGGGCCATGGCTGCGGCATAAAGTAAACCTCGGCGAGTCATGCTTGTTATTGGCGACTGAGCTTAGAGGCCAATTACGCGGCAACGCAACCATTGCCATCGGTATACAGGGCGGCGACACTTGCCACCCCATCAAGGAAGGAGTGGCTCGTGAACCTCGTCGATATCCTGCGTTTACTGTCACTGGCCGCCATCTGGGGGGCCAGCTTCCTGTTCATGCGCATCATCGCCCCCGTCATTGGCACCATCCCCACTGCGTTCTTTCGCGTGTCCATCGCCTTCGTCGGGCTGCTGGTGATCCTGGCCCTGATGCGCGTCGATTGGAATTTTCGCGGCAAGCTCAAAGTCGTCATGGTGCTAGGCCTGATCAACTCGGGCATTCCGGCCACGTTCTATTCGCTGGCGGCCCAGGTGCTGCCGGCCGGTTACTCGGCGATCTTCAATGCCACCACGCCGTTGATGGGCGTGGTGATCGGAGGCTTGTTCTTCAGCGAGCAACTGACCCTGGCCAAGGTCAGCGGTGTCTTCCTGGGGCTGCTCGGCGTTGGCATCCTGACCCGCGCCGGCCCGGTGGCGTTCGACCTGCAACTGTTGATGGGCGCCCTCGCCTGCCTGCTGGCCACGACCTGCTACGGCTTTGCCGGTTTCCTCACCCGGCGCTGGCTCGATCACCAAGGTGGCCTGGACAGCCGTCTCTCGGCCCTGGGCAGCATGTTTGGCGCCACGGTGTTCTTGCTGCCGCTGTTTGGCTACAGCGTCATCAGCCAGCCGCCGGCCAGCTGGGGTGGCTGGAGCGTCTGGTTGTCACTGCTGGGGCTGGGCCTGGTGTGCACCGCGCTGGCATACATCCTTTATTTCCGTTTGCTCAGTTCCATCGGTCCGGTCAAATCCATGACCGTGACGTTCCTGATCCCGCCATTCGGCGTGCTGTGGGGGGCGTTGCTGCTGGATGAGCCGTTGGGAATGGCGCATTTGTATGGCGGGGTGCTGATTGCGGCGGCGTTGTGGTTGGTGCTCAAGCCCGCTGTGGTGAAACCGGCTGAAGCGTCTGCCCGATAATCCTCGGTGTGGCTGAGTGCGCCATCGCGAGCAAGCTCGCTCCCACAAAGGGCTGTGCATAACCCTGTGGGAGCGAGCTTGCTCGCGATAGCGGCGGTACAGGCAATCAATAACTAAGGGCTAGCGGCTTTTACGAAACACAAACCCCAACCCCACGATGATCAGCACCATCCCCAGCACGCTCAACAACGCCAGCCGGTTGCCGAACACCAGGTAGTCCATGATCGCCGTCACCGCCGGCACCAGGTAGAACAAGCTAGTGACATTGACCAGGTTGCCACGGGCGATCAGCCGGTACAGCAGCAACGTCGCCAGCACCGACACCACCAGCCCCATCCACAGCACCGGCACGAAGAACCCCGCACTGTATTCGAAGTGAAACGGCTGGAACGGCACAAACACCGCGCACAGTACCAACCCGGCCAGGTACTGCACCGGCAGTGTCCCCAGTGGGTTGTCGGTGATGCGCTTCTGCATGATGGAACCGGCCGTCATGCTCACCAGTGCCAGCAGCCCGCACACCATCCCCGCCAGGGACATGCCGGCCAGGCCGATGCCCTGGTACACCACCATGACCAACCCAACCAAGCCCAGCACCAGGCCGAACATCCGCGCCCCGGAACGCTGACGTTCCATGAGCACCACGGTCAGGATCGGTTGCACCCCCATCAGGGTGGCCATGACCCCGGGCGTGACATTCATTTGCAGCGCCAGCAGATAAAAAATCTGATAGGCGCCCAGCAGCACCAACCCGGTGGTCACCGCGTACCGCATCGGCTTACCGGTCTTGGGCAGCTTGAACTTGAGCAACGGAATCAACAGCACCAGCGCGAACAGTGCGATGGCAAATCGGATCAGCAAAAAGGCGAAGGGTGAAGCGTGGGCCAGGCCCAGCTTGGAAAAGATCGCCCCGCTGCTCCACAGCAAAACGAACAGGCTCGTGGAAGCCGCCGCCAATAAGGCGTTTTTGGAAAGGGAAAACATGGATACCACCTGTAGTCAGGCAAAAAGCCAACTCAGCCGAGGCTGAAGTCCAGTAGTTTTTTCAGGCGGGCACAGGGGATGGCAACCGTTGCCGATCAGCCCTGAATGCCAACACCCGGCGGTGATACGACGGCGTACACCGATGAGCTACGGACAGGTGGGGGGTATTGACCGATCTGCGCAGGCTGCTGACTCCCACACGGCACGACGCCAGCGTTGAACGCTGGAACCACGACCGCGATGACAGGGGATGCAGGCATGAGCCGATCTCTTGAAGGGTGGGTTGGAAAACCCGAAGAGCGCTGACTATAACCAGCGCCCGATGGACTGCGCAATGTTTTAAACGAACAACCAATAACCAAGCGCCGTCAGCACCGCCACCGCCAACACGGGCCGCATCACCCGATACGCCTTGGGATGCTTGCGCTTGAATTGCTTGACCTGGCCACTGATGCCGTCGCTGAACGACTTGCTCCAGGCATAGGCCCGGTTGATGCCGCCGACATGTTCATCGTCCAGGTTCTGTGGCGCGGTGGCGCGGCCGAGGAATGCGCTGATGCTGCGGTTGAGGCGGGTCATCAGCCGGCTTTTCAAGGGCCGCTCGACATCACAGAACAGGATGACGCGGGTCTGTGGGGTTTCGTTCTTGACCCAGTGCACATAGGTTTCATCGAACATGACGTCTTCGCCGTCGCGCCAGGCGTAGATCTGACCGTCGACGAAGATCCGGCAGTCATCGGAATTGGGCGTGGACAGCCCCAGGTGATAACGCAACGAACCGGCGAAGGGGTCTCGATGTGGATTCAGATGGCTGCCACCGGGCAACAGGGCAAACATCGCGCCCCGGATGTTAGGGATCCGGCTGACCAGCTCGACCGTCCTGGGGCAAAGCAACTCGGCGGACGGCAGCGGTTTGTCGTACCACTTGAGGTAGAAACGCTTCCACCCCTTCTTGAAGAACGAGCCGAAACCGGCGTCGTTGTTCTTCTCGGCGGCGCGAATGTAACCCTCGTCAAACAAGTGCATGGCCTCGTCGCGAATGACTTGCCAGTTGTCCTTGAGCACATCCAGTTCGGGAAACTTGCTGCGATCCAGGTAAGGCTTCGAGGGCACGCCGGAGAACAGGTACATCAAGGCGTTATAGGGGGCGAACAGCGCCGAATGGTTGACGAACTGACGCAACACCGGCAAACGCGCCTTGCCACGCAAATGCACATAAAGCGTACTGCCCAAAAACAGCAGCAACACCGAGGCCTTGGCGATAAACGAAACGGTCATTTTTACAACTCCTTGTCCAAAAACAACTGACGCAACGCCTACTGCCCGACGTAGCCGAGGACCATGTTAAACATTCGTGGCCCGGGTAAAAACCGTCTGACGCAACATTCTCTGTTGAGTAAAACGCAATAAACACTTTCTAACAGGCGCCACCTGAACCTTGGCTGACGCCGGTCAAAACACCGCTAAATGAACCTTTGTAGGCAGGCTCTCCGTGGGAGCAAGGCTTGCCCGCGATGAAGATAATGCGGTCTGCCAGGAACCGAGGTGCCTATATCGCGAGCAAGCTTTGCTCCCACAGCAGGGCTCTCTCACCCTCGCAGTGAATTCACGATTACTGCTGAGTCTCCTGCTCGGTAAACAGATCGCTGAACAACATGCTCGACAAGTACCGCTCGCCCGAGTCCGGCAGAATCACGACGATGGTCTTGCCCTGCATTTCCGGCTTTTGCGCCAGGCGCACGGCCACGGCCATCGCCGCGCCACAGGAAATCCCGCAGAGGATGCCTTCCTCCTGCATCAAGCGCAGGGCCATGGCCTTGGATTCGTCGTCAGTGACCCGCTCGACCAAGTCGACGATCGACAGATCGAGGTTCTTGGGCACGAACCCGGCGCCGATCCCCTGGATCTTGTGGGGGCTGGGCTTGATCTCCTGACCCGCCATCGCCTGGGTAATCACTGGCGAAACCTCAGGCTCGACCGCCACCGACAGGATCGGCTTACCGCAGGTGTTCTTGATATACCGCGAAACCCCGGTAATGGTTCCGCCGGTGCCCACGCCCGCTACCAGCACGTCCACCGCACCGTCGGTGTCGTTCCAGATTTCCGGGCCGGTGGTCTTTTCGTGGATCGCCGGGTTCGCCGGGTTATCGAACTGCTGCGGCATGAAGTATTTGGACGGATCGCTGGCCAGAATCTCGGCGGCCTTCTCGATGGCCCCCTTCATACCCTTCGCCGGTTCGGTGAGCACCAGCTCCGCCCCCAGGGCCTTGAGTACCTTGCGGCGCTCGATACTCATGGAGGCCGGCATGGTCAGCATCAGTTTGTAGCCACGGGCGGCGGCGACGAACGCCAAGCCGATCCCGGTGTTACCCGAAGTCGGTTCGACGATGGTCATGCCCGGTTTGAGTTTGCCCGAGCTTTCAGCGTCCCAGATCATGTTCGCGCCGATCCGGCACTTGACCGAATACCCTGGGTTGCGCCCCTCGATCTTGGCCAGGATGGTCACACCGCGCGGCGCAATGCGGTTGATCTGCACCAGTGGCGTATTACCGATGGAATGGGCGTTGTCAGCGAATATACGGCTCATGGCTGGGTCCTTGATGGGGCGAGAATTTAAGCCTTTAAAGGTATGCCTGTTGCCCATGGGCGTCCAGTTGCACCGAACGTTCCCGTTGTTGCGACAGTCAATGGCATTAGGAGGCGCTCCCCCAACAAACGCTGGAGACTGACTGACATGAAGCGTCGATACCGCTGGCCACTGTGGGTGTTCGCCACCCTCGTCGCGGTGCTCGTGGCCCTGCACTTCACCCTGCCTTACCTGGTACGCGACTACCTGAACGATAAACTGGCCAACATGGGCGATTATCGCGGCCAGATCACCGACGTAGACCTGGCCCTGTGGCGCGGTGCCTACCGGATCAACGGCTTGGAAATCGTCAAGGTCGACGGCAAGGTCCCGGTGCCGTTCGTCACCGCACCGCTGGTGGACCTGTCGGTGAGCTGGCACTCGCTGTGGTACGACCATGCGGTGGTGGCCGAGGTGGAATTCGCCCGCCCCGAAGTGAACTTCGTCGACGGCGGCGCCAACCGCCAGAACTCCCAGACCGGCCGGGGCACCAACTGGCGCGAGCAACTGGAAAAACTGCTGCCCATCACCTTCAACGAAGTGCGCATCAGAGATGGCAAGGTCACCTTTCGCAATTTCAACTCCAAGCCACCGGTCAACCTGCGGGCCACCGACGTCAACGCCAGCTTCTATAACCTGACCAACGTGGTCGACACCGAAGGCAAGCGCGACGCCCGTTTCGAAGGCAAGGCCCTGGTGGCCGAACATGCGCCCCTGGAAATGCAGGCCACCTTCGACCCCTTGAGCGATTTCGAAGATTTCGATTTCCGCCTGCGGGCCAGAAACATCGAGCTCAGGCGCCTGAACGATTTCGCCGCGGCCTATGGCAAGTTCGATTTCAATGCTGGCCACGGCGACCTGGTGGTCGAGGCTGAAGCCGACAATGCCCGGCTCAGCGGCTACATCAAGCCATTGCTGCGTGATGTTGATGTGTTCGACTGGCAGCAGGACGTGGAAAACCAGAACAAGAACATCTTCCGCTCGGTCTGGGAAGCGCTGGTCGGCACAGGTGAAACGGCCCTCAAGAACCAGCGCAAGAACCAGTTCGCCACCCGGGTGGAACTCAGCGGCAATGTTCACCAGCAGGACATCAGCGCCTTCGAAGCCTTCCTGCAGATACTGCGCAACGGTTTCGTCCAGGCCTTCAATGCCCGTTATGAACAACCGCCGCCGGCGGCCGACTAAGGTTTGCGCGTGACGGTATAACGGCCAGTCGGTTCCGCCGCCACACTTGCGCCTTCACGCTGCAACGAGTCCCAGCCCAGGCACGCCAGGGCCAACGAACGCGGCACAGCCTCACGGCCACTGCTGTAGCGGCTGATGCTGCGAGCACTGACCCCCAGCGCTTCAGCCGCCTGGCTCAGCGGCAGGCCGGTGCGGGCACGCCAACCGATGAAGATGCGGGTATTTTCGTTCACGGCGTTCTGCGCCAGTGCATCCAGATACAACGTATCGGCACCGATCTGGATATCCAGTTCTGGCCATTCCACGCTCCAGCCATCGTCGCCCAAAATTGCGCCCGCAAACGCTTCGTCTTTCAACAGAGGCTGCAAGTCGGGATAACGTTGTACATCGGCGCTCAAGTCCAGCCTCAGTTGCTGACCGTCGATGAACGTCAGGTCCAGGCTGAACGGCAATACAGGCTGCACGGCCAATAGCCGCGGCCGTTTCATGGGTAGCATCGTTGCCAGTCCTCTAGCAGTTGCGCCTGATGAGCCCTGACCCAGTCCAGCGCTTCCTTATGATCAATGGCGGCGCCCGCCCCATCATGACTTCGACGGTTTCCAGGCTCAGGACCACATCCACTCCGCTACCCGTGAGGTGGACATGGGGCGGAGGATGATCCCTTTCCCGCAACTGAATGCGATAGGTATCTCTGAATCGATATTTAGTAGACATGCCACCGAGCGTATCGCCAAATTGGCGATATGCAATACTGGCAAGGCGCCGAGACTGAGTCAACATGTGACGCTCCATTCAGAGACTGAATACAGCGTCTGCGTTCACAGTCGGCGGGGCGTCGCGTTATAGTCGGGCACGTTATTTATTTCCCGCGCCCCGCCTCCTCAGGCCGGCGATACCGTTCGAGGAATTGCAGAATGAAGTTCGAAGGCACCAGCGCCTACGTGGCCACCGATGACTTGAAGCTGGCCGTGAACGCCGCCATCACCCTGGAGCGGCCGTTGCTGGTCAAGGGCGAGCCGGGCACGGGCAAGACCATGCTGGCCGAGCAACTGGCCGAGTCCTTCGGCGCGCGCCTGATCACCTGGCACATCAAATCCACCACCAAGGCCCACCAGGGCCTGTACGAGTACGACGCGGTCAGCCGCCTGCGGGACTCGCAACTGGGCGTGGACAAGGTCCACGATGTGCGCAACTACTTGAAGAAGGGCAAGCTCTGGGAAGCGTTCGAGTCCGAGGAGCGGGTGATCCTGCTGATCGACGAAATCGACAAGGCCGACATCGAGTTTCCCAACGACCTGCTGCAGGAACTCGACAAGATGGAGTTCTATGTCTACGAGACCGACGAAACCATCAAGGCCAAGCAGCGCCCGATCATCATCATTACCTCCAACAACGAAAAGGAACTGCCGGACGCCTTCCTGCGCCGCTGCTTCTTCCACTACATCGCCTTCCCCGACCGCGTTACCTTGCAGAAAATCGTCGATGTGCATTACCCGGACATCAAGAAAGACTTGGTCAGCGAAGCGCTGGACGTGTTCTTCGACGTGCGCAAGGTACCGGGCCTGAAGAAAAAGCCTTCCACCTCCGAACTGGTGGACTGGCTCAAGCTGCTGATGGCCGACAACATCGGCGAAGCGGTGCTGCGCGAGCGTGATCCAACCAAGGCCATTCCGCCGCTGGCCGGCGCCTTGGTCAAGAACGAGCAGGACGTGCAACTGCTTGAGCGCCTGGCGTTCATGAGCCGTCGCGGCACCCGCTGATCCTCTTCGTCTAACAAGAGCGAGGGCGATTGCCATGCTGCTTAACCTGTTCAACGAAATGCGCGCCGCCAAGGTGCCCGTGTCGGTGCGTGAACTGCTGGACCTGATCAACGCGCTGAAACAGCGGGTGATCTTCGCCGATATGGACGAGTTCTATTACCTGTCCCGGGCGATCCTGGTGAAGGACGAACGGCATTTCGACAAGTTCGACCGGGCGTTCGCCGCGTACTTCAACGGTTTGGAAAAACTCGACGACCACCTCCAGGCGCTGATCCCCGAGGACTGGCTGCGCAAGGAATTCGAGCGCTCGCTGACCGACGAGGAACGGGCACAGATCCAGTCCCTCGGTGGTCTGGATAAGCTGATCGAGGAGTTCAAGAAACGCCTGGAAGAACAGAAGGAACGTCATGCCGGCGGCAACAAATGGATCGGCACCGGCGGCACCAGCCCGTTCGGCTCCGGCGGCTTCAACCCCGAAGGCATTCGCGTCGGCGACGCCGGCAAGCGCCAGGGCAAGGCCGTGAAGGTCTGGGACCAACGCGAGTACAAGAACCTCGACGACCAAGTGGAATTGGGCACCCGCAACATCAAGATCGCCCTGCGCCGCCTGCGCAAATTCGCCCGCCAGGGTGCGGCCGAAGAGCTGGACATCGACGGCACCATCGACCACACCGCCCGGGACGCCGGCCTCTTGAACATCCAGATGCGCCCGGAGCGACGCAACACCGTCAAGCTGTTGCTGCTGTTCGACATCGGTGGCTCGATGGACGCCCACGTGAAAATCTGCGAAGAGCTGTTTTCGGCGTGCAAGACCGAGTTCAAGCACCTGGAGTACTTCTACTTCCACAACTTCGTCTACGAGTCGGTGTGGAAGAACAACCTGCGCCGTACCTCGGAACGCACCTCGACCCAGGATTTGCTGCACAAGTACGGCGCCGACTACAAAGTGATTTTCATCGGCGACGCGGCCATGGCGCCCTATGAAATCACCCAGGCCGGCGGCAGCGTCGAACACTGGAACGAAGAAGCCGGTTATGTGTGGATGCAGCGCTTCATGGAGAAGTACAAGAAGCTCATCTGGATCAATCCGTACCCCAAGGACACCTGGGGTTATACCGCCTCGACCAACATCGTGCGCGAGTTGGTCGAGGACCGGATGTATCCGCTGACTTTGCGGGGGCTGGAGGAAGGGATGCGGTTTCTTTCCAAGTAAGATCTTCTGTGCCCTTTAGGGCCTCATCGCGAGCAAGCTCGCTCCCACACTGGATCTTCGTCGTATACAAGACCCCCTGTGGGAGCGAGCTTGCTCGCGATGCTTTTAGCGGTCGAGAAAATTGCGCAAACACTCCACCTGCTGCCGATGCGCAACCGCCTGCACCAGCGGCCGCAACCGCACCTGCGCCCCTGGCAGGCATTGCGCCAGCCGGGCCAGGGCCAAGGGGGTCAAGGCCCCCAGGCGTGGATAACCACCGATGGTTTGCCGGTCATTGAGCAGCACGATCGGCTGGCCGTCCGGCGGCACCTGCACGGCACCGAGGGGAATACCCTCGGAAATCATCGCCGGCCCCTGGTATTCCAGCGCCGTGCCCAGCAACCGCATGCCCATGCGATCGGCGCGACTGTCCAGCGTCCATGGGGTGTTGAACGCATCGAACAGACTCCGTCCACTGAACGCGCCATTCTGCGCCCCCAGGATCAGGTCCAGCGGCTGCGCTTGCTGGAAATCCGGAATCCGCGTGTACGGCATCGGCCGAGGCGTCGGCGTGCCTGAATAGCTCAAGTGCGCGCCGCGACTCAGCGCTCGCCCCCGTCCATCCAGGCCGCCGAGTTCCTCGCGCACCACCGTCGCCCGGCTGCCCAACACCGCCGGTGCATTGAAACCGCCAGGGGCCGCCAGGTAGGCCCGGGCACCGAGCACGGGCTGGGTGAGCGCCAGCACCTGGCCCTTGCGCAGGCTGAAGAAGCGCCACGACGCCACGCCCTGGCCGTCTATTCGCGCACCCAGGTCCGCCCCGGCCAACGCCAGCACGCAATCCTCTTCGGCCACCACGGTAAAGCCACCGAGGGTAATCTCCACCACGGCCGCGTCCAGGTCATTACCGAGCATCCAATTGGCCCAGGCCATCGACAGCCAATCCGCCGCGCCGCCCTGGGTCACGCCCAGGTGCCTCACGCCGAAACGGCCAGCGTCCTGCAACAGGCACAGCGGTGTGCTGGCCTCGATCAACAACCGGCTCATGCCTGGGCCTCCAACGGTGTGTCGTCGCCACCCAGCGCGATGAATTCGGCATGGTCCACGGGGGCAAAACGCACCGTGTCCCCCGGCTGCATCAGGCTATAGCCGTCGCGCTCACGATCAAACAGTTTGGTCGGGGTGCGACCGATCAGGTTCCAGCCGCCGGGCGACACCACTGGATACGCTGCGGTCTGGCGTTCAGCGATGCCGACACTGCCCGCGGCCACGCGCTTGCGTGGCGTATCGAGGCGCGGTGCGGCCAATTCTTCGTCCACCAACCCCATGAAGGCGAAACCGGGTGCGAAACCCAGGGCAAACACCTGGTACTCGCGTTCGCTGTGGCGACGGATCACCTGGGCAACCGTCAAGCCGCTGCGGCTCGCCAACAGCTCCAGTTCCGGCCCGACGCTAAGGTCGTACCACACCGGCAGCACGTGGCATTGGCCGGCGGACTGGGCATCTGGTGAAAGGTTATGCAGCGCTTCGTCGATCAACTCCCGAGCCTGCACCGGGTTCAGGGCGAGCAAATCGTAGTGCACCATCAAGGTGGTGTAGGACGGCACCAGATCGATCAGATGCTCGGCAAACACCGCTCGCAGGCGCTCGCTGGCGGCAAGCATCCAGGGCATGTTGGCCTCGGCGATCTCATCGAACAGGCGCACCATCAGGCAGTCCACCGCCACCACTTCCAAGCGTGGTTTCATGGCGCACTCTGCCGGTCCAGGGCTTCGCGGATGCGTTGCACGGCCGCCACGGAGCTCGCGTTGTCACCGTGCACGCACAAGGTATTGGCCTTCAGGTGCAAGGCGCTGCCGTCACTGGCGGTCAACGCATCACCACGGGCGATGGTCAGGGCCTGCCCGATAATGACCTCGGGATCGTGGTGCACCGCGCCCGGCGCTTGCCGCGAAACCAGGCGGCCGGCACTGTCGTAGGCGCGATCGGCAAAGGCTTCGAACCACAGGGTCAGGCCGTACTCGTCGCCCAGGGCCTGGGCGGCGCTGTTGTCCCGGGTGGCCATGAGCATCAGCGGCAATTGTCGATCATAGGCCGCGACAGCTTGGATCACCGCGCACAGTTGCGCCGGGTTGGCCATCATATCGTTGTACATCGCCCCGTGGGGTTTGACGTAGCTGACCCGCCCGCCCTGGGCCCGGCAGATGCCGTCGAGGGCGCCGATCTGGTAGTGCAGCAAGTCCTGCAACTCCTGGGCGCCATAGGCCATGGAGCGGCGGCCGAAGCCCGCCAGGTCCTGATAGGCCGGGTGCGCGCCGATCCGCACGCCGTGGCTCAGGGCCAGGCTGACGGTCTTGCGCATGATGCTCGGGTCGCCGGCATGAAAGCCGCAGGCGATGTTGGCGCAATCGATGAAGGGCATCACCTCGGCGTCCAGACCCATGGTCCAGCTGCCGAAGCTTTCGCCGATGTCGCAGTTCAATAGCAGGCGGTTCACGGTGAACGCTCCTGTAGGTTCTTTCTTTGTTTAACTGTGAGGCACGTGCCCCACAGGTTATCAGTTACTCGGCTTCCAACTGCTTGCCTTGGGTTTCCGGCAGGCTCAAGGCCGCGAGGATCACCACGCCGTAGGAGACCGCCGCGAACGCTCCGATGCCGACGCTCAATGGCACCTTCTGGCTGAGGATACCGATCAACAGCGGGAACAATGCCGCCACCGCCCGGCCGATGTTGTAGCAGAAACCCTGGCCCGAGCCCCGGATGCGGGTCGGGAATAATTCGGTGAGGAACGAGCCCATGCCGCTGAACATCCCGGAAGCGAAGAACCCCAGGGGAAAGCCCAGCCAGAGCATCACGTTATTGCTCACCGGCACCTGGGTGTACAGCAGCACGATGGTGAACGAGCCGACGGCGTACAGGACGAAGTTCTTCTTGCGCCCCAGGATGTCCGACAGGTACGCACTGATGACATAGCCCACGTAGGAACCGACAATCACCATCGCCAGGTAGCCACCGGTGCTCAAGACACTCAAGCCACGTTCATTTTTCAGGAACGTCGGCAGCCAGGACGTGATGGCGTAGTAACCGCCCAGGGCACCGGTGGTCAGCAGCGAGGCGCGCAGGGTGGTGAAGAGGATGCCGGGGGCAAAAATCTCGTAGAACTTCGCTGGATTTTCCGGCGTCAGGCGAGCCTTGGTCTGGTTATAGACTTCCGGATCCTTGACCAGCCGGCGGACGAAAATCACGAACACCGCCGGCACGATGCCGAGGATGAACAGGGCGCGCCAGGCGTCTTCCGGCGGCAGCACCGAGAACAGCAGCGCATACAGGATCGCCGTCATGCCCCAACCCAGCGCCCAGCCCGACTGCACCATGCCCACCGCCTTGCCGCGGTCCTTGGCGCGGATCACCTCGCCCATCAACACCGCACCGGCGGTCCACTCACCGCCGAAGCCGAAGCCCATCAATGTACGGGCGATCAACAGTTGTTCGTAGTTCTGGGCAAAGCCGCACAGGAAGGTGAAGAAGGCGAACCACAGCACCGTCAGTTGCAGGGTGCGCACCCGACCGATGCGGTCCGAGAGAATGCCCGCGACCCAGCCGCCAATGGCCGAGGCGATCAAGGTGCTGGTGTGGATCAGGCCTGCCTGGCCGGTGGTGATGCCCCACATGGCGATCAGGGTCGGCACCACGAAGCTGAGCATCTGGGTATCCATGCCGTCCAGAGCGTAGCCGATCTTGCAGCTCCAGAAGGTGCGACGTTCCTGCTGGTTGATGTTGCGATACCAATCGAACGGGCCAGAACGAGCCTGGGGTTGGGGGACGCCGAGTGTGTCGGGTGCACTCATGGTGGTTCTCCACGGTTTTATTGTTTTTGAGTCTCGACGACGCTGACGTGGAGACCGTTGCCCCGATTCTTGAGCGCGCGGCCGATCCCGTCCAACGAATAAAACCTTGGCTGGGTCATAAGAAAAAGTTGATTGGGTGGGCAAACAGCGAGAGAACGGAGAGGACACCGTTGTGGCGAGGGGATTTATCCCCGCTGGGTCGCGAAGCGGCCCCAACAAGGCCACCTCCTGTATCAAGCAGGATTACCAAATGGGGCCGCTTCGCAGCCCAGCGGGGATAAATCCCCTCGCCACAGAAGCTCCTCGGCCTGAGCGGTGTCAGAGCCCGCGCAGGTCGCGCTCTTCAATCGGCCGCCCCTGGCGCAGGCGCTTGCCGCCCAGCACCACCCAGTCGATCAGGCGGAACAGGCATTCCAGGCCAAACGACAGCAACATCGCGCCGCTGATGCCCCAGACCATGGCCTCGGGGGTCAGCAGGATCTGGTAACTGTAGCCGTTCCAGGTTTCCTTGCGGATGTCCGGATCGGCGGCCAGCGCCACTTGCAGCAGGCGGATGTACCACGGGCCCTGCATCGCCTGGAATTGCTTGTCCAGGGCCTGCTGGCGCACGAGCAAGGTGTTCAGGCTGTCGGCATCGCTGCGAAAGATCGGGTCCTCGCTGGCACGGTAATGGGCCACCAGGGCCTGCATGTCACCTTTGAAGAACTGGTTGGCGGTGCCCTGGAAACCTTGCAGGCCGGTCTGCGCCTCGATCAGGTGAGCCTCGACCCGCTTGGCGTAATCATTGATGAAACCCGGCACCTGGACCCCAACCAACAGGCCCACCGCGAACAACACCAGCCGTAGATAACTGAGCAACATAACGTGACGTCCTTATTCGGTCCGGCCGTGGCTGGCGCATTCGCCGCGTCGCCACAGGCTCCATTGGCCCGGTTCGTAGCGGGTCCAGGTTTCGTTTTCGGTCAAGGGTTCGGTGGCGATCACCGTGACCACGTCATTGGGCGTGGTTTCGGCCTGGAAATCGACAATCACATCCACGTCCTTGAGACGCGCCGGGCCGAACGGCGCGCGACGGGTGATCTGGGCCAGTTTGGTCGAGCAATAGCAGAACAGCCAGTCGCCATCGCTAAGCAGGCAGTTGAACACGCCTTTGCTGCGGTATTCGGTGCAAGCCTCGATCAACGACGGTAACAGCTGTTCCACCTCTACCGGTTCCGGGAAGGCCTGGCGCACGCGGTTGAGCAGATCGCAGAAAGCCGCTTCGCTGTCGGTGTCGCCCACCGGACGGTAGAAGCTCACGCCCGGTTGGAAATCGGCGAGCTGGCCGTTGTGGGCAAAACACCAATTGCGGCCCCACAACTCACGCACGAACGGGTGGGTGTTAGACAGGCAGACCTTGCCGACGTTGGCCTGGCGAATATGCCCGATCACCACTTCGCTCTTGATCGGATAACGCTGTACCAGGTTCGCCACTTCCGATTCGCTGCTGGCGGCCGGGTCCTGGAACAGGCGCAGGCCACGGCCTTCATAGAAGGCGATGCCCCAACCGTCCCGGTGCGGCCCGGTCTTGCCGCCGCGCTGCATCAGCCCGGTGAAACTGAACACGATGTCGGTCGGCACATTGGCGCTCATGCCCAGTAACTCACACATGCTCGAACTCTCGCTTCAAGGGGCAGGCCTGCTTACAGGCGCGGTTCGATACGCGAACGCTGGGGGTTGCTCGGCACGGGCGGGCGACCGTAGCGGTCATCACCGGCCACGCCGAACGGTGGCTCATCCTCGGGCTCTTCGGTCGCGGCGGCGGCTTTTGCGGCGGCAGCCCGCTCCTTGCGCGCATTGGCGGCCCGCTCGATGGGGAAGCGGATCAGCACGATCACCAAGTAAAGGCCGAAGGCGATCATGCCATACATGAGCAGATCGGACGCCGCCCGCCAGACGTTGTTGCCAACCTTGAACAAGATGTCCAGGGCGACAATGGCCAAGGCTGGGGCAACTTTGTCCTTCACCGGGTCGACGACGGTGGGGCTGAACAGCAACACCGCCATCAACAAGCGCAGCGGCTCGCGCAACCAGCGCCACATCCAGCGGGTCATGCGCATCCACACCAGTAGGCAGCCCAGGGCGGCGAAGGCGTAGAGGCCCCAGGCGATCAGATAGTCATTCTCGGTCATGGTGTCCATGGCAAGGCAGGCAAAGAGACGCTTATAGTAACGGCTTTTCACGCGTCAGGCTGCCCCGGCGTCTGGCGAATGGCCTGTGTGGTGGCTTCTGTCCAGGCCGCGTGTCCCTTTTTGTACAACGTTCGAGAGCCTTTCATGTCCCTATCTGCCCACGTTTCCAACGCCCCGATTGCCCGCAAGGACGCCGGCGTTGACCCGTACGCCTGGCTGCAGGAGCGCGACACCGACGCCGTGCTCGACTACCTCAAGGCGGAAAACAGCTATCAGGAGGCGCAACTCGCCGATCAGGCGGAACTGCGCGAAACCCTGTTCCAGGAAATCAAGGGGCGTATCCTCGAGACCGACCTGTCCCTGCCCTCGCCCTGGGGTCCGTACCTGTACTACACCCGCACCACGGCCGGCGACGAATACCCGCGCCATTACCGTTGCCCGCGCCCGACCGATGACAGCCTGACCGTGGACGAAAGCCGCGAACAACTGCTGCTGGACCCGAACGCGTTGGCCGGCGGCGGTTTCTTTGCCCTGGGCGCCTTCAGCATCAGCCCCGACCACCAGCGCCTGGCCTACAGCCTGGACACCACGGGCGATGAGATCTACACCCTGTTCGTGAAGGAATTGTCCAACGACAAGGTCAGTGAACTGTCCTTCGACGATTGCGACGGCAGCATGACTTGGGCCAACGACAGCCTGACGCTGTTTTTTGGTGAGCTGGACGAGACCCACCGTCCTCACAAACTCTGGCGCTATCGCCTGGACGGTACGGCCGCCGAGCAAGTGTTCCATGAGCCGGACGGTCGCTTCTTCCTGCATTGCTATCGTTCGAGCTCGGAAAAGCAGTTGATCCTGTCCCTGGGCAGCAAGACCACCAGCGAAGTCTGGGTGCTGGACGCCGCGCAACCGCAACAGCCCTTCACTTGCCTGGCGCCACGCCTGGAAAACCACGAATACGACGTCGACCACGGCCGGCTCGATGGCCAATGGACCTGGTTGATCCGCAGCAACCGCGACGGGATCAACTTCGCCCTGTACCAGGCTGCCGACACCGGCGTGGCGCCGACCGAGGCCGACTGGCAAAACCTGATCCCCCACAGCGACACGGTGATGATCGACGGCCTGAGCCTGAACGCCGGGGCCATGACCCTGAGCCTGCGCGAGGGCGGCCTGCCGATCATCGAGGTGCATCCCCAGGGCTTGCCGGCGTATCGGGTGCAGTTGCCGGACGCGGCCTACAGCCTGCATGTGCAGAACAGCCTGGAATTTTCCAGCGAGCGCATCCGCCTGCGCTACGAAGCCCTGAACCGCCCGGCGCAGATCCGTCAGTTGGACCTGGCCAGCGGCGCGCAGGTCGTGCTCAAGCAAACCCCGGTGCTGGGGCCGTTCGATGCCGATGCCTACGTCAGCCAGCGGCTCTGGGCGACGGCAGCGGACGGCACCCAGGTGCCCATCAGCCTGGTGGTCAAGCGCGAAGCCCTTGGCCAGCCGGTGCCGCTGTACTTGTACGGATATGGCGCCTATGGCGAAAGCCTCGACCCGTGGTTTTCCCATGCGCGGCTGAGCCTGCTCGACCGTGGTGTGGCGTTTGCCATTGCCCACGTGCGCGGCGGCGGTGAGTTGGGGGAAGCCTGGTATCGCGCCGGCAAACAGGAGCACAAGCACAACACCTTCAGCGACTTCATCGCCTGCGCCGAACATTTGATCGCCAACGGTTTCACCACCGCTGACCAACTGGCGATCAGTGGCGGCAGCGCCGGCGGCCTGCTGATCGGCGCGGTGCTCAATCAACGTCCGGAGCTGTTCAAGGTGGCGATTGCCGAAGTGCCGTTCGTCGATGTGCTCAACACCATGCTCGACCCCGACCTGCCGCTGACCGTCACCGAATACGACGAATGGGGCAATCCAGAGGAGCCGGACGTTTATGATCGGATCCGGGCCTACGCCCCGTACGAAAACGTCCGCGCCCAGGCGTACCCGGCGCTGTTGGTGATCGCCGGGTACAACGACAGCCGCGTGCAGTACTGGGAAGCGGCCAAGTGGGTGGCGAAATTGCGCGCCACCAAGACCGACGACAACCCCCTGCTGCTCAAGACCGAACTGGGCGCCGGCCACGGCGGAATGAGCGGGCGTTACCAGGGATTGCGTGACGTAGCGCTCGAATATGCATTTGTCTTGAAGGTTTTAGGGGTGGTCTGAGGAACTCCATCGGATCGCTGGGTCTTAGCTCCATGCGCAAGGCTCTGAGACAACTAAAATCCAATGTGGGAGCGAGCCTTTGTGGGAGCAAGGCTTGCCCGCGATACAGGCGACTCAGTTCTGTCTGTCAGATCAAGCTGATGCCATCGCGGGCAAGCCTTGCTCCCACAAGAGTCTGTCCCAAAGATCTGCTTACACCCGGGCCAACCTGAACCCGTAACAAACACAAGAAAAAGACCGTGACGACATGTCAGAACCGACCTTACTGAACAAAGAAATCCGCGACTGGCTGATGGACTGCGGTCTGTTCGACCAGTTGCTGCCCGTCGACTTCGCCGCGGCGTCGGGCTATTTCAGCATCAGCGCCATCGCCGAGGGCGAAGCGATTTTCCGCGAGGGCGATGCCGGCAGCTTCATGTGCATCATCCACACCGGCCAGGTGGCCGTGCAGAAAACCGGCCCCGACGGCCAACCCGTGACCATCGCTACCCTGCGCAGCGGTCGGGCCTTCGGCGAAATGGCCGTGCTCGACGGCGAACGGCGCTCGGCCAGTTGCATCGCCGCCAGTGATTGCCAGTTGCTGAACCTGGGCAAGGACTCCCTGGAAAAAATGCTCAACGACGCCCCCAAGATCGCCGCCAAGATCATCCGCGCCCTCGCCGTCTCCCTGTCCAAGCGCCTGCGCATGGCCGATGGGCAGTTGTTGTCGCAGCAGGTCTGACAGCCGCCATAATCCCCTGTGGCAACCATCCCCCCTGTGGGAGCGGGCTTGCTCGCGAAGGCGGTGTGCCAGTCAACATCAATGCTGACTGATCCCACGCCTTCGCGAGCAAGCCCGCTCCCACAGGGTTTCATTGTCCAAAGGATCTCAGTCCTACCCCCCCGGCGACTTGGCCTTCACCGGCTTCGGCTCCATGCCCGGTATCGGCTGGTCCTTGGGCGGCTTGGGCATTTCAATGGGCGGCAGCAAGGGCGGTCCACCGCTTCCCGGGCCAGCCTTGGGCACACCGTTGGGTGTGACCGGCGGATACGGCATCGGGGTAGCAGTGCCCGGCGACCCTGGGATGCTGGGCGGGTTGACCGGAATCGTCGGTTGTTGAGCCTGGGCGCAACTTATTGAGAGCGCCGCCAGGGCAATGGCCGTTAGAATGATGCACTTCATCAATGGCTCCGTGGCTATTGTCTGCTTTAAGGCTAGTCGTTACCGCGCGGTTTGCCCTCCTACGAGATTTCCATGAAACGTTTCGTTCTGCTCGACACCACGCCCATCCCTGATAACGGCGGTGCCCTGTGCCTGTTCGAGTACGGCGAAGACTTCGTCATCAAAATCCAGGGCGGTGACGGCGGGCAGTTGATGAACACCCGCATGCACGGTTCCGAAGACGCCCTGGCGGAGATTCCTTGCCGCAAGGTCGCCGGTCGTCCTGGCTCACGCGTGCTGATCGGCGGCCTCGGCATGGGCTTCACCCTCGCTTCGGCCCTCAAGCACCTGGGCAAGACCGCTGAAGTGGTGGTGGCTGAGCTGGTGCCCGGCGTGGTGGAGTGGAACCGTGGCCCCTTGGGTGAAAAAGCCGGGCGGCCGCTGGCGGACCCGCGCACGGTGATCCGCCTGGAAGACGTAGCCAAGGTGCTGCAAGCCGAACCCCAGGGGTTCGACGCGATCATGCTCGATGTCGACAACGGCCCGGAAGGCCTGACCCAGAAAGCCAACAGTTGGCTGTACTCGGCCGGAGGCCTGGCCGCCTGCGCCAAGGCCCTGCGGCCCAAGGGCGTGCTGGCGGTATGGTCGGCCAGCGCCGACCGGCAGTTTTCCGACAAACTGAAGAAAGCCGGCTTCAAGGCCGAAGAGGTGCAAGTGTTCGCCCATGGCAACAAAGGCACCCGCCACACCATCTGGATTGCCGAGAAACTCAAGGGCTGAGCTAAACTGTGCCCAACCGTCATCAGTCTTTTTTACAAAGGTGAACCCATGAGTTCGTCAACGCCACCGTCCAACACCGCCAAGCTGGACCGTATCCTCGCCGATGCCCAGCGCGATCGGGAGATGGGCTACCGTGACAAAGCCCTGAAAATGTACCCCCATGTCTGTGGCCGCTGCGCCCGTGAGTTTTCCGGCAAGCGCTTGAGCGAACTGACCGTTCACCACCGCGACCACAACCACGACAACAACCCCCAGGACGGTTCCAACTGGGAATTGTTGTGCCTGTACTGCCACGATAACGAGCACTCGCGCTACACCGACCAGCAATACTTCGGCGACGGCTCCCTGAGCACCCCGAAAATCGCCAAGGCGACCCACAACCCCTTTGCCGCTTTGGCTGGGTTGATGAAGAAAGACGAGTAATCCAGCCATAGTGACGAGCCCTGCTTTGTGGGATCAAGGCTTGCCCGCGATGAAGCCGATGCGGTCTTTCAGAAACCGAGGCGCCTATTTCGCGAGCAAGCTTTGCTCCCACAGGGTTTCGTGTATGCCGAAAATCCAATGTGGGAGCGAGCTTGCTCGCGATGGCGATCAAACAAACACCACACATCTCGAACCTGACCACCCTCCCCCATTCCCCGTATAATCGCGCCTTTTCCCCAAAGGCACCCCGCCCGTGGCCAACAAACGCTATAGCTGCATCGGTCTGTTCAACCCCAAGTCACCGGAAAATGTCGGTTCGGTCATGCGTGCCGCCGGTTGCTACGGCGTGGCGTCGGTGTTCTACACCGGCAAGCGCTATGAGCGCGCCGCCGACTTCGTCACCGACACCAAGAAAGTCCATTACGACATCCCGCTGATCGGCATCGACGACCTGAAGAAAATCCTGCCCCTGGGCTGTGTGCCAGTAGCTGTGGAGCTGGTGGAGGGCGCACGTCCGCTGCCCGAATACACCCACCCGGACCGGGCGCTGTACATCTTCGGCCCGGAGGACGGCTCGCTGGACAAGGACATCCGCGACTGGTGCGAGGACGTGGTGTACATCCCCACCACCGGCTGCATGAACCTGGCCGCCACGGTCAACGTCGTGCTGTATGACCGCATGGCCAAAGGCAACAACACCCGCTCAGGGCCGCAATTCCGCTGATCGGTGCGATATTCGATTGAACGAGGCAATCGCTCAGGCAGTCAGTTTTATACCAATCCCCACACTGGAGACAGATCATGAGCGATAACAATCCGTTCGAGCCGATTGAGAGCACCCCTTTCCAATCCCATCCGCCACAAAACGTGCACGGCTGGGAACGCGTTGGCTCACTGGCCGGGGGTGTGCTGATGATGGGCAAGGGCTTGCGTCGTGGCGGGGTGATCGGCCTGGCTCAACTGGCGATCGGCGGCCTGGCCCTGGCGCGGGGGATCACCGGACATTGCTCGGCCAAGAGCCTGCTGGAAAAGAATCGCCAGAATCTGCACAGCGCCCGCACCCGGATCGAGCAGGCCGGTGAGGAGCTGAGTCGCCTGAAGGCCAATGCCGAGGCGGCGACGAGCACGGCTACGGTGACGGGGAATGATTCGTTGGATTCGCCCAAAGTTGGGCTCTGATTTTTTGCGGTGGGGCTGATGGCCTCATCGCGAGCAAGCTCGCTCCCACACTGGGTCTTTGGTGCACACACTATTTGTGTACGACATCGATCAATGTGGGAGCGAGCTTGCTCGCGATGGCGGGTTCACTGAAGTAACCGGCTATCCAGCACAGTAGAGGCCCCACCCAGAACGCTCTCACTGAGCTGCACAAACTCCTGGGTATCGACAGTTTCCAAGCGCATCGCCCCCTGCAACACATCATCCAGCGAACGCTTGTTGCGGGTCTTCAGGCGAATCTCGCGGTCCAGTTCCTGCAACAGCAACACCGCCTTGGCCACCGCCGCCGGGCTGATCTGCTCGCCGCGCAAGGTGGTGACACCCTTGCTCTCGCGGGCGAGTCGTTCGTTCAAGGTCTGGTAGCGCTCATCACTCAGACCGCCGGCGCGGCGGAGCAGTTCGATGGCGTAGTACTCGGTCAGCCCCTCACTGATCCAGTCGCTACGGTCCTGATCATTGACCCGGGCCAGCGCCTGCACCAACTCCCGCAACAACGGGCTGCTGCCCCGCTCGCTGACCAGCGGCGGTCGGCTGTGCAGGTAAATCGAGTCGTGGCCGGCCTGAGCACCACGCCACAGCGGATCGCCAGCGCCGACAATCAGCAGCTTGCCCGGATAGCGCGGTACCAGCGCTTGCACCTGCGGCCAGACGAACGTCAGCAGCGTCAGCACATCCATCCGGCGCATGCCCTGGCCCTGGGGCGAGGCCACCGTCACCTCGGTTTCGCCCAGGCGTGTGCGGCGGCTGCCGAGTTTGCCGGCGAGCATCCAGCCAGTGGGACGGTCGAACAACCGCGAGGGATTGTCGATGCGAAAACGTTGCTTGCCGATGCGCGGCCAGGGAGTCTCGATGCTTTTCCAGCCGTCGGGCAATTCCACCTCAAGACGGGCCACCAGTTCGACGCCATCCTGCTGGTCGAGCTTGGCCGACGGCACCAGATCGTCGCCACGCAGCAACGCCCACGTCGGGGTCATGCGGGTTTCGAAGGTGGCGTTCTTGCGGACATGGCTGATGCGCACACGGTAGCTCAGGCTGGCCTTGTCGGCGGCCGGACGCCAGACGCCACGCGCCTCCTTGCCGGGGGTGAGCTGCCACTGACCGTCGGCTTTGAAATCGCTGTAGCGGCTGCCGTCGCCGAGGTCGAAATCCAGGCTGCGCACCGCAGAACCCCGGGCCAGGGTCAGGCGCACCTCGGCCTGATCGCTCTGTGGCAATAAATGTACGTGATAATCCAGATCGACTTTCTGCGCCGCCCACAACGGCCCGCACACCGCCAGCAGCCCGGCCGCCAGCATCCGTTTCAATCCTGCAGCCATGGGTTCTCCCTGGTGGTGCGCCGCCGGTGGTTCAGCCAGCGCGGAAAATCAGATGATCTTCCCAATCGTCTTCCGGCACGCTGCCTTCGGCCAGCATGCGCCCGGACTGGGAAATGCGTTCGTGGTGCACCGCATCGCGATCGCCGCAGACCAAGTGGTGCCACAACGGCAAGTCCTTGCCCTCGCTGACCAGCCGATAACCGCAGGTCGGCGGCAGCCATTTGAACTCATCGGCCTTGCCCGGCGTGAGCTGGATGCAATCGGGCACGAAATCACGGCGGTTGGGGTAGTCGGTGCACTGGCAGGTTTTCAGGTCCAGCAGTTTGCAGGCGATACGTGTGTAGTAGACGCTGTTGTCGTCTTCGTCTTCGAGCTTTTGCAGGCAGCACAGGCCACAGCCGTCGCACAGCGATTCCCACTCCTGCGGATCGAGCTGATCGAGGGTTTTGCGTATCCAGAACGGTTCGACTTTGGCGGCCATGGCTCGAGCATCAACATCAGGTGGTGAAAAGGCCGACAGTCTAGTGCCGGGACCTCGTCAGGCCAAGCATTGGCGACTGTCGGTAGGCAGGGGCTTGTCAGGCCGAGCGGCGGGACGTAGGTTGCTGCATTGTCTTTCCAAACTCGAGCCAGGTAAGCCCATGAGCGCCAATTCCCGCATTGCCGATTACGCTATCCATCCTCAGTTCATCGAACGCTGGTCGCCCCGTGCCTTTACTGGAGAAAGCATTGCCGAAGAAACCTTGCTGAGCTTCTTCGAAGCCGCGCGCTGGGCCCCTTCGGCCTACAACTCACAGCCATGGCGCTTCCTGTACGCACGGCGCGACACGCCGAATTGGGAGCGCTTCCTGGGTTTGCTCAACGAGTTCAACCGCGGCTGGGCCCAACACGCTTCGGCGTTGGTGATCATCGTCTCGAAAACCACCTTCGCGGTGCCCGGTGCCACCGAGGAAACCCCGGCGCAGTCCCACACCTTCGACACCGGCGCGGCCTGGGGCCACCTGGCGCTGCAAGCCAGCCTCAGCGGCTGGCATACCCATGGCATGGCCGGTTTCGACCAGGAACTGACCCGCAAGGAACTGAAGATCCCGGAAGGCTACGCCTTGCACGCCGCCGTGGCGATTGGCAAGCTGGGGGACAAATCGACCCTGGCCGAGTACCTCCAGGCCCGCGAAGTCCCAAGCCCGCGCCGGCCATTGAGCGAACTGGTGGCGGAAGGCGACTTCAGCCTGTAACCCCATTTTGTGACCGCTGAAGACTCCCCTGTGGGAGCGAGCTTGCTCGCGATGGCGTCAGATCAGCCACTTTGATGTCGACTGACCCACCGCTATCGCGAGCAAGCTCGCTCCCACACTGGATCATGCTGAATCCGGGGGTCAGTAACCCCGGCTGAAATCCACTTCCCCGCGCAGTGCTTCGCCCGCCTGGTAGGCCCGCAGGTTTTCCAGGAACAATTGCACCATCATCGGTGGCGAGGTCGGTGCCGAGCTGTGGCCGGTCAGCAGCAAGCCCCAGGCGGTCCAGAACGGATGGCGCTGTGGCAATGGCTCCTGGCGGCAGACGTCGATCACCGCACCGGCCAGGTGCCCGTCCTTCAGGGCTTGCACCAGGTCCGCATCCACCACCGCCACGCCGCGGCCGACGTTGATGAACAACCCGCTCGGCTTGAATTGCTTGAACAGCGCCGCGTCGTAGATGTCATGGGTATCCGGCGTATTGGGCAGCAAATTGATCACGTAATCCATTTCGCCCACCAGACGGGGCAAGTCCTTCAACGCCCCGACTTCGATAAACGGTGCCAACGCCCTGGCTTCGCTGGCGATGCCATACAGCTGCACACCGAACGGCATCAGGAACTGCGCCACACGCTGGCCGATGTCCCCCGTCCCGACGATCAACACCTTGCGCCCAGCCAGGCCTTGGCCCTGGCGATTGTCCCACTTGCGCTCGACCTGGCTGACCAACCGGGCCAGCACCTCACGCTCATGGCCGAGCATATAGGTGAGCACGTACTCAGCCATCACCTGGCCAAAAATGCCCACCGCACGGGTCAGGCGGTAATCGCGGCTCAAGCCATCGGCCAGCAGCGGCGTGATGCCCGCCCAGGTCGATTGCAGCCAACGGGGCTGGTGGCCTTGACGCAACAGGGTGGCCAGCAGATCAGGCTGGCCGAGCCAGACCGGACAATCGTTGGCCAGCCGCGACAGTTCGGCGGAATCGCCGCTGGTCAGGACTTCAATATCGGGTGCAGCCTGACGCAGAAGCTGGGCGTACACCGCGTGATCGTGTTCGGCAATCAGAACGCGCATGAATCAAACCTTTCAAAAACAGTGCAGACGACCGCCGGCAGAGTGTCGCTCCATCCCTGCGATCGTCGTCAATAAATCATTCCAGTGTTACAAAAGGCACCCAGGACAGGTGCCCCCATTACCGTCAGACCGGGTCGTTGCGGCGCAGCAACTCTTCGGGCAAATGCTCGATGTACTCGTCTTCGGCCGGCGGCATCTGCAAGTGATAACCCTGGGTGTCGAGGTTTTCCAGCACTTTGTTGATGTCTTCCCGGGACAGCTCCCGCTCGGGGCTCAGCACCAGGTCGAAGGCATGGATCGCCTTGCCAAAGGCGGTCATCAAGGGCTCGGGCACACGCTTCAAGGCATCGCTCTTGAGCACATACAGGTACATCTCGTTTTTCTTCGAGCTGCGGTAGATGGAGCAGATACGTTTCAAGGCTGTTCTCCGGCAGTGGCCAGGCTGTCGAGCAGCGCCTGGCCCATCAATTCGCGGCGCCAGCCACGCAACGAATCGGGCAATTGGTAAGGCCCCTCGGGGAAGCCGCTCTTGATCAGCGCTTCGAGGGTTTTCTTGCGCAGCATCAGCTCCGGGGCGATCTCCAGGCGCTCGGCTTCAGCCTGCCCCAGCGCCCGCAGGCGCTTGACCAGGGCCGCAGCCTCGATGGGCAATGGCTCGGCCACGGCCGGCGGCCATTGCTCGGGCGCAATGCTGGCGGCGCGCTGGATCAGGTCCAGCAGAAACTGGCCGTCCTGGCGCACGGTACGCGGGTGCATGTCTTCAATCTTCGCCAGTGCGCCGAGATTATCCGGCTGGGTGCGGGCCAGGGGCCACAGCGAGTGCTCGCGGATGATGCGGTTGCGCGGCAGGTCACGGGCCCGCGCCTCGCGTTCGCGCCAGGCGCACAACTCGCGCAGCACGGCCAATTGGGCGCGGGACAGTTTCCAGGCCAGCTTGGCCTCGCGGTAAACCTCGTACGGGTCGACTTCGCGACGCAGGTTGGCCACCAGTTCGGCGCCATCCTCCAGGACCCAGCGGTATTTTTCGTCGGAAAGCTTCGGGCGCAGTTCTACGAAAACTTCCGCCAGATGCACGGCATCTTCTGCCGCGTAGCTGATCTGCGTCTCGGACAGAGGTCGTTGCAACCAATCGGAACGGGTCTCGCCCTTGGGCAGCTCGATGCCCAGCACTTCCTGCACCAGCCGCGAATAGCCCATGGAGAAACCCAGGTTCAGGTAGGCAGCGGCCAATTGGGTATCGAACAGCGGCGCGGGCAGGCTACCGGTCAGGCGCAGCAGCACTTCAAGGTCTTCGCTGCAGGCGTGCAACACCTTGAGCACTGCCGGGTTTTCCAGCAGGGCGGCCAAGGGTTGCCAATTGTCGATGGTCAAGGGGTCGATCAGGTAGGCACGCTTGCCGTCGCCGATCTGCAATAAACCGGCAATGGGATAAAAAGTGTCGACCCGCATGAATTCGGTGTCGAGGGCGACGAATGGCAGCTGTTGCCACTCGGCGCAAAACTGACCGAGGCTATCGTTGTCGCGAATCCAGTGAATATCGATGGCCACACGGCTCTCCCTTGAAGAATGGCGCGCAGTATATATCGCCGCTGGCGATTGCGAGCATCCATAGAGCAGCCCCTTAAGAGAAATCGCCTGCGAAAAAAGCAAGAATAGTCCTACATCAAGACTTAACCGGTCTTACGCAACACATAAACACGCGTCAGCGCAAAACCGGGCAGGAAATCCTGATACCACAGCACGCTGAAACCGGCCTGGCAGAACTCGGCTTCTACACCGGCCTTGTCGGCCAGGCTCCGTTGCGGCGCCTGGCCGATCTTGAGGCGTCCTTCGATTTGCACCGAAACGATCACCGTGTCGCGACTGACCCGATGAAACTCGCGCAATAGCGCCAGGCGATGCTCGCTGGCACTGACGTGGCGAAACAGTTGCAAACAGAAAATACAATCCACCGCGTTGGCCGGCAGCCCGATGGTGAACGCCGAACTCGGAAAGGTCTTGACCCGCTGGAGCAACGCGCCGCCATGGTGGGTGAGCGCGTGTTCGAGCATGTCCGGCGACGGGTCCGTGGCCAGGATCACCCGGTTGGCATGCTCGGCCAATACCGGCCAGAAACGCCCCGCCCCACAGGCCACATCCAGCACCAGCCCCGGCTCACCCGCCATCTTCAGAGCGTTGCGCACCATGTGCTCGTCGCGCCAGAACGCCAGGCGCAAGCGGCGCGGTGCCAGCCGATGGCAGACCTGCGCATGTTCCTGGTCATGCTGCCGGGCGAACTCAAGTTCGACGGTGGATGGGGGTAACCCGGACATACAAACGACTCTTGGAATAGATTGGATGACAGGTTAACCAACCTTGCGTGAAAAAAAGGTCCAGGCGCTCACTCCCGCGCCAGGACACCGTCAATCACCGCACCGCGACAGTTGGCGAACAGGTCCAGGTCGCGGTTGTAGACCTGGCTGTTGACTTCCAGCAGCCCGAGCATCGAGTGGAACAGGTTGTCCTGGCTCAAGGGTTTTTCCCGGCTCAGTTGCAAGCAATGGGTGTCGACCGAAAAAGATTTCTGATAGCTGTCGGAAAACCAGGCCAGCATCGCCACGTGTTTCTGTTGCTCCGGGGCGAGCATGTAGGGCGTGCCATGGAGAAACAGGTTGTATTCACCCAGGGACTCGCCATGGTCCGACAGGTACAGCATGGCCGTGTCGACCTTGTCCTGGTTGGCCCGCAGCAGATCGATCAAAGTCGACAGCACGTGATCGGTGTACACCAGCGTGTTGTCGTAGCCATTGACGATGCTCTCGCGGCTGCAATTGTTCAGCGCGTTGCTTTCGCACACCGGGGTGAAATGCTCGTACTCCTTGGGGTAGCGCTTGAAGTACTCCGGCCCGTGACTGCCCATCTGGTGCAGCACCAGCACCGTGTCCTTATCAAGCGTGTCGATGAAATGCTGCAAGCCCTGGAGCAAGATCTCGTCGCGGCACTCACTGTTGGCGCACAGGGCCGGGTCCTTGAGATTGCTGACATCCTGCAGCGTGACCCGGTCGCAGGTGCCCTTGCAGCCGGACTGGTTGTCCCGCCAGATCACCTCCAGCCCAGCGCGCTTGAGTACATCCAGCAAGCCCTCTTCATTCTTGGCGACGCTGGCGTCGTAGTTCTTGCGCCCCATGTTGGAAAACATGCAAGGCACCGACACGGCGGTTTCGGTGCCGCAGGAATGCACGTCGGTGAAGGCGATCAGGCCGGCCTCTTTGTCCAGTGTCGGCGTAGTGTCGCGGTTATAACCGAGGATGCCGAAGTTCTCGGCCCGGGCACTTTCGCCCACCACCAGGACGGTCAGGGATTTGCGGCCGTGGGTTTGCCAGGCCGGGTTGCGGCTCGCGTCTTCGCCCAAGGTGATGAACGGCTGCTTGGCCGATGCGACCTGCTCACGCAAGTACCCGAGCGAAGCACCGATGTAGTTGCTCGGCACGACCATCAAGCGCAATTCGTGGTGGTTACGAAACAATGAAGACAGGCCTTGATAGTTGGCAAGGGCGACCAGGCCGATCACGGCGGCCGAGGCCACGCCGACCAGCAACTTACTTAATAATGCTTTGGGCCAACTGCGGTAGTTGATCGGAGTCTTTAACAACAACCAGCACGGCAAGACACCCAATAAGCCGATATAGACAAACAACTTCAGCGACAACAGATCACGGACTTCCGTGGCATTGGTTTCAGCGAAGTTGCGCAACATGCCGGCATCGATCAGTACGCCATATTGGGCCATGAAATACGCCACACCAGCACTGATCAGGAACAGCAACATCAGCACGGGCTTGAGCAGCGGACGGAAGGCCACGAGCGTCAACACCAGGTTGAACGCGCAGAAGATCATCAGCCCAAACGCCACGCACATCAGCAGGCCCCGGGCGTCAGCCGTGGTGATCGCCAGCAAGTGTTGCCAGAGCACGATATTGAAGCCCACTAACAAAAAGGCACTGGCGGCCAGCGTCACCCACTCGGGGCGCACGGCTTTAATAGTCAGCATGATGGTTGACGGTTTCCTGAAGTTGCTCTTTTAAAAAGAAGTTGCTGCAGCAAATGTGAAAAATTCATTTCCTACGGCAACACAAACTTTAGGTAGTCCACCATCAATTTTTCGTGAAAAAGTTGCTATTAAATAATTATTTAAGCAGCAAGCCATAAGCGGCAAGCCTGATCTGCTTGAAGCTTGAAGCTGCCCTCAAGCCTGATTCAGATACCAACGCCAATCCTGCTCCCCGACTTCCCCCATGAACTGACGGTACTCGGCGCGCTTGACCGCCAGATAGACACCGAGGAATTCATCACCAAACGCTTCTCGCGCCCAAGTCGAAGCCTCGAGGGCGCGCAGCGTGGTGAGCCAGTCGGTGGGCAGCAATTCGGTCGCCTGGGCGTAGCCGTTGCCTTCGACAGGTTTACCGGGATCACACTGTTCACGTATACCGCGATGAATGCCGGCCAATATCGCCGCCGCTGCCAGATAAGGGTTGGCATCGGCGCCACAGATACGATGCTCGATGTGCCGTGAGAACGCCGGGCCGCCCGGCACCCTCAGGCTCACGGTGCGATTGTCCACGCCCCAAGTGGCGGCCAGAGGTGCGTAGCTGTTGCTTTGGAAACGTCGGTAGGAATTGGCGTTCGGACAAAACATCAACAACGAGTCGAGCAAGGTGTCGAGCATCCCGCCCACGGCATGGCGCAGCAGCGGCGTGCCGTCAGCGGCTTCGCTGGCAAACAGGTTGTGGCCGTCACGGTCCGCCAGGCTGACATGCAGGTGCATGCCCGAGCCCGCCAAGTGCTCGAACGGCTTGGCCATGAAACACGCCTGCATGCCGTGCTTGTGGGCCACGCCCTTGACCAGCCGTTTGTAGCGCACCGCTTCATCCATGGCTTGCAAGGCATCGCTGCGGTGTTCGAGGGTGATCTCCACTTGCCCCGGAGCGTATTCGGAAATCGCGGTCCGGGCCGGAATGCCTTGCAGCTTGCACGCGGCGTACAGGTCGGCCAGGAACGGCTCGATCTGCTCCAGCTCACGCAAACCATAGACCTGGGTGGCCCGCGGTCGACCACCGTCAGCGTCCCGCGCCGGCTGCGGCCGACCTTGGCTGTCGCGTTGGGCGTCCAGCAGATAAAACTCCAGCTCCGCCGCCATCACCGGGTAATAACCGTCGGCCTGCAAGCGCTCGATCACCTGGCTGAGCAGATGACGCGGATCGGCGATGGTCGCCGGCAGGCCTTCCTGGGGATGCATGCTGACCTGCACCGCGGCCGTAGGCATCAACCGCCACGGCATGCGCTGCAGGCTGCCGCTGATGGGATAGGCGCGGCAATCGATGTCACCGACGTCCCACACCAACCCGGAGTTTTCCACATCATCGCCATTAAGGGTCAGCCCGAGAATCGTACTCGGCAGTGGCCGGCCACTTTCGTAGACCGCCAGCAACTCGTCCCGATGCAACAACTTGCCCCGGGGCACGCCGTTGTTATCCAGGATAAACAGCTCGAACAGCTCGATATCGGGGTTCTGCGCAAGAAACGCCTGGGCGTGTTGCACGGGGGCGAAAGAAAGCTTGGAAAGGCTCATGAGAAGGCTCGTATTTCCATGTCGGACGGGCGACAAGTCGCCGTCGTTCTGTGCTCGCCATTGAGCGAGCACCGTGAATGATCAACAGGCAATACGAGTATCTGGAGGACGCGCATGACGGCAATGCCAGAGCGCCCAAAAGGCCAGTTCGGAGGGCAGCGCGCTGAGGGCTGGGGCCATGGCAGGCAGGAACCTGCCGACCGGATCGACGGCGGTGGGTGAAGGAGATCTGAATGCCAGGGGCCAACCGTCCATGAGCGCATCACAGGAGACACATCGGGCAAGCGTCCCACGGCACCTTGGGCGGTTAAACCTGGATTTGATGGAGCTTGGATTGCCGCTAACTAAACATAAGCAAACGCATCAGTCGTTGATCAAGACGTCGTGTTCCCTACACTATCTGTCCCGTTCCCGACCATGAAAACGCCTGCCTGGCATTCTCTTGGTACCATCGTTCCGTTAGGATCATCAGCCTGGTTTGCGCAAGATCCGCGCAAGGAGCACAGCGAGAGACAGAACGGATGCTGAACAGTAACGCCCTCAGAAAGCTCGACATGCAGGACCTCATGGTGTTTAGCGCCGTGTACGAGCAAAGCAGTGTCACCGGCGTGTCCGAGGCATTGTGCGTCAGCCAGTCAACCGTCAGTTATTGCCTCAAGAAACTGCGAACCTGTTTCGAGGACGAGTTGTTTATCAACACCCGCACCGGCATGCGCCCCACTTGTAAGGCCGAGGGCATGTACGATCATGTGCGCGGCATTTTGCAGAGCATCAACCTGTGCCATGCCGGTCCGCCAACCTTTGATCCGACACGGCAAGCCATTACCTTCAATATTGGCGCACCGGAATATTTCGAACACCTGATCCTGCCGCAGCTGCTGCATGGCTTCGATTACGCCGATCTGCCGGTGGTGGTGAACGTGCACAAGCTTGAAGCCGACAATCCCGCAGAGGAGTTGCGCGACGGCAGCCTGGACCTGGCGATCTGCTTCGGCCCGAACGTGCACCGCAACCATGCCGACTTCAAATTCCGGCAGTTGTTGGAGGAGGACCTGGTTTGCGTCGTGGACAAACGGGCGACGCCACTTGAACCACAGCTGAGCCTTCAATCTTTCGTACAGCGCCGACACGTGTTTCCGACGCCCTGGGCGTCAGCGACCAACAGGGTGGATGGTTGGCTGTCGCAGCAGGCGCATCAACGGCAAATCGCCGCGCGCGCCAACAGCTACAGTGCCGCACTGAAGATGATCACTGGCACCGACTTTATCCTGACCCTGCCCCGCCGCATCCAGAAGCTGCTGGCCAACGAGGCGATTTTCAATCACCACGAAGCGCCCAAGGGCCTACCGGGGTTTACCTTGAACATGCAGTGGAGCCCGGCCCTCGATCAGGACAGTGCCAACGCCTGGCTACGCGAACAGATCATCAAAGCCTGCGCCCACGTAGCACCTGATCGTCATTGACCGATCAAGGCCTTGGCATAAGGCTCTCGGTCGATGTCGAGAATCTCCACGCACAGCTGCACGCTGACCTCGGCCGGCCATGGCCCCAGGTCCTGGATCACCGCCAGCAGGCTAGCGGACAGTTGTTTCTTGATTTCCACCGAGCGGCCGCTGAGCAAGGCCAGCTTCACGTGCACGAAACCCCGTTCGCCTATCCCTGTACCCACTCGAAAAGTCTCGAGCTTCACGGCCCGGCTCTTGACGTCCAACTCGGCGCCGAATTGACCGGAGAGCACCAGTGCATTGTTCAGGCGCATCAGTGCGACCTCGGCATTCAGCTGGGGCAGGTTGGCGGTGTATTCCATGTGCAGGTGAGGCATGTGTTCGACTCCGATTCGAAAAGATGACGAGGGGGTTTCAGCCGGCACAACCTTACCTCGACTTGATTCGTTCAGGCAGGTTTTGTTTCGGTGCGGGCCGGGGTCAGGACTGTTCCAGCGGCACGCGTTCGCCCATGAACGCCTCCAGCCGCGACCGTAACCAGCGCTCGGCTGGGTCACTGTCGACATGGCTCAGCCAGACCATGGACAAATCCAGGGTCGGGGTCTTGAAGGGAAAAGGTTCGTTGAACAGGTGCCCCGAAGCGGCCATGGCAGCAGCGGTATAGTCCGGCAGGCTGGCGATCAGGTCGGTGCCGGCCAGCAACGCCGGCAATGCGCTGTATTGCGGCACCGACAGCACGACCTGGCGCGTGCGTCCGATCTCGGCCAGCCATTCGTCAGCGAACCCGGCAACGTTCGCGGTATGGGAGACCAGCACATGAGGCCGCGAGCAGTACTCGTCCAGGGTCAGCGGCGTGTCCGACGCATCGGCGCGCAACACGCGAGGCTGGATGTGGCGCAACAGCTTGCGCTTGGCGTTGGCCGGCAAGCCGCGCGTCTGGCTGATACCCACAGTGATATCGCCCGATGCCAGCAAATCGGGAATGCGCCAGTAATCGACATGCTGGACCACGAACACGATTTGCGGCGCCTCTTGCCGCAAGCTGCTCAACAGCGGCGGCAACAAGCCGAACTCGACGTCGTCCGACAGGCCGATGCGAAACGTCATGGTGCTGTTGGCGGGATCGAAATCGTGGGTCAGGCTCAAAGCCACCGACAGCGAATCGAGCGCCGGCGAGAGATGCCGGATGATTTCCTCGGCCCGGGCCGTCGGCTCCATGCGGTGGCCGACGCGAATGAACAGCGGGTCATTGAACATTTTGCGCAAACGATTGAGGGCCGAGCTGATGGTCGGCTGGCCCAGGAACAGTTTTTCCGCCACTCGCGTCACGTTGCGCTCAAGCATCAGCGTTTCGAAAACCACCATGAGGTTGATGTCGGCCTTGCGCAATTCGTTGCGGTTCATCCACTGCCCCCCGATTCCTTGATGGGATGCAGTGTAGAAACGCCGGGGGTTGTGCGTCTATGCGCGAAAAGGCGAAGCGCCTATGTAATACCGTCAAAGAACTTGGAAGAGGCACCCTCGCCACAGTGAAAAGCCTATTTCAGGGATTGAACAGAAATGCCGACCTCATGTTCGCGACATGACTTTTTTCCTGAAAGGGTCGAATACCCGATCCGGGCCATGCCCAACAATATTTGATAACCAATGGAAACGAATTTCCCATAGCCAAAACCACCCACTTCGCTAGGCTTGCAGCCACATGTTCAATGCATGTCTTGAGTGAATGAATCGCAGGGAGCGAACCGATGTATTTTGAGATCTATCGACAGACCCGAGGCACCCCGAGCACCGGAAAAGGCCAGTGGCGCTGGCGCTTGAGGGCCGGCAACCACGAAACGATCGCCAGTGGCGAATCCTATGTGAACAAGAGTGACTGCCTTCACGTTATCCGGCTGATCAAGAATGTCCAGGGTGAAACGCCGGTAAAAGAGATCTGAACTGTGGCGAGGGAGCTTGCTCCCGCTGGCCTGCGAAGCGGCCCTATGATTTTGCGGTCGCTGCGCAATCGAGCGGGAGCAAGCTCCCTCGCCACAGGTTTATTCGCCTCAAGTAAACAGTGCTGCAGCCTGAGCTTTTTTGCTGTGACGAAGGTCACCCGGCAGGTAGGGTATACGGACAAAAGCAGGAGGCCGGTGCAATGACTCGATCCATCCACAACCGCGACTGGCTGGTGCGAGCGCCTGAATCGAGGAAAATGGAACGCATCGAGGCCTATTTCAGCGGGCATGGCTACACCACCCATCGCCATGACACCTACGCCATCGGCATCACACTTTCCGGCGTGCAGAGCTTCAACTATCGCCACACTAAACGCCACAGCCAACCCGGCGGCACCATTGTCCTGCATCCGGACGAGGTGCACGATGGTGAAGCCGGGACGAGCGAGGGGTTTCGCTACCGGATGTTCTACATAGAACCGTCGGTGATCCAGCACGTGTTGGGGGGCAAGGCATTGCCCTTCATCGAAGGAGGATTGTCCAGCGATCCTCGCCTCAACATCGCGACCCGTCGATTATTGAACAGCCTGGATCATCCCCTCGACCCGCTGGAAGAAGAAGACGCCATCTACGATGTAGCCCAGGCACTGGACACCGCGGCGGGCAACAGGCGTGGACGGCGGCTGATCGACTACCCGGCGGCAGAGCGTGCCCGTCTGTTCATCCACGATGCCCTCGACCAGACGATCACCCTGGACGATCTGGTGCAGGCCAGCGGCAGGGATCGATGGAGCCTGTCCCGGGATTTCCGGGCGCTGTACGGCACCAGCCCCTATCGCTACATCACCCAGCGTCGCTTGAATGAAGCCCGGCGCCTGGCCTTCCACGGCACGCCATTGAGCGAAGCGGCCCTGGCCTGTGGTTTTTTCGATCAGAGCCACATGACCCGGCTGCATACCCAGGCCTTCGGTATTTCACCGGCACGCTGGCTGAACATGCTGCGCTAAGACAGCGACTGCGCGCCGCAAAAAGCTGCACGATCATCCAATACGCACGCAGGCTCGAACCATAAAGTAGGACGCACCACCCCACCAAGGAGCATGCCTCGATGACCCGTTACGCCCCCATCAACTTCGCTCAGAAATACACCCTGTTCCAAGAACAGTGGGCACCGAAAGTCGTGGCCGAAATGAACGATTACCAATTCAAGATCGCCCGGCTCGAAGGCGACTTCGTCTGGCACGCCCACGCCGATACGGATGAAACCTTCATCGTGCTGGAGGGCGAGCTGCGTATCGATTTTCGCGACGGCGCAGTGACAATTGGCCCGGGCGAGATGTTCGTGGTCAAAAAAGGCGTCGAGCATAAGCCCAGCGCCGCAGAGGAAGTGAAATTGCTGCTGATCGAGCCACGCGGCGTCCTCAATACCGGCGAAGAAACCAACGAGCGAACGGCGGTCAACGATGTGTGGATCTGACTGAGCCAGGCTCAATCGTATTCAGCGTCCTGATGGCCCCCCAGCAACCGCCGTTGACGAGGTGTCGCGGCGGCCAGGACCTCAGGATTGAACTGCCAGTGCAGATAAGGTGAGAACTTCTGCGCGACCATCCGCCGACCGTAGTGCACCTGGAGCAGGTACCGCGTGCGGTCGACGATCTGCCCGGCATTCAACACACCGGGCAGCAGGACAAAGCCCTGCTATGCAGGGCTCGCAGGTGGTCGTCAGTAGACGCGACACCACCGGTTTCAGGTGCGGAAGCGACCGACCAGCCCTGCCAGGTTTTGCGACAGCGTGGAAAGCTGTCGGCTGGCGTGCATGCTCTGGGCGGAATTGGCGGCTGCTTCGTTGGACAAGTCGCGGATGTCGGAGATGTTGCGGGCAATTTCTTCGGTGACGCTGCTCTGCTCCTCGCATGCGCTGGCGATCTGTGCGGCCATGTCGTTGATCCGCTGGATCGAACCGCCAGTACCGCTGAGCACCTGATCGACACCCGCCGCACGTTCGACGCTGTCCCGGGCCTTGCTGCTGCCCACATGCATGGCTTGCACAGCCTTGGCGACACCGCTCTGCAACCGCTCGATGCGAACCTGAATGTCCTTGGTCGAATCCTGGGTGCGGGCCGCGAGCGCCCTGACTTCATCGGCCACCACGGCAAAACCACGGCCCTGCTCACCGGCCCTCGCGGCTTCGATGGCGGCGTTCAGCGCAAGCAGGTTGGTTTGTTCGGCGATACCACGAATCACCTCGAGCACGGCACCGATACTGGAAGTTTCCTGGGCCAATGCCTCGATCGTGCCCGAAGCGCTCTCCACTTCCTGGGCCAACTGGCGGATCGATTCGATGGTACTGCTGACCACCTCGGCGCCGTCACGAGACTGGCTGCTCGCCTGTTGCGCGGCACCCGAGGCGTTCGCCGCGTTATGTGCAACTTCATGCACCGCCGCGCTCATCTGAGTGGCGGCGGTACTGACCTGATCGAGCGCCGCATGCTCGCTGCTGATCAACCGGTCATTCGTCGTGGCCATGTCGGCCATGGCGCGCGCCGCGGAGTCGACCTCCCCGGTCACCCGTCCAACCTCGGCGATCAAAGGCTGCAGCTTGTCGAGAAAACGATTGAAGGCACTGCCGAGCTGGCCCAACTCGTCGGCCGAGCGTACCTCGAGACGCCCTTTCAGATCGCCCCCTCCCTCGGCAATCTGCTCGACACGGTGCAGCAGTCGACGCATAGGACTCAGCACCACGAGCGGCAGAACAACAAGCACCAGGATACAACCGAGCAGCCCAACCAGCAGAATCGCGCCCTGTTGCACGCCGACTGCCTCGCCGTTTTCAATCGCCGCATCGCCTTCGCGATGTGACGCCGCGTCTTCCAGCTCACCCAGCTTGTCGATGGAGTCGCGCATGGTTTCGAACAGACGCTCACTGTCACCAAAGCTCAGGGCGCTGGCGCCCTGCGGATCGCCTACAGACTGTTCGAGGACCCGCCGCGAAACCTGCATCCATTTTCCGAAGCTGTCATTGAATTGACTGACCAACGCCTGCGCCTCGGCACCGGGCTGCATCGCGGCATATTGCTGCACGCGGTCATACGCCTGCTTCGCATTCTCGCCATGACTGGCGCCCAACGCTTGAATATGCTCATCCGCATGACCGTCAAGCAGGCTGCGCTCGGCGACGAAAGCCTGATAAAGATCGCGATCGGCATTGAGCAACAGGCTGATGGCCGGCAGATAACGTTTGGTCAACTGCGTGCTCGATTCAGTCACCTGACCGATGCCGCGCATGCCCGTCCATCCCATCAGCACCAGCAGCACAGCCAGGAATGTAATCGGGAGAGTGATTTTCCAACGAAAGCCCAGATCGGCAAAAAACCGTGGCATGGGGTGTCACTCCTTTCATGGGGGATTGACTGACCTATCGGCAGCCATGTCTTGAGCTATAGACCATTAGTCTAATTGTTACAAAGCTTTCGGTCTGGCAGACACCGGGGTTATGCAGGTCGCGGAGGGGTTGGGCGGGATAAAAAAGGCGGGGAGGCAATAGCTGCGGGGAATTTTCTGACATTTCCCGCCCACATAATTTAGAGAGTTTTCTGACTCATCAGTTGATTGATGATTTCTCCAGAAGGGCTCTATAGTCCAAGTGTCGTTCGTAAGAGCGGCTTGGGTTTGGCGACTCAATGACAAATGGTAAGAAAGCCCTCAATCAAGCGGAGTTTGAAATGAATAGATACATGGCTCTTACCAGCAATGCCGACGATCAACCCCTCTTCGTCGATACCTCTGCGCCTTTGCACATCCTGCTCGACACGGCGGGCTATAGAATTCGCGCGGTCACCCAGCTTTTAGAGAACCTCGCCATGCGAGGAGACATTCCGAGTGATTCAGTGGTCCTCCAGGACTTTGCACAACTGTGCTGCATCTCCTTGAGGGATGGTTGTGACGTGCTTGATGTCATAGCGCGACGCTTGGATGCGGAACCTGTCTAGGGATAATACTTGTCAGTTAGACGCAAAGCCTGTGGGAGCAAAGCTTGCTCGCGATAGCGGTAGTGTCGCCAATATCGTTGTCGGCTGGCTTACCTCAATCGCGAGCAAGCTTTGCTGCTTAACTAATTGGCGTTGACCCTAGGGGCCCATTTCGTCACAACGCTAGGCCGGCACAGCCTCCTGTACACCTGCGGAGTTCTATTTCCCTAAAATGCCCAAACAAACGCCAGAAACGAAAAAGCCCCTGAAATGTTCAACCATTTCAGGGGCTTAGTCATACACAATTATGGCGGAGAGATAGGGATTTGAACCCTAGGTACTGTCGCCAGTACAACGGATTTCGAATCCGTCCCGTTCGGCCACTCCGGCATCTCTCCAGTGGCGCGCATCATACCAGCACATTCGCCGGAAGCGAACCCCCGAGCGAAATTTTTTCCGTGCTATCAGATGCTTGCGTCGATTACAGCGGCACACCCAGGCGCTGGGCGACTTCTTCGTAGGCTTCGATGACGTCACCGAGGCCTTGGCGGAAGCGGTCCTTGTCCATCTTCTTCTTGGTGTCCTTGTCCCACAGGCGGCAGCCGTCCGGGCTGAACTCGTCGCCCAGGACGATGGAGCCGTCGCTGAACACGCCGAATTCAAGCTTGAAGTCCACCAGCAGCAGGCCGGCGTCGTCGAACAGCTTGGTCAGTACTTCGTTGACCTTGAGGGACAGCTCCTTCATGCGGGCCAGTTGCTCGGCGGTGCCCCAACCGAAGGCCACGACGTGGGATTCGTTGATGAACGGGTCGCCCTTGGCGTCGTCCTTCAGGAACAGTTCGAAGGTGTAAGGGTTGAGCTTCATGCCCTCTTCCACGCCCAGGCGCTTGACCAGGCTGCCGGCAGCGTAGTTACGCACGACGCATTCGACCGGGATCATGTCCAGCTTCTTGACCAGGCATTCGTTGTCGCCCAGCAGCTTGTCGAACTGGGTCGGCACACCGGCGGCTTCGAGCTTCTGCATGATGAAGGCGTTGAACTTGTTGTTCACCATGCCCTTGCGGTCCAGCTGTTCGATGCGCTTGCCGTCGAACGCCGAGGTGTCGTTGCGAAACAGCAGGATCAAGCGGTCAGCGTCGTCGGTCTTGTAAACCGACTTGGCTTTGCCGCGGTAGAGTTCTTCACGTTTTTCCATGATGGGCTCCGCTTGCTAAGTAGTGGGCTAGGCGATATGTCGCCAGTCGAGCCCTGAATCTTGATCGGCCAGTTGCAGCCAGTCCGGGTCGCACCCGAGGGTGTCGACGAAACATTGCCGGGCCAGCTGCGGCAGGTTGTTCTTGCTGCTCAGATGGGCCAGGACCAGGTGTTGCAGGCCTTGCCAGCCCAACTCGGCCACCAGGAACGCGGCCTGGTGGTTGTTCAAATGTCCGTGCTCCCCGCCTACCCGCTGCTTGAGGAAGTACGGGTAGTAACCACGGGCCAGCATGTCACGGCAGTGGTTGGACTCGATCATCAACGCATCGAGGTCCCGGTAACTGTCCATCACCCTGTCGCAATACGACCCCAGGTCGGTGAGCAACCCGAAGCGCCGCTCGCCATCGCTGAACACATACTGCGTCGGTTCCCGGGCATCGTGCGCCACGCTGACCACGCTGATGTCCAGGTCACCGATGCGCAGTTGCTCGCCACCGGCCACGAAACCGGCCGGCTCGATGGGCTTGCGCAGGCCTTGCAGTGTGCCATGGCTCAGGTACACCGGCAGATTGTAGCGCCGAGACAGCAAACCCACGCCATGCACGTGGTCGGCATGTTCGTGGGTCACGAGTATCGCGCTCAGTTGCGCCGGGTGCACACCCAGGCGCAACAGGCGTTTCTCGGTTTCCCGCAGGGAGAAACCACAATCGACCAACACGTACGTGCCAGCGCTGGCGACCAGCGTGCCGTTGCCCTGGCTACCGCTGCCGAGAACGGCAAAACGCATCGGATCAGCCCAGGTTATCCTGAATCACGCTCAACACCTTGCGGGCCACATCGGCCGGCGCCACGGTGTTGATGTTCTTCTCGACGGTGACCTGGACGTTGTCGCCGACCTTGCTCAGGCGAACCTGATAACGCTCGGCGCGGGCTTCGACTTCTTCCTTGTCCGGCTTGCTGCCGAACAGGCCACTGAAGAAGCCAGGTTTCTCGTCTTTCTTCTCGGCCTTCTCGGCGAGGTTGATGTAGTACAGGCCCAGGCTGCGGTTGATGTCTTCAACGCGCCACTCACCCTGCTCCAGCGCACGGCCAACGCTCGACCAGGCGCGGTCCAGGTCGGAGCCGACGTTGAGCACCGGGTTGCCGCTGCCGTCTTCGTTCAGGCTGACGCGACTCGGGGTGTCGTAGTCACGGGTAGCCAGCATCGACACCGAACCGCCCTGCTCCGCGTTACGACTCATGCTGGCAAGCATGTCGTCCACCAGCGCAGCGTCGAGGCCGGTATTGACCGAACGGTTGGTGAAGGCCACATCGGCGGTGCTGCCGGCGGGACGCTCGGCGCTGACCACGTAGATTTCACTGGTGTTGCGCTGCACGCCCGGCTCGATGCGCACCCGCACGCGGGTTTCGCTGTCGGCTGCGACACCGGCGGCGCTCAGGCGCTTGGCCATGGCGGCGGACAGTTCATCGGAACGCTGCCAGGTGGTGGTGAACTCGCCGGTTTGCGGACGCTGTTCATCCAGGCGAAAACCGTTGTCCTGGAAGAACTGGATCGCCACGGGCCAGACTTCGGCCGGTGGATGCTGGCCCATGACCCAGCTGGAATCGCCACTCTTCTGCAGGGTGTAGTCGCTGGCATCGGCCACGGCCGACAGCGGCTGCGGACGTGGAACGACGTATTCGCCCTTGACGCTGTCGTCGGCGACGTTGCGCGGGATCGGCAGCAGCGGATCCAGGCGCTTGGCGACGTTGACGTCTTGCGGCAGTTGCATCGGTGCAGTCTGTTGCGCTTGCAGGTAATCGCTACCACGATCGCGGAAGTAACCTTCCGGCCCCCAGATCCATCCACAGCCGCTGGTGCTGGAGATAATCAAGGCAAGTGCGGAAAGTCCGGCCATTCGCTTCATGCGTTGTACTTCCTCAATTAAACCAGGACGCCGGACTGGCGCAGGGCCTGCCGCAGCGGTTCGTGACAGGAGGTGCTCAGCCAGGTCAGTGGCAAGCGGATGCCTTCGTGCATCAGGCCCATTTCAACCAAGGCCCACTTCACCGGAATCGGGTTGGCCTCGATGAACAGATCCTTGTGCAACGGCATCAGTTTTTCGTTGATGGCCCGTGCAGTCTCGGCGTCGCCCTTGAGCGCAGCCTCGCAAAGGTCGGCCATTTCGCGCGGGGCGACGTTGGCAGTGACGGAGATGTTGCCCTTGCCACCCAGGAGGATCAGCTCGACCGCTGTCGGATCATCGCCGGACAGCACGATGAAGTCCTTGCTCACGCCATCGAGGATGGCCTTGGCGCGCTTCATGTCGCCGGTGGCTTCCTTGATGCCGATGATATTCGGCACGGTGGACAGGCGGATCACGGTCTCGGCCTGCATGTCGCAGGAGGTACGGCCGGGAACGTTATAAAGAATCTGCGGGATGTCGACGGCTTCGGCAATGTGTTTGAAGTGCTGGTACAAGCCTTCCTGAGTTGGCTTGTTGTAGTACGGGACGACCAGCAGGCAGGCGTCGGCACCGGCTTCCTTGGCGTTGCGGGTCAGCTCGACCGCTTCGCGAGTCGAGTTGGCGCCAGTACCGGCGATGACGGGGATGCGACCGTTGACCTGCTTGACCACGGCACGGATGACTTCGATGTGCTCATTGACGTCGAGGGTTGCCGACTCGCCGGTGGTACCGACGGCGACAATGGCATGGGTGCCGTTCTCAAGGTGGAAGTCCACGAGTTTGCTGAGGCTGGCCCAGTCAAGATGCCCTTGTGCATCCATGGGTGTGACCAGTGCCACCATACTGCCCGCAATCATGAAACCGCTCCTGCCGGAAAAAGAGAGCGGTAATGGTACTGGCGCCAAGATGCTTGTACAAGCGAACTACCATTCCCCTGGGCGATGGTTTTCGCTACCCTTCAGGCTTTGATCGGTACCGACAAGCTCATACGCCGGTTTCCAGCCTCCGTTTTCGACGCCACAAGCCCCGATCCCGGGTTTATCCTGGTGCATTCCTGCTGTCGCGGAATGCAGCGCAACCCCGGGTACAAGGCTTGAGCCGTTGGTTTTTTCCGGGCCTGGCGCTGTGTCGAGCGGCAAAGGTACCGACCGCTCATCGCTTTAGGAATGCTGCATGTCCACCCCCACAGTCCGCGAACAATTCCTTGTTATCAGTGCCCTTGGCGCCAACCCCATGGAGCTGACTAACGTCCTGTGCCGCGCCAGCCATGAGAATCGCTGCGCCGTCGTGACCTCACGCCTGACCCGTCATGGCGAATGCAGTGCACTCGTGCTCGAGATCTCCGGCAGCTGGGACGCCCTGGCACGCTTGGAAGGCAGCCTGCCGGTGCTGGCCAAGAAGCATGCCTTTACCGTCAACGTGGTACGCAGCGCAGCCCTGGAGAACCGTCCCCAGGCCCTGCCCTATGTGGCCTATGTGAGCTCAGCCTACCGTCCGGACATCATCAACGAGCTGTGCCAGTTCTTCATGGACCACCACGTCGAGCTGGAAAACCTGACCTGCGACACCTACCAGGCTCCGCAGACCGGCGGCACCATGCTCAACGCCACGTTCACCGTGACCCTGCCCGCCGGCACCCAGATCAGTTGGCTGCGCGATCAGTTTCTGGACTTCGCCGATGCGATGAACCTGGATGCGCTGATCGAACCGTGGCGCCCACAAAACCCAATGTAAGGAAGCGTTCATGGCCGTTGCCGTCGACCAGCCGGTTACCGATTTCCAAGCGCCCGCCACCAGCGGGCAGACCATCAGCCTCGCCGCCCTCAAGGGCAAGCAGGTGGTGATCTACTTCTACCCCAAGGACAGTACCCCCGGCTGCACCACCGAAGGCCAGGGTTTCCGCGACCAGTACACACAATTCCAGGCCGCCAACACTGAAGTGTTCGGCGTCTCCCGGGACAGCCTCAAGTCCCACGAGAACTTCAAGTGCAAGCAGGAATTCCCGTTCGAACTGATCAGCGACAAAGACGAGGCGGTCTGCCAGCTGTTCGACGTGATCAAGCTGAAGAAGCTCTATGGCAAGGAATACCTGGGCGTTGATCGCAGCACGTTCCTGATCGACAAGGACGGTGTGCTGCGCCAGGAATGGCGTGGCGTGAAGGTGCCGGGGCATGTGGATGCGGTGTTGGCGGCGGCCCAGGCGCTGAACAAGGGCTGAACCTTCGCTGCCGGTACTGGCGCTATCGCGAGCAAGCTCGGCTCCCACAGGGGATTTATTAACGCCACAAATCCAGTGTGGGAGCCGAGCTTGCTCGCGATGGGGCCATAAGCCTCACCCCATTACTCACGCTACAACAACGGCGCTACAACCGGCTCCTTGCTCGGCCACGCATCCAGCACGGCCTTGAACAGCGTCGCCAGGGGAATCGCGAAGAACACGCCCCAGAATCCCCACAACCCGCCAAACAGCAGCACCGCGCAGATGATCGCCACCGGGTGCAGGTTCACCGCCTCGGAGAACAGCAGCGGCACCAGCACATTGCCGTCCAGGGTCTGGATGATTCCGTAGACCGCCATCAGGTAGATGAACTGATCGCTCCAGCCCCACTGGAACAGCGCAATCAAGGCCACCGGCACGGTCACCACCACGGTGCCGACGTAAGGCACCACCACCGAAATGCCAACCAGCAGCGCCAGCAGGGCCGCGTAATTGAGCCCCATGGTCACGAAACCGATATAGGTCACGGCGCCGCAGATGAAAATCTCGATGACTTTTCCGCGAATGTAATTGGCGATCTGCCGATTCATCTCCTGGGCCACCCGGGTGATCAGCGCCCGCTCACGCGGCAGGTAGCCACGCACCCAACGTCCGATCATTTCCCGATCCTTGAGGAAGAAGAACACCAGGATCGGCACCAGCACCAGGTAGATCATGATGTTGACCAGCAGCGGCAGGCTGGACAGCGAAAACGTCAGCGCCCATTGGCCGAACTTGCCAATCTCGCCGCGCACCACTTCGATGGTCTGCAACACCTGCTCATCGGAGACCAAGTGCGGATAACGCTCAGGCAGCAGCAATAGCAGGGACTGCCATTTGGCGAGCATCCCTGGCAATTCGTTGAACAAGGTCACCAACTGGTGCCAGAGCAGCGGCACAATCACCACGATGAACACCACCAGCACCCCCATGAACAGGGCGAACACCAGCCCCACTGCCGCAGTGCCGGGCAGCCGCAGACGCTCCAGCGTCGTGACCAGCCCCTGCATCAGGTACGCCAGCACCATTCCCGCCAGCACCGGCGCCAGCATGCCGCCCAGGGTAAGCACGGCGGTAAAGGCCAGGAACAGCAGCACTGCCAGGACCACCGCCTCTTCATCGGAGAAGTAGCGCTGAATCCAGTCGCGTAACACTTTGAACATTAAAAATCCTTAAGAGACGCTGTCGGTTTTTTCAGGCCTTTTTCAGCCAGTAACGGTAGACGCCTTTTTCGTCTTCTTCACGCAGCAGCGTATGACCGGCCAATCGGGCGAAGGTGCGAAAGTCCCGTTGCGAGCCCGCATCCGTGGCGATCACCTTGAGCACACTGCCGCTGGCCAGGCGGTTGAGTTCCAGCTTGGCCTTGAGCAACGGCAACGGACAGTTCAGGCCGCTGGCGTCCAGTTCGGCATCGTGGGCTACAGCATCAGTCATGGGTTCGCTCCGCGGCAGGTCGTTGAGCGGCCTAGAATATCTGGTCCCGGGCCCGGTGTCCGGCTACAGTAGGGTCTTTGTCAACTAAGGCCTCGTGCATGACATTTCTGCGCCCCACCCTGCTGACGCTCGCTTGCCTGCTTGCCTCACCGGGCTTCGCCGACGACTTGCCGTCACTTGGCGATGCCAGTTCTGCCATCGTCTCGCCAGAACAGGAGCACCAACTGGGTCGCGCCTGGCTGGCCCTGCTGCGCAGCCAGGTTTCACAGCTCAACGATCCACAGCTCAAAGACTACGTCGAGACCAGTGTCTACAAGTTGGTGGAGACCAGCCAGGTCAATGACCGGCGTCTGGAATTCATCCTGATCAACAGCCCGCAACTCAACGCCTTCGCCGCACCGGGCGGCATCGTCGGGGTCAACGGCGGCCTGTTCCTCAACGCTCAGACCGAAGGCGAATATGCCTCGGTCATGGCCCACGAACTGGCGCACTTGTCACAACGCCACTTCGCCCGCGGCGTCGAAGCCCAACAGCGCATGCAAGTGCCGATGATGGCCGCGCTACTGGCTGGCATCGTGATTGCCGCCGCCGGTGGCGGTGACGCCGGGATCGCCGCCATCGCCGGGACCCAGGCCGCCGCCATCCAGGAGCAACGGCGCTTCTCGCGCCAGAACGAACAGGAAGCCGACCGCATCGGCATCCAGAACCTGGAAAAGGCCGGCTACGACCCACGGTCCATGCCAACCATGTTCGAGCGCCTGATGCGCCAGTATCGATTCGACGCCAAGCCCCCGGAATTTCTGCTGACGCACCCGGTGACCGAATCCCGGATCGCCGACACCCGCAACCGCGCCGAACAGGCCAAGCCGGGCGGCATCGAGGACAGCGTGCGCTATCAACTGATTCGCGCGCGGGTCCAGTTGACCTACGAAGAAACCCCGGGCCTGGGCGCCAAGCGCTTCCGGGCACAGCTGGATGAGAACCCGAAGAACGACGTGGCCCGCTATGGCCTGGCGATCGCACAGATCAAGGGCGGTCAGTTGAATGAAGCACGGGAGAACCTCAAGCCGTTGCTGGCCAAATCGCCCAACGAAATCATCTACAACCTGGCCCAGGTGGACCTGGACATCACCAGCAACAAACTGGCCGACGCGCAATCGCGCGTCGACCGGATGCTGAGCCAGTACCCGGGCAACTATCCGCTCAACCAGGTACGCGTCGACCTGCTGCTCAAGCAGAACCGCCCCGCCGATGCCGAGAAGGCCCTGGAAACTTTGCTCAAGTCGCGCCCGGACGACCCGGACGTCTGGTACATGGTGGCCGAGACCCGTGGGCTGTCAGGCAATATCATTGGCCTGCACCAAGCCCGTGCCGAGTACTTCGCCCTGGTGGGCGACTACCGTCAGGCCATTCAGCAACTGGACTTCGCCAAACGGCGCGCCGGCACCAACTTCCCCCTGTCGTCGCGCATCGATGCCCGCCAACGGGAGCTCATGGAGCAGGAACGCATGGTCAAGGACATGATGGGCTGAGCATTCGCCAGGCATAAAAAAACCGCCTCTTTCGAGGCGGTTTTTTTCAGCGGCTAACCGATCATTCGGCCAGCTTGAAGGTGATGAAGCTCGCACGCCCCTGACGCAGGACCCGCATCGACACCGAACGATTCTTCGGCAATGCCTTGGCAATGTCGGTGAACTCCTTGGCCGAACCGATAGCCTGGTTGTTCAGGTGCGTGATGATGTCGCCCGGCTGGAGACCGATCAGCGCGGCAGGACCGTCCTGCACTTCCTTGATCACCACACCGCCCTGGAGCTCCAGGGTACGCTTCTGCTCTTCGGTCAGTTCGGCCACGGCCACGCCCAGGCGGTTGCTGCTGCGCTCGACACCGGACTTGGGCAGCGAATCCAGTTCCTTGCCCTCTTCAGGAATGGCGCCGACAGTCAGCTCGACGTTCTTGCGCTTGCCTTCGCGGATCACTTCCAGATTGGCCTTCGCACCCGCCTTGAGGGCACCCACCAGGTGCGGCAGGTCGGCGGACATGACAATCGGCTGGCCGTTCATGCTCAGGATCACGTCACCCACTTGCAGGCCGCCCTTGGCAGCCGGGCCACCTTCCTGGATCTGTGCCACCAGCGCACCGGCGGGTTTTTCCAGCCCGAACGACTCGGCCAGGTCCTTGTTCACTTCCTGGATCACTACGCCCAACCAGCCACGGCTGACCTTGCCTTCGCTTTTCAGTTGGTTGGACACGTCCATGGCAACGTCGATCGGAATCGCGAAGGACACGCCCATGAAGCCGCCCGAACGGGTATAGATCTGGGAGTTGATGCCCACCACTTCACCGTCGAGGTTGAACAGCGGGCCACCGGAGTTACCCGGGTTGATCGGCACGTCGGTCTGGATGAACGGCACGTAGTTTTCGTTCGGCAGGCTGCGACCGATGGCGCTGACGATGCCCTGGGTCACGGTATGGTCGAAGCCGAACGGCGAACCGATGGCCACGACCCATTGGCCGGCCTTCAGGTCCTGGGATTTGCCCAGCTTGAGCACCGGCAGGTCCTTGCCCTCGATTTTCAACAGCGCCACGTCGGAACGTGGGTCGGTGCCGACCAGCTTGGCCTTGAGCTCGCTGCGGTCGGCCAGGCGTACCAGGATTTCGTCGGCATCGGCGATCACATGGTTGTTGGTCAGGATGTAGCCATCAGGCGAAATGATGAAGCCCGACCCCAAGGATTGCGCTTCGCGCTGGCGGCCACCGCCGGGCGAACGAGGCTGTTGTGGCATGCCACGCTCGAAGAACTCCCGCAGCATCGGCGGCAGGCCTTCCAGATCCGGCATCTGCTGGTCTGATACACGGCGATCCGGCAGCTTCTGGGTCGTGCTGATGTTCACCACGGCGGGTGAAGCCTGCTCGACCAGTTGCGTGAAATCAGGCAATTCGACCGCCAGAGCAGGAACGGCCTGGCCGAGCACAAGCACGGTGGCAAAAATGGAGAGATAGGTTTTCAAGCGTGGTATCGACATACGGCTCCCGTTACGACGAGCATGGTTAAGCGATATGGAGCAAGGAATACCAGGGGAAAGATACGCCGGTATTTTTGTTCCGGGAACAGACAAGGCCAGGGCCGAGCGGCTCTGACCTATAGAAAAAAAGCTGGGTTTTTGCAAATGAAAATGCTGACAGGAAGTTTCGGCATTTCGATCAAGCCCTGGCGTCATCAGCCTCTCGCGCAATCGAACCACCCGTGCTGTCAGCCGACTATTGAGTCGCGGTGACGTCGGAGCGCATGGAAAGCGCGATCCGTTCCGCCGTACCGATAGGAATCTCACCGACTACCGTGACCATCATTTCGCCCTGGGGCGTCGTGAGCCTGCGGGAGACGGCAGCCGTCGGGCCAAGCTGAGTACGGGTATCGGCGGCGTTGGCACCGTTCAACGGCTCCAGGAACACCGAGAAGCGCGCCAGACCATCGTCATACATCAAGCTGTTGACCTGGACCTGGGTGTCTGGGTCCTTGCGCGCGGCACTGCTGGTCAGTTCAAAGCCGGGTGGCAACCAGTCCGAGTGCCAGGCGGTTTTCGCCGCGACGGCCTTTCCGGGATCCTGCGCGACAGCCTTGCATTCGGCACTGGCCTGAAGGTCACTATCCGTGGGAGCGGTGACATTCAAGCGAGTGAACTGGAAGCGTTCGAGCAATTGGCCCTTGTCATTGAGCAACAAGGACTTGAGCGGCAGGCCGGTCTCTTTGTCCAGGTGCAGTTCAAAGCCATAGCGATGCTGATCCTTGGGCGTCAATGCCACGATGACCGCTTGACGCCCAGCCACACGCGACTTGCCAATGACGGCAAGGTCATACCAATTCTTGAGTTTTTGCGGATCGAGCGCACGTGAAGTGCTGTCCGGCGTATTGCCCAGCCCCGCGATCAAGGAGCCGCTGACGCATTGAGTATGCCCATCAATGCGCAGGACTTCCTGTGCCGAGCCGTCGAGCTGGAGTAACCGCTCGCGGACCTTGCCATCCTGGACGCGATGCCAGATGTTATGGGTAGAAAAGCTACCGTTGCGCTCGTAAACGAAAGTGCCCTGGAAGCTCTGCTGTTGCTCGGCTTGACTCAGGCGGTTCAACCAGTCCTGAGCCTCATCGGCATGGGCTGGCATCGCACACCAGCCACCAAGCAGAAGCGTGAATAGAGGTATGGCGCGCAATGGCTTTCCTTATTAACGGTTTTCCAGGCTGGCGGCACGGGCGTAAGGCAGCGCGCTTTCGGTACCTTTCAGGGCAGCTTGCTGGGCATGCTGACGCAGGTAGTTGGGCAGACGCTGATCATGCCAGCCAGGCTGGCCTTGCAGAACACCGTTGACCATCGGGCCTGCGGCTTCCGAACCTTCGCTGTAACCGGCCAATACCGCTGGGCCCTTGACCTGTGGAGCAACCAAGCCAGGCTGGTTGGACTGCTGCGCCATTTGCACGCCGGCAATCTCATCCTGGTTATACAGGCGTACACCGGCCAGTACGGCAACGGTGACCGACGCGGCTACCGCCAGACGGCCCAGGCTGCGCCATGGTCCGCGTGAAGCTTTAGCCGGTACGGCTTCGTCAGCCAATGCAGCAGAAACGGCCGCGGCGATGTCCAGGCGTGGAAGCAGCAAGTCCTTGTGCATGACAGCCCGGGCGATCTGGTAACGAGCCCAGGTCTCACGTGTTTCAACATCGTCGAAGGCATTCAATACCCGACGCAATTCAAGTTCGTCCGCTTCGTTGTCCATAACTGCGGACAGCGATTCCTGCAGGGCTTCACGACTCATGGCGTTCCTCTCTTGGCTGTCGCCGCTGTCTCTAGTTTTCCTGCAACAAAGGCTGCAGGGCTTTATCGATGGCCTCCCGAGCGCGGAAAATCCGGGAGCGCACGGTGCCCACAGGACATTGCATGACGCTCGCAATGTCTTCGTAACTCAGACCGTCGAACTCACGTAAAGTTAAAGCCGTACGCAAATCTTCAGGCAGTTGCTGGATGGTTCGATGGACGGTGCCTTCGATCTCATCCCGCAGCAACGCACGTTCCGGTGATTCGAGATCCTTGAGGCCATGATCGCCATCGTAGAACTCGGCATCTTCAGAACTTACATCGCTATCCGGCGGCCGGCGGCCGCGTGAAACCAGATAGTTTTTCGCCGTGTTAATGGCGATGCGGTAAAGCCACGTATAAAACGCGCTGTCCCCGCGGAAATTACCAAGTGCGCGGTAGGCCTTGATGAAGGCTTCCTGAGCGACATCCTGCGCTTCATGGGTGTCGTGCACGAAACGCACGATCAACCCGAGAATTTTGTGCTGGTATTTCAGCACTAGCAGATCGAAAGCTCGCTTGTCGCCGCGTTGGACGCGCTCGACCAGCTGCTGATCCTCTTCCTGGGTTAGCATGAACACTCCTCGATAAGCTCGAAGGAGGCTTGCATTACTAAATGACCGGGCTTGCAAACATAGACTCGGGCTTTTCGCAAAAGTTCTCCCCCTTCCAAGCAAGTTTCCGGCGTGCTCTGATCTCGGCACGCACGAAAAACGCAGCAGGAGATTCCCCGGCTGCGCGAATAATCTGTCATCGGGTCTGTCGGCAGAGATTTCAATCGAAATCTTGCACCAACCCGACGCTGCTCCCTTTTGCAGACAACCGTCTATTGAACGTAGGCGCTTGGCAAAAGTTCCCGCTATTTATAGCGCTGTAGATAGAATAATGGGCAACCATGACGTGATAAACAGCGCCTGTCCTCGAAACGGCCGTCTTTGTCGACTCAAAGCCAAACCGGCGATCCGACGAAGTGTGTCGCTTTTCTGTCACGCTGGTTTCACATTGCCATGAATGCCCGGCTATTGTGCCGATCCCCCCCTCTATATACTAGTGGGCTGCGTGGCTGCCCGACCCGTTGAAGCGGTGTCTGGCGCCAACCCCGACCCGGGTCGCCTTGAGCGGAAACCATTCGAATGAGCCAACTGTTTCAACACGATGTTCTGGTAATCGGCAGCGGAGCCGCCGGATTGAGCCTGGCGCTAACCTTGCCTGCGCATTTGCGCATCGCAGTACTGAGCAAGGGCGACCTGGCCAACGGCTCGACCTTCTGGGCCCAGGGCGGCGTCGCCGCTGTGCTGGACGATACCGACACCATTGAATCCCACGTCGACGATACACTCAACGCCGGCGGAGGCCTTTGCAATCCGCAAGCGGTGCGCTTCACCGTCGAACACAGCAAGGAAGCCATCCAGTGGCTGATCGACCAGGGCGTGCCGTTTACCCGTGACGAACAATCGGGCACCGAAGACGGTGGTTTCGAGTTCCACCTGACCCGCGAAGGCGGCCACAGCCATCGGCGCATCATCCACGCGGCCGACGCCACAGGTGCGGCAATCTTCAAGACCCTGCTCGCCCAAGCGCGACTACGGCCGAACATCGAATTGCTGGAACAACGCGTCGCGGTCGACCTGATCACCGAAAAACGCCTGGGCCTGGACGGTGATCGCTGCCTCGGCGCCTACGTGCTCAATCGCGGTACCGGCGAAGTCGACACCTACGGCGCGCGCTTCGTCATCCTGGCGTCCGGTGGCGCGGCGAAAGTCTACCTGTATACCAGCAACCCAGACGGCGCCTGCGGCGACGGCATTGCCATGGCCTGGCGTTCGGGTTGCCGGGTGGCGAACCTGGAGTTCAACCAGTTCCACCCCACCTGCCTCTATCACCCGCTGGCCAAGAGCTTCCTGGTGACCGAGGCCCTGCGTGGCGAAGGGGCTCACTTGAAGCTCCCCAACGGCGAACGTTTCATGCAGCGCTTCGATCCGCGCGCCGAACTGGCGCCGCGTGACATCGTCGCCCGGGCCATCGACCATGAAATGAAGCGCCTGGGTATCGATTGCGTCTACCTGGACATCAGCCACAAGCCAGAAGCGTTCATCAAGAGCCACTTCCCGACGGTGTACGAGCGCTGCCTGGAATTTTCCATCGACATCACCAAGCAACCGATCCCGGTGGTGCCGGCGGCGCACTACACCTGCGGTGGCGTAATGGTCGACCAACAGGGCCGCACCGACGTGCCGGGCCTGTATGCCATTGGCGAAACCAGCTTCACCGGCCTGCACGGCGCCAACCGCATGGCCAGCAACTCGCTGCTGGAATGTTTCGTCTACGCCCGCTCGGCGGCGGCAGACATCCTTGAGCAATTGCCACAGATCGCCATTCCGGCCGCCCTGCCCTCGTGGGACGCCAGCCAGGTCACCGACTCGGACGAAGACGTGATCATCGCCCACAACTGGGACGAACTGCGGCGCTTCATGTGGGACTACGTGGGCATCGTGCGCACCAACAAGCGCCTGCAACGGGCACAACACCGGGTGCGCTTGCTGCTGGATGAGATCGATGAGTTCTACAGCAACTATAAAGTCAGCCGCGACCTGATCGAGCTGCGCAACCTGGCCCAGGTGGCCGAACTGATGATTCGCTCGGCCATGGAGCGCAAGGAAAGCCGGGGGCTGCATTACACCCTCGACTACCCGAACCTGCTGCCCGAGGCACTGGACACTATCCTGGTGCCGCCCACCTACGGCGACTGAACCTGAGCCGCACCCGCAGGCGCCGGTGGACATCCGGCGCCAGCGCGTCGAGGGGCACGCACAGCGAGCGGACCCGCCGCTCGCCCTGCAAGCGAAAACGCAACACGATGATCAGCGGCAACGCCAGGCTATCGGGGCGTAGCTGCACAGCCTGCCAGCCATCGCCCCGGCTCCACAGCTGCCAGCCAGCGGCATTGCGACGCAACCCGCAAAAGGCCCGGCGATGGGTCAGCACTACATGTCGGGGGATTACCCAGGCGCCATGGGCCAGGCACAGGATGACGCCCAGCGCTGCGCACCAGGACGGTACCGACAACAGGAACAACGAACCCAGGGCGAACACCTGAGCCAGCAGGTAGGCCGCCAGCAACTGCCCGGAGGCCTGCCAGCGGCATTCGAAGCGATTACTTGGGTTGGACACGGTCCAGGATCATCCGGACCATGCGCTGCAACTCAGGGTCTTCGGATTCGCTGCGCTCCATGAACCAGCCGAACATGTCCTGATCCTCACATTCGAGCAGGCGGACATAGCACGCACGGTCCACTTCATTGAGATGGGGATAGACCTCTTTCACGAACGGCACCAGCAATACGTCCAGCTCAAGCATGCCGCGGCGGCTGTGCCAGTAGAGGCGATTCAGTTCAACATCTTCGACCATGGAGCGCTCCTCAAATAGAGCGCAAGTATACAGGCCTCGCCACAGCGCAACAGACCGCTTTGGTCAGGCACCACAGATCCTTTGTGAACTACCCATTTCAAGGGCGTCCCCTTATGATGTCTACCAGACTTTTTACCCTGCGATGACCCATGGCTGATTTCGCTTTTTTCTGCACCCTGTCCCACGAAGGCGTCCTCGCGGTCCGCGGCGTGGATGCCAGCAAATTCCTGCAAGGCCAATTGACTTGCAATCTCGAGTACCTGAACGACAGCCGAGCCAGCCTCGGCGCCCGCTGCACGCAGAAAGGCCGGATGCAATCGAGTTTCCGCATCCTGCTCCAAGGCGATGGTGTATTGATGGCCATGGCCACCGAACTGCTCGAACCGCAACTGGCGGACCTGAAAAAATATGCTGTGTTCTCCAAATCCAAGCTCACCGACGAAAGCGCAGCCTGGGTTCGCTTCGGCCTGGAAAACGCCGACAAGACCTTGGCCGGCCTGGGCCTCGAACTGCCGAGCGACACCGACAGCGTGGCGCGCCATGAAGCCTTGATCGCCATCCGTGTGTCTCCCGACCGCGCCGAGTTGTGGGCACCCGCCGAACAGGCACAGGCACTGCGGACCCGCCTGGGCGCAGAACTGGCCGAGGCAGACCTGAACCCCTGGCTGCTGGGCCAGATCCGTGCCGGGATCGGCCAGGTCATGCCGGCCACCCGCGAACTGTTCATTCCACAGATGCTCAACCTGCAAGCCGTCGGCGGCGTCAGTTTCAAGAAAGGCTGCTACACCGGGCAGGAAATCGTTGCCCGTATGCAATACTTGGGCAAGCTCAAGCGCCGCCTGTATCGTCTACGGTTGGACGCCAGCGAACTGCCGGAACCCGGCACGGCGCTGTTCTCCCCCACGCACGGCAGTTCCATCGGCGAAGTGGTGATTGCCGCTCGTGGCGAGGGAAACATTGAACTGCTGGCGGTATTGCAGGCCGAAGCAGCAGAAGACGACAATTTGCACCTCGGTGCCTTGGAAGGCCCTCGCCTTCAATTGTTGGACCTGCCTTACGAACTGGACCGCGACCGCGAAATCCAGCGCTGATCGCAGCATTTGTCGCAACACCCTAGAGAACCGAAATGAGCGATTTGGCGGATAAGGTCCAACGGGATTTGGTGCAGGCCATCGATAACGATGACTTGGTTCTGCCAACATTACCGGAAGTGGCCATGCAGATTCGCCGGGCCGCCGAAGACCCGGAAATCAGTGTCAGTAACCTGAGCAAAGTGATCGGCCGCGATACGGCCCTCTCGGCACGCCTGATAAAAGTGGTCAACAGCCCGCTGCTGCGCGCCACCCAGGAAGTCACTGACCTGCACACAGCCATCACTCGACTGGGCGTCAACTACAGCAGCAATCTGGCCATTGGTCTGGTAATGGAGCAGATTTTCCACGCCCGCTCCGAAGTGGTGGAACTGAAGATGCGCGAAGTCTGGCGCAAAAGCCTGGAGATCGCCGGCGTCAGCTATGCATTGTGTCGTGGCTACACCCAACTCAAGCCCGACCAGGCCGCATTGGGTGGGCTGGTGCATCAGATCGGCGTACTGCCGATCCTCACGTATGCACAGGACAACAATGAGTTGCTGTCGGACCCGGTCAGCCTCAACCACGTCATCGAGACGATTCACCCGATACTGGGAGACAAGTTACTCAGTGTCTGGGAGTTTCCGGAGCGGTTGGTGAAGCTGCCGGGGTTGTATCTGGATTTCAACCGGGACTCGAAGCAAATCGATTATGTCGACCTGGTGCAGGTCGCGGCGCTGTATTGCTACAAGGACACCGACCATCCTCTGAGCAAGATTGACGTATTCAGCGTCCCGGCCTTCAAGAAACTGGGCATCGACCCGGAGAACAAGGCCCGCTGCGCGGATATTGAAGAAGCGCGGTCGATGTTCTATTAAGCAGGTCGGACACCTACGAACTCGTAGTCAGGCCTGAATCTGCGACCTGTGGCAACAGGATTTGTGGGAGCAAAGCTGGCTCGCGAAACAGGCGCCTCGTATAAAGACCGTGTCGCCATCATCGCGGGCAAGCCTTGCTCCCACAGAATCAGTCTGCGCCTGGAATAAAACTCACCCGCACCTTCAACCCGCGCACCTCCCCGTCGTGCAAAGTGATCTGCGCCAGATGAGCGCGGCAGATTTCGCCGACGATCGCCAACCCCAGTCCCGAACCGGCTACTTGCTGGTTGCGTCGATAGAACCGCTCGAACACCCGGTCTCGTTCATGCAAGGGAATGCCGGGCCCATCGTCCTCGACCTCCAGCACGGCCGGTGCAGACACCCGCAGGATCACATTGCCGCCCGATGGGGTATGGGCCAGGGCGTTGTCCACCAGATTGCTCAACAGCTCGTTCAACAAGGTCGGCTCGCCCCGCAGCCATACCGGCTCGTCGGCTTCCAGGGCCAGCGCCACGCCTCGGGCATGGGCCAGCGGGGCCATGGCCATGCCCAACTCTCGGGCCAACTGACTGAGGTCAAGCAACTGCGCGCCGCCTTCGGCAATCGCCCGGGCACCATTTTCCACTCGCGCCAGGGACAGCAACTGGTTGGCCAGGTGAGTCAATCGATCGGTCCCCTGGGCCGCGGTTTCCAGGGTTTCACGCCAGGTCGCCGGCTCGCTGGCACGCAAGCCCAGCTCCAGGCGCGCCTTGAGCGCGGCCAAGGGCGTGCGCAGTTCATGGGCGGCATCGGCAATGAACTGCGCCTGGCGTTCGAACTGCCCGCGCAGACGCTCGGTGAAATGGTTGAGGGCCCGCACCAACGGCCATAATTCGTGTTGCACCTCCACCAACGGCAGCGGCCGCAGATCGTCCGGCTGGCGCTCCTCCACCGCCGTGCGCAAGCGCTCCAACGGGCGCAACGCCGCACTGACCGCAAACCACACCAACAGCAGCGCGCCCACGGCCAGCATGCCCAGGCGCAACAGCGTGTCGGCCATCAGCCCGCGGGCCATGCTGACCCGCGCCTCTTCGGTCTCTGCCACGCGAATTTCCGCCATGCCGTTCATGTTCGGCTCGCTCACCGCCTTGAGCAGGCTTACCACCCGCACGTTCTGCCCCTGATATTGAGCGTTGTAGAAGCGCGCCAGGGCGGGGTAATCGTCCGTGCGTGGCGTTCCCGGGGGCGGACCGGGGAGGTTTTCGTAACCGGAAATCAACTTCTTGTCGATGTCATTGACTTGGTAATAAATGCGTCCGGCGCTGTCGTAGGCAAAGGTGTCCAGGGCCACGTAGGGCACATCCGCGCTGAGGCTACCGTCGCGCTGGGACAAGCCCGCGGCGATGGTCCGGGCCGAGGCCAGCAGGGTCCGATCGTAGGCAGTGTCGGCAGCCTCGCGACCGTTCCAATAGGCGCTCAAACCGCTTGCAAGCATCAATACCACCAGCAGCAGTGCCAAGTTCCGAAGCAGCCGCCAGCGCAGGCTGTCGGGCTTATGCATTGCGGTTTTCCAGCAGGTAGCCCAAGCCGCGGAACGTCACGATCGCCACCGCATGGCCGTCGAGTTTCTTGCGCAGGCGGTGGACGTAGATTTCGATGGCGTCGGGGCTGGCTTCTTCGTCCAGGCCGAACACCTGGGCCGCCAGTTGTTCCTTGCTCATCACCCGTCCGGGTCGGGCAATCAACGCTTCCAGCACGGCTTGCTCGCGGGATGTCAGGGTCAGCAATTCATCGTCGAGGGTGAAGCGGCGGGTGTCCAGGTCATAGACCAGTCCACCACATCGCTGCTGGCGCTCACCGCCCAGTACGCTACGGCGCAATAGGGCCTTGACCCGGGCCTCCAGTTCAGTGAGCTCGAATGGCTTGGCCAGGTAATCGTCGGCACCGAGGTTGAGGCCATGGACGCGGTCCTTGACGTCGCTGCGGGCGGTCAACATCAGCACTGGCAAGGTCTTGCCGCGCGCCCGCAGGCGCGCCAGCACCTCGAAACCGTCCATGCGCGGCAGCCCGACATCGAGCACCGCCACAGCGTATTCCTCGCTGCTCAAGGCCAGGTCGGCCGCGACACCGTCGTGCAGCACGTCCACGGTCAAACCGGTGCTCTTGAGCGCTTGGGCAACGCTTTCGGCGAGCTGCAGATGGTCTTCGACGAGCAGAACACGCATGGGTTATTCCTCGATTCAGGGATGGTCGACGCCATTCTTTGGCGCGGAGTTTACAGCCGCATCCGTCGCTGTGGAGGCAAAAAACATTTTGAAAGCTTTTGAAAGGTTAGCGAAAGGTTGGGCCATTAGAGTCCCTTTACGGATAGTTTCGACTGCCCGCCGCGACGCCCCATCGCGAACGAAAAATGCCTCGAAGCGTTTTCGCCCTATAAGAAAAATAAAAGCGGAGTATTCACCATGCCGTCCATGCAGCTCCAGGCCCCAGCGCCTGCTCGCCCTTCTCGCTTCAATCAGACCGCCCTGGGCGGTGCCACCACGCATTCAATTCCGATAACGACCTGCGCCGATCATCAGCGATGACCGGGGGCGGGAATCCGTCAACGACAAATTTCACCACACACAACAACAACTCCTGTGGAGACGATAATGAATCTATCACTGCGTAAAGTAGCCTTGGCAGCCGGATGCCTGATGTTCGCCGGGCAGTTGCTCGCCGCTGATCCATCCAAAGAACCCAAGCGTCCCGAATGCATCGCCCCGGCCGCCCCGGGCGGCGGTTTCGACCTGACATGCAAACTGGTGCAAAGCGCACTGGTCAACCAGAAGCTGCTGACCAAACCCATGCGCGTGACGTACATGCCTGGCGGCGTCGGCGCGGTGGCCTACAACGCAGTGGTTGCACAGCGCCCGGCCGATGCCGGCACTCTGGTGGCCTGGTCCAGCGGTTCGTTGTTGAATCTGGCCCAAGGCAAGTTCGGCCGCTTCGATGAAAACGCCGTGCGCTGGCTGGCCGCCGTTGGCACCAGCTATGGTGCCATTGCAGTGAAGAGCGACTCGCCCTACAAGAATCTCGATGACCTGGTACAGGCCCTGAAGAAAGATCCGGGCTCCGTGGTAATCGGTTCCGGTGGCACCGTGGGCAGCCAGGACTGGATGCAAACCGCGTTGATCGCCAAGGCTGCAGGCATCGATCCGCGCAAACTGCGCTACGTGGCGCTTGAAGGCGGCGGTGAAATCGCCACGGCCCTGCTCGGTGGCCATATCCAAGTGGGCAGTACCGACATCTCCGACTCCATGCCGCACATCCAGAGTGGTGACATGCGCCTGTTGGCGGTGTTCTCCGATAAACGCCTGGACGAGCCGGAAATGAAAGACATTCCGACGGCCCGTGAACAAGGCTACGACATCCTCTGGCCGGTGGTTCGCGGCTTCTATCTCGGGCCGAAGGTCAGCGATGAAGACTACGCCTGGTGGAAAGACGCCTTCGACAAACTGCTGGCTTCCGAAGAGTTCGCCAAGCTGCGTGACCAGCGCGAGCTGTTCCCGTTCGCCATGACCGGCCCGGAACTGGACACCTACGTGAAGAAGCAAGTGGCTGATTACAAGGTGCTGGCCAAAGAGTTCGGCCTGATCCAGTAACCGTCTCTGTTCTCGCGGCGGCGCTGGTACTGTCAGCGCCGCCCAGGAGTTAGTCATGCTCACCATCCAACGTATTTTTGCCGCGGTGCTGCTGCTGGTTTGTATCGGCCTGGCGCTGATGGCCTGGCCGTATCAGGCCGCCTTTTCCTATGAACCGGTCGGCCCGCGCGCCTTTCCATTATTGATCCTGGGACTGATGGGCCTGGCGCTGCTGTACATGCTGTTTCGCCCTACGCCCGTCGTGCACAGCGACGACGACCCGCAACTGGACCGCGAAACCCTGCAGAAGATCGGCATTTGCGTGGTGCTGTTGCTGGTCTTCGCCGGGACCTTCGAACCCCTGGGCTTCATCGTCGCCAGCATCCTGATCGGTGTGCCGATGGCGCGCCTGTATGGCGGTCGCTGGGTACCGAGCGTGGTGATCATCAGCCTGATGGCCATCGGTCTTTATCTGTTGTTCGACAAGCTGATGGACGTGCCGCTGCCCCTGGGCCTGCTCGACGTCCTGGAGAATTGATATGGATACCCTGAATTATCTCGGCCAGGGTTTTGGCGTTGCACTGACCCCCTACAACCTCGTCACGGCACTGACCGGCACCCTGATCGGCACCGTGGTCGGCCTGCTGCCGGGCCTGGGCCCGATCAACGGCGTAGCGCTGCTGATCCCGATCGCCTTCGCGCTGGGGCTGCCGCCGGAATCGGCGCTGATTCTGCTGGCGGCGGTGTACCTGGGTTGCGAATACGGCGGACGCATCAGCTCGATCCTGCTCAACATCCCCGGTGAAGCCTCCACCGTGATGACCACCCTCGACGGCTACCCGATGGCCCGTCAGGGCCTGGCCGGGGTGGCGTTGTCGCTGTCAGCGTGGAGTTCGTTCATCGGCGCGTTCATCGCCACCTGCGGCATGGTGTTGTTCGCACCGCTGCTGGCCAAATGGGCGATTGCGTTCGGGCCGGCGGAATACTTCGTCCTGATGGTGTTCGCCATTGTCTGTCTCGGCGGCATGGCCGGCGACCGACCGCTCAAGACGTTCATCGCGGCGCTGATCGGCCTGTTCCTGTCCAGTGTCGGGATCGATGCCAACAGCGGCGTCTACCGCTTCACCGGTGACAACATCCACCTGACCGACGGGATTCAGTTCGTCGTGCTGGTGCTGGGCTTGTTCTCCATTAGTGAAATCCTGTTGCTGCTGGAGAAAACCCATCGCGGCCAGGAAGCGGTGGAAGCCACCGGGCGGATGATGTTCAACATCAAGGAAGCGGCCTCGGTGTTCTGGGTGAACATCCGCTGTGGCGTGCTCGGTTTCATCATGGGCGTATTGCCTGGCGCGGGCGCAACCCTGGCCAGTGCCGTGGCCTACATGACTGAAAAACGCATCGCCGGCACCAGTGGCACGTTCGGCCAGGGCGACAAGCGTGGCCTCGCGGCGCCGGAAACCGCCATCGGCGGCGCAGCCTGCGGCGCACTCGTACCGATGCTGACCCTCGGCGTTCCCGGCTCGGGCACCACGGCGGTAATGATCGGCGCGCTGTCGCTGTACAACATCACTCCCGGTCCCCTGCTGTTCCAGCAACAGCCGGACATCGTCTGGGGCCTGATCGCGTCGTTGTTCGTCGCCAACATCATGCTGGTGATCCTCAACATTCCGATGATCCGTGTCTTCACCCGCATCCTGGCGGTGCCGAACTGGGCATTGGTGCCAGTCATCGCGATCATCACCGGGATCGGTGTCTATGCGGTGCATGCCACCACCTTCGACCTGTTCCTGATGATCGGCATCGGTATCTTCGGCTACATCCTGCGCAAGTTGGACTTCCCGCTGTCGCCTGTGCTGCTGGGCTTCATCCTCGGTGGGCTGATGGAGCAGAACCTACGGCGTGCGCTGTCGATCTCCAACGGTGCGCTGGAGATCCTCTGGTCGAGCCCGATCACCTTCGGCTGCTGGATCCTGACGGCGATCATGTTGCTCCTTCCTCTGCTGCGCATCTGGCGTCGTCGCAGTGCTCAGCGTCGTGCCCTGGCCAATGTCTGAGGCGACCTTCAGACATTGGTGGGGAACACCGCTGGTCGGCCTGGCCGGCGGTTACCTGGCCAGCCTGATCGGCTGGCCTTTGCCCTGGATGGTCGGCTCGTTGCTGGCGATCATCCTGGTGCGCTGTCTTACGCCGTGGCAACTGATGGAAATCCCCGGCGGCCGTAAATGCGGCCAATGGGTGGTGGGCATCGGCATCGGCCTGCACTTCACCCCCGTGGTGATGGAGCAGGTCCTGAGCCACTTCGGCCTGATTTTCTTCGGCGCGCTGATCACCAGCGTGTCCAGCGTAGTGAGCGTCTGGCTGATGCGTCGCACCGGCGAGGACCGCGCTACCGCGTTTTTCTCGAGCATGCCGGGCGGTTCCGGCGAAATGGTCAACCTCGGTGCCCGCAACGGCGCGGACCTCAGCCGTGTCGCGGCGGGTCAGAGCCTGCGGGTGCTGGTGGTGGTGCTGTGCGTGCCGGCGGCGTTCAAGTATCTGTTGGGCGAAGGTGCGCCGGTGCAACACGCCACGACGGTGGACTGGCTGTGGCTGGCGCTCCTGTTTCCGGCGGGCGCCCTGCTCGCCTGGGTCTGGGAGCGCTTGCGCCAACCCAATCCCTGGTTGTTCGGGCCGTTGCTGGTGAGTGCGGCGGTCAGCATCGGTTGGGACCTGCACATTGGCCTGCCGAACGGCGCCAGCCAGATCGGCCAATGGCTGATCGGCAGCGGGTTGGGTTGTCATTTCAACCGGCAGTTCTTTCGTCGGGCACCGTCGTTCATGGGCCGCACGTTGGTTGGCACGGTGTTGACGATGCTGATTGCCACGCTTGCAGCCCTAGGCTTGAGCACCTTGACCCATCTGGATCTGCGTTCGTTGACCCTGGGCATGATGCCCGGCGGCATCGCGGAAATGAGCCTGACGGCGGAGACGCTGCAACTGTCGGTGCCGTTGGTGACGGCGTTGCAGGTGATGCGGTTGCTGTTCGTGCTGTTTCTGGCGGAGCCGTTGTTCAGGTATTGGACGCGCAGGCCGGGTTCAAACGCTTAAACCGAGTTGCCTTCATCGCGAGCAAGCTCGCTCCCACAGGGGATTTGCGGCGTACAAAAATCGGGTGGCCACTGAAGATCAATATGGGAGCGAGCTTGCTCGCGAAGGCACCGGCACATTCAACATCACCGCCGCTGGTCCACCGCTTTCGCGAGCAAGCCCGCTCCCACAGGGGATTTGCGGCGCATGAAAATCTGGTAACCACTGAAGATCAATGTGGGAGCGAGCTTGCTCGCGATGGGGCCAGCCCGACTAGCGCATCAAACCGGCGGCAACCGCCACTCGATCGGCGTCTCGCCCTGCTGCTGGAGAAACTTGTTGGTCCGGCTGAAATGCCCGCAGCCGATGAAACCTCGGTGGGCCGACAGCGGTGACGGGTGGACCGAAGTCAGCACCAAATGCTTGGTCGCATCGATCAGCTTCTGCTTGCTCTGGGCATGGGCGCCCCACAACAGGAACACCAAGTGCGGCTGGTGTTCGCTGACGACTTCAATGATCCTGTCAGTAAAATGCTGCCAACCTTTTTTGGCATGGGCGTTGGCATTGGCGCGCTCCACGGTCAGGGTCGTGTTGAGCAGCAATACGCCCTGGTCGGCCCAGCTCTGCAGGTAGCCGTGATTCGGGATATCGATGTTCAAATCGCGCTTCAATTCCTTGTAGATGTTGACCAGGGACGGCGGTGTCGGCACGCCCGGCTGTACCGAGAAGCACAAGCCATGGGCCTGGCCTGGACCGTGGTACGGGTCTTGGCCGAGAATCACCACCTTGACCTTATCCAGCGGCGTGGAATTGAGGGCGTTGAAAATCAGTGGAGCCGGCGGATAGATCTCCTTGCCGGCGGCGTATTCACTGCGCAGGAACTCACGCAACTCCGTCATGTAGGGCTGGTCGAACTCGGCACGCAGTGCCTGCTTCCAGCTCGGTTCGAGTTTGATACGGTCGTCAGCAGTCATGGTTGCATCCGGTAAAAACAATGGGCGCACCCTAGGAAAGCCTACAGGGCTTGTCAATTGATCTGACGCAGAACCGGCACTTTCCTACGCAGCGGTCATACTGAACATTCAAATTTCTGATCGAGGTCACGATGAATCTGCACTTCGAAGAACTCACCGGCATCGACGGTGCCCGTATCGGCATCGCCACCCTGGACGCCGAAAAATCCCTGAACGCTCTTTCCCTGCCCATGATCAACGCCTTGCGTGATCGCCTCGATGCCTGGGCCAGGGAGCCGCAGGTCGTTTGTGTGCTGTTGCGCGGCAATGGCGCCAAGGCCTTCTGCGCCGGCGGTGAAGTGCGCAGCCTGGTGGAGGCCTGTCGCGCTCATCCCGGCGAAGTACCGCCGTTGGCGGCACAATTCTTCGCGGCCGAATACCGCTTGGACTTCAACCTGCACACCTACCCCAAGCCCTTGCTGTGCTGGGGCCACGGTTATGTACTGGGCGGTGGCATGGGGCTGCTGCAAGGCGCCAGTACCCGCATCGTCACGCCCAGCAGCCGCCTGGCCATGCCGGAAATCAGCATCGGCCTGTACCCGGATGTCGGCGCCAGTTGGTTCTTGTCACGCCTGCCCGGCAAGCTCGGGCTGTTTCTTGGCCTGACCGGTGCCCATATGAATGCCCGGGACGCCATCGACCTGGGCCTGGCCGACCGTTTTTTGCTGGATGAACAACAAGACGACCTGATCGAAGGCCTGCTGCAGCTCAACTGGCAGGAGCAGACCGAGATGCAGCTCAACAGCTTGCTCAAGGCTCTGCAGCAGGAAGCCATCGCCCAACTGCCCGAAGCCCAATGGCTGCCGCGGCGGCCGAAAATCGATGAGTGGTTGGATGTCAGCGATGTGCGCTGCGCCTGGAAAGCCCTCAGCCTGCTGGTGGATCACCCTGATCCACTGATCGCCCGCGCCGCCAAGACCATGACCGAAGGCTCACCGTTGACCGCTCATCTGGTCTGGGAACAGATCGCCCGGGCCCGACATTTGTCTTTGGCTGGTGTGTTCCGGATGGAATACACCCTGAGCCTCAACTGCTGCCGTCATCCGGAGTTCAGCGAAGGTGTGCGGGCGCGATTGATCGACAAGGATCACAAACCGCGCTGGCACTGGCCGGACATCAACCATGTGCCTGAAGCGGCGGTCGAGGCGCACTTTCACAAGGCCTGGGAAGGCCGGCATCCATTGGCGGATCTGTCCAACGAGTAAAGATCTGGGTGACATTCTGGAGAGTGCCATCTGTGGGAGCAAAGCTTGCTCGCGATGACAGGGTATCAGTCAGCCTCCCGGTGACTGGCATACCGCTATCGCGAGCAAGCTTTGCTCCCACAAGCGTTGTCCTATCGGGTTTATTACAGGCATAAAAAAACGGCGCTCAATGCGCCGCTTTTTTTCTGCCCAGAGATCAGCGGTGGTGGCCCCGTCCATCGTGATTGCCGCGTCCACGGTCATGATCGCCGCGTCCCCGATGATCACGCCCGCCTCGACCACGTCGGTCGTCATTCCAGCCGCCCCGGTTATGGCCGTCCCAGCCGCCCCGGTGTGGGTAAGGTCGATACGCCGCTCGCGGTGGCGAGTAATAGCGTGGGCCTTGCTGGTAGTAACGCGGTGCCGAGTAATAGCGGGGCGCCGATTGGTAGTACCGCGGGGCGTAATAACCACGCGGTGCCGAATAATAACTCCCACCACCGTAATAGACCGGTGCCGGTGAGGTGTAGACCTCGGAACGGTAGTAGCTCGAATCTCCGTCGTAATAAGGCACGCAGGCCGAAAGAGTCAAACCGAGAAACGCAATGAGCAGCAGTCGTCGATACATGGCGGCCTCCTGGACCGCGGATGGGCCACATCAGCGACGCTGATGGGCGGCAGTCAACGTTGTGTGACTGACAACTACTCAGACAGCCAAATCGGAATCTGGTGCGACCTGGCAACAACTAGAAACATGTCCCTCGTCGCCCTCTTCCGGTGCGCGAGGGCACCACAAATAAGCACAAATCCGCCCTTAGTCCTCCCTTTCCAACACTTGCCCCCTCTGGCCCGGGCCTTTGCCGGAATTGGCACGGCTCTCGCTTTAACAAACTCCGTGCAGGAGTCATCACAGGTTCGCGGCACCACAATTTGCAATGGCTGACTAGGGTTCCGGCTCGCTTCTGGCGAGTGGCTGGTCCGAGAGTTGGCGACCTCCAGTTGAGGTTACACGGCGGGACAAAAGCCCGGGAGACAAGCCACCGTTCGCGGTGCCGCGTTGCTCCTGTCCGCCCTTGATCAACTGGAGAACCACCATGTTCAAGCTTCGTCTGTCTGCCCTGCTCCTCGCCGCACTCTCGGCCCTCGCGAGCTTCTCATCCGCCGCCGCACAAAAAGACCACTTCAGCGTCTGCTGGACCATTTACGCCGGCTGGATGCCCTGGGAATACGCCGGTAGCCAAGGCATCGTCGACAAATGGGCAAAAAAGTACGGCATCAAGATCGATGTCGTGCAGCTCAACGACTACGTCGAATCCATCAACCAATACACCGCCGGACAGTTCGACGGCTGCACCATGACCAACATGGATGCCCTCACCATTCCCGCCGCCGGTGGCGTAGACAGCACCGCGCTGATCGTCAGCGATTTCTCCAACGGCAACGACGGCATCGTCCTCAAGGGCGAGGGCAAGAAAGTCGCTGACCTCAAGGGCATGGACGTCAATCTGGTGGAATTGTCGGTGTCCCATTACCTGCTGGCCCGCGCCTTGGATTCGGTTGGCCTCACCGAGAAAGACCTGAAAGTCGTCAACACCTCCGATGCCGATATCTCCGCCGCCTTCAACACCGACCAGGTCAAGGCCGTCACCACCTGGAACCCAATGCTCTCGGACATCAAGGCCCAGCCTGGCATGAGCGAAGTGTTCAATTCCAGTCAGGTTCCCGGCGAGATCATGGACATGATGGTGGTCAACACCCAGACCCTGCAGGACAACCCGGCCCTGGGCAAAGCGTTGACCGGTGCCTGGTTTGAAGTGGTGGCGCTGATGAACGCAAAAAACGCTGCCAGCCAGGCTGCGTTGGAACACATGGCCAAAGCCTCGGGCACCGACCTCAAAGGTTTCCAGGCGCAACTGGACACCACCAAGCTGTTCGCCACGCCCAAGGAAGCCCTGGGCTTCGCCACCAGCGAGCAACTGCCCACGACCATGGGCAAGGTGGCCGAGTTCTCGTTCCAGCACGGCTTGCTGGGCGAAGGCGCCAAGGACACGAACGCGGTCGGCATGGCGTTCGCCAATGGCGTGACCCGCGGCGACAAGGCCAACCTCAAGCTGCGCTTTGACCCGACCTACGTACAGCTGGCCGCCGACGCCAAGCTGTAAACCGGAGGACCTGGCATGCGCCTGATCAACCGCTACCCGGATCGTCCCAGCCGCTTGTTGCTGGTGATCCTGCCATTCGCGCTGGTGTTGTTCGCCTACTTCATGGGCTCGGCTGAACGGTTGACGGATAACCCCAACGACAAATTGCTGCCCAGCGCCGTGCAAATGGCCGATGCGGTCAAGCGCCTGGCCTTCACCGCTGACGCCCGCAGCGGCGATTACCTGCTCTGGCAAGACACCGCGTCGAGCCTGCGCCGGTTGGCCATCGGTCTGGGCATCAGCGCCCTGGCGGGACTGTGCCTGGGCATTGCCGCCGGTACGTTGCCGCTGTTTGGCGCGCCGTTATCGCCACTGCTCACCGTGGTGTCGATGGTGCCGCCGCTGGCCATCCTGCCGATCCTGTTCATCGTCTTCGGCCTGGGGGAACTGTCAAAAGTGATGCTGATCGTGATTGGCATCACCCCCTGCCTGGCTCGCGACCTGGAACAGCGCGCCCGGGAAATTCCGTCCGAACTGCTGATCAAGGCCCAGACCCTCGGCGCTTCGACCTGGACCCTGATACTGCGGGTGGTGCTGCCGCAACTGCTGCCGCGCCTGTTGATTTCCCTGCGGCTGATGCTGGGTTCGGCCTGGTTGTTTCTGATCGCGGCCGAAGCCATCGCCTCCACCGACGGGTTGGGCTATCGGATTTTCCTGGTGCGCCGTTACCTGGCGATGGACGTGATCTTGCCCTACGTGATGTGGATCACCCTGCTCGCCTGGCTGATGGACTGGGGCCTCAAGCGCCTGACCCGCCGAGCGTTCCCCTGGTACGAGGGGGCGAAGGCATGAGCTTCATCACCGTGAACAATGTCTGGCAACAGTATGCCGATCAGGTGGTACTGGAGCGTTTGAACCTGAGGGTCGCCGAGGGTGAGTTCTGCACACTGGTGGGGGCGTCGGGTTGCGGCAAGTCGACCTTCCTGCGATTGCTGCTGGGCCAGGAACGCGCCAGTCGCGGACAGATTCTGCTGGACGGTGAACCCTTGGCCGGCGAGCCGGATGCCAGCCGGGGCGTGGTGTTCCAGCGCTACTCGGTGTTCCCGCACCTGACGGTTCTGGACAACGTCGCCTTGGGCCTTGAGTTGCCGCGCTCGCCGCTGCTGGGACGGCTGTTCGGCAATGCCAAGCGCCAGACCCGCGAAGAAGCCGCGCAACTGCTGGATAAGGTCGGCCTGGGCCATGCGCTGGACAAATACCCGGCGCAACTGTCCGGGGGCATGCAACAGCGACTGGCCATCGCTCAGGCACTGATCATGAAGCCCCGTGTCCTGCTGCTGGACGAGCCCTTTGGCGCCCTCGACCCGGGCATTCGCAAAGACATGCACGCCTTGTTGCTTGAGCTGTGGCGCGAAACCCGGCTGACGGTGTTCATGGTCACCCATGACCTGTCCGAAGGTTTCAGCCTCGGCACGCGCCTGCTGGTGTTCGACAAAGTCCGTGTCGATCCCCACGCCCCCGGTGCCTATGGCGCACGCATTACCTACGACATTCCATTGAACAGCGACCGCCGCATCCGTGCCGCCGTCGACGCCCTGCCCGCCGAACTGGCCGGCACGTTGCGTATCGCTTGAAAGGAGTTTTGCCATGACCGATTCGATCTCTATGTTCCCCCCCTTCGCCGAAGAGCTGCTGCCCGGTGGCGGCCACCGTTCCTTCGTGCTCAAGCGCGGCCAACTGCTGCGCCTGACCGACCTGCGCGGCGGGGCCAACGTGAGCCTGACGCTGCTCAATGCCAACGAGAAAACCGAACGCCTGAACCTGCCCGACAGCCTCAAATGCCAACACACCGCCAAGCTCACCGCCGGCCATTGCCTGTACTCGGACATGGGTCGAGTACTGGCGGCCATCACCGCCGACACTTGCGGCTGGAGCGACAGCCTCGGCGGCGTGCTCTGCGCCGAAGAGGTCGCTGAAAAATACGGTCAGGGCCGCTATCAGGAACTGCGCAACGGCTTCTTTCGCAACGGCACCGACAACCTGCTGGTGGAACTGGGCAAATGGGGGCTGGGCCTGTCCGACCTGCTGATGACCCTCAACCTGTTCAGCCGGGTCGATGTCGATGAGGCCGGAGGCTTTCATTTCGTTGAAGGCAACTCCCAGGCCGGCGACTACATCGAGCTCTATGCACCGATGGACACCCTGGTGGTGCTGACCGCACTGCAACACCCGATGGACCCGAACCCGCACTACGCCCCGCAACCGCTCAAGCTCAGTTGGATGAACGCCGACGCCAGCGTCGCCGAGCACTGCCGCCAGTCGCGCCCGGAAAACCAGCGCGGCTTCATCAACACCGACCGCCTGTTCGCCTGAGGATCGCTGCCATGTCACTCGCCATCGCCACCGTACCAAAGCAGCCTGAAAGCGCTATCTACCGCGCCACCATTCCCGCCGGGGAGCCCTGGCTGACGGAAGTCAAGAAGGGCCAGACCCTGCGCATCCTCGACCTGGAAGGCAACCAGGCGGTCGATACGCTGTTCTACAGCCTGGCCAACCCCAAGGAACGCTACGACGTGCAGCGCACCTTGCGCCGGCAGAACAGCGTTTACCTGAGCACCGGCAGCGTCCTGTACTCCAACCTCGGCCAGCCAATGCTGACCATCGTCGAAGACACCTGTGGGCGCCACGACACCCTCGGCGGGGCCTGCGCCCAGGAAAGCAACACCGTGCGCTACGCCTTGGAAAAACGCTACATGCACAGCTGCCGCGATAACTACCTGCGGGCCTGTGCCCACGACGGTCGGCTGGGCAAGGGCGACATCGGGCCGAACATCAACTTCTTCATGAACGTGCCGGTGACCGCAGACGGCGGCCTGACCTTCGAAGATGGGATCTCGGCACCGGGCAAATACGTCGACCTGCGGGCCGAGATGGATGTGATCGTGTTGATCTCCAACTGTCCGCAACTGAACAACCCCTGCAACGCCTACAACCCCACACCAGCGGAGCTTTTGATATGGAACTGAAACTCAGCCGCCTGCGCCGCTGGCTGTTTGTGTTGTGCCAGAGCCGGTCGGGGCAATGCCTCAAATAACACCCTGATCCACTGTGGGAGCGAGCTTGCTCGCGATAGCGATCTGTCAGTTACGTCAAGGTTGGATGTGCCGCCGCTATCGCGAGCAAGCTCGCTCCCACAGGGGACATAAGGTGTTTGGAAGTTTGCTGTCGGGGACGACCCCGCTGGCCATCGAAAACTGCGGGACGGCCCGCATCCCAGTTCAGGCAGCACGCATGCCTGAGGGGGCAATGCCATGTTCGAAAAAATCCTCATCGCCAACCGTGGCGCCATCGCTTGCCGCATCCTGCGGACCTTGCGCGAGCTGGAGGTCAAAGGCGTCGCGGTGTACTCCCAGGCCGACGCCGCCAGCTTGCATATCCAGCAGGCCGATGAAGCTTATTGCCTGGGCGATGGTGCGGCGGCCGGTACTTACCTGGCGGTGGATAAACTCCTGGCAATCGCCAAAAGCAGCGGCGCGACCGCGATCCATCCCGGCTACGGTTTCCTCTCGGAAAACGCAGCCTTCGCCGAAGCCTGCGAGGCCGCTGATATTGCTTTCATCGGCCCAACGCCGGAGCAACTGCGTGTGTTCGGCCTCAAGCACACCGCCCGCGACTTGGCTCGTCGACACGGCGTGCCGCTGCTCGAAGGCACCGAACTGCTCGACAGCCTCGACGCCGCGCTATTGGCGGGCACCCAGCTCGGCTATCCGGTGATGCTCAAAAGTACCGCGGGCGGCGGCGGCATCGGCATGCGCGTGTGTCGCAGCGCCACCGACCTGAGCGAATCCTTCGAAGCGGTCAAGCGCCTGGGCCAGAACAACTTCAGCGACGCCGGGGTATTCATCGAGAAGTACATCGAACGCGCGCGGCATCTGGAGGTGCAGGTATTCGGCGACGGCCAGGGCCAAGTGATCGCCTTGGGCGTACGCGACTGCTCGGTGCAACGGCGCAACCAGAAAGTCCTCGAGGAAACCCCGGCGCCGAACCTGCCCGAAGGCATGGCTGACGAACTCTGCGCAGCGGCGATCCAACTGGCCCAGGCGGTGAACTACCGCAGCGCCGGCACCGTGGAGTTTGTGTTCGACAGCGACGCGGGGCGCTTCTACTTCCTGGAAGTGAACACCCGCCTGCAAGTGGAGCACGGTGTCACCGAGCAGGTGTGGGGCGTGGACCTGGTGCGCTGGATGGTGCAACTGGCGGCCGGTGATCTGCCGCCACTGAGCGAGCTGGGCCAGGGATTGAAAGCCGAAGGCCACGCGATCCAGGCACGCCTGTATGCCGAGGATCCAGGCCGGGATTTCCAGCCAAGCCCGGGGCTGCTGACCGCGGTGAAATTTCCGCAGGCCGACGGCAAAGCACTGCGCATCGACACCTGGGTCGAGGCCGGTTGCCAGATCCCGCCCTACTTCGACCCGATGATCGCCAAGGTCATTCGCTGGGCGCCGACCCGTGAGCAAGCGCGGCTGGGCTTGCATCAAGCGCTGGACGAAAGCTTGTTGTACGGCGTCGAAACCAACCGCCACTACCTGCAACAGATTCTCCTCGACGCGCCGTTTGCCAGCGGTCAACCCTGGACCCGCTGCCTGGAGGCCTTGGTCTACCGCGCCAACACCGTGGAAGTGCTCAGCCCCGGCACACAGACCAGCGTCCAGGACTATCCCGGCCGCCTCGGTTATTGGGCCGTGGGGGTGCCGCCGTCGGGACCGATGGACAGCCATTCGTTGCGCCTGGGCAATCGCCTGCTGGGCAATGAAGAAGGTGCCGCGGCGTTGGAAATCACCATGAACGGGCCGCGGCTGCGCTTCAACTGCGATGCGCGGGTGGCGGTGACCGGCGCGGTGATTGCCCTCACGCTCGACGGTGAAGCCGTACCGATGAACACCCCGTTGTCGATTGCTGCCGGCTCCACCCTGACGATCGGCACCATCGCTGGGGCCGGGGCGCGCAGTTACCTGTGCCTGCAAGGCGGCGTGCAAGTGCCGGATTACCTGGGCAGTAAAAGCACGTTCACCCTCGGTCAGTTCGGCGGCCATGGCGGACGGGCGTTGTGTACCGGCGATGTACTGCACCTGACTGAACTGGATGAGCACGCCGCGCTGCCACAACAGAACGCGCCGATCCTGGAGTTGCCGTCGGAACGGCAGATCCGCGTAATCTACGGCCCGCACGGCGCGCCGGAATATTTCACCGAGCGCTACATCCAGACCTTCTTCGACACTGCATGGGAAGTGCATTTCAACTCCAGCCGCACGGGCGTGCGCCTGATCGGGCCGAAACCTGAATGGGTTCGCGCCGACGGTGGCGAGGCTGGGCTGCACCCCTCCAACATCCATGACAATCCCTACGCCATCGGCGCCGTGGACTTCACCGGCGACATGCCCGTCATCCTCGGCCCCGACGGCCCGAGCCTGGGGGGGTTCGTCTGCCCGGTGACGGTGATCGAGGCGGACCTCTGGCAGTTAGGGCAGCTCAAGGCCGGGGACAAGGTGCGATTCGTGCCGGTGGATATATCGACCGCCCGCTCACTGGCCTTGAATTGGGCCCCTTGTGGGAGCGAGCTTGCTCGCGATAGCGGTCTGTCAGTTTCATCAAGGTTGGATGTGCCGCCGCTATCGCGAGCAAGCTCGCTCCCACAGGGTATGGGGTCGCCTGTGGTGTTGGATATTGGGCAGGACGACACCCGCCTGGTGGCGAGATTAGCCGGCGACACCCACCTGTTGCTGGAAATCGGCGCCGCCGAACTGGACCTGGTGCTGCGCTTTCGCGCCCACGCGTTGATGCAGGCTTTGGAACACAAACAACTGCCCGGCGTGATCGACCTGACGCCGGGCATTCGCTCGCTGCAAGTGCACTATCAACCCGAACAAATGCCCCTGGCCGATCTACTGAGCATCGTCGTCGGTGAGTGGGACGCCGTATGCGCCGCGCAGGACCTGCAAGTGCCGTCGCGCATCGTCCACCTGCCGCTGTCCTGGGATGATCCGGCCTGCCAGCTGGCCATCGAGAAATACATGACCACCGTGCGCAAGGACGCACCCTGGTGCCCGAGCAACCTGGAGTTCATTCGACGCATCAACGACCTGCCCAACCTCGACGAGGTGCAACGCACGGTGTTTGACGCCAGCTATCTGGTGATGGGCTTGGGGGACGTCTACCTCGGCGCGCCGGTCGCCACGCCGCTCGACCCACGGCATAGACTGGTGACCACCAAATACAACCCGGCCCGGACCTGGACCGCGGAAAACTCGGTGGGCATCGGCGGCGCCTACATGTGCGTGTACGGCATGGAAGGGCCTGGCGGCTATCAGTTCGTCGGGCGTACGTTGCAGATGTGGAATCGTTATCGGGAGGTCGCGGCATTCAACGGCAAGCCCTGGTTGCTGCGGTTCTTCGACCAGATCCGCTTCTACCCGGTCAGTGCCGATGAACTGCTGCACATCCGCCGTGAGTTCCCGCTGGGCCGCTTCGACCTGAAGATTGAGCACAGCCAGCTCAACCTCGCCGACTACCAGCGTTTTTTGGTGCAGGAAGCCGACAGCATCGCCGCGTTCCGACAACAGCAACAAGGCGCCTTCAACGCCGAGCGCGAGCGCTGGATCGCCAGTGGCCAAGCGCACTTCGACAGTGAAGAACCGGCCGTCGCACCAAGCGAAGATTCGCTGCTGACCGAGGGTCAACTGAGCGTCGACAGCCACATCGCCGGCAACCTCTGGCAAGTGCAGGTAGACGTTGGTGCGCGGGTGGCCGCCGGTGATGTGCTGGTCATCCTGGAGTCGATGAAAATGGAAATCCCGCTGCTTGCGCCCTCGGCCGGCGTAGTGCGCGAGGTGCGCGTCCAGCCCGGTTCGGCGGTGCGCGCCGGACAACGCGTCGTGGTGCTGGACCGTGCCTGAACTCAATCAAAGGATTAACACCATGAACTTCTCTCTTCGCTTGGACGACCTGCGCACAACCTACCGCAGCGGCGAACTGACGCCACGCCAATTACTGTTGGGCCTGCGGGAAAAGGCCGCGGCGCTGAACACGGACTATCACCTGTTCATCCACCTGCTGACGGCCGAGGAACTGGAGCCCTACCTGGCCGCGTTGGAAGGCCGCGACCTGGAGAGCTTGCCCCTGTACGGCGTACCGTTTGCCATCAAGGACAACATCGACCTGGCCGGCATTCCGACCACCGCCGCCTGCCCGGCGTTTGCCTACGTGCCGTCCTGCTCGGCGACCATTGTCGAGCAGTTGCTGGCACTGGGCGCGATTCCCCTGGGCAAGACCAACCTCGACCAATTCGCCACCGGGCTCAACGGCACCCGCTCGCCTTACGGCGCCTGCCGCAACAGCGTGTTGCCCGACTATCCGGCAGGCGGTTCGAGCGCCGGTTCGTCGCTGGCCGTGGCCTTGGGCGTAGCGAGTTTTGCCTTGGGCACCGATACCGCCGGCTCCGGCCGGGTGCCCGCGGCGTTGAACAACCTGGTGGGGTTGAAGGCCACTTTGGGGTTGATCTCAACAGCGGGCGTGGTCCCGGCCTGTCGCACGCTGGACTGCGTCACGACCTTCACGGCGACGGCCAAGGAAGCCAGCCAGCTCTTGGCGCTGACGGCCCGTCCAGACCCTGGTGACGACTACAGCCGCTACAACCCGCAGTGGAACGACGGCGCCGCGTTCGGCGCGCCCCGGCGCTTTCGTTTCGGCGTGCCACGCCAGCAGGACTTGGAATTTTTCGGCTGCCAGGAAGGTCCGCAACTGTTTCAGGACGCCGTCGAACGGCTCGAACGCCTGGGCGGCGAAGCCGTGGAACTGGACTTGTCGCCGTTCCTGGAAGCCGCACGGCTGCTTTATGAAGGTCCGTGGGTGGCCGAACGCTACAGCGTTGCCGGCCCCTTGATGGAACGCGAGCCGGAGGCCGTACTGCCCGTCATCCGCGCCGTCCTGGCGAAAGCGCCTACGGTAGATGGCGTGCAAACCTTCCGCGCCCGGTACCGTTTGCAAGCGCTCAAAGCCCAATGCGACCGAGCCATGGACACACTTGATTGTGTACTCACTCCGACCATCGGCCGCCCGGTGACTCTTGCCGAACTGACCGCCGAACCCGTACTGCGCAACTCGGAGCTGGGTTACTACACCAATTTCATGAACCTGCTGGACTACGCCGCCGTCGCCGTTCCCAGTGCGTTCATGGCCAACGGCTTGCCCTGGGGCGTGACGCTGTTCGGTCGAGCCTTCACCGATCAATACCTCTTGAGCGTGGCCGATGCCTTGCAGCGTCAACAGGACAAGGCCTTGCCCATTCCCGCCCACCCGGCTCGCCACGACCGGGCGCGGCTGGTGGTGTGTGGCGCACACCTGGACGGGTTGGCGCTGAACTGGCAGCTCAAGCAACGCGGCGCCCGGCTGATCGAGGCCACCCAAAGCTCAGCGGACTACCACCTCTATGCCTTGGCTGGCGGCCCACCGTTGCGTCCCGGCATGGTTCGGGTTCGTGAAGGCGGCGTGGCGATCGAGGTCGAGGTCTGGGAGCTGCCGAGCAGCGAACTGGGCTCGTTCCTGACCGGCATTCCCGCACCGTTGGGGCTGGGTAAGGTGCAACTGGCCGATGGACGCTGGGAAAGCGGATTCATCTGTGAATCGTATGGCCTGGAAGGCGCACGGGACATCAGTCATTTGGGGGGATGGCGGGCTTATCTAATTACCCTTGAGTAAACAGGACTCTGTGGCGAGGGGATTTATCCCCACTGGGCTGCGCAGCAGCCCCAAAACCTGTCAGCGCGGTATATCAGACAGAGTGCATTGGGGCCGCTTCGCGACCCAGCGGGGATAAATCCCCTCGCCACAATTTTGCAAACCTGCAAATCCGAGCACCTTTTCCCACAGGGCCACTAAACTGATTTCATTGGGTCTGCGCCAAGGGAATCGCCATGTCGCTCCGTTCGCCGTTGTATTCCCAGCGCAAGCCGCTCCTGGCGGTGGTGGCGCTGCTCGGTACAGGTTTCCTGATCATTACGTTGCTGGGCTATTACGCCGCCCATACCTCGATACGCGATCACATTCTCAAGACGCTGTACGTGAACCTGCTGATCGGCGTGCTCGTGACGCTGGCGGTCCTGGCCATCCTTTATCGACTGATCAACCACTACCAGCAACGCATCGACGCCCAGGCCACCCTCGACAGCCTGACCGAATTGCCGAACCGCCGTGGCTTCGACCTGCTGGCCGTGCAAGCCCTGCACGAAGCCCAGCGCGAGCCCAAACCCTTGACGGCGTTGCTGGTGGAGCTGGACGACTTCAAGCGACTGGACACCACCCACGGCCATATCGCCACCGATCAACTGCTGACCGGGTTCGCCCGCGACCTGACCCAAAGCCTGCGGCATTCGGACATCGTCTGTCGTTGGAGCGCCGACGCCTTTGTCGTCCTGCTCAAGGACACCGACGGCCAGACCGGTCTGAAAATCGCCGAGAAAATTCGTCAGCACATCGAAAAGCAGCGCTATTTCTGCAGTGGCAAACAATTGTTGGTCACCGTCAGCCTCGGCCTCACCACCTTGCAGGACGAAGACACCTTGCACAGCCTGCTGTCGCGGACCGATCATGCGTTGCAACGCGCCCGGCAGACCGGGTGCAATCGAACCTGCGTGGACAAGCCTCACTCCAGTTATGAATAAACCCGACCTTTGCCCGGCCTGCGGCGGCACCAACGACTGCACCCTGGCCGACCCACGAACCGCCGACCGGGCCTGCTGGTGTTACGGCGTGAGCATTGACCCGGCCGTGCTTGAAGCATTGCCGGCCGAACTGCGTGATCAGTCCTGCCTGTGCCCACGTTGCGCCCAGGTCGAAGCCCAGTTGCGCGCCAAGCCCCAGCCGATCGCGTAAGATGCCCACCCTCCGCTGCCCTGCCTGAACTGCCCATGCGTGTCGACCGTTTCCTCAGCAATCTGCCGCGATTCAATCGCCAACAAGTGCGCCTGTTGCTGGTGGAGCGCCGGGTGCGAATCGACGGCCAGACCGTCAGCGATCCCCATGCACCGGTACGTGAATTCAGTCGCGTCGAAGTCGACGACCAAGTGCTGCAAGCCGGCCGGCCGACGCGCTACTTCATGCTGCACAAGCCGCCCGGCTGCGTCAGTGCCACTCGCGATCCGCAACACCCCACTGTTCTCGACTGGTTGAACGAACCGGACAAGGACGACCTGCACATCGCCGGGCGCCTGGATTTCAACACCACCGGGCTGATGCTGATCACCAATGACGGCAGTTGGTCGCGGCGCCTGACTCAACCGCAGACCAAGCTGCCCAAGGTCTATTACGTCGAAACCGAGCAAACCATCACCGCCGAATACGCCGACACCTTCGCCCAAGGCCTGTATTTCGCCTTCGAAGACCTCACCACCCAACCGGCAGAGCTGACGCTGCTGGGGGAAAAATCAGCGCGCTTGAGCATCGTTGAAGGGCGCTACCACCAGGTCAAGCGCATGTTCGGCCACTTCAACAACAAGGTGCTGCGCCTGCACCGCGAGCGCATGGGCCCACTGACGCTGGACGACCATCTCGAGCCGGGCCACTACCGCGCCTTGAGCCCTGAAGAAATCCAGCTCATCTGATCCCGCTACCGCTGGGCAGAAGTGTCGAACAATTTTCCGACAGGTACTTGCGCAACGGTCGACCCCCTGCTTGAATCAAACCGTCGGCCGAAATGTGACCGATGAGTCACCACATACTTCCAAGAAACTTTTTGTCGGCGGGAACCCTCAGGTTCCGTCTTGTCCGCCCGGCAAACTGCCCGCCTATAACAACACCCGTCGACCGCTGTTTTGGATCGACATGGGCCTTATCTTCCAGGCGTATGCCTACCTGTCACATTGCCCGTGCAATCTCATTGCGCGCATACCCGCTTGCCAGGAGTCTTATGACATGAGGCCAGAAATCGCTGTGCTGGATATACAGGGTCAGTATCGGGTTTACACGGAGTTCTATCGCGCAGACGCCGCACAAAAGACCATCATTTTGGTCAACGGCTCAATGGCCACCACCGCGTCGTTTGCACAGACCGCCAAGAACCTCTACCCGCAATTCAATGTCGTGCTGTACGACCAACCCTACGCGGGCAAGTCAAAAGCTCACAACCGACATGAGCAAATGCTGACAAAAGAGATCGAGGGCCAGATTCTCCTGGAACTGATCGACCACTTCGCCGCCGAACACGTGCTGTCGTTTTCCTGGGGCGGCGCCGCCACGCTGACTGCCTTGGCCCAGCGGCCAAGACGTATCGAAAAAGCGGTGATCAGCTCGTTCTCGCCAGTGCTCAATGCGCCGATGCGCGACTACCTGGAGCGCGGTGTGGATTACCTGGGCAACCTGGACGGCGACCGGGTCGGGCATCTGGTCAACAGCACCATCGGCAAGCACCTGCCGCCGTTGTTCAAGCGTTTCAACTATCGCCACGTCAGCAGCCTGGCCGAGCATGAGTACGGGCAGATGCACTTCCACATCAGCGATGTGCTCCACAGCGATCGCTTGTGCTATGTCAACGCAGCGAAAAAAATCAACGTGCCGGTGCTGTTCCTGAATGGCGAATGGGACGAATACACCGCGGCCGACGACGCCAAGCTCTTTGCCGATCATGTGCAGCACAGCAGCTTCAGCACGCTGCAAGCCACCGGGCACTTTCTGGACATGGAACACAAAGCCGCTTGCCGCGACAGTCGCAACGCCTTGATGAGTTTCCTCACACCGGAACAACACGAAAGCCGACCGCGCTATAGCTACGTGCAGGGCTACCATGCATTGGCTATCTGAAACCGAGTCTTGGCGAGCAAGCCCCTTCTTGCGCCTTCAGCAATGGGGTTTGCCCGCCAACGACCGCTCTGGTTTGAGGCTCGCGTAGACGACTGACCGCACCCCAAGTGAAGAAAAACTTCAAATCCGTGCCCACATCTGGTACAAAGTCAGCCGCTCCGAGCGGGTGTCGTATAATGGCATTACTCCAGCTTCCCAAGCTGATAACGAGGGTTCGATTCCCTTCACCCGCTCCAATCGAATTCTGGTCCCGCGTTTGTGTTTTTGGCGAGGGATAAAAAAACCGGCTCTTGGTGGCCGGTTTTTTTTGGTCTGGAGTTTGTGGGGGTTTGCTCCCCTGGTGGTCGCGCCGAGGATCTACATGTCGATCAGCTTGTGAAGCACATTGATAATTCTGGACGCCTCTACAAGGCTGGCGTTGACAAGATCGACTACCATATCCCCGAGAAGCATACGGGACACGAACTGATGGCCATGCTTGGGATAAATGACGGAGCAACTCCCTGTTTACCATGAAACTCGGATCCACAAAGGAGTCCACGAGCCCATTCGCAGACTTCATTCGTAATGCGAAATCGGAAGAAAAAAACGCGTCTACAGTGAAGTGCTGATCGAAGCTACCAAAAAACAGAATGAAGTGATGTTGGCTGCGCGTGCAAAGCCAGCCTGATCACGTTGCTGGATTCCAAAACTGCCCGGCCGACCGCCGGGCTTTTTCATTCCGCTGTTAACCTGCTCTCACGCTCTGGCGCCTATGGGCACGCCGGCAAGTTTGGAAAGCCGACTATGGCCAGCGAGACGTTGCACAACCTCAACAACGGGACCTTTGCAGGAAAGATAGACAATTGTCCTGAGAGAAATGAATCTCGTGGCGAGGGAGCTTGCTCCCGCTTGAGTGCGAAGCGCTCACAAGAGGGCTGTTGCGCAGCCTAGCGGGAGCAAGCTCCCTCGCCACGGGTTCCGCGGTGCTCTCCCTGCGTTGCGTCGCCCTCAGTATCCAGTCAAGCACTCGGCAAATGCCCCAACGGCAACGCCCCCGGCGTCTTCACCGTATTAATCGCAAAGTTACTCCGGATATCGCTGATCCCGGGCAATTTCAACAACTGCCCCGTGACAAAACGGTCATAAGCCCGCAGGTCTGGCACCACGACTTGCAATAGAAAATCCGACTCGCCCGATACCAGGAACGCCGAGATCACTTCGGGCAACGCCGTCACTGCCTGGCGAAATGCTTCGGCTCGCTCGTCGTTGTGCCGTTCGACCTTGACGCCTACGAAGATTGTCAGCCCGAGGCCCACCTCGTCGCGGTCCAGGACGGCTTGGTAACCACGAATAACCCCCGCTTCTTCGAGCAACCGCACACGGCGCAGGCAGGGTGAGGGGGACAGGCCGATTTCTTCGGCCAGTTGCACGTTGCTCAGGCGGCCGTCGCGTTGCAGCGCGACGAGGATTTTGCGGTCGAAGGCATCCAGTTTCATGAGTTGGCATTTTCCGATTGAATGATGCAGATATTTGGCAGGTTATGCCAATTCTTGAAGCTTTAGAAGCCATCTTCGCAACCACCTGCCCTGCCCGTCAGCCATAGACTTGGCACTTGCGAATCGTTGATGAAAGGGGTGTGGCATGGCAGAGCTCGGGTTGTTTTTGATGGCGTTGACGGTGGCGTATCTGTTGCCCGGGCCGGACATGATCCTGCTGCTGCAAACCGGTGCCCGTCAGGGCAGGGGCGCGGCGCTGGCGACGGCAATGGGCCTGGGAGTTGCTCGGGGATGCCATGTTGCGTTGGCGGCGCTGGGACTTTCAGCGTTGTTCAAGACAGCGCCATGGACCTTTGATGCAGTGCGTCTGGCCGGGGCTGCTTATTTGTTATGGATCGGTTTTCAATGCCTGCGGACCACCTTGTTGCCGAGTTTTGAAGGCGCCGCTGTCGAGGCAGGAAAGCGACATTGGTGCCAGGCGATTCGGCGCGGGTTGCTGACAAATCTGCTCAATCCCAAGGCCTTGCTGTTTTGCTCAGTGTTATTGCCGCAATTTATCGATCCACAAGCTGGACCGGTGCTGGGGCAATTCGCGATCCTGGGCATGGTGCTGGTCGGCGTCGGCCTGCTGTTCGACAGCACCTACGCATTGGCGGGTGTCGCACTTGGACGCTGGCTCCAGCGATCGCCTTCGGCCCAGCGTGTACAGCAGTGGTTGTTTGGGAGTCTTTTGATTGGTTTTGCGATACGGCTGACGTTTGTGCAGCAGTCATAGCGACCGCAATTTCGTAAGCGGCTCCTGATATTGAGCTATAAATCCAGGGCTGCTTCAGCCCAGCGGGAGCAAGCTCCCTCGCCACTCACGCATTTGCACCCTGTATCACATCCCGAAATAAACCCACCCCGTCCCTCCGCCGCCCTTGTGCGACACCGCTTCTAGACTTCGTTGCAATACCTGCCCGAGCCCACCCATGGCGTCCGTGGTGGTTATAGTGTTGATCATTTCTCTTCAGTAGGTATAGTACCCACCAAGCACGCCACACGGAGGTGTTGTGAATAGCCGATTTTTGATAAGCCAGATCATTGCAGACGGTTGGTATCTGGTGCGGGTTCGGGGCAGTCACCATCACTTCAAGCACCCTACCAAACCGGGATTGGTCACGGTTCCTCATCCGAAGAAGGACCTGCTCAAGAAAACGGCCATCAGTATTTTGCAACAGGCGCTGCTTCAGCCGGCCCGTTGCGCGACGTTCCCGGAGGACGATGAATATGCTTTACCCGATTGCGATTTCCATGGGCGATGACAACCACGCCTGGGGTGTTGAAGTGCCAGATATTCCAGGATGTTTTTCCGCTGGCGACGACCTGGACGAAGCCATGGCGATGGCGCGTGAGGCTATCGAGGGTCACTTCGAGATTCTGGCTGAAGACGGCTCGCCGATTCCGCCGGCCAACACCGTCACCTTGCACGTAGCCAATCCGCAATATGCCGGTTGCACCTGGGCACTGGTGGATATCGATGTGACCAAATACCTGGGCAAGGCGCAGAAACTCAACATCACGTTGCCCGGCTACCTGCTCAACCGTATCGATGAGTATGTGTTGCACCATCCTGAAGAGAAGAGCCGCTCCGGCTTCCTGGCGTCGGCAGCGCTGAAGGTGTTGCAGCAGGGGCGGTGAGCAAGCGCTGACGAAACACGAACCTGTGGGAGCGAGCTTGCTCGCGATAGCGGTGTGTCAGCCACCCGTATAGTGCTGAGCCGACGCCATCGCGAGCAAGCTCCCACAGGGTTCAGCTAGACGACTATTTGTTCGTCTTTCCAGACTCCTGCATCTGCACCGAAGACTTGGTGCCATCGGTGTTGTCCTTGGTCTCGTTATCCGAGTTGTCGAAACAGCCTTGCAGGGCGAACAGGCAGCAGGCGAGGCAAAGGGTGCGGGTGGTACTCATGGTGTACTCCAATACTGAGGACTTTCAGCAGTGACCTGCGAAAGATCCAATGGTTGCGAATGACCATCGTGCCGAGCGAGGAATGGCGCGGATGTTTGTGACTTGCTATTTCACCACCTCGTTGTTGCCGCCCCCTCGACAGACCAATTCAACTTGATCACCTACGGGTGGTTCAATGTGTCGCGTATGGCACCGCTCAAGCGCCACGTCCCGCCCATGACGGGTTTGCGGCTCGAAAGGATGCCACCCTCCCTTCCCCGCCACTGGCTCAGCCGTCGCCGAATAATCGTTCATGGAAATAATTTGTTCAGCGTTGAAAAACAACGCAACAAAGGACTCCGTCCTGTCCAAAACAAACCAACTATTATATGAACAGATTGACGCGTTCATTCGCAGACCTTACCACCAACGACATTTAAACAAATATTCATCGGCGAACAACTTATCAAGCATAAAGATTTACAAAGGAAATTTGACACAAGGAACAAACCATCATTTCATATGGCGACTTACTTTCAAGACACTGAAAAATTCTCGAACAAGATAATGACCCCAATTAATTTCTGGCACAGCACGCACCAGATTAAAGAAGACACCTCTCATGTTGACACCTTTGTTTTCAGTCACTTGATTGCACCTTATTCTTATATTTCAAATTCACCTTCACAACACTACCCAAGGATATTGCCGTGTCAGAGCGAATTAAAGTAGTTATTTCCGGGGCTGATCGCCTGGCTCAAAACCAAATCTGCAAATTTAATTCATCGCATTACGATGTGGATCTGATCCATGAATCGTTTCCCGATCAGGCACGGCTTATCTCCGCAATCACCGACGCACATATTTATATTCAAGCTGGTGAGGAAATACTGACCGAAGAGGTCCTGCGGCACGCTGCCCAATTGCAGCTCGTGGCATGCCTGGCTACCGGGGCCGAGCATTTGGTCGATATTGATGCAGCAGATCGCCTCGGTATCTCGGTTACCAATACGCCAGGCTTGAAAGTGATGTACGACGCCATGGGCGAGTTTCTCGTGGGGCTGGTTATCGCGCTAAGAAGGAAATTGATCTACTTCCATACCGAACAAAAAAAAGGTCGTCTGCATGAAATGGATACTCCGCTTCTCAAGGATGCGGTGATCGGCATCATCGGTATGGGCAGGGTCGGCTCCCGCATTGCTCGAATAATGCACGATGGGTTCAAGTCCAGGATCGTCTACACCGCTAACTCGCAGAAACCCGACATAGAACGCGATATCCAGGCCCAACGACTGTCGATGGCCTCATTATTGGAAAGTAGTGACGTGGTGATTCTGGCCTGTCCGTACAACGACTCCACATTGGGCCTCATTGGAGAGCAGGAAATTGCCCTGATGAAATCCTCCGCCATCCTGATCAATACATCAGAGGCCTCGTTAGTTGATGGCCGGGCACTCTACAAGGCCCTGCTCGAGCAGAAAATTGCAGGGGCCGCGTTTGACGACAAGAACTGGGATATGCCACCACTCATCAAGAATGGCGAGGCGATCAACATGCCGATCGCCATGCTTGAGCTGCCTGATGACCGTTTCATCTGCACCCCCTATGTAGGAGCGTCGACCGCTGCCGTGTGGGATGAGATGGCAAGCGTGGCAATCAGCTCGGTAGTGAACTATCTCAAGCATGGAACAGATGAACATCTTTACAACCGGAACCTGGATATGGCCATGCATGCGCAACGTGCCAGCGCTGACTTATTCCACTCTGCGGTACTGGAAGGCTAGTGGCAGGAACAACGCAATAACGCAACTACGTCCTCAACGGACTTAAGCTACTTAAACTGGTGGAGTGAGTTGGGATTTTACTCCTCTCCACCATTTTTACTCGGTCTCGGTTGCTTCGCATTCGAGAGGCAAGGCATGTAACGGGGGAGAACGCCCGGTGGCTTGGGCGCCAACTACTTAAGTTGGTAGTCGTGAGTTCGAGTCTCACTCTCCTCCACCATTTTTATTCGATCGCGATTGCCTCGCGTTCGACAGGCAAGGCATGTAACGGGGGAGAACGCCCGGTGGCTTGGGCGCCAACTACTTAAGTTGGTAGTCGTGAGTTCGAGTCTCACTCTCCTCCACCATTTTTTATTCGATCGCGATTGCTTCGCGTTCGACAGGCAAGGCATGTAACGGGGGAGAACGCCCGGTGGCTTGGGCGCCAACTACTTAAGTTGGTAGTCGTGAGTTCGAGTCTCACTCTCCTCCACCAATTATCGGCAGTTCGGTTTGTTCAGCTCAGCGAGGGACAACTTGAACAGTTTGTAAGCACATTCGATCTTCTTGTCTGTGCTGACTTGAATGAAGGATGCAGGATATGCAGTGGGTTTCAGAGGGTCGGCGCATCATCAAAATTGCGGTACCACTTTCAATCGTCTATCTGATTGAGAGCATGATGGCATTCGTTGACTCCGTATTCATGGGCAGATTTCGTGCAGATGAAATTGCTGGCTATGGTTTAGGCGCTCGTATTGTTTTCGACACCGCTAATGTCATTTGCGTGTGCGTCATTGGCATGGTTGCGGTTTTTTCAGCCAAGTACGACGCCATTCAGAACAAACGAGCCGTGGAAGTGCATGTGCAACATGGTTTCTACATGTGCTTTCTACTTGGCCTCCCAGTCGTTCTGGTGACGTTGAATCTTGGCAGCTTGCTGCTTGCCTTCAATGTCGACCCAGCGGTGTCTTTCCAGGCTGATCAATACGCACAAGGCGCGGTCTACTCAATCTTGCCGTTAGCGTTGTTCTGCGTCCTGCGGGACCACTCGGCGGCGGTTTCCGACTTTTCGTCCATTTTCTACATCACGCTGTTTGCCAGCGTATTTAAAGCGGTGATTTCCTACGTACTGATCCTAGGTGAGTTCGGTTTTCCGCGGCTGGGTGCATATGGTGCGGGGCTTTCAACCTCCTTGGTAAGCTGGGGAATGCTGGCTGCGGAGGTCGGGCTCTACTCACTGAGCAACCGCAAATCCGCCAAGGCATACGCCATCTTCACAGGCTGGACGGCACCTAAACTATCCCTGGTAAAAAAATACTTGGCGATGGGGTTGCCACTCTCTGCCACTAGCTTTGTCATTTCGCTGATGATCATCCTCCTTATGCTCTTTACAGAGAAGGTGGGCACATTGGAGTTGGCAGCGGCACAACTGGTGTTCTCCTATATCTTTCCAGTATACATGCTGGTTGAAGGGGTTCGTGAAGCCATTGCCATTCGTGTCGCTCAAGAGCATGCGCTGGATAACGTGCACAAAGTGCGAAAACTGACGGTGGTGGCATCCATGGTCGGCATGCTGGTCTTGTTGCCTTTTGCCCTTATCGTATTTTTCGATTCCACGTTGGTAGCTTCCATGTTCTTCGACGTCAAAGCCTCCTCGAACTCTGATCTTCTAACCCAGTTCAATCTGATTGTTTGCCTGGCGACACTGAGCATCGTCTTTGAGTGCGTCCAGATCATGCTGCTGGGCGCATTGAAGGGTTTGGAAGATACCAAGGTGCCCTTCCTTATCAATACCGCTACCGCCTGGTTGGTCGGCGTGGCCGGTGGATATCACTTGGCATTCAACATGGATCAAGGCGTAGTCGGTCTATGGGTGGCGCTGATCCTCAGTCATCTCCTTTCGTTGCTGATGCTGACGGTACGGCTGGCACTGGTCACAAAACCCAACAGTCCCTTACTGAGCGCAAGCCCTACACACGACTAGTCGCCATTTATCACGCCAGTCGAAGCAGGCCGAGAGGCTGATCATCAGAGCTTTTGCAACCATCACCGGTTGGTATGAGGGGAAATGCGTATGCGTGAAATACTGGCTACTTACATCGACGCTTATGAAGTTGCAATCAACTGCCTTGAGCAGTTACATGGCGTCGAGCTTGCGACGGCGGTAGGTGAATTACTGTCGCGAATTGCCGCCTGCGATGATGTACTGGTCAACAATGTACTTAAGCATCATGGCCATGTACTTGAACTCAGCGCTGAGGAATGGGCGTGGTTCTTGCCCGGCATTCTTGAATTGGAACGCAACAGCGCCTTTGTCGCGGCGTATCTGATAGAAAAAATCCCGCTGCTCAAGCGTCACTTGGATATGCAGGCGTTCGTGGAGTTCCTGTTGGCCATCAAGGATCAATCTGCACGCGGCGTGTCCTGTCTGATCGGCACATCCGACTCCGCCTTGTGTGATGATCTGGAGTCGATCCTTGAGGCGGTAGGCGTGGCTTATTATCAGGCCGCCATGGGCTGCGTGCTACGCCACAAGGATGTACTAGGCCCTTGCTGCGCCCCTTTGCTCATCCATATCAAGCACTATCATCGGCACCTGCCTGCCACGGAGCTGGATGCGCTGGTGGCATTGGTTTGCGCCGTACACGCTCGTTACGGCAGTTTTGGTGCCGTTGCGTTGCTGGAAAATGCCGATGTGGTATTTGAACACCATAGTATTCAGACGGTACACAAACGTCTTGACGCGCTGTCAGACGGAAGTGTTGACTACTTCCATTACCTGTTGGTCAATGGTTTGCCGGAGGTTGGGGCGGTTCGTACCATAACCGCTTCGCTCGAGCAATTGAATGCAGCGAGTCTGATCTCGCATATCGATGCACCTGGGGTATTCGATGGCGGGCTGATCTCCGCGATTCTTTCCAATATAAATCTCATGGACCCGAAAACAATCGAAAACATGCGGTATCAGTTGGCGATTGATAATTTCAATAAATGGTTCGAACAGCAACACGCCTTTGCCAATGCCCGTAGGCATATCACCGATGCTTATGCTGGCGCTTGGTTTTTACCGTTCAACTATTGGGGCGGTGAAATGGGTATCGCCCGTTTCAGAACGCTGATCGGACAGGCGATAGACGCGACCTACGACAAAGTCGCCCGGCAAACCTTGGTGTACCGGAACAAATCATTGTTCGACCGACATGCCGAGTACACCGAAACCCGTTTGCGGTCAATAATAGATGCGGCCTTCCCCAGAGACAGCATTGGATCGCCAGAACCTGAAAATATTACAAGTATCAGAACCTTCCTCGACGATAAGGATTGGGAGGGTTTAAGGGAACGTCAATCAAGGCAGAGGGGGTTCATTAGTACCTGGAACAGAAATCCATGGCAGGACTACAGTCGCTCCGACGAGTTTTATTCTTGTACCGGTATCGGTGACTACGCGGTCAACAATGCCCCAGGATATTTGGTTGAACCAAATTTATGTCGCCTGTATGTCTGGTATCAAGGGCGGCGCATTGGCCGTATTAATCTGATTGCCGTGGCAGATGTCAAAGGTGTGCCCGGGCTATTGCTTGACGGCGTCGAAGGCGGCGGTCGCCTGCTGCAATCTGAAGAACGGCTGTTGGACATCTTGGACAGCGTTGGTGAATTCGCCAAGCGTTGTGGATTGAGCGCCTATTACATTAACTGCAAGGCGACCTACAACAATGTCCCAAAGCAGTTCATAGCCCAGGCGATTTTCCATATGGGGCTACCGGTGAAGCCTCGTTATCTGCGGCGCTTTTATCAAGGGATGGAAATCTATCAGGCGATGCCGCACGGACTCATACCGTTCTTCGAGTCTTTCGGGAACAACCTGTCCGGTGTAGTTAGCTGCCTCAAAATAAAATTGGATTGAAGAGGGTGTTCAGGGGACCTGCGGCAGAAGCACTGGTTGCGACTGTCATCGCGCCGGACGATGAACGTGGGGGACCGGCTGAAATGTAAGTAGAATTTTCACCGCCTCGTTGCTGTCACACCAGACAGGTGCATCCAACAAGGAAACACGGCAATGACGTTCGCAAAAATCGCTCAAAAACTGGCCCTCTGGGCGGGGAGCCCCAAGACATTCCTGGGGGCCATCGTGTTGTTGGCGCTGTGGGCCGCCAGCGGACCTTTCTTTGGTTTCAACGACACCTGGCAATTGATCATCAATACTTCGACCACCATCATCACCTTCCTCATGGTGTTCCTGATCCAGAACACGCAGAACCGCGATACGGACATCTTGCATTTGAAAGTGGACGAATTGCTGCGGGCGACCAAGGAAGCACAGAATGCGATGCTCGGCCTCGAGTCGCTGGACCTCAAGCAACTGGAAGCGCTGAGAAAGCATTACCAGGCCATGGGCCAGGGCGAAGCCAAGAACCTTGAAGGTTTGGAAAAAGACAGCAAAGTGGACCTGAACCAGTGCTGAGGCAGATGCGCTGGAAGGCCCCCATCTAGCGGGCAAACATCAGCCGGGACGCGAACGTCCCGGCCCAGGATGCAACAACATGTGGATCAGCGGCTGGCCTGCAGTGCCCTGGCCATTTCGAGATGGGTCTGCAACTTGGGCAGGGTTTCGTCGGCGAAAGCCTTGATCTCCGGCACTTCGGTGGTCTGAGCCTGCTGCTGGATCTGCGCGATGGCCTCCTCGGTGGCCTTGACCTGGCTGGCGGCATACGCGGCTTCGAACGACTCGCCTTCCTTGACCTGCGGCATCAGGGTCTTGGCCTTGTCAGCCACCTCCTCCCGGGGGGCGACAGGCAAGTCGAGCTTCTTGGCGATCTTCGCCAGATGTTGATTAGCGGTGGTGCGGTCGTTGATCACCATGATGGTGTAGTCCTTGACCTCCCTGGATTCGGCTTTTCCGTGGGCCATGCGACTGGCCTCGATATCGGCCATGCCTTTGGCTGAAGCATCGTTGATGAATTCGGCAGGCGATTGGGCCCAGGCACTGTTGGCACCCAGACCCATCAACACGATGACACTGGTGGTGCGAAAGAAGCTGGCCATACGGCTCATAGTCGCGCCCTCCTCTGATAAAAGTTCTGACGGGTTCCCGCCTCTGAATCAGAACCACCCGATTTCGCTTTCCGCTGAGTAGCTGTCGACAGCCGCGAGAGTGGTTCTCCTACTTCTGCGACCCACTTCAAACCTCTTCGTTCGATCATGGACGATGTTTCCGGCGAGCGGAGCCCGCCTGACATCTGAAAAGGACAACGCTTGAAAGGTTGAAAAAGACTTTGGCGCCGCGACGAACGGCGACGCGCTATCAGATGCCGAATGCCCTGTGATTGTGACGCTTGGCCGCGTACATCGCCTCGTCGGCGTGGCGAAACAGCGCGACATCTTCAGTGCCATGGTCGGGGAAGCAGGCCACGCCGATGCTCGGTTCGATGCTCAGACAGTGCCCGTCCAGACGCAGCGGCTGGGCCAGTGCATGGCGGATTTTTTCCTGCACGCGATGGGCATCCTCCAAGGCCTGGATGCTGTGCAGCAAGACTACGAACTCGTCTCCGCCAATGCGCGCCACGGTGTCGGTGTCGCGAATACAGCCCTTGATACGATTGGCCACCGCCTGTAACAGCATGTCGCCCACGCCGTGGCCATAGGTGTCGTTGACCTGTTTGAAACGGTCCAGGTCGATATACAGCAAGGCCATGCGCCCGGACGCAGCGCGGGCAGTCGCCAGTGCGCACTTGAACCGTTCACGGAGCAATTCGCGGTTGGGCACCTGGGTCAACTGATCGTACTGAGCCATGTGCTGCAAGCGGGCGTGCAACTGCTTGCGCTCGATGGCGATGGTGATCTGTACGCAGACGTACTGCAGCAGTTCCTTGTCCTGTTCGGTGTAGCGCTCGTTGTCCGGCGCACTCTTGACGATCAACGCGCCAATCGTGCCGCTCTGTGAGTTCAGCGGCACGCCCAGCCAACACGGCGCGTCCGGCTGCGCCACCAGGTCGTCGAACCCCGCTGGCAACTGGCTGCAACCGGGCGTCAGGAGGATCGGCTGGCCACTGCGAATCACCTCGGCGCACAAACGCCCTGTGACCGTGCCCGGCAATTCGGGCTGCCCTTCCCGATCATCGACGTGATAGGGGAAGTTCAACTGCGAACATTGTTCGTCATACAGCGCCACCGAAAAATTCAGCGCCGGCAGCCACTCGCCAATAATCAGGTGGATGCGCTTGAACAGCGCCAGCAAGTCGGCCGCGGCATGGGCCGCCTCGGAAATCGCATACAACGCCGCCTGGCGGGACTCGGCCTGCTTGCGTTCGGTGATGTCCCGGGCCACGGCAATGCGCAGTTGGTCCACCGGCGACCAGCGTGCCGACCACAGGATGTGCACCACCCGCCCGTCCTTGCGCAGGTAGCGGTTCTCGAAATTGAGTTTGGGCTCGCCCTCCATGATCTCCCGCGCCGCCTCGAGGGTTCGCTGGCGGTCGGCAGGGTGTACCAGATCGATCATTGGCTGACCGATCAATTCTTGCGGGGTGTAACCAAAAATGCGCTCGCAGGCGGCACTGACAAACACGAAACGCCCTTGACCGTCGACGGCACATACGGCGTCCAGCAGAAGGTCGATGTAGCTGGCCAGCGGCGCGGAACTTGAAGTGTCCATGGGGCTGGTGGTCATCCGGGTAATGCAGCGGTGAGCGAAGCGGGTGATCGTCAGTTCGTGACGCCGATACAACGAGCGAGACCGACGCGCCCCCGATATCGATGAGGATAGCGCAGGCGATCAGAGTGCAGAGGATCAAACGCCTACTCGATTCGACGCCGCCCCATCACCGCGCGGTAAAAAACCTCATGCCAGCATACGGTGCCTGCCGACAGGCCTTCAACCGCGACGCCAGGTCACCCACATGGACCTCCAGCTTGTGCCCGTCCGGGTCGAGAAAGTAGAACGAATCACCCTCGCTGCGGTTGTCTCGCCACGATGACACCTGGGCCGCTTTCAGCCGCGCCACCAGCAGCGGGAAATGCTCGGCGCTGGTACTGAATGCGTAATGGGTATAGTCCGCGCTCGGCTCAGGCCTGCGCAACGGGTCGAAAGACAGGCACAACCACAGCTCCGGCAGCGACAAATACGCCCCGCTGTTCCATTTGGCCTCAAGACGCAACTGCAAGAGTTCGCCATAGAAAGCCACGCTGCGATCCAGGTCGGTGACCGCAAGGGTCAGATGATTGAGGCCAGAGAGCATCAGCAAGCAACCTTCAGAAAAGAGTGATAACCCAGCGGGCTTGGGGCAAAACCTGGGTGCTCCCAAGCTCCGACAGCGCCGATGGATTCCCCGGCCAGGGTCCTAGGCAAAGTCCTACGTGGAAATCTCCAGTGACACTCAAACACGCCGGAAACAGCCGATTCAAAGCCCTGCGCAACAATCTGTAAAGTCTGGAAACACACCGCTATCGAAACACCCCACGGACAACACCATCAACCAAGGAATGTAATCGCGCCATGGACCAGACTGCTCAACCACCTCATTACTTCACCAACTACCGCAAGCTCATTTCCCTTGCTGACCTGGATTGGCAGGGCACCGAAGCCGGAAAAATCTCAGGGCTGAATGTCGAGGTCAAGACACCCAATGTACTGGTCGATCAATACGGTCGGACGTTTCATCACTTCTGCACCACGTCCTACCTGGGCTTGGACTATCACCCCGCGTTGCTGGACGGCGCCATGACCGCCCTATGGGAAGCCGGGACCTTGCGGGTCGCCAACTCAAGGAATCGCTGCAAGCTGGCGATCCTGGAGCAGTACGAAAGCCAATTGTCGGAGCTGTTTGGCGCCAGTTGCCTCAGTGCCCTGTCGTGCAGTGCGGCGAGCGCCGGGATCCTGCCGCTGCTGTCCAGCGGCGCATTCACTCAAAATCGCGCGCCCGTCATGGTGTTCGACAAACATGCCCATTATTCGATGAACCACAGCAAGGCCGCCTGCGCCGACGAAACCCAGGTTATCACCTGCCCGCACAACGACATGGACTTCATCGAAGACGTGTGCAAACGCCAGCGCGAGGTGGCGTATGTGGCCGACGGCGCCTACAGCATGGGCGGGATGGCTGACCTGGACAGCCTGATGTACCTCAAGCAGCGCTATGGCCTGTTTCTTTACCTGGACGATTCCCACGCCCTGTCTGCCGTCGGGGAATCTGGCGCTGGTCTGGTCCGTTCGCGCATCCCGGCGGTGGACGAGCGCACCCTGATCGTGGCCTCGTTGGCCAAGTCATTCGGCGCCAGTGGCGGGCTGGTCATGTTTGGCTGTGAGCGGCACAAGGCTCTGGTGCAGCGCTACGGTGGGCCGAGCAATTGGTCCCAGAGCCTGAACGCAGCGGCCATTGGCGCCGGCATGGCGTCGATCCGCCTGCACCGCAGCCGGGAATTCAGTGCGTTGCAGGCGCGTTTACAGGCTAATATCCGCCTCTTCGACAGCCTCGTGCGGACCGGACAGCGCGGCACCCCCATGGCGATCCGCATGGTGCCTTGCGGTGAAGCGACCCTGGCCAACAGCCTGGCGGTCGAACTGGCCGAACTGGGGTATTTCACCTCGGCGGTGTTTTTTCCCGTGGTGCCGCAAGGCAAGGCCGCCATTCGCATTACCCTGCGCGCCGACATGGAGCCGGACGTGATTCGCTCGTTTTGCGAACAGATCACCGAACTGCTGCTGACCCACGGGCGTGACCTTCGCCCTTGAGACAGGACGCTCGATGAAGAACCGTACCACCCTGATCGTCACCTGCACCACCGTCTTCCTGGCACAACTGGGCATGAGCATCTACTTGCCGGCCCTGCCCGCTATCGCCCGGGATCTTGGTGCCGATGCGTCGCGGGTTTCCTGGGGCCTGTCGGTGTACCTGATCGGCATGGCGCTGCCCATGTTGCTGTGGGGCAGCCTGAGCCAGCGCTTGGGGCGCAAGCCGGTCTTGCTGGCGGCCTTGGGGTTGTACGGCCTGGGCAACCTGGCCCTGCCGCTGAGCACAACCGTGGAGGCATTCCTGACGTTCAGGTTGATCCAGGGCATCGGTGCCAGCGGTATCTCAGTGATGGCGCGGGTCTTGATTCGCGACAGTTTCAGCGGCGACCTGTTGGCCAAGGCCCTGTCCTGGATATCGATCGCCTTTGTGATTGCCCTCGGTATCGGCCAATACCTGGGCTCGCTGATCCAGGCCGCTTTCGGCTGGGAGGCGATTTTCCAGGGCTTGGGGGCCGTCAGTCTGGCCATGGCAGCGGCTGTGTCCCAGGCCAGGTTCCCGATACTGGTGCACGCCAGCAATGGGCAATCGGCGTGGGGGATCTACGGGCAGATATTCCGGCAACGGGCGTTCCTGTTGCCGGCCTTGGCCGGTGGGCTGGGTTACGGCGTGATCGTCGCCTTCAATACCGCAGCGCCGCTGATCCTGCAGGAGAGCTTCCACTGGTCGGCCATCGAATACGGCCTGCTGGGCTGGCCGATCAGTGCGGCGTACCTGCTCGGGGCGCTAGCGGTGAACGCGTTTGTACTGCGCACCGGCCAACGGCGGATGATGGGCTGGGGCATCGCACTGGTGCTGGGCGGCAGCATGACCATGCTGGCAGGCAGCCTCACCCTGAGCAGCATCGCGTTGCTCTTCTGGCTGCCGTATTGCTTCGCGGTGTTTGGCCAGTCGTTGATCTATCCCATCAGCCTGTCCCTGGCCAATGAAGGCGCACCGGTGGCCGGCGCTTATGCCATGGCGTTGAGCGGGTTCCTGCATCAACTGATGGCCTCGGTGATCGGCGCCATGGCCAGCCTGTTGTTGAGCCAACAAGCTTGGCCACTGGCGGCGTTGTGCGCACTGCTGGGGGCGGCGGCGATGCTCTGTGTGCGGTTCGTGCCGCCCCGGGTCGCTTAGAACGCGCTGCGGAAAATCTCTTCGATCTGCCGCTGGTCCGCCGCCCGTGGGTTGGTCAGGCCGCACGCATCTTTCAAGGCGTTGGTGGCCAGCACCGGTATGTCGTTGAGGCGCACACCCAGGTCACGCAAACCGGCCGGAATGTCCACGTCAAGGGCCAGGCTGCGGATCGCCGCAATAGCGTCCCGGGCCCCCTCTTCTGGGCCGGCCCTGTGCGTATCGACGCCCATGGCATGGGCCACGTCGGTCAGGCGAGCAGCGCATACCGAGGCGTTGAAGCTCTGCACATGAGGCAACAGCACCGCGTTGCACACGCCATGAGGCAAGTCGTAAAAACCACCCAGTTGATGCGCCATGGCGTGCACGAACCCCAACGACGCATTGTTGAACGCCATCCCCGCGAGAAACTGCGCATAAGCCATGTTTTCCCGCGCCGCCAGATCGTTGCCGTCGCGCACGGCCAGGCGCAGGTTGTTGCTGATCAGGGTGATGGCCTTCAGCGCGCAGGCATCGGTAATCGGCGTGGCGGCGGTGGAGACATAAGCCTCGATCGCGTGGGTCAGCGCATCCATGCCGGTGGCGGCCGTCAGGCCCTTGGGCATCGCCACCATCAGCGCCGGGTCGTTCACCGACATCAATGGGGTCACGTTGCGATCGACAATCGCCATTTTCACGTGGCGTGTCTCGTCGGTGATGATGCAAAAGCGGGTCATTTCGCTGGCGGTGCCTGCCGTGGTGTTGATAGCGATCAGCGGCAATTGCGGCTTGCTCGAACGGTCGACGCCTTCATAGTCGCGAATCTGCCCGCCGTTGGTGGCGCACAGGGCAATGCCCTTGGCGCAATCATGGGGCGAACCGCCCCCCAGCGACACGACGAAATCACACTGGCTCTCCTTCAGCAGCCCCAGCCCGAGCTCGACATTGGCGATGCTTGGGTTGGGCTTGGCGCCGTCGAAAATCACCGAATCGATATCCTGCAGCGCCAGCAGTTCAGCCACCTTGCTGGCGACGCCGGCCTTGGCCAGCCCCGCGTCGGTGACGATCAGGGCCTTGCGAAAGCCGTAGTTGCGAATGGCAGTCATCGCTTCATCGAGGCAGCCCAGCCCCATGATGTTCACGGCGGGAATGAAAAAAGTGCTGCTCATGGGGTCACGCTCCTGGTTGAGGCCGGATCGGCAGGGCCTACAGAATGACCGACTAGTCATGACGCATCTTGATCTGGCTCAAGACTGGGTCGTGATAAAGTCGCGACCTGCCTTTGCCACGTTTTGAGATGATCCTTGCGATGACCGATTTCCAGGAATACGACACCCGGCTCGAAGTCTGGGAGGCCGTGCGCGCCGATACCGCCTTCAGCGGCCTGCTGGTGGGCAATGGGGCCAGCCGCGCGGTGTGGGACGATTTCGGCTATGACTCGCTGTTCGAAAATGCCCGCACCGTCGAGGAGAAGCCCTTGAGCCCGTCGGAACTGAGCGTGTTCGACGCGATGCAGACCCGCAGTTTCGAACAGGTACTCGGGGCGCTGAAAACCACCAGCCGGGTCAACAAGGCCCTGGCCGTCAGCTCCGCCGCCCCGCGCAACCGCTATTACGCGATCAAGGAAGCACTGATCAACACCGTGCACGCGGTACACATCCCGTGGCGGCTGGTGCAACCGTCGACCCTGGCGACGCTCAACCAGGAGCTGAGCCGCTACCGCACGGTGTTCACCACCAACTACGACCTGCTCAACTACTGGGCGATCCAGCATAGCGCCGAGACCATCAGCGACCTGTTCTTCGGCGATGACCACAGTTTCGACCTGAGCCAGGCGGCCACAGACAAACCGCGCCTGCTGTACTTGCACGGCGGTCTGCACCTGGTGCGCAACCAGGACGGGACAGCGCGCAAGCTCACGTCCACCGAAGGCACCTTGCTGGGCAGTTTCGCCATCAACAACACGATCAAGACCCTCGACGACGTGCCACTGTTCGTCAATGAAGGCCCCAGCGCCGACAAGCTCAAGACCATCCGCAGCAGCGATTACCTGTCGTTCTGCTACGACCAGTTGCTGCAGCATGGCGACAACCTGTGCCTGTTCGGCCATGCCTTGGGCGAGCAGGACCGGCACATTGTCCATGCCCTGCGCCTGGCCGCCCCGAAAACCGTGGCGATCTCGATCTATCCCCGTAGCCAGGCCTTCATCCAGCATCAGAAGCGGCATTACGCCAAGGTGTTCCAGGGGTTGGAGGTGCAATTGCGCTTCTTCGATGCCAAGAGCCATCCATTGGGCGATCCGAAGCTGTCGGTGCCGGTGGAGGTTTAAAGGCAGGCTAAACCTGAGTGGCGAGGGGGTTCACTTGTGGGAGCAAAGCTTGCTCGCGATGAACGATAACTCGGCTAGCCTGCACAATCGCAGCGCCTGCATCGCGGGCAAGCCTTGCTCCCACAGGTAACCTCGCCACAGATCCTCTTATTGCCGTCCTGTCAGAGCGCAACCACGGTCTTGTCCTTGATGACCGTCGTCGGTCCATTGGCCTTGACGCTGGCGATGCCTTTGTCCCGCGCAGCGTCCGATGAATACGCCTCACTGCTGCCAATCACTTCGTGGTTGCCGGCCTTGAGGTTGAAGTACGGATGGCCGTCCTTGGTGTTCTTGAGTTCATAGCGCTCGGCCAACGGACTGTTTTTCTGCACCGCAGCAATGCCACCGTCGACGCCGCTGCGGGTGGTGTACAGCTCGCTGGTCAAGATGGTCTCGGCGTTGGCCGCCTTGAGTACAAACCGAAACTGGCCACTGCTGCTTTTGCTGATTTCGTACCATCCAGACATGATTGTTCTCCAGGCAATGAGGGCATGCCCCGAGAGTAAAGACCCGCTGCGCTTGTCCTGCCAGTGCGTTACTACAAAGTGATAGCGGTGCCCAACAGGGTCAGGAACCCCGCCAACCAGTTCGGGTGCGCAGGCCAGGCCGGTGCGGTCGCGAGATTGCCCTGGACATGGCCTTGGGTCACGGGAATGTCCATATAGGTCCCACCCGCCAGCCGTACTTCCGGGGCACACGCTGGATAGGCGCTGCATTCGCGCCCTTCGAGGATGCCCGCCGCCGCCAGCAATTGCGCACCGTGGCACACCGCGGCAATCGGTTTGCCCGCCAGATCGAAATCGCGCACCAGTTGCAAGACCGCTTCGTCCAGGCGCAGGTATTCCGGCGCACGCCCACCTGGCACCAGCAGCGCGTCGTAGTCGGCGGCCTGGACACTGGCAAAATCATGATTGAGGGCGAACAAGTGCCCCGGTTTTTCACTGTAGGTCTGGTCGCCTTCGAAATCGTGGATCGCCGTGCGCACCGTCTGCCCGGCCTTTTTGCCCGGACACACGGCGTGCACGGTGTGGCCGATCATCTGCAAGGCCTGGAATGGCACCATGACTTCATAATCTTCGACGTAATCGCCGACCAGCATCAGGATTTTCTTGGCGGCCATGGGAAGGGCTCCTTTGGGAATGCGTGAGGGGTGAACGCATTAAAGGTAGACCGGTAAGTCGGTGGATGAGGGATAAGCAGTGATTACCTGACGGGCTGCATCGATACGCTGTTCTCACAGGCCAGACTCAACCTTGTTGGAGCACAGCTTGCTCGCGATGCAGGCACCATGACTCGACAGTAGAACCGAGTCATCCTTCGTCGCGAGCAAGCTTTGCTCCCACAGTCCCCTACTCCAGGAGTTGGCGTAAACAGGAGTCAGGCGAGATAACCATCCGCCCGCAGCAGCGTTTCGAGGCAGTGCTCGGTGATGTGGTAGAAGGCCTTGAGTTCGTCGATTTTTGCCAGCAGCTCGGTGGGGTCCGCAGGTTCTGCGCGTTTGACGGCCAGGATCATCTTGTTCTTGTTGGTGTGGTCCAGGGAGATGAACTCGAAGACCTTGGTCTCGTAGCCGCAGGCTTCCAGGAACAGCGCCCGCAAACTGTCGGTGACCATTTCCGCCTGCTGGCCCAGGTGCAGGCCGTATTGCAGCATCGGCTTGAGCAACGCCGGGCTCTGGATCTGCAGGCGGATCTGCTTGTGGCAGCACGGCGAGCACATGATGATCGAGGCGCCCGAGCGAATGCCCATGTGGATCGCGTAGTCGGTGGCGATGTCGCAGGCGTGCAAGGCGATCATCACGTCCACCGCGCTCGGCGCCACGCTGCGCACGTCACCGTGCTGGAAGCTCAGGCCCGGGTGTTCCAGCCGCGCGGCCGCTTCGTTGCAGAGCTTGACCATGTCCTCGCGCAGCTCGACACCGGTCACCACGCCTTCGGCCTGCAAGGTGTTGCGCAAGTAATCATGGATGGCAAAGGTCAGGTAGCCCTTGCCCGAACCGAAATCCGAGACCCGCACCGGTTTGTCCAGGGCCAGTGGCGAAGACGTCAGCGCATGGCTGAAGACCTCGATGAACTTGTTGATCTGCTTCCACTTGCGCGACATCGCCGGAATCAGCTCGTGCTTGTGGTTGGTCACGCCCAGGTCCGCCAAGAATGGCCGGCTCAGGTCGAGGAAGCGGTTTTTCTCGCGGTTGTGCTCGGCAGACGGCACTTCCCGCAGTTGCTGGGGTTTGCTCTTGAACAGCGAGCTTTTGCCCTTCTTGCTGTACTCCAACTGCGCCTCGTCGGTGACCGCCAGCAAATGCGCGTTCTTGAACGATGCCGGCAACAGCGCGGCGATGGTCGCCACGCCTTCGGCCAGCGGGAAATTCTTGGTGATGTCGCGGGTCTTGTAGCGGTAGACGAAGGACAGGCATGGCTGCTCCTTGACCGTCAGTTGCTTGATGATCAGCCGCTGGAGGTCCGCCTCATCCCCGACATATTTGGCCAGCACCAGTTTGATGAAAGCATTTTGCTCGAGGCTGGTTTGCAGCAGCTCGATGAACTGGGCGTGGTGATCCGGCGCAGGACGGGCGGGGGTGGCGGTGACAGACATGAAAAAAGCGGCCTCGGGGCGGGCGGATCGGGAATGACGGGTATTTTAGGGGGGATGGGCAGCGAGGGCACGGAAAAGTTCGTGTAGTGAGCAGTAGCCTCTGTGGGAGCAAGGCTTGCCCGCGATGGATACGCCGCGATAGTGCAGGCTCACCGCGTTATCGTTCATCGCGAGCAAGCTTTGCTCCCACAGGCTTGTGCTGGCGGGAAATTTTCAGCCCAGCACCACCAACCGATTCGGCAGTTCATTGCGCTCGTGGGTCACCGGTACGTGCACCTTGAGCAATTCGCCACAGGCTTCGATGCAGGTCACGAACCCCTGCAAGGTCTGCCCCTGGCGAACCTGCTGGGTGAACGTTGCGACGATGGCGTCCCAGCATTTGTTATCCAGGTGCTTGGAGATGCCTTCATCGACCAGGATTTCCACATAACGCTCGGCCTCGCAGACAAAAATCAGCACGCCCGTGCTGCCCACGGTGTGGTGCAGGTTCTGTTCGAGGAATTGCCGGCGCGCCAGGTTGGAGGCCCGCCAGTGACGCACGGAACGAGGGATCAGGTGCGTGGTGACCCTGGGGATGCGGAACACCAGGCACAACACGATGAAACTGACCCACTGCACCAGCAACAGGCTGTGCAGGGCCAACCAGCCGGTGAGGTAATGGACCACGCCAGGCACCACCAGGGCCAGCAGGCTCGCCCATAGCAGTGGGATGTAAGCGTAGTCGTCGGCGCGGGCGGCCAGCACCGTGACCAGTTCGGCGTCGGTATGCCGCTCGACCCGGGCGATGGCCTCGGCGACCTTGCGTTGTTCGTGTTCAGTCAGTAATGCCATGGTTAAAAGTGCCTGCCCATTCTCATTATTATTGTCACCAGCCGCCCGACGAACCGCCGCCCCCGAAACTGCCACCGCCACCGCTGAAGCCGCCGCCTCCACCGCCGAAGCCTCCCCCACCGGAGCCGCCCGAACGACTGGAGCCGCCGCCTCCAGTCGGCAGGATACCGAGCATCTGGCAGACCAATATCGTCAAAATAAACAGTATCACCAGGAAGATGAACAGCCCGGGATGGCGCTCGACGAAATCGCCCTGCTCCTGCTGCCCATCCGCACTGTACGCCGGCGCCGGCTCGTCCAGCGGGCTGCCGCCCAGCACCACCAGCATCGCCGCGACGCCGTCGCTGATGCCTTTGTTGAAGTTGCCGGTCTTGAAGGCCGGGGTGATCACCTGGTTGATGATCACCGAACTCTGGGCGTCGGTCAGGCGATCCTCCAGGCCATAGCCCACTTCGATGCGCAGTTTACGGTCATCCCGGGCGACGATCAGCAGCGCGCCGTTGTTTTTATCCTTCTGCCCAATGCCCCAGTGGCGCCCCAGTTGATAGCCGAAGTCTTCGATGCTACTGCCTTGCAGGTCCGCCAGCGTGACCACCACCACCTGTTCGCCGGTGGCCTGTTCGTGGGCCTTGAGCTGCGTCTCCAGTTGCGTGCGCACCGAAGGGTCGAGCATCTGGGCAGTGTCCACCACTCGTCCGGTCAGTGCCGGAAATTTCAGCTCGGCCTGGGCCGTGATAGCAAAGACCCAGAGCAACAGCACCAGGCCAAATTTCAACACTCGCATCGTAACTCCTGTGTGGGAGCGAGCGGGTGTGGGAGCTGAGCTTGCTCGCGATGAAGGCACCTCGGTCTTTCTAATGTCGGCGTTATCGTTCATCGCGAGCAAGCTTTGCTCCCACAGGCTCACTCCCACAGTTTTTTTCAAAACTTCACTTCAGGGGCTTTTTCGGCATTGGGGCTGGTGGCCTCGAAGGTTTCGCGGATTGGCAGGTCGCTGTACATCACGCTGTGCCACAGACGCCCCGGGAACGTGCGGATCTCGGTGTTGTACTTCTGCACCGCCAGGATGAAGTCGCGGCGGGCCACGGCGATGCGGTTCTCGGTGCCTTCGAGCTGCGATTGCAGCGCCAGGAAGTTCTGGTTGGCCTTGAGGTCCGGATAACGCTCGACCACCACCATCAGCCGGCTCAACGCGCCGCTCAACTGGTCCTGGGCCTGCTGGAACTGCTTGAGTTTTTCCGGGTTGTCCAAGGTGCTGGCGTCGACCTGGATCGACGTGGCCTTGGCCCGCGCCTCAACCACTGCGGTGAGGGTGTCCTGTTCGTGCTGGGCGTAGCCCTTGACGGTTTCCACCAGGTTGGGGATCAGGTCGGCACGGCGCTGGTATTGGTTCTGCACCTGGCCCCAGGCGGCCTTGGCCTGTTCGTCCAGGGTCGGGATGTTATTGATGCCGCAACCGGCCAGCAGCGTGGTGAGCAGCATCAAGGCCAGCATCGGCAGGCTGCGAAGGTGGTTCAGTCGTGGATTCATGGGATGAAGCGCTCCCTGGCATGACATTGGAAAAACCCGGCCACCTATCTCACTGGCGTCTGGGGCATAATCTGCCGCCGCACTGGATTGAAACGGGTCGATGGGCTAAAAGATGCGCAGTGCGAAACTAAGTTCAGCCCAATGGGTTCGAAAGTGTGCTGCATTTAGCTGAACAACAATAGCCGCTCCTCACATTTTGGCTGACCGGCGTGATCACCGCCTTTTAGGCTTGCGAGAAAACTATTCATGAAGAAGCTGTGTTTGCTGGGCCTGTTTGTCACCCTGGCCAGTCAATCCGTATTAGCCGACAACCTGCCCGCCCCCATAGAGAACAAGGACGCGTTCATCAGCAACCTGATGAAGCAAATGACCCTCGAGGAAAAGATCGGCCAATTGCGCCTGATCAGCATCGGCCCGGAAATGCCCCGGGAGATGATTCGCAAGGAAATCGCCGCCGGCAACATCGGTGGCACGTTCAACTCCATCACCCGCGATGAGAACCGTCCGATGCAGGACGCGGCCATGCGCAGCCGGTTGAAGATCCCGATGTTCTTCGCCTATGACGTGATCCACGGCCACCGCACGATTTTCCCGATCCCCCTGGCCCTGGCCTCGAGCTGGGACATGGACGCCATCTACCACTCCGGTCGCATCGCGGCCAAGGAAGCGGCCGCCGACAGCCTGGACATCACCTTCGCGCCCATGGTCGACATTTCCCGCGATCCACGTTGGGGCCGAACGTCCGAAGGTTTCGGTGAGGACACCTACCTGGTGTCGCGCATTGCCGGGGTGATGGTCAAGGCCTTCCAGGGCAACGGCGCCAACGCGGCCGACAGCATCATGGCCAGCGTCAAGCACTTCGCCCTGTACGGCGCAGTGGAAGGCGGCCGGGACTACAACACCGTGGACATGAGTCCGCTGAAAATGTACCAGGACTACCTACCCCCCTACCGCGCCGCCATCGACGCCGGTGCCGGCGGGGTGATGGTCGCGCTGAACTCCATCAATGGCGTGCCGGCCACGGCCAACACCTGGCTGATGAACGACCTGCTGCGCAAGGAATGGGGCTTCAAGGGCCTGGCGGTCAGTGACCACGGCGCCATCTTCGAACTGATCAAGCACGGCGTCGCCAAGGACGGTCGCGAAGCGGCGAAGTTGGCGATCAAGGCCGGTATCGACATGAGCATGAACGACTCGCTCTATGGCAAGGAACTGCCAGGGCTGCTCAAGGCCGGCGAGATCGAGCAGAGCGACATCGACAATGCCGTGCGCGAAGTGCTCGCGGCCAAATACGACATGGGCTTGTTCAAGGATCCCTACCTGCGCATCGGCAAGGTCGAGGACGACCCGGCCGACACCTACGCCGAAAGCCGCCTGCACCGCGCCGACGCCCGTGACGTGGCGCGCCGCAGCCTGGTCCTGCTGGAAAACCGCAACCAGACCCTGCCCCTGAAGAAGACCGCGAAAATCGCCCTGGTCGGCCCGCTGGCCAAGGCACCGATCGACATGATGGGCAGTTGGGCCGCGGCTGGGCGCCCTGCGCAATCGGTCACTCTGTTCGACGGCATGACCCGCGCCCTGGGCGCCGACTCGAAGCTGATCTACGCCCGTGGCGCCAACATCACCGGCGACAAGAAGGTGCTCGACTACCTGAACTTCCTCAACTTCGACGCCCCGGAAGTGGTGGATGACCCGCGCCCAGCTCAGGTGCTGATCGACGAAGCGGTAAAAGCCGCCAAGGACGCCGATGTGGTGGTGGCCGCCGTGGGTGAGTCCCGTGGCATGTCCCATGAATCGTCGAGCCGTACCGAACTGAACATCCCGGCCAGCCAACGCGAGCTGATCAAGGCCCTGAAGGCCACCGGCAAGCCGCTGGTGCTGGTGCTGATGAATGGCCGTCCGTTGTCGTTGCTGGAAGAAAAGCAACAGGCCGACGCGATCCTGGAAACCTGGTTCAGCGGCACCGAGGGCGGCAACGCCATCGCTGATGTGCTGTTCGGCGACTACAACCCGTCGGGCAAGCTGCCGATCACCTTCCCACGTTCGGTGGGGCAGATTCCGACCTACTACAACCACCTGAGCATCGGCCGGCCGTTCACGCCGGGCAAGCCGGGTAACTACACCTCGCAATACTTCGATGACACCACCGGTCCGCTCTACCCGTTCGGCTACGGCCTGAGCTACACCGAGTTCAGCCTGTCGGACATGGCCCTGTCGTCGACCACGCTGAACAAGACCGGCAAGCTCGATGCCAGCGTGACCCTGGAAAACACCGGTAAGCGTGACGGCGAAACCGTGGTCCAGCTGTACATCCAGGACGTGACTGGCTCGATCATTCGTCCGGTGAAAGAGCTGAAGAACTTCCGCAAGGTGATGCTCAAGGCCGGCGAGAAGAAAGTCATTCACTTCACCATCACCGAAGACGACCTGAAGTTCTTCAATGCCCAGCTCAAGTACGGGGCTGAACCGGGCAAGTTCAACGTGCAGATCGGCCTGGATTCCCAGGACGTGAAGCAGCAGAGTTTTGAGTTGCTCTGACCCTCAGGCAACGCAAACTCCCTGTGGGAGCGGGCTTGCTCGCGAAGGCGGTGGATCAGTCAGCAATTGAGTCGACTGACACACCGCCTTCGCGAGCAAGCCCGCTCCCACACTGGGGCCCAGTGTTTTAAAGAATTGCGCTTACCCCCGCCGATCCAACAGATTCACCACCACCCGATCCACCAACCCCCACACCCGCTGCTTGAACCGCTTCCACAGCGGCCGGCGCTGCCAGGCGTCGAGGCTGACTTGCAGGCTCTGGGCGAAATCCCGCTCGAAACTGGCCGCCACGGCGCTGCTGAGCGTGGAATCCAAGGCTTCAAGGTTGGCTTCCAAGTTGAAGCGCAGGTTCCAGTGATCGAAATTGCACGACCCGATGCTGACCCAATCATCCACCAGCACCATTTTCAGGTGCAGGAAACACGGCTGGTACTCGAATATCTGCACGCCGGCCCTGAGCAATCGCGGGTAGTAACGGTGCCCGGCGTAGCGCACGGACGGGTGATCGGTACGCGGGCCGGTCAGCAGCAGGCGCACGTCGACGCCTCGGGCGGCGGCCTTGCGCAAGGAGCGGCGCACGTTCCAGGTTGGCAGGAAATACGGCGTCGCCATCCAGATGCGTTTCTGACCGCTGTTCAATGCCCGCGATAGCGACTGCAGGATGTCGCGATGCTGGCGGGCGTCGGCATACGCCACCCGGCCCATGCCCTCGCCCACCGGCGGAACGCGAGGCAGGCGCGGCAAGCCGAAATTGGAGGCGGGCTTCCAGGCTCGCCGATGACGGTTGGCAAGCCACTGGCGGTCGAACAGCAACTGCCAGTCGAGCACCAACGGACCGACGATTTCCACCATCACTTCGTGCCACTCGCTGCGGTCGTCGAGGGGGTTCCAGAATTCATCGGTCACCCCGGTGCCGCCCACCACAGCCAGGCGTTGGTCTACCAACAGCAGCTTGCGGTGATCCCGGTAGAGGTTGCGCACCCAGCGACGCCAGCTCAGGCGATTGTAGAAACGCAACTCCACCCCGGCCTCGGTCAGGCGCTTGCGCAGGGCCAGGGTAAACGCCAGGCTGCCGTAGTCATCGAACAGGCAGCGCACGCGAACGCCGCGCTCGCAGGCCTGGACCAGTGCCTGGACCATCGCCTCGGCGCAGGCCCCCGCTTCCACCAGATACAGCTCCAGCTCGACCTGTTCCTGGGCTCGGGCGATTTCCACCAGCATGCGCGGGAAGAACTGTGGGCCGTCGATCAACAGCTCGAAGCGATTGCCTTCACGCCAGGGAAAGACCGGGCCGCTCATGTCAACGCGCCGTGAAGATCAGCACCGCATTCACCGGCACCGACAGGCTGATGGCCGACAACCCGGCCAGGTTGCGCAGCTTTTCCAGACCCGGCGCCAGATCGAAGTCCGCCGCGTTGAGCACCACCGGTTCCAGGGTCACCACTTGGAAGCGACGTTCATCCAGGCGCGTCGCCAGCAGTTCGACCGGGTACTCGTGCTGCTTGCCGTGCAGGTTCACCGTCAGCGGCAGGCGCAACTCCAACTGGGCGCCGTTGGCCAGGTCCTGGATCGGCGCCAGGTCGATCTTGGCGGTGACGGTGGCTTCGGCAAATTGCTTGATCTCGAACAGCTCGGCGCGCATGCGCTCGTCCCGCAGGGGGATGCCGCTGTTGATGGATTCCAGTTCCACTTCCAGGCGCGCCAAACCGTCGGGCTGGACTTGGCCGTGCAGCACCAGGAAACGCTGGACCTCGGAGACGTTGCCATTTTTGCTGCTGATAAACGACAGCCGCGACGACTCACCGTCCAGGTACCAGTCGGCCTGGGCCGGCAGCGCTGCGCAGGCCAGCAGCAAACTGGCGATCGCGTGAGGGAAAAACCGCTTGAACATACACACTCGGGGGGCAGATAAACCTGTGGCGAACCTTAACCGGGCCGAGGGCGCTTGCAAACTGTCTGTTTCAATAACTGCCAGGAACACACAGAACCTGTGGTAAAGGGATTCGTTTGTGGGAGCAAGGCTTGCCCGCGATGGCGATTCCTAAAACGCCATCGCGGGCAAGCCTTGCTCCCACAATAGGATCGGCGTCAGACCTTGTACCCAGCTCAGGGTTCCAACCGACACCCCTGCCGCTCGCCCAGCCATTGCGCACTGTTGCTGCGCCCCAACCCACTGACGGTGACGCGCTTGGCCTCAAGGGTTTCGAGTAAATCGCTGATGGGCACTGACTGCTTCACATACCCCCGGCAATACTCGGCCGGTTGCTCCATCACATAGCGGCACGAGCAGTATTCCTTGGCGGTGTAGGCGCTGATAATGTCGGGAAAGGCCCGCAGCGCCACCCGCTCCAGCCAGACCCAACCGAACAAGGCGATAAGCAGCACCGACAGCAAGGTAAGCAATATTTTGCGCTTCATGGCTGCACCTTCCCGGCGAACGCCGCCATGGCGCGCTTGAGCAGTTCGTTATGGCGATAGCTCCCGTCGCGGTCGTCGCCGTAGCGCACGATCACCAGTTTGGCGCTGGGAATGACGTACAGCGCCTGGCCCCAATGACCAAGGGCGGCGAAGGTATCCGGCGGCGCATCGGGCCAGGGGCGGAGCGTTGGATCGGCGGCGCGGTTGAGCCACCAGTGCCCGCCCGGCACGGCTTCGTCCTGGCCGGCCAGGAAGTGCACGAACGGTTCGCGGCTGAACGCGACCCAATCCTTGGGGATCAGTTGCCGTTCGCCCCAACGACCGTCCCGCTGCATCAACAACCCGACACGCGCCAAGTCCCGCGCGGTGAGGTAGGCATAGGACGATCCCACGAACGTGCCACTGGCATCGGTTTCCCAAGTGGCGTGGCGGATGCCCAGGGGTTCGAACAGGGCCGTCCAGGGATAATCGGGATAACGTGCCGCGCCGACGATGTTTTTCAGGGCCGCCGCCAACAGGTTGCTGTCACCGCTGGAATAGCGGAACGCCTGCCCCGGTGGGCTGAAGCTGTCATGCTGCGCGGTGAACGCCGCCATGTCATGACGCCCGCGGGTGTAGAGCATCGCCACCACCGATGACTTGAGCGGCGCGTATTCGTAGTCTTCCTGCCAGTCCAGGCCCGAAGCCCAGTGGAAAAGATCAGCCAGGGTCATGTCCGAATGCTGGCTCAGTGGCGGATAGTATTTGGCTACCGGATCGTCCAGGACAAAGCGCTGTTCACCGTAGGCCACGCCAAACACCGTCGCCAGCAGGCTTTTGCTGATGGACCAGGTCAGGTGCGGTGTCTGGGCGGTGGTCGGCCCGGCGTAGCGTTCGTAGACCAGCCGACCATCCTGGATCACCAGCAACGCGTCGGTGCGGATGCCCTCGCGGCTCGCATCGTCCCGGGGTGGGAAGGCGTATTGTTCCAAGGCTTCAATGGACTGCCCGGTGGGGGTCGGGCCACTTGGCCATTGCTCGCCGGGCCAGTCTTCGGCCTGAACGCTCAGGTTGAGCAACAGCAGCGGGATCAGGAACCAGCCTTTGGACATGCTTGGGGCTCGCAGGGATGAACCTTCGAAGCCTATTCAGACTTGATGACAATTTGAGTTTTGTGTGCCCCCTGTGGGAGCGAGCTTGCTCGCGATGGCGGTTTGTCAGTCACCCTATGCTTACCTGACATTTCGCTATCGCGAGCAAGCTCGCTCGCACAAGGGGGGCGCTTGAAGGGCTATCCCAACGCCTTGACCAGCCGTTTGGCCCGCGCCCCCGCCGCAAGGTCCATCACCCCCTTATCCCGCGTCCACATCTCGCGCCACGCCGCAGGCCCGGCGGCCAGGGCCGCATTGAGTTCGCCGTCGAGCCCTTGGAACTGGGCGAACAACCCGCCCAGCAGCACATGTCCGGCAGGGCTGGAAGGGTTGTGGCGACTCACTTCCGCGCAGCCGGCGAGTAACGCCAGCAGGCGCAGTTGCAACACCTGGGGCCAGGCACATTCCTGCCCGACGCCATACAACCAAGCCGTCATCGCACTGAGCACATAAAGGTCTTCCAGGGTGCGGAACGGTTTGACGTAGGCGTCCCAACCATCACCTGCCAGCAACTCGCACAACGCGCCGTCAAGCAGCACGCGACCATGGCTGATGTCGGGCATCAGGCCCATGGCGGGCAGTTTTTCCAGGGTCACGCCGGGCTCGCCCGCATAGGCCACCGCCAGGTTCAGCCGTGGCGCTTCACCGGGCGCTTCGCAGCGGGCGGCAATCAACAGCCACTCGGCGGCATCGCCGGCGGTGACGAAATCCTTGCGCCCGCTCAGGCGCAAGTCGTCGAGGCGGGTTTGCATGTCCGCCGGGCGCAGGCTGCGTTGTTCAGTGGCACACAGGGCGCCAAGGCTCTGCGGCGCGCTCGGCCAAAGCACCCGCAGCGCCGCCTGGTACCCGACCAGGAACGCCAGCCCCGGCGTGGCCATCGACCGAGCCCCAACCACGGCCAACTCGAACGGCGTCACCGGCCCCAGGCGTTGCAACAACGCGGCATAACCTTCAGCCAGGTCCGGATGGGTGGGCAGCCGTTCGCCGCGTTCGATCAGGGTGTGCCAGGGCATGAGAGGGGCTCCTTGAAGGCTGTCATATAAGCATCACCAAAGCTTCATGGCGATGACACCGGGGCTACATAGCCTGACTTTGCACAACATGGCTGCATAAAGAAAGTCGACAGGCTGCAACTGAACAGCCCGCACGGAGATTCGCTATGACCCAGATCGCCCGCATCAGCGACACCGGCAATGAACGCCGCCTGCAAGCCGAACGCCTGATTGGCGCCCACGCTTTGCAAGAAGCCCAGGCCCTGCGCTTCAACGTCTTCAGCGGCGAATTCAACGCCAAGCTCAAGGGCGCGGAAAAGGGTCTGGACATGGATGACTATGATGTTCACTGCGCCCACATCGGCGTACGCGACCTGAACACCGGCCGCCTCGTGGCGACCACTCGCCTGCTCGACCACCAGGCCGCCAGCAGCCTGGGCCGGTTCTACAGCGAAGAAGAATTCAGCCTCCACGGCCTGGTCCATCTCAAGGGCCCGATCCTGGAAATCGGCCGCACCTGCGTCGACCCGGCCTACCGCAACGGCGGCACCATCGCCGTACTGTGGGGCGAGCTGGCTGAAGTCCTGAACGAAGGCGGCTACAGCTACCTGATGGGCTGCGCGAGCATTCCGATGCAGGATGGCGGCATCCAGGCCCAGGCGATCATGCAGCGCCTGCGCGAACGCTACCTGTGCACCGAACACCTGCAAGCCGTGCCGAAAAAACCACTGCCGACCCTGGACGTGCCGTCCAACGTGATCGCCGAAATGCCACCGCTGCTCAAGGCCTACATGCGCCTGGGCGCGAAGATTTGCGGCGAGCCGTGCTGGGACGAAGACTTTCAGGTGGCCGACGTGTTCATCCTGCTCAAACGCGACGAACTCTGCCCGCGCTACGCCCGTCACTTCAAGGCAGCGGTGTAATGAGCCGGTTGCGGGTGTACGCGCGTATTGCGCGAGTCTTGCTGGTGGTGACCCTGGGCCTGAGCATGGCCAGCGTGTTCGGCCTGTTCGAACGCCTGGGGGTCGCCAACTCGATGGTCCGTCGCCAGCGCTGGTCGCGCTTCTTCATGGCGCGGCTGAGCCATGCCCTGCCCTTTTCCGTCACCGTCCACGGTCAACTGCCGCAACGGCCGATGCTGTGGGTCAGTAACCATGTGTCCTGGACCGACATCCCGTTGCTGGGCATGCTCACGCCGATGTCATTCCTGTCCAAGGCCGAAGTGCGCACCTGGCCGGTCGCCGGATGGCTGGCCGCCAAGGCCGGCAGCCTGTTTATCCGGCGCGGGTCGGGTGACAGCCAATTGATCCGCAAGCAAATGAGCCGCCATCTGGAACAGGCCCATCCGCTGCTGATGTTCCCGGAAGGCACCACCACCGATGGCCGCTCCCTGCGCACCTTCCACGGGCGCTTGTTGTCGGCAGCCATCGATGCCGACGTCGCGTTGCAACCGGTGGCGATCCGTTACCTGCGCAACGGTGAACCGGATTCGCTGGCACCGTTCATTGGCGATGATGATTTGCTGTCGCACCTGATGCGCCTGTTCGCCAATGATCGGGGCGAGGTGCACATCCACCTGCTGAAACCGATTGCCTGCCACGGCCAGGAACGCGCGGCCCTGGCTTTCCAGGCGCAACAGGCGGTGCACAAGGCGTTGTTCGGGACGATTCCCGAGAAACAGCAAGCGCCAATGCGGCCTGCCATTGCGGCCTGATCCGAGAACCTGTGGAAATCCCTTGTGGGAGCGGGCTTGCTCGCGAAGGCGGCTTAACATTCAGCAGAGATGTTGACTGAACCGCCGCTTTCGCGAGCAAGCCCGCTCCCACAGTTAGTTTTGTGGTGCAATCTGGCTCAGCGCAAAATCCTGAAGCTGCGGATAGAACAACCGGAAATCCTCGCTCAACGGCTCATAGAGTCTGACCAGTTCCGGCATCGCCCCTGCCAGCTCCTCCGGCCGGGACAGACGTCGGGAGATTCCCCGCAGCACCTGCCCCAGCACCTCGAATTCCTGATAAGACCCCAGCCAATCATCCGCCGCCATATAAGGCGCGATCTGCGCCAGGCGCCCCGGCAGTTGCGGTTCGGTATTGAGTACCTGGTACACCCGAGAGGTGAAATCCATCAGCGGCCCCTCGCCGTACAGCATCCAGTCCCGGGCCAGACAGTGATCGAAAAACACGTCGAGGACGATCCCGGCATAGCGCCGGCGTACCGTGGAAAAACGCGACAGGGCTACGTCCACCAAGGGATGGCGGTCGGTGTACATGTCGATGCGCCGATGCAAGGCAATCGCCGCTTCGATCCGGGCATCGTACTGCCCTTGCAGCGGCCCTTTGACGAAATCGCCGTAGAGACTGCCGAGCAATTGTTCCCGGCCGAGGCCGCCGAGGTGCAGGTGCGCGAGATAGTTCATGGCGAGCAGCTTAGCATCGTCACGCCAATATCGTTATAACCCGATATAGCGATTTATTCGATCTTCAGATCAAATCCATATTGGTATATCGCAAAATAACGATTTAAGGTTCGCTCCATCGCGATATAGCGTTTTACTTACCCCGAGCTTGCCACCCATGACCCTCGACCTCGACGAAATAATAAAAGCCCTGGCGCACCCAGTACGGCGAGACATCCTCAACTGGCTCAAAGACCCCAAGGTCCAGTTCCCGGAACAGTTGCACAACCACGAGTTCGGCATTTGTGCCGGGCAGATCGACCAGCGTTGCGGCCTGTCGCAATCCACGGTGTCTGCGCACTTGGCGGTGTTGCAACGGGCGGGGCTTGTCACCAGCCAGAAAGTCGGTCAATGGCACTTCTTCAAACGCAACGAGGAAGTGATCCAGCAGTTCCTCAAGCAAATGAGCCAAGAGCTCTGACCTGACAAGGACCCATCATGCCCCTCTCACTCCTGATCCTGGCTCTGAGCGCCTTCGCCATCGGCACCACCGAGTTCGTCATCATGGGCCTGTTGCCCGATGTGGCGGCCGACCTGGGCGTGTCGATTCCCGGCGCCGGCTGGCTGGTGACCGGCTACGCCCTGGGCGTGGCCATCGGTGCGCCGTTCATGGCCCTGGCCACCGCCCGGCTGCCGCGCAAGGCCGCCCTGGTGGCGTTGATGGGGATTTTCATCGTCGGCAACCTGCTCTGCGCCATCGCCAGCGACTACAACGTGCTGATGTTCGCCCGGGTGGTCACGGCCCTGTGCCACGGCGCGTTCTTCGGCATCGGTTCGGTGGTGGCCGCTGGCCTGGTGGCGCCCAACAAGCGCGCCTCGGCCGTGGCCCTGATGTTCACTGGCCTGACCCTGGCCAACGTGCTCGGTGTGCCGCTGGGCACCGCACTGGGCCAGGAAGCCGGCTGGCGCTCGACCTTCTGGGCCGTGACCGTCATTGGCGTGGTGGCGCTGATCGGCCTGATCCGCTTCCTGCCCGCCAAACGCGATGAAGAAAAACTCGACATGCGCTCGGAACTCGTCGCGCTCAAAGGCGCTGGCCTGTGGCTGTCCCTGAGCATGACCGCGCTGTTCTCCGCGTCGGTGTTCACCCTGTTCACCTACGTCGCGCCGCTGTTAGGTGAAGTGACCGGCGTATCGCCTCGTGGCGTGACCTGGACCCTGGTGCTGATCGGTTTGGGTCTGACCCTGGGCAACATCATCGGCGGCAAGCTGGCGGACAAGAGCCTGGCGAACACCCTGATGGGCGTTTTCCTCACCATGGCCGTGGTGTCCACCGTACTGAGCTGGACCAGCGTGGCGTTGATCCCCAGTGAAATCACCCTGTTCCTCTGGGCCACCGCCTGCTTCGCCGCCGTACCGGCCCTGCAAGTCAACGTGGTGACCTTCGGTAAAGACGCACCCAACCTGGTGTCCACCCTGAACATTGGCGCCTTCAACATCGGCAACGCCCTGGGCGCCTGGGTCGGCGGCAGTGTCATCGACCACGGCCTGGGCCTGACCTCCGTTCCCCTGGCCGCCGGCGCGCTGGCCGTGCTGGCGCTGCTCGTCACCCTCATCACTTTCCGTCAGGGCGGCAACGCCGACCTGGCCCCGGCAACTCATTGACTGTTAACCCTTTCACTTTCGAGGTTGTATTTTCATGGCGACTATTTTCGACCCCATCAAACTCGGCGACATCGAGCTGAAGAACCGCATCATCATGGCCCCGCTCACCCGCTGCCGCGCCGACGCAGGCCGCGTGCCCAACGCGTTGATGGCCGAGTACTACGTGCAACGCGCGTCCGCCGGCCTGATCCTCAGCGAAGCGACCTCCGTCACGCCGATGGGCGTGGGCTACCCGGACACGCCGGGTATCTGGTCCAACGATCAGGTGCGCGGCTGGGCCAATATCACCAAGGCGATCCACGGCGCTGGCGGCAAGATCTTCCTGCAACTGTGGCACGTGGGCCGGATCTCCCATCCGTCGTATCTGAACGGTGAAACCCCGGTGGCGCCCAGCGCGATCCAACCCAAGGGCCACGTGAGCCTGGTGCGTCCGCTGGCCGACTACCCAACGCCGCGCGCACTGGAAACCGCTGAAATCGCCGACATCGTCGACGCTTATCGTGTCGGTGCCGAGAACGCCAAGGCCGCCGGTTTCGACGGCGTGGAAATCCACGGCGCCAACGGCTATCTCCTTGACCAGTTCCTGCAAAGCAGCACCAACCAGCGCACCGACAACTACGGCGGCTCCCTGGAAAACCGTGCCCGCCTGCTGTTGGAAGTGACCGACGCAGCCATCGAAGTCTGGGGGGCCGGCCGGGTTGGCGTGCACCTGGCGCCACGCGCCGACTCCCATGACATGGGCGACGAAAACCGCTTGGAAACCTTCAGCTACGTGGCTCGCGAGTTGGGTAAGCGCGGCATCGCCTTCATCTGCTCCCGTGAGAAAGAAGGCGACGACAGCATCGGCCCACAACTCAAGCAGGCTTTCGGCGGCCCGTACATCGCCAACGAACGCTTCACCAAGGACAGCGCCAACGCCTGGCTGGCCGAGGGCAAGGCCGATGCCGTGGCCTTCGGCGTGCCGTTCATTGCCAACCCGGACCTGCCGGCCCGCTTGCAAGCCGATGCACCGCTGAACGAAGCGCACCCGGAGACCTTCTATGGTAAAGGTCCGGTGGGTTATATCGATTATCCAGTGATGTAAGTCTAAAAAAACAAAAGCCCTGCCTCGAAAGAGCCAGGGCTTTTTTATTTGCGCTTAATATCCAGTCAAACATCCAAACTTCTAAAACCCATCTAACTGTCCATATTATCGCCAGCCACAAGACCAAACGTCTTGCCCGCTTGCAGTCACTCTCTTTGAAAAGGATTTCAAATGAACACTACCCTAGAAAACAGCCAACAGACCAACAATAGTATTTATGAACTCATCGCCTCTCAATTCAGTTGGGCACCGTTGGCCGTGTTGTACCAATTCCTCAAATCACTCGATACGCAAGAATATGTGCCGATGCTCACGGCGCTGATAGAGAAAGCGAACCTGAATGACAAGGTCAACAAGGAGGTTCAAGCCTGGGAACAGGAACGCCTCAACCCAAGCCGCACCCGTCTCGTCGTAAAGTTGATCAACCATACCGACTTGGATTTTGAAGTCGGTGAACATAACTTGCAGTGGAATGCGGACGAGCAACACCCCACACAGATTCTTCCCTGGGATATCCAAGCCTGGAAGTTCGACCTCGCGTATACCCGGCGCCTGGGCAGTCCCAGTAAGGACATGTTCAAACATTTCATTGTGTTCGGCGATAAAGAGTTTGGCTTTCGTTTTGACTTCGGTTTGCGCGTCAATACATCCTTCGGTGTTATTTCACCAACGCTGACCCCCGTCCGGACCCACACACTGACCTCGATTGGAACAAGCCCGATCCAATGCACGACTCGAATCACTCGCACAGGCCGTGAAGAGCCCTATGGTTTTACCGTGGAACTCACGCTGAGCTGAAAAATTCGGCCTCGCCCGTGATGCTGTTCACTTAAGGCTTGCCTGAATCCTTGTGGCGAGGGAGCTTGCTCCCGCTGGGCTGCGTAGCAACCCTTTCTTGTGAGCGCTTCGCACTCACGCGGGAGCAAGCTCCCTCGCCATAGGTTCATAGTTTTTACAGCCTCGCCAGGGCCGTCTGGCGGCCCGTTCGCAAGACCTTGTCAACCGGGCTCTTCCTGCACATTTCATCCACGCGAAACAAATTTCCTACAAAATTCGCCGCCGGTTGCCTATCAACCGCGCCAGTGTCGGTTTATAAAAGCATCCTTACGCGCTCGTATTGACACAAACCGACGCAATTACGCATTTTGTTTCATTTGCGCAGGCTGGGGCTCAAGTGCAGCATGTCCAGCCCGATCTCCACCCAACGCTCGGCTTCACCCGCCAGGGCGAAGCTGTCGGGGGCCAGCAGCCACTGGTACAAAATGCCATCGATGTAGGCATGAATGGCGACTGCCGCCCTTTCAGGGTCCAGATCATCCGGCAACTGGCCGCGTTTCATCGCATTGCGCAACGACAGGGCGATGCGCACATTGCAGTCGAGGCTGACCTCGCGTCGCTGCTGGCGCAAATCGCACATTTCATCGGTGAATTCACACTTATGGAACAGGATCTCATTAATGCGTCGGGTTTTCGGATCCAGGGCCACTTGCTGGAACAACCGGACCAACAACTTGCGAATACAGCCCAGCGGATCAAGCTCCTCTTCACTTTTACTGGCACGGGCCAACTCGTCGAGCGGCTCGTGCAGGGTATCGAGCATGGCCTGGAGCAGATCCGCCTTGTTGCTGAAATGCCAATAGATGGCACCGCGCGTCACACCGGCCAGTGTCGCGATGTCGGCCAGGGTCGTACGCGCCACGCCACGCTCGAAAAAGGCCTTTTCGGCCGCTTCGAGTATCTGGCTGCGAGTCTCCTGGGCTTCCTCTTTGGTACGACGGACCATGGCAGTAAACACCTCAATCAGGATGCGGTCAGCAATGCGTAAGAATCAGCTGAACAAAATGTGAGGCGACGTCTCCTGGAAGGCGTCCCCGATCTACGCTGGCCTTTGTCAGGCTTTTGTAAATCCGGATATTACGCAATTTGGCTGTTTACAAACAACCATGTACGTAAGTATATTTCTTAGCATCCTACTAATTGAATTACTGCTGCTTTTTTACCTTTCCACCTTTCGAGTGCGCCCGCTGCGCGCCTGGACCCGAGGATTTCCATGCAATTCAAGCCAGCTGTTACTGCTCTGGTTACCGCCATCGCCCTGGCATCGCTGCTCAGCGGATGCAAAAAGGAAGAGGCTGCACCTGCTGCTCCCCCTCCTCAGGTCGGCGTCGTAACCCTCAAGACCCAAGCCTTCACCTTGACCTCGGAACTGCCGGGGCGCACCAGTGCGTTCCGCGTCGCGGAAGTACGGCCACAGGTCAACGGGATCATTCTCAAGCGCCTGTTCAAGGAAGGCGCCGACGTCAAGGCCGGCCAGCAGCTTTACCAGATCGACCCGGCCGTCTATGAAGCGACTCTCAAGAGCGCCGAGGCCAACCTGCGCTCCACCAAGTCGATTGCCGACCGCTACAAGCAGCTGGTGGACGAACAGGCGGTGAGCCGTCAGGAATACGACACCGCAGTGGCCAATCGCCTGGAGTCGGAAGCCAACCTGCAGACCGCCCAGATCAACGTGCGCTACACCAAGGTCTATGCGCCGATTTCCGGTCGCATCGGCCGCTCTTCGGTGACCGAAGGTGCGCTGGTCAGTAATGGCCAGACCGATGCCATGGCAACCATCCAACAACTGGACCCGATCTATGTCGACGTGACACAGAGTTCGGTCGAGCTGCTGCAACTGCGCCGCGAGCTGGAAAGCGGCCGTCTGCAAAAGGCTGGCGAGAACGCCGCCATGGTCAAGCTGACCCTGGAAGACGGCAGCCAGTATCCGCACGAAGGCAAGCTGGAGTTCTCCGAAGTGTCGGTCGACCAGACCACCGGTTCGGTGACCTTGCGCGCCGTATTCCCTAACCCCGACCACACCTTGCTGCCGGGCATGTTCGTCCATGCACAGTTGCAGGCCGGAGTGAACAGCGCGGCAATCCTGGCGCCGCAACAAGGCGTGACCCGCGACCTCAAGGGCATGCCGACCGCCATGGTGGTGGGCGCCGACAACAAAGTCGAACTGCGCCAGCTCAAGGCCAGCCGCACCGTCGGCAACCAGTGGTTGATCGAAGACGGGCTCAAGGCCGGCGATCGCTTGATCACCGAAGGTTTGCAATACGTACGGCCGGGGGCTGAAGTCAAAGCCACCGAAGCCACCAACGTCGATACCAAGAACCCGGCCCCCGCTCAGGCAGCTGATAAAGCAGCCGGCGGCAAAGGGGAGTAAACCATGTCGAAATTTTTCATCGACCGTCCGATTTTCGCCTGGGTGATCGCCCTGGTGATCATGCTGGTCGGGGCTCTATCGATCCTCAAGTTGCCGATCAACCAATACCCGAGCATTGCGCCGCCAGCCATTGCGATCCAAGTGACCTACCCGGGCGCTTCCGCGCAAACCGTGCAGGACACCGTGGTGCAAGTGATCGAGCAGCAGCTCAACGGCATCGACAACTTGCGGTATGTGTCCTCGGAAAGTAACTCCGACGGCAGCATGACCATCACCGCGACCTTCGAGCAAGGCACCAGCTCCGATACCGCGCAGGTCCAGGTCCAGAACAAACTGAACCTGGCAACCCCGCTGCTGCCGCAAGAAGTGCAGCAGCAAGGCATCCGCGTGACCAAGTCAGTGAAGAACTTCCTGATGGTCATCGGTGTGGTGTCGCGCGACGGCAGCATGACCAAGGACGACCTGTCCAACTACATCGTGTCCAACATGCAGGACCCGATCTCGCGCACTGCCGGTGTCGGCGACTTCCAGGTTTTCGGCGCCCAGTACGCGATGCGGATCTGGCTCGACCCGGCCAAGTTGAACAACTTCAACCTGACCCCGGTGGACGTGAAAAACGCCATCGCCGCGCAGAACGTCCAGGTCTCGTCCGGCCAACTCGGCGGCTTGCCTGCCCTGCCCGGCCAGCAACTGAACGCCACCATCATCGGCAAGACCCGTTTGCAGACCGCCGAGCAGTTCAAGGCGATCCTGCTCAAGGTCAACCCGGACGGTTCGCAAGTGCGCGTCGGCGACGTTGCCGAGGTGGGCCTGGGCGGTGAGAACTACAGCGTCAGCGCCCAGTTCAACGGCGCCCCGGCCTCGGGCCTGGCGGTCAAACTGGCCAACGGCGCCAACGCCCTCGACACGGCCAAGGCCCTGCGCAAGACCATCGACGACCTCAAGCCCTTCTTCCCGCAAGGCGTGGAAGTGGTGTTCCCGTACGACACCACCCCGGTGGTGAGCGAATCGATCAAGGGTGTGGTGGAAACCCTGGTCGAAGCGGTCGTGCTGGTGTTCCTGGTGATGTTCCTGTTCCTGCAGAACTTCCGCGCCACCATCATCACCACGATGACGGTGCCGGTAGTGTTGCTGGGTACCTTCGGGATCCTCGCGGCGTTCGGCTTCAGCATCAACACCCTGACCATGTTCGGTATGGTGCTGGCCATCGGCTTGCTGGTGGACGACGCCATCGTCGTGGTGGAAAACGTCGAACGGGTGATGAGCGAAGAAGGCCTGTCGCCCAAGGAAGCCACCAAGAAATCCATGGGCCAGATCCAGGGTGCCCTGGTGGGTATCGCCCTGGTGCTCTCGGCAGTACTGCTGCCAATGGCGTTCTTCGGCGGTTCCACCGGTGTGATCTATAAGCAGTTTTCCATCACCATCGTCTCGGCCATGGCCCTGTCGGTCATGGTGGCGTTGATCTTCACCCCGGCGCTTTGCGCCACCATGCTCAAGCCCATTCCCAAGGGTGAGCACGGCACGCCGAAACGCGGTTTCTTCGGCTGGTTCAACCGCAACTTCGACCGCGGCGTACGGAGCTACGAACGTGGCGTGGGCAATATGCTCAAGCACAAGGCGCCGTACCTGCTGGCCTACATCATCATCGTGGTCGGCATGGTCTGGCTGTTCACCCGCATCCCGACAGCGTTCCTGCCGGAAGAAGACCAGGGCGTGTTGTTCGCCCAGGTGCAGACACCGGCCGGTTCCAGCGCCGAACGCACCCAAGTGGTGGTGGACAAGATGCGTGAGTTTCTGCTGCGTCCAAGCAAGGACGGCGGTGAAGGCGATGCCGTGGCGTCGGTGTTCACAGTGACCGGTTTCAACTTCGCCGGTCGCGGCCAGAGTTCCGGCATGGCCTTCATCATGCTCAAGCCATGGGACGAGCGTAACGCCGACAACAGCGTGTTCAAGCTCGCGACCCGTGCCCAGCAGCACTTCTTCACCTTCCGTGACGCGATGGTGTTCGCCTTCGCCCCGCCGGCCGTGTTGGAGTTGGGTAACGCCACCGGTTTCGACGTGTTCCTGCAGGACCGCGCCGGCATCGGCCACGCCAAGTTGATGGAGGCGCGTAACCAGTTCCTCGGCATGGCGTCCCAGAGCAAGATCCTCTCCCAGGTGCGTCCGAACGGCCTGAACGACGAGCCGCAGTACCAGCTGGAAATCGATGACGAGAAGGCCAGCGCGCTGGGCATCACCTTGTCGGACATCAACAACACCCTGTCGATTGCCCTGGGCAGTAGCTATGTGAACGACTTCATCGACCGTGGTCGGGTGAAGAAGGTGTACGTGCAGGGCCAACCCGGTTCTCGCATGAGCCCCGAAGACCTGCAGAAGTGGTACGTGCGCAACAGCGCCGGGACCATGGTGCCGTTCACGGCGTTCGCCAAAGGTGAGTGGGTCTACGGCTCGCCGAAACTGGCGCGTTACAACGGCGTGGAAGCGATGGAAATCCTTGGCACCCCGGCGCCAGGCTATTCCACCGGTGAAGCCATGGCCGAAGTCGAAGCCATCGCCAAGAAGCTGCCGGCCGGTGTCGGCATTTCCTGGACGGGCCTGTCCTACGAGGAACGTCTGTCGGGCTCCCAGGCGCCAGCGTTGTACGCCTTGTCGCTGCTGATGGTGTTCCTGTGCCTGGCGGCGCTGTACGAAAGCTGGTCGATTCCGATCGCGGTCATGCTCGTGGTTCCCCTGGGGATCATCGGGGCCCTGCTGGCGACCAGCCTGCGCGGCCTGTCCAACGACGTGTACTTCCAGGTGGGCTTGTTGACCACCATCGGCCTGGCGGCGAAAAACGCCATTCTGATCGTGGAATTCGCCAAGGAACTCCACGAGCAGGGCCGAACCCTGGTGGAAGCCGCCGTTGAAGCCTGTAGGATGCGTCTGCGACCGATCATCATGACCTCCCTGGCGTTCGTCCTCGGCGTAGTCCCGCTGGCAATCTCCACCGGCGCCGGTTCGGGCAGCCAGCACGCCATCGGTACCGGTGTAATCGGCGGTATGCTCACCGCCACCATCCTGGCAATCTTCTGGGTGCCATTGTTCTTCGTGACCGTGTCGTCGATAGGCCGTCGCAAAAATACCGACGGGCACGACACTCCTGAAACTTCCAAAGAGGCTGGCCAATGAGCAAGTCGCTACTCTCCCTGACCATCGCCGCCATCGTGCTCAGCGGCTGCTCGCTGATCCCCGACTATCAGCGGCCCGAAGCACCGGTCGCGGCGCAATACCCGCAAGGGCCGGCCTACGAGGCGGCCAATGCGCCCGGCCAGGCCGCCGCCGAGCAAGGCTGGAAGCAGTTTTTCCATGACCCGGCGCTGCAACAGCTGATCCAGGTCGCCCTGGAAAACAACCGCGACCTGCGCGTCGCGGCGCTGAACATCGATGCCTACGCCGCGCAATACCGCATCCAGCGTGCGGACCTGTTCCCGGCGGTCTCGGCCACCGGCTCCGGCAACCGTCAGCGGGTACCGGCACGGGCTTCGCAAACCGGCGAAGCGGCGATCAGCAGTTCCTATTCGGCGACCTTGGGCATCAGCGCCTATGAACTGGACCTGTTCGGTCGGGTTCGCAGCCTGAGCGAGCAAGCGCTGCAGAGCTACTTTGCCACTGAAGAAGCCCGCCGTAGCACCCAGATCAGCCTGGTGGCCAACGTCGCCAATGCCTACCTGACCTGGCAGGCCGACAAGGAACTGCTCAAGCTGACCCAGGAAACTCTCGGGGCCTACGAGCAAAGCTTCAAGCTGACCTCGCGCAGCGCCGAAGTCGGCGTCGCCTCGGCCCTGGACCTGAGCCAGGCGCGCACCGCGGTGGAAAACGCCCGTGTGCAACTGGCCCGCTACACCCGCCAGGTCGCCCAGGACGAGAACAGCCTGACCCTGCTGCTGGGTACAGGCCTGCCGGCCAACCTGAACTCGCAACCGTTGAGTGATGACTTGCTCAGCGAAGTGCCGGCCGGGCTGCCATCGGACCTGCTGCAACGTCGTCCGGACATCCTCCAGGCCGAACGCAACTTGCTGGCCGCCAACGCCAACATCGGTGCCGCACGGGCCGCGTTCTTCCCGAGCATCAGCCTGACGGCCAACGCCGGCACCCTGAGCCCGGACCTGTCCGGCCTGTTCAAAGGCGGTTCGGGCACCTGGACCTTCGCGCCGCAAATCAACCTGCCGATCTTCAACGCCGGCAGCCTGCGCGCGAGCCTGGACTACGCCAAGATTCAGAAAGACATCAACGTCGCGCAGTACGAGAAGTCGATTCAGACAGCGTTCCAGGAAGTTTCCGACGGCTTGGCCGCGCGCCAGACCTACAACGAACAGTTGCAGGCCCAGACCGACTTCGTTGCCGCCAACCAGGACTACTACCGCCTGGCCGAGCGTCGCTATCGCATCGGCGTCGACAGCAACCTGACCTTCCTCGACGCCCAGCGCCAGTTGTTCAGCGCGCAACAGTCGCTGATCACTGACCGCCTTGCGCAACTGACCAGCGAGGTCAATCTGTACAAGGCATTGGGCGGTGGTTGGAATGCCGAGACGGGCAAGAACGAGCCGGTGGCGGAGAAAGCGCCGCCACTGAAATTGTTCTGATTTGAAGCCTGAACGCTGAAACACGAAGCCCACCGGAAGGTGGGCTTTTTGTTTGTGTGCGCTTTAACGCTGGCCTATGTGGGAGCAAGGCTTGCCCGCGATGGAGGCGATGCGGTCTTTCAGGAACCGAGGCGCCTGTTTCGCGAGCAAGCTTTGCTCCCACAGGACCTGCTCAAACAGATCTGATGGGTGTACGACCAGGAGAGCCAGGTCGGCTACTAGGCCGCCTCGTGGTGGACGTTGATCTCGGCGCCCCGTTAACCACAATGCCCGCGTTCGGGCACACCGAGCCTAAGCGAGGTGCCGAGTGGTGGGGCAGGAGCGTTTTGGTTACTTTTGCGCCTTCAAAAGTGACCCGCCGTAAGGGCGGCCCCCTAAGTCGCCGTTACCGCGAAAACGGATATGTACTCAGTCAACAAGAGCAAAGCCAACTGACAGGCCGCCATCGCGAGCAAGCTCGCTCCCACAGGAATGGCATTGGGCCGATGTAATTTTTGCCGTTCGATAATCGCCCAAAACCCGCAAACAGCAATTGAACCGATCCCGAGCGGCCCTTCACCATCGCTCCCACAAAACCAATAACAACAGGTTCGTCGCCATGCCCACACGCCCTACTTCGTCCGGCTGATCAACAGCGCGCCCAGTTCCACCGCACCGTCTGCAACCCAAGGTTGCGGCAACGACTCGCTTCGCCCACAACAATTAGAGACACGCCCATGAAACCCACACAGCACTTGTTCCCCAGCCTCATTGCCGTAGCCCTGACCAGTACCGCCCTGCCCGTCCTGGCGGCGGAATCGGGGTTTATCGAGGATGCCAAGGTCAACCTCAACCTGCGTAACTTCTACATCAACCGCAACTTCACCAACCCGAACAATGCCCAGGGTAAAGCCGAGGAATGGACCCAGAGCTTCATCCTCGACGCCAAGTCCGGTTTCACCCAGGGCACGGTCGGTTTCGGCATGGACGTGCTGGGCATGTACTCGGTCAAGCTCGACGGCGGCCGTGGCACGGCGAACACTTCCCTGTTGCCGATTCATGACGATGGTCGTCCGGCCGATGACTACGGGCGCCTGGGTGTCGCCCTCAAGGCTAAGGTATCGAAGACCGAGTTGAAGGTCGGCGAATGGATGCCGGTGCTGCCGATCCTGCGTTCCGACGACGGTCGCTCCCTGCCGCAAACCTTCCGTGGCGGCCAGGTGACCTCCACCGAAATCAACGGCCTGAGCCTCTACGGCGGCCAGTTCCGTGGCAACAGCCCGCGCAACGACGCGAGCATGGAAGACATGTCGATGAACGGCCGCGGCGCGTTCACCTCCGACCGTTTCAATTTCGGTGGCGGCGAATACGCCTTCAACGAAAAACGCACCCAAGTCGGCGTGTGGTACGCGGAATTGTCCGACATCTACCAGCAGCAATATTTCAACCTGACCCACAGCCAACCCATCGGCGATTGGACCCTGGGCGCCAACCTCGGCTACTTCACCGGCAAGGAAAACGGCAGCGCGCTGGCCGGCGACCTGGACAACAAAACCGCGTTCGCCATGCTCTCGGCCAAATACGGCGGCAACACCTTCTACGTCGGCCTGCAAAAAGTCGGCGGCGATGACGCCTGGATGCGCGTCAACGGCACCAGCGGCGGCACCCTGGCGAACGACAGCTACAACTCCAGCTACGACAACGCCAAGGAAAAATCCTGGCAACTGCGCCATGACTTCAACTTCGCCGCCGTCGGCGTGCCGGGCCTGACCCTGATGAACCGCTACATCAGCGGTGACAACGTGCACACCGCCACGGTCGACGACGGCAAGGAATGGGGCCGTGAAAGTGAGCTGGCCTATACCGTGCAGAGCGGTGCGCTGAAAAGCCTCAATGTGAAATGGCGCAACTCGACGATGCGCCGGGATTACAGCAGCAATGAGTTCGATGAGAACCGGTTGATCGTCAGCTATCCGATCAGCCTGCTGTAGACGCCGAACATGGATGGAAGCTGTACCACCGTCATCGCGAGCAAGCTCGCTCCCACAGGGGATCTGTGTCGAGCACAAAATGTGTACTCACTGAAGATCCAGTGTGGGAGCAAAGCTTGCTCGCGATATAGCGGTGGGTCAGTGGCATTTCTGTTGAGTGTGGCATTGCATCGCGAGCAAGCTTTGCTCCCACAGTCTTGACTCCCACAGGGAGTTTGGGGGTGAACGCAGATCCGGTGACCAGTAAAAATCCATGTGGGAGCGAGCCTGCTCGCGATGGCGTCATCACATTCAACATCGTCGCCAGCTGACCCACCGCTATCGCGAGCAAGCTCGCTCCCACAGGGGTTGGGGTGATGCTTAAGTCCGGGACTCGACACCCAGTTCATCCCAGACCGATTCGGCCAGGTGGAAGGTGGCATTGGCCGCCGGAATGCCGCAGTAGATGGCGCTCTGCATGATCACTTCCTTGATCTCGCTACGGCTCACGCCGTTGTTGGCAGCGGCGCGCAGGTGCAGCTTGAGTTCTTCGTTGCGGTTCATGCCAATCAGCATGGCGATGGTGATCAGGCTGCGGGTATGGCGCGGCAGGCCCGGGCGGGTCCAGATGTCGCCCCAGGCATGGCGGGTGATCATCTCCTGGAATTCGCTGTTGAATTCGGTCAGGGCATTGAGGCTGCGATCGACGTGGGCATCGCCCAGCACCGCGCGGCGTACTTGCATGCCTTCGTCGTAACGTTGTTTCTCGTCCACAGAAAACTCCTCAGGCCCGGCCAGAATCAAGCAGGAAATCCAGCACCCGCGTGCTGAACGCCGCGCCAGCCTGGACGTTGGACAGGTGCGCGGCATGGAACTCGGCGTACTCGGCCCCACTGACCCGCTCCTGGATAAAGTGCCCACCCGACGGCGGTGTCACGGCATCTTCGGTGCCGGCGATCACCAGCAGCGGCACGCGGATCGATGACAACTGCTCGCGGAAATCGGCATCGCGCACCGCCGCACAGTTGGCGGCATAACCCTGGGGCGAGGTCGCGGCCAGCATGTCAGTGATTTTTTTTGCCGTCGCAGGCTGGGCCTCGGCAAAGTCCGGGGTAAACCAACGGGCAATCGAGGCGTCGCGCAACGCCACCATAGCATCCTTGCCGTCACGCAGCACGGTTTCGATGCGTGGGTTCCACACCGACGGGTCGCCTATCTTGGCAGCGGTGTTGCACACCACCAGTTTGCGCAGGCGCTCGCCAGCATTGATGCCCAACCACTGGCCAATCAGCCCACCCATGGACAAGCCACAGAAATGCACCTTGTCGATGCCCAGGGCATCGAGCATCGCCAGCACGTCGCGGCCCAGTTGTTCGATGCTGTAGGGGCCTTCGGTCACCAGCGACTGACCATGACCACGGGTGTCGAAACGCAGCACGCGAAAGTGTTCGCTGAAGGCCACGACCTGCTCGTCCCACATGTGCAAATCGGTGCCCAGGGAGTTGGAGAGCACCAGCACCGGGGCGTCTTGCGGCCCGTCCAATCGGTAATTCAGATCGCCCTCGGCGAGTTTGACGAATCCCACAACAATCTCCTTTCAGGCGTTCAAGGCAAGGTGTTCGGCCACGGCTCGGGCGACCCAAGTCTGGGCTTGTCCGAGGTAATGGGCCGGGTCAAGCAAATGATCAAGCTCGGTCGCGGATAGCTGCGCGGTGACCTGGGGTTCGTCCCCCAGCACCTCGCGTAGATGCCGCTGTTCGGCCACGGCGCGCTTGCAGCATTGCTCCAGTAAATGATGCGCCGTGTCGCGTCCCACACGCTGGGCCAGAACGATGCTCACCGCTTCGGCCAACACCAAGCCCTGGGTCAGTTCCAGGTTGCGGGCCATGCGCACAGCATCCACTTCCAGCCCTTCGGCCAGCAGCCGCGCCTGTTGCAAGGCACCGGAGACCAGGCAGCAGATTTCCGGCAGGGTTTCCCATTCGGCGTGCCACAGGCCCAGGCTGCGCTCGTGTTCCTGGGGCATGGCGCTGAACAGCGTCGACAACAAACCTGGTACTCGCGTCGCTGCGCCGATCAGCACGGCCGCGCCCACCGGGTTGCGCTTGTGCGGCATGGTGGATGAACCGCCCTTGCCCGGCGCGGAGGGTTCGAACGCTTCGCCGGCCTCGGTTTGCATCAACAGGCTGATGTCGCGGCCCAATTTGCCCAGGCTGCCGGCGACCAACCCCAGCACCGCGCCGAACTCCACCAGGCGGTCACGCTGGGTGTGCCACGGCTGTTCCGGCAGGGTCAGTTGCAGTTCGGCGGCCAAGGCTTCGGCGACCGGCAGCGCCTGTTCACCCAATGCGGCGAGCGTTCCGGAGGCACCGCCGAATTGCAGCACCAGCAAGCGCGGCTTGAGCTCCCGCAAGCGTTGGCGACTGCGAGTGACAGCCCCCAACCAACCGGCGATTTTCATGCCCAGGGTCACCGGCGTCGCGTGTTGCAGCCAGGTGCGCCCGGCCAACGGCGTGGCGGCATAACGTTCGGCTTGTCGGGCCAGGGTGGCGGCCAGTTGCGCCAACTCGCCCTCGATCAAGCCCAACGCCTGGCGCAGTTGCAGCACCAATCCGCTGTCCATCACGTCCTGGCTAGTGGCGCCCAGGTGCACGTAGCGTTCGGCTTCGGCGCTCTGGGTGGCGATGCGCTTGCCCAACGCCTTGACCAGCGGAATCGCCGAATTGCCGGCACTGGCAATCGCTTCGCTCAATGCCGAAAAATCGTACAACTGGGCACGGCAGGCGTTCTCGATCGGCGCCACCGCGTCCTGGGGGATCAACCCTACCCGTGCCTCGGCCCGGGCCAGCGCGGCCTCGACATCCAGCATGGCCTGGACCCGCCCCGCATCGCAGAACACCTCGCGCATGTCGCGGGCCGTGAAGTAGGCATCGAACAGCTGATTGCCCGGTCGTTCGCTCATAAACAATCCTTCGGAAGGTGGATGCCTCTGTGGCCAGAGATTGCTCCTGCTGGGCTGCGCAATAGCCCCCTCAGCAGTCAACACAATCTGTCAGCCATAACGGGTTGCTGATATTTAGGGCCGCTTCGCGCCCCAGCGGGGATAAATCCCCTCGCCACAGCAAGCTCCCTCGCCACAATGAATCTAACAAGCCTTAGGTGCATCACTCACAGGTCGTGGTGCAAATACGCCGGTTGCTTGGGCAGGCGGAAGCTGAACAGGAACGCCACCACCATCATCACCGTGACATACCAATAAAAGGCGTTCTCCATGCCCTGGGCTTTCAGGCTCAAGGCGACGTATTCGGCCGATCCGCCAAAAATCGCATTGGCCACCGCATAGGCCAACCCTACTCCCAGCGCCCGCACTTCAGGTGGAAACATCTCGGCTTTCACCAGGCCACTGATGGAGGTGTAGAAACTGACGATCGCCAGCGCCAACGTGATCAGGACAAACGCCAGGAACGGGCTGCTGATGCTTTTGAGGGTCAGCAGGATCGGCACCGTGCACAACGCCCCCAGGGCACCGAACCAGAGCATGGAGTTACGCCGGCCGATCTTGTCCGCGAGCATGCCAAACAGCGGCTGCATGCACATATAGAGAAACAGCGCGCCGGTCATGATGTAGCTGGCGGTCTTGGCGTGCAGGCCGGCGGTGTTCACCAGGTATTTCTGCATGTAGGTGGTGAAGGTATAGAAAATCAGCGAGCCGCCGGCGGTGTAGCCCAGTACGGTAATGAACGCCGCCTTGTGGTCGCGAAACAGCGCCGTAATGCTGCCGGCGTCCTTGTTCTCGCGCATTTCCTTGCTGCTGGTTTCCTTCAGGGAACGCCGCAGCAACAGGGAAATCAACGCCGCAGCCGCCCCCACCACAAATGGGATACGCCAGCCGTAGGCGCGCAATTCATCTTCGTTGAGAAACTGTTGCAGGATCACCACCAGCGACACCGCCAGCAGTTGCCCGCCGATCAGTGTCACGTACTGGAATGAGGCGAAAAAGCCACGTTGGCCCTTGAGGGCGACTTCGCTCATGTAGGTGGCGGTGGTGCCGTATTCGCCGCCCACCGACAGGCCTTGCAGCAAACGCGCGAACAACAGCAGTACCGGCGCCCAGACGCCGATGTCGTTGTAGGCGGGCAGGCAGGCGATGAGCAACGAGCCGAAGCACATCATCAGCACCGAGATCATCATCGAATTCTTGCGCCCGTGACGGTCCGCCACTCGACCGAAAATCCAGCCACCAATGGGTCGCATCAGGAACCCCGCGGCAAACACACCGGCCGTGTTGACCAGTTGCACCGTCGGGTTGTCCGAGGGGAAGAACGCCGGGGCGAAATAAATCGCGCAGAACGCATAGACGTAGAAGTCGAACCATTCGACCAGGTTGCCGGATGAAGCACCGACGATGGCGAAGATGCGCTTGCTGCGCTCTTCACCGGTGTAGTGACTGCTGATTGGGATGGTCATGGGTTTGTTCACTCGTTAGGGACTGACGAATTCTAGACACACTTCGTAACACTCCCGTTCCACAGTATTGCATTGCCTGTACTGGCACCCTGTGGGAGCGAGCTTGCTCGCGATGAGGGCGGCACCATCAATAATGGATGCAAGCTGACCCACCGCTATCGCGAGCAAGCTCGCTCCCACAGGTGCAATTACTCAGTAGTCGAAGAACACCGTCTCGGCATCCGTTCCCTGCAGGATTACGTTCCACTGATACACGCCCGACGCATCAGGCTTGCTCACGATAGTGGCGCGACGTTCTTCGGGCACGCAGGCCAGCAGCGGGTCGGTTTCGTTGGCCGGTTCGCCGTCGAAGTAGATGCGCGTCAGCAAATGCTTGACCAGCCCGCGTGCGAACACCAGCACCACCAGGTGCGGTGCCTGGGTCGTGCCTGCCAACCCCGGTACGGTGCCCGGCTTGATGGTGGTGAAGCGAAAACGCCCTTCGGCATCCACCGGCACCCGGCCGAAGCCTTCGAAGTGCGGGTCCAGGGGTTTGTCCTGGTCGTCTTCCGGGTGAGCGTATTTGCCGGCGGCGTTGGCCTGCCAGACTTCCAGCATCGCGTCGTTGACGAACTGGCCGTTACCGTCGACCACCTGCCCGGTGATCGCCACGCGCTGGCCGAGGGTTTGTGCGACGGTCAGGTCTTCGCGGTTCAGCCAGGTCAGGCCGATGTGGTAGTACGGGCCAACGGTGTGGGACGTGGTGGCGGTGAGCGTCATCTTATTTCTCCATCGGCGTGGCATCGCGGCCGCGCAAGACGATGTCCCAGCGGTAACCGAGGGCATAGTGAGGGACGGTTTTTTCCAGGTCGAAACGGGCGATCAGGCGTTCTTTGGCGCGGGTGTCCGGCACGCAGTTGTAGATCGGGTCGTATTCGAGCAACGGATCGCCCGGGAAATACATCTGCGTCACCAGGCGCGTCAGAATGCTCGGCCCGAACAGTGAGAAATGGATATGCGCCGGGCGCCAGGCGTTGTGGTGGTTGCCCCACGGATAAGCGCCGGGCTTGATGGTCTGGAACTGATACCAGCCGTCGGCGTCGGTGACGGTACGACCGGTGCCGGTGAAATTCGGGTCCAGCGGCGCATCATGGTTGTCACGGTCATGGTTGTAGCGACCGGCGGCGTTGGCCTGCCAGATCTCCACCAGGATGCCCGGCACCGGCTGGCCGTGCTCATCCAGCACGCGCCCGTGAATGATGATCCGCTCCCCCAGTGGCTCGCCGGCATGCTGGGCGGTCAGGTCGTGGTCCTTTTCCTGCAAGCGGTCGGCGCCGACAGTCGGGCCGGTAATTTCCGACAGCGAATGCGGCAGGAACACCAATGGCTTGGACGGCGAGCGCAGGTTGGTGGACTGGTACGGCGGGTGCAGATACTCCGGCTGGGTGCCCGCTTGAGGGCGACGATAACCAGGCTTGTCAGTCATGTAGCATTCCTCGGTTTCTTATTAGTAGAGCGACGCGTCAGACGCGTTCGATTGCCAATGCCAGACCCTGGCCGACGCCGACACACATGGTCGCCAGGCCTTTCCTGCCGCCGGTCTTTTCCAGATGGTGCAGCGCCGTCATCACCAAGCGTGCCCCACTCATGCCCAGTGGATGACCGAGGGCGATGGCGCCACCGTTCGGGTTGACCTGCGGCGCATCGTCCGCCAGCCCCAAATCACGCAGCACCGCCAGGCCCTGGCTGGCAAACGCTTCATTGAGTTCGATCACATCGAAATCCGCGACGGCCAGGCCCAGGCGTTCAGTAAGCTTGCGCACCGCCGGCACCGGGCCGATGCCCATCACCCGAGGCGCGACACCGGCACTGGCCATGCCCAGCACTTTGCCCCGCGGCGTCAGGCCATGTTTTTTCACCGCTTCGGCCGATGCCAGGATCAACGCCGCCGCGCCATCGTTCACACCCGAGGCGTTGCCGGCGGTGACGGTCTTGTCCGGGCCATTGACCGGTTTGAGTTTGCTCAAGGTCTCCAGCGTGGTGTCGGCGCGAGGATGTTCGTCCTGCTCGACCACGGTTTCGCCTTTTTTATGGGTGATGCGCACCGGTACGATTTCTTCGGCGAAAAAGCCTGCTGCCTGGGCCGCCGCCGTGCGCTGTTGGCTGCGCAAGGCGAAAGCGTCCTGGTCGGCGCGGGACACGGCGTAGTCATCGGCCACGTTATCGGCGGTCTGGGGCATCGCATCCACGCCGTACTGGGCTTTCATCAACGGGTTGATGAAGCGCCAGCCGATGGTGGTGTCTTCCAGTTTCATGTTGCGGGAGAACGCGGTGTCGGCCTTGCCCATCACGAACGGCGCACGGGACATCGACTCCACGCCGCCGGCAATCGCCAATTCCATCTCGCCGCTGGCGATGGCGCGGAACGCCGTGCCAATGGCGTCCATGCCCGAGGCGCAAAGACGATTGAGGGTCACGCCGGGAATGCTTTCCGGCAGGCCCGCCAACAGCAGCGCCATGCGCGCCACGTTGCGGTTGTCTTCGCCGGCCTGGTTGGCACAGCCGAGGAACACCTCGTCCACGGCACTCCAGTCCACCGATGGGTTGCGTTCCATCAACGCCTTGATCGGCACGGCCGCCAGGTCATCGGCGCGCACGGTGGACAAACCGCCGCCAAACCGACCGATGGGGGTTCGAATCGCATCACAGATATAAACGTCGCGCATCAGGCTTCTCCCGGTGCCTGGCCGTGGGCCGCCGCGGTGCGAGCTTCCAGGTCGCGCAGGGCGCGCAGCTCCACCTCGGTCGGCTCGGCGGTGGTTTGCACCTGGTCGGCGAAACGGATCGCCCATCCAGTGGCCGCAATGACTTGTTCGCGGGTCACGCCGGGGTGCAGCGCGGTGACCACGAATTCATGACTGCCGGCTTCCGGCTCCATGATGCACAAGTCGGTGATGATGCCCACGGGCCCTGCGCCCGGCAGACCGAGACGCTTGCGCGAATCGCCACCTTCACCATGGCCGACCGAGGTGATGAAATCCAGCTTGTCGACAAACGAACGCGCGGACTGCTTGAGGATGATCAACACACTCTTGGCCGAGCCGGCGATTTCCGGTGCGCCACCGGCACCCGGCAGGCGGACTTTCGGCTGGTGGTAGTCACCCACCACCGTAGTGTTGATGTTGCCGAAACGGTCGACCTGGGCCGCGCCAAGAAAACCGACGTCGATACGCCCGCCCTGCAGCCAGTAGCGAAAAATCTCACCGGTCGGTACGACGGTATCGGCGGTTTCCGCCAGCTCACCGTCGCCGATGGACAGCGGCAGCACGCTGGGCTTGGCACCGATCGGGCCGGACTCGTAGATCAGCACGACGTCCGGCGACGAGGTCAAGCGCGCCAAGTTGGCTGCTTTCGACGGCAGGCCGATGCCAACGAAGCACACGGCATTGTTTTTCAAGCGACGCGCCGCGGCGACGGTCATCATTTCGTTGGTGGAGTAGGTCATGGTTTCACCTGCGAAGCGGCTGCCAGTCTGGCCTGGAATTCACTGAAGTCTTTAGTGCCATGGATGTATTCGTTGATCCAGGCGGTAAAGGTCTCACGGTCCCGGGCGATCGGGTCCCACGCCTGGTAGAAACGGTTGTCACGCTCGGTGTAACCGTGGGCGTAGGACGGATGAGCACCGCCCGGTACGTGGCACACCGCGCTCAACGCCCAGGTCGGCAGCACGCAGGCGTTCATCGGCGCATTCAGGTCGTCGACGATTTCTTCCACGGTGACGATGCAACGCTTGGCGGCCAGGGCGGCTTCTTTCTGCACACCGAGGATGCCCCACAGCAGCACGTTGCCCTTGCGGTCGGCTTTCTGGGCGTGGATCACCGTGATGTCCGGGCGCACCGAAGGCACGGCGGCCAAGACTTCACCAGTGAAGGGACAGGTCACGCTCTTGATCAGCGGGTTGACCTTCGGCAGGTCGGAGCCGGCGTAGGCCCGCAACACCGCGAATGGCAGGCCGGAGGCGCCGGCGACGTAGGCGTTAGCCAGGTCGGCGTGGCTGTGTTCCTCGATCTCCAGCGGGTGCGGCCACTGTTTCTCCACGGCATCGCGCAAGCGGTGCAACGACCCGACGCCAGGGTTGCCGCCCCAGGAGAAAATCAACTTGCGAGCACAACCGGCGCCGATCAACTGGTCATAGATCAGGTCAGGCGTCATGCGCACCAGGGTCAGATCTTTCTTGCCCTGGCGAATGATTTCATGACCCGCCGCCGTAGGAATCAGGTGAGTGAAGCCTTCGAGCGCGACGGTATCGCCGTCGTTGACGAATTGCTTCACCGCGTCGTGCAGCGAAAGGATTTCAGCCATGGGGCAGGCTCCCGTTTTCCAGTAGACCGACATGAAGAAAAAAGCGCGAGGTTAAGCGCCGAGGTGACTGAAGATTAAGCTTCGGGATAACGCCAAACAATCCGATAATCGACTGAGTGTTCGTTTATCGAACAGATTGTTGTTTGGCTATCGATCTACCAAAGTACACGGAGCCCCCCCGTGAGAGCAGACCCTGTGGGAGCCGAGCTTGCTCGCGATGGTGATGTGTCAGCGATGGATACATGCCTGATCCACCGCTATCGCGAGCAAGCTCGGCTCCCACAGGGATCCTGCCTGCCCACAGTTTTGTCTTCCCACAAGGGTTATGCCGTTGGCTCAGGTCGCATCCGCATGGCTGACCATGCCCTTGATCACCACCGCCGTGGTCGCCAGGGCGGCGGGGATGACCAGCGCGGTCAGGACCTGCTCGAAATTCCAGCCCAGGCCAAGCAGGGTCGCGCCCATCCAGGCCCCGAGGATCGCCCCGAAGCGACCGATACCCAGCATCCACGAGACGCCGGTGGCCCGGCCCTGGGTCGGATAGAAACGCGCCGCAAGGGAAGGCATCGCCGATTGCGCGCCGTTGACACACATGCCCGCCACCAGCACCAGGGTAGCGAGCAAAGTGATATTGCCCAGGCTCTGCCCCACCGCGTAGGCAAACACCCCGGCCATCAGATAGAACAGGCCGATGACCTTGTGCGGATTGAACCGGTCCATCGCCCAACCCACGAAGACGGCGCTCAACACGCCGCCGAATTGAAACAACGCGCCGATAAACGCGGACTGTTCCATGCTCGCGCCGCTGTCGCGCATCAAGGTCGGCAGCCAACTGGTCAGCAGGTAGACGATCACCAGCCCCATGAAATAGGTCAGCCACAGCAGCAAGGTGCCGGCGCTGTAGCTGCCGGAGAAAATCACCGCCAGTACGTTACGGGCTTTCACGGTTTTCTGTTCCGGCACACTGAAGCTCGCCGCTTGGGCCACGGTATGCGGCTCGATGGGTGCCAGGGTCTTGCGCACTTTGTCGGTACCGCGATTGCGCACCACCAAGTAACGCGCCGACTCCGGCAGCCAGAACAGCAATACCACCGCCAGGATCAACGGCAGGATCCCGCCAATCAGCAGCAGGCTGTGCCAGCCAAACGCCGGTATCAGCTTGGCGGAGATGAACCCGCCGCCGGCCATGCCCAGGTTGAAACCGCAGAACATGCTGGTCACCAGCAAGGACTTCTTGCGCTCCGGGGTATATTCCGAGAGCAAGGTGGTGGCGTTCGGCATGCCGGCGCCTAAACCCAGGCCAGTCAGGAAACGCAAGACCAGCAATTGATCGACGTTAGTGCTGTAGGCCGACGCCAGGCTGAACGCGCCGAACAGCAGGACCGCGCCCACCAGTACGACTTTTCTCCCGAAGCGGTCAGCCAGCGGCCCTGAGCCCAGTGCGCCAAACACCATGCCGATCAGCGCGGCGCTCATCACCGGGCCGAGGCTGGCGCGATCGATGCCCCAGTCCTGGGATAAGGCCGGGGCGATGAACCCCATGGCCGCGGTGTCGAGGCCGTCAAGGAACACAATCAGGAAACAGAGGATCACCACCCGCCACTGATAGCGCGAAATGGGTTGGGCATTGATAAAGGACTGCACGTCGAGGCAGTTGCCTACGGAGGTCTGGGGCTGGTTCATTTTATTTTTATTCCACGCAAGAAACGCAGGCGAACGAATCAGAGACCGGCGAAACACGCCGGATGACGCTGCGCGACATTAATGAGGCCAGGCAAATACCGTCAATTCATCGTCGCCGACTGTGTGCGTTTATCGAACAGCTTAAGTGAACAGTTGCGCGCTCAGGTCGCGACTGGCCCCCAGCAAGCCTGGCAGGAAGCGCTGTTCCAGCTCATTGCGGCTGACCCGCCCAGCATGGGTGCTGACGTTGAGCGCGGCCACCACTTGGCCGGAAGCGTCGTACACCGGCACGGCAATCGAACGCAGGCCCTGTTCCAGTTCCTGGTCGACGATGCACCAGCCCTGCTGGCGCACCTGTTGCAGGCATTCGAGCAACGCCTCGGGTGTATGCAAAGTGCGGCTGGTCTTGGCTTGCAGGTCGGCATGGTCGAGGTAATCGCGCAACGAAGCGTCATCCAGGGCCGCCAGGAGAATCCTGCCCATCGAGGTGCAATAGGCGGGAAGGCGCCCGCCCACCGACAGGTCAACCGAGATCAGGCGCTGGGTGGTGGCGGAACGGGCGATATAGAGGATGTCGTCGCCTTCAAGCGTGGCCATGTTGCAGGCTTCGTGCAGTTGCTCGCTCATGCGGTCCAGGTACGGCTGGGCAGAAACGGCCAGGGGCGTGGAGGACAGATAGGCGTGACCGAGGGTCAACACTTTAGGCAACAGCGAATAGGTACGCCCGTCCGTGGTGGCGTAGCCAAGCTTGATCAAGGTATGCAGGCAACGTCTGACGGCGGCGCGGGGAATTTCCGTGCGATGGCTGATCTGGGCGATGGTCAGGTGCCGCTTGCGCTCCTGGAAGGCCTGGACCACGGCCAACCCGCGGGCCAAGGAGGTCATGAAGTCAGGATCGCCGGTCAGCGCCTGGATTCGCTTGGCCGGCGAGGCGACGATCGGTGGCGCGACGGAAGTGAAGGCATTGCGCAATTGGTCGTTCATGTCTGATCCTTCCCCGGAAGTGACGGCTATTCAAACGGCTGCACGATGGGCAAGCAAGGGCTGCCGGCCAAGATCGTTCGATTATCGAACCGTCGACCGATAATCGCAATCAGACCCGTGTGTTGGCCAGCCGCGCGTGCGTTCGCCAGTAAGTCGAAGGAAACAGTGACACGCGGTTTGCCGTGAAGGGGCTGGCGATATTTGAACTTGTTGGCCTCAATGGCATCTGGTTACTGGCACTCGCCGGCATCTTTCTGCAAGCTGTGATACAAGTTGCACATACAAACATGAGTTCACACAACAACAACGTCTTTTACTTTTTCCCGATAGTGTTATTCGGCTGGACCGCTATAATGCAAAACAGCGACGGTACGGCCAATCGACCGTTCCCGTACGCAGGCATCGTGGTCGCTACCCCGGTGCCCGAAGCACCTTCATGGTCGCTTCCCCTGTTTGGTAACAACGCGAAGCCCTGATGCTACGTCAGCTGTCAGCTCTGGTGCCGTGGCCGTCTGCATGTCCACATGCAGTGCGTATCACCAGATTCAACTTCAATTAATTTAGGTAAAACTGTGACGAAAGACGAACTGCGCGCGGAACTTGAGCGCCAGGAACAACGTTACAAGGAAGTTTACGGCGGGGAAGTCACCACCTACGCCGCGCAACCTGAACCGGAACGCAAGCCTTGGCGTAAGCGCGCCACCGTTCAGGACCAGGCCTTCACCCAGGAACTCCAGAAAATGGAAAAAGAACTCAAAGCCGAAGAGCAGTGACGCTCCGGGCCCGATGTTCTTGTGAAGAGGTCTCCGGCCACCACCCAGGCCGGAAACCGTAGCGCACGCCCGCCATGAGCGGGCCGCCATCCGCTCCCGTCCGACGGTCGGGAAGGGTCATGGCCGACCTCCTTTTCAGATATTTCATACAATCCCTCGAGGCGTCCTACCGCTGGCGGTGATCCCGGCCAGATGCGCTTTGCCCCCCTGAATCAAGGGGTTACGCGTCCCGCGGAAAACCTCGCCCTTGAGGCTTTCCTACAAATTATTTCGTTGAAGAATGTTACCGATGAGCAGGCAATGCATCGATTGCCAAGGTTTTCTGGCATAATCGCGCCCCCTTACGACCGGGTCAGAAAACCTTCATGATCGATTTATTCAGCGGACTGGATGCTTGGGTGCTCGTGAGCCTCTTGCTCGCCCTGGCTTTTGTCCTCGCCTTCGAGTTCATCAACGGCTTTCATGACACCGCTAACGCGGTTGCCACTGTTATCTACACCAAAGCTATGCCGCCTCACCTGGCGGTGTTCTTTTCCGGTGTGTTCAATTTCCTCGGTGTGCTGCTGGGCGGCGTGGGGGTGGCGTACGCCATCGTTCACCTGCTGCCCGTGGAGCTGCTGATCAATGTGAACACCGGACACGGGCTGGCCATGGTGTTTTCGCTGCTCGCAGCGGCCATCACCTGGAACCTGGGCACCTGGTACTTCGGTATCCCGGCCTCCAGTTCCCACACGTTGATTGGCTCGATCCTCGGCGTGGGCCTGGCCAACGCCCTGATCAACGATATCCCGTTGGCCGATGGGGTGAACTGGCAGAAGGCGATCGATATCGGCGCCTCCCTGGTGTTCTCGCCCATGGCCGGCTTCCTGATCGCCGCCCTGGTGCTGATCGCTCTGAAATGGTGGCGCCCGCTGTCGAAGATGCACAAGACACCGGAACAGCGCCGCAAGATCGACGATAAGAAGCACCCGCCGTTCTGGAATCGCCTGGTACTGGTGATCTCGGCCATGGCCGTCAGCTTTGTCCACGGTTCCAACGATGGCCAGAAAGGCATCGGCCTGATCATGCTGGTGCTGATCGGTATCGTGCCGGCGCAATTCGTACTCGACCTGGGCAGCACCACCTACCAGATCGAACGGACCCGTGACGCGACCCTGCACCTGAGCCAGTTCTACCAACGCAACAACGAATCCCTGGGTGAATACCTGGCGCTGGGCAAAAGCGTGAAAGGCGATCTGCCGGAGAAGTTCCGCTGCAACCCGCAGCAGACCGAGCCGACCATCAATGCCCTGCTCGACACGCTCAAAGGCGTGGCGGACTACCACTCGCTGCCGTCGGAACGACGCATCGAGGTTCGTCGCTACCTGCTTTGCCTGGACGACACGGCGAAGAAGGTTGGCAAGTTGCCAGGCCTGGCGGCCCGTGAGAAAGACGACCTGAACAAGCTGCGCAAGGACCTGACCGCCACCACCGAATACGCCCCGTTCTGGGTGATCCTGGCTGTCGCACTGGCGCTGGGCCTGGGCACCATGGTTGGCTGGAAACGTGTCGTGCTGACCATCGGCGAGAAGATCGGCAAGCAAGGCATGACCTACGCCCAGGGCATGTCGGCGCAGATCACCACCGCGTGCATGATCGGCATGGCGAATATCTTCAGCCTGCCGGTTTCCACCACCCACGTGCTGTCCTCGGGCGTGGCCGGCACCATGGTCGCCAACAAGAGCGGCCTGCAAGGTGGCACGGTACGAACCATCCTGCTGGCCTGGGTATTGACCCTGCCAGCGACGGTGGCGCTGTCGGCCGGGCTGTTCTGGCTGGCGTCCAAGGCCCTGGGTAGCTGATTCCAGCGGCTTGCAAAAAAGGTGCGACCCTTACGGTTCGCACCTTTTTTTATGCCTAACACCACCACTCTCCCTGTGGGAGCGGGCTTGCTCGCGAAGGCATTGGGTCAGTTACCTGGACAGTGGCTGACACACCGCTTTCGCGAGCAAGCCCGCTCCCACAGGAGTTTGGTGTAGGCCTGAAAAATCGCAAAAAAAAAGGGCGACCGAAGTCGCCCAAAATGCCTTGCGTGCTCGTTGTAGCCGGAAAGACCTACGGTTTTTTCCGCTTGTGTGCATCTTTCCAGATGAATAATCCGAAACCTGCGAAAAACACGAACATGAGGCCGACCGTCAACACCCCGGCAAACACCACATTATCGAAAAACATGACTAGCCTCCTGGTCTTGCCCCTGTTGCGATGGGTTCAAGGTAACCAATCAGGCCTGGATGAAAATTGACCGGGGTCAATAACGCCCGCAACGGAGCGCAAAGGTGGGGAAATAACTGATCTGCATCAATGGATCGAGGGGGTTCAGCGCTTTTTCGGCTTGTTCTTCGGCTTTTTCTTGGGCTTGCCCAACGGCATGGCCTGCTCGAAGGCCTGGCGGACTTCATTGAGGCGTTTTTCGTTGAGGTCGTGAACGCGCTTGGCGCGCTCAGCGCTGAGGTCGATCAGTTTGTCTTCTTGGCTCATGGCGTGTGGGCATCGTGCAGTGAATTGCGGATGCGCCCATGATGCGGGCTGTTGGCGGCGTTGACCAGCCTGTGGATGCAGGCAAACGCCTGGATCAGATCTGGATATCGACCCACAGGCCCTGGCGTGTCTCGTCGTCGATCAGCGGCACCACCGGTACGGTGTTGTCGGCGTTGAGTTCGGTACCCGGTACGGCCAGGTGCTCTTCAGGGTCTTCATCGGCCTCGCGGCGGCGGCGCTCGCGTTCCTGCTGGCGACGCTGCTCCTCGCGCAACAGCAGAGCGGTCTCTTCCGGATCGCGTTTTTGCAGGTCGATGGTGCTTTCGTTGGAGCTTTGCTGCACCGGGACCACGGGCGGTATATCCGGTCGCTGGCGAACCGGATCCTGTTGAGCGGTGATGGGTACGGCGCTCAAAGGGAGCATGGGTGGCAACATAAAGTTCTCCTGTCTTCAGGTTGTCGGCGGCTAAAGTGGCAGCTTGAACCGCCGGTCTGAAACTTGTGACCCAGTTGGCAATTGCAGCGATCACCAGGGCCGAGCTTGTTTGATCGCTGGGCAAGCGTAAGTTCCGTGCCGTTGGTAATGAATCAGCGTACGTAAATCCTTTGGTCTGAAGGATCCTTCCGTTAAGATAACCGGCTTTTTCAAGGCGGGAGTCAGGCAGCATGGCGCAGCAGTATCAACCGGGGCAACGCTGGATCAGTGACAGCGAAGCCGAGCTGGGTTTAGGCACCGTTCTGGCACAGGACGGCCGCTTGTTGACCGTGCTCTATCCGGCCACTGGCGACACTCGCCAGTACGCGCTACGGAATGCGCCACTTACCCGTGTACGGTTTTCGCCGGGCGATGTGATCACTCACTTCGAAGGCTGGAAGATGACCGTGCGCGAAGTCGATGACGTCGATGGGCTGCTGGTCTACCACGGCCTCAACGGGCAGAACGAAGTCGTCACCCTGCCCGAGACCCAACTGTCGAACTTCATCCAGTTCCGCCTGGCCAGCGACCGTCTGTTCGCCGGCCAGATTGACCCGCTGGCCTGGTTCTCCCTGCGCTACCACACCCTGGAACACACCAGTCGCCAATTGCAGTCTTCGCTTTGGGGCCTGGGCGGCGTACGTGCCCAGCCGATTGCCCACCAACTGCACATTGCCCGTGAAGTGGCCGACCGCATTGCGCCGCGGGTATTGCTGGCCGACGAAGTGGGCCTGGGCAAGACCATCGAGGCCGGCTTGGTCATCCACCGTCAATTGCTGTCCGGCCGCGCCAACCGCGTCCTGATCCTGGTGCCGGAAAACCTCCAGCACCAGTGGCTGGTGGAAATGCGCCGGCGCTTCAACCTGCAGGTCGCACTGTTCGACGAAGAACGCTTCATCGAAAGCGATGCCAGCAACCCGTTCGAAGACACCCAACTGGCCCTGGTGGCGTTGGAGTGGCTGGTGGACGATGAAAAGGCCCAGGACGCGCTGTTCGCCGCCGGCTGGGACCTGATGGTGGTCGACGAGGCCCATCACCTGGTGTGGCACGAAGACCAGGTCAGCCCGCAATACGCCCTGGTCGAGCAGCTTGCCGAAACCATCCCGGGCGTACTGCTGCTGACCGCGACTCCGGAACAACTGGGTCAGGACAGCCACTTCGCCCGCCTGCGCCTGCTGGATCCGAACCGCTTCCATGATCTCAAGGCCTTCCGCGCCGAGAGCGAAAACTATCGCCCGGTGGCCGAAGCCGTGCAGGAGTTGCTGGACAAAGGCCGCCTCTCGCCTGAGGCCCACAAGACCATCCACGGCTTCCTGGGCAATGAAGGCGAAGCATTGCTGACCGCTGTCAATGATGGCGATGTCGAAGCCAGCGCCCGCCTGGTGCGCGAATTGCTGGACCGCCACGGCACTGGCCGCGTGCTGTTCCGCAACACCCGCGCCGCCGTGCAAGGCTTCCCCGAGCGCAAGCTGCATGCCTACCCTCTACTCTGCCCGGCCGAATACCTCGAATTGCCGTTGGGCGATCACGCCGAGCTGTACCCGGAAGTCAGCTTCCAGGCCCAGCCGGACGCCAGCGAAGAAGAACGCTGGTGGCGTTTCGACCCGCGGGTCGAGTGGCTGATCGACACCCTGAAGATGCTCAAACGCACCAAGGTGCTGGTGATCTGTGCTCACGCCGAAACCGCCATGGACCTGGAAGACGCCTTGCGCGTGCGCTCCGGCATTCCGGCCACGGTGTTCCACGAAGGCATGAACATCCTGGAGCGTGACCGCGCGGCGGCCTATTTCGCCGACGAAGAGTTCGGCGCCCAGGTGCTGATCTGCTCGGAAATCGGCAGTGAGGGTCGCAACTTCCAGTTCGCTCATCACCTGGTGCTGTTCGACCTGCCGTCCCACCCGGACTTGCTGGAGCAGCGCATCGGCCGTCTGGACCGGATCGGCCAGAAACACGTCATCGAGCTGCATGTGCCTTATCTGGAAACCAGCCCGCAAGCGCGGCTGTTCCAGTGGTATCACGAAGCCCTGAACGCTTTCCTCAACACTTGCCCGACCGGCAACGCCTTGCAGCACCAGTTCGGCCCGCGCCTGCTGCCCTTGCTGGAAGAAGCCGACGATGGCCAGTGGCAAGCGCTGATCGATGAAGCCCGTACCGAACGCGAGCGCCTGGAAGCCGAGTTGCACACCGGCCGCGACCGTTTGCTGGAGCTCAACTCCGGCGGCGCCGGTGAAGGCGATGCGCTGGTGGAAGCCATTCTTGAACAGGATGATCAGTTTGCCCTGCCTATCTACATGGAAACCCTGTTCGACGCATTTGGTATCGACAGCGAGGACCATTCGGAAAACGCGCTGATCCTCAAGCCGAGCGAAAAAATGCTCGACGCCAGCTTCCCGCTGGGCGACGACGAAGGCGTGACCATCACCTACGACCGCAACCAGGCGCTGTCGCGCGAAGACATGCAGTTCATCACCTGGGAGCATCCGATGGTGCAAGGCGGCATGGACCTGGTGCTGTCCGGCTCGATGGGCAACACCGCGGTGGCGCTGATCAAGAACAAGGCGCTCAAGCCCGGCACCGTGTTGCTGGAACTGCTTTATGTCAGCGAAGTGGTCGCCCCGCGCTCGCTGCAACTGGGCCGCTACCTGCCGCCGGCCGCCCTGCGCTGCCTGCTGGACGCCAACGGCAACGACCTGGCCGCCCGGGTTTCGTTCGAAACCCTGAACGACCAACTCGAAAGCGTGCCCCGCGCCAGCGCCAACAAGTTCATCCAGGCCCAGCGCGACCAGCTCACGCCACGGATCAATGCCGGCGAAGAGAAGATCGCCCCGCGTCACGCCGAACGCGTGGCCGAGGCCCAGCGCCGCCTGGCCGCCGATACCGACGAGGAACTGGCCCGCCTGACCGCCCTGCAAGCGGTCAACCCGACCGTGCGCGACAGTGAACTGGTGGCCCTGCGTCAACAGCGCGAGCAAGGGCTGGCGATGCTTGAGAAGGCGGCGTTGCGGTTGGAGGCGATTCGGGTGTTGGTGGCTGGGTGATTTTGGCTGGGGGGCCGGCTGTGGTGCTTTTATCGGGTGTATATCCGTTGCTGCGGTAACGGCGGCTTAGGGTTCCGCCCTTACGGCGGGTCACTTTCGAAAAGCCCGGAAGCCGGCCCAGTCGAAAGTAACCAAAGCGCTTCTGCCCCACCACGAGGCGGCCTGATAGCCGATCTGGTTCTTGGTGGGACCGCGTTTCTCCTGTGGGAGCGAGCTTGCTCGCGATGATGGCAGCAAATCCAACGCCTCTGTAACTGAACGACCGCTATCGCGAGCAAGCTCGCTCCCACATTTGATCTTCAGTGGTCACAGAATTCATGTGAGCCGCAGTACTTCTGTGGGAGCGAGCTTGCTTGCGATGATGGCAGCAAATCCAACGCCTCTGTAACTGAACGACCGCTATCGCGAGCGAGCTCGCTCCCACATTTGATCTTCAGTGGTCACAGAATTCATGTGAGCCACAGTACTTCTGTGGGAGCGAGCTTGCTCGCGAAGAGGCCGGCACATCCAACATCCTCATCGACTGACACTCCGCTTCGCGAGCAAGCTCGCTCCCACAGGAGAAACGCGGTCCCACCAAGAACCAGGTCGGCTATCAGGCCGCCTCGCTTTTGTTTTTGATCTGGGGCGCCCCGTTAACCACGATGGCCGAACGCAGGCATTGCGCAGTGGGCACCTCGGCATGGATGCCGAGGTAGCCGCGCTGGGCCATGGATGGCCCTTCGCGGCGGCCCACGGAGCAATGCCTTCGTTCGGGCACACCGAGCCTAGGCGAGGTGCCGAGTGGTGGGGCAATGTACGGGACAACCACATGGGTTACTTTTGGCGCTCTTCCAAAAGTGACCCGCTGTAAGAGCGGAACCCTAAGTAGCCGTTACCGCAGCAACGGATATACACACCAAACGAAGCCCCCCTCAAGGACTGTAATACCCCACCGTCACCAGAAAATGCCCAACCTTCTTCAAATACGCATGCTTGTCCTCAACCTTCCCGGTCACCGGATTCTTCCAACGATACTCATACTCCCCAACATCCTGCTTGCCGATCATGGCCAGGATCGGCTCGCCCACCGGTTTGCCATCCGGGTCCTTGACCTTGGCGAAGTCCGTATTGATCAAGCGCAAATTGGTGCCATGACCCACATAGCGCCGAGTATCGAGGTCAACGACAAAGACATACAAATCATCCTGCAGATAACCGCCCTTGAGGGAGTTAACCGCCGTCAGCGTGGCTTTCTCGTTTTTCAGCAGGTCACTCGAGGCCTTGTCCAACAGCGCCCTGGCCTGTTCGGCGGAAGCACGTGGCAGGTAGTAGCCGACGGCCAGGATTCGCTCACCAACACGCTGGAAATACACATGTTTGCGCTCGACCTTGCCGTCCGCCCAGTTCTGCCAACGGTACTCAGCTTGCTGGATGCCACTGGCCTCGGGGGTTTTCAAGGCGTCCTTGAAGGCTTTGCGCAAATCCGGCCCCAGCACCTCGGACACGTCCCGCCCGATCAACGCCGAGGACGGCCCGCCGCTGGCGAGCATCACACCCTGGGTATCGACCACGAACACGTAGCGATCCTTGTCGACAAATTCCCCTTGGCGACTGAAGGCGGCAAAGGCTTTGTCGCCGTTGTCGTGGTAATAGGCCAAGGCCTTCTCCAGCAGCGCCCGGGCTGCCTGGCCATCGTCAGGTGTCGCTGCATGAACGGGGGCTAGCCCCAACATAAGCATTGCGCCCAGCCAGGCCATCCTGTGAAAAAAAACCATGCGTGCGCCCCTCGTTCTTGTTGGTGTTTCAAGAGCGTAGACGGCGTGGGGTGATGTTGGAGTATTCAGGGGATTGCTGGAGAGTGTGGTGAGTCAGTGAGTATTGGTATTGATTGACAGGACGCCATCGCGAGCAAGCTCGCTCCCACACTGGACCGCGTTTCCTGTGGGAGCGAGCTTGCTCGCGATGGCGGCGGCACATTCAAGCGCGACGCCCCATCAAGGGCAAGCTCATGCCTACCGGCCTATTGCCCAGCGCTAAGTTGCTGCTGCAAGTTCTGGATCTGCGCCTGCAGGGTGTTGATATTACGGGTGACCTGGCCGCGGAAGGCGTCGAACTCGGCAGTGTTGCCGCCCTTGTCCTGCTGGCTCTTGAGCACGATCACGTCCTGCTCCAGGCGGTCGATGGCAGAGTTGGAGGTGGCCCTTTTAAGGGCGGTGATGTCGGCACCGATGCTCTTGAGCTGGGCATCCAGGGCACCACCCTCGCCCTGGCCTTTCAGGGCGGTCACTTCAGCCGCCAGCGCTTTGACCTGGGTTTGGAGCTCCTTGTTGGAAGCCTGTAGCTGAGTGTTGGTGTTCTGCTGCTCAGAGGCCTGGGCAATGAGCTGGGCCAATTCCTTGTCCAGGTCAGCGGACGGACCGAACGTGGCTTGCTGCTGTTTGTACTGCTCCACCAGCTTGTTGTCGAATTGCCGCCCCTGCTCCTGCAGCTTGTTCTCCAACTGTTTGATCTGCAGCTTCAAGGCTTCACTGTCGCTCATGACGTTGGACTGCCCGGCGACCACCTTGCCGGAAATGTCCTGCAAGCGCCCCGCCGCATCCTCACTGATCCGGGCAAAGCTTTCCTGAGTCGCTACCAGTTGCTGCTCCATCAGGGAAATCTGCTGGAAGCTCCACCAGGCCAGGAAACCGAATGCACACAGCAGCGCGCCGACCAGTGCCCACAGCGGCCCGGTGCTGGGCCCCTTGACCTTCGCCACGCCAGCGGGCGCCGGGCGCGCTTGCACGTGGGGCTGGCGGTTGGGCATGAAATCATCGTCATCGGGAATGTCGGCCCGCATCCGCAGGCTCGGTACATCATCGAAGTCGTCGTTGGCATCGTTACGCATGGGCATGGTTCGACCTTTGGGAAACCGGTAATGGCTTGATGCGGCGAGTATAACCCTCTCGCCCGCCGCACCGATTGACCCCGAACCGGGCACTCGGTTCATGATGGGCCGATCAGCGGGCGTCTTGGACCTTCCACCAAGCGCAAAATTCATCAAGCGCCGTCCACAGGCTGACCTGCGGATCGTAATCGAGATAATGCCGGGCCCGGCTGATGTCCAGGGTGAAATTTTTGTTCATGACCTGCATGCCCAGGCGCGACAGCGTCGGTTCGGGGCGGCCCGGCCACAGCTTGCAGACACCTTCATTCAGCGCCGCGACGCTGTAAGCCAAGCCGTAGGAACGATAACGTCGGACCTGTGGGACTTCCATCTGGCGCATCACATAATTGACCACATCCCACAGCGGAACCGGTGCGCCGTTGCTGATGTTGTAGGCCTTGCCCAAGGCTGAATCGGTGGCCAGCAGACTGCTGAGCAACGCTTCGTTGAGGTTCTGCACACTGGTGAAATCCACCTTGTTCAACCCGTTGCCAACGATGGCCAGTCTTCCCTTGCGCTGCATTTTCAACAGGCGCGGGAAAATGCTCATGTCACCGGCACCGGTCACGAAGCGCGGACGCAGGGCTAGCACTTCGAGGCCGAACTCCTGGGCGCCGAAGACTTTCTGCTCGGCCAGGTACTTGGTGGCAGCATAAGGGTGCTTGAAGCGCTTGGGCACCTGTTCTTCGGTCAACCCGAGGTGGTCACGGCCGTCGAAGTAAATGGACGGCGAGGACAGATGAACCAGGCGACGTACCTTCTGCTTGAGACAGGCCTCGACGACATTTTCCGTGACCTGGACATTGCCCTGGTGGAAATCCTGGTAGCGGCCCCACAGCCCCACGGAGCCGGCACAATGCACCACGGCCTCGACATCCAGGCACAGGTCGCGGGCCAGCAGCGGGTCGCTCAGATCGCCTTGGACGAACTGCGCACCGCGTCGCACCAAATGCTCCACACTCTCGGCCCGGCGACCGTTGACCCGTACATCCAGGCCCTGCTCCAGGGCGAAACGCGCAAAGCGCCCGCCAATGAAGCCGCTCGCGCCGGTGACCAAAATCTTCATGCATGCTCCTAAAAATCAGATTCGAGCTACAAGCCACAAGCTTCAAGCCAGACGCTTTTCACTTACCGCTTGCAGCGTGCTGCTTGCCGCTGCGATCAATCGCTCGGTCAATAAGCCGAGCAACTGCCCACCATTGCGCCAATGATGCCAGTACAGCGGCACATCGATCGGTTTATCTGCCAACAATTCCACCAGCACGCCTCGTTCCAGCTGTTCGCGCACCTGCAGCTCCGGCACCAACCCCCAGCCCAATCCCGCTTCGGCAAGACGGATGAAACCTTCGGACGAGGGGCACAAATGATGCTCGAAACCACCCTCCACGCCCACGGATGCGAGGTAGCGGTGCTGCAGGAAATCATCCGGACCAAACACCAATGCCGGCGTGCGGGCCAGTTGTTCGGCCCGCACGCCGTCGGGAAAGTGCCGGGCGATGAAGGCCGGACTGGCCAACGCCCGGTAGCGCATCGCCCCCAGCAACACGCTGCGAGCACCCGCCACCGGGCGTTCGCTCGCGCAGACACAGGCCGCCACTTCTCCGGCGCGCATGCGCTTGAGGCCGACGGTCTGGTCTTCCACCACAAGGTCGAGTAACAGCTGATGCTCGGCGCAGAAATCACCGACGGCCAGCGCCCACCAGGTCGCCAGGCTGTCTGCGTTCAAGGCGATACGCAGCCGCTCCGGCAACCCCTCTTCATCCAGCGCCGGTACCAGGCTTTGCAAGTCGCGTTCGAGCAGCCGCACCTGTTGCACGTGGTTGAGCAACCGTCGGCCGATTTCCGTCGGCGCCGGCGGTGTGGCACGCACCAGAACGGGCTGGCCGACACGCGCTTCCAGCAGCTTGATCCGCTGGGAAATAGCTGACTGCGACAAGCCCAGCACTTGGGCCGCGCGCTCGAAACCGGCCTGCTCGACCACGGCAGCCAGAGCAGAGAGCAATTTGTAATCGAACATCAGTTTTCCTAATGAGCAATCAGCAATATTGGTTTTTCTTATACATCCAGCCACAGGAGAATGGCCAGCAATTCATCAACTGACCGGGGATAAAACGATGTGGCAAAGCTATGTGAACGGGCTCTTGGTGGCCCTCGGGCTGATCATGGCCATCGGCGCCCAAAACGCATTTGTGCTGGCCCAGAGCCTGCGCCGCGAGCATCACTTGCCGGTCGCGGCGCTGTGCATCGCCTGTGACGCCCTGTTGGTCGCCGCCGGGGTTTTCGGTCTGGCGACCTTGCTGGCCCAGAGCCCATTGCTGCTGTCGATAGCCCGCTGGGGCGGCGCGGCGTTCCTGCTCTGGTACGGCAGCCTGGCCTTGCGTCGGGCCTGCTCGAAGCAGAGCCTGCAACAGGGTGAAAACCAAGCCGTGCGCTCGCTACGGGCGGTGTTGCTCAGCGCGCTGGCGGTGACGCTGCTCAATCCCCACGTCTACCTCGACACCGTGCTGCTGATCGGCTCACTCGGCGCCCAGCAGAGCGTGCCCGGCGCCTACGTGGTGGGCGCGGCCAGTGCCTCGCTGCTGTGGTTCCTCACCCTGGCCATCGGCGCGGCATGGTTGGCCCCGTGGCTGGCCCGTCCAAGCACCTGGCGGATCCTGGACCTGCTGGTGGCGGTGATGATGTTTACCGTGGCGGTGCAATTGATTGTCACCGGCTGATTATTCCAAACCGCTCTGGAACCTCTATTCCACACAGTTGTTGCGTGGTTATGCCGCACCCCCGGTGCTATGATCCGACTCCTGCGCCGCAAAGAGTACAAACTCCCCGGCGCTAGTCTGGCCGCCCGTGATCGGCCTTGCGCTCACCGCAACTGACCTGATTAGGAGAATCACCATGGCTTTCGAATTGCCGCCGCTGCCCTACCCACACGATGCACTGCAGCCGCACATCTCCAAAGAGACTCTGGAATACCACCACGACAAGCACCACAACACCTACGTCGTGAACCTGAACAACCTGGTGCCTGGCACCGAGTTCGAAGGCAAGACCCTGGAAGAAATCGTCAAGACTTCCTCGGGCGGTATCTTCAACAACGCCGCTCAGGTCTGGAACCACACTTTCTACTGGAACTGCCTGGCGCCAAACGCCGGCGGTCAACCAACCGGCGCGCTGGCCGAAGCCATCAATGCAGCCTTCGGTTCGTTCGACAAGTTCAAGGAAGAATTCAGCAAGACGTCCATCGGCACCTTCGGTTCCGGCTGGGGCTGGCTGGTGAAAAAAGCTGACGGTTCCCTGGCCCTGGCCAGCACCATCGGTGCCGGTAACCCGCTGACCAACGGCGACACCCCGCTGCTGACCTGCGACGTGTGGGAACACGCCTACTACATTGACTACCGCAACGTTCGTCCGAAATACGTCGAAGCGTTCTGGAACCTGGTCAACTGGAAGTTCGTCGCCGAGCAGTTCGAAGGTAAAGCCTTCACTGCCTAAGCTCGATGCCAGACCAAAGAAACCCGGCGCCGTGCCGGGTTTTTTTTTGCGCGGCAAATTGACCGCGGGCAAGATATCTCGCGCCTGGAACTCAAGAAAAAATCCTGACAGGCCTCAAGTTACGGTGCCTTTCAACCGACACAATGGTCGTAGAGCAATCACTCTGGAAAAAACGTATATCGGTCAGGTTTCAAGCGAAAAACCTTGTGTTTGATTGTCCCTTTGACTGACATCACAGGATTGCCAATACTCATGGCAACTTGACGCTACCCGCACGGAACAAGGAACCACTCTTTGAAGCTGGAACTCAAGAACAGCTTGTCTGTGAAGTTGCTCCGGGTCGTGCTCCTCTCGGCATTGATCGTTGGCGTGGTCTTGAGCTGCGCCCAGATCGTGTTCGATGCCTACAAAACCAACCAGGCCGTCGCCAGTGACGCCCAGCGTATCCTCGACATGTTCCGCGATCCGTCGACCCAGGCCGTCTACAGCCTGGACCGGGAAATGGGCATGCAAGTAATCGAGGGCCTGTTCCAGGATGAAGCTGTGCGCATGGCGTCCATCGGCCATCCCCGCGAAACCATGCTCGCCGAAAAAACCCGGCCCTTGCAGCACTCCGAAAGCCGCTGGCTGACCGACCTGATCCTGGGCAAGGAACGCACCTTCACCACGCAACTGGTGGGACGAGGCCCCTACAGCGAATATTACGGCGACCTGAGCATTACCCTCGACACCGCCACCTACGGCGAAGGTTTCATCGTCAGCTCGGTGATCATCTTCATCTCCGGGATGCTGCGGGCCCTGGCCATGGGCCTGGTGCTGTACCTGGTCTATCACTGGCTACTGACCAAGCCGTTGTCGCGGATCATCGAGCACCTGACCGAAATCAACCCCGATCGCCCCAGCGCGCACAAGATCCCGCAGTTGCGCGGCCACGAGCAAAACGAGCTGGGCCTGTGGATCAACACCGCCAACCAACTGCTCGAATCCATCGAGCGCAACACGCACCTGCGCCACGAAGCGGAAAACAGCCTGCTGCGAATGGCGCAGTACGACTTTCTCACCGGCCTGCCCAACCGCCAGCAACTTCAACAGCAACTGGACAAGATCCTGGTGGACGCCGGACGCCTGCAACGTCGGGTGGCGGTGCTGTGTGTAGGGCTGGATGATTTCAAGGGCATCAACGAACAGTTCAGCTATCAGACCGGCGACCAGTTGCTGCTGGCCCTGGCCGATCGACTGCGGGCCCACAGTGGCCGGCTCGGAGCACTGGCGCGGCTGGGGGGCGACCAGTTTGCCCTGGTCCAGGCCGACATCGAACAGCCATACGAGGCCGCCGAACTGGCCCAGAGCATCCTCGATGACCTGGAAGCGCCGTTCGCCATCGACGATCAGCAAATCCGCCTGCGGGCTACCATCGGCATCACCCTCTTCCCTGAAGACGGCGACAGCACCGAGAAACTCTTGCAGAAAGCCGAGCAGACCATGACCCTGGCCAAGAGCCGCTCGCGCAATCGCTATCAGTTCTACATCGCCAGCGTCGACAGCGAGATGCGCCGTCGTCGCGAACTGGAGAAGGACCTGCGCGAGGCTCTGGTCCGCGAGCAGTTCAGCCTGGTTTACCAGCCACAGATCAGCTACCGCGACCTGCGGGTGGTGGGCACCGAAGCCCTGATCCGCTGGCACCATCCCGAGCACGGCCTGGTCCCGCCGGACCTGTTCATTCCCCTGGCCGAGCAGAACGGCACCATCATCGCCATCGGTGAATGGGTGCTGGACCAGGCGTGCAGGCAATTGCGCGAATGGCACGACCAGGGCTTCCTCGACCTGCGCATGGCGGTCAACCTGTCGACGGTGCAACTGCACCACGCCGAGCTGCCGCGGGTGGTGAACAATCTCCTGCAGATGTACCGGCTGCCGCCGCGCAGCCTGGAGCTGGAAGTCACCGAGACCGGCCTGATGGAAGACATCACCACCGCGGCCCAGCACTTGCTGAGCCTGCGCCGCTCCGGGGCGCTGATTGCCATCGATGACTTCGGTACCGGCTATTCGTCCCTGAGCTACCTCAAGAGCCTGCCGCTGGACAAGATCAAGATCGACAAGAGCTTCGTCCAGGACCTGCTCGACGACGAAGACGACGCAACCATCGTCCGGGCCATCATCCAATTGGGCAAGAGCCTGGGGATGCAGGTCATTGCCGAGGGCGTCGAGACGGTCGAGCAGGAAGCCTACATCATCGCCGAGGGCTGCCACGAAGGTCAGGGGTACTACTACAGCAAACCGCTGCCGGCCCGGGAATTGGGCCTTTACCTGAAGCAGGCCGAGCGCGCCAAGGTGTCCATCATCTGATTCCTCTCCCATCTGCTACGTCCCTGTAGGAGCTGGCGAACCCTGCGATCCTTTGATTTTCGCTTGAGACTCGAGCGACAAGGGAAAGATCGCAGCCTCGCTTCGCTCGACAGCTCCTACGGACGCCGCCGAAACGGGGTGATCTGCATCATTAAATAAGAAATATTTACAACCATAACCCTTTACACATAATGCAAATCTTTCGCATTATGTCGCAGTTTTTGCGCACCCTCGCGCCTGTCCCATCCATCACCGAAGCAGGATGTTCGCCATGATTCGTATGCCCCTGGCTACCGCCAGTCTGCTGGCCATCGCTATTTCCCTCGCCGGTTGCGGCGAAGGCAAAGACAAGGCCGCCGCGCCGCAAGCGCCAACGCCGGCCGCCAGCACCGCGGCACCGGTCGCCCCTGCTGCCGCCGGCAAAATCGACGAAGCCGCCGCCAAGGCCGTTGTCGCGCACTATGCCGACATCGTCTATGCCGTCTACAGCGATGCCGAATCCACTGCGAAGACCCTGCAAACCGCCGTCGACGCGTTCCTGGCCAAGCCGAACGCCGAGACCCTGAAGGCCGCCAAGGCTGCCTGGGTCGCCGCACGCGTGCCGTACCTGCAAAGCGAAGTGTTCCGCTTCGGCAACACCATCATCGACGACTGGGAAGGCCAAGTGAACGCCTGGCCCTTGGACGAAGGCCTGATCGATTACGTCGACAAATCCTACGAGCACGCCTTGGGTAACCCGGGCGCGACCGCCAACATCATCGCCAATACCGAAGTCCAGGTTGGCGAAGACAAAGTCGACGTCAAAGACATCACCCCGGAAAAACTCGCCAGCCTGAACGAGCTGGGCGGTTCCGAGGCCAACGTCGCCACCGGCTACCACGCCATCGAATTCCTGCTGTGGGGCCAAGACCTCAACGGCACTGGCCCGGGTGCCGGCAATCGCCCTGCTTCGGATTACCTGGAAGGCGCCGGTGCCACTGGCGGCCACAACGACCGTCGTCGTGCGTACCTCAAGTCCGTGACCCAACTGCTGGTCAATGACCTGCAGGAAATGGTCGGCAACTGGAAACCGAACGTGGCCGACAACTACCGCGCCACCCTGGAAGCCGAGCCGGCCGAAAGCGGCCTGCGCAAGATGCTGTTCGGCATGGGCAGCCTGTCCCTGGGTGAACTGGCGGGCGAGCGTATGAAGGTGTCCCTGGAAGCCAACTCGCCAGAAGACGAGCAGGATTGCTTCAGCGACAACACCCACAACTCGCACTTCTACGATGCCAAGGGCGTGCGTAACGTGTACCTGGGCGAATACACCCGCGTCGACGGCAGCAAGATGACCGGCGCCAGCCTGTCGTCCCTGGTGGCCAAGGCCGACCCGGCCGCGGACACCGCGCTCAAGGCCGACCTGGCCGACACCGAAGCCAAGATCCAGGTCATGGTCGATCACGCCAACAAGGGTGAGCACTACGACCAACTGATCGCCGCCGGCAACACCGCTGGCAACCAGATCGTGCGCGACGCCATCGCCGCACTGGTCAAGCAGACCGGTTCGATCGAACAGGCTGCGGGCAAACTGGGCATCAGCGACCTGAACCCGGACAGCGCTGATCACGAGTTCTGATCAACACCGGCTGGCTGAGGGTTAACGCAGCCAGCCAAGCCACAAAACCTGTGGGAGCGAGCTTGCTCGCGATGGGGGTCTATCCGTCGACATTGATGTTGGCTGGTCCACCGCTATCGCGAGCAAGCTCGCTCCCACAGTGGTTTCTGGCGTTTTCGAAAATGCGCGATCAGCCATCAATTCCCTTGTGGGAGCGGGCTTGCTCGCGATGGGGGTCTATCCGTCGACATTGATGTTGGCTGGTCCACCGCTATCGCGAGCAAGCTCGCTCCCACAGTGGTTTCTGGCGTTTTCGAAAATGCGCGATCAGCCATCAATTCCCTTGTGGGAGCGAGCTCGCTCGCGATGAGGGTTTATCCGTCGACATTGATGTTGGCTGGTCCACCGCTGTCGCGAGCAAGCTCGCTCCCACAGTGGTTTCTGGCGTTTTCGAAAATGCGCGATCTGCTATCAATTCCCTTGTGGGAGCGGGCTTGCTCGCGAAGACGTCGGCACAGTCGACATTGGTGTAGTCTGACACTCAGCCTTCGCGAGCAAGCCCGCTCCCACAGGAGTTTCGTCGTTTGGTGGCTCATCACTGCAACCCCGCAAGCCGCCCTTCGATAAACCGCCGTTCCGGCAATTGCTGCGTCAACTCAAGCGCGCGTCGATACGCCGCCCTCGCCTCGTCCAATCGCCCCAATTGGCGACAGAATTCTGCCTGCGCCGAGTAGGCCAGGTGATAGTCGAGTAACTCCCCACGCCCCAGAATCGCCTCGACCAGACGCAAGCCTGCTTCCGGCCCATCACGCTTGGCCAGGGCGGCGGCGCGGTTGAGTTCGATCACCGGCGACGGCACGGCACGCAGCAGCACATCATAAAGCCCGACGATCTGGGGCCAATCGGTCTCCTCGGCGGTCGGCGCTTCGGCATGCACCGCCGCAATCGCCGCTTGCAGGCAGTACGGCCCGAACCGCCGGGTTTTTAGCGCGGCTTCCACCAGCGCGCAGCCCTCGGCGATCAGCTCGGCATCCCACAAGGATCGCGCCTGTTCATCCAGCAGGATCAGCTCACCGGTCGACGACGTTCGCGCCGGTCGCCGGGATTCGTGCAGCAACATCAACGCCAGCAACCCCATGACCTCGGCCTCGGGCAGCAACTCCATCAGCAGACGCCCGAGACGGATGGCTTCGCGGGTCAGGTCTTCGCGGGTCAGCTCGGCGCCCATCGAGGCCGAATACCCTTCGTTGAATACCAGGTAAATCACCCGCAGCACGCTGTCCAGTCGCTCCGGCAGTTCCGCGCGGGACGGCACCTGATAGGGGATCCTGGCATCGCGGATTTTCGCCTTGGCCCGCACGATGCGCTGGGCAATGGCCGCAGGGGCGGCGAGGAACGCCCGGGCGATTTGTTCGGTAGTCAGGTCGCAGACTTCCCGCAGCGTCAGGGGCACTTGGGCATCCGCCGCCAGGGCCGGGTGGCAACAGGTAAAAATCAGCCGCAGGCGATCGTCTTCCACGTCTTCGTCACTCCACTGGCCCTGCTCCAGCTCTTCGAGCTGGGCGATCAACATCGGTCGGGACGCAGCGAAACGCGCGCGGCGACGCAAACTGTCGATGGCCTTGAAGCGCCCGGCAGACACCAGCCAGGCCCGCGGGTTGTCCGGTACACCGTCGCGCTGCCAGCGCTCGACTGCCACGAAAAAGGCCTCGTGCAAGGCCTCTTCCGCGAGATCGAAGTCCCCCAGCAGGCGAATCAGCGTTGCCAGGATCCGCCGCGAGTCTTGACGATAAACCTGCTCGACCCGCGCCTTGACCGTTTCGACCGACATCAGTCGGGCATGCCTTGGGTAACCAGCGTCTCAAGCCGGTCCAGACTCTGGCCCCAGCCGTCATGGAAGCCCATGGCTTCGTGTGCCTGGCGATCCTCCTCGCTCCAGTGCAGCGCCCGGGCGGTGTAACGGGTCTTGCCGTCCACCTCTTCCAGCAGCACTTCAGCGGTCATGAAGGCCTTGCCGGAGGGTATCCAGCCAGGCAGAAACGCATCGGTGAAGACCAGGCGCTGCGGGGCAAAAATTTCCAGGAACACGCCCATGGTCGGGTATTCACTGCCATCGGGGGCGCGCATCAGGGTGCGAAACTGACCGCCGACCCACAGGTCCATTTCGCACTCCGGCGTGGTCATGCCATGGGGCCCCCACCATTGCGCCAGCAAGCCCGGCTCGGTCCAGGCGCGGAAGATCTTCTGGCGCGGGGCGTCAATGACCCGGCTGATGGATAACGCGTAAGGGGCAGCTGTAAGGTTCATGAATGAAATCCTGTTTGTGATTGTTGTTCAGGGGTTCAGTTGGCGTACCGGTCGTACTTCGACACAGCCGACCCGGGCCGCCGGGATATTGCCAGCGACCTGGATGGCTTCGTTGAGATCCTTGGCGTCGATCAGGTAGAAGCCCGCCAGTTGCTCCTTGGTCTCGGCGAATGGGCCGTCGGTGATCGACAGCTTGCCGCCGCGCATGCGCACCGTGGTGGCGGTCTGTACCGACTCCAACGCCTCGGCGGCCAGCATGCGCCCACTGCCCTGGATCGATTCGGCATAGGCCATGCACTCGGCGTCCTCCGGGCTGTCAGGCGAGTTGTGCAGCGTGTGTTCGTTGCTATACACCAGGCATAGGTACTTCATGGAAGGCTCCGTGATCGGACTGATCAACTATGGACGGCAGAATGACGCTCGGCGAAAAAACCGACGATCAGGGTTGCAGGTCGAACAGCGCCGTCCCGGCCATCGGGTCGAATGGCGCGGACCAATGTTCGTGGACGATCCGCCATTGTCCGGCTACGCGCTGGTAGCAGGCCGTCACACGCATCCAGCAGGCCTGTTCCTCACCTTTTTCGTTGGTACCGCCGCAATAGGCCAGCCAGTGGGCGAAGGCGATGTTGTCGGCCGGGGTGATCTTGACCTGATGGAAATCGAACTTGTGCGGGCCGGGGCACATTTCCATACAGGCTTGCCAATGGGCCCGGTAGGCGGCCTTGCCCTTGAATTGCAAGGCTTGGATGGCATCGAACGAGACAATGTCCTCGTCATAGAGCGCCATGACTTTTTCGACGTCCTTGGTCATGACGGCTTGGCGATAGGTGTCGATCAGGGTCTGGATTTCGGTTTCAGTGGCTTGGGTATTCATGGTGATTCTCCGCAGTTTTTTGTTGAAGACACCCTTTGTCGTTTGGAGAAACAGCGAATCGACAATCCAACAAAAATAATTCAAAGAAAAAAATTCGCTAGAATCCAGGTCCTCTTCTGCCGGCAAACAACGGACGTTTTTGTGACCCCTCAGCTCGTCCCCTACGAAGACCTGACCGCGCTGCAACGCGAACAGGTCAGCGCCATCGAAATCCACCCCGAACAGATCAAGTTCGCCGGCGATATCCATGGCGCCCTGCACATGCTGCTGTCCAAGCCCGGCCCGGGGGTCAAAGGCTTTGCGTTATTGGCTGAAGAGGTGCCGGTAGCCTTCCTGCTGCTCAAGCGCCCGCCGGTACTGCCAGCCTGGGCCAACGAACACAGCGCCACCCTGCATGCCTTGCAAGTCGACCATCGGGCCCAAGGCAAAGGCTATGGCAAGGCCTGCCTGCAGGCGTTGCCCGCCGTGGCACGAGCCGCCTGGCCGGAAATCCGTGGCCTGGAACTCTCGGTCGACGCCGACAACGACTTGGCCATCGGCCTGTACACCCGGCTGGGCTGGGTCGACAGTGGCGAAGCCTACAAGGGCCGCATCGGTTATGAGCGGCGGATGGGGTTGGTGTTTTGATAGAACTTGCCCAATAGACTCAGGATGAATGGATGATGTTGACGTCGATTGAACAGTTGGAAGCCCTTTATGGCCTGCCCCACGAACGGGCAGTGCGTAAACAGATCCCCTTCCTGAACGAGGATTATCAGGCGATGATCCGGGCTTCGCCGCTGGTGGTCATCGGTTCGGCAGGGCCCGATGGCCTCGATAGCTCGCCCCGGGGCGATGTGCCGGGTTTCGTGCAGATCCTCGACGAGCGTACCCTGGCCTTGCCGGATCGTCCCGGCAACAACCGCATCGACACCCTGCGCAACGTTCTGCACGATCCGCGGGTATCGCTGCTGTTCCTCATTCCCGGGATTGGCGAGACCTTGCGGGTCAACGGTGCCGCCCGGATCAGCGCCGAACCCGCACTGCTGGAGCGCTTTGCGGTCAACGGCAAGCCGGCCCGCACGGTGTTGCTGGTGTCGGTCGAAGCGGCGTTTTTCCATTGTTCCAAAGCCATCGTGCGCTCAGACCTGTGGAATCCGGCTCGCCACCTTGAACGCTCAGCCCTGCCCAGCGCCGGGGCAATCCACAAGCGCTTGAATGATGGGCAGTTCGATGCCGAAACTTACGACCGTGAAGCGCCCGCACGGGTACAGGCCAGCCTGTACTGAAGCCGCGACGGTCAACTCGGTTTGAGCGGGATCCAGATCTCCAGGGTGCCTTGGCCGGTCCTGGGGTTGAAGTCTTCGCTGTAACGTTCAAATTCCGGTGTGCAGGCCCCTTTGTGGCCGGACTGCGGTAGCCACTCGTTCCAGATGTATTGGAAGGTTTGCGGCAGTGTCTTCAGCGGGCCCCTATGTTCGAACACGGCGTAGTGCCCGGACGGGATTTCGATCCAGCGGTATTGGTCCGGCAAATCGTCGAGCCGGCTGATTTCCACGCCAGCGATGTATTCGAACCCACCCTCCTCGTCCGGGTTGCAACACACGCCGTAGGTCACTTCATCTTTTTGCCCTGGCACCTTGCCGAGCCAGGGCAGGAACTTTTCCCAGAGCAAAGGGATGTCTTGGGCGGTGTCCTGGGTAAACCGAGCACCAAAGCCGGCGATGAGCTGAAAACGTCCCTGTTCAAAGCGTGGTACGGTTGTGTAATCGCGTTTGGGCTTTTCCATGCGGCAACACTCCAGCAAAACGTGAAGTCGGGCTTGGCAGTATAGAAGCCAAACCGTGATTGCCAGGCCGTTTCGCTTGTCAGATGCCCGGCAGGGCGCCGGTGACGGCTTTCCCTACAAACTCGTTGTAACCAGAAACAATCACGTACACCGCGAAATAGCAGAAGATCGCGGCGGATGCCCAATAGGAATACCGCAACAGTTTATCCCCCAACAGTTTGCCGCCCTGGGTCGCCGCCAGGCATAGGGCCGCGCACCACAGCAGCCCGGCGCAGAGAAACCCACTGAGAAACAGCGCCGAACTGAGCAAGGTTCCGCCGCCCGAACGGGCGATCAGCGTGCCGCCCACCGCCGCGAACCAGAGGATGGCGCTGGGCGATGACATGGCCAGGAAAATCCCGCGAAAGAACTCCTGGCGCGATGAGTTGCCCTGCACCTCGCCGGCCTCGGCCAGTACCGCGCTGTGATAGATCGCCGAGTGGATCATTTTCGCCGCGAAGTACAGCAACAACACCGAGCCGCCGACCCACAGCACCCAGCGCACCGCTTCGTATTGCAGCAGTACGGTCATGCCGGCCAGGGCCAGGACCGCGTAGACCAGGTCGCCCACGCAGGTGCCCAGGCCCAGGGCGAAACCCTGGAAATAGCCGCGTTGCATCGCCAGGGTGATCATCGCGATATTGGCCACGCCAATGTCCAGGCACAGGGAGAGACTCAGCAGGAAACCGCTGGAAAATTCCATCATTCATTCCGTTCGATTGGGGTGCGGCGAATTCAACTGCCCGCAGCCGTCGTTGATGGCTGCGCGGCGAGGTCGACAGTGTCGTCGAAAATAGTTGCGCGCCGCTACTGGACAATCCGACATGCGCCCGATTATCTTGCGCCGCAGGCCACCGCAGTGGCCAACGTCGCTCGGACGGTTCCGGGCGCTCACGTATCTCGAGGCAACAATGGCCGAACAAGGTTCGCCGCGCCGCTTTGCGCGCATCGATCGACTCCCCCCGTATGTATTCAATATCACTGCCGAGCTGAAGATGGCTGCGCGTCGGCGCGGCGAAGACATCATCGACTTGAGCATGGGTAACCCCGACGGCGCCACGCCCCCGCACATCGTGGAAAAACTGGTCACCGTCGCCCAGCGTGAAGACACCCACGGCTATTCCACCTCCAAAGGCATCCCGCGCCTGCGCCGCGCTATTTCGCGCTGGTACAAGGACCGCTATGAGGTGGACATCGACCCGGAAACCGAAGCCATTGTCACCATTGGCTCCAAGGAAGGCCTGGCCCACCTGATGCTCGCGACCCTGGACCAAGGCGACACGGTGCTGGTGCCCAACCCCAGCTATCCGATCCACATCTACGGCGCGGTGATCGCCGGCGCCCAGGTGCGTTCGGTGCCGCTGGTGCCAGGGGTGGATTTCTTCGACGAACTGGAGCGGGCCATCCGCGGCTCGATTCCCAAGCCGAAGATGATGATCCTCGGCTTCCCCTCCAACCCCACTGCCCAGTGCGTGGAGCTGGACTTCTTCGAGCGGGTCATCGCCCTGGCCAAGCAGTACGACGTGCTGGTGATCCACGACCTGGCCTACGCCGACATCGTCTATGACGGCTGGAAAGCCCCGTCGATCATGCAAGTACCCGGCGCGAAAGACATCGCGGTGGAGTTCTTCACCCTGTCCAAGAGCTACAACATGGCCGGCTGGCGCATCGGTTTCATGGTGGGCAACCCGGAACTGGTCAACGCCCTGGCGCGGATCAAGAGCTACCACGACTACGGCACCTTCACCCCGCTGCAAGTGGCCGCCATCGCCGCCCTCGAAGGCGACCAGCAATGCGTGCGCGACATCGCCGAGCAGTATCGCCAGCGCCGCAATGTGCTGGTCAAGGGCCTGCATGAACTGGGCTGGATGGTAGAAAATCCCAAGGCCTCGATGTACGTCTGGGCGAAGATTCCCGAGGCCTACGCGCACCTGGGTTCGTTGGAATTCGCCAAGAAGCTGCTGGCCGAAGCCAAAGTCTGCGTCTCGCCAGGGGTGGGGTTCGGGGAATATGGGGACGATCACGTGCGCTTTGCGCTGATCGAGAACCAGGACCGGATTCGCCAGGCGGTGCGTGGGATCCGCGGGATGTTTCGGGCGGATGGGCTGGTAAGCAAACCTAACGCCTGAGACAAAACCATCGGTGGGAGTTGGATCCCACCTTGGATCTACTGATCACCAGAAACCAATGTGGGAGCGAGCTTGCTCGCTCCCAAAGTGGGTTATGCGTTGTTGCTTAGACCACCAGCGACAGCAGCAGGATAAAGATCAACCCCACCACCGACAGGATGGTTTCCATTGCGGTCCAGGTCTTGAAGGTCTCGGCCACGGTCATGTTGAAGTACTGCTTGACCAGCCAGAAGCCCGCATCGTTGACGTGGGACAGGATCAACGAACCGGCACCGGTCGCCAGCACCAGCAGCTCACGGTTCACACCCGGCATCATCCCCACCACCGGCACCACGATCCCGGCACCGGTAATGGTCGCCACCGTCGCCGAACCCGTCGCAATCCGAATCACTGCCGCCACCAGCCAGGCCAGCAGAATCGGCGAGATCTGCGCACTCACCGCCATGTGACCGATCACATCACCCACGCCGCTGGTGACCAGCATCTGCTTGAAGCCACCACCGGCACCGATGATCAGGATGATCGCGGCGGTCGGCGCGAGGCTGGCGTCCAGCCATTTGAGCATCTGGCTGGAACCGATGCCCTGTTTGTAGCCGAAGGTGTACAGCGACAGCAGCAACGCCAGGAGCAAGGCCGAGATCGGGTGGCCGATCATGTCCATCCAGACACGGAAGAGATTGCCGTCCGGCAGCGCTACGTCAGCAAAGGTCTTGAGCAGCATCAGGAACACCGGCGACAGCACGGTGATCAGGGTGATGCTGAAACTTGGCAGCTCGGCAGAGTTCGTCTCGCGGGCCAGTTGGTCCACCAGCTCCTGATTAGGATGGCCGGGGATGTGCTTGGCAATGAACGTACCGAAAATCGGCCCGGCAATGATGGCGGTCGGCAGCGCGACGATCAGGCCGTAAAGAATGGTCTTGCCAATATCAGCGCCAAATATGCCGATCGCCAACAGCGGCCCCGGGTGCGGCGGCACCAGGCCGTGGACCGCGGAAAGGCCGGCCAGCAACGGGATACCGATCTTGATGATCGACACGCCGGTGCGACGCGCAACGATGAACACCAGCGGGATCAGCAGTACGAAGCCGATTTCGAAGAACAGCGGGATGCCCACCAGGAACGCGGCGAACATCATGGCCCACTGCACCTTGTCCTTGCCGAAAGCGCGGATCAGGGTCTGGGCGATCTGATCGGCCCCGCCCGACTCGGCCATCATCTTGCCGAGCATCGTGCCCAGCGCCAGGATGATGCCGACAAAGCCCAGCACGCCACCGAAGCCGTCCTGGAACGCCTTGATGATGGTGCCGGTCGGCATGCCCGACGTCAGGCCGAGGAACGCGGCGGCGATGGTCAGTGCAATGAACGGGTGGAATTTGAACTTGGTGATGAGGACGATGAGTCCGATCACCGTGACCACTGCATCAAGCAGTAGGAACGTCTCGTGGGACATGCCGAACATGGGAGGTGTCTCCTGATTTGTTGTTGTTATTGAAGCAGTTATTGATGAGCCGTCGGGACAGCGCTATCTTTCTGACGCAAATTTTTGAAACTCAGCTGGCAAGCTTCAAACCGTGGGCCAACCACCAGACGTAAGCCTTCTGTGCCAGTTCGTCAACGCTGTGGCTGGACGCGTCCAGAGCCAGGGTCAGGGGCTCGCCGACAGGGGATTCAAGGGTGGCGAACTGGCTGTCGATCAGGGTCGACGGCATGAAATGGCCGGGACGGTGGGAAACCCGGTCGGCAGCCACTTCGGGGGTCAATTCAAGGAATACGAAGCCCAGGCCCGGCAAGGCGCTGCGCAGACGCTCGCGATAACTGTGCTTGAGGGCCGAGCAGGTCAGCACCGGGCGCTCGCCCGTGGCGTCGACACGGCGCAACTCGTCGCACAGGCTGTCGAGCCAGCCGGCACGGTCGTCGTCGTTCAAGGGGATACCGGCGCTCATCTTCTGGATGTTGGCCGCGGGGTGGAACGTGTCGCCTTCGATGGCGGTGGCGCCGCTCAATTGGCACAGGGCCTGGCTGACGCAAGTTTTGCCGCAACCGGCAACGCCCATGATGACCAGGGCGGTGATGGGATTGTTCATGTAACACCTCAGCGCGCAGACAGCGCTACCTTTGCCAGTTATGACACCGCAGCAAAAGCAGAAGTTGCCGACGCCTTCTTGTCATTTTTGTGGTTGCAGCATGTTCGTTCACGACACCAACGGACGGGGGATCAGGCAACCCTCGCTCACGCATTTGCAGCGGCGTCGAGACAGCGCTACCTTAGTACCTTGATTTTTGTTTGGCAAGCCGCCCTGATGACCGCCCCTAAAAACGATAAGAATACTCGCACCACCGGTCGCCCTACGCTCAATGAAGTCGCACGCCTGGCCGGTGTCAGCCCCATCACCGCCTCCCGTGCCCTGCGTGGCGTCAGCACCGTCGCCGCGGAGCTGGTGGAAAAAGTCCGCCAGGCCGCCATGGAACTCAACTACGTCGTCAATCCCGCCGCCCGCGCCCTGGCTTCGGCCCAGAGCCATTCGGTGGTGGTGCTGGTGCCGTCGCTGTCCAACCTGTTGTTCATCGACACCCTGGAAGCCATTCATCGGGTGCTGCGGCCCAAGGGCTTCGAAGTAGTGATCGGCAACTACCACTACTCCCGGGACGAGGAAGAAGACCTGTTGCGCAACTACATGGCCTATCAGCCACGGGGCTTGCTGCTGACCGGTTTCGACCGCACCGAAAGCGCCCGACGCATGATCGAGGCCAGCAACATTCCGTGTGTGTACATGATGGAACTGGACCCCGGTGCCGGGCTCAACTGCGTCGGTTTCTCCCAGCTCAAGGCCGGCGAAACGGCGGCCGAGCACTTGATTTCCAAGGGCCGCAAGCGCCTGGCCTACATCGGCGCGCAACTGGATCAGCGCACCCTGCTGCGCGGCGAAGGCTTTCGTCGCGCCCTGCAAAACGCCGGGTTGTACGATCCAGACCTGGAAGTGCTGACACCGCGTCCATCATCGGTGGGCCTGGGTGGCGAATTGTTCCTGCAATTGCTCGACAGCCACCCGGACGTCGATGCGATCTTCTTCGGCAACGACGACCTGGCCCACGGCGCCTTGTTCGAGGCATTGCGCTGCGGCATCAAGATCCCCGAGCAGGTCTCGGTCCTGGGCTTCAACGACCTGCCCGCCTCGGCCCACATGGTGCCGCGCCTGAGCAGCATCAGCACCCCAAGGGAAGCCATCGGCCGCCGCGCCGCCGAACAGATGCTGACGCTGATGGCCGGCAACCGCATCGCCCAACCGGTGGTGGACCTGGGCTTTGAACTCAAGGTTCGCGAAAGCACCTGAGCACACGCTCAAGCGGTCGATCCATGCCGTCCGACGGCAAGGGTTGGCCGCCCCACTCGCCACGCACTTGTCCACAGCCCTTGGAATATGGCCCTCGCAGCGACGGCATGGGAATTGCTCCTGCCCATCCCTCAGCCATTACCTACAGGTGTTCATCATGTTGGTCAGTGCCAAACAGCAAGCGATGGTCTTGCCACTCAAACGCCCGGGCGAGGATCCCACCGCCGAAGCCGCCAGCGGCCTGCAAAGCGCCGCGTTGCAGGCGTTGCGCGATAACGTCCAGGCCCAGGCCAGCCAAGGCAGTGCCCAAGTCCAGGATTCCTTCACCCGACAAGCCACGCAGCAGGTCAACGCTGCCACCGCCATCAGCGACAAGGTGGATGAGGCGTTCGCCAAGACGCGCGTGCACTTGCAGACGGTCGCCTCGACAGCGTCCGAAGAGGCCAAGAACATTGGCAGTTCCGCATTGGCGCAATTCAAGGACTACATGAGCAAGACGCCTGAAGAGCGCCTGCGCGACAGCATTCTCGAAGAGATGGGCATTACGGAGGAGGAGTTCGAGGCAATGCCACCCGAGAAGCAGATGGCGGTCAGCCAAGAGATCGCCCAACGCATGCAGGACAAGTCAGCGATGGCACAAGTGGAAAAGGCCCAGGAGAGTCGCACGGACGACAACGCCTCGGCCACGGACATGTTTCTCGCCTCGGTTTGAGCCTCGGCACATCACGAAGCGTTTGAGCTGGGGTGACCACCCCAGCTCAAACCGGAGGCCCGCCGAGGCGCTACCGGCTCAATGACCGAACAGGTTCACCTTCTTGGTTTTTTTGTCGGCGCGCTTTTCATCGGCAGTCTTCGCCGGTTTTTTCTTTGCCGCTTTTTTTGAATCCATGCCTTTGGCCATGATACGTACTCCAGTCATACGGGATGTGAAGTCAGGTATACACCTATCGCCGCACTCGCGTTCTTTTATAATCGCCCTCCTCTTATCGCCCACGATCCTGCCATGCCTGAAATCCATTACGCCGCGCTCGAAGCATCGCTTTGGCCGCTGATGAACAAGTTCTATCGCGCCCATCAATCCTCGATGAAAGCCGTGCGTGACGCGCAGCTTTGGGTGGCGCGGCGCGATGAGATCGTCGCCGCCCTGTGCCTGCGGCCGGTGTCGGGCGGGCATTGGTTGACCGGGTTGTTCGTCGACCCGGCGTACCGCGTACAGGGCGTTGCAGCGCGGTTGATCGCCGAGGCGGTGAAAGACGTGGACGAGCCTGTGTGGCTGTTCTGCCACCCGGACTTGCGTGGTTTTTATGAGCGGCGCGGTTTCAGCTTCAATCCTGAACTGCCCTATGCGATGGCTGAGCGTCTGAGCCGGTATGCGCGTAGCAAGCCGATGATTGCGATGGGGTTGGTGCCCACAAAACCCTGAGATCAACGCAGCCCACTGTGGGAGCGAGCTTGCTCGCGATTGCGGTGTGTCAGCCACATGGATGCAATTGACCTGACGCCATCGCGAGCAAGCTCGCTCCCACAGGGTTTGGTGGTGGGGTGTCAATCGTCTGCAGTCGGATCTAGATCGGGAAACATCACCTCGGTAAACCCGAACTTACTGAAATCCGTGATGCGCGACGGGTACAAGCGCCCGATCAGGTGATCGCATTCATGCTGCACCACCCGCGCATGAAAGCCCGACGCATAACGCACGATCGGCTCGCCCTTGGGATCGAAGCCTTCGTAGCGGATGTGCTGGTAGCGCTCGACCGCACCGCGCAGGCCCGGCACCGACAGGCAACCTTCGAAGCCCTCTTCCATCTGCGGGCCCAGGGGGGTGATCAGCGGGTTGATCAGGATGGTCTGGGGCACAGCCTCGGCGTCGGGGTAACGCTCGCTGTGCTCGAAGCCGAAGATCACCAGTTGCAGGTCGACACCGATCTGCGGCGCCGCCAGACCGACACCGCCAACGCTTTCCATGGTCTGGAACATGTCGTCGATCAATTGCCACAACTCTGGGCTGTCGAACATTTCGACGGGCACCGGCGGGGCGATGCGCAGCAGGCGTTCATCGCCCATTTTCAGGATGTCACGGATCATGGTCGGGCTTCGTCAGGGTGGGTGAGAGGAATGGAATGGTCGCGGCCCAGGCCCGACACGTGCTGTTTTTCGTGCTCGCCCGGGCTCTTTTCGCCGGGGTCCTTGCCCTCGGTGGACATGTGCTCGATCACCGCATTCATCTCCGCGCCGAGCAACAACACTGCCGCAGAAATATAGAAATACAGCAACAACACGATGATCGCGCCGATGCTGCCATACATGGCGTTGTAGTTGGCAAAGGTCTTGACGTAAAACGCGAAGCCCAGGGAGGCGATGATCCAGACCACCACCGCCAGCACCGACCCCGGCGTGATGAAGCGAAACTCCTGCTTGACGTCGGGCATCACGTAATAGATCAGCGCCACGGCGACCATCAGCAAGATCACGATCACCGGCCAGCGCACGATCGTCCAGAGCGTGACGATGAACTCTTCCAAGCCGACCTGGGCCGCAATCCAGCCCATCACCTGCGGCCCGAGCACCATCAGCGCCGCGGCGGCCAGCAGCATGCCGGCGATGCCGACGGTGTAGAAGATCGACAGCGGAAAGCGCTTCCAGGCCGGACGACCTTCCACGACGTCGTAGGCGGCGTTCATCGCGCTCATCATCAGCCGCACGCCCGCCGAAGCGGTCCACAAGGCAATGACGATACCTACCGACAACAAGCCGCCCTTGGATTGCTGGAGTTGGTCGATCACCGGGTTGACCTGCTCCAGGGCCTGGGGCGGCAGCACCAGTTCCGATTGCAGGCGCAGCCACGAGAAGAAGTCCGGCAGGTGCAGGAAGCCGATCAACGCGATCAGAAAGAGAATGAACGGAAACAGCGAAAACAGCATCTGGTAGGCCAATGCCGAGGCGTAGGTCGACATCTCGTCGTCGAGAAACTCGGTCACGGTGCGCATCATCACACGATGCAAGGGCAAGCCTTTCAAGGCCGGGAACATCATGTGCGTCTCCTTTCGCCGCAAAAAAGGAAGGTCGCCTGGCGACTCACGGGGTTGCTATCCAAGACAAAAGTAACCTGTTTGGCGACTTTGGAACAATTTCCCCCGTGCAAGTTCGAGCCGACATGAAAACGGCCACCCACGGATGGCCGTTCCAATCGCTTTTTCAACAGGCCGGTTATGCCTCGTCAACGCCTTTCTTGACTGCATCCTTGGCCTTGCCCACGGTTTGCTGGGCCTCACCTTTTTTCTCCTGTACCACGCCCTCGGCGCGCATGCGGTCATTGTCGGTGGCCTTGCCAACGCCTTGCTTGATGTTGCCGACGGCTTCGTTGGCAACGCCCTTCACTTTATCGCTCGTGCTACCCATGACGTCTCTCCTGTGAACAACTGTACGAAAAGTCATTACATAAGGGTTGACCGAGGCTATTTGCGGGGAGTTTCATTTTTCAGCAGCGCATTTCATCGTCAGATGCAGGTTGCGCTTTATGTTTGCCGATCCACCCCCGAGAATGCCCCACGTATTCAGGCTGCGGCCTGAAGCTCCAATCTCGTAGGAACGTTATGAAACTCGATAAAAAGCAGGCCATCGCCCGCAGAAACCAGGAACTGGGCGGCGCCGTACTGGGCGTCAACAACTGCCACTTCAGCGAATTGAACCGCAACCGCAATATCTTCTGGTTCGATATTCCGGTGGCGCGCCTGGCCATCGGTCAGTACGAATGGATCCACCTGCTGCTGCACACGCCGACCACCGATGAGCTGCTGCACCTGAAGGTGCCGACCGTGTTCCTGCGGGAAAAAATGGAAGGCCTGGAAGTGCGCAACCAGGGCAAACGCAAGGCAGCCCTGAGCCTGGAATTGAGCGCTGACAAGGACTCCTATCTTCAGGACATGCGCCCGGGTGGCACCAATCTGGATTTTGCGCAGTTCAGGTTGTAGGCCTGACCTGTTAGCAGAGGAGCCTTTGTGGCGAGGGAGCTTGCTCCCGCTGGACGCGCAGCGACCCCTTGCGGTGTGTCAGCTTGATAGGAGGGGGCTGCTGCGCAGCCCAGCGGGAGCAAGCTCCCTCGCCACAAAAGCTTCCACGCCCCAGTTATTGCCGCGCAATGAAAAGCCCCGCATCCGCGGGGCTTTTCATTGGCAATGGTCTTACTTCTTCACACCCAGCTTCCTGAGTTCTTCATCCCGCAATTCGCGCCGCAAAATCTTGCCCACGTTGGTGGTCGGCAAGGCATCGCGGAATTCCACGGCCTTCGGCACCTTGTAGCCGGTGACGTTGGCACGCATGTGTTCCATCACCTGTTCCTTGGTCAAGGTGACACCCGGCCGCGCGACGATGAAGATCTTGATCGCCTCGCCAGACTTCTCGTCCGGTATGCCGATGGCCGCGCATTGCAGCACGCCCGGCAGGGTGGCCAGCACATCTTCCAGCTCGTTGGGGTACACGTTGAAACCGGAGATCAGGATCATGTCCTTCTTGCGATCGACGATGCGCATGTAACCGTCCGGCTGGATCAGCGCGATGTCACCGGTCTTGAGCCAACCTTCGCTGTCGAGGATCTCGTCGGTGGCTTCCTGGCGCTGCCAGTAGCCCTTCATCACCTGCGGACCTTTCACGCACAACTCGCCGATTTCGCCCAAGGGCTGTTCGACGCCCGCATCATTGATCACCTTGCACAGCGTCGACGGCACTGGAATGCCGATGGTACCGACCTGGATTTTCTGGATCGGGTTGACGGTGGCCACCGGACTGGTTTCGGTCATGCCATAACCTTCGCAGATCGGGCAGCCGGTCACCGCTTTCCAACGCTCGGCCGCGGCCAGTTGCAGGGCCATGCCGCCAGACAGGGTGACTTTCAGCGCCGAGAAGTCCAGCTTGCGGAAGGCTTCGTTGTTGCACAGGGCCACGAACAGCGTATTGAGGCCGACGAAACCGCTGAACTTCCACTTCGACAGTTCCTTGACCATCGCCGAAAGATCGCGCGGGTTGCTGATCAGGATGTTGTGGTTGCCGATCAGCATCATCGCCATGCAATGAAAGGTGAAGGCATAGATGTGGTACAGCGGCAGCGGCGTGATCAGCACCTCACAACCCTCATTGAGGTTGGAGCCCATCAGCGCCTTGCACTGCAGCATGTTCGCCACCAGGTTGCGGTGGCTGAGCATCGCGCCCTTGGCCACGCCGGTGGTGCCGCCGGTGTATTGCAGCACGGCCACATCGTCGCTGGTGGGGTTGGCTTCGTTCACTGGCTGGCCGTGGCCTTTGCTCAGCACGTCGTTGAACTTGACGGCCTTGGGCAAGTGATAGGCCGGCACCATCTTCTTGACGTACTTGATCACGCTGTTGATCAACAGGCGCTTGAGCGGTGGCAGCAGGTCGGCGACTTCGGTGACGATGACATGCTTGACGCCCGTCTTCGGCACCACGGTTTCGGCCAGATGCGCCATGTTCGCCAGGCACACCAGCGCCTTGGCACCGGAGTCGTTGAACTGGTGCTCCATTTCCCGCGCGGTGTACAACGGGTTGGTGTTGACCACGATCAGCCCGGCACGGATCGCACCGAACACGGCCACCGGGTACTGGAGAACGTTGGGCAACTGCACGGCGATTCGATCGCCCGGCTGCAAATCGGTATGCTGTTGCAGGTACGCGGCAAACGCTCCGGACAACTCGTAGAGCTCACCGTAGGTGATCGTCTTGCCGAGGTTGCTGAACGCCGGCTTGTTGGCAAAGCGTTGGCAGGACTGCTTCAACACCGCCTGAATATTCGGATACTCGTCTGGATTGATGTCGGCAGCAATCCCAGCTGGGTACTTATCCTTCCAAAAGTCTTCGATCATGGAAGCCCACTCCTCAGCAACGCGAATTCTCACCGCATTTGATGCGATTATTATTGGTGTGTGTTTATTGGTGAATCTGGCTTGAATCAAGGCCGAGAAGTCACAAAAGCGCGCCGAGAGTAGCAGCTTTGCCGAGGGTCGCCTAGAGCCAAAAACAACCCCCACAGTCATAAACATGACTCATGAATATTCAATGGTCATTTTTAGAGTAAAAATTCAAAATCCCACTGAAACGCTCTGAATACACAAGAAACTGTGGGAGCGAGCTTGCTCGCGATGGCGGTGTATCGGCCAACATCTCTGTGACTGACCTACCGCTATCGCGAGCAAGCTCGCTCCCACAGGGTTTCTAGGGTCTTCTCTAACCTCAGGCGATCTCCCGCAGCTCCCGCCGCAGGATCTTGCCCACCGGTGTCATCGGCAACGAGTCCCGCAGCACGATGTGCTTGGGAATCTTGTAGCCGGTGAAGTTCTCCTTGCAGTAGGCCTTGAGTTCTTCAAGGCTGACCCCGCTTTCCCGGGCCACCACGAACAACTTCACCGCCTCTCCTGAACGCTCGTCCGGCACGCCGATCACCGCGCAGTTGGCCACCTTGGGATGGGCCATCACCACGTCTTCGATCTCGTTGGGGTACACATTGAAACCCGAGACGATGATCATGTCCTTCTTGCGGTCGACGATGCGCACGAACCCATCCGGGTCGATCACCGCAATATCACCGGACTTGAACCAGCCCTCGCTGTCCAGCACTTCAGCCGTGGCCTCAGGCTTGTTCCAGTAGCCTTTCATGATCTGCGGGCCCTTGATGCACAGCTCGCCGCGCTCGCCCAAGGGCTGCTCGACGCCCTCGTCGTCGATCACTTTCATCAGCGTGCCCGGCACCGGCATCCCCACCGTGCCCAGCCGGGATTTGCCGCCATAAGGATTGGCGCTCGCCACCGGCGAGGTTTCGGTCAGGCCATACCCCTCGGTAATGCCGCAACCGGTGATCTGCTCCCAGCGTTCAGCCGTGGCCTTGATCAACGCGGTGCCGCCGGAATTGGTGACCTTGAGGTGGGAAAAATCCAGGGTCTTGAAATCCGGGTGGTCCATCAACGCCACGAACAGCGTGTTGAGCCCCAGCAGCAACGAGAAACGCCAGTTCTTCAGTTCCTTGATGAAGCCGCCGATGTCCCGCGGATTGGTGATCAGCACGTTGTGGTTGCCGGTCACCATCATGCACATGCAGTTCGCCGTGAATGCATAGATATGGTACAGCGGCAGTGGCGCGATCATGACCTCCTGGCCTTCGCGCAGCAATGGATGGCCGTCATCGCCGAGCTGCCCCAGGCAGGCTCGGGCCTGTTGCATGTTGGCCACCAGGTTGCCGTGGGTCAGCATCGCGCCCTTCGCCAGCCCGGTGGTGCCGCCGGTGTATTGCAACACGGCAATGTCGTCAAGGCTGACTTTCAGTGGCTTGATGCCCTGGCCACGTCCCAGGCGCAAGGCGCTTTTGAAGGAAATGGCCTGGGGCAGCGAATAGGCCGGGACCATTTTCTTGACCTTGCTCACCATCGTGTTGACCAGCCAACCCTTGGCGGTGGGCATCAGGTCGCCCATCTTCGCTTCGATCAAATACTGCAGGTCCGTATCGGGCAACACCTCCTGGACTTTCTGCCCGAACATGTTCAGGTACACCAGCGCCCGGGCACCGGAGTCCTTGAACTGATGGCGCATTTCCCGCGCGGTGTACAACGGGTTGGTGTTGACCACGACCAGCCCGGCGCGCAAGGCACCGAACACGGCGATCGGGTACTGCAGGACGTTGGGCATCTGCACCGCGATACGATCACCCGGCGCCAAGTCGGTATGGGTTTGCAGGTAACCGGCGAAGGCTGCGCTGTAGCGCTCGAGTTCGGCATAGGTGAGGGTCACTCCCATGTTGCTGAACGCCGGGCGGTCGGCGAATTTCTTGCAGGAACGCTCGAACACCTCGATCACCGACTTGTAGGCCCCGAGGTCGACATCCAGGGGCACGCCGGCCGGGCGTTTGTCATTCCAGAAATCAGGCTGCATTGTTTTTGTCCTCTTTACCTGAGCATATCCGGGCCGCGTCTGTATCGCTTGCAGAGGCGGAGCTCCTGGGACACTAGCAGCTATGGCCAATCAGGCAAATATGGCAACCTGCGTCATAGATTGTGTGAATCTTCCTGCCTTGGCTCAGGCGAGACGCAACGGATGCGCTATACAATGCAGCGACGCTGCACATGCCCCTGTGTAAAGGAATCGCCATGATCCACCAAACATTCTGGCTGACCGCGACCGACCACAGCCGCCTGTTCGTCAACCAATGGCTGCCCGACACCGCCCCGTTGGCGGTGGTCATGCTGGCCCACGGCATGGCCGAACACAGCGGCCGCTACGCGCGCCTGGCCCAGGCGCTGTGCGACGAAGGCTACGGTGTCTACGCGCTGGACCTGCGCGGCCATGGCAAGACCGGCGAGGAGGCGATTCTCGGCCACTTCGCCGACGAGGATGGCTGGGCCAAGGTCGTGGGCGACCTGGCCAGCCTCAATCACCACATCGTCCAGCAACATCCTGATACACCCATTCTGCTGCTGGGCCACAGCATGGGCAGCTACATCGCCCAAGGTTACCTGCTGCATCACAGCGCCAGCCTGCACGGGGCGATACTCAGCGGTTCGAACTTTCAGCCGCTGACGCTCTACCGCAGCGCTCGCCTGATCGCCCGCTTCGAACGTCGGCGCCAGGGTGCGAAGGGGCGCAGTGCCTTGATCGAGTGGCTGTCGTTCGGCAGTTTCAACAAGAAATTCAAACCCACGCGTACCCCTTTCGACTGGCTCAGTCGCGATCCGGCCGAAGTCGACAAATATGTCCACGACCCGCTGTGCGGCTTTCGCTGCACCAATCAACTGTGGGTCGACCTGCTCGGCGGCTTGCAGCAAATCAGCAAAGCGTCCAATCTCGCCCAGATCGATCCGGGCCTGCCCTTGCTGGTCATCGGCGGCGAATGTGATCCGGTGAGCGAAGGCAAGCGTCTGAAGGATCTGGCCGACGCCCTGCGCGACGCCGGCAGCCAACACCTGCAATTGACGATCTACCCGCAGGCCCGGCACGAATTGTTCAATGAAACCAACCGCGATGAAGTGACCGCCGACATGTTGGCCTGGATTGCCCAGGCCTTGAACCACAAGCGGCCGCCACGCAGCGAGTAGGCTTGCAGCGTTTTCCTTTACTCCACAGGATCTGAAACAGATGACCCAGGTTACCAACACCCCTTACGAAGCCCTCGAAATCGGCCAGACCGCCAGCTACAGCAAGACCGTCGAGGAACGCGACATCCAGCTGTTCGCGGCAATGTCGGGCGATCACAACCCGGTGCACCTGGACGCCGAATTCGCCGCGGCGAGCATGTTCAAGGAGCGCATCGCCCACGGCATGTTCAGCGGGGCGCTGATCAGCGCGGCGGTGGCGTGCGAGTTGCCTGGGCCGGGCACCATCTATATCGGCCAGCAGATGAGCTTCCAGAAGCCGGTGAAAATCGGCGACACCTTGACCGTACGCCTGGAAATCCTGGAAAAACTGCCGAAGTTTCGCGTGCGTATTGCTACGCGGGTGTTCAACCAACGCGACGAACTGGTGGTGGACGGCGAAGCCGAGATCCTCGCCCCGCGCAAGCAGCAGACCGTGACGTTGCCGACGCTGCCGGCGATCACTGTCGGTTGATTACCACCCTCTAAAGCGAATGACCTGTGGCGAGCCACTGTGTGGGAGCAAAGCTTGCTCGCGATGCAGGCGCCTCGGTTCCCTGAGAGACCGAGTCATCTTCATCGCGGGCAAGCCTTGCTCCCACATTTATGGTTGGTCTTCACGCACCTGCACACTCGCCGTCATCCCGGCGCTCAGGTTTACCCCCTCCGGCACCTTGTCCAACTTGATCCGCACCGGGATCCGCTGGGCCAGGCGCACCCAGTTGAAGGTCGGCTCCACCTCCGCCAGCAACTGCGCATCGGGGTTGGTGTTGCGGTCGGTAATGCCGCGGCTGATGCTTTCCACGTGCCCCTCCAGGGCATGGCCGGCGCTCATTAGCCAGACCTTGACCGGATCGCCCACACGAATCCTGGGCAATTTGGTTTCTTCGAAATAGGCCTGCACATAGAAGGTCGAGTCGTCGATCAGCGCCATCACCGGCTGCCCGGCATTCACGTAGTTGCCTTCGGCCAGGCGCAGGTTGGTGATATGGCCGCTGCGCGGGGCCAGGACCTGGCTGCGGGCCAGGTTGAGCTCGGCGACCTTGGCCTCGGCCTGGGCTTCGCGCAGTTCGCCGCGGGCGATGCCGGCGTTGATCTGGGCGTTTTCCCGCAGTTCGGCACTGATGGCCTGGGGCCCCAGGGCGGCGCGGCGACTGGCTTCGTGTTCGCGCAGGCTCAGTTGCTGCTGGCGTGTCTGGACCACGGCCCGGGCCTTCTCCACCGCCGCCTCGAAACGCTCGCGGTCGATGCTCAGCAATAGATCGCCGGCCTTGACCTGCTGGTTATCCACCGCCTTGAGCTCGCGCACCCAACCCGACACATCGGGGGCGATCACCACCACGTCGGCGCGGATCCGCGCATCACGGGTCCAGGGCGTGAGCATGTAGTACTGCCACAGGTGAAAGCCGGCGAAGATCGCCACAGCCACCATGCACAGCGTGACGGCGACACGTACGGAAGTACGCATGTTCAACTCCTATAGCGGCCCGAGGGCCACGGTAATAACAGTCAGGACACAGACATACAGGGCGCAGTCGAACAAGGCTTCATGCCAGATCCAGCGCCCGGCCGGCACCAGGCTGAGCAACAGGCGCAGCGCGCCGGTCACCAGCAATGCCAGCACCACATAAATCAGGAACGGGCTGAGCAACACCCCGCCAATCGACCACTCACGCAAGCCCATGGCTGTGCTCCCGTCGTTCAGGTTCGTGCTGGCGGCACCAGGCGCGCCAGCTGTTTTGCAATTGCACCACCGCGCCCTGGGCCAGCTTCAGTGCATCGCCGGGCGGCTGGGTCGACAACACGTTCAGGAACTCGGCGCTCGCCGGGGCCAGCGCATCGGCCTGGTCGCCGGCAGGACCGCGTTCGAGCACCTGCTCCAGCGCTTCGAAATAACGTCGCTGCGCCCGGGTATCGGGCACTTGGGCGACGGCCAGGCTCAGGCGCAAATGCAACAGCTCATCGCCAATGTCCAGGCCCAGCAAGCCATCATCCCAACGGCTACGCGCCTGCACCGGCAGTTCAGGGTAATGCCTGGCCAACTGCAACAGCCGGTCGGCCATGCGCCCGCCGAACCAGCTCTCGGCACCCTGCAGGCGGCGATGGGTCAGACGCACCAGGTCGTGAAGGGTCGCGGCCAGCAGGCGGCGGCTGTGCCAGGCCGGGTTGCGCAAAATCAGCAGATTGAAGGCCAGCACCGCCGCGCCCACGCCAATCATCATGGCCTGGGCGTTGTTGAAGAACGCCGCGACGTCGTACTTCATGGTGTTGAGTGGCGATATCAGCACCACGAAATGCAGGCAGAACGACGTCGCCGTGGCGAAGATCTGCGGCTTGGCCATGCCCAATGCCCCGAAAAACAACGGCACCCCCATGGCCAGGCACAGCATCGCGAAACTGCTCCATTGCGGTAGCACGAGCTCGCCGATCACGAACGCCGTCGGCACGGCCAAAAAGATGCCCCGCAGAAAACTCATGCCGATCTGCGCGCCGTTTTCACGACTGGCAAACAAGCTGCACACCACGCACGTCAGTAGCATCGCGCCCGATGCGGCGGGCCAGGCGGTTGCCAGCCAGAAACAGGCAACTACCAGGAACGCCAGGGCACTGCGTGCGCCGAAGACTATCGCCAGGGACAGATCACGATGAGGCGCCAGGGTTCGCGGTGGATCCGCTGCCTCCCTGCCCTCCTGTACCGCCGTCAAGGCTGCGCAGGCGGCCAGGGCGGTGTCGAGCAACAGAGCGAAACGCGCCAGGCAATAACTTTGCGCCGCGCTGAACTGCGGGTCGTGGGACGCATCCCATACCCGGGGACGCAAGGCTTGCAGGGTCGCACTGTCGGCGTCGAGGGCTTGTTGCACCTCGTTCATCCACGGCTGGAGGGCCTGAGCCTCTTCAGGGTCGAGCTGTTTCCACTGCCGACGCACCGAGCGCGAAAGACGCAGCAACATCAGCAATTTCTGGCTCAAGCCGCTGATGGCCCGGGCCCGCTGTCGACCACGGCTGCCTTCGAACCAGGCATGTTCGCGCTGGGCATCCACCGCGACAATCCTGCCCAGGATTTCCAGCAACCCTTTACGGGCCTGGGCATCGCCCGCCAGGGTCGCACGGGCAGCCTGCATGCCGCTTTGCCAGGCAGCCAGGGCCTGCCCGGCCAATTGCCGCTCGACCCGCAACGGCCAAAGCAAGGCACTGGCTGCCGTGGCGCAGACGATGCCCAGGCTGATCTCGGTGCAGCGTGCCACCGCTTGATCAAACACCCCCAGCGGATGGGAAAGGGCCGGCAGGGCAATGATCGCCACCGTGTAGCCGGCCAACACGAATGAATACGACCAGGCACTGCGCAACAGCGTCGAACAGGCCGTGCACAGGCCCAGCCAGAGCGCCAGGGCCAGCAGGAACAACCAGGGCGCCTGGGCAAACAGGCCCATGAACACCACCGACATGACGGTGCCCACCAACGTGCCGACCAATCGCGCCAACCCCTTCTGCACCACCATCCCGGACAGTGGTTGGGCGACGATGATCGCCGTCATCAACGCCCATGACGGCTGCTCCAACCCCCAGCGCAACGCCAGCCACAACGCCAGCCCGGCGCCAAGCACGGTCTTGATGGCGAACTGCAGAGCGAGGCGATCAGGGGCGAACAAGGCCTGGAAGGTAATGGGCACGCGAAAAACTCTTTGGGGGATGCCAGTAACAATAGATGCAATGCGGGGGGATAGGCGATGCAATTATTAGCTAGCTACCTATTAGAGTCCAGAGGTGATTATTGATGGATTTAACAAACACTGTTTCTGTCTGGCGCTGAGTTGAAATGCCTCGACCCGACCTTGTGGCGAGGGGATCTATCCCCGCTGGGCTGCACAGCAGCCCCAGTCCCATCGGTATTACTGCGTCGTGTCAGCCCGGATATAGGGGGTTGCTTCGCAATCCAGCGGGGATAAATCCCCTCGCCACAACAGTGCTCACCTTAAATTTGAGTCGCCCCCACAAAAAACGCCAGGCAAGCTGGCGTTTTTTTCGGCGGTGTTGGCTGCGTCTTTTTAACTCTGGGCACGTGCCTGGTTACGCAGCGCCTTGACCTGGTCATGGTTGCGTTGCACACCGTGGTACTGGCGCTCAACCAGGTCACGAATGCCGACCAGATTATGCTTGCTGATTTTTTCCAGCGCTTCCTTATAGGCCTTGAGCGCATGGTCTTCACCGCGCTCGGCTTCGTTGAGCACCGCTTCTTCGTCCTTACCGGTGAACATGGCTTTCACGTCCACCCAGCGACGGTGCATGTCACCGGCGACGCTGGTGGAAGTTTCCGGATCACCACCGAGGGCGCGAACCGCAGCTTGCAGTTCAGCCGCAGCGGCTGCGCAATCGGCGGCACGCTGGACGAACAGCGACTTGAGTTCCGGATGCTTGATGTCTTCAGCGCAGGTCTTGAACCCTTCCTGGCCATCCTTGCTGGTCTCGATCAGGTCGTTCAAGACGGAGATGGATTCTTTGTTGATGTCAGTCATTTTTCAGTTCCTTTGCGGGTGAATAGAAAACCTGCAAGGGATATTGCATCGGCCATGCCAGCCATCAACTCCAATAAAATTATTTAAAAATCAATTACTTAACAAACCCACTGAAATCTGTATCCGCGCTATTTGCATGATCTGTCATTTGGCCTGCATGCAGAATGCCTGTATTTTCGAGACAGGTTTGAATCAAGACGATTGCCATGAATCCGGAAAAGCTCGAATTGCTCGTCACGCGTCAAATGCCCTTCGGTAAATACAAAGGCCGAATCCTCGCCGACCTGCCGGGTCAATACCTGAACTGGTTCGCCCGTGAGGGCTTTCCCAAGGGTGAACTGGGCGGTTTGCTGGCGTTGATGCAGGAAATCGACCACAACGGTTTGTCCGACTTGCTGGACCCGCTGCGCGCCAAACATGGCCTGCCCAAACCTCGCCATTGACTGACTGAGACCCGCCATGCCCGAAAACACGCTGCGTGCCCACGACGAAGCTTTCTGGAAAACCTTTGTCGACCGCTACGACATCGATCCCGCCGGGCCACTCAATCTGGAAAACGGCTACTTCGGACGCATGTCCCGCACCGTGGTGGAGGAATACCAGCGCAACATCGAATTCATCAACCGCGGCAACTCCGTGTACGTGCGCCAGCAGTTCGACCAGGAACACGGAGAAGCCATTCGGCGACAGGTGGCCCAACTGATCCACGCCTCACCCCAGAGCGTGACGTTGGCCAACAGCGCGGTGGACGCCCTGCAAACCTTGATTCGCAACTACAACGGCCTCAAGCCGGGCGATCAAGTGCTGATCTGTGACGTGGAATATGCCTCGGTCAAAAGCGCGATGCGCTGGCTGGCCCGCCGGCGTGGCGTGGAAGTGATCGAAATCGTCCACCAGCACCCCGCCAGTTTCGAAAGCCTGGTGGGCACTTATCGCGAAGCGTTCATTCGCTACCCTCGTCTCAAGCTGATGGCGCTGACCTACGTCAACCACCTCACCGGGCTGGTGATGCCGGTCCAGGCCATTGCCGAGAACGCCCGGGAGTTTGCCGTCGATATCATCCTCGACGGTGCCCACGCCCTGGGCCAGATCGATTTCGACCTGAAGAAACTCGGGATCGAATTTGCCGGGTTCAACCTGCAGAAGTGGATCGGTGGCCCCCTCTCCCAGGGCTTCCTGTACATCGCCCCGCAGCGGTTGGCCGACATCGACCCGGACATGGACGAAGACAGCTACCCCGCCACCGACGTCCGCTCGCGCACGCCCCATAGCACGCCGAACATCCCTGCCTTGCTCACCCTGCCCCTGGTCTTCGAAGAACACCGCAGCCTGGGCGGCGCCTTGGCCAAAGGCGCGCGCCTGTGTTACCTGCGCGACCTGTGGGTGAAGGCCGTGCGCGATGTGCCAGGCATCGAAGTGATGACCCCGGATGACCGGCGTCTCTATTGCGGCATCACGTCGATGCGCTTCACCGCTCACGCCGATCAACAGGCGATGGCCGATCGACTGCTCACTGAGCATGGAATCTTCACGGTGGTGCGCCATACCAGCGTCGGGCCATGCATCCGCATTACCCCTGGGTTGATTACCTTGGCGAGTGATATCGAGCGGTTGACCCAGGCGCTGATTACACTAAGCCGTACCTAGATTTCCTGTGGCGAGGGAGCTTGCTCCCTCGCCACAGGAAATCTGTGCCGGCGTAAAAGTCCAGGCAAAAAAAAACGGTGCGCCGACCAAGCGCACCGTAAAACCGTAGAACACCCAACGAGGTTCGGTAAAACAATCAGTCCAGCAGCGCCAAGGCCTCGGCGGTGCATTCCTGAATGCGGGCCCAGTCGCCGTTCTTGATCCACTCCGGATCAAGCATCCAGCTTCCGCCCACGCACATCACGTTTTTCAACGCCATGTAGCTCTTGATGTTGGCTGGGCTCACGCCGCCGGTCGGGCAGAATTTCACTTCGCCGAACGGGCCGCCCAAGGCCTTGATGGCCGCGACACCGCCGCTGACTTCGGCCGGGAACAGTTTGAAGCGGCGATAGCCCAGGCCGTAGCCTTCCATGATGCCCGAGGCGTTGCTGATGCCTGGCAGCAACGGGATAGAGCTATAGACGCTGGCTTCGAGCAGGTCGCGGGTGATGCCCGGGGTGACGATGAACTGCGAACCGGCTGCCTCGGCGGCGTCCAGCATGTGGCGGTCGAGCACCGTGCCGGCGCCGGTCACCAATTCCGGACGCTGCTCGCGCAGAATCTGGATGGCCTTGAGACCGTACTGGGAACGCAACGTCACTTCCAGCGCCGTCAGGCCACCGGCGGCCAGGGCATCGGCCAGCGGCAGGATGTCCTGTTCGCGGGCGATGGTGATCACCGGCAGGATCCGCGCCTTGGCGCAGAGGCTGTCGATCAGGGCAACTTTGTCCGCCATGGAAACGGTCGGGGATGGGTTTGTCATAGCGGCTGATCCTTGGTTCATGGGCACCAGTAAATCTCTAACGTAGGTTGCAAAAACGCGCGGATCGGCATTTCGGCGACATCGTCACCCGCCACCGCGGCGTTCAGGGTGGTCAATTTCGACTGACCGGAAATCGACAGCACTTTGTGTTGCGCCGAGGCCAGCAAGGCGCGACTCATGGTCAAGCGCTGGTGCGGCACGGTCGGCGCCAGCATCGGCCAGCAACGACGAGTGCCGTTGGCGTCCAGGGCTTGGGCCAGGTTCGGACTGTCCGGGAACAGCGAGGCGGTGTGCCCGTCATCGCCCATGCCCAATACCAGTACGTCGATGGGCGGCAGTTCGGCCAGCAAGCGATCGGCCTGCTCGGCAGCCGCTTCCAGGTGCGCGCTGGCGCTGTAGAGGCTCAGGAACTGGGCCTTGGCCGCGGCGCCCTGCAACAGGTAACGCTTGAGCAAACCGGCGTTGCTGTCGGCGTGTTCAACCGGTACCCAGCGCTCGTCGGCCAGGCTGACCACCACCTTGGACCAGTCCAGCGCCTGCTTGGCCAGGTGCTGGAAAAACGCCACCGGGCTGCGGCCACCGGAGACCACCAGGGTCGCCGTGCCGCGCGCATCGATCGCCTTGCGCAACTGCTCGGCCACGTTCAGCGCCAGGCCTTCGGCCAGCAGCACCGGGTTCTTGAATTCGTGGGCGCTGACGCCCTGCGGCAGTTTCACTTCAGATATCGCCATACCATGACCTCCCATCCCGCGTGATCAGTGCAATGGAGCTCATCGGCCCCCAGGACCCCGCCGCATACGGCTTGGGCGCATCGCCGGACTTTTTCCACCCGGCGATCAACTGGTCACACCACGTCCACGCGGCTTCAATTTCATCTTTACGAACAAACAGGTTCTGATTGCCGTTCATGACTTCCAGCAACAACCGCTCGTAGGCATCGGGAATCCGTGCGCTGCGATAGGTGTCGGAGAAGTTGAGTTGCAGCGGACCGCTGCGCAATTGCATGCCCTTGTCCAGGCCCTGCTCCTTGGTCATCACTCGCAGGGAAATCCCTTCGTCCGGTTGCAGGCGGATGATCAGCTTGTTGCTGATCTGCAAACGCTGCTCGGGCGCGAAGATGTAGTGGGACGGTTCCTTGAAGTGGATGACGATCTGCGACAGCTTCTGCGGCATGCGTTTGCCGGTACGCAGGTAAAACGGCACCCCGGCCCAACGCCAGTTGCGGATGTCAGCGCGCAGGGCGACGAACGTCTCGGTGTCGCTCTGGGTGTTGGAATTGGGTTCTTCGAGGTAGCCAGGCACCGACTTGCCCTCGCTGTGGCCGGCGATGTACTGGCCACGCACCACCTGGGTGGTCAAGCCTTCCGGGCTGATCGGCGCGAGGGCCTTGAGCACCTTGACCTTCTCGTCGCGGATACTGTCGGCGGACAAGTCGGCCGGAGGGTCCATGGCGATCAGGCACAGCAGCTGCAGCAGGTGGTTCTGGATCATGTCCCGCAGTTGGCCGGCCTTGTCGAAATAGCCCCAGCGGCCTTCGATACCGACTTTCTCGGCCACGGTGATTTCCACGTGGGAAATGTAGTTCTGGTTCCACTGGGTTTCGAACAGGCTGTTGGCGAACCGCAGCGCAATCAGGTTCTGGACCGTCTCTTTGCCCAGGTAATGGTCGATGCGATAGGTGCGGTTTTCCGGGAAGAACTGCGCCACGGCATCGTTGACCTTGCGCGACGACTCCAGGTCCGAGCCAATGGGCTTCTCCAGCACCACCCGGGTATTCTCGCTCAAGCCGACCTTCGCCAGGTTCTCGCAGATCGCCCCATACACCGCCGCCGGGGTGGCGAAATAGGCAATGACCTGCTGGGCCGAACCGGCCGCTTCGGCCAGGGCGACATAATCGTCGGCCTTGAGGAAATCCACGTGCAGGTAGGTCAAACGGGCCAGGAAACGCTCGAGTACGGCTTCGTCCAGGTCTTTTTCGCCGACATAACGGCGCAGCTCGGCGGCGATGAATGCCAGGTGCTGCTGCTCGCCGCCGGGCTCACGGGCCAACGCGATGATCCGCGTGTCCTCGTGCAGCAATTGGGCGCCATCGAGCTGATACAGGGCAGGAAAAAGCTTGCGCAAGGCCAGATCGCCCAACGCGCCGAACAAGGCAAAGGTGCACGGTTCAACCGTAATCGAAGGCATGATGTTTGTTCTTTTATCAAGTTAAACTACAAATACCTTTTTTCAAGGTATCACTCAAGGAAAAATGTAGTAATAACCACAACATTTTTCGAAAATACCGATTCCGAGTGGTGGTCCGTCGGAGCCATCAGTAGGATAGGCCACCGCAAAGGGTCGTATCAAAGACCCGTCTTCCTAGGAATCTTGTATGGACCGCGTGCGAAACTTACTGGAACAGATCCAGAGTCGCCTTGAAGACCTGAACAAGGCCGAACGCAAGGTGGCCGAGATCATCCTGCTCAACCCGCAGCAGGCGACCCGCTTCAGCATCGCCGCCCTCGCCCAGGCGGCTTCGGTCAGCGAACCGACCGTCAACCGTTTCTGCCGCTCGTTCGGCGTCAGCGGTTACCCGGAACTCAAGCTGCAATTGGCCCAGAGCCTGGCCAGCGGCGCCGCTTATGTCAGCCGCGCAGTGGAAGCCGATGACAACCCGGAAGCCTATACCCGCAAGATCTTTGGCAGTGCCATTGCGTCATTGGACAGCGCCTGCCAGGCCCTTGATCCCAATTTGATCAGTCGCGCCGTGGACCTGCTGATCCAGGCCCGGCAGATCCACTTCTTCGGCCTCGGTGCTTCCGCCCCGGTGGCCCTGGATGCCCAGCACAAATTTTTCCGCTTCAACCTCGCGGTGACCGCTCACGCCGATGTGCTGATGCAGCGCATGATCGCGTCAGTGGCCCACACCGGCGAGCTGTTCGTGATCATTTCCTACACCGGCCGCACCCGCGAGCTGGTGGAAGTGGCGCGCATCGCCCGGGAAAACGGCGCGTCGGTACTGGGCCTGACCGCCGAAGGCTCGCCGCTGGCCAAGGCCAGTACCCTGAGCCTGAACATTCCCCTGCCCGAAGACACCGACATCTATATGCCGATGACCTCGCGGATCATCCAACTCACCGTTCTGGATGTGCTCGCCACCGGCATGACCCTGCGGCGGGGCGTGGACTTCCAGCCGCATTTGCGCAAGATCAAGGAAAGCCTGAATGCCAGCCGGTATCCGGTGGGGGATGAGTTCAACTGACTCGATCCAGAATCTTCAGTGCCTGATAGTCCGTCTTCGCGAGCAAGCCCGCTCCCACAAGGTCTATGTTGATCACAAGTTCTGTGAACAACCCGAACCCCATGTGGGAGCGGGCTTGCTCGCGAAGGGGCCAGCCGCCACATCAGAGATACTGAGCTAAGCCCCCACCCACGCCTGCAAACTCAAATGCGCCCGCTCCCCCGGCGCCAGGCACAGACTGTCGGTGCCGCCACTGGCCGCTTCGACACAGACAAACTCACTGACCTCATCCCAACTCACCCCCAGCAATGGCCGGGCGCCGGGATGCCACACCACGGTGTCAGCACTGTCGCCGGTGTCGATGCACAGCTCGCGCTGCCAGGCGTGATCCTTGAGCTGCAATTCACCCTCGTGCTGGAACACCCGCTGACAGCCACCCTCGACCCGCAACTCACCTTCCTGCTGGCAAACCTCACGGTTGAGCTGGTCGTAACCTTGCGCACCTTCGAGCCCAGACAGCGCTACCTCACCGACGTCACCGATGCGCCAATAGGCGTGCAAGGCCTGGCTCAACTGGCACGGCAGGCTGTCCTGGTGCTCGGTGCTCAAGCGCAGTTCCATGCGCTCACCCAGGTCGGCATGCAGGTCTACTTGCCAGTCGCACAATTGCAGTTGCCAGTGCAAATGCACACCTTCGTCGTCACTGCGGCTGTCGAGCAGTTTCCAATCGATCAACCGCGCCCAACCGTGGCACGGCCAGGCGTTTTCGCTGGGATGGCGGCCATACCACGGCCAGCACACCGGCACCCCGCCGCGTATCGCGCCGACGTGTGGCCATTTGGCCGCGCACCACAACCAGGGCTTCTGGCCGCGCGGCTGAAAGTGCAGCAACTGCGCGCCCTGGCGGCTGAACACCGCCTGGCACAACGGGTGATCGATCACCAACACATCGCGCTGCCGATAGCGCTCCCACGCGAACACCGGGCGTTCGCGCAAGGATCTGAAAAAGCGTTGTAGCGGATGCTCATGCATGGGCCGCGGTCCTGGAAATCATTGAGTTGCTCATCTGTTTGCAACGCTTGTTGTGGCAGGCGATTGAGCTGTGGGAGCAAAGCTTGCTCGCGATGAAAGCGCCTCGCTTCCCTGGGAGACCGCGTTGCCTTCATCGCGGGCAAGCCTTGCTCCCACAGGCCCCTCGCCACAGGTTTTGCGCCAGCCGAGCACTCCGCAAAAAAAAGCGGACAGCCTTGGCCGTCCGCAAATATGCGCACATAGAGAGGAGCTTATCGCAACAGCGTTAGAACACCGACTGAATTTTCAGGCCGGCCACCAACGCGTTGTCGACTTCATCCACGCCACCTGGATGGGTGATGTATTGCAGGTTGGGACGTACAGTCAGCCAGTTGGTCACGTGGAAACCGTAGTTGATCTCGTAGTTGTATTCGGTGCTGCGCAACGGCGTGAACAGCGGATCATCGTAGTCGCTGACACCATTGGCAACGTTGACCAGCTCGGCGTTTTTCTTCACATCTTCGTTGACATGGATCCGGGAGAAACCGATCCCGACATCATCTTTAGGACGCGCATCGAACGGCCCCTTGTACACGAACATCAGCGACTGGTAGTTGTCGACGATGTTGGTTTCCTTGTCGTGGAAGGTGGCGTTGGCCGCGATATTCAGACCGCGAGAAGCATCACCGTTGTGAGTGGTGAGCTGTTGTTGCGCGACAAACCAGTAGCCGTCCTTGCTGCTGTGGCTGCGATAGGCGTTGCGGGTGGTCGCGGCGTCGTTGCCATCGTCGTCCTCACGGACGTCATCGGCCTTGGCCGTGCTCTTGTAGTAACCGACACGGTACTCGCCCGGCAGGTTATTGATCTTGGGTGACCAGACCAACTCGACCGGAATGAGGGTACCCTTGGTGCCGCTGCCGCTGAGCTTGTAGCGGTTCTTGTTTTCCAGTTGCGAAGGGTTCTGGTTGTAGGCACCGATTTGCGCATAGAGCTCAGGCGTGATGTTGTATTTGACACGAATCGCCGCCTGCATGATCGGCCAGTTGTACCAGATACCGGTCGCCCAGTTACCCGCTTGTGAACCGCAGAACGCCAGGTTCTGGAACTCGCACGGGAAGGTGTTGAAGTCTTCGCCCTCACCGAAATAACCGGCTTTGACATCCAGTTTGCTGTCGAAGTATTTCTGCTTGATCCACAACTGGGTCAGACGCGTGGTTTGCCCACGACCCCAGACTTCCTGGGAAGAACTGAGGGTACCGGCACGTGGATCACCGATACGGTCGTTGGAGATGTTGCGACCGTCGCGGCGGGTGAACTGGATCTTGGCTTCGGTATCGCCCCAGCCCGCCAGTTTCTCCAGATCGAGCGCGACCCCAAGGCCAAACTGCTGAGACCAGCGCGCGGTCTTGTCATCGTTGTAGCCGCCGTGGAGGTTGGCACCCATCTCGCCGACAAAGTCAGCCTTGATATCGATACCTTGCTCGATCAGCTTGGTCCGTTCACCGCCCCAGTCGCCCGTCATCCACTGCGAATCGGCGCTGAACGCGTCGGCAGCGTGTGCGCTACCGGCCAGCATCATCGCCGCAACGGCTGACAACTGGCAGATAAGCTGGGCGTTGTTTTTCTTTTTCATCCCTACATCCTCGTCTTTATTTATTGTTATTAACTGTTTTTATCTAACGCGGTTTACAACGATTGCGGCGAATGTCCCCATCCACCGCATACTCCCTTGTGGGAGCGGGTTTGTGTGGGAGCTGTGCTTGCTCGCGATGAAAGCGCCTCGATCTTTCGAATGACTGCGTTATCGTTCATCGCGAGCAAGCTTTGCTCCCACAAGCCCGCTGCCACATTGATCCCTCATCGGCCCTTGAACTGCGCCACGTTGGCACCCCGGGCGTCAGCTTGCGGCTGGCCGGCCACGCCCAGGCGTTCGCCGGACTGGGCGTCGAACAGCAGCACTTTCGACGGATCGAATTGCAGCGTCAGGGTTTCCCCGGGCTGCGGTGCCACGTCCGGTGCCAGGCGGCAGCAGACCTTGGTGTCGTTGAGGTTGACGAATACCAGGGTGTCCGGCCCGGTAGGCTCGGTGACCTGGACTTCAGCACGAATGGTCGGCAGGCCATTAGGCTCGCTGCCGGCCAACGCGATCTGTTCCGGGCGCAGGCCGAGGATCACTTCGCGGTCTTCCAGGCCGGCGTCCTGCATGCCCAGCGGCAGCTCGCAACGGGCCTGGCCGCTGTCGAGCAGCGCCAGCAGGCGACCGTCCTTGCGTTGCAGGCGCAGCGGAATGAAGTTCATCGGCGGCGAACCGATGAAGCTCGCCACGAACAGGTTGGCCGGGTTGGTGTAGATGTCTTTCGGCGTGCCGAACTGCTGGATGATCCCATCCTTCATCACCGCCACTTTGTCGCCCAGGGTCATGGCTTCGATCTGGTCGTGGGTCACGTAGACCGTGGTGGTCTTCAGGCGCTGGTGCATCAATTTCATTTCGGTACGCATCTCGACCCGCAGCTTGGCGTCGAGGTTGGACAGCGGTTCGTCGAACAGGTAGATCTTTGGCCGCCGTGCCAAGGCCCGGCCCATGGCCACGCGCTGTTGCTGGCCGCCGGAAAGCTGGCCGGGCTTGCGATTGAGCAGGTGCTCGATCTGCAGCAGCTTGGCCACGCGATTGACCTCTTCGTCGATGTCCGACTGTTTCATCTTGCGGATTTTCAGGCCGAACTCGATGTTCTCGCGCACGCTCATGGTCGGGTACAGCGCGTAGGACTGGAACACCATGGCGATGTCGCGATCCTTCGGGCTCATGCCGCTGACATCCTGGTCACCGATCATGATCGCGCCGCCAGTGATGGTCTCAAGGCCCGCGATGCAGTTCATCAGCGTCGACTTGCCGCAGCCCGAAGGTCCGACGAGGATCAGGAACTCACCATCCTTGATCGACAACTCAATGTTCTTCAGGGTGTCCGGCAGGCCGGCACCATAGGTCTTGTTTACGTTGCGAAGTTCAAGCGTTGCCATGATTACCCCTTGACTGCGCCGGCCGTCAGGCCGCGCACGAAATACTTGCCTGCGACCACATAGACCAGCAGGGTCGGCAGCCCGGCGATCATCGCCGCCGCCATGTCCACGTTGTATTCCTTGGCTCCGGTACTGGTGTTGACCAAGTTGTTCAGCGCCACGGTGATGGGTTGCGAATCACCGCTGGAGAACACCACGCCGAACAGGAAGTCGTTCCAGATCTGCGTGAACTGCCAGATCAGGCAAACCATGATGATAGGGGTGGACATCGGCAGGATGATCCGCCGGAAAATGGTGAAGAAACCCGCACCGTCCAGTCGCGCCGCCTTCACCAGTGCATCGGGAATGCTCACGTAGTAGTTGCGGAAGAACAGCGTGGTGAACGCCAGGCCATAGACCACGTGCACGAACACCAGGCCCGTGGTGGTACTGGCCAGGCCCATCTTGCCGAGGGTGAACGAGGCCGGCAGCAGGACGGTCTGGAACGGCAGGAAGCAGCCGAACAGCAACAGGCCGAAGAACAACTGCGAACCGCGAAAGCGCCACATCGACAACACGTAGCCGTTCAAGGCACCGATGGCGGTGGAGATCAGCACCGCCGGGACGGTGATCTTGATCGAGTTCCAGAAGTAGCCGTCCACCGTGGCCCAGGCCTTGACCCAACCGATGCCGCTGACCACGGTCGGCCAGCTCAGCAGGTTGCCGGTGCTGATGTCTTCCGGTGTCTTGAAGCTGGTCAACAGCATGACCACCAACGGCACCAGGTAAAGCACTACGGCGAGGATCAGCACCGCGTAGATCGCGATGCGACTCAGGCTGATGGAAGGTTTGGCAGCGAGACTAGTCATGACGCTTGGTCCTCAGCTCGGAGTACAGGTAAGGCACGATGATCGCGAGAATCGCACCGAGCATCAGGATTGCACTGGCCGAGCCCATGCCCATCTGGCCGCGACTGAAGGTGAAGGAATACATGAACATCGCCGGCAGGTCGGAGGAATAACCCGGGCCACCGGCCGTCATCGCCGCCACCAGGTCGAAGCTCTTGATCGCGATGTGCGCCAGGATCATCACGGCGCTGAAGAACACCGGACGCAGGCTCGGCAGTACCACTTTCCAGTAGATGCGCGGCATGCTCGCGCCATCGATCTGCGCGGCACGGATGATCGATTGATCGACACCCCGCAGGCCGGCCAGGAACATCGCCATGATGAACCCCGAAGCCTGCCACACCGCCGCGATCACCAGGCAGTACACCACGCGGTCCGGGTCGATCAGCCAGTCCAGGCGGAAGCCCTCCCAACCCCAGTCACGCAACAATTTGTCCAGGCCCATGCCCGGGTTGAGCAACCATTTCCAGGCCGTACCGGTGACGATCATCGACAGCGCCATCGGGTACAGGTAAATGGTGCGGATAAAACCTTCGCGGCGAATGCGCTGGTCGAGAAACACCGCCAGCAGCACGCCGATCACCAGGGTGATACCAATGAACAGGCCGCCGAACAGCGCCAGGTTCTTGCTCGCCACCCACCAGCGGTCGTTGTCCATCAGCCGCGCATACTGCGCCAGGCCTGCCCACTTGTAGTTCGGCAGGAACGTCGAGGTGGTGAACGACAGGACGAACGTCCACAAGATATAGCCATAGAAGCCCACCAGTACGATGAACATGCTCGGCGCCAGCACCAGTTTCGGGAGCCAGCGCTGCAATGCATCGAACGGCGAGGCCTTGCTGAACACAGCAACAGAACTCATGGGAAGATCCAGTACAAGAGAAAAAGACTACAAAACATTCCCTGTGTGGGAGCGAGCTTGCGTGGGAGCTGAGCTTGCTCGCGATGAAGGCACCTCGGTCTTTCGAATGACCGCGTTATCGTTCATCGCGAGCAAGCTTTGCTCCCACAGGCTCGCTCCCACAAAGGGACCGCGGCGCTAATTACTTCGCTGACTGCACCGCCGCACCCAGTTTCTTGGCTGCGTCAGCCGGGTCGGCTTTCGGGTCGTTGATGTAATTGGTCACCACATCGAAAAACGCACCCTGTACCGCCAGCGTGGTCGCCATGTTGTGCGCCATGCTCGGTTGCAGGCCGCCGGTCTTGGCGTCCGTCAGGAAGTCCTTGGCAGCGGTCTGGGCGCAGGAATCGAAACCGTACTTGGCCATGTCGCCCAGCATGTCGTTGCGCACCGGGATCGAGCCCTTGTTGATGCTGAAGACTTTCTGGAAGTTCTCACCCAGCACGACCTTGGCGATATCCTGCTGGCCAGCCGCAGTGCCCTTGTCCTTCTGCTTGAACACCGCCAGGGAGTCGATGTTGTAGGTGAAGGCCTTGTCGGTGCCCGGGAAGGCCACGCACTCGTAGTCCTTGCCGGCGACTTTCTTCGCTGCGGTCCACTCGCTCTTGGCCCAGTCACCCATGATCTGCATGCCGGCCTTGCCGTTGATGACCTTGGCCGCTTCCAGGTTCCAGTCCTGGCCCTTGCCGTCGGCGTCCATGTAGGTCGCGACTTTCTTCAGCTCGGTCAGCGCCTTGACCATTTCCGGACCGGTCAGGGCCTTGTTGTCCAGGTCGACCAGGGCCTTCTTGTAGCCATCAGCGCCCATCACCGAAAGCACCACGGCTTCGAACACGGTGCTGTCCTGCCAAGGCTGGCCGCCGTGGGCGAGCGGAATAAAGCCCGCGGCCTTGAGCTTGTCGCCGGCTGCGTAGAATTCTTCGAGGGTGGTCGGGTTCTTGGTGATGCCGGCCTTCTTGAAGACTTCCGGGTTGATCCACAGCCAGTTGACGCGGTGGATGTTCACCGGCACGGCGACGTAGTCACCTTCGTACTTCACGGTATCGGAGACTTTCTTGTCGAGCAGGCTGTCCCACTTTTCGGCCTTGGCAACGTCCTTGAGGATGTCGGTGTCGAGCAGGCCGGTGGACGCCCATTCCTGGATGTCCGGGCCCTTGATCTGGGCGACACCCGGTGGGTTGCCGGCCACCGCACGGCTCTTGAGCACGGTCATGGCAGTGGAACCGCCACCACCGGCGACAGCGCCGTCCTTCCAGGTAAAACCGTCTTTCTCTACCTGGGCCTTGAGCACATCGATCGCGGCTTTTTCACCACCCGACGTCCACCAATGGACGACTTCCACGGAACCTTTGGATTCGGCGGCAAGCGTGGTGACAGGGAAGGCTGCGACGGGAAGCAGGGAAGCAAGAGAAATGACAGTAGCGAGGCGAGAAATCGCATTCATCTAGAATTACCTTTCTTGTTGTTATGCATGCAAGTCTGGTGCTTGCGCTGCATGGATTCTAATCAGAGGGAATCCCTTCGCAGGTAACGAAGGGACGTGCAAATGTCACGACATGGTTACACAGGCGCAGGGCTGGATAACCGCGCCAGGGCTGACGCCATGCTCGGTGCCAGGGGCAGGCGCGGAATCAGGACCGCCTGCCAGGCGTGATAAAGATCCGGCTTGCCCGGCCAGATATCGGCGCTGGGACGGTTTTGCGGATCGAGTTCGTGATGCCAGCTGCCGTTGCAGCGGTCGATGAAATGTTTGTCGCAGAACTCCCAGAAGCACCGGTACCAGGCTTCGTACTTCGCCTCGTCGGTGCGCTTGAGCAAGGCGCTGGCAGCGGCCGCCGCTTCGGCGTGAACCCAATGCAGGCGATGGCGAACCACGGCGCGGTTATCCCAGTCCAGGGTGTAGACAATGCCCGGCGCGCCATCGACGTCCCAGCCGTGGCGGCAGTTCTGGTCGAAGAGTTTTTGCGCGTCCTGGGCCAGCCATCCCGGGGTCAGCATGCCGATTTGGACCCGTGCGGCTTCAAGGTGCAGCAGCAGCCGAGCCCATTCAAAACCGTGGCCGGGCGTGGTGCCGTAGGGGCGGAAACCATCGGCGGGATTGTCTTGGTTGTATTCGCGCAACGGCTGCCAGTGGCGATCGAAATGCTCCACCACCAGGTAGTCGTTAGCCGCGGCATGACCGTGGATCACCCGCTCGACAATGCGCAGGGCGCGGGCCAGCCAACGAGGATCGTCGGTGGCATCGGCCAGGGCCAGGAAGGCTTCGGTGGCGTGCATGTTGCTGTTGGCGCCGCGATAGGCCTCCTCCTCGCTCCAGTCGCGGTTGAAGGATTCGCGCAACGCGCCTTCCTCCTCACACCAGAAATGCTCATCGATGATCCGCACCGCTTCGTCCAGCAGTGCTGGCGCGCCGGGACGCTTGGCCACCACCGCGGAACTGGCCGCCAGGGCAACGAATGCATGCAGGTAGGCCGCCTTGCCAGCGCAGTCTTCATCAGGCCGCGTCGTGGCGAACCAGCCACCGTGCTCGGCGTCGCGCAAACGGCCGTTGAGGGCCTGGATGCCGTGATCCACCAGCTCAGCGAAACCCGGCAGGCCCTGGATGTGAGCCATGGCGAAGCTGTGGGTCATGCGCGCGGTGTTCATGGTCTCGGCCCGGGCATCGGCCGGCAGGCGCCCAAGTTCGTCCAGATTGCCAAAGCCGTCCGGCAGCTTCGAGGCCTTGGCGAACGCCAGCAGCCGCAAGCCTTCATCGGCAAGCCATTGCTGGTGGGCAGGCGCGTTCAGCCAACTGCTGAAGGCCGGTTGGAAGGTGTCCATCGGAATACCTTTTTTGTTGTTTTGACGCAGGGAGTCTAAACAAGGGATGGCGGGCGGCAGGTAACGAAAGGGGCGAGTTATGTCACCGACTTGTGACATTTACCTGGGAGATGAGGTGAGGCTACTGGCGCCATCGCGAGCAAGCTCGCTCCCACACTGGGTCTGCGGCGTTCACAAAACTCCTGTGGGAGCGAGCTTGCTCGCGATGAACGATAACGCGGTCTGAATCAATCCACACTGCGCGGCAACTGCAACGTCACTCGCAACCCACCCTCGCGCAGGTTCTGCAGGCTCACTTCACCCCCATGGCTGTGGGCGATGTTGCGGGCGATGCCCAGACCCAGGCCGTAGCCCTGCTGCTGCCCGGCCAAGCGGAAGTGTGGTTCGAAGACTTGCTCCAAGCGCTGTTCCGGCACACCGGGGCCTTCATCGTCGACGTGCAGGATGAACGCGGCTTCATCGTCATCGATGTGCAGATGGGCGTTCTGTCCGTATTTCAAGGCGTTGTCGATCAGGTTGCCGATGCAGCGCTTGAGGGCCAGCGGTTTGCCGGGATACGGCGCCAGCGCCCGGCCATCCTGGGTCACCCGACCGTTGCCGTTGGGCGCCAGGTACGGCTCGACCAGGCAATCGAGCACATGGTTGAGGTCCACCGGCTCAATGTTTTCGTGGATGTCGGTGTCCTTGACGCATTGCAACGCACCTTTGACCAGCAGCTCCAGCTCATCCAGGTCACGGCCGAACTTGGCTTGCAGGTTTTCGTCTTCCAACAGCTCGACCCGCAGCCGCAACCGGGTGATCGGTGTGCGCAAGTCGTGAGAGATCGCACTGAACAACTGGCTGCGCTCCGTCAGGTAACGGCTGATGCGCTCGCGCATGGCATTGAAGGCTCGCCCCACTTCCACCACTTCGCTGCCACCGCCCTCGGCCACCGGTTCCACTTCGGCACCCAGGGACATGTCCCGCGCGGCCCGGGCCAGACGCTTGAGAGGCCGGCTCTGCCAGTGCACCAGCAAACCGATGAACAGCAACAACAGGCTGCTGGTGAGCAGGATGAAACCGACCTGTTGCTTGGGCAGGCTCTGTTCTTCGAGGCTGGTGTAGGGCTCAGGGAGCAGCGAGGCGATGTACAGCCACTCGCCCGGCGCCATCTGGATCTGCGTGACCAGCACTGGCGGGTTCACCGGTTCGAGGGTCAAGGCGTAGTGGGCCCACGAACGGGGCAGTTCGTCGAGCTTGAGTCCGGCGTTGAAAATCCGCAGGTCATCGGGGCTGACAAACTGCACGGAGATGTCGGTGCTACTGCCCAGGGATTGGCGCAGCACCTCGTCCACCGCCTTGAGCACCGCCAGCTTGCGCGGCGTGACCGGCAACACGTCCATGCCCAGGGGTTTGTCATTGAGGGTGACGACAAACCGCGTGCCGCCCATGCTGCGCAACTGATCGAGCACCAGCGGCCGGTAAGCCACCGGCAGCGAACGCAAATAACTGACGCTGGCGTTCATCGAATGGGCAAGGCTGCGGGCACTGGTGATCAGGCCTTCGAGCTGGGTGGCGCGCAATTGCGAGACCCAGATCACGCTGGACAGGGTCTGGGCGAACAACACCACCAGCAAGGTCAGCAACAGCATCCGGCCCAGCAACGAGCGCGGTACCGGTACCCGCCGGACGATTTTCCTGATCCAGTCAATGCCCATTGCTGGCAATCACACTGGCCGCCAGTTGGTAACCGCTGCCCCGCACCGTGCGAATCAGCCGCGGCGGCTTGTCGGTGTCACGCAGGCGTTGGCGCAGGCGACTGACCGCCATGTCGACGATCCGGTCCAGGGGCATCAATTCACGGCCACGGGTCGCATTGCCGATGGTGTCGCGGTCGAGGATTTCCTGGGGATGGTCGAGAAACAACTTGAGCAGGGCGAAGTCGGCACCGGAGAGAATCACTTCTTCACCGTCGGTGTGAAAAAGCCGATGGCTGACCATGTCCAGCCGCCATTCATCGAAGGCCAGCACTTCACCGCCGGAACGTTCCTGGCCGAATTGCGCCCGGCGCAGCAGCGCCTTGATGCGCGCCTGCAACTCACGCGGGCTGAAGGGCTTGCCCAGGTAATCATCGGCGCCCAACTCCAGGCCGATGACCCGGTCGGCCTCGTCGGAACTGGCGGTGAGCATGATGATCGGCACATGGGCCTGGCGGGGGTGCCGGCGAACCCAGCGGCAAAGGCTGAAGCCATCTTCATCGGGCAGCATCACATCGAGGATCACCAGGTCGCTCGGCGCATCGTTAAACGCCTGGCGAAACCCGGCGCCGTCGGGCGTGGTGCGCACCTGGAACCCCGCACGGCTGAGGTAGGTGTCCAGCAGTTCGCGAATCTCCTGGTCGTCGTCGACCAACAAAATCGATTTGTTTACTGAACTCACGGGCCTCGTCCTTGTTGTTTGGATTGGGGCGATTATGCCTGATGGATGAGGACTACAAACACCGCTAAACCACTGTGGGAGCGGGCTTGCTCGCGAAGGCGGCGTGTCATTCAACATTTTCGTTGTCTGACACACCGCCTTCGCGAGCAAGCCCGCTCCCACAGGAGACCACATTTCAACTTTAAACGGGGGTCGATTGCTCCAACGCCACGCCCGCGCCCATCAGGCCGGAGTATGGCGCGGTCACCAGCCAGACCGGAATGCCCTTGAAGTAATCGCTCATGCAACCCTTGTCGGCGAAGCAACGGGCGAAACCGCTTTCGAGGAAGAAATCGGCAAAGCGCGGGACCACGCCACCGACGATGTAGACGCCGCCGCGCCCACCCAACGTCAACACATTGTTGCCGGCCACGCGCCCCAACCAGCGGCAGAACTGCTCGAGCACTTCCAGGGCGATGGGGTCGCCAGCCAGGCCGGCCGCGGTGATGGATTCGGGGGTATCGAGCACCGGCACATGGCCGTCCACGGCGCAAATGGCCCGGTACACCCGCGGCAAACCGCTGCCACTGAGGGCGGTCTCGGCGCTGACGTGGCCAATTTCATTGTAGATGTGCTGCCACAGCTGGGTTTCCCGTGGGCTGCTCATGGGCAGGTCGACATGGCCGCCCTCCCCCGGCAGCGCGGCGAAGCGGCCCTCGCCCAGGTCCAGCAGCGTCCCGACGCCCAGCCCGGTGCCCGGCCCGATCACCACCGCCGGCCGCATCGGCTCCGGGGTGCCTTCGCAGACGACCCGGTATTCATCGGAACGCAAGCGGGTCATGCCCAGGGCCATGGCCGAGAAGTCATTGACCAGCAGCAGCTTCTCGACCTCCAGGGTCTTGCAGAACGCCAGGTTGCTGAGGCGCCAGTGATTGTTGGTGAAACGAAACTCATCGCCGCTCACCGGGCCGGCCACCGACAGGCACACAGAACCGATGGCGCCCGGCTTCAGGCCCATGCCGCTCAGGTACACCTGGATGGCATCTTCCGGGCAGGCGTAGTCCGCCGTTGCCAGCACCTGAATGTTTTCCAGGGTGTGGTTTTTCCACAGCGCGAAGCGTGCGTTGGTCCCACCGATATCACCGACCAAAGCCAGTTTCAATTAAGCGTCTCCAGGGCAGAAGTGAAGGCGCTGGCGCCCTGCTCCGCCGAGCTGAAGGCCATGCGCATGAAACCGAACAGCTCGCGGCCGGTGCCGATGTTGTTACCCAACAGGCCCTTGGCCGGCGTGCGCGCGGCGAATTCCTCGGCGTCCACCTTCAACTCCAAGGTGCCTTTGACGCCATCGACGCGGATGATATCGCCCTCCTGCACCCGGGCCAACGCGCCGCCGACATAAGCTTCGGGGCTGACATGAATGGCCGCCGGGATTTTCCCCGACGCACCGGACATGCGCCCGTCGGTCACCAGCGCCACTTTGAAGCCACGGTCCTGCAACACACCGAGGAATGGCGTCATCTTGTGCAGCTCCGGCATGCCGTTGGAGCGCGGGCCCTGGAAGCGCATCACTGCGACAAAATCTTTTTCCAGCAGGCCGGCCTTGAACGCGTCCGCCAGGTCCTGTTGATCCTGGAAGACCATGGCCGGTGCTTCGACAATCTGGTTTTCCAAGGCCACGGCCGAGACCTTCATCACCCCACGGCCCAGGTTGCCTTCCATCACTCGCAACCCACCTTCTGGCGAGAAGGCGCGAGCCACCGGGCGCAAAATGTTTTCGTCGAGGCTTTCGATCGGGCCGTCGCGCCACACCAGCTCGCCATCCTCGAGGAACGGTTCCTGGGTGTAGCGGCTCAGGCCGTGACCGAGCACGGTGTTGACGTTTTCATGAAGCAAACCGGCTTCCAGCAACTCACGGATCAGGAACGACATGCCGCCCGCCGCCTGGAAGTGGTTGATGTCGGCCTTGCCGTTCGGGTAGACGTGGCTCAGGGTCGGCACCACCTCGGAGAGGTCGGCCATGTCCTGCCAGGTCAGCTGGATGCCTGCCGCCATGGCGATGGCCGGCATGTGCAGCGTGTGGTTGGTGGAGCCGCCGGTGGCGTGCAGTGCGACGATGGAATTGACCAGCGAGCGCTCATCGACGATCTCACCGATCGGCATGAAGTTGCCGCTTTGCTTGGTCATGCGCGTGACCTGGAACGCCGCTTCACGGGTCAGGGCATCGCGCAACGGCGTGTTCGGGTTGACGAACGAAGCGCCAGGCAGGTGCAGGCCCATCACTTCCATCAGCAACTGGTTGGTGTTGGCGGTGCCGTAGAAGGTGCAGGTGCCGGGGCTGTGGTAGGACTTCATCTCCGATTCCAGCAGCTCTTCGCGGGTGGCCTTGCCTTCGGCGTAGCGCTGGCGCACGTCGGCTTTTTCCTTGTTGGAAATGCCCGAGACCATCGGCCCACCTGGCACGAAGATCGTCGGCAAGTGACCGAAGCGCAGCGCGCCCATCATCAGGCCCGGGACGATCTTGTCGCAGATGCCGAGCATGAGCGCGCCGTCGAACATGTTGTGGGACAGCGCCACCGCCGTGGAGAGCGCGATCACTTCGCGGCTCGGCAGACTCAGTTCCATCCCCGCCTCGCCCTGGGTCACGCCGTCGCACATCGCCGGCGTGCCACCGGCGAACTGGCCGACCGAGCCGATCTCGCGCAGGGCTTTCTTGATCTGTTCCGGGAAGGTTTCGTAGGGCTGGTGGGCCGAGAGCATGTCGTTATAGGACGACACGATGGCGATGTTGGCGGCGTTCATCATCCGCAGGTGGTGTTTGTCTTCGGTGCCGCAACCGGCCACGCCGTGAGCGAAGTTGGCGCACTGCAGCTTGCCGCGCATCGGGCCGTCGCTGGCAGCACCACGGATCAATGCAAGGTAAGCCTCACGCGTGGCGCGGCTGCGGGCGATAAGCCGTTCGGTGACCTCAAGAACGCGGGGATGCATGTGTAGAACTCCAGGCTAACGGGTGTGGCGACCTGATTGTCTATGCTGGTCAAAAGCCCGCCGCACGCTGTGTGGAAGGCGAGGCGACAGACGGTTTTTGACCATTCGGACCAGTTGATTCAGGTCACTCGTTGTAGATAAAACAAAATATTGCCACTAAAAAGGCTTGTTTTCTATTTTTATGCGAATAATCTTGTAATTCCAACAACAAATCGACGGCGGCGCAGTTAATGACTCTTCGAATCGCAATCAATGGTTTTGGCCGCATCGGCCGCAACGTCCTCCGTGCACTGTATACCCAAGGCTATCGTCGCGACCTGCAGATCGTCGCCATCAACGACCTGGGTGACAGTGCCATCAATGCCCATCTGCTCAAGTTCGACACCGTGCATGGCACTTTCGATGCGGACGTGCAGCACGACCACGAAAGCCTGACGGTCAATGGCGACCGCATCTCGGTCAGCGCCATCCGCAACCCGGCCGAACTGCCTTGGGCGGCCGAGAAGATCGACGTCGTGTTCGAATGCACCGGCCTGTTTACCGACCGTGCCAAGGCCGCCGCGCACATCAGCGCCGGCGCCCGCAAGGTGATCATCTCGGCCCCGGCCAAGGGCGCCGATGCCACCGTCGTGTACGGCGTGAACCACGATATCCTGCGCCAGTCCCACCAGATCATCTCCAACGCGTCGTGCACCACCAACTGCCTGGCCCCGGTGGCCCAGGTGCTGCACCGCGAGCTGGGTATCGAAAGTGGCCTGATGACCACGATCCACGCCTACACCAACGACCAGAACCTGACCGACGTCTACCACAGCGACCCGTACCGCGCCCGTTCGGCCACCCAGAACATGATCCCGAGCAAGACCGGCGCCGCCGAAGCGGTGGGCCTGGTGCTGCCGGAACTGGCCGGCAAGCTGACCGGCATGGCGGTGCGCGTACCGGTGATCAACGTGTCCCTGGTCGACCTCACCGTGCAGCTCAAGCGCGAAGCGTCGGCCGAAGAAGTCAACGAGCTGCTGCGCCATGCCAGCCAGCATTCGAAGATCCTCGGCTACAACACCCTGCCGCTGGTCTCCAGCGACTTCAACCACAACCCGCTGTCGTCGATCTTCGACGCCAACCACACCAAGGCCAGCGGCAAGCTGCTCAAGGTACTGGCCTGGTATGACAACGAATGGGGCTTCTCCAACCGCATGCTGGATAACTGCCTGGCGTTGTGTAACGCCGAGTAACCGGACACGGTAGATAGGCTTTTTGTGGGAGCGGGCTTGCTCGCGAAAGCGGAGTGTCAGTCGATAAAAAGTTGGCTGATCCACCGCTTTCGCGAGCAAGCCCGCTCCCGCAGGGTGACAGGGGACCGATGAAATGAAGGCTTGACCCGCCCTGTAGATGATAAGCATTATCATCAACTCGAACCGGATCGGGCCCTACCGTGAGTCAATCGCGCTTTCATCACGTCTTCCTCGCCCAGCGCACGCCGCTGCTGCGCACCCTCGAGCGCATGGTCAGCAACCCCAGTACCGCCGAAGACCTGCTTCAGGAAACCTACCTGCGCGTCACCCGCGCATTGGCCGAACGCACGGTCGAGCACCTTGAACCCTTTGTGTTCCAGACCGCCCGTAACCTGGCGCTGGACCATCTGCGTGCCCGACGCATCCAGTCTCGAACCCTGCTGGATGACGTACCGCTGGAAGTCGTCCATAACGTCGCCGCTCCCCAGAGCAGTGCCGAGGACGCCGCCCATGCCCAACAACTGCTCGAGCGCCTGGACGTCAGCCTGCAGGCCCTGAGCCCGCGACAACAGCAGATTTTCATCCTCAGCCGCCTGCATGGCCACAGTTACCAGGCAATCGCCGAACGGCTGGGCGTGTCCCTGAGCACGGTGCAAAAGGAACTCAAACTGATCATGGCGATCTGTGTGGGACAGCTGCAGCGATAAGATTCGAGCTGCAAGCTGCAAGTTGTATGCGGGCTTGTGCTTGCGACTTGAAGCTTGAAGCTTGTAACTTGCCGCTGAACCGAGGAACGAGAACCCACCGTGACGGACACCCCCCCTTCTCCTGCGCCGACGCCGGAAACCGCCCATGCCATGGAGCAGGCGCTGGACTGGCTGATCCTGCTGGACAGCCCCAGCGAGGAACAGACGCGGCAGTTCCAGGCCTGGCTGGCGGCCGATCCACGTCACGGCGAGGCGTTCGCTCGGGCCCAGGCGATCTGGAACGGCCCGCAGGTGCTGGAGGGTGCCCGCCGACTTGCAACCGCACCCAAGGTCACCGCGCTGTCGCGCCTGCGCGCCCACTGGAAACCCCTGGCCACCGCCGCGGTAGTGTTCCTCGGCCTGTTCAACTTCAGCGACCTGCCCCTGCATTTCCAGGCCGATCACCTGACGGTGGTCGGTGAGCGCCAGCGCTTGCAATTGGAGGACGGTTCCAAGGTCCTGCTCAACACCGACTCGGCCTTCTCCAGCACGTTCAGCGAACAACGGCACGTGGCCCACTTGTACAAGGGCGAGGCCTTCTTCGAAGTGCCGGGCAACCGCACCCTGCCGCTGGAAATCGACGCCGGCCCGGTCACCGCCAGCGTCAGCGACACCACGTTCGCCGTGCGTTACCTCGACGGCGTGGCCCAGGTCCAGGTGCAGCGCGGCGATGTGGACTTGCGGGCCAACCGCAACGACACCCATGTACGGTTGTCGGCCGGCGAAAGTATCCGCATCGGCCCCAACGGCTTCGACCGCCCGGCCCGGCTCGATGCCAACACGGACCTGGCCTGGGTCCAGGGGCGGCTGGTGTTTGAGAATCGGCCGCTGAGCCAGGTACTGGCCGAGCTGCGCCGCTACTACCCCGGCTGGATCATCAACAGTAACGAACAGTTGGCCAATGTCGCGGTGACCGGCAATTACCGCCTCGATCAGCCGTTGGACGTGGTTCGCTCCCTGGCCCATATCACCTCGGCGCGGCTCCAGGAATTCCCGGCGCTGGTGATCTTGAACTAAATGAGAATTATTTTTACTCGATAGGCTCCGCTGGTTCGTCTCGTTATAGCCAATGCAATTGATTCGCATCCAGCGATGCGATCTGCACCTATAACAGATGCGACACGGAGCGCTATCGATGTCCTCTCGCCTTACTTGCCGGTTTCTTGCCCCCTCTTGCACGCTGTCACTGCTCACCGCCGCCATCCTGATGGCCGGCACCGCGCCGCTCGCCCTGGCCGCCAATACCGTACAACCCGCTGCCCGCAACATGGGCGACTACACCTTTGCCATCGCCCGGCAGCCCTTGGTCTCGGCCTTGAATGCATTCACCGCGGTCACCGGCTGGCAAGTCGGCATGCCAGCGGAACTGGCCGAAGGCGTCGCGTCGCCAGGGGTGAACGGCTCGCTGCCGCCGGAAAAAGCCCTGGAACGCCTGCTGGTGGGGACCCACCTGGACTACCGCAAGCTGGGCGACAACAGCATCGTCCTGGAAAGGCGCAGCAGCGGCAGCGCGATGGAGCTGCAGCAGGTGACCATCAGCGCCACCCGCCAGGAGCAAGACATCACCAGCGTCCCGAGCACGGTCACCGTCCACGACCGCCAGGAACTGGACCGCAACAACGTCAATACCCTCAAAGACCTGGTGCGCTATGAACCGGGCGTGTCGGTGGGCGGTGCGGGCCAACGCGGCGGCATCAGCGGCTATAACATTCGCGGCATCGACGGCAACCGGATCCTGACCCAGGTCGACGGCGTGGAAGTACCCGGCGATTTCTTCAACGGCCCCTACGCCAAGACCCAGCGCAATTACGTCGACCCGGAAATCATCAAGCGCGTGGAAATCCTCCGCGGCCCGGCCTCGGTGCTGTACGGCAGCAATGCCATCGGCGGTGCCGTGAGCTACTTCACCCTCGATCCGGACGACATCATCAAGCCGGGCGAGGACGTTGGCGCGCGGCTGAAGACCGGCTACAGCTCCGCCGACGAGAGCTGGCTCAAGTCCGCCACCGTCGCCGGTCGCAGCGGCCCCTTCGACGGCCTGCTCCACTACAGCCAGCGCGACGGTCACGAAACCCAATCCTACGGCAGCCACAACAGCACCGGCCTGGACCGCACCGCCGCCAACCCGCAAGACGTGCGCGCCAACAACGTGCTGGCCAAGCTCGGCTGGAACTACAGCGATGATGCACGCCTTGGCCTGGTCTACGAGAAATACAAGGACGACCGCGACAGCGACCTGAAAAGCGCCTACGGCGGCCCCTACGCCAACGGCCAGCCGGCGATCCCCGACTTTGTATTGCCCGGCGGCATGTACCAGTGGCGCACCGGCAACGACACCATCACCCGCGAGCGTTTCGGCCTGGAGCACCGCTTCGCCCTCGACAGCCTGCTGGCCGACCACGTCAAATGGAGCCTCAACCATCAGGTCGCCAAGACCGACCAGAGCACCGCCGAGTTTTACTTCCCGATCACCCGCCAGGTCCTGCGTACCCGGGATACCCTCTACGAAGAAAAGCAGTGGGTCTTCGATGCGCAACTGGACAAGGCCTTCAGCGTCGCCGACACCGATCACGCGCTGACCTACGGCACCACCATCAAGCAACAGAAAGTCACCGGCTCGCGCAGCGGCAATGGCGTGTGCCTGGCGGTCGGCGCCGGTTGCTCCGCGGTGGGCGCCATCAGCACCCGGGACGTGCTGGCAAAGGTCAGTGATTTCCCGGACCCGACCATCAACACCTACAGCCTGTTCGCCCAGGACCAGATCAGCTGGGAGCGCTGGACCTTCACGCCGGGCCTGCGCTACGACTACACCCAGCTCAAGCCGCACCTGACTCAGGAATTCCTCAACGCTGTGGACCCTACCGGCGGCGGTAACGTCAGCGGCAAGAACAAGACCTGGCATCGCGTCTCACCCAAGTTCGGCCTGACCTATGCCCTGAGCGACGAGTACACCTGGTACGGCCAGTACGCCGAAGGCTTCCGCACACCGACCGCCAAGGCCTTGTATGGCCGCTTCGAAAACCCCGACGCCGGCTACAGCGTCGAGCCCAACCCAGATCTGGAACCGGAAAAAAGCAAAAGCTATGAGACGGGGCTCAAGGGCCGTTTCGATTCCGGTTCGTTCGACGTGGCGGTGTTCTACAACAAGTACCGCGATTTCATCAACGAGGACGCCATCACCCCCGGCGCCAACCAGTTGACCTTCCAGAGCAACAACATCAAGCACGCCACCATCAAGGGCGCCGAAGTCAAGGGACGCCTGGACCTGGACGTGCTGGGGGCGCCGAAAGGCCTCTATACCCAAGGCTCAGTGGCCTACCTCTACGGGCGAAACAACGACACGGGCGAACCGCTCAACAGCGTCAACCCGCTGACCGGCGTGTTCGGCCTGGGCTACGACCAGGAGCAGTTCGGCACCTTGCTCAGTTGGACCCTGGTCAAGAAAAAAGACCGCGTCGACGACAGCAACTTCAACTCGCCCGATGGCGTGAGCAGCCAGTTCAAGACGCCAGGCTTCGGCATCCTCGATCTGACGGGTTTCTACAAGGTGACCCGCGACGTGACCGTCAGCGGCGGTCTCTACAACCTCACCGACAAGAAGTACTGGCTGTGGGATGACGTGCGCGGCTACGACAGTGTTGGCGAAGCGGCGGTGCTGAACCCCGCCAACCTCGATCGCCTGACGGCGCCTGGGCGTAACTTCGCGGTGAACCTGATCTGGGATATCTGACTCGGTTGCCCAGGCAAAACAGACACCTTTGGCGAGGAGAGACATGTGGGAGCAAGGCTTGCCCGCGATGAAGGCGATGCGGTCTTTCCAGAGATCGTGGCGTCTGTTTCGCGAGCAAGCTTTGCTCCCCCCCCTCGCCACACGTTCTCATTCGAAGGAATTTTTCATGACCATCCAACGCCCCGCTTCCCGTTCCCAACGCCTGAACCAGATCACCCACGAGCCCCACAGCAAGCTCGACGCGCTGGTCAAGGCCCACGCCCCGTTCGAAACCCCGGCCAGCTTCGCCCGTTTCGTCGTCGCCCAGTACCTGTTCCAGTCGGAACTGGTGGCGCTGTACAACGACGCCGAGCTGTCCGCCCTGATCCCCGACCTGCCGGCCCGATGCCGGGCCGACGCAGCCAAGGCGGATCTCGCCGACCTGGACACCGAAGTCCCCGCGCCGGTAGCCGGTGCGGTGAACAACCCGACCCAGGCCGAAGCCCTGGGCTGGCTGTTCGTCTCAGAAGGTTCCAAGCTCGGCGCCGCGTTCCTGATCAAGCGTGCCGTGGGCCTGGGGCTGAGCGAAACCTTCGGCGCCCGCCATTTGGCGGAACCTGCCGGCGGACGCGCCGAAGGCTGGAAAACCTTCACCCGCACCCTCGACGGCCTGGCCTTTACCGAACAGCAGGAAGCCGAGGCGGACAAAGGCGCGCTGGACGCATTCAATCGCTTTACCGTGTTGCTGGAACAGGCCTATGCGGCCGAGTTGGCCTGACGGTCCGCCTCCCACTGGGATTTATGGTGGATACATATTGCTGCCCCCCCCAGGAACCCGTGTGGGAGCGAGCTTGCTCGCGATGACGCCAGACCAGTCGCTCTTCATGCGCCTGACACACCGCTATCGCGAGCAAGCTCGCTCCCACAGGGGAAAGTGCATGTCGGATAGAAATACATGAGCCGCACACCCTCAAAACTCACCCAATGGCTCTTCGCCCTGCTCGCCTACACCAGCCTGGCCATCGGCCTGGTCGCCATCGTCGTGCCCGGCCTGCCGACCACCGAGTTCATCCTGCTGGCCGCCTGGGCCGCGACCCGCAGCTCACCGCGCCTGAGCGCCTGGCTGGAGAACCATCGGCTATTCGGGCCGATGTTGCACAACTGGCGCAACGGCAAGGTCATCCCCCGCCAGGCCAAGGTCGGCGCCACCGCCAGCATGCTGCTCTGCGCAGGATTGATGCTAGTGATGCTCGACCACGGCTGGCCGGTTTACCTGGCGCTCGCTGGCATGGGCCTGGGCAACCTGTGGATCTGGTTGCGACCGGAACAGGTGCAAGGCAATTGTGGCGAGGGAGCTTGCTCCCGCTGGGCCGCCAAGCGGCCCCCAACGGATTTTTGAACTATGATCGCCCTCTCGTACTGGAGGGCTTTCGATGGCAGATCTGCTCACGTCCATGCAAGCCGCACTCGGCTTGCCCACGACCCCAATCACCTTCAGCGGTGAAGGCGCCCTGCCCTCGGCCTTCGCCGTCACGGAGTTGGCCAGCGCCAGCATCGCCGCGGCCGGCCAGGCGACCGCCGCGCTCATCCACCAGCAAACCGGCCGCCGGCCACCCATCGAAGTCGACCGGCGCCTGGCGTCGTTCTGGTTCTCCACGTCCCTGCGCCCCATCGGCTGGAGCGTGCCGCCAATGTGGGACGCGGTGGCCGGCGACTACGCCAGCGCCGACGGCTGGATTCGCCTGCACACCAACGCACCGCATCATCGCCTGGCCGCGGAAAAGGTCCTCGGCACCTGCACCGACCGCGCCGACATGGCGGCCAGGGTGGCCCGCTGGAACAAGGCCGAGCTGGAACAGGCCGTGGTCGACGCCGGCGGTTGCGCCGCCGAGATGCGTTCGTGGCAGGCCTGGCAAACCCACCCTCAGGGCCTGGCGGTCAATGCCGAGCCGCTGGTGCACCTGAGTGAAACGACTGCGGAGCAGCGCAAACCCTGGCTCGGCGCCGTGACTCAGCCGCTGGCGGGCCTCAAGGTCCTGGACCTGACCCGCGTGCTGGCCGGCCCCATCGCCAGCCGTTTCCTCGCCGGCCTGGGGGCCGACGTGCTGCGCATCGATCCGCCAACCTGGAACGAGCCCGGTGTGGTCCCGGAAGTGACCCTGGGCAAACGCTGCGCCCGCCTCGACTTGCATCGGGCCGATGATCGCGCAGCGTTCGAGGCACTGCTCAAGGACACCGACATCCTCCTGCACGGCTACCGTGCCGATGCCCTGGAACACCTGGGCTATGGTGCCGAGCAACGCCGGCAACTGGCCCCGGGCCTGATCGACGTCAGCCTCAATGCCTACGGCTGGAGCGGCCCGTGGCAGAACCGTCGCGGCTTCGACAGCCTGGTGCAAATGAGCAGCGGCATTGCCGAAGCCGGCATGGCTTGGAAACACAGCGACAAGCCGACGCCGCTGCCGGTGCAGGCGCTGGATCATGGCACCGGCTATCTGCTGGCGGCCAGTGTCCTGGTGCTGTTGACCCGGCGCCTGGAAAGCGGCCACGGCGGCTCGGCCCGCTTGTCACTGGCGCGCACGGCGAAGCTGTTGATCGAGCGTGGGGCCGCAAGCGAGGCCGGGTTGCGACCTGAAGACGAGAGCGACCAGGGACTCCTGGTGGAGCAGACACCCTGGGGCCCGGCGCATCGATTGCAGGTACCGCTGAAAATTTCCGCAACGCCGTTGCAGTGGGCCTTGCCAGCCGCCGAGCTCGGGGCTCATCGCGCGCAGTGGTGACCGTTCAATCGCTATCGCGAGCAAGCTCGCTCCCACAGTGGATCTGCAGCGGAAACTTATTTGTGTACAACGCCAACCCCTTGTGGGAGCGAGCTTGCTCGCGATAGCGGCCCACCCGTCGCCAAATTGTCTGCGCCATTGCGAGCGAGCTCGCGTCCACAGGTTACCTGACCCAGATCAGCTGCCGACCGTTCGAATCGACTTAGGCTGGTGACTCTCTTCCCTCGCATGGGAGTCATGCAATGTCTGATACCCCCGGAAAACTTCGACTGGGTGCGCTGGTCGCCCTGGTAGTGGGTTCAATGATCGGTGGCGGGATTTTCTCCCTACCCCAGAACATGGCCGCCAGTGCCGATGTCGGCGCCGTGCTGATCGGCTGGGCCATCACCGCTGTCGGCATGCTGACCCTGGCCTTCGTGTTCCAGACCCTGGCCAACCGCAAGCCCGACCTGGACGGCGGCGTGTATGCCTACGCCAAGGCCGGGTTCGGCGACTACATGGGCTTTTCGTCGGCCTGGGGCTACTGGATCAGCGCCTGGCTGGGCAACGTCGGTTACTTCGTGTTGCTGTTCAGCACCTTGGGCTACTTCTTCCCGATCTTTGGCGAAGGCAATACCGTCGCAGCGGTGATCGGCGCCTCGGTGTTGTTGTGGGCAGTGCATTGGCTGGTGCTGCGCGGCATCAAGGAAGCCGCGTTCATCAACCTGGTGACCACCGTGGCCAAGATCGTACCGCTGGTACTGTTCGTGCTGATCGCGGTGTTCGCCTTCAAGCTCGATATCTTCACCGCCGACATCTGGGGCCTGAAAAATCCGGACCTGGGCAGCGTGATGACCCAAGTGCGGCGCATGATGCTGGTCACCGTGTGGGTGTTCATCGGCATTGAGGGCGCGAGTATTTTTTCCGCCCGCGCCGAGAAACGCAGCGACGTCGGCAAGGCCACCGTGATCGGCTTCATCACCGTGTTGCTGTTCCTGGTGCTGGTGAACGTGCTGTCCCTGGGCATCATGACCCAGCCGGAATTGGCGAAGTTGCAGAACCCGTCCATGGCCGCCGTGCTGGAGCATGTCGTGGGGCATTGGGGCGCGGTGCTGATCAGCGTCGGCCTGGTGATTTCGCTGCTCGGCGCCCTGCTGTCCTGGGTGCTGCTGTGCGCCGAGATCATGTTCGCCGCCGCCAAGGACCACACCATGCCCGAGTTCCTGCGTCGGGAGAACGCCAACCACGTACCGGCCAATGCCCTGTGGCTGACCAACGCGATGGTCCAGCTGTTCCTGATCATCACCCTGTTCTCGGCCAGCACTTACCTGTCACTGATCTACCTCGCCACCTCGATGATCCTGGTGCCGTACCTGTGGTCGGCGGCCTACGCCGTGCTGCTGGCGGTGCGCGGCGAGACCTATGAAAACGCCCTGGCCGAGCGCCGCAAGGACCTGCTCATCGGCGCCATCGCCCTGATCTACGCGGTGTGGCTGCTATATGCCGGCGGGATCAAGTACCTGCTGCTCTCCGCCCTGCTCTATGCCCCCGGCGCGATTCTGTTCGCCAAGGCCAAGCACGAGTTGGGCAAACCGATTTTTACCGCTGTCGAGAAGCTGATTTTCGCCGCAGTGATCGCAGGCGCCCTGGTGGCGGCCTACGGGCTCTACGACGGCTTCCTGACCTTGTAGTTGGCTGATTGTTTTAACGGGAGGATGTGTAATGACCACGGAAAAAGTGAAGTACGGCGTTCATTCCGAAGCCGGAAAATTACGTAAAGTCATGGTCTGTTCCCCAGGCCTGGCCCACCAACGGCTGACCCCGAACAACTGCGACGAGCTGCTGTTCGATGACGTCATCTGGGTCAACCAGGCCAAGCGTGACCATTTCGATTTCGTCACCAAGATGCGCGAGCGGGACATCGACGTGCTGGAAATGCACAACCTGCTGACCGACATCGTCGCCATCCCCGAAGCCTTGGACTGGATCCTGCAGCGCAAGATCACCGCCAATTCGGTGGGCCTGGGCCTGGTGAATGAAGTCGGTTCGTGGCTGCGCAGCCTGGAACCGCGCCATATCGCCGAATTTCTGATCGGCGGCGTCTCGGCCGATGACCTGCCGGACAGCTTCGGTGGCAAGACCATCCAGATGTTCCGCGACTTCCTCGGGCACTCCAGTTTCATCCTGCCGCCGCTGCCCAACACCCAGTTCACCCGCGACACCACGTGCTGGATCTACGGCGGCGTGACCCTGAACCCGATGTACTGGCCGGCGCGGCGCCAGGAAACCCTGCTGGCCAGCGCCATCTATAAATTCCACCCCGAGTTCACCCAGGCGGATTTCCAGGTCTGGTACGGCGACCCGGACCAGGAACATGGCAACGCCACCCTCGAAGGCGGCGACGTGATGCCCATTGGCAACGGCGTGGTGCTGATCGGCATGGGCGAACGCTCGTCCCGCCAGGCCATCGGCCAGTTGGCGCTGAACCTGTTCAAGCACAAGGCCGTGGAGCGGGTGATCGTCGCCGGCCTGCCGAAATCCCGGGCCGCCATGCACCTGGACACCGTGTTCAGCTTCTGCGACCGCGATCTGGTCACGGTTTTCCCGGAAGTGGTGAGCCAGATTGTCGCCTTCTCCCTGCGCCCTGACGAGAGCAAGCCCGGCGGCATCGATGTGCGCCGCGAAGAAGGCAGCTTCCTCGACACCGTAGCCTCGGCCCTCAAGCTGCCGGCATTGCGGGTGGTGGAAACCGGTGGCAACAGCTTCGCCGCCGAACGCGAGCAATGGGACGACGGCAACAACGTGGTGGCCCTGGAACCGGGCGTGGTGATCGGCTACGACCGCAACACCTACACCAACACCCTGCTGCGCAAGGCCGGCGTGGAAGTCATCACCATCAGCGCCAGCGAGCTGGGCCGTGGCCGGGGCGGTGGTCATTGCATGACCTGTCCGATCATCCGCGACCCGATCGATTACTGACCTTTGAGCCTGGGCCGGCAACGCTCTCCATCCCACGGCAGAGACCGGCCCCGGGGATAACCTACACCTGAGGAGATCCACATCATGGCGTTCAATATGCGCAACCGCAGCCTGCTGAGTCTGATGCACCACACCCCTCGCGAGCTGCATTACTTGCTGGACCTGTCCCGCGACCTCAAGCGTGCCAAATACACCGGCACCGAGCGTCCACACCTGCAAGGCAAAAACATCGCGCTGATCTTCGAGAAAACCTCGACCCGCACCCGCTGCGCCTTCGAAGTCGCGGCCCATGACCAAGGCGCCCACGTCACCTACATCGACCCGGTGTCGTCGCAGATCGGCCACAAGGAAAGCATGAAAGACACCGCCCGGGTCCTGGGGCGGATGTTCGACGCCATCGAATACCGTGGCTTCGAACAGGAGATCGTCGAGGAACTGGCCAAGTTCGCCGGGGTGCCGGTGTTCAACGGCCTGACCGCCGAATTCCACCCCACCCAAATGATCGCCGACACCCTGACCATGCGCGAACACAGCGACAAGCCGCTGCATGACATCAGCTACGCCTACTTGGGCGATGCCCGCTACAACATGGGCAATTCGCTGCTGATGATCGGCGCCAAACTGGGCATGGACGTACGCATCGGCGCACCGAAAGCCCTGTGGCCGCACCAGGACTTCATCGACCAGTGCCAGGCCTTCGCTGCCGAAAGTGGCGCACGCATCACCATCACCGAAGACCCGAAGGAAGCGGTCAAGGGCGTGGACTTCATCCACACCGATATCTGGGTGTCCATGGGTGAACCGGTGGAAGCCTGGGATGAACGCATCGAGCAATTGCTGCCCTACCAGGTCAACGCGCAAATGATGAAAGCCTCGGGTAACCCGCGGGTGAAATTCATGCACTGCCTGCCAGCGTTCCATAACAGCGAAACCAAGGTCGGCAAAGACATCGCCGCCCGTTATCCGAACCTGGCCAACGGCGTGGAAGTGACCGAGGAGGTATTCGAGTCCCCGGCCAACATCGCCTTCGAGCAGGCGGAGAATCGCATGCACACCATCAAGGCAATCCTGGTGGCGGCGTTGGCGGATATCTAGAACCCAACGCAGCTTGCTCTCTGTAGAAGCAGATCTCTGGGGGTAAGGTCTGTGGGAGTAAGGCTTGCCCGCGATGGCATCGCCTCGGTCCATCAGTTACACCGAGGTGCTTGCATCGCGGGCAAGCCTTGCTCCCACAGGCCAGCTTCCACAGGGGGAACTGCGTTGTTCGACCCATTTTTGAAAGGACAGCACCATGCGCATCGTCGTTGCCCTGGGCGGTAACGCCCTCCTGCGTCGGGGTGAACCCCTGACCGCGGCCAATCAACGCAGCAACATCCGCACCGCGACCGAACAGATCGCCAAGATCCACCCCGGCAATCAACTGGTCATCGCCCACGGCAACGGCCCGCAGGTCGGCCTGCTGTCGTTGCAGGCGGCGGCCTACACCTCGGTCACGCCGTATCCGCTGGACGTGCTCGGCGCCGAAACCGAAGGCATGATCGGCTACATCATCGAACAGGAACTGGGCAATCTGCTGGACTTCGAAGTTCCCTTCGCCACGCTGCTGACCCAGGTCGAAGTGGATGGCAACGACCCGGCCTTCCAGAACCCCACCAAGCCTATCGGCCCGGTCTACAGCCAGGAGGAGGCGCAGAAACTGGCCGCTGAAAAAGGCTGGACCATCGCCCCCGACGGCGACAAGTTTCGTCGCGTGGTCGCAAGCCCCAGGCCCAAGCGCATCTTTGAGATCCGCCCGATCAAATGGCTGCTGGAAAAAGGCAGCATCGTGATTTGCGCCGGCGGAGGCGGCATTCCGACGATGTACGACGCCGACGGCAAGCTGCAAGGCGTGGAAGCGGTGATCGACAAGGACCTGTGCTCGGCGCTGTTGGCCGAACAGCTGGAAAGCGATCTGCTGGTGATCGCCACCGACGTCAACGCCACGTTCATCGACTTCGGCAAACCGACCCAGAAAGCCATCGCCCAGGCCCACCCCGACGAAATGGACCGCCTCGGCTTCGCCGCCGGCTCCATGGGGCCGAAGGTGCAGGCCGCCTGCGAATTCGCGCGCAACACGGGCAAGGTCGCGGTGATCGGTTCGCTGTCGGACATCGATGCTATCGTCCAGGGCACTGCCGGCACGCGCATCAGCACGTCGACACCCGGCATCGCTTATCGATAGCAGGAAACTTGCAGGGCGGATCCGGGGTCTGTCCTACACCCATGCCTTCGAAGGAGAGTCGTTTTATGGCCATGTTCGAACCCGGTCACCTGCACATGGAGCGCCATGCGCTGAACAAGGATGATTTCAGCTACAACCTGTGCATCGACTACAAGGTTGAGCAGGACCCCAGGGAGGGCGCAGGCATGTCGTTCCGGGTGCATGGCACGGTGGAAGACAAGACCTTGGACAAGACGTTCTTCCTGGCCAAGGACCAGGCCTTCGACTTCGCCCGCCATGCCACGCGTATCGCCCAGCAGTACGGCTTGCCCAAGACCGCCAGCATCGGCTCGATGCACAAGTACTACGACGAAATGTTCGAAGACGTGCGCAAGCAACTGGACGTCAAGCCAGGGGATCCGATGAAGCCTGAACATCTGGCGTAATCGATCCCAAAGCCCCCTATCCCCTGTTTGTGGGAGCAGACCTGTGGGAGCAAGGCTTGCCCGCGATGACATCGCCTCGGTCTATCAGTTACACCGAGGTGTTTGCATCGCAGGCAAGCCTTGCTCCCACAGGTCTTGCTCCCGCAGGTCTACTCCCACCAACAGGGGGTTATCAGTGTTCTGAATATCGGGCTAAATGCAACACTTGCCTGGCTGGCAACCCGCCACGGCTGACCTATGCTCAATGTAGTACCCCCGGGTATTCGTTCAGAGGTCACCGCCATGAACATCAAAATAAAAAGACGCCTCGCCATTTTCGTCACCTGCGCCGCCACGCTTGCGCTGTATGGCACTGCGGCCTACCGGGTCGAGCAGGCCAGGCAACTGCCCCGTGAACACGCCAGTTGCAACTTCGAACGCTGCATCCCCCACAGCGCGACCCTGAACGCCCTGCGCTGAGGCGTGGTCAGTCGTCCTGTTGATCGGTCTTGAGCCGGTCCCGGAACGCCTTGGGCGAGATGCCGACGCGGCGGCGGAACAGCCGGGTGAAGTTGGTCGGGTCGGAAAACCCGAGCAGTTCGGAAATCTCGTAGATGGTCATGCCGGTGTAGGTCAGCAGGCGCTTGGCTTCCAGCAACTGGCGCTCATGCATGATCTGCAACGCCGGTTGCCCCGCCAGTTCCCGGCAGGTGCCGTTGAGGTGGGACACGGAAATACCCAGGCGATGGGCCAAATCTTCGACCTTGACGTGCTCGCGATAGGTTTCTTCCACCAACTGAATGAAGCCGTTGAGGTATTCCCGGGCCCGTTGCGGGCGCTGGGCCTGGGTGTGTCGCTGCATCACCTGGCGGCTGACCCAGACCATGATCACGCTGACCAGCGCATGCATCAGCATCTCCCGGGCCGGCTGATGCCCCATGTATTCATTCTGCAAGGCGCTGAACAAGCTATTGAGGTACTCGGCATTCTCAAGGGCCGGGTAGCTTTCGGCCTGGGCCAGCACATTGACCGCATGCCCCAGTTGCGCTTGCAGGTGCGTGACCAGCGGTGCCGCCAGCGTCACCACATAACCTTCCACATCCTCGGAAAAACGAAAGCCATGGACCGACAGCGGCGGCAGGATCTGCACGGCCGGCTCGGTGAGCTGCGTGCGCCGGCCTTCGATTTCCAGTTCTGCCTGGCCCTTGAAGACAAACAACAACTGACACAGATCGGCGTGCCGATGGGGTTTGATTTCCCATTGATGCTCGCGACTGCGCTTGGAGATGGTTTCGCAGTGCAGCAGGTCCGGCGTCGGCCATTCCTGGCTCTCACCGTAGAGCTTGAACACCGGGATCGAAGGCAGATCAGGTTTTTTCATAACGTGGATCCGGGCCTGGGGGTGCGGGCGATAATCGCACTAATTGGCGAAAAGAACAGGTATCGGCTCAGTTTTCCCCTTCAACTGACAGGTCCGCAAGCGAAAAATGTAGGCACTCGGTCCATAACAATCAACACCGACCCTGGTCGCGTGCCTCGTGCGAGTCATAAGAACAATGAAAACCCTCAAGACCCAAGTCGCTATTATCGGCGCCGGCCCCTCTGGCCTGCTGCTCGGCCAGCTGCTGCACAACGCCGGGATCGACACTGTCATCCTCGAACGCCAGACCCCGGACTATGTACTGGGCCGCATCCGCGCCGGCGTGCTGGAGCAAGGCATGGTCGACCTGCTGCGCCAGGCCGGCGTGGGCCAACGCATGGACGCCGAAGGCCTGCCCCATGACGGCTTTGAACTGGTGCTCAACGATCGGCGGGTGCACATCGACCTCAAGGGCCTGACCGGCGGTAAAAACGTCATGGTCTACGGCCAGACTGAAGTTACCCGGGACTTGATGGCCGCCCGCGAAGCCGCCGGCGCCCGCACGCTGTACCTGGCCAGCGATGCCCAGCCCCACGACATGCAAACCGAACAGCCCTTCGTGACCTTCGAGCACGAAGGGCAAACCTGGCGCCTGGACTGCGACTACATTGCCGGTTGCGATGGTTTCCACGGCGTGGCGCGACAGTCCATTCCGGCGGAAAAACTCAAGGTCTTCGAGCGCGTCTACCCGTTTGGCTGGCTCGGCGTGCTGGCCGACACCCCGCCGGTCCACGAGGAACTGGTCTACGCTCGACACGACCGCGGTTTTGCCTTGTGCAGCATGCGCTCCAAGACCCGCACCCGTTACTACCTGCAAGTCCCCGCCGAGGAGCAAGTGGCCGACTGGCCGGACGAGCGTTTCTGGGGTGAACTGAAAAACCGCCTGCCCTTTGATCTGGCCGAAGCCCTGGTGACCGGCCCGTCCATCGAGAAAAGCATCGCGCCGCTGCGCAGCTTCGTGGTCGAACCGATGCAGTACGGGCGGATGTTCCTGGTGGGCGACGCGGCCCACATCGTCCCGCCGACCGGGGCCAAGGGGCTGAACCTGGCGGCCAGCGATGTCAGCACGCTGTTCAACATCCTGCTCAAGGTCTATCGCGACGGCCGTGTGGATTTGCTGGAGCAATATTCGGCCATCTGCCTGCGACGCGTCTGGAAAGCCGAGCGGTTTTCCTGGTGGATGACCTCGATGCTGCACCGTTTCGACGACGACGCCTTCAACCAGCGCATCAGTGAAGCGGAGCTGGAATATTTCCTCGACTCCGAGGCTGGCCGAAAAACCATTGCGGAAAATTACGTCGGGCTTCCTTACGAGGCTATCGAATAGCCGCCTACCGACTTAAACTGCGGGCTTCGTCCCATTCGCCTTTCCAGCGCGATGCCTGCAGGTTCTGCCGTGACTCAGCTCAATACGCCCCAAGCCCCGAAACCGGCCATCCGCAGCGTGCTGGTGGCCCTGATGCTGGCGATTTTCCTGGGTGCGCTGGACCAGACCATCGTCGCCGTCTCGATGCCGGCCATCTCCGCACAATTTGCCGACGTCAGCCTGCTGGCCTGGGTGATCTCCGGCTACATGGTCGCCATGACCGTGTCGGTGCCGATCTACGGCAAACTCGGTGACCTCTACGGACGCCGGCCGCTGATGCTGTTCGGCATGGGCCTGTTCACCCTGGCCTCGCTGTTCTGTGGCCTGGCGCAAAACATGGAGCAACTGGTGCTGGCGCGGATTGTCCAGGGCATCGGCGCCGGCGGAATGATTTCGGTGAGCCAGGCGATCATCGGCGACATCATCCCGCCCCGCGAGCGGGGTCGCTATCAGGGGTATTTCAGCAGCATGTACGCGGTGGCCAGCGTGGCCGGGCCGGTGCTTGGTGGCTACATGACCGAATACCTGTCGTGGCGCTGGGTGTTCTGGATCAACCTGCCGCTGGGCCTCGTGGCCTGGCGGGTGGCCCGACGCACCCTGGTGGGGCTGCCAGTGCCGCAACGCACGCCAATCATCGATTATCTGGGCACCGTGTTGCTGATCATCGGCCTGACGGCGTTGCTGCTGGGGATCACCCAAGTCGGCCAGGGCCATGCCTGGCACAGCCATGAAGTGCTGGGGTTGCTGGGTTGCGCGGGGATAGCCCTGGGGGTGTTCGCCTGGCACGAACGCCGGGCGCGAGAACCGTTGCTACCGATGCACCTGTTCGCCAACCGCAGTGCGGTGCTGTGCTGGTGCACGGTGTTCTTCACCAGTTTCCAGGCGATTTCCCTGACGGTGCTGGTGCCGTTGCGCTTCCAGAGCGTGACCGGCGCTGGTGCCGACAGTGCGGCGTTGCACTTGTTGCCGCTGGCGATAGGGCTGCCGATCGGCGCGTATTTCGCCGGCCGCCGTACCTCGGTTACGGGGCGCTACAAACCGATGATCCTGAGTGGCGCCCTGCTCTTTCCATTCGCCATCCTCGGAATGGCCTTCACGGCGCCCGACGCGTTCTGGCTCAGCAGCCTGTTCATGCTGCTCAGCGGCATCGCCTCGGGCATGCAGTTCCCCACGTCGCTGGTGGGTTCGCAGAACTCCGTGCAGCAACAGGACATCGGCGTCGCCACCAGCACCACCAACCTGTTCCGCTCCCTCGGCGGCGCGGTGGGCGTGGCCCTGATGTCGGCGTTGCTGCTGGCCTTGCTGCAGAATTCAAGCTTCGCCCAGCTCGCCGGCACGTCGCTGATCGGTGAAGGGCATGCCGGCAACGTCTTGCTGGACGGCCTCAACGCCACCCCGGGGGAAGCGCAGCATGCCTTGCGCCAGGCATTGCAGGCGACGTTCCGGGATTTGCTGTTGATCAGCGCGGCGGTGTCGTTACTGGGACTGGCGGCGGCAGTGGCGATGCCCGATCGCTTGCTGCGGGGCCGGGATGAAAAAGCTCGCTAGCCAGAATGCACAAAAAACTGTGGCGAGGGATTTGTGGGAGCAAAGCTTGCTCGCGAAACAGGCGCCTCGGTTTTCTGAAAGACCGCATCGCCTTCATCGCGGGCAAGCCTTGCTCCCACAGATGCTATCAGGCCGTCGCCGCGACACCCTCCGGCACTACCTGCGCGCTCATCCCATCCTTCATCCGCTTGGCATCGCGCACGAAGCAGCGTGACGCCAGGAACAGGAACACCATGGTCAAGAGCAGCGCCACCGGGATCAGGTACATCGCGTCGTGCAGGCCGATGGCCTTGAACGCTTCGGTCATCTGGTCGACGCCGGCCGCCGCCATGGCCGTGCGGGCGAAGTAGTCGGACAAACCACCCACCACCACCGGCCCCAAGCCGCCGCCGAGCAAATACAGCCCGGCAAAGTACAACGCCATTGCGGTGGCGCGCAGGCGTGGCTCCACCACGTCCTGGATCGCGGTGTAGACGCAGGTGTAAAAGTTGTACGCAAACAGCCAACCGACGCTGAACACCGCCACGAACACGCCGATTTCAATGCGCCCGGCATGCAGGGCCCACGCCGTGGTGACCGTCGAAATCGCCAGGCTGAACGCTGCAAACAGCAGGCGGCCGTTAGGCACGCGCTGGTGGATCTTGTCCGCGACCCAGCCACCCAGGGTGAGCCCGAACAATCCCGTCACGCCTACCATGATCCCAGTCGCCACAGCTGCCTCGTGCAGCGGCATCAGGAAATAACGCTGCAGCATCGGCACCAGGAACGAGTTGCAGGCATAGGTGGCGAAGTTGAAGCACAGCCCGGCCAGCACCAGCCACAGGAAGGTGGGAATCGCCAGCACCCGGCGAACCGGCCGGTCGATCTTTTCCTGGGACACCTGCACGGTTTCCGCCGCGCCGCGCTTGGGTTCCTTGATGAAAAACATGAACACCGCCAGCACCAGCCCCGGCACCGCCGCGATGAAGAACGGCGCGCGCCAGCTGTCGAACGCCTTGACCATCGCGCCAATGGTGAAAAACGCCAACAGCAGGCCCAGCGGCAGGCCCAGCATGAAGATGCCCATCGCCCGCGCCCGACGGTGGGCCGGGAACAGATCGCCAATCAGTGAGTTGGCCGCAGGCGCATAGCTTGCCTCGCCGATGCCGACGCCCATGCGCACCACCAGGAACGCCCAGAAACTGCCCACCAGGCCGTTGACCGCCGTCAGGCCGCTCCAGGCCGCCAGGCCCCAGCCCATCAATTTGCTGCGCGAACCGTTATCGGCCATGCGCCCCAGGGGCAGGCCTGCAATGGCGTAGACGATGGTAAACGCGGTGCCGATGATGCCGATCTGGAAGTCGCTGAGGCTCCACTCCATGCGGATCGGCTCGATGATGATCGCCGGAATGGTGCGGTCGAAGAAATTGAACAGGTTGGCCAGGAACAACAGGAACAGAATGCGCCAGGCATTCGCCGCTTGGGTCGAGTTCTGCATGGGTCCGTCTCTTTTATTGTTATGGGCCAACGGTCCGTGGCCTGGATATGCAATCTAGACAGCGGCACGGGCGCTGTCTCCAATCATTCGCAAGGTTGATACCCGGCCATGGGACGCGGCGTATTTCTTGATACCGATCAACTTCCTGTAACAATTGCCATCATTTTGCCTTTTGTTGGTTAAAGATCGAAGTCCGGTGGCCGATTCAACGAGATCAGGAAAAGATTACCCCGAGCGCTGCTCAGGCTGCAGCCCTGACCGCTTGGACCGACATTCGCGTTTATCCCGGCGCGAGTACCCATCCGCGATGATTCGATGAGTGCATTCATCGAGTCACCCGTTCAGGCAAATGGCGCACAATGACCTCAAAAAAAACAGCCACTGCGGTATCCGATCTGACCTTGAGCCCGGCCGCCAACGGCCCGGAAGTCTCGAAGCCGTCGAGCCCCCCACGCCCCCTGTCGACCCAGCAGTATCTGTATTTCACCGAAACCAACACCGACCGTATCCTCGATAACCTCGACGGCCTGCGTGACACCGTGTTCCCGCGTCCGCCGCACCTGGTGGATGACGAATACGACCGCGCCCAGCAAGAGTTCCCGTCGGTGTGCCTGATCGGCCTGGGTCGCTGCGGCTCCAACATCGCCCTGGACGTGGCCGAGCTGGTGTACAACGCCCGCAAGTTCTACCTCAACGAATTCAACGCCGAAGACAAAGGCTACAACGACAAGGGCTACAGCCCCGCACAGTGGATCCGCAACAACCTGCGCCTGGGCACGAGCAAGGTCAGCAAACCGGTGTTCCTGGTGGAACCGCTGGTGATGCTCGGCGACCTGGACAAGGACATCGCCGGGCGCATCCGTTTCTCACGCAAGGGCGAGAAAAGCGGCTTTTTGCGCGACTACAGCAAAATGAAAATCATGGACCTGTCGGAAGTCCACGCCGGTGGCGCCGGTAACGCGCCGATCCTCGGCCAGTACCTGGCCAAGATCATCCTGAACAAGGACACCCAGCGCTTCTCCAGCCCCGACTGGAAAATGATCCACTCGTACCTGATCGACAGCTGCGGCATCAAGGCCAACCAGTCGCGCCTGTACTTCTCGATCTTCAGCGCCGGCGGCGGTACCGGTTCGGGCATGGCCTCGGAGTTCGGCCTGGCCCAGCAGTACTCGTACATGAACAAGACGTTCGACACCAAACCGATGGACGAACACGACAGCAAGAGCGGCCACTCCTTCGTCTTCGAGCCGATCTTCACCAGCGGCATCTGCGTACTGCCGAACATTTCCGACCACCGCAGCGAAATGTCCGAGGCGCTGCACATCAACGCCGGACGCCTGCTGTGCAAGTACCTGTCGGAAGAATGGGATTTCTCGTACAACTTTGCCAACGAAGACAGCAGCGAAGCCAGCGTGATGGGCCGTATCCGCCCGTGGAACGCGATGATGCTGATCTCCAACGACATCATGCGTTATGCCGAGGAAAGCGATGACGGCAACATCCAGAACATTGATGTCAACGCCATGGAGAAGCACGCCAACCAGTACATCTCCCAGCAGATCTTCAACATCCTGACGGCCCAGGCTGTCACCACCGACTACGACCAGAACTATTTCCGCCGTGCCGGCATCGACATTGGCGAGACCATTCGCCTGGACGCCAACGACCTGTTCATGAGCCTGGCCGGCCCGGTGGCGATTGCCTACGCCGAGTCCGTCGTCCCGGAAACCCCGGCGCCGAGCGGCGACAAGTTCAAGGTGTTCGAGAAAGAGCCGCCGCGCCTGAACATCGACGACCTGTTCTTCCGCTCCATCGACCTGCCGCATTTCAACAAAGTCACCCAGGCCATCGAAGGCATCAGCCTGTTGCCGATCGAATCCAAGCGCTACCGCGCCTCGCTGGAGCAATACAAGAATTCCGGCTACGACGCCGCGGCCCTGCATGACCTGCACTTCTTCAAGAACTGCTCGTCGGTGGTGTCCATCGTCTCCTTGCCCAAGGACTACAAGCTGTCCTACATGGACCTGAACCGGCTCAAGACCCACCTCAACAGCCTGTTCCCCAACACCACGCTCAAGCGTTACGCGTTGGTGATTGGCGCCTCGGCGAACCTGTCGCTGACCACCCTGATTGCCAAGAGCCCGTGCCTGTCGGATGACTTCCTGACCCTCATCGTGGCCTTCATCAAGCGCTGCTTCGCCCGCACCCCGTACCGCTTCGACGACACCCTGGACAACTCGATCCTGGACTTCATCATCAATGAAGACTTCGACGAAGCACGCATCGATGAGCTGCTCAACGAATTCGAGAACCCGGCGAAGATCCTCGACACCAACTGGTACGCGATCAAGCCGATGTACGAGAAGAAGTACCGCGAGCTGATCAACGACAAGGACAAATTCGTCTCGATCAACGACATCCGCCTGTCCCGCGACTGCGTGAAGAAATCCATCAAGTACCTGCGTGAGATCTACCGTCACCGCATTGGCAAGACCAAGGTTATTTCCCTTAATAACCATACGGGCAAGACTTATTGAGGCAGGTGGTAACACCGCGTCGTCTCGATCGCGAGCAAGCTCGCTCCCACAAGGTTTTGTGAACACAGGCCCATTGTGGGAGCGAGCTTGCTCGCGATGAGGGCCTCGAATACACCACCCGAACAACATCCAGAAACAATTGAGCAGCCCAAAGGCTGCCCCATAAACTGTTCCCGTTACGTATACGTCACCCTCCCCTGTGGCGTTTCGCCACGGCAGGGGCGCTATCACGCTACTCACCTACACACTTTTCAAACGCAAAAACACGAACCAACTCGGTGCACCGATCAATTCGACGCCCTTTCCTGGATCATAATCCACGGCGAAACCACCACCGCCCAAAGCTGCGGATCGCGTTCGAGAAAATCCAGCGCCCGCGTTTCAGACAGCTTGGCGAGCTGGTCGGCGGCCAGCCAGGCGGCGACTTTGGTACCTTCGTCCTGGGCAACGGCCTCGGCGGCGGCGATCAAATCCAGTGCCGGATCGACCCACAATAGGGCACCCTTGGCAAAGAACGGCTCCAGCTCCTTCCAGGTGATGGATGCAGTTTCTCCAAGCAGCTTGGCATAGAGGGTGCTAGGTTCTTGATTCATGGGACCTGTCCGGAAAAGAAATCGGCGCGAATGATAACGTCGGTGGTCTGGCAGAAAAACCCGGTAGTAATTGCAGCACCGATTGAAAAGCGCAGGAAAGCCAAGGATTGCCGAAACGACCGGACAACCCCCGCCGCTATTCTGTCTTTTTCTTTCAATTTAGCGACACCTCCAGGTTTTGCCCCCAAGCGCCAGCTTCCCTTGCCAACAATCGGCGCTCTACACTGTACCGGTACAGTTGCCGGGGGCATTTTCCGCGAGGGTATCCAAGATATCTGACCCGGTTCTGCTGCTACGGCGCCAGGACTATAAAAACTACAACAGCATGAGTGGAGCACTATGACTAAGGCTACTAAGCAGATTTCCAAACTGTTTGCCGCTATGGTTCTGGCCGGGGTTGCCAGCCATTCGTTTGCCGCCGACACCATCAAGATCGGCATCGCCGGCCCGAAAACCGGCCCTGTAGCCCAATACGGCGACATGCAGTTCAGTGGCGCGAAAATGGCCATCGAGCAGATCAACGCCAAAGGCGGCGTCGACGGCAAGAAACTTGAAGCCGTTGAATACGATGACGCCTGTGATCCAAAACAAGCGGTCGCGGTCGCGAACAAAGTCGTTAACGACGGCATCAAGTTCGTGGTCGGCCACCTGTGCTCCAGCTCCACCCAGCCAGCTTCGGACATCTACGAAGACGAAGGCGTGATCATGATCACCCCGGCGGCTACCAGCCCGGACATCACCGCTCGCGGCTACAAGATGATCTTCCGCACCATCGGCCTGGACAGCGCCCAAGGCCCTGCGGCCGGCAACTACATTGCCGACCACGTCAAGCCGAAGATCGTTGCGGTCCTGCACGACAAGCAGCAGTACGGTGAAGGCATCGCCAGCGCCGTGAAGAAAACCCTCGAAGGCAAAGGCGTGAAAGTGGCCGTCTTCGAAGGCGTGAACGCCGGCGACAAAGACTTCTCCTCGATGATCGCCAAGCTCAAGCAAGCCAACGTCGACTTCGTCTACTACGGCGGCTACCACCCGGAGCTGGGCCTGATCCTGCGTCAATCCCAGGAAAAAGGCCTGAAGGCCAAGTTCATGGGTCCGGAAGGCGTGGGTAACGACTCGATCACCCAAATCGCCAAGGATGCGTCCGAAGGCCTGCTGGTGACCCTGCCGAAATCCTTCGACCAGGACCCTGCCAACGTTGCCCTGGCAGACGCCTTCAAGGCCAAGAAGGAAGATCCGAGCGGCCCGTTCGTGTTCCCGTCCTACTCGGCTGTTGAAGTCATCGCCGAAGGTATCAAGGCTGCCAAGTCCGAAGACACCTCCAAAGTGGCTGAAGCCATCCACGCCGGCACCTTCAAGACGCCAACCGGTGACTTGAGCTTCGACAAGAACGGCGACCTGAAGGACTTCAAGTTCGTGGTCTACGAATGGCACAACGGCAAACCTAAAACTGAAGTATCGCCTCAGTAAGGCCTGGCCTGACTGACTGCCAATAAAGCCCACGGCGTGCCGTGGGCTTTGTTTTAAATGTATTGGGCCGCGCTGGCGTGATCCGCCAGTCTCCCCACCTGAAAATCTCAAAACCGTCATCAGCGGTTCGCTGGCAAACCTCGTGCTCGAAGTGGATGCAGATCCACGGGGCCCGGGCGGGAAAATGACTCCACCAGTGAAATGCGTATCAGGTTTTTAGGAGCGCTGTAATGCCTGACATCTATCACTTCTTCCAGCAGCTGGTTAACGGCCTGACCGTTGGCAGCACGTATGCCCTGATCGCCATCGGCTATACGATGGTTTACGGCATCATTGGAATGATCAACTTCGCCCACGGCGAGGTGTACATGATCGGCTCCTACGTGGCGTTCATCGCCATCGCCGGGCTGAGCATGATGGGACTCGACAGTGTCCCGCTGTTGATGACCGCCGCGTTTCTCGCGAGCATCGTCGTCACCAGCTCCTATGGCTACAGCATCGAACGGATCGCCTACCGCCCCCTGCGCGGCAGCAACCGTCTGATCCCGCTGATTTCCGCCATCGGCATGTCGATTTTCCTGCAGAACACGGTTCTGCTTTCGCAAGACTCCAAGGACAAAGCTATTCCCAACCTGATTCCGGGCAACTTCGCCATCGGGCCAGGCGGGGCACATGAAGTGCTGATTTCCTACATGCAAATCGTGGTGTTCGTGGTGACCCTGGTCGCCATGCTCGGCCTCACGTTGTTCATCTCCCGTTCCCGCCTGGGCCGCGCCTGCCGCGCCTGTGCCGAGGACATCAAGATGGCCAACCTGCTGGGCATCAACACCAACAACATCATCGCCCTGACCTTCGTCATCGGTGCGGCCCTGGCGGCCATCGCTGCGGTGCTGTTGAGCATGCAATACGGCGTGATCAACCCCAACGCCGGCTTCCTCGTGGGCCTGAAAGCCTTCACCGCCGCGGTACTGGGCGGCATCGGCAGCATCCCCGGGGCGATGCTCGGCGGGCTGGTGCTGGGTGTGGCGGAAGCCTTTGGCGCCGACATCTTCGGCGACCAGTACAAAGACGTCGTGGCATTCGGCTTGTTGGTTCTGGTTCTGTTGTTCCGGCCGACCGGCATCCTGGGCCGTCCGGAGGTTGAGAAAGTATGACTAGGCATCTCAAATCGGCGCTCTTCAGCGCCCTGCTGGTCTGGGCCGTGGCCTACCCGGTATTGGGTCTTAAACTGACCATCGTCGGCATCAACCTGGAAGTGCACGGCACCAGCCCGGCCATCCTGGCGACCATCGCCGTGTGCTCGCTGCTGATGTTCGTGCGCGTGCTGTTCAGCACACAGATCAGCGCGGCATGGAAGTCTTCGCCCGGCCTGCCGGTGATCCCGGCCAAGGCCAGCAACTTCCTGACCTTGCCGTCGACCCAGCGCTGGATCGTGCTGGGCCTGATCGTCGTGGCCCTGGTGTGGCCGTTCTTCGGCTCTCGCGGCGCGGTGGACATTGCCACGCTGATCCTGATCTACGTGATGCTCGGCCTGGGCCTGAACATCGTCGTAGGCCTGGCCGGCCTGCTGGACCTGGGTTACGTCGGTTTCTATGCCGTCGGCGCCTACAGCTATGCGCTGCTGTCCCACTACTTCGGCCTGAGCTTCTGGATCTGCCTGCCGATCGCCGGGATGATGGCCGCCACCTTCGGTTTCCTGCTGGGTTTCCCGGTCCTGCGCTTGCGCGGCGACTACCTGGCGATCGTGACCCTGGGGTTTGGCGAGATCATCCGCCTGTTCCTGCGCAACCTGACCGACATCACCGGTGGCCCGAACGGCATCAGCAACATCGAGAAACCGACGTTCTTCGGCCTGACCTTCGAACGTAAAGCCGCCGAAGGCTTGCAGACCTTCCACGAGTACTTCGGCCTGGAATACAACTCGATCAACAAGGTGATCTTCCTCTACCTGGTTGCCCTGTTGCTGGCCCTGGCCGCGCTGTTCGTCATCAACCGCCTGCTGCGCATGCCGATCGGCCGCGCCTGGGAGGCATTGCGTGAAGACGAAATCGCCTGCCGTGCCCTGGGTCTCAACCCAACCGTGATCAAACTGTCAGCCTTTACCCTCGGCGCCGCGTTCGCCGGTTTTGCCGGCAGCTTCTTCGCCGCTCGCCAAGGCCTGGTGACGCCGGAGTCCTTCACCTTCATCGAGTCGGCGATCATCCTCGCCATCGTGGTGCTGGGCGGGATGGGCTCGCAGTTGGGCGTGATCCTGGCGGCCATCGTGATGATCCTGCTGCCGGAGATGATGCGTGAATTCAGCGAATACCGCATGTTGATGTTCGGCGCCTTGATGGTGCTGATGATGATCTGGCGTCCTCAAGGTCTGCTGCCTATGCAACGCCCCCACATGGAGCTGCGCAAATGAGCCGCGAGATCCTGAAAGTCGAAAACTTGAGCATGCGCTTCGGCGGTTTGCTGGCGGTCAACGGCGTGGCCCTGACCGTGAAAGAGAAGCAGGTGGTAGCCCTGATCGGGCCTAACGGCGCGGGCAAGACCACCGTGTTCAACTGCCTGACCGGCTTCTACCAGCCCACCGGCGGCACCATCCTGCTGGACGGCGAGCCGATCCAGGGCCTGCCCGGCCACCACATCGCCCGCAAGGGTGTGGTGCGCACCTTCCAGAACGTGCGGCTGTTCAAGGACATGACGGCGGTCGAGAACCTGCTGATTGCCCAGCATCGTCACCTGAACACCAACTTCTTTGCCGGTCTGTTCAAGACCCCGGCGTTCCGCAAGAGCGAACGCGAGGCGATGGAGTACGCCGAGTACTGGCTGGACAAGGTCAACCTCACCGAGTTTGCCAACCGTACCGCCGGGACCTTGGCCTACGGTCAGCAACGGCGCCTGGAAATCGCCCGCTGCATGATGACCCGTCCGCGGATCCTCATGCTCGACGAACCGGCCGCCGGCCTGAACCCCAAGGAAACCGAAGACCTGAAAGCGCTGATCGGCGTGCTGCGCGAGGAGCACAACGTCACCGTGCTGTTGATCGAGCACGACATGAAGCTGGTCATGAGCATTTCCGACCACATCGTCGTGATCAACCAGGGCACGCCCCTGGCCGACGGTACGCCGGAACAGATCCGCGACAATCCTGAAGTGATCAAAGCCTACCTGGGGGAAGCGTAAATGCTGCAGTTCGAAAACGTTTCCACCTTCTACGGCAAGATCCAGGCCCTGCACAGCGTCAACGTCGAAGTCCGCCAGGGCGAAATCGTCACGCTGATCGGTGCCAACGGTGCCGGCAAATCCACCCTGCTGATGACGCTCTGCGGTTCGCCCCAGGCCCATAGCGGCAGCATCCGCTACATGGGTGAGGAACTGGTGGGCCAGGACTCGGCGCGCATCATGCGCAAGAGCATCGCGGTAGTGCCGGAAGGTCGGCGGGTATTTGCCCGACTGACCGTGGAAGAAAACCTCGCCATGGGCGGATTCTTCACCGACAAGGGCGACTATCAGGAACAGATGGACAAGGTCCTGCACCTTTTCCCACGCCTGAAAGAACGCTTTACCCAGCGCGGTGGCACCATGTCCGGCGGCGAACAGCAAATGCTCGCCATCGGCCGTGCACTGATGAGCAAACCCAAGCTACTGCTGCTCGACGAGCCGTCCCTGGGCCTGGCACCGATCATCATCCAGCAGATCTTCGACATCATCGAGCAACTGCGCAAGGACGGCGTGACGGTGTTCCTGGTGGAGCAGAACGCCAACCAGGCGCTGAAAATCGCCGACCGGGCATACGTGTTGGAGAACGGCCGCGTGGTGATGCAAGGCACCGGTGAAGCGCTGCTGACCGACCCGAAAGTGCGCGAGGCGTACCTGGGGGTTGAGTCTGTCGCAGTAAAAAAACGGCCTTCGGGCCGTTTTTTTGTGGGAGCAAGGCTTGCCCGCGATGAAGGCGATGCGATCGTTCAGAAATCGAGGCGCCTGTTTCGCGAGCAAGCTTTGCTCCCACACAATCTACTCTCACCTCATTGGGTTTCGGGAGTAAACAAAAAAAACGGTAGCCCGCTGTAACGCTTTCCCACCTCCCTTCTCTAGTTCAGCAGACCGGCGCTAACGCCGGTTCATTTCCCTGAATGACTGGAGAATCATCATGACTGCTTCGACCCGCACCCTGTCCGCCGCTGCCTTGGTCCTGGCCCTGGGTTCTGCCCTGAGCATGACAGCCGTCTCGACCGTCCACGCAGCCGACGACACCATGGAAAAATGCTTCGGCGTTGCCCTCAAAGGCAAGAACGACTGCGCCGCCGGCGCCGGCACCACCTGCGCCGGTACCGCAAAAATGGACTATCAGGCCAACGCCTGGAAATCGGTCCCCAAAGGCACTTGCACCACCATGGAAAGCAAAACCTCCCCAACCGGTTTCGGCCAGCTCGAAGCGTTCAAAGCCAAGTCCTGATCGCATCCGCCTGAGGCCCGCCACCATGTTGAACACCCCGTCCCTCGCCTCTGCTAGCCGGCTGCCGCCAAGGGCAGGGTTGGGGCTCAAGAGCGAGCATTTTCGTGAGGTGCTCCTGACCCGACCGGATCTGGGCTTTTTCGAGGTGCACGCGGAAAACTACATGGTGGCCGGCGGGCCGCTTCATCACTTCCTGGGGCTGATACGCGAACAGTACCCGCTGTCATTGCACGGCGTCGGCCTGTCGATCGGTGGGGAGGGGCCGCTGGATGTCGCGCATGTGCAGCGCCTGGCCGCATTGATCGAACGCTATCAGCCCCAATCCTTTTCCGAACACCTGGCCTGGTCCAGCCACGGCCCGGTGTTCCTCAATGACCTGCTCCCCCTGGCCTACGACGAAGCGACCCTCGACCGGGTCTGCGAACACATCGACCAGGTGCAGAGCAGCCTCAAGCGCACGCTGTTACTGGAAAACCCGGCTACCTACCTGGCCTTCGAAACCTCGACCCTCGACGAGCCACAGTTCATGAGCGAAGTGATCCGTCGCACCGGCTGCGGCCTGCTGCTGGATGTAAACAACGTCTACGTTTCATGCGTCAACCACTGCCGCGATCCATTGGCCTACCTCGACGCCCTGCCCCTGCAAGCGACCGGCGAAATTCACCTGGCCGGTTTTGCCGAAGATACCGACAGCCTCGGCGAGCGCCTGCTGATAGACGATCACGGCGCGCCCATCGACCACGCGGTCTGGCAACTGTACCTCAAGGCACTGGAGCGGACCGGGCCGGTCGCCACCTTGATCGAGCGCGACAACCACGTCCCTGCATGGGAGGTGCTGCTGGCCGAAGCACACCAGGCCGATCAACTGTTAAGCGCCGCGGGAGCCCGGTCATGAGCGGCCAGCACGCATTCACCGCCGCCCTGCTCGACCCGCGCAAGGCCTGTCCACCCGGACTGATCAGCGCCAATGGAGCGGACCCGCAGAGCCGTTTCGTGGTGTACCGCAACAACGTGCTCAGCTCATTGATCAACGCATTGGCTGACAATTACCCGGTGGCGGCGCAACTGGTGGGCGAGGAATTTTTCCGGGCCATGGCCGGGGTCTATGTCCAATCGACGCCGCCGCGAAGCCCGGTGATGAACGACTACGGGGGCGACTTTGCCGAGTTCATCGAACACTTCGAACCCGCCGCCAGCGTGCCTTACCTGGCGGACGTCGCACGCCTGGAGCGACTGCACGTGCAAGCCTGGCATGCCGCAGACGCCGAGCCCATGGCGCAAGAACGAATCGTGGCGGCGCTGTCGTCCCCCACGCTGGCGGGGCATCTGAAGATCGGGTTTCACCCGTCACTGCGCCTGCTGCAATCCCCCTACGCCGTGGTGACGATCTGGGCCGCCCATCAGCATCAGGCGCCGATGCCGTTCGAAACCTTTCCCGCGCAAAACGCCTTGGTGCTGCGCAACGGCCTGGACGTGGAGGTGTTTGCGATTAGTCAAGCTGCCCATGGGTTCATCGCAGCCCTGCAACAAGGGTTGCCGCTGACCGCTGCCATTGAGGCCTCAATCGATCTTGACCTGGAACACACCCTGGCGGGGCTCATCCGCCACCAGGCCATCACCCAAATCCGAGCCGAACAGGTATCCCCATGAACGCCCTGATTGCCGGTTTCATTCAATGGCTGGAGAAAATCCCCCACAGCCTGATCGCCTTCGTCGCACGCTTTTCGATTGCCGCGGTGTTCTGGAAATCCGGCCAGACCAAAATCGAAGGCCTGGCCATCGACCTGTTCGACGGCACCTTCCAGCTTGGCCTGCCGCACCTGGCGGACTCGACCATTCCCCTGTTCAAAAGCGAATACGCCCTGCCACTGCTGTCGCCGGAACTGGCCGCGCACCTGGCGGCTACTGCCGAGCATGTGTTCCCGGTGCTGATCCTGTTGGGCCTGGCGACACGCTTTTCAGCGCTGGCCTTGCTCGGCATGACCATGACCATTCAACTGTTCGTCTACCCGGATGCCTACCCGACCCATGGCACCTGGGCGGCGGTCTTGCTCTACCTGATGGCCCGCGGGCCGGGGGTGTTGTCCATCGATCACCTGATAGCCAAGCGCTACGCCCACTGACTGAACCCAGCCTCTGTGGGAGCGAGCTTGCTCGCGATAGCGGTGTATCAGACTGCAAAAATGCCGAATGCGCCACCGCCTTCGCGAGCAAGCTCGCTCCCACAGGGATCTTGGGTGTTCATGAGTCTTGTGTTCAGCGCAGGCCCCCTGTGGGAGCGAGCCGATCCAGCGCCTCGCCGCTGCGCTTGAACCAGTCGATCAAGTAGTCGGCCAGCACCTGGGTGCGCTTGGGCAGGCCGCCCTGGTACGGGTGCACCAGGTACATCGGCATGCGCCGGGTCTGGTAGTCGCGCAGCAGCCAATGCAGGCGTCCGTCGGCCAGTTCTTCATGCAACAGGTACGACGGCAGCCGGGCGATTCCGGCACCGGCCAGGGCGGCTTTTTTCAGCAAGCTGTAGTGATTGCTGGCGAACGGCCCCGACACTCGGACCCGCAGCAATTCATGTTGCTGGTGGTAAAGCCATTCTTCCCGGCCGCTGTAGTGGCTGTTGAGCAGGCAACGGTGTTCGGCCAGGGCCTGGGGCGTCTCGGGTTCGCCATAGCGTTCGAGGTAGGCCGGACTGGCGCAGGTCATTTCGTGCCACGCCAACAATGGCCGAGCCACCAGCCGCTCATCGATGGCGGCGTCGGAACGGATCGCCAGGTCGAAGCCATCGCGGGTCAGGTCGCGGTAACCGTTGTTGAGCTCCAGTTCGATCTGCACATTGGGATACGTACGAGCGAACTCCATCAACAAGCCCTCGAAGAAGGTTTCGCCCAACGAAACCGGAACCGTCATACGCACCGGTCCGGAAACGTCATCCTTCAACCGCGCCAATGCCTGACGCGCCCTTTCCACCTGCACCAACAACGCCTGGGCCTGGGGCAACAACGCCGCCCCGGCCGCCGTGAGGCTCAAGCGCCGTGTGGTGCGTTGCAGCAACACCACCGAAAACCGACTCTCCAACAGGCTGATGCGCTTGGACAACTGGCCCTTGCTGCACCCCAATTGCTGGGCCGCCAAGGTGAAACTGCCAGCCTCCATCAACACGGCAAACGCCGCCAGGTCATCCATTTCGCTCATTGGATTGTTTCCAAATGAAAACCAAAGGTTGCCTATTAGCATGATTATCAGCGGGAAGAACATCTCTAGACTGAAAACTCGTTCAACCCATTAAGGAGCAGCTCATGAAAATCCTGTTGATCGGCGCCAACGGCACCATCGGTTCGGCCATTGATAGCGAACTGTCGCCCCGCCACGAAATCGTGCGGATTGGCCGCCACAGCGGTGAGTTGCAGGTGGATATCAGCGACAGCGCCTCGATTCGCGCTCTGTTCGAGAAGACTGGCCGTTTTGACGCCCTGGTCTGCGCCGCCGGCAACGTCACCTTCGCGCCCCTGGCCGACATGACCGAAGACAGCTTCGCCCTGGGCTTGAAAGACAAGCTGATGGGCCAGGTCAACCTGCTGCTGATCGGCCGCGAATTCGCCAACGACGGTGCGTCCTTCACCTTCACCACCGGCGTGCTCAGCCACGATCCGATCAAGAGCGGTGCGTCGGCGGCCCTGGTCAACGGTGCCCTGGACAGCTTCGTGCGCGCCGCGGCAATCGAGTTGCCACGGGGCCTGCGGGTCAACTCGGTGAGCCCGAACGTGTTGCTGGAAGCCATGGACAAATACGCGCCTTATTTCCGCGGTTTCAAACCCGTTCCCGCAGTGGATGTGGCATTGGCCTACGCCAAGAGCGTAGAAGGCCTGCAAACCGGTCAGACCTTTCACGTAGGCTAAGCGATGCTCTACCCGTAGGAACTGCCGCAGGCTGCGATCTTTTGATTTTGATCTTTCGCTCGCGACTCAATTGTCCGGGGCAAGATCGCAGCCTCGTTGCACTCGACAGCTCCTACGGGTTGTGGTGTGGGATCAGTCTGAGTAACGTGGCGGCACTTGTCTGGAGACCCAATGATGCGTGCCGCCCGCTCCCTGCTGTTTATCGCCCTCCTGCCGCTGTTCACCGGCTGCCAATTGCTCGACGCCCCACGTCAGAGCGTCTCCCACGCCGGCCAGGCGCGCATGCAGGGCGAGCTCACGGCGGCCGATGGCAAGCTGGTGTTCCAGCCGTGCCAGGAACAACGCCGCTACGTCGTCAACGACAGCGGTAGTACCAGCGTGCTGCAACAGGCCGCCAGCCTGGCCGATGAGCGGGGCAAGCTGTTTGCCGATGTGCGCGGCCATATCGTTTCCAGCGCAGCGGCCGGCGCCGACAGTCAGTTGGACGTTGAACAGCTGTATCGCCTGGAGCGCTCGGGAACGGCGTGCGAAGACGTTGACTTCAAACGGGTGATCCTGCGCGCCGCGGGACACAGCCCTGAATGGACGCTCAAGGCCAGTGGCAAGGGTCTGGTGCTGGACCGCGAAGGCCAGCCGCCGCTGGCGGTGCCTTACGTCGAGGAGCAATTGGGCGATGGCCGCTTCAACCTCGGCACCGAGGCCAACGGCCAGAAAGTCGAGCTCTGGGTCACTCCTGCGCGTTGTGTCGACAGCGTCACTGGCAGCGTGCAACACATGAGCGCCGAGTTGCGGGTCAACGGCCAGGTCCAACGCGGCTGCGCCTACTTCGGTGGCGCACGCGACGACTGATTCACAGCTTTTGGCTTATAATCGCCGGTTCACGCCCTGGTGCAGTTGTGCATCCCGCGAACCGGACCCCGCCATGTTACGAATCACCGAACTCAAGCTGCCGATCGACCACCCCGAAGAAGACCTGCGCCCTGCCATCGTGCAGCGCCTGGGCATCGCCAGCGATGACCTGCTCGACTTCACCCTGTTCAAGCGCAGTTACGACGCGCGCAAGAAATCCTCCGAGCTGTGCTTCATCTACACCATCGACCTGACGGTGCGCGATGAAGCCAGCCTGCTGCGCCAGTTCGCCGATGACCGTAACGTCAACGAAGCGCCGGATGTCAGCTACAAAGTGGTGGGCCAGGCACCGGCCAACCTGAGCGAGCGGCCGATCGTGGTCGGTTTCGGTCCGTGCGGGATCTTCGCCGCCCTGTTGCTGGCACAGATGGGTTTCAAGCCGATCATCCTCGAACGTGGCCCGGAAGTGCGCCAACGCACCAAGGACACCTGGGGCCTGTGGCGCAAAAGCGTGCTCAACCCCGAGTCCAATGTGCAGTTCGGTGAAGGCGGCGCCGGGACGTTTTCCGACGGCAAGCTCTACAGCCAGATCAAGGATCCGAAATTCCTTGGCCGCAAGGTCCTGCACGAATTCGTCAAGGCCGGGGCGCCGGAAGAAATTCTCTACGTCAGCAAGCCGCACATCGGCACGTTCCGCCTGACCGGCGTGGTGGAAACCATGCGTGAGCAGATTCGTGCCCTGGGCGGCGAAGTACGCTTCCAGCAGCGGGTTACCGATGTGCTGATCGAGGACGGCCAACTGGTCGGCGTCGAACTGGCCAGCGGTGAACGCATCCATTCGAAACACGTGATCCTGGCCCTCGGCCACAGCGCCCGGGACACGTTCCGCATGCTCCACAGCCGTGGCGTGTACATGGAAGCCAAGCCGTTCTCGGTGGGTTTCCGCATCGAACACCCGCAATCACTGATCGACAGCGCGCGCCTGGGCAAGTACGCCGGCCATCCGAAGCTCGGCGCCGCCGACTACAAACTGGTGCACCACGCCAGGAATGGCCGCTCGGTGTACAGCTTCTGCATGTGCCCGGGCGGCACCGTGGTGGCGGCGACGTCCGAGCCGAACCGCGTCGTGACCAACGGCATGAGCCAGTATTCGCGCAATGAGCGCAACGCCAACTCCGGCATCGTCGTCGGCATCACCCCGGAAGTGGATTATCCGGGTGGCCCGCTGGCCGGGATCGAGTTGCAGGAACGCCTGGAATCCCACGCGTTCGTGCTCGGCGGCAGCAACTACGAGGCCCCAGCGCAACTGGTGGGCGATTTCATCGCTGGCAAGCCGTCTACGGCACTGGGCAGCGTCGAACCTTCCTACAAGCCTGGGGTGTCCTTGGGGGACCTGGCCCTGGCCTTGCCGGACTTCGCCATCGAAGCCATCCGCGAAGCCTTGCCGGCGTTCGAGAAACAGATCCGCGGCTACTCGCTGCACGACGCCGTGCTGACCGGCATCGAAACCCGCACCTCATCGCCCCTGCGCATTACCCGCAACGAATCGCTGCAGAGCCTGAACGTCAAGGGCCTGTTCCCGGCGGGTGAAGGCGCCGGTTACGCGGGCGGGATCCTCTCGGCGGGCGTGGACGGGATCCGGATCGCCGAAGCGGTGGCGCGGGATATCCTCGGCCTCGAGGCCTGACAGAGGGCTCTTGGAGCGCCAATGCTGTTCATTCAAGCCAACCCAGGCCCAAGTAACAGCATGACCCTGTGGGAGCGAGCTTGCTCGCGATGGCGGCCTGGCATTCAACACAGATGTTGACTGATCCACCGCTATCGCGAGCAAGCTCGCTCCCACAAGGGATCCCGGGGTTTTCAAGATTCAGATGTTCGCCCGCAACACACTCTCCGGCAGTGCCTCCCCGCGCTCCACGCTTGCCGCCACGATGTCCATCAACCCGCTCAACTCATAGCCTTGGGCCTTGAGCCAGGCCGGGTCGTAATAGGTCGTGGCGTAGCGCTCGCCACCGTCACACAAAATCGCCACGATCGACCCCGACTCCCCCGCATCTGCCATCTGCCGGGCCGCCATGAGTGCGCCGATCAGGTTGGTGCCGCTGGACCCGCCGACCCGCCGTCCCAAGCGCTGGGCCAGGTAATGCATGGCCGCCAGCGACAAGGCGTCCGGCACCTTGACCATCGCATCGATGACTTTCGGCAGGAACGACGCTTCGACTCGCGGCCGGCCGATACCCTCGATGCGCGAACCGCAATCCAGGCGCAGGCTGGCGTCGCCACTGCGGTAGTAGTCGAAGAACACCGAACGCTCGGCGTCGGCACACAGCACGCGGGTGCCGTGCTGGCGGTAACGGACATAGCGTCCCAGGGTGGCCGTGGTGCCGCCAGTGCCGGGGCTGGAAATCAGCCAGGTGGGCTCCGGATGCTGCTCGAAGCGCATCTGCTGGAAGATCGATTCGGCAATGTTGTTATTGGCTCGCCAGTCCGTGGCGCGCTCGGCATAGGTGAACTGGTCGATGAAATGTCCGTCATGCTCACGGGCCAGGCGTTCGGATTCGGCGTAGATCTGCGTAGGATCATCCACCAGGTGGCTCTGGCCGCCATAGAAGGCAATCTGTGCGATTTTTTCCCTGGACGTCGTCGCCGGCATCACCGCAATGAACGGCAAGCCCAACAACCTGGCGAAGTAAGCCTCGGAAATCGCCGTCGAGCCGCTGGAGGCCTCGATCACCGGCGCACCGGGCTTGAGCCAGCCGTTACACAACGCGTAGAGAAACAGCGAACGGGCCAACCGATGCTTGAGGCTGCCAGTGGGATGGCTGGACTCATCCTTGAAATACAGCTCGATGCCCGGCAGGCCAGGCAGCGGCAGCGGAATCAGGTGGGTATCGGCGCTGCGCTGGAAGTCTGCCTCGATGATGCGGATCGCTTCACGGGCCCACTGGCGGTGGTCGTTCATGGTGTATTTCTCACTGGATCGGTTCGGCGTGGGGAGATCACGCGGTCGTGCAGGCACGGCTGACGTTCGGAAAAACCAGACGCCAGCTTAGGAAAAAACCGACATCACGCACAGATACAGCTAAGGTCCAATATGGCCCGTAACTGCCGATTGCGTGGCGCAGGCCTTGTAACGTCATATAACAAAAAAGAATATAACTTTTGTTTTAACAACTAACAGTACGGGTTAGGGTGTGCCATCTTTTTGATTCTGATAATGGAGAGCTACCTTGCCAATTCGTAGCACTTTGACACGATTCCTTCAGTTGGAAGCCGCCGGTGGCCTGCTCTTGATCGCCGCTGCCGTGCTGGCCCTGATACTGAATAACTCACCACTGTCCTGGCTCTATACGGACTTCCTGGACACGCCCGTGGTGGCTCAGGTCGGGGCACTGAAGATTGCCAAGCCGGCGCTGCTGTGGATCAACGATGGTCTGATGGCGCTGTTCTTCCTGCTCATCGGCCTCGAAGTCAAACGCGAGATTCTTGATGGGCAGCTGTCGAATCCTTCGCAAATCGTCCTGCCGGGCGCGGCGGCGATTGGCGGCATGGTGGTACCGGCCCTGATCTATTGGTTCCTCAACCGCGACAATCCGGCCGCCCTCGCGGGCTGGGCGATTCCAACGGCCACCGACATCGCGTTCGCCCTCGGCGTGCTGGCCTTGCTCGGCAAGCGGGTGCCGGTATCGCTCAAACTGTTCCTGATGACCCTGGCGATCATCGACGACCTGGGCGCCATTATCATCATCGCCATCTTCTATTCCGGCGCCCTGTCGACCTTGTCGCTCATGCTGGCGGCCGCCTGCATTGCCGCGCTGGTGGCGATGAACCGGATGGGTGTGGTCAAGCTCGGCCCCTACATGGTCGTGGGCCTGATCCTCTGGGTCTGCGTGCTCAAGAGCGGTGTCCATGCCACGTTGGCCGGGGTGACCCTGGCGTTCTGCATCCCGCTGCGCACGAAAAACGCCGAGACTTCGCCGCTGCTCACCTTGGAACATGCCCTGCACCCCTGGGTGGCCTATGGCATCCTGCCGCTGTTCGCCTTCGCCAATGCCGGCCTGTCCCTGAGTGGCATCACTGTCGAGAGTTTCACCCATGACGTGCCGATGGGCATCGCCATTGGCCTGTTGCTGGGCAAGACTGTCGGCGTCTTCGGCCTGACCTGGCTGGCCGTGAAGATCGGCATCGCCAGCCTGCCCCTTGGCGCCAACTGGGGCCAGGTATTGGGGGTGGCGATCCTGTGCGGTATCGGGTTCACCATGAGCTTGTTTGTCGGGTCCCTGGCGTTCGAGCCTGGCGTAAGTGACTACGCGGGCATGGACCGGATGGGGATTCTTACTGGGTCGATCCTGGCGGCGTTGTTGGGTTATGCGGTGACGGCGGCGGCCAGTCGTAAGCAGCCTGCATTGCCTGGCTGATTCCTCGCTGCCAGGAGGGGTGTGCATATCCGTTGCTGCGGTAACGGCTGCTTATGGTTCCGCTCTTACAGCGGCTCACTTTTGAGAAGCGCAAAAGTAAGCAAAACGCTTCTGCCCCACCACTTGGCACCTCGCCTAGGCTCGGTGTGCCCTCACTCCGGCATTGCTCCGTGGGCCCGCCGCGAAGGGCCATCCATGGCCCAGCGCGGCTATCCCGGCATCCATGCCGGGATGCCCACTGCGCAATGCCTGCGTTCGGCCAGCGTGGTTAATGGGGCGCCCGAGATCAAGAACAAAAGCGAGGCGGCCTGATAGCCGACCTGGTTCTGGGTGGGGTCGCGTTTCTCCTGTGGGAGCGAGCTTGCTCGCGATGAAGCCGGCAAATTCAACATCCATGCAACTGAACCACCGCCATCGCGAGCAAGCTCGCTCCCACACTCATTCCACAGGGGAAACACGGTCCCCCCAGAACCAGGTCGGCTATCAGGCCGCCTCGCGGTGGACGTTGATCTGGGGCGCCCCGTAAACCACGATGGCTGAACGAAGGTATTGCGCAGTGGGCAACCCGGCATGGATGCCGGGTTAGCCGCGCTGGGCCATGGATGGCCCTTCGCGGCGGCCCACGGAGCGATGCCTTCGTTCAGGCATGCCGAGCCTAGGCGAGGCACCGAGTGGTGGGGCAGAAGCGTTTTGCTTACTTTTGCGCTCTTCAAAAGTGAGCCGCCGTCAGGGCGGAACCCTAAGCAGCCGTTACCGAAGAAACGGATATGTACGCCGCCCTCTCCCCGAAACGAAGACACAAAAAACGGCGCCTTCCCGTTTCAGGAAAAAGCGCCGTTTTCTCTTAGCAATTCCAGCTTAGTGCGATACGCGACTCGTACCATCCACAGTGGAAATACGAACCCGCTCACCCACACGGAACACCTCGTTCTCCTGAACCTGCTGCACATAGGCACGCATACTGCCATCATCTTCACGAACGGTAATTTCCACACCCTGGGTACGGGTCAAACCTTCTTCGGTAGCGGAGCCAATCAAGCCACCCGCCACAGCACCGATCACAGCGGCGACGATGCTGCCACGGCCACCACCGATGGCACTGCCGCCGACACCACCGACCACAGCACCCGCCGCACCGCCGATAGGGGTCTTGGTGCCTTCGATCTTGACCGGACGCAGGGATTCGATAGTCCCCATGCGAATCGTCTGCACGCGACGCGCTTCGTCACGGGAGTAGGAGTCACCGGTCAGGCTCGACTGACAGCCAGTAAGCAACATCGCCATCGTGGAAAAGGAAGCAACCAGCAAAACAGACTTACGCATAGCATCAACTCCAAAAGACAGGGATTCATTAAACTCCGCAGCTTGACGCCTGTCACGGCCTCGCCGGGATAAAATTGTTTTCATTCAGGTGGGATACAGGCGCACCGGAAAAATTCACCAAACAGTAGCGCCAATTTACGAAACCTGCGTCATCAACCCAGGGATTTTTTCATGGATTATTTCATCATCGTCGTCACCACCGTGGCCGGCCTGTACTTCCACGGGTGGCTGTACGTGCGGATCAGACGCTGGATCGACCGCGACCTGGCGTTGTCGCTGGCGGGGCAGGATGAGCAGAAAAAGACCTACATGCTGCAACAATTGGCCCGCGCCCGGGAGCAAGGCATCAAGCGTCGGGACCTGCCGCAATGGCTGCAAACCGCTGCGGCAGGTTATCCCCCTAAGGCGCCAGGCGCTCGCGAACCCAGCCCGCCCCTTGCAGGCGGTAATTGAGGCGGTCATGCAGGCGACTGGGACGGCCTTGCCAGAACTCGATGCGCTCGGGCAGCAAACGATAACCACCCCAATGCTCAGGGCAGTGGGGTTGGCTGTCGCTGAAGCGTTGTTCGGTGGCCTTGAGCAAATCGTCCAGCTCCGCACGCCCTGAAATCACCCGGCTCTGGGGTGACGCCCAGGCGCCGAGGCGGCTGCCCAGCGGGCGAACCTGGTAATAGGCGTCTGACTCTTGCGCGGTGACCTTGACCACTTTGCCTTCGATGCGCACCTGGCGTTCCAGGGCCGGCCAGAAAAACGTCATGGCCGCGAACGGATTCGCGGTCAGTTGCTGGCCCTTGGCACTGTCGTAGTTGGTGAAGAACGTGAATCCCAGGGCATCCAGGCCCTTGAGCAGCAGGATCCGACAATGCGGGCGCCCTTCTGCGTCCACCGTCGCCAAGGTCATGGCGTTGGCCTCCACCGGGGCCTGCTCGGTTTTCACCGCGTCGGCAAACCATTGGTGGAACAGTGCAAACGGCTCGGCCGGGGCTTGCGCCTCGGTCAAGCCGTCGCGGGTGTAGTCGCGGCGCATATCAGCCAGCGGTTGGGTCATGGCGCGTTCCTTGTGTTAGCCCATCACTGCTTCGAGGTATCGGTGGCCGCGACTTTCTTGGTATCGGTGGCGGCTTTGGCCGGTTGGGGTTTCTTCGCTGGGGTAGCGGGCTTGGCCGGGGCCTTCTTTGCAGGCGCCTTGGTCGCGGCTTTTTTGGCCGGTGCTTTCTTGGCCGAGGCTTTGGTGGTCGAGGCCACTGCTTTTTTAGCCGCAGGCGCAGGCGCCGGGGCAACAGGCTTCGCATCCTGGGCTGCAACCATCGTCACTGGGGCCGGGGCCGGCATGTTGTATTTGCTCAGCAGCGCAACCATGGTGTTGGCCGGCGTGACCAGCAATTCCACACGACGGTTCAAGGCGCGGCCCTCAACGCTGTCGTTGGCCGCACGTGGCGCCACTGCGCCCATGCCGCGCAGCATCAGGCGATCGCGTTGCAGGCCGCTGAGGCGAAAAATCGCCGCCACGGACTGGGCACGCTCCTGGCTGAGCTTGAGGTTGGCCGGTGCAGCGCCCGAAGTATCGGCGTGGCCGAGGATCAGCACGGCAGTCTTCGGGTCGGTTTCAAGGATCTTCGCCACACGGGTGAACGGGCCGAGGGTCACAGGCAGCAGCATGGCCGGACGGTCCGGGTTGAAAGAGCCGTCCACGGGCGCGGTAACCACTAGCACGTTATCGCGGCGCTCGAGTTCGAGCTTGCTGTCCTTGATGGCGGTGCGCAGCTTCGGCTCGTAGTCGTCGAGCCAAGCTTGGGTGACTTTAGGATCGGGCATCGGCACCGCCTTGGCGGTTTCCTGATCCTTGCCACCGAACGGCCACCACCACTTGCCGTTGCTTTCGGCTTCGGCCTTGGCAACCGCTGCCGGCGCCTTGGCCTCAGGCTTGGCTTGCGCTTCTGCCTTTGCTTCGACTTTTCTGGCGGCGTCCGCGGCGGTTTCCTCGGAAGAGAACGGCCACCACCAGTGGCTGGCGCTCTCGGCCTTGGCTTGCGGGGCGACGGCAGCTGGTTTCAGGGGCGCCGCTGGCGCCGTTTCCTTGGCCGCGACCTTGTCGGAAGAACCGAACGGCCACCAGCCGCTGCTGCCCTCGGCATCATTTTGTGGGGTTTGTGCGCAACCGGTGATAGCGAAGCACAGCGCCAGAGCGAGAGTTTTATTCGATGACATTGGATATCCACAAAATGATCTAAATGAAAAAACAAGGCCATGTTTTGGCCGCATAAACAGACGCTTTGAAACTGAAAAGGACACGAGGTTCCTGTGTCCATGGCCTTCAATGGCGCTTTATAGACAAGTGGCAAACACCCGCGCAAGATTCTGCGCGCGCGGGTCCATCAAGACGTAAGGCCCGAGCGTGTTGGTCACGAAGCCGAACGCGACATCATGTTCGGGATCGGCAAACCCGATGGAGCCCCCGGCCCCCGGATGACCGAACGCCCGCGGGCCAAGGCCGTAGGTCGCGTTCGCTACATCCGGTTGGTCGAGCATGCAACCCAGGCCGAAACGGGTCTGGGTCAGCAATGTCTTATCCTCGCCAAAGCTGTGCTGGCGAGTCAGTTCGTCGAGCATTTCACCTTCCAGCAGGCTGCCGTCCAGCAGCCCCCCATAGAACCCGGCCAGGCTACGGGCATTGCCGTGGCCATTGGCCGCCGGTTGCTGCATGCGTCGCCATTCCGGTTTGTTGGTGCTGGTCATAATCGACGGTGGATTGGTAAAGGCCCGGGTGGTCATGGCCGTGGGCTCGCGCATCGTCACCTGCAGCAGGCGCTGGGCCGCCGCATCGCCAGCGTTGCCTTTGCCGCGGGCGATATGGGCCACGCGATGAAACTCCTCGTCGGCCAGACCGACGTGGAAATCCAAGCCCAACGGCTTGGCGATGCGAGCCACGATGGACTCCCCCGGGCCACGCCCATCGGCCCGGCGCAATAACTCACCCACCAGCCAGCCGTAAGTGATTGCGGCATAACCGTGGCCCTCGCCCGGTGTCCACCAAGGTGTTTCGGCAGCCAGGGCATCGACCATGGCTTGCCAGTCATAAAGCGCTTCGGGCGGCAGCAATTCATGTAGCGCTGGCAACCCAGCCTGGTGGCAGAGCAGTTGGCGCAGGGTGATGGATTGCTTGCCGGCCGCGGCAAACTCTGGCCAATAGCGGGCTACCGGAGCGTCCAGCTGCAACTTGCCTTCGGCCACCAGTTGCAGGGCCGTGACCGCGGTGAACGTTTTGGTGCAGGAAAACAGATTGGCGATGGTGTCGCTGTGCCAGGCTTCATGGCCATCCTTGTCGGCGGTACCGGCCCACAGGTCGATCACCGTGCGGCCGCCCACCTGGATGCACAACGCCGCGCCGCGCTCCTGGGGATCATCGAACAGCGCCGCGAACGCTTCACGCACCGCCTCGAACTGAAGTTCGTAATGGCCTTGAATTTGCACCCGTAACTCCCTTGAAACAAACACTTTTAAGGTGACTGGCATTGTTTCAGCCATTCAGGGTTTTGGGAACCGCCGCAAGACGGCTGGCTAAGCATGTCCCTGTGCAAGAGAAACCTGTGGGAGCAAGGCTTGCCCGCGATGAGGCCTGTGTGGTCTCTCTGAAACCAAGGTACCTTCATCGCGGGCAAGCCTTGCTCCCACAATTACATTTCTTCGCTACAAAATCGCAGCAGCCTCAGGAAATCTCCCGCCGAAACGGCGGCAATGCATTGAGGATCGCCTTGCCATAGCGCTGGGTCACCAACCTGCGGTCGAGCAAGGTGATGGTGCCGCGGTCCTCTTCGGTACGCAGCAAGCGGCCACACGCCTGGACCAGCTTCAGCGAAGCGTCCGGCACGGAGATTTCCATGAACGGGTTGCCACCGCGGGCTTCGATCCACTCGGCCAGCGCCGCCTCCACCGGGTCGTCGGGGACCGAGAAGGGGATCTTGGCGATTACCACGTGCTCGCAATAGGCGCCGGGCAAGTCCACGCCTTCGGCGAAGCTCGCCAGGCCGAACAGCACGCTGGAATCCCCACCATCGACCCGGGCCTTGTGCTTGTTCAGGGTTTCCTGCTTCGACAGGTTGCCCTGGATGAACACCTGCTTGCGCCAGTCACGATCGAGGCCATCGAACACGTCCTGCATCTGCTTGCGCGAGGAAAACAGCACCAGGGTACCCCGGGAGCCTTCCACCAATTCCGGCAGGTCGCGGATGATCGCCGCAGTGTGGGCAGGGGCATCCCGTGGGTCGGCCTTGAGGTCGGGCACCCGCAGCACACCGGCGTCAGCGTGATGGAAAGGGCTCGGGACCACTGCAGTCACGGCTTTCTTCGGAAGGCCGGCGCGCATGCGGAAGCGGTCGAACGTGCCCAGGGCGGTCAGCGTGGCGGACGTCACCAACGCGCCGTAGGCCACGTTCCACAGGTTGCGACGCAGCATTTCCGCCGCCAGGATCGGGCTGGCATTGACCTCGATGTCGAACAGCGAACCGCTTTCGGCCAGGGTCAGCCAGCGCGCCATCGGCGGGTTGTCTTCCGGGTCTTCGGCGGTGAAGGCCGTCCACAGCTCCCAGTTGCCCTGGGAGCGGGACAACAGGCTGCCGAACAGCGGGTACCACTCCTCGGCCTGGTTGCTGGCAATACCGATGTTGACCTCGCCATCCATGCCTTCCTTGAGCAGATCGGTCAGACGCGTGAACAGGTCGGTCAGGCGCGCGAAACCTTTCTTGAGCTCGATGCCCATTTCGCGCATGTGCTCGGGGATCACCCCTCCGACAAACCGGTGGCGTGGCCGCTCGCGCCCCTCGACGTCTTCGCCGGGCTTGAAATCGGCCACTTGCTCGCACGCGGTGAACATGAACTGCTGGTTCGTCTTGATTTCCCGCGCCAGCTCCGGCACTTGCTCGATGAACTTGCCCAGGTCACCCGGCAACGGATGCTGGGCCAGCAGTTTGGTGAGGTTCTTGGCGGTGGTTTCCAGCCAATCGGCGGTGGAACGCAGCCGGGTGTAATGGGCGAAATGGCCGATGGCCTTGTCTGGCAGGTGATGGCCTTCGTCGAACACGTAGATCGTGTCGCGCGGATCCGGCAGCACCGCACCGCCGCCCAGGGCCAGGTCGGCCAGGACCATGTCGTGGTTGGTGACGATGACGTCGACCTTGCCCATGCCTTCGCGGGCCTTGTAGAAGGCGCATTGGCCGAAGTTCGGGCAGTGGCGGTTGGTGCACTGGCTATGGTCGGTGGTCAGGCGGGACCAGTCGGCGTCTTCCAGGGCGGTGGACCAACTGTCGCGGTCGCCGTCCCATTTATTGCCGGCCAGCTTCTCGATCATGCTGGTGAACAGCTTCTGGCTGGCTTCATCCACCTCGATCTTGAAGCCTTCTTCTTCGAACAACTGGGCCGTGGCGGTCTGGGCATGGCCTTCCTGGAGCAACATGTCGAGCTTGGACAGGCACATGTAGCGCCCGCGGCCTTTGGCCAGTGCGAACGTGAAGCTCAACCCGCTGTTGCGCATCAGGTCGGGCAGGTCCTTGTAGACGATCTGCTCCTGCAGGGCGACGGTGGCCGTGGCGATCACCAGGCGCTTGCCGGCGGCCTTGGCGGTGGGAATCGCCGCCAGGCTGTAGGCCACGGTCTTGCCGGTACCGGTGCCGGCCTCCACCGCCACGACGGCAGGCTCGCCGCTGCGCCGACCTTCGTCGTCGGTGTCGATGTCACCCAGGACTTTTGCCACTTCGGCAATCATCAGGCGCTGGCCATATCGCGGCTTGAGGCTCTTGGCTTCGAGAAAACGCGAATAGGCGCCCTGGATCGTGGTTTTGAGTTCGGTGCTGATCATGAATGGTCGGGCGCTAAAAACGCTGGATAAATTTTCAGTGGTTCGGATCGGCGGCTATCATACCCCGCTAATGAATCCTGCGCAGAACGGAGTAACCCAATGACACCCTTTGCCCTTGTCTACACCCTGCATTTACTGGCGGCCCTGGTCTGGGTCGGCGGCATGTTCTTCGCCTGGATGATCCTGCGCCCCGCCGCAATGACGGCGCTTGAGGGCCCTGCCCGGCTCAAGCTATGGGTAGAAGTGTTTCAGCGTTTTTTTGTCTGGGTCTGGGTCGCGGTCGTACTTTTGCCGATCAGCGGCGTAGGCCTGATCCATCTGCGCTTCGCCGGTTTCGAAACCGCGCCGCGTTATGTGCAGGTGATGATGGGGTTGTATGTGGTGATGACGGCGCTGTTTATCCGCATCCAGAGCTTGCAACTGCCGGCGTTGCGTAACGCCGTGACGGCGCAGGACTGGCCGGCGGGGGCGGCAGTGCTAGGGAAGATCCGGCGGTTGGTGGGGATCAATCTGTTGATCGGGTTGCTGGTGGTGGCGATTGGCGCGGCGCGACCGATGTTCTGAAAATAGCGCACCGAACCCTGTGGGAGCGAGCTTGCTCGCGATGGCGGCACGTCAGGCAATACTTGATCGGCTGACACAACGCCATCGCGAGCAAGCTCGCTCCCACAGGTCGGGATTAGATTTTCTTCAGAACCGCTGCACCGTCACCGTCCCCGCCGCTCCGGCAGGCCCTGGCTGGCCATCAGCGCCAGGACGGCCGCTTTTGCCGCCATCCGCGGTATAGACCAGGCAGCCCTTGGCCTTGCCTCCCGCCCCGGGTTTGCCACCGTGCCCCGCCGCGCCACCGGCACCGCCGTCCACCGTCACCTTGATCTGCTCGGCCGGGTAAGCCAGGGGCAGTTCCAGGCGCACCTGCGCTCCAGCGGCTCCCGGCTGGCCATCGCTGCCATTGCTGCCGTCGGCCCCGCGACCGGCCGAACCCCAGGTGCAACCCGGCGCCTGGCCATTGGCACCGTCAAGGCCAACGTAACCCGGTGCACCGGTGCCGCCGCGAGCATCCACCGACAACAACGGCGCGTTCAACACCTTGAAACGCAGGTTGAGATCGCGTCCCGGCCGCGCGGCCTTGGTGTAGGTCCCCGGTGCGCCACGTGAAGTGATCTGGCTGCCCTCGGCCAATTCAGCCTGGGCCACTTTCATTTCCAGTACCTGCTGCGCCGGCACGATGGCGATCCGCGCCTCACGCCCCAGATGCAATTGGTCGATGGTCAGTTCAGTGACATTGGAAGGCACCAGCAGCGTGCCGTAATCGGCCACGTCCAGGCGTTCCAAGGTCAGGGTGCTGGTGGTGTTGGGCAGGCGCATCAACGAATGGCCTTCGACCTGGAGCACCTGGGCCGAAGCCCACGGACATACGAGTGCGGCAAGCAGACACAATTTACGCATGGGAAGCCTCTGGCGCGGTCGGGAGGGTTTGCAGGTGGAAGATGCCAAACAGCAGCACTCTGAGGCGATCACGTCCAGGCGCGGGGCGGCCACGGAAACTGGCCCTGAACAACAGCAGCTCCAGCAGATGGAGCACCAGCAAAAACGCGCCGGCGACATTGACCAGCAGATGCAGCGGATGGACGAACGGCACGACCAGATTGACCAGCACCACCAGCCAGAACAGCAGGGTCAACAAGCGCCCCAGCCCCCAAAACACCTTCATACGCCCCCCTGATCAAGCATTATTCTTTGCGCGCACAGTAACGGCTTGCGCGCCGGATAAGCCAGAGGGCCCGGCAAATTTAATCTAACCCGAGCCTCGGCCACCGGATCGCCCTCCCGACGACCCGGCAGCCCTGGGCCGCGCCTCAGCGCTGGATATGCAATTCAACCCGACGGTTCTGCGCCCGCCCTTCGTCGGTCTCATTGTCGGCCACCGGCTCGCTTTCGCCCTTGCCTTCGCTGGTGAGTTTGTCGGGGGCCAGGCCCTGGGTCAGCAAATACTCCACGACGCTGCTGGCCCGACGTTCGGACAGCCCCTGGTTATAGGCATCCGTGCCGACACTGTCGGTGTGGCCCACCACCCGGATACTGGCGACATTGGCATGGCTGAGCTTGCCCATCAGCCCATCGAGCTGGCTTCGAGCCTCTGCGGTGAGGTCGGATTTGTCGAAATCGAACAGCACCTTGCCCGCGTCGTTGAGGGTGATGACCTCGCTGGCCGGTGCTTGCGGTTCGACCGGCGGCGCACTGGCCGGGTATTGCGGCACTGGGCAACCGTGATGCTCGACCGGTGTATTGGCCGCAGTATCGGGACAACGGTCGCGGCGGTCGAACACGCCGTCGTCGTCTTCATCGCCATCCTGGGCGTAGCAGATCAAACCACCGCCCAGCAGCCCCAATGCGGCGCCACCGGCGGCCCAACCGCTGCTTTCAATGGCCCCCAACCCGCCGCCGACCAGGCCGCCGATCAGGCTACAGATTGGCCAGGTGCGTTGATTGAGGGGTGCGCTGCCGTCGCTGTGAGTGGCGCAACCGGACAACAGACTGCTCGCCAGCAGTACCGGTAAGGCGGACCTGATTAGAACGTTCATGGTGAAGGCTCCTGTGTTACCGGCCCATACCGGTCACACAGGAGTAAAGACCCGCATCCGCAACTCTACAAGCCGCGGATGACAGGGGTTTCAGCGGTTTATCCTGATTTCCGTGCGGCGGTTCATCGCACGGCCGTCAGCGGTCTTGTTATCGGCCACCGGCTGGCTCTCACCGGCACCGGACACCGAGACAAAACTGGCACGCGGCACGCCGTTCTGGACCAGGTATTGCACCACCGAATCGGCTCGCTTCTGCGACAGTTTTTTGTTGTAGGCATCGCTGCCGACGCTGTCAGTGTGGCCAGTGACACTCAGTTGCGCGGTGGACGTTTCCTGTTTCAGCCGGGTGGCGACCGTACTCAGCACATCTTTGTCGGCCGGGGTCAGCGTGGCTTTGTTGAACTCAAAGTGCACGTCGCGGATCACGATGGTTTCTTCCTTGACCACGACCGCTTCTTCGACCATCGGCACCGGGGCGGGTGGTGGGCAACCGTCGGCATCGACCTGCACGCCCTTCGGTGTGCCCGGGCACTTGTCGCGGCTGTCCGGCACGCCATCGCCATCCTCGTCGCCGTCGCCCTTGACCCAGCAATAAGCTGCCGCCATGCCGCCAACATACAGCGCGCCGCCGCCAGCCCAGGAAGTACTTTCTATGGCACCTAATCCCGCGCCGATCGCACCGCCGACGGCCGCACAGGTCGGCCAGTCGGTTTTCTGCAAACCTGCGCAACCAGTCAACACACTGGTTAGCAGAACCAGGGGTAACGCTGTCCGAACTATGCTCATCGGGTTTTCTCCTTGAGGGATCGGCTGGTCGCCGATTCAGGGGAGTAAAGACCCGACTTCGAATCTGCGCCAGCCTGGGTAATTGCGGGTTTTCGCCCCGTGTTTGCGACGTTTGCGCACATTCAGGGACAAACCGCTCTAGGCCATGCTGTCCGGGCAGGCTATCGTGGCGGTTCTGACTGAGGAACTTCGATGACCGTTGCCATTTCTTCACGTACGCCCCAGCAAGCCCTGGCCGCCGTGCTTGACCGTTATGCCCCAAAAACACTGCTGCTGATCGGTGCCAGCGGCTTTCCCGCACTCGAAGCATTCCAGCAGGCCCACCCCGACACCGAAGTGATCCATGCCGGCCCCGGCGCGTTGCCGGCGGACGTGGCGGCGCGACGTTTTGACCTGGCCCTGGCGCTCGATTGCCTGGAGCATTTGCCCAAGCGCGAGGGTCTGAACCTGTTGGGCGGCATCCGTAATCTCAACGCCAGCCGCATCGCCGTGCTGGCCGACCTCAACGCCTGCGGCTGGCAAGAGACGGACTTTTTTTCCCTGGCCCTGCAAGCCAGTGAGCGATTCCAGCGCGAAGACCAGGTGCTGACCCTGTTCACCTACGATCTGCTTGAATACAAACAGGTCCCCGACTGGCTCAACTCACGTTTTTGGGCCAACCCGGAAAACTTTGGAAAATATTGGTGGTAACCGTGAACACAAGCTCGCACTCACCCATTTGCCCCTGCGGCAGTGGCAACTCACTGGAGGCCTGCTGCGGCCACTACCATGACGGTCACCCGGCGCCCTGCGCCGAAGCCTTGATGCGCTCGCGCTATAGCGCCTATGTGCTGGGCCTGGTGGATTATCTGGTCGCCACCACCCTGCCCGCCCAGCAGCAAGGCCTCGATCGCCAGTCCATCAGCGAATGGAGCGCCAACAGCACATGGTTGGGACTGAACGTGGAAAGCAGCGAAGTGTTCGGCGGTCAACCGGAACACGCCTTCGTCACGTTCACCGCACGCTGGCACGACGGCCAGGGCGAGCATAGCCACCGTGAACAGTCTTCGTTCGTGCAGAACGACGGACGCTGGTACTTCATCGATCCGACCGTGCCGGTCAAGACAGGACGCAACGACAGCTGCCCGTGCGGCAGCGGGCACAAGTTCAAGAAGTGCTGCGCCGGTTACTTCAATCGCTGATTTTAGGAAACGTCCGACGCTCGTGCATCGGCCCATAGGGCTAGACTGGAGATAAACCAGAGGCACGGACATGACCCCTTCATCATTCTTGCTACGCATCACCTGCCTGCTGCTGTTCGTTGGGCTCGGCGGCTGTGCATCCTGGCGAGGTGAAGAAGCCCCGGAACCCCAGGTGCACCTGGTCAAGGTCGAGGTGGTGCGGGCCCGGCTGGTGGAACAGAAGTTCATGCTGCACTTTCGCGTCGACAACCCCGGCGACAGCGACCTCACTGTTCGTGGCCTGACTTACCGCATTCACCTGGGCGACCTGCTGCTGACCGAAGGTGAGCATGAACACTGGTTCACCGTGCGCCCCAAGCACAGCGCCTACTTCAAGGTGCCGGTGCGCACCAACCTGTGGCCACAGGTGCGGGAAGTGGTGAAGCTGCTGGAGAAACCCCGGGAACAGATCCCCTATCGTCTGGAAGGTGAGCTGGAAACCGGATTATTCATCGCCCACTACGTGCACCTTGAGCGCAATGGCGTGATAATCGCCGCCGATTTTATTGCGGAGTAACCCCGATGACCCAGCAACCCCACGTCCACGGCCCTGATTGCAACCATGATCACGACCATCATCACGACCATGACCACGGCCACGTCCACGGCCCGAACTGCGGCCACGCCCACCAGGAACCGGTGCGCAACGCCCTGAAGGATGTCGGCCGCAATGACCCTTGCCCGTGCGGCAACGGCAAGAAATTCAAGAAGTGCCACGGGGCTTGAGGGGCTGGGCGCAATACTTTTTCGCCTGTTAGACCGTCATCGCGAGCAAGCTCGCTCCCCACAGGGGTTCCCGGCGTTCGCCAAGCCTTGTCTCACCACTGACTCCTGTGGGAGCGGGCTTGCTCGCGAATGCGGTGGGCCAGTTGGCAGTGATTAACCTGACTCGCCCTCTTCGCGAGCAAGCTCGCTCCCACAGGGCAATTGCGGTGAGGCGATATCCAATGATCACCGCAGAATCCACTGTAGGAGCGAGCTTGCTCGCGATGAGGCCGGTACATTCACTGCTTATGTATCAGCCCGCCTGCAAAATCCGCTTCACACCAACCACCGTCGCATACTCCCCGTGCAAGTTGCCCAGGGACATGGCATGCACCTCGGCTGCCGAACGGGCGTTGCCGAAGTAATCGGTTTTGTCGAAGGTAAAGCAGGCGTCCTCGGCCACCCAGGTATCGAATCCCAGATTGCCAGCCGTACGCGCCGTGGACTCCACCGAGTTGTGCGTCGCCACGCCGACGATCACCAGTTGCCTGATACCGGCTTTGCGCAGGTCTTGCTCCAGGTGGGTGCCACTGAACGCATCCGGCACCTGTTTTTGCACCAACCATTCCCCGGCCATCGGCTCGAACCGTGGCTGGACCTCCACCCCCGACTGCCCCGGCCAGAACACCGAGTCCGGCGAGCGGGACAGGTGATGGACGTGAATCACCGGTCGCGCCGTGTGTCGCCAGAAAGCCAGCAGTTCCAGCATGCGCAGCTCTGCCTCGGGGTTGTTCCGAGGGCCGAGCCTGGGGTGAAGGATGCCTTTTTGTTGATCGATGAGGATCAGCGCTGCGTCGTTCTGTAGCTCCATGCCAGTCTTCTCTTGCTCGGTCTTTGAATGGTCCACACTTGAGCATCACCTCTTCCAACAGGCAAGCCTTCGCGCAAAAGCGATGACCCGGCCACGGGCTTTCATCGCCAAATCAACAAATAACCCTCCCCCCGCTTGCGCGGCCCCCGCCTGCTCACTAACGTAGCGCCTTTATTGGTGCCACCCCCCTCCCGCAGGAGCTTTGCCATGGCCTCGCCAGCCTCTATTTCCCTCATCCCCCGGCTCGGTGTTGCCGCCGCGGTAGCCAGTGTGCTCGGTTTGAGCGGATGCCAGACCTGGAATGCCCAGGACACGGTCCCGCCCACGTCCGGTGTGCAGCCGCTCAAGGGGCTGGCGCAGAACGTCTCCGTCCGCCGCAACGCCACGGGCATGCCGCTGATCGAAAGCAACAGCTTCCATGACGCCTTGTTCACCCTCGGCTACGTCCACGCCAGCGATCGCATCACCCAGATGGTGACCCTGCGCCTGCTGGCCCAGGGTCGATTGGCGGAAATGTCCGGCGCCGAGCGGCTGGACGTCGACCGCTACATGCGCGCCGTCAACCTGAAGAAAAACGCCGACGAGCTGTACAAGGCGTCTTCGCCGCGGCTCAAGCGCTTCTTCGAAGTCTATGCCCGGGGCGTCAACGCCTACCTGTTCCGTTACCGCGACAAGTTGCCGTCGGACCTGGCCGCCACCGGTTACAAACCCGAATACTGGAAACCGGAAGATTCGGCGCTGATGTTCTGCCTGCTGAATTTCAGCCAGTCGGCCAACCTGCCGGAAGAAATCGCCAACCTGGTGCTGGCCCAAACCGTCACCAACGATAAACTCGCCTGGCTGAGCCCGTCCTACCCGGACGAGCAACTGCCCGTGGCCGAGGCCGACAAACTCCAGGGCCTGCGCCTCAATGGCCAGATCCCGGGCCTGAACGAAATCAGCAAGGCCACCCATCAATTGATCGGGCTGAACTTGTTGGGTGCTGCGTCTTCAAGCAACTGGGCCATAACGCCGCAACGCAGCCGCAGCGGCAAGAGCTTGTTGGCCAGCGACAGTCACGGGCCGCTGGGCATGCCGGGGCTGTGGAGCCCGGTACAGATCCGTGCGCCCAAGTACCAGGCGGCCGGGGTTTCCGTGGCGGGCATCCCGATGATCCTGGCCGGGTTCAATGGCAAAGTGGCCTGGAGCATGACCAGCGTGCTGGGGGACAACCAGGACCTGTTCCTGGAAAAAATCCGCCGCCAGGGCAATGGCCTGTCCTACGAGGTCAACGGCAAATGGCAACCGGCGATCGTGCGCAACGAAACCTATTTCATCAAAGGCCAGCGGCCGATTCGCGAAGCGGTGTTCGAAACCCGCCACGGCCCGCTGCTCAACAGTGCCCAGGGCCCGGCCATGGCCAACGGCTTTGGCCTGGCCTTGCAGACGCCGAGCTTCAGCGACGACAAGACCCTGGACGCCTTCTTCGACCTGTCCCGGGCACAGACCGTCGAGAAAGCCTCCGATGCCAGCCGGGAAATCCGCGCCATGGCCGTGAACCTGGTCTTTGCCGACGCCAGCCATATCGGCTGGCAAGTCACCGGTCGCTACCCGAACCGCCGTGAAGGTGAAGGCTTGTTGCCGTCGCCGGGCTGGGACGGTCGCTACGATTGGGACGGTTACGCCGACCCGATGCTGCACCCCTACGATCAAGACCCGGCCCAGGGCTGGCTCGGCACGGCCAATCAACGGGTCATTCCCCATGGCTACGGCATGCAGCTGTCCAATTCCTGGGCTTCGCCGGAGCGTGGCGAACGCATGGCCGAACTGGCCGGCGCCGGCAAGCACGACACCCGCAGCCTGACCGCCATGCAATACGACCAGACCACGACGCTCGCGGCCAAGCTCAAGCAAGTCTTCGAAGCCCCGGGCATGACCCAGCCACTCAAACAGGCCATCGAAGCCCTGCCGGTGGCTGACCGGGCCAAGGCTCGCGAGGCCTATACCCGTTTGATGGCGTTCGATGGCCGGCTCAGCCCGACCTCCGCCGACGCGGCGATCTACGAGCTGTTCCTGCAGGAAAGCATGAAGCAGATTTTCCTCGACGAGCTGGGCCCGGACAGCAGCCCGGCATGGCAGGCGCTAGTCGCCAACGGCCAATTGTCCTACTCGGCCCAGGCCGATCATCTGCTGGGGCGGGAAGACAGCCCGTTCTGGGACGATGTGCGCACACCCCAGAAAGAAGACAAGGCCGTCATCCTGGCTCGCAGCCTGGCCGCCACCATCAGCGCCGGTGACAGCCAGTTGGGCGGTGACCACAAGGCCTGGCAATGGGGCCAATTGCATCGCAGCGCCTGGAAGAACAGCAACGGTCAGATCGTACGCGGCCCGCTGCCAGCCGGTGGCGACGCCACCACACTCAACACGGCGGCGTTCGCCTGGGGGCAGGATTTCACCACCACCCTGGCGCCGGCCATGCGCTTTATCGTCGACTTCGGCCAGCCCGAGCCGTTGATGATCCAGGACGGTGCTGGCCAGTCCGGCAACCCGGTCAGCCCACACTATGCCAATGGCATTGATCCGTGGATCAAGGGGCAGTACCAGAGCCTGCCGTTGCAATCGCAGAACTTTGATCGGGCCTATGGCAAGACACGATTGACCCTGGTGCCTGGCAAATAACTGCAGCCCAGGACTTTGTGGCGAGGGAGCTTGCTCCCTCGCCACGGGTGCTGGGTTGTCTGGACTGAAGTCATCGCGAGCAAGCTCGCTCCCACAGGGGGTCGTGTTGAATTCGGTATGGCGATTCAACACAAAGCCAATGTGGGAGCGAGCTTGCTCGCGATGGCGCCAGCCCATGCACCCCGAAAAACCCGATAGAACTTCTCCCCCCGCCGTCGCCTCTACCTGACAAGCCCATCGCTCCGGTGACTGCATGGATCTTGTCATTGCCCGCCCCGAAGGCTTGTACTGCCCACCCGGGGATTTCTACATCGACCCGTGGCGGGCGGTGGAACGCTCGGTCATCACCCACGCCCACGGCGACCATGCCCGCGGCGGCAACCACCATTACCTGGCAGCGGCACCCGGCGAAGGTATCTTGCGGTCACGCCTGGGCCAGGACATCAACCTGCAGACCCTGCCTTACGGCGAACGCCTGTCGCATCATGGCGTGACCTTGAGCTTTCACCCCGCCGGCCACGTGCTGGGCTCGGCCCAGGTACGGCTGGAATATCAAGGCGAGGTCTGGGTGGCGTCGGGGGATTACAAAGTCGAACCCGACGGCACCTGCACCCCGTTCGAGCCGGTGAAATGCCACACCTTCATCACGGAATCCACCTTCGGCCTGCCGATCTACCGCTGGCAGCCCCAGGCGCAGATTTTCGACGAGATCAACCAGTGGTGGCGCGGGAACATCGCCGCCGGCCGGGCCAGCGTGTTGTTCTGTTATTCCTTCGGCAAGGCCCAGCGGATTCTTCACGGCATTGATGAAAGCCTCGGCCCGATCCTGGCCCATGGGGCGGTGGAACCGCTGAACCGGGTCTACCGCGAGGCCGGGGTTTATCTGCCGCCAACGATTTATGCCGGTGATATCAAGAAGAACGACCCGATCATGGGCCAGGCGCTGATCATCGCCCCGCCCTCTGCCGGGGGCAGCAGTTGGATGCGCCGTTTCGGCGACTACAGCGATGCCTTCGCCAGCGGCTGGATGCGCCTGCGTGGTACACGTCGGCGGCGCGGCGTCGACCGGGGTTTCGTGCTGTCCGACCACGCCGACTGGCCAGGCCTGCTCTGGGCCATCGAGCAGACCGGCGCCGAACGGGTCATGGTCACCCACGGGTCAGTTGCCGTGCTGGTGCGCCACTTGTGCGAGCAAGGCCTCAATGCCCAGGGATTCACCACCGAATACGGCGACGACGAAGAAGACCTCGCCACGGCCATCGACAGCGGTGAGGAGGAGCCATGAAAGCCTTCGCCGAGTTGTACGCCAAACTGGACGCCACCACTTCCAGCAATGCCAAGCTCACCGCCATGCAGGACTATTTCACCAAGGCCCCGCCCCAGGACGCGGCGTGGGCCGTGTATTTCCTCTCCGGCGGGCGTCCGCGGCAGCTGGTGCCGGTAAAAATCCTGCGGGAGCTGGCGGTCCAGGTATCCGGGTTATCGCTATGGCTGTTTGAGGAAAGTTATCAGGCCGTGGGCGACCTGGCCGAAACCATTTCGCTGGTATTGCCCGAATCGCCCCACAGCTCCGATGAAGGCCTGGCGCTGTGGATCGAAGAGAAACTGCTGCCATTGCGCGGAGAGTCGCCCGACGTCCTGGCTGAACGGCTTCCAGCGCTGTGGGCGCAGTTGGACCGGCCGAGCCTGATGCTGTGCATCAAACTCATCACTGGCAGCTTCCGGGTTGGGGTGTCCAAGCTATTGGTAACCCGGGCCCTGGCGACCATGGCCGGGCTGGACAGCAAACGGGTGGCCCAGCGGCTGGTGGGCTATACCGATCTGTCCCATCGCCCCACGGCCGCCAGTTACCTCAAGCTGATCGCCGCCGAGTCCGACGATGAACATGCCCAGCGCGGCGGCCAGCCTTATCCGTTTTTCCTGGCCCATGCGTTGTCCGCGCCAGTGGAGCAATTCGACACCCTACTGGGGCCGGCCAGCGACTGGCAGGTGGAGTGGAAATGGGACGGCATCCGGTCCCAGGTGATCAAGCGCGACGGCCATTTGTGGGTCTGGTCGCGAGGCGAGGACTTGGTCACTGAGCGATTTCCGGAATTGCATTCACTGGCCCAGGCGTTGCCTGACGGCACGGTGATCGACGGTGAAATCGTGGTCTGGAAAGCCCCCCAGTCGGTCACCGAGGACGCCTTCGACCCGGACGCGCCGTTGCAACCAGCGGTGCAACCCTTCGCCCTGTTGCAGCAGCGCATCGGTCGCAAGACCCTGAGCAAGAAAATCCTCGACGACGCCCCCGTGGTGGTGATGGCCTACGACCTGTTGGAATGGCAAGGCGAGGACTGGCGCAGCCGCCCCCAGGCCGAGCGCCGCGAGCAACTGGAAGCGCTGATCGCCCGTATTCACAGCCCGGTGCTGTTGCCCTCGCCGACGGTCACCGGCCAGGACTGGCTCGACCTCGCCCGGCAGCGCGACGCCTCTCGCAGCCTCGGCGTCGAGGGCATGATGCTCAAGGCCCGCAACGCGCTGTATGGCGTAGGCCGCACCAAGGACATGGGCGTGTGGTGGAAATGGAAGATCGACCCGTTCAGCGTCGACGCGGTACTGATCTACGCCCAGCGTGGCCACGGCCGACGCGCCAGCCTATACAGCGACTACACCTTCGCCGTATGGGACAACCCGCCGGGCAGCCGCGAGCGCACCCTGGTGCCATTCGCCAAAGCCTATTCAGGGCTGACCGATGCAGAGATGCGCCAGGTCGACAGCATCGTGCGCAAGACCACCGTGGAAAAGTTCGGCCCGGTGAGCAGCGTCACCCCCACACTGGTGTTCGAACTGGGCTTCGAAGGCATCGCCCTGTCTAAACGCCACAAGAGTGGTATCGCGGTGCGGTTTCCACGAATGTTGCGCTGGCGCCAGGACAAGAGCAGCGAAGAGGCCGACACATTGGCGACGCTTCAAGATTTGTTGAAATGCTAGCCGCCCGCTCTGCCACATTCGTTTGACACAGTAGTCGCTATGTAACATGCCTGATAAAAATAGTGCGAATCGACGATGAACCGCATTTAAATATATGTGCTTTGGTGCGGGGTGATGTGATTCTAAAAAAACTATGGATGTCCCGCAGGTTAGCAGCTTTTCTGACGCCGTAATTGCGTCACGAGTCTATTTATCACGACCAGAAAAAACCGACTTGCTCTTTTAAAGAGCACTGCTAACGTGACATCAGATCAGTGAATTTATTTAAGTGTCTCCCATCCAGCGCCTGCGCCAGGCCCTTTTATGCAACAGTCATTCGGGGAGCGAGCGGCAGCTTCCCCACGGTGAGGCCGGGCGAGACCATCCCCTGACGGTAGGGTGATCGCAGTGAAACCGAGACGTGCCCCCACACTAGCAAGGGAGCCTGAAAAAATGCGCGTAGAGAAGCGGTTTCACTCATTGGACAGTTTCAGGGGGTTGATGGCGATTTCAGTAATGCTCTACCACTTGCGCGTCAGCGGAAGTTTTACCGAATGGTTGTTATTTCGCCATGCCGAAATATTCGTATCTTTCTTTTTTGTATTGAGTGGCTTTGTATTGATGCATGCCTATGGCAGCTCCGCACAGTTTATTTTTCGCAAATTCTTCATAACACGGACCTTCCGTTTGCTGCCCCTGCACCTCTTTATGCTGGCTATTTTTATATTGTTAGAGTGCGGCAGGTATATGGCTGCCCAAAAAGGCATGGACTTCAACAATGAGCCATTTTCAGGAAAGTTCGCCCCTTCTGAAATTCTGCCAAATGCACTGCTGTTGCAATCCTGGACGCATTTGACTAATCCCCTGTCGTTCAACTATCCGTCTTGGAGCATCAGTATCGAGTATTACACCTACATGATCTTCGCCCTTATCCTGGGCATCGCTTTCGGCATCCGGACATGGGCGTGGGCAACGATGGTACTCGTGGCCCTGGCGCTGATGTATGCAGGCAATACCTTCTTCACCATCGAATCGCTCCGGGGCCTCGCTTACTTTTTCACCGGTTGCCTGGCGTACACCGTGTATGTGAAGCTCCCCCGCCCCAACCAGACCCAGACCTGGTTGCTGACAACGCTTGAAGTGCTGGCGCTGGCAGCGGCGCTGGTTTTCGTGGTCAACGATTTTGCAGCCAAGCAGCTGTTGGCCAGCCCCGTGTTCGGTGTCATCGTTGTGATATTCGCCTTTGATGGCGGGTCCGTGTCGCGGTTGTTGGCGCGACGTGGCTTCGGTTTTCTCGGCAAGTTGTCTTATTCCATCTACCTGACCCACGCGGCCGTTCTGTTTTGCGTAGTGTCAGCGTTTATGGTGGCGAGAAAAATCCTTGGCGTTGACATTGCACCGATGATCGACGGGACTCGTTACCTGGACCTCGGTAACGTACCGCTCAATAACCTCATCGCTTTGCTGGTAGTGGGATTGGTCGTTCTGGTGTCGATGTTCACCTACCGGTATGTCGAAATGACCGGGCAATCCCTTGGCCGAGCGCTTGCCAACAACACCGCACACAGCAGTCCCGCATTGAGATCCGATACTGAGATTTGAAAAAACGGGACGAAAACCGTTAGGCCGCCCTGGCTTTCCCATCAAAGGCCGGCCCCTGCGCAGCTAATCGCTACCCAGCAGCGGCAGGCACTCTGCGAGCGACAGAAACGCAGAGTCCGCGCCATCCTGGTGCAACTTTTGATGTACGCTCATCTCCGCGCACCATTGCGTTCCGTCTCCCGCCGCCCGTGCTTTTAAAACACTTGTTCGGCACTATGGTTCGGAAATTGCTACCTTTATGCCGTCATACCGTTCAGACCTTCACCGGTAACAATCTTACGCGCCACAAGCGCTCAAATTGGTTTTAGGGACTCAATAATGAAAAAAGCACTGCTGACCCTTTCTGCACTGGCGTTGTGCATGGCCGCTGGCGTCGCCACAGCCAAGGAATACAAGGAACTGCGTTTTGGTGTCGACCCTTCCTACGCCCCGTTCGAGTCCAAGGCCGCTGACGGCAGCCTGGTCGGTTTCGACATCGACCTGGGCAATGCGATCTGCGCAGAGCTGAAGGTCAAATGCAAATGGGTCGAAAGCGATTTCGACGGCATGATCCCGGGCCTCAAGGCCAAAAAATTCGACGGCGTGATCTCCTCCATGACCGTGACCCCGGCGCGGGAAAAAGTCATCGACTTCTCCAACGAGCTGTTCTCCGGCCCAACGGCCTATGTCTTCAAGAAGGGCTCGGGCCTGAGCGAAGACGTTGCCTCGCTCAAAGGCAAGACCGTCGGCTATGAGCAGGGCACCATCCAGGAAGCCTACGCCAAGGCCGTGCTGGACAAGGCTGGCGTCAAGACCCAGGCCTATCAGAACCAGGACCAGGTCTACGCCGACCTGACCTCCGGCCGCCTCGACGCGGCGATCCAGGACATGCTCCAGGCTGAGCTGGGCTTCCTGAAATCGCCAAAGGGCGAAGGCTATGAAGTCAGCAAGCCGGTGGACAGCGAACTGCTGCCATCCAAGACCGCCATTGGTATCAATAAAGGTAACAAAGAGCTGAAGGCGCTTTTGGATAAAGGTATCAAAGCGTTACACGACGACGGCACGTACGCCGAGATCCAGAAAAAACACTTTGGCGATCTGAATCTGTACAGCGGCAAATAATGCGCGGCGCCCATCCGGTCTCGGGTGGGCGCTTTTTTTCTGCCAAAGGCCTCCTCCATGTTCGAACAACTCCTACAAAATCTGGGGCTCTCCGCCTTCAGCCTGCAGGGCTTCGGCCCGCTGCTGATGCAAGGCACCTGGATGACCATCAAGCTGTCGGCCCTGTCCTTATTGTTGAGCGTCTTGCTCGGCCTGCTGGGCGCCAGTGCCAAGCTGTCCAGCGTCAAACTGCTGCGAATCCCTGCCCAGCTCTACACTACGCTGATCCGCGGCGTACCCGACCTGGTGCTGATGCTGTTGATCTTCTACAGCCTGCAAACCTGGCTGACTTCGTTTACCGACTTCATGGAATGGGAATACATCGAGATCGACCCATTCGGCGCCGGGGTGATCACCCTGGGCTTCATCTATGGCGCGTATTTCACCGAAACCTTTCGCGGCGCGATCCTCGCGGTCCCCCGGGGCCAGGTCGAAGCCGCCACGGCCTATGGCCTCAAGCGTGGCCAGCGGTTTCGCTTCGTGGTGTTTCCACAAATGATGCGCTTTGCCCTGCCGGGTATCGGCAACAACTGGATGGTGATGCTCAAGGCCACCGCGCTGGTGTCGATCATCGGCCTGGCTGACCTGGTCAAGGCGGCCCAGGATGCGGGCAAGAGCACCTACCAACTGTTCTACTTCCTGGTGCTGGCGGCATTGATCTATCTGCTGATCACCAGCGCGTCCAATTTCATCCTGCGCTGGCTTGAACGCCGCTACGCCGCCGGAGCCCGGGAGGCGGTGCGATGATCGAACTTCTGCAGGAATATTGGCGGCCGTTCCTTTACAGCGACGGCGTCAACATCACCGGCCTGGCCATGACCCTGTGGCTGCTCAGCGCCTCGCTGCTGATCGGCTTCGTGGTGTCGATCCCGCTGTCCATCGCCCGGGTTTCACCCAGGTTCTACGTACGCTGGCCCGTGCAGTTCTACACCTACCTGTTCCGGGGCACGCCGCTCTATATCCAACTGCTGATCTGCTACACCGGCATCTACAGCATCGAGGCGGTACGCGCCCAACCCATGCTCGACAGTTTCTTTCGCGACGCGATGAACTGCACGATCCTGGCCTTTGCCTTGAACACCTGCGCCTACACCACGGAAATTTTCGCCGGGGCGATTCGCAACATGAACCATGGCGAAGTGGAAGCGGCCAAGGCCTACGGCCTGACCGGCTGGAAACTGTACGCCTACGTGATCATGCCCTCGGCGCTGCGGCGCTCGCTGCCGTACTACAGCAATGAAGTCATCTTGATGCTGCACTCGACGACCGTGGCGTTCACCGCTACCGTTCCAGACGTGCTGAAAGTCGCCCGGGATGCCAACTCGGCGACGTTCATGACGTTCCAGTCGTTCGGGATCGCCGCGTTGATCTACCTGACCGTCACCTTTGCGCTGGTGGGCCTCTTCCGCCTCGCCGAACGCCGATGGCTGGCCTTCCTCGGGCCGACCCACTAGGGCTTTTGTTCCAGGACACACACGCACATGCGCCACCAGATCCATGACCTGCTGGCCCCGGTACCGGGGACCGCACGCAAGATCCACAGCTTCCACTTCGGCCCGGAAAAAGCCGTCGGCAAAATCTATATCCAGTCGTCCCTGCACGCCGATGAACTGCCGGGCATGCTGGTCGCCTGGCACCTCAAGCAACGCCTGGCCGAACTCGAGGCGTCGGGCCACCTGCGCCACGAGATCGTGCTGGTACCGGTCGCCAACCCCATCGGCCTCGAACAAGTGCTGATGGACGTGCCTTTGGGTCGCTACGAAACCGAGAGCGGGCAGAACTTCAACCGCCGCTTCGTCGACCTGAGCGAAGAGATCGGCAACGAAATCGAGGAGCTGCTCACCGACGATCCGCAGCACAACCTGATGCTGATCCGCACCAGCCTGCGCGATGCCCTCGCCCGGCAGACCCCAGGCACCCAACTGCAATCCCTGCGCCTGGCCCTGCAACGGCTGGCCTGCGACGCCGACATGGTGCTGGACCTGCATTGCGACTTCGAAGCCGTGGCCCACCTCTACACCACACCCGAAGCCTGGCCCCAGGTCGAGCCGCTGGCCCGCTACATCGGTGCCGAAGCCAGCCTGCTGGCGACCGATTCGGGCGGCCAGTCGTTCGACGAATGCTTCACCCTGCTCTGGTGGCAACTCAAGGAACGCTTCGGCGAACGCTTCGAAATTCCCCTGGGCAGTTTTTCGGTGACCGTGGAATTGCGTGGCCAGGGTGACGTCAACCACGGGCTGGCGAGCCTCGACTGCCAGGCCTTGATCGAATACCTGATCCGCTTCGGCGCCATCGACGGCGAACCGATGCCCATGCCCGAACTGCCCTACCCGGCCACGCCGCTGGCCGCGGTCGAGCCGGTGGCGACGCCCGTGGGCGGGTTGCTGGTCTACAGCGCCCTGCCCGGCGAATACCTGGAGGCGGGGCAACTGATCGCGGAAATCATCGACCCGGTCAACGACACCGTCACCCCCGTTCATTGCCGTAACGCCGGGCTGCTGTACGCCCGTTCGCTGCGTCGCATGGCCACGGCCGGCATGGTGATCGCCCATGTCGCCGGCACCGAGGCCTACCGCAGCGGCTACCTACTTTCGCCTTGAGGATGCATGCTCCATGTACAAACTGACCATCGAAGGCCTGCATAAAAGCTATGGCGAACATGAAGTGCTCAAGGGCGTTTCGCTCAAGGCCAAGACCGGCGACGTCATCAGCCTCATCGGCGCCAGCGGCTCGGGCAAAAGTACCTTTTTGCGCTGCATCAACTTCCTGGAACAACCCAATGACGGCGCCATGACCCTGGACGGCCAACCGATCCGGATGATCAAGGACCGCCACGGCATGCACGTGGCCGACGCCGACGAACTGCAACGCATCCGCACCCGCCTGGCCATGGTGTTCCAGCACTTCAACCTGTGGAGCCACATGACCGTGCTGGAAAACATCACCATGGCGCCGCGCCGGGTATTGGGTGTGAGCAAGCAGGAAGCCGACGACCGTGCCCGGCGTTATCTCGACAAGGTCGGCCTGCCGGCGCGGGTTGCCGAGCAGTACCCGGCGTTTCTCTCCGGCGGCCAGCAACAGCGCGTGGCCATTGCCCGTGCGCTGGCGATGGAACCGGAGGTGATGCTGTTCGACGAACCCACCTCGGCCCTGGACCCGGAGTTGGTGGGCGAAGTGCTGAAGGTGATCCAGGGCCTGGCCGAAGAGGGCCGGACCATGATCATGGTGACCCACGAAATGAGCTTCGCCCGCAAAGTCTCGAACCAGGTGCTGTTCCTGCACCAGGGCCTGGTGGAAGAAGAAGGCGCTCCGGAAGACGTGCTGGGCAATCCCACCAGCGAACGGCTCAAGCAGTTTCTCAGTGGCAACCTGAAATAAACTTCGGACTCCCCTGAAAAGAAGGCGCCAGGCGCCAATGCCTGTCAGTTAGGAACAAACGGCATAAATCCTGTGGGAGCAAAGCTTGCTCGCGATAGCGGCAGAGTCGCCAATATCTTAGTCGGCTGGCTTACCGCAATCGCGAGCAAGCTTTGCTCCCACATGTTTGCTGCTTAGCTGACTGGCATTCGGCGCCAGACGCTGCTTTTGTGGCGAGGGAGCTTGCTCCCGCTGGAGGCGCAGCCTCCGCAGCATGTCATCCAGATCCAGGGGGCCGCTTCGCAGCCCAGCGGGAGCAAGCTCCCTCGCCACAAAAGCACGCTCGCCACGCTATCTCGCATAAAACCTTTCGCATCCTGCCGTGGTCACTGAAGAAGGACTTCCAGGGCGCACGCGGCAGGCATGGCGACATCCAACAATTTCGCAAACCAGTGGTTCGGCGCCCGCGGCTGGAAGCCGTTCGCCTTTCAGAAGCAGGTATGGGCCGCGGTCAAGCGCGGGGAATCCGGGCTGTTGCACGCCAGCACCGGCGCCGGCAAGACCTATGCGGTGTGGTTTGCCGCCCTCAACCGTTTCGCCCGCCCGGTACCGCCGCCGGACAAACCACGCAAACGCAAGCCGCCGGCCGAACCGCTGACCGTCCTGTGGATCACGCCGATGCGCGCATTGGCGGCCGATACCGGCAAAGCCCTCGAAGCGCCCCTGGCCGACCTGCAAGTGCCCTGGAGTGTCGGCCTGCGCACTGGCGACACCAGCGCCAGCGAGCGCGCCCGCCAGGGCCGTCGCCTGCCCACCGCGCTGATCACCACGCCCGAAAGCCTGACCTTGATGCTCGCCCGGGCCGATGCGCAAGCCGCGGCCTCGACCCTGCGCATGGTCGTGGTGGATGAATGGCACGAATTACTCGGCAACAAACGTGGCGTGCAGTTGCAACTGGCCTTGGCACGCTTGCGGCGCTGGCATCCCGAACTCATCGTCTGGGGCGTGTCCGCGACCCTCGGTAACCAGGCCCACGCCGAGCAGGTGTTGATCCCGCAAGGCAACGGGATCAGTGTGCAAGGGGCCAACGGCAAGGCGCTGCAGGTTGACACACTGCTGCCTCCGGCCCTCGAACGTTTCCCGTGGGCCGGGCACATCGGCCTGAAGATGCTGCCTCAAGTCGTCGCCGAAATCGACGCCAGCCGCAGTTGCCTGGTCTTCACCAACACCCGGGCACAATCAGAAATCTGGTATCAGGCGCTGCTTGAGGCAAGACCCGATTGGGCCGGGCTGATCGCCCTGCACCATAGCTCACTGTCGCGCGACACCCGGGATTGGGTGGAGCAGGCATTGAAGGACGGCCAGCTCAAAGCGGTGGTCTGCACCTCCAGTCTGGACTTGGGGGTGGATTTCCTGCCAGTGGAACGGGTGCTGCAGATCGGCTCGGCCAAGGGGGTGGCGCGGCTGATGCAACGGGCCGGACGCTCCGGTCACGGGCCAGGACGGACCTCCCGGGTGACGCTGGTACCGACCCACAGTCTGGAATTGATCGAGGCCGCCGCCGCGCAGGACGCCGTGGCCCAACGACGCATCGAACCCCGCGAATCCCCCCGCAAGCCACTGGATGTCCTGGTGCAGCACCTGGTGAGCATGGCCCTGGGCGGCGGCTTCGTTCCCGAAGAACTGTTCGAGGAGGTACGTGGCGCCTGGGCCTACCGCGACCTCAACCCGGCTGAATGGGCCTGGGCCCTGGCCTTTGTACGCCACGGCGGCCTGTCATTGACCGCCTACCCCGATTACCGACGGGTCGAACCGGACGAACACGGGGTCTGGCGTGTGCCTGACGCCCGCCTGGCCCGGCGTCACCGCATGAGCATCGGCACCATCGTCAGCGATGCCAGCCTGCAATTGAAGTTCTGGAGCAAGGGCGGCGGCGGCAAGACCCTGGGCAGCGTAGAGGAAGGCTTCATCGCTCGCCTGCGGCCCGGCGACGGTTTCCTGTTCGCCGGGCGACTGCTGGAATTGGTCCGGGTCGAAGACATGACCGCCTACGTGCGCCGCAGTCAGGCCAAGAAGGCCGCCGTGCCGCGCTGGAACGGTGGGCGCATGCCGCTTTCCAGCGAACTGGCGGCCGCCGTCGTGGCCCGCTTGAGCGAAGCCGCCACGGGCCGCTTCGAGGGCCCGGAGATGCAAGCCGTGCAGCCCCTGCTGTTGACCCAACAACGCTGGTCCGGCTTGCCCACGCAACACACGTTGCTGGCCGAAGCCCTCAAGTCCCGGGAAGGCTGGCATCTGTTCCTGTACCCATTTGCCGGGCGCCAGGTGCATCTGGGCCTGGCCAGCCTGCTGGCCTGGCGCGTCAGTCGGCAACAACCGCTGACGTTTTCCATTGCCGTCAATGACTACGGCCTGGAACTGCTCAGCGCCACGGCAGTGGATTGGTCGCACTACCTGACCCCGAGCCTGCTGAGCATCGATCACCTGCTGGCCGATGTGCTCGCGAGCCTGAACGCCGGGGAGCTGGCCCTCAGGCGCTTTCGCGAAATCGCCCGGATCGCCGGGCTGGTCTTCGCCGGCTACCCCGGTGCGCCGAAAAGCACCCGGCAAGTCCAGGCCTCCAGTGGGTTGTTCTTCCAGGTGTTCAAACAATACGACGCCGACAATCTGTTGCTGGCCCAGGCCGGGGAGGAAGTCTTGCGTGAAGAATTGGATATCCGTCGACTGGAGCAGACCTTGCAACGCCTCAATACCTTGAAGCTGGACCTGCACGTGATCAAGCGCCCCACCCCGCTTGGGTTCCCGCTGCTGGTGGAGCGGTTCCGGGAAAGTATGAGCTCGGAAAAACTCGCCGACCGTATCCGGCGGATGGTCAGCGAGCTGGAAAAGACTGCCGATCGCGGTGACGCCTGATGCCAGCGCCGTATCCCGTCAGCCTGGCCGGCGAAACGCTGTGGTTGCTCCCGGAAAAAGCCTTGTATTGGCCCGATCAGCAAGCGTTGATGGTGGCCGATGTTCATTTCGGCAAGGCCGCCGCCTATCGTAGCCTCGGGCAACCGGTGCCCCACGGCACCACCGCCAGCAACATCGCGGTGTTGGATGGGTTACTGGCGCGCCTGGCGTGTCGACAGTTGATCTTTCTCGGAGATTTTCTCCACGGCCCCGGTTCTCACGCGCCCGGCACCTCGAAGGCACTTTCCGATTGGCGTGAACGACATCCGCACGTAGCCATGACGCTGATTCGTGGCAACCACGACAAACGCGCCGGCGACCCACCGTCAGCGCTGAACATCCGCGTCGTACCGGAGCCGTTGCTGCTGGGCCCTTTCGCCGTGCAGCACGAGCCCACCCCACACCCCAGCCGCCATGTGCTGGCCGGTCACGTACACCCGGTCTACCACCTGAGCGGCAAGGGCCGGCAGCGCCTGCGCCTGGCCTGCTTTCGGCTGGGCAGTGAAATCAGCCTGCTGCCGGCCTTCGGCGCCTTCACGGGTGGCTATCGAGTCGAGCAAGACCGCGGTTGCAGGATTTTTGTCATCGGCGATAACGAAATATGGCCCGTCAACTGAAGCACTCTGTGCTATCGCTGGCGGGCCATCGTCTCATCAGGCAACAGGCGCAGGAGGCGGCTCGTCCGGCAGGGTCGGCTCGCCGGGTTCGGTAGGCTGTTCGTTGGGCGTATCGGGATCGGGCTGGCCGGGGATGCCGCCCGCCGCTTCGGCAGGATGGGCCAGCAGTGACCAGGCCATGACGCCGATCTGATTGGGCTCGAGCTTTGCCAGTTCGGCACTGATTCGCGGATCGATCTTCATAGAGCAACTCCTGGGCGAAGCCCGTTGCGCTGACGCAAAAACGGGCAGTACACGCAATAGAGTGTCTGCCCGCCCAGGAATTCCAACTGTTCGTCAGAATCAGGTACGCGGTAGGGTCACACCGCGCTGGCCCTGGTACTTGCCGCCACGGTCCTTGTAGGACACTTCGCATTCTTCATCGGATTCAAGGAACAGCATCTGCGCCACACCCTCGTTGGCGTAGATTTTCGCCGGCAGGGTCGTGGTGTTGGAGAATTCCAGGGTCACGTGGCCTTCCCACTCGGGTTCCAGCGGCGTGACGTTGACGATGATGCCGCAACGGGCATAGGTGCTCTTGCCCAGGCAGATGGTCAGCACGTTGCGCGGAATGCGGAAGTATTCGACGGTGCGGGCCAGGGCGAAGGAGTTCGGCGGGATGATGCACACGTCGCTCTTGACGTCGACGAAGCTCTTCTCGTCGAAGTTCTTCGGGTCGACGGTGGCCGAATTGATGTTGGTGAACACCTTGAATTCGTCGGCGCAGCGCACGTCGTAGCCGTAGCTGGAGACACCGAAGGAGATCAGCCGGTCGGCGCCTTCGCCACGCATCTGGCGCTCGACGAAGGGCTCGATCATGCCGTGCTCTTGCGCCATGCGGCGAATCCACTTGTCCGATTTGATGCTCATGGCGGTTTCCTGAAATAGCGAGGTGGAAAAAATACGTCCGGCATCTTACCGGGGCACGGGGCCGGGTTCAAAGCGCGGCACGCAAATCTCGCCGATCCACCTTGATTTCCGGGTCCTGCCGGCCATCACCCGCGCCGTCAGTCACCAAATAAGAGAAACCTTCGCAAAGACCATTGGCACATTCTGGAAAAAGGGTTAAGGTGGCGCCACTGTGTTGCTTGTGTCACTGAGAATCTCTACACGATATGTTGAATTTCGATCCAACCATCTACAAGAATTTTTCCTGCTCTTTGCACTCAGTCTCGGCCAGGGTTCTTCCTGAGTCGCAGTTATCTTTGTTCAAGGAGTTACACCATGTCTAATCGCCAAACCGGTACCGTTAAGTGGTTCAACGATGAAAAAGGCTTCGGCTTCATCACCCCACAATCCGGTGACGACCTGTTCGTTCACTTCAAAGCTATCCAATCCGACGGCTTCAAAAGCCTGAAAGAAGGCCAACAGGTTTCTTTCATCGCTACCCGCGGTCAGAAAGGCATGCAAGCTGAAGAAGTTCAAGTTATCTAACTTGTACTTGCTTTAGTAAAAGGCCCCGCCCTCAAAAGCGGGGCTTTTTTGTGCCTGTCGTTTTTTACCGGCGCACAAAAAACTGTGGGAGCGAGCTTGCTCGCGATAGCGGCGTGTCAGCCAACATTCATATTGCTGACATACCGCTATCGCGAGCAAGCTCGCTCCCACAGGGCTTGTTACTAGCCTGGGACTACCAGGTGACGCCAAATCCAGCCGTGTAGCGTGTCTTGCTCAGATCGCTGTCCTCAGTACCCTCGATGACATCCTTCTCCGCCTTGAGGTTGAGCGACGCCCAATCAGTGACCTTGTAGCGCAGCCCCACTTCAGCGTCATAGGCGTACTCCGCCACGCCGGACAGTGGCTTGCCCACTTCGCCGTTGGTGAAGAACTCGACGCGTTTGCCGATCAGGTAGCGGTTGTAGTCCCACTTCATCGCGACGGAATAGAAGTTGTCCTTGCCGCCGTCGCGGTATTCATAGTCGGTGCGGTTCAGCAGCGAACCCAGAGAGAACGCCCCCAGTTCATCATCCCAGAACTGGTAGCCCGGGCCGGTACCCACCACGCGCTGGCGCGCCAGGTCTTCGACTTTGTCACGCTTGTAGTTCAGGCGACCTTGCCAGAACCATTTGTCCGTCAGGAACCGGTCGAGGGAATACTCCAGACGCCAGTTATCGGTGGAAACCACGTCATCCTGGAATTCACGGTTGTATTCACCTTCGGCGGTGTGCCGCCATCTGCCGTGGCGGGCCGAGGTCTTGAAATCGATGTCGTAATCATCGGTATCGTTTTCCGCACGCTGGTAATCCAGCGCGGCGTCGATATTGCCTTTCCACACCAGGTCTTCGACCACCGGCTTGGGCTTGAGGATCTGCTGGATACTGGCCAGCTCGACGGTCTTGGGCGCATCACCGTTGGCCAGGGTGACCTTGCCATCCTCGGCCGCCTGCAGCGCCTTGGCCTTCTCGCCGGTGTAGGCATCCTGCTTGACCAGGAGTTGCTGATCGCTCTCCAGGGTCTTGACCTGTTTCCAGTCGATGGGAATCGCACCGGCGTAATCGGTCTGGATCAGCAACTTACCGCCATCGAAAACGGTAATCTTGCCACTGAGTTTGTCCCCATTCTTCAACCAGACAGTGTCGGCGAGCAAGGGCATGGAGGCGCTGGTAACAGCCAGGCATAGCAGGGTTCTAGACAACATAAGCGATAAAGGGCTCAAGTTTGCGGTGAAAAGGCGGCATTATCCCCCAGGATGACACCTCAGCAAGGACTGACCCGTGTAGGGCTGATGAGTTCATTTCTCAACCAGCCCTGTAGGAATTAATCTACAGACGGACACCCATTCAGGAACACTTTACGTGACTGACACACCTGCGGACACCGAGAACGCCGCCCAAATCCGCCGCACGACCCTTTACTTGACCCTGGCCCAGGTGCCGGCGGGCAAGGTCGTCACCTATGGCCAACTCGCCGAAATGGCCGGCCTGGGCCGCGCGGCGCGCTGGGTGGGAAGAACCCTCAGCCAGTTGCCAAACGACACCAAGCTGCCCTGGCATCGGGTATTGGCTGCCGGTGGTCGGATCAGTCTGCCGGCGGGCAGCGCCTCGGGGGATGAACAGCGCGCACGCCTGCGCATGGAAGGGGTCAGTGTCCTGAACAATCGTGTTGATATTCAGCGCCATGGCTGGCGCCCGGTAGAGCACAGCGGTTAGAGTGCGCGCTTTGTTTTCGCAATTTTTGAGGCAGACTCCAGCCCATGCCCCGTAAAACCTGGCGCGCCGCCCTCGCCGCCTATGCCAGTCCCTCGACGCTCGTGCTGTTGCTGCTTGGCTTCGCTGCCGGCTTGCCATACATGCTGGTGTTTTCCACGCTTTCAGTCTGGTTGCGCGAAGCCGGCGTGGCCCGCGAAACCATCGGCTACGCGAGCCTGATCGGCCTGGCATATGCCTTTAAATGGGTCTGGTCGCCACTGCTCGACCAATGGCGCCTGCCACTGCTGGGCAAACTGGGGCGTCGCCGTTCATGGCTGGTGCTGTCCCAGGCGCTGGTGATCCTCGGCCTGATCGGCATGGGCTTCTGCGATCCACAAAAACACCTGTCATGGTTGATCGCCATCGCCGTGATCGTGGCCTTTGCCTCCGCGACGCAGGACATCGCCGTCGACGCCTATCGCCTGGAGATCGCCGACGACACCCGCCAGGCCGCCCTCGCCGCCAGCTATATGTCCGGTTACCGCATCGCCGCGCTGCTGGCCACCGCCGGCGCCCTGTTCTTCGCCGAAGGCTTTGGTTCCACCGGTTTCAACTACAAACACTCGGCCTGGGCTGGTACTTACCTGCTGTTCGGCGTGTTGATGGTCCCGGCGCTCCTCACCTCACTGTTCATGCGCGAGCCGCCGGTGCCGCTGCGCACCCAATTGCAGGCCGGCCGCTACACGTTCGTTCATCAGTTGGCGTCGGTATTCGTGCTGATCGTGCTGCTGGTCTCCGTCCCGGCGATGTTCACCCAGTTGTTCAACACCGACTTTGCCAGCGTGCTGTTCGAGGGCGTCAGCCTGCTCGACCTGCTGCTCGAAGACCGCGCCTTCCTGCGGGCCATCCTCTATACCATCCTGACGGCCCTGTGCCTGTCGGCCATGGGCCGTCGCGGACTGGCGCCAGTGCTGACGCCGATCAACGATTTCATTCTGCGTTACCGCTGGCAGGCCCTGCTGCTGCTCGGGCTGATCGCAACCTATCGGATGTCCGACACAGTCATGGGCGTCATGGCCAACGTGTTCTACATCGACCAAGGGTTCACCAAGGACCAGATCGCCAGCGTCAGCAAGATTTTCGGCCTGATCATGACCCTCGTCGGGGCCGGCATGGGCGGCCTGCTGATCGTCCGTTTCGGCATCCTGCCCATCCTGTTCATCGGCGGTGTCGCCTCGGCCGCCACCAACATCCTCTTTCTGATGTTGACCGACATGGGCGCCAACCTGCAGATGCTGATTGTCACCATCTCCCTGGACAACTTCAGCTCCGGCCTGGCCACTTCGGCGTTCGTCGCCTACCTGTCGAGCCTGACCAACCTGAAATTCTCCGCCACCCAATACGCCCTGCTCAGCTCGATCATGCTGTTGCTGCCGCGCTTGATCGGGGGTTATTCAGGGGTGATGGTGGAAAAATTCGGCTACCACAACTTCTTCCTGATCACCGCCCTGCTGGGCGTGCCGACCCTGCTGCTGATCGCCTTGCACTGGTTCCAGGAGAACCGTCGCCAGGATTCGACACCCAGCGAGGAACCGGCGCCCACCCGGCCTGCGGAAGAGTCGTAGGAAACTTCAGCAAACGCCAGGGAAACCGGCGTTCGCACCTGGCGACCGGCCACGCGCCTGTACGCCAGGGCATCTCGCCCGTACAATGCTCCGTCACTTCTCGTCATCAGCAACCGACAACGGCCAACCATGCGCACCAGTCAATTTTTGCTCGCCACACAGAAAGAAACGCCTTCCGACGCCGTCGTGATCAGCCATCAGTTGATGCTGCGTGCCGGCATGATCCGCAAACTCGCCTCGGGCCTGTACACCTGGCTGCCGATGGGCCTGCGGGTCATGCGCAAGGTGGAAGCCATCGTTCGCGAAGAGATGAACGCCGCCGGCTCCCTGGAAGTGTTGATGCCGAGCACCCAACCTGCCGAGCTGTGGCAGGAGTCGGGGCGCTGGGAAGAATACGGCCCTGAGCTGCTGCGCATCAAAGACCGTCACGGTCGCGACTTCTGTGCAGGCCCGACCCACGAAGAAGTGATCACCGACCTGATGCGCAATGAGTTGAGCAGCTACAAGCAACTGCCCATCAACCTGTATCAGATCCAGACCAAGTTCCGTGATGAAATCCGTCCACGCTTCGGCCTGATGCGCGGTCGCGAATTCATCATGAAGGACGCCTACTCGTTCCATGCCGACCTGGCTTCGCTGCAAGTCACCTACGACCGCATGCACCAGGCGTATTGCAACGTGTTCACCCGCCTGGGCCTGAAATTCCGCCCGGTTGAAGCCGACAACGGCTCCATCGGCGGTGCCGGCTCCCATGAGTTCCACGTGCTGGCCGAGTCCGGCGAAGACGACATCGTCTTCAGCAATGGTTCCGACTACGCCGCCAACATCGAGAAAGCCGAAGCCGTGCCGCGGGAAACCTCCCGCGCCGCGCCGACTGAAGAGCTGCGCCTGGTGGACACCCCGAACGCCAAGACCATTGCCCAGTTGGTGGAAGGCTACAACCTGCCGATCGAACGCACCATCAAGACCCTGATCGTGCGGGCGGAAGAAGCCGGCAAGCTGATTGCCCTGATCGTCCGTGGCGACCACGAACTGAATGAAATCAAGGCCGCCAACCAGCCAGGCGTCGCCAGCCCGCTGGTCATGGCCACCGAAGCCGATCTGCGCGACGCCATTGGCGCCGGTGCCGGTTCCCTCGGCCCGTTGAACCTGCCACTGCCGATCATCATCGACCGCTCTGTCGAGCTGATGAGCGATTTCGCCATCGGCGCCAACATCGACGACAAGCACTACTTCGGCGTGAACTGGGAGCGCGACCTGCCGGTTCCAACCGTGGCGGACCTGCGCAACGTCGTGGCCGGCGACCCGAGCCCGGACGGCAAGGGCACCCTGGAAATCAAGCGGGGCATCGAAGTCGGGCACATCTTCCAGCTGGGCAACAAGTACAGCAAGGCGATGAAGTGCGAAGTGCTGGGCGAGAACGGCAAGCCGGTCACCCTGGAAATGGGTTGCTACGGCATCGGCGTTTCCCGCGTGGTGGCAGCCGCCATCGAGCAGAACAACGACGAGAAAGGCATCATCTGGAGCGACACACTCGCGCCGTTCCAGGTAGCCCTGGTGCCGCTGCGCTATGAAACCGACCTGGTGCGCGAAGCCACCGACAAGCTCTACGCCGAACTGACGGCCGCCGGCTTCGAAGTGTTGCTGGACGACCGTGACAAGAAAACCAGCCCCGGCATCAAGTTCGCGGACATGGAACTGATCGGCATCCCCCATCGGATCGTCGTCAGTGACCGTGGCCTGGCCGAAGGCAACCTGGAATACAAGAGCCGCACCGAGGCCGAGCCGCAAGCGCTGCCGGTTGCCGACGTGCTGTCGTTCCTCCAGGCCCGTATCCGCCGCTGACACCAGATAGAGACGTCATGTTCAAGCGAAACACCTTAGGCCTCGGTGGCGCCGCCCTGTGCGGCGCCCTGCTGGTCAGCGGCTGTGCCAACCAAATGTCACAACGCAGCGAGCACGAAGAGCGGGTCGAGCGCAAACTGCTCGACCACAGCCTGCAGATCGACGTGGGCGAACCCAAGGTGCTCGACCTGCCGCAGCGTCGGGTGCGCATCCATGAGCAGAAGACCTTCGAAGTCACTGAGTTCGAGGTCACCCGCCGTTACGATCGATACACGCCTTACCAACCCTGGCGGGAGATCTACGAGATTCCCCTGGGCGCGGTGGCCGTGGTGGCCGGTATCGGCGCGAACGTGGTCAATGTGTTCGCCCTCGGCAGCCTGCCGGACACGGCGACCCGTGACTGGATCAGCTACGGTTTCGCCGGGCTCAACCCGTTCATGAACGTCCCCTCCCATGGCCGTGCCCAGCAGAACCTGGCGGGCATCGACGAAATCCAGCGCGACAAGCGCACGGAACACTCGAGCCTGCCGTGGAGCGAACGCCCGGTGGAAGTCAAGGCCGCCCGGCAGACCTTCGAGCTGAGTACCGACCGTAACGGCGTGCTGCGCTTGAACTTGCTGGAAAGCCCGTTCGCCGAGCAGGATCTGAGCCAGTTCGGCAAGTTGCAGATCAGCGTGACGGATGCCCAGGACGAAGTGCACAGCGATTCATCCCTTAGCGTCAGCAGCACCTTGCGCAGCAAACTGGTGGAAGCGCACGCGCTGATCTACGACGACCTGGAAGATGACGAGGTGAGCCAGTGGGTTCATCGGGTCAAGCGCCTGTCGGAGCTGGGACTTGAAGAGGAAGCCAGTGAACTGGAACAGAGCCTGATCGAACTGACGCGCAACGATCCGGAGCTGCAGACCGAATTCATGAAAGCCCTGACCAAGGATGGCGGGCGCTTGGTGGCGGATCCGGGCGCGAATTGAAATACCCCCGGTGACAAAGGGTTTGTGTAGATCAAGACCAGTGGGAGCAAGGCTTGCCCGCGATGGCGACCTCAAGGATGCCATCGCGAGCAAGCTTTGCTCCCACAAGCGTCCCTCGCGACAAAGTGGACGTCAGGCAAGACATTCAGCCAAGTGGCAGCCTCACCGCTCAAACAACTCCAACTGCTCGAACCCTCCCCGCAAATCCTCCAGCCGCACCCCGATCCCCAATAACCGCACCGGCTTGCCGCCCCGGTTGAACGCCTGGGTCAACAGCAACTGATAGCTGCCCAGGTCCCGCCCTGCCCCGGCCTGTTCCAGCGTGGTCTGGGTGAAGTCGTGGAACTTCACTTTGACGAACGGCTTGCCCGGCCGATAACTGCTGTCGATCCGCGCCATGCGCCCTTTGAGGGTTTCCATCAACTCCGGCAGTTTGTCGAGGCAACTCACCAGGTCGGGCAAGTCGACATCGTAGGTATTTTCCACACTGATGGACTGCCGTCGGCTGTCGTTGTGCACCAAACGCTCATCGATCCCACGGGCCAGGCTCCAGAGCCGCTCGCCAAAACTGCCGAACTCTCGCACCAGCGCCAACTTGTCCCATTCACGCAACTGCAGGCAATCGACGATACCGAGCCGGTTCAGCTTCTCAGCGGTGACCTTGCCAACACCGTGAAGCTTGCTGACCGGCAGGGCCGAGACAAAGTCCTCGACTTGGTCCGGGGTGATGACAAACAACCCGTTGGGCTTTTTCCAGTCACTGGCAATCTTGGCCAGGAACTTGTTCGGCGCGACGCCGGCGGACACGGTGATGTGCAACTGATTGGAAACACGTCGGCGAATGTCCTGGGCGATGCGGGTGGCGCTGCCGCCGAAATGGGCGCTGGCGGAAACGTCCAGGTAGGCCTCGTCCAGGGACAGCGGCTCGATCAGGTCGGTGTAATCGCTGAAAATCGTATGAATTTCCTTCGACGCTTCCCGATAGGCCTCCATTCGCGGCTTGACGATGGTGAGGTCCGGACAGAGCTTCAAGGCGTGGCCGGAAGACATGGCCGAGCGCACGCCGTAGGCTCGCGCTTCGTAGTTACAGGTGGCAATCACACCCCGCCGATCCGCCGAGCCACCCACCGCCATAGGCTTGCCGGCCAGCCGCGGATCATCGCGCATCTCGATAGCGGCATAAAAACAGTCACAGTCGACATGGATGATTTTACGTTGCGTCATAGAAGAACAGGATGTGGGACGAATCGGGCCACCAGTATCGCATCGACACCTGTATATAGCACCAGTAGTTTGAAAGATCCTTCGTCGCGCCCCGAAAACGCCTACATAAATTTACTTCTTCAATCGCAACGCACTCTCCAATAGAGCTACAGCCCTTGCCAGGCCTGCGTCACAGCGCTGTCACAATGTCTTTTCCAAGTCTAAGCACTTGAAGCGGAACAGGTTTTTATGACGCCAGGGTTGACAGCGGCTCGATCCTCTGTAGAATGCCGCCACACAGACGCGGGATGGAGCAGTCTGGTAGCTCGTCGGGCTCATAACCCGAAGGTCGTCGGTTCAAATCCGGCTCCCGCAACCAAACATCAAGAAAGGCTACTCGAAAGAGTGGCCTTTTTTGTGCGCGCTCGTTTCTGACCACACGATCAGAGACACGCAACCTGCGATACTCCGCGCACTGCAAGTTGTAGGACAATTTCCCTTTAATTCCACGCATTTAGGAAGGCAAGCAACGGATCGGCCGTTTATTTGACCCCTGCGTCTTTTAACGGTTGACACTCGGGCGTTCGCCTGTAGAATGCCGCCACACAGACGCGGGATGGAGCAGTCTGGTAGCTCGTCGGGCTCATAACCCGAAGGTCGTCGGTTCAAATCCGGCTCCCGCAACCAAATATCAAGAAAGGCTGCTCGAAAGAGTGGCCTTTTTTGTGCCTGACGAAAAAAGGCCTCATTACAAATTTTTTGTAATTATTTTTTACCGCGGGGATTGGTAACTTAGCTGGATACCCCCATCCTGTCGCGCATAGCTCAAGAGGTGATTGATGCGCGCCCACTCGTCTGACCCGCAAGACTCCGTTACTGCGACACAACCGATCAAAGCCGAACGACTGCGCTGGCTGGATCGGATCAGCCAGTACCGCCAGCCCATCGGCCTCGCGGTAACGCTGCTGCTGTTTGCGATTGCATTGATTGCCTGCCGCCATCTGCTGAGCGAGCTCGATCTATACGCCCTGCACGACTCGATTCTGGAAGTGCCCCGGCCAGCCCTGCTCGGTGCGATCGCCGCCACGGTCGTCGGCTTCATCATTCTTTTGGGCTACGAATGGTCCGCCAGCCGTTACGCCGGTGTGACACTGCCGCCACAAACCATGGTCCTGGGCGGGTTCACCGCATTCGCCATCGGCAATGCCATTGGCCTGTCGCTGCTATCGGGCGGTTCGGTTCGCTACCGTCTGTATGCACGCCATGGCCTGGGGGCATCGGATGTCGCCCACATGACGCTGTTCGCCAGCCTGTCCCTGGGCTGCGCGTTGCCGCCGTTGGCGGCCCTGGCGACACTCAGCAACCTGCCCGCCGCGTCTGCCGCGCTGCACTTGCCTGCCGCTTTGCTCGGGGCGATTTCCGTGGCGGTGCTGCTGCTCACCAGCGTATTGGCCATCGGCATTTACCGCCGCCGCCTGCCGGAGCAGCCGTATCGGGACAGCCTTCTGGTAAAGGCCGGGCGTCGCACACTGCGCCTGCCGGGTCGCCGCCTGACCTTCTTGCAGTTGGTGATCACCGCGCTGGATGTGGCCGCGGCCGCCACTGTGTTGTATCTGTTGCTGCCTGAGGCACCGCCGTTCGGCGCCTTCCTGCTGGTGTACCTGCTGGCGCTGGCCGCCGGCGTGCTCAGCCATGTACCGGGCGGGGTCGGGGTATTCGAAGCGATCCTGCTGGCCGCGTTTGCCGACAAACTCGGCGCCGCACCGCTGGCCGCCGCGCTGTTGCTGTATCGCTTGATCTACGTGCTGCTGCCAATGCTGGTGGCCTGCGTGTTGCTGCTGATCAACGAGGCGCAACGGCTGTTCCAGACACGCCAGAGCCTGCGGGCGGCATCGGGTTTCGCCGCGCCGATCCTGGCGGTGCTGGTGTTCCTCTCCGGTGTGGTGCTGCTGTTTTCCGGCGTGACCCCGGAAATCGACACCCGCCTGGAGCACATCGGCTTCCTGATTCCTCATCGGCTGGTGGACGCGTCGCACCTCGGCGCCAGCCTGGTGGGCGTGTTGTGCCTGTTGCTCGCCCAAGGCCTGCGCCGTCGCCTGTCGGCCGCCTGGATGCTGACTACGGTGCTGCTCCTGGTGGGTGCCCTGCTCTCGCTGCTCAAGGGTTTTGACTGGGAAGAAGCCACGCTGCTGACCCTGACAGCGGCCCTGCTGGCGGTATTCCGGCGCTCCTTTTATCGTCCGAGCCGCCTGACCGAGCTGCCATTTTCCCCGCTGTTCCTGATCGCCAGCCTCTGCGTGCTCGGCGCGTCGACCTGGCTGCTGCTGTTTGCCTACCAGGACGTGCCCTACAGCCATCAACTCTGGTGGCAGTTCACCCTCGATGCGGACGCTCCTCGCGGCCTGCGCTCGCTGCTGGGCGCCGCAGTACTGCTGGTAGTGGTATCCCTGACCTGGCTGCTGCGCACCGCACGGCCGGTGATCCATTTACCGACGGCTGATGAGCTGGAGCGGGCTAAGACGATTCTCATGACGTCTTCGCAACCCGACGGCGGCCTGGCCCTGACCGGTGACAAGGCACTGCTGTTTCACCCCAACGACGAGGCGTTCCTGATGTACGCCCGCCGTGGCCGCAGCCTGGTGGCGCTGTACGACCCGATCGGTCCAACCCAGCAACGGGCCGAAATGATCTGGCAGTTCCGCGACCTGTGTGACATCTACCATGCCCGTCCCGTGTTCTATCAGGTGCGCGCCGAAAACCTGCCGTACTACATGGACATCGGCCTGACGGCCATCAAGCTGGGCGAAGAAGCACGGGTCGACCTCAAGCGTTTCGATCTCGAAGCCAAGGGCAAAGAGATGAAGGACTTGCGCTACACCTGGAACCGCGGCACCCGTGACGGCCTGTCGCTGGAGATCCACGAGCCGGGCCAGGCGCCGATGGATGAGCTCAAGATCATTTCCGATGCCTGGCTGACCGGCAAGAACGTGCGGGAAAAAGGTTTTTCCCTGGGGCGTTTCAGCGATGACTACCTCAAGCATTTCCGCATCGCGGTGATTCGTTTCGAAGGCCGGCCGGTGGCGTTCGCCAACCTGTTGGAAACCCACAGCCACGAACTGGCCAGCCTCGACCTGATGCGTGCCCACCCCGAGGCCCCGAAACTGACCATGGAGTTCATGATGGTCGGCCTCATCCAGCATTATAAAAACCATGACTACGCCCGCTTCAGCCTCGGCATGGTCCCGCTGTCGGGCCTGCAACCGAGACGCGGCGCACCGCTGACCCAGCGCCTGGGCTCGATGGTGTTCCGCCGTGGCGAGCAGCTCTATAACTTCCAGGGGCTGCGCCGCTTCAAAGACAAATTCCAGCCTGACTGGGAACCTCGTTACATGGCCGTGCCCGCCGGACTCGATCCGCTGGTGGCGCTGGCCGATACCGCCGCCCTGATTGCAGGCGGCCTGACTGGACTGGTGAAACGCTGATGATGCAACGCTCCTGGCGATACGTAGTGGCCGCCCTGCTGGTGCTGGCGGTGATTCTCGGTGGCGGTTACTGGTACTGGAACCGCCCAGCCCCGCAACCGACCCTGGAACAACTGGCGCCCGCCGATGGCGCAGCCCTGACCCGCGTCACTCCCGGTACCAAGGCGCGTGCCCGGGTACTGGTGGCGGTCAATGAAGACCAGAAGCTCAGCGACACACAATTGACGACCCTCAGCCGCAGCGGCTCGGCGCAGATCGTCCAGGTGATCCTGCCCAAGGACTGCATGTTGCAAGGCCGTGCCCTGCAGGCTGGCCTGAGGGAGCTCCAGGGCCCTGCCACGCTGGTCAGCGGCATCGGCCCTGGCGCCGTGCTGGCCTGGCGTTGGCTGGCCGAGCAGAAGGACGACAAGGCCAAGGCCGTTTCGGTGGACCTGGCCCTGGAAAAACCCGGCTGCACCCACCTGCTGCCTAAAAAAGCAGCCCACGGCCATTGGCTGGTGGCCTGGAACGACAACCCCGACGACACCAGCGCCGGTTTCGTACGCGACCAATCGAATGCCGAGACCAGCATCAGCGACTACGACATCAACCTGCCGCAAGTGCTGAATAACGAACTGCGCAAAATCCTGGTGGGCACCGACAAGGCCAAGGGCGGCCTGAGCATCCCGGTGGTGGAAGTCCCAGCCAGCCAGACACGGGACACCGTCACTCTGTTTCTCTCCGGAGATGGCGGCTGGCGCGACCTGGACCGCGACGTGGCCGATGAAATGGCCAAGATCGGCTACCCGGTGGTCGGCATCGACACCCTGCGCTACTACTGGCAGCACAAGAGCCCTGAGCAGAGCGCGGCGGACCTGACCGAGCTGATGCAGCACTACCGGCAGATCTGGGGCACCAAGCGCTTCATCCTGACCGGCTACTCCTTCGGCGCCGACGTGTTGCCGGCCATTTACAATCGCCTGCCGGCCACCGAACAACAGCGGGTCGATGCGATCATCCTGCTAGCCTTCGCCCGCACCGGCAGCTTCGAGATCGAAGTCGAAGGCTGGCTCGGCAACGCCGGCACCGAAGCCGCCACCGGCCCGGAAATGGCCAAGCTGCCAGCCGAAAAAGTGGTGTGCATCTACGGCGGTGAAGAAGCCGACGAAAGCGGTTGCACCGACAAGACAGCAGTAGGAGAAGCCATCAAGCTGCCTGGCGGCCACCACTTCGACGAGAACTACCCGGCCCTGGCCAAGCGCCTGATCGATGAGATCAACAAGCGCCAGAGCAAACCAGCCGAACAGTAAACCGCTACACGCCTGACAAAAGCCCCGGCAGCCTTAGGGTTGCCGGGGCTTTTTTGTGCCCGCTCAACTGCCCCCTGTGGGAGCGAGCTTGCTCGCGATGACGGTGGCATATTCAACATCTGTGCAAACTGACACTCCGCTATCGCGAGCAAGCTCGCTCCCACAAGGGCTTCACTCTGGCGTCAGCATGAGTGTCGCCCACAAAAAAGCCCCCGCCACCACAAGACAACGAGGGCTTCTTGTTTTCCTGAGGCTACATCTCGACCTGCGTCCCCAGTTCAATCACCCGGTTCAACGGTAGATTGAAAAAGCGCAGGTTGCCGTTGGCGTTTTTCAACATGAAGGCGAACAACTGCTCGCGCCAGCGGGCCATGCCTTCGAGCTTGGAGGCAATGACAGTCTCGCGACTGAGGAAGTAGGTGGTGCGCATCGGGCTGAAATCCAGGTCATCCAGATGGCAGAGCTTGAGTGCCTGCGGGACATCCGGCTCGTCGGTGAAGCCGAAGTGCAGGATCACCCGGAAGAACCCTTCGCCATAGGCATCGACCTCGAAGCGCCGCTGCGGCGGTACCCGGGGAATGTCTTCGTACACCACTGTCAGCAGCACCACTTGCTCATGCAGCACCTGGTTGTGCAATAGATTGTGCAACAGCGCGTGAGGCACCGCGTCAGAACGCGCCGTCAGGAACACGGCGGTGCCTTGGACACGGTGGGGCGGTTGCACGCGGATGCTGCTGATGAAAATCGGCAACGGCAATGCCCCTTCGTCCAGGCGATCCACCAACAGTTGCTTGCCGCGCTTCCAGGTGGTCATCAGCACGAACAAGGCGATACCGGCGATAACCGGGAACGCACCGCCCTGGATGATCTTCGGCACGTTGGCGGCGAAGTACAGGCCGTCCACCAACAGGAAACCGAACAACAGCGGCACCGCCAGCAGCGGCGGCCATTTCCACAACAGCAGTATCACTGCGGACACCAGGATCGTGGTCATCAGCATGGTACCGGTCACGGCCACGCCGTAGGCCGAAGCCAGCGCGCCGGAAGATTCGAAACCCAGCACCAGCAGCACCACGCCGACCATCAGCGACCAATTCACCGCGCCGATGTAGATCTGCCCCTGCTCGGCGCTGGAGGTGTGCTGGATGTACATGCGCGGGATGTAACCGAGCTGGATCGCCTGGCGTGTCAGGGAGAACGCGCCGGAAATCACCGCTTGGGAAGCGATCACCGTGGCCAGGGTCGACAAGCCTACCAACGGCAGCAGCGCCCAGCTCGGTGCCAGCAGATAAAACGGGTTACGCGCCGCTTCCGGGTCGCCCAACAACAACGCGCCCTGGCCGAAATAGTTGAGCATCAGACCTGGCAGCACCAGGATGAACCAGGCGCGGGCAATCGGTTTGCGACCGAAATGGCCCATGTCCGCGTACAACGCTTCAGCGCCGGTCAACGCCAGCACCACCGCGCCGAGGATCGCCACGCCCATGCCCGGATGGACAACAAAGAATCGCACGGCCCAGGCCGGGTTCACCGACTGCAATACCTCCGGGTGTTGCAGGATGCCGTACACACCCAGGGCGCCGAGCACCAGGAACCAGGTCACCATGATCGGGCCAAACAGGATGCCAATCCGTGCAGTGCCGTGGCGCTGGATCAGGAATAGCCCCACCAGCACCACCAGCGACAAGGGCACCACCCAGTGGTCGATACCTTCGAACGCCAAGCCAAGACCTTCAACTGCCGAGAGCACGGAAATCGCCGGCGTGATCATGCTGTCCCCGTAGAACAGCGCTGCGCCGATCAAGCCGCAGATCACCAGGAATGTCCGCAGTCGCGCCCTTCCCGCCGCGGCTCGCCGCGCCAGGGCGGTGAGCGCCATGATCCCGCCCTCGCCCTGGTTGTCGGCGCGCAGGACGAACATCATGTACTTGAGCGACACGACCCAGATTAGCGACCAGAAAATCAGCGACAGAATCCCCAGCACCCCATCGTGATTGACAGGCACGCCATAGGCACCGGAAAACACTTCCTTGAGGGTGTACAACGGGCTCGTGCCGATGTCGCCATAAACCACCCCGACCGCCGCGACCAGCATGCTCAGCGGCTTCGCTGCCGAATGCTCGGCGCCTGCCACCTGACTACTTGCATGACCCATCCAACACTCCCGATTCCCAGACCTGTCTTCTTCAACGAAACACGATGCTTTGTTGAGGCAGCATGCGCTGTTTTACGTATTGTTACAGACGTTTTGTTGACTGTAGCAATCGCCAGAGCGCAAAGGCGCGAAGCATAGCGCAGCACTCGTCGCATTTCCCGGTATAAAGCTGGTCAAGTGCGTCGACCCTGGATAGAATTGCGCACTTTTTGATCAGAGGCGCGCCAGGCGCCCTGTCTCGGCAAGAGACGATCCCCCCTACACCGAGGTTAGACATGTCCACCACTACCGCGCCCGCCAATCCGAAGGTTGGCTTCGTATCCCTGGGTTGCCCGAAGGCTCTGGTCGACTCCGAGCGCATCCTGACCCAGTTGCGCATGGAAGGCTATGACGTCGTGTCCACGTATCAGGACGCCGATGTGGTCGTGGTCAACACCTGCGGCTTCATCGATTCGGCCAAGGCCGAGTCCCTGGAAGTGATCGGCGAAGCCATCAAGGAAAACGGCAAGGTCATCGTCACCGGCTGCATGGGCGTGGAAGAAGGCAATATCCGCAACGTGCACCCGAGCGTGTTGTCCGTGACCGGACCGCAGCAGTACGAGCAGGTGGTCAACGCCGTGCATGACGTGGTGCCGCCACGCCAGGACCACAATCCGCTGATCGACCTGGTGCCGCCACAAGGCATCAAGCTGACCCCGCGCCACTACGCCTACCTGAAGATTTCCGAAGGCTGCAACCACAGTTGCAGCTTCTGCATCATCCCGTCGATGCGCGGCAAGCTGGTGAGCCGTCCGGTGGGCGATGTGCTCGACGAGGCCCAGCGCCTGGTCAAGGCCGGCGTCAAGGAACTGCTGGTGATCTCCCAGGACACCAGCGCCTACGGCGTCGACGTGAAATACCGCACCGGCTTCTGGAACGGCGCGCCGGTGAAAACCCGCATGACCGAACTGTGCGAAGCCCTCAGCACCCTCGGCGTCTGGGTCCGCCTGCATTACGTTTACCCATACCCGCATGTCGACGAACTGATCCCGTTGATGGCGGCCGGCAAGATCCTGCCGTACCTGGACATCCCGTTCCAGCACGCCAGCCCGAAAGTCCTCAAGGCCATGAAGCGCCCGGCCTTCGAAGACAAGACCCTGGCCCGCATCAAGAACTGGCGCGAAATCTGCCCGGACCTGATCATCCGCTCGACCTTCATCGTCGGCTTCCCTGGCGAAACCGAAGAAGACTTCCAGTACCTCTTGGACTGGCTGACCGAAGCCCAGCTCGACCGCGTTGGCTGCTTCCAGTATTCCCCTGTGGAAGGCGCACCGGCCAACGACCTGGACCTGGACGTGGTGCCGGACGACGTCAAGCAGGACCGTTGGGAGCGCTTCATGGCGCACCAGCAGGCCATCAGCTCGGCGCGCCTGCAAATGCGCATCGGCCGTGAAATCGAAGTGCTGGTGGATGAAGTGGACGAACAAGGCGCCGTGGGCCGTTGCTTCTTCGACGCGCCGGAAATCGACGGCAACGTCTTCATCGACAACGGCAGCAACCTCAAGCCAGGCGACAAAGTCTGGTGCAAGGTGACCGACGCCGATGAATACGATTTGTGGGCTGAGCAGATCGGTTGATCTGCCACCCTATACAGGCCCCTGCAATACCTGTGGGAGCCGAGCTTGCTCGCGATGGGGTCGTGTCAGTCAATATTCATGCTGACTGATGCACCGCCATCGCGAGCAAGCTCAGCTCCCACAGGTTGTTCCACAGGCCAAAAAATTGAAAAGCCCCGCTCTTGCGACAAGATGCGGGGCTTTTTTACGGCTATCGTATGGAGAAACCCAAGACATCCAGCACAAGGAACAGGCGGACATGCGCCAGCATTCGGTCATCCATACACCGAAACCGAGCGATTATCAGGAACTGACCCAGGTTTGGGAGGCGTCGGTGCGGGCCACCCATGAGTTTCTGCCAGACAGTTACATCGAACTGCTGAAAAACCTGGTGCTCACCCGTTACCTGGATGCGGTGATGCTCATTTGCACACGGGACGCGCGCCAGCGGATCACCGGTTTCGCCGGTGTCGCGGCCGGCAAGGTCGAGATGCTCTTCATCGACCCACAACACCGTGGCCAGGGCCTGGGCAAGCTGTTGCTGCGCTACGCCATGGAACACCTGAACGCCGATCAACTGGACGTCAACGAACAGAACCCGCAAGCCTTGGGCTTTTACCTCAAGCAAGGCTTCGAAGTGGTCGGGCGCTCGGCAAAAGATGGCATGAACCAACCCTACCCCCTTCTGCACATGCGCTACAAACAGCCTGACCTGAAGGCTGGGCGCGGCTAAAAGTGGCATGAGGCAAATGGACCCGCGATTAACCGGCCCCAGGCAGGTACAATGCCCACCCTCTTTTTGTTACGGCCCCCGTCATGACTGACCCGATTCGTCTCTCCAAACGCCTCATCGAACTCGTCGGCTGTTCCCGTCGGGAGGCTGAGCTGTTCATCGAGGGCGGCTGGGTCACCGTGGATGGCGAAGTGATCGATGAGCCGCAGTTCAAGGTGACGACCCAGAAAGTCGAACTCGACTCCGAGGCCAAGGCCACCGCGCCGGAGCCGGTGACGCTCCTGCTGAACGTCCCGGCGGGCACGGATGTGGACACCGCGATGGCCTCTCTCGGACCGCAGACCCTGAGCGAAGAACATCGCTTCGGCAAGCGGCCGCTCAAGGGCCATTTCCTGCGCCTGACCGCCAGTGCCGACCTGCAAGCCAACGCCAGCGGGTTGCTGGTGTTCACCCAGGATTGGAAGATCTTGCGCAAGCTTACCGCCGACGCCGCCAAGATCGAGCAGGAGTACGTGGTGGAAGTCGAAGGCGAAATGGTCGCCCATGGCCTCAATCGCCTGAACCACGGCTTGACCTACAAGGGCAAGGAGCTGCCGGCAGTCAAGGCCAGCTGGCAGAACGAGAACCGCCTGCGCTTTGCCATGAAAAACCCGCAGCCCGGCGTAATCGCGTTGTTTTGCCAAGCGGTCGGGCTCAAGGTCGTCGCCATTCGCCGCATTCGCATCGGCGGCGTGTCCATCGGCAAGGTGCCGCTGGGCCAGTGGCGCTACCTGTCTGCCAAAGAGAAATTCTAATTTTCCCGGCGCCGCACCGAACGCAGGCGCCCACTGCCGATTGATCAGGACTGCACACATGATTCACAACGACGTACTGCGCAGCGTGCGCTACATGCTCGACATCAGCGACAAGAAAGTCATCGAGATCATCAAGCTGGGCGGGCTGGACGTCTCCCTGGCGGACCTGGCGGGCTACCTCAAGAAAGACGAGGAAGAAGGCTTCGTGTTCTGCCCTGACGAGGTCATGGCGCATTTTCTCGATGGCCTGGTGATCTTCAAGCGTGGCAAGGACGAAAGCCGTCCGCCGCAGCCGATCGAAGTGCCGGTGACCAACAACATCATCCTCAAGAAACTGCGAGTGGCCTTCGAGCTGAAGGAAGACGACATGCACGCCATCCTCAAGGCCGCCGAGTTCCCGGTGTCCAAGCCGGAACTGAGCGCGCTGTTTCGCAAATTCGGCCACACCAACTACCGCCCGTGCGGCGACCAATTGCTGCGCAACTTCCTCAAGGGCCTGACGCTGCGCGTTCGCGGCTGACCTTGAAGGGCCGCTGACTCTTGAATATCTGCTGACTTTTGCAGAGCTGTTGTGGCGAGGGGATTTATCCCCGCTGGGCTGCGAAGCGGCCCCCAAACCTGACAACTCGGTGTACCACTGGCAGATTGAGTTCACTGCTTTTAGGACTGCTGCGCAGCCCAACGGGGATAAATCCCCTCGCCACAAAAACGTTCTCGCCATACGAACAGTGTCAATCTTGGCCGCGCGCTATGATGCCCTTTCAACCTCGCCTCGATCCCAGCCCATGACCTACACCGTCTCCCCCATCGGCTTCGTCCGCTCCTGTTTCAAGGAGAAGTTCGCCATCCCCCGTCAACCGCAACTGGCCCCGGCCGCGCGCGGTGTGCTGGAGCTGGTGGCGCCGTTCGATCAGGGCGAGGCGGTACAAGGCCTGGAGCAAGTCAGCCATGTCTGGCTGCTGTTCCTGTTCCACCAGGCCCTGGAAGACAAGCCACGCTTGAAAGTGCGGCCGCCACGCCTGGGCGGCAACAAGTCCATGGGCGTGTTCGCCACTCGCGCCACCCATCGCCCCAACGGCATTGGCCAGTCGGTCGTGAAGCTGGAACGGGTCGAAGCCGGGCGCCTGTGGCTCTCGGGTATCGATTTGCTGGACGGCACACCGGTGCTCGACATCAAGCCCTACGTGCCCTACGCCGACATCATCGGCTCGGCCTCCAACAGCATCGCCAGCGCCGCGCCTGAGCTCATTCCGGTGCAATGGGCGGACACTGCCCTGCTTCAAGCGCACGAGCATGCCACGCGCCTGGAAGAACCGTTGGTGGATCTGATTGAACAGTGCCTGGCCCAAGACCCACGCCCGGCGTACCAGACTCCTACCGCCGAACGGGAGTACGGCGCGCAGTTCTGGGACTTGGATGTTCGCTGGCATTATCCGCAGCCGAGGTTGATCCGGGTGCTGGAAGTGATTCCGGCGAAATCGTAACCGCCAGAAATGAAAAAGCCCGCGCTACCTTCTTCAGGTAGCGCGGGCTTTTTATGGTCTGGCAGCTGGACCGAGTCGCTGCCATCGCGAGCAAGCTCGCTCCCACAGGTGGTTCGTGTTGTTCACGCGTTTGGATTCAACACAAATCCCCTTGTGGGAGCGGGGAGCGAGCTTGCTCGCGATAGCGATCTATCAGCCGCCACAAATGCAGGCTTACTTCTCTACAAACGCCCGCTCGATCAGGTAATCACCCGGCTCGCGCATACGCGGCGAAACGGTCAGGCCGAAGCTGTTGAGCACTTCACTGGTCTCGTCGAGCATGCTCGGGCTGCCGCACAGCATGGCGCGGTCGTCCTGCGGGTTGATCGGTGGCAGGCCGATGTCGCGGAACAGCTTGCCGCTGCGCATCAGGTCGGTCAGGCGGCCTTCGTTCTCGAACGGCTCGCGCGTCACGGTCGGGTAGTAGATCAGCTTGTCGCGCAGGGCTTCGCCGAAGAACTCGTTCTGCGGCAAGTGCTCGGTGATGAACTCGCGGTAAGCGACTTCATTGACGTAACGCACGCCGTGGCACAGGATCACTTTCTCGAAACGCTCATAGGTTTCCGGATCCTGGATGACGCTCATGAACGGCGCCAGGCCGGTGCCGGTGCTGAGCAGGTACAAATGCTTGCCAGGCTTGAGATCGTCCAGCACCAGGGTGCCGGTGGGTTTCTTGCTGATGATGATCTCGTCGCCTTCCTTCAGGTGCTGCAACTGGGAAGTCAGCGGACCATCGGGCACCTTGATGCTGAAGAACTCGAGATGCTCTTCCCAGTTCGGGCTGGCAATCGAGTAAGCGCGCATAAGCGGGCGGCCGTTGGGCTGTTGCAGGCCGATCATCACGAACTGACCGTTCTCGAAGCGCAGGCCCGGATCGCGGGTGCACTTGAAGCTGAACAGAGTGTCGTTCCAGTGATGAACACTGAGGACACGCTCGTGGTTCATGTTGCTCATGTACGGGGACTCCTGGGAATGGTGCCTGCGCCGATAATCTGCGCTATTGCATCGCATTCTAATGGCGGCGACAATATCTGTTAAATGGATTATTAAGATAAGGGTTATCGGTTATATCGATATGCGATTTACTCTACGTCAACTACAAGTCTTCGTCGCCGTCGCCCAGCAAGAAAGCGTGTCTCGCGCTGCGGGGCAACTCAATCTGTCGCAGTCGGCGGCCAGCACCTCCATCACCGAACTGGAGCGGCAATCGAGCTGCCAATTGTTCGACCGTGCCGGCAAACGCCTGAGCCTCAATGCCCTGGGCAAACAGCTGCTGCCCCAGGCAGTGGCGCTGCTGGACCAGGCCAAGGAGATCGAAGACCTGCTCAATGGCAAATCCGGTTTCGGCTCACTGGCGGTCGGCGCGACGCTGACCATCGGCAATTACCTGGCGACCTTGTTGATCGGCGGGTTCATGCAGCGCCACCCGGAAAGCCAGGTGAAGCTGCACGTGCAGAACACTGCCAATATCGTGCACCAAGTTGCCCACTATGAAATTGATCTGGGTCTAATCGAAGGCGACTGCAGCCATCCAGACATCGAAGTGCAAAGCTGGGTCGAGGACGAACTGGTAGTGTTCTGCGCCCCTCAACACCCACTGGCCAAGCGTGGCCAGGCAACCATGGAGGAGCTGACCCATGAAGCCTGGATTCTGCGGGAACAGGGCTCCGGCACGCGACTGACCTTCGACCAGGCCATGCGCCACCACCGCAGCGCGTTGAATATCCGCCTGGAGCTGGAACACACCGAAGCGATCAAGCGCGCCGTGGAATCCGGCCTGGGCATTGGCTGCATCTCACGCCTGGCCCTGCGCGACGCCTTCCGCCGCGGCAGCCTCGTCGCGGTGGAAACCCCGGACATGGACCTGGCGCGGCAGTTTTATTTCATCTGGCATAAACAGAAGTACCAGACCTCGGCCATGCGCGAATTCCTCGAATTGTGCCGAGCGTTCACCGCCGGAGCCCAGCGCAGCGACGAAATCGTGCTGCCGACCATTGCCTGAGCCGTTACAGCAGGATCAGCCCCCACACCAACGCGATCATCGTCAGGGCAACGAACTGGGCGGCGCTGCCCATGTCCTTGGCGTTTTTCGACAACGGGTGCAGCTCCAGGGAGATGCGGTCGATGGCCGCCTCCACCGCCGAGTTGAGCAATTCCACGATCAACGCCAGCAGACACACGGCGATCAGCAGCGCCTGCTCGACACGGCTGACGTTCAGGAAGAACGACAACGGAATCAGCACAACGTTGAGCAACACCAACTGACGGAACGCCGCTTCGCCGACAAAAGCCGCGCGCAGCCCGTCCAAGGAATAGCCGGAGGCGTTGAGGATGCGTTTCAGGCCGGTCTGGCCTTTAAAAGGTGACATAGAGTGAGCAACTGATCGAAAAGGAGTGGAGAAACTAATTCAAACCCGGTCAAAAAAGCGTGAAGCAGCGCATTAAGCCTGCGGCGAAATTGACTCAAGTTGTTGCAGCAGCAAGGCCGCCTGGGTCCGGGTGCGTACATTCAGTTTACGGAAAATCGCCGTGACGTGGGCCTTGATGGTGGCCTCCGACACATTCAGCTCATAGGCAATCTGCTTGTTCAGCAGGCCTTCGCAGACCATGGTCAATACCCGGAACTGCTGCGGCGTGAGGCTGGCCAGGCCCGCGCTGGCGGCTTTGGCTTCTTCGGACACGCTCACCGCCTCGAACGCCTGGGGCGGCCAGCAGACATCGCCGTCCAAGACCGCTTTCACGGCCTTTTGAATCATTTCAAGGGAACTGGATTTGGGGATGAATCCACTGGCGCCGAACTCCCGGGCCTTGACCATCACCGAGGCTTCCTCCTGGGCCGAGACCATGACCACGGGGATCTGCGGGTATTGGCCGCGCAACAGCACCAGTCCTGAAAAACCGTAGGCACCGGGCATGTTCAGGTCCAGCAGCACCAGGTCCCAATCGGCCTTCGCCGTCAGTTGGACCTCCAGTTCCGCGATACTGGCCACCTCCGTCAACCGGACAGCCGGGCCAAGGCCCAGGGTCACTGCCTGATGCAACGCGCTGCGAAAGAGCGGGTGGTCATCGGCAATCAGGATTTCGTATGTGGCCATTTTTCAAATGATCCTGTTTTTAATGGCAGGCCCGATGCATTCGCGCCTCGCCAAGACAACTCAAGACACCACCCTGCAGCGGCATCCACAGGGCACGTGCAACGCCAAACATAGCGTTTCAAACAGTGGTCGGCGCCCTGGTCGGCGCCAAGCATGCCCAGCGAAGCCGGGGTGGTCAAGCAGCACGGCCGCCCCTGCGTCCAGTATGGGCCACTATTGGGCCAATACTGCTTGCGGCGTGCGAATGAAGGGTTGCAACTCGGCATGGGCCGGAGTCGACACGTTCACTTCCTGCTGGCCCTTGGCGCCCAGGTAATGTTGGCTGAACACATCGAAATAGGCATCCAGGGCCGACGCGGCGTCGCTGTCGCCTGCCAATTCCAGACACAACGCCGCTACCTCGGCGGTGCACAGGTGCTCGCTGCGGGTCGAACGACGCAAGCGGTAGCGCGACAGTTTATCGGGCAACAAGCTCAGGATCGGCAGCCGGTCGAAATATGGGCTTTTACGGAAAATCTTGCGCGCCTCCGTCCAGGTCGCGTCCAGCAGAATGAACAGCGGGCGCTTGGCCTGATCGAGGTCTACCGTGTGGGTAACCCGCGATGGCTCCACGTATTCGCCCGGAAACACCAGGTACGGTTGCCATTGCGGGTCGTTCAGCAACGCCAGCAGTTGCTCATCGACCTCGGTGCGCGACCAGATGAACGCATGGTTGTCGCGCACCACATCGGCAATCAGCCAACCGGTGTTGCTAGGCTTGAACACCTCTTTGTTGGTCATGATCAGGCAGACCCCGGAACGTGTCTCGACGCTTGGTCGCCAGGCGCACAGGCAATGGCTCTCGATCACCCGGCAGGCGCTGCAACGGGGCGCGCGCCAGCCACGGGCCTGAATCGGCTTGATGCCCTCATCGATGCGCTGGTCACGCAGGCGGGCTACGGCATTAGGGGCGTGATTCATCGTGGACGACGCCGACAGACAGGAAAACTCGACACGAACAACACTCGGCAGGGCAATAAAGGCCGGCAGTCTACCAGAGCGCACGAGCCTGTACCGTCCACCCGGGCTCCCCTATAATCCCCGACCACTGAACGCACAGTCATGTGATCGGTCGAACCACCAGTCACTGAACCAGGAGAGTTTCATGCTGCGCCTTATCGTCCCTACCGTTGCCGTTCTGCTGGCGACGTCCTTCAGCGCTCAGGCTGCCTCGCTGAAAGAACTCGAACTGAACAAGATGCTGCAGAACGTTGCCAAGCAAAGCAGCGTCGGTACGCCGCGGGCGATCAGCGAAGACATTCTCGACCAGGGTTATACCGTCGAAGGCACCGAGCTGATCAACCATCTCAGTGTGCAAAGCAGCCATGCCCAGAAAATGCGCGCAGACCCCAAGGCCGTGTATTTCCAGCTTGGCTCCACGGTGTGCACCAATCCGGGCTTTCGCAAGTTGATGGCCAAGGGCGCGACGATGCGCTACGAATTCACCGAGGTTAAGACCAACCGTCCGGTCGCAACCGAACGCTTCCAGGAATCGGATTGCCCGAAACCGGCCAAGACGAAGAAGTAATCAACCCGAGCTTGCGCGCCGCTGTTCATCGTCGGCGCGCAATTCCGCTACCAGCGCCTGCAGGTAGCGCGAGCGCCATGCTCGCCCGCCCAGCCGACGACAGCATTCTTCCTCAAGACTCACCCGATTGGCCTTTGCCGATTCCACCAGCATCAAGTGCAACTGCCTGTCGAGTTCCAGAGTCACCCTGGCCATCTCTCCCGCCTCCATGCCCGATCCGCTTCAATCCATCACGTGGCACCCAGCCCTGGGCGTCAAATTGCATTGGCACGCTTGTTATCAGTAAATCAGAGCGGCACGCACCTAGCCGGCAATCTGACGAGCGGCGCGATATTGCCGTGCGCTTATCCAGCGGTTGCCAACGGTCACTTTTGAGCGCCATGATCAGGGCAGCAAAGATCAGCTAGATTCAGAAGTATCCTTAGTATTTGCATCGGGCAGAAAGAGGCTGCCCGGCCAACACTTTGGCGTGCTTGTTTTTATCAAAGGGAAAAGCAGAACCCGCTGGATGGCTTGGTCGCCCTGCCGCAGACCGCGTCAAGCCAGGTCACCCTCCAGGCAGATGCCTGAGCTGACAACGACACACGAAGTGTCGTGGCCCTGACGAATCTCTCGTCCGGGCCGGGGTCCTGTTAAGAAGGAGAAGTTGAATGCCTTATAAACCGAATGACCTGCTCAGTCGTCATTTTGAGAACCACGGCCACGACCTCACCCGCAAGGTTGAAGAACAACTCAACCTGGTGTCTCCCAACAGTCCCAACCTCCCCATTTACCGTGACATGATCCTGACTGTGCTGCGCATGGCCCAGGAAGATCACAACCGCTGGAATGCCAAGATCACGCTGCAGGCCCTGAGGGAGCTGGAACAGGCCTTTCGTACGCTCGAACAATTCAAGGGCCGGCGCAAGGTCACGGTCTTCGGCTCGGCCCGAACGCCCATTGAACATCCGTTGTACGGCCTGGCCCGAGAGCTGGGCGCTTCGCTGGCGCGTTCAGACATGATGGTCATCACCGGTGCCGGCGGTGGCATCATGGCCGCTGCCCATGAAGGCGCGGGGCGTGACCATAGCCTGGGATTCAATATCACCCTGCCTTTCGAGCAGCACGCAAACCCGACCGTCGAAGGCACGTCGAACCTGCTGCCGTTCCACTTCTTCTTCACCCGCAAGCTGTTTTTCGTCAAGGAGGCCGACGCACTGGTGCTCTGTCCCGGCGGTTTCGGCACGCTTGATGAGGCGCTGGAAGTCCTGACGCTGATACAGACCGGTAAAAGCCCACTGGTACCGGTGGTCCTGCTGGATGTGCCCGGGGGCAAGTTCTGGCAAGGCGCCCTGGACTTTATCCGCGAGCAGTTGGAGGAAAACCGCTACATCCTGCCCACTGACATGAAACTCATGCGCCTGGTGTACAACGCCGAAGAGGCCGTGGAAGAAATCAATCAGTTCTACCGCAACTTCCACTCCAGTCGCTGGCTCAAGCATCAGTTCGTGATCCGCATGAATCACAAGCTAAGCGAGCAGGCCTTGCAGCAGATGCAGGTAGATTTTGCCGACCTGTGCCTGAACGATTGTTTTCATCAACATGACTACAGCGGCGAAGAGCACGACGAGGCGCGGTTCAGTCATCTGACACGGCTGACGTTTACCTTCAACGCCCGCAATCATGGTCGTTTGAGGGAACTGGTGGACTACATCAACCTGCCGGAAAACTGGGCCCAGCCCGCCCAAAAGCCCCATCCCCTCACCTGGGAACCGATCAAGGTAACCTGAGCCCATAAAAAAACGGCCCGCTATCGAAATAGCGGGCCGTTTTTGTTTAATCATCCATACCGCGACCGCTGAACAAACGGTTGATCATCTCCATGGAGTAGCCTCGGTACGCCAGGAAACGCCCTTGCTTGGCTCGCTCTCGTGCATCGATGGGCAAATGCCCTGAGAACTTGCGGCGCCAGGTGTCCGTCAGTTGCTCCTGCCAATCGATACCGCTTTCGCGCAAGGCGAGCTCGATATCCGGGCGTTGCAAGCCACGCTGGCCCAGTTCCTCACGAATGCGCAAAGGACCATAGCCGGAGCGGGCGCGATAAGCGACGAAACTTTCCAGGTAACGGGATTCCGACAGCAGGCCCTCTTCAGTCAAACGGTCGAGGGCCGTGTCGATCAACTCATCGGGCGCGCCGCGCTGACGCAGTTTACGCGTCAGCTCGACTCGACCGTGCTCGCGCCTGGCGAGCAGGTCCATCGCGGTTCGCCGCACCGCGACGAGGGTATCGAGTACGGCGGTCATCGGATCAATCAGATGTCAGCGTCAGCCAGGTCGTCAACGGGCTCGCGATTAGCCACGGACTTGACGTCTGCAACCGGGCTCAACAGTTTGTCACGCAGTTGCTTCTCGAGAGCAGCGGCAACTTCCGGGTTATCCGCCAGGAACTTGGCCGAGTTAGCCTTGCCCTGACCGATCTTGGTGCCGTTGTAGGCATACCAGGCGCCCGACTTCTCAACAAAACCGTGCAACACACCCAGGTCGATCATCTCGCCATTGAGGTAGATGCCCTTGCCGTAAAGAATCTGGAATTCGGCCTGACGGAACGGCGAAGCCACCTTGTTCTTCACGACCTTGACGCGGGTTTCACTGCCAACCACTTCATCACCTTCTTTCACCGCGCCAGTACGGCGGATGTCGAGGCGAACCGAGGCGTAGAACTTCAGTGCGTTACCACCAGTGGTGGTTTCCGGGCTACCGAACATCACACCGATCTTCATACGGATCTGGTTGATGAAGATCACCAGGCAGTTGGCATTCTTGATGTTACCGGTGATCTTGCGCAGGGCCTGGGACATCAGGCGGGCCTGGAGGCCCACGTGCATGTCGCCCATTTCACCTTCGATTTCAGCCTTTGGCACCAGTGCCGCCACGGAGTCGACGATGATCACGTCTACCGCGTTGGAACGTACCAGCATGTCGGTGATTTCAAGGGCCTGCTCGCCGGTGTCCGGCTGGGAAACCAGCAGGTCGTCGACGTTGACGCCCAGTTTGCCGGCGTATTCCGGATCCAGGGCGTGTTCGGCGTCGACGAAGGCGCAGGTCGCGCCGGCTTTTTGGGCCTGGGCGATCACGGACAAGGTCAGTGTGGTTTTACCGGAAGATTCAGGACCGTAGATTTCAACGATTCGGCCTTTTGGCAGACCGCCAATGCCAAGCGCAATGTCCAGGCCCAGGGAGCCGGTGGAGATGGAAGGAATAGCCTGACGGTCCTGATCGCCCATACGCATTACGGCACCCTTGCCGAATTGACGTTCGATCTGACCCAAGGCCGCAGCCAAGGCTTTCTTCTTGTTGTCGTCCATTAAAGTCCTCACGTAATCAATAAGGCCTGGCGGCCAACACCTGTATAAGTAGCCAGTATTATTCCACAGCGATTGAGGATCGCCTACCCCTGATTTGAGATTTCTACAGCGGCATGTTGCAACAGCCCCTCTAGCGCGGCCTTCACCGTTTGTCGGCGGACCTCGTCGCGGTTGCCTGCAAAGAAGCGCAGCTCGCTGATCAGCGTCTCGCCTACGCCCCAAGCCAGCCACACGGTGCCCACCGGTTTGCTCGGCGAGCCCCCGTCCGGCCCGGCCACCCCGCTGACCGCCACGGCAAAACGCGCCAGGCTTTTGCGCTGGGCGCCTTGTGCCATGGCCTCGACCACCTCGCGGCTGACCGCCCCGACCTTCTCGAACAACTCGGCCGGTACCTCGAGCTGCTGGCTCTTCTGGCGATTGGAATAAGTGACGTAACCGGCCTCGAACCAGGCCGAACTCCCGGGAATCCGGGTAATCGCCTCGGCAATACCCCCGCCGGTGCAGGACTCGGCCGTGGTGACGTGGGCATTGAGCAACTGCAGGCGCCTGCCCAGTTCAGCGGCCAGTTCGGTAATGTCGTCCATGGTGCTCTCCTGATTCCACGCGATTGAGGCCTACCGTACACGAGCAGTCGACGCTTGCAAGGCTCGCCGGATTACCGACCCAGCGCCCTGACGTAGGCCTGGCAAGCCTGCAAGGCAATCAGTCCGCGGTCGCCTGCGTCGGTGATGGCGATAATTCGTTGAGCATGCGCTGGGTCAAGTCCGGCTCTCGCTCTTCCATGAACCACGCCGCTGGCGCTGGCGGCGGAAGGCATCGAGCAGCTACCGGCCGGTTCCTCGGCAAGGAGGACTGACAGCCTAAGATCAGAAGTAGCGAGACGATCGCGAAGATGAGCCTGATTTTTTTGGGCATCGGTCATTACCTGATAGTGGGTTTGTTCGCTGACAAACAGGCGTTGCTCGAGCGCGAGACGCTTATTCTGCTCTGCCTGTACCTGAGCGACAGCCGCGCTGCTGATCTGCTCCAGGTCGGATTGATGCAAGCTGGTCTGCTCCGCCAACTGTTTGCCGTAGCGCCAGTCCTGGACCTTCCATGTCGCGCCGACCAGCAGCAGCGCCAAGCCGCCCACGACCAGCGCCTTCAATGCCAGTGGGTTCATGGCACGTCCTTGAAGAAGATGTGATTGCCCAGGCGCAAGGTCTGTTTCGCCTGCTCGGCCCAGACCGGTGGCTTGAGCATCGTGCTCGCGTAGTAGTGGGTGGCCCCGCCTGTGATGTCAGGCTCTGCGCCGGAGATCACCAGGTCAGCCGCCCGCTTCGCCTGGGCGAACTGCTTCGACGGGATTTCCTTTGCTCCACTCAGGTACGGGAAGTTCGGGTCGCTTTTGTTCCAGCAACTGAACTGATAGGGCTTCAGGCAGACACCGACATAGCCTTCACCCCACCAGGATCTGGCGTTACCGTCGAACACGCGGTTACGGATGGTCCAGGCCACGGCTATCTGGCCGGACAATCCTTCGCCGCGAGCCTCACCCCACAGGGTTCGGGCGAGGATGTCGCAGTCCTTTTCGATTGCAGTCATATTTTCCTCTAGAAAAAATCCCTTTTAAGTGAGCACAAGAACGCCGGCGGCGTGCTGCTCGCGATGCGGTCTGACATTCAGGATGGTGTTGACTGACCTACAGCAATCGCGAGCAAGCTCGCTCCCACCAGGGTCTCGGTTGCACGCCGTGCATGTACAACGCTGAACAAAAACTGTGGGAGCGAGCTTGCTCGCGATTGCGGTGTGTCAGGCAATGGGGATGTTGAATGTAAGGGCGCTATCGCGAGCAAGCTCGCTCCCACAGAAGGGCTGGTGGCGTCAGGCTTTGGCATCCAGGCAGGTTGCATGAATCAGGCAGCGGTAGCTTTTTTCCCGGTCGCCACTGGCGGTGACCTTGTCGATCGACCAGCGACCGCGCATGAAATCCGGCCAGGTGGGGTCCAGCAGTACGATGCCCTCGGCGGACAGTCCAGGGTTGCCAGGGCATTCGATGGTCACCTTGAGTGCTTCGCGCAGCATCCGGCGCACCTCCCCTTCGCCGGCAGCGCGGGCGTCGTCGGCGCTCTGGAAGCGCTGGCGCAGGGTCTTGAACGGCGCGATGCCGCTCTCCTCGACCTGCAGCTTGCCGGCCGCCGCATCCCACCACCGGGTCTTGCAGCCCTGGTACTTGGCCCGGGCGGTTTCATCAAACTTGGCCGAAATGAAGGCGTGGTCGCCCGGGCGATTGTTGGTCGTCACCGACAGTTTCATCTCGGGCAGGACCTTGCCCGATAGCGACTTCACCTGACCGCGCCGGGCCAGCACATACAGCTCGTTGATCGGCTTGGCGACGGCGTCATAACGGTGAGCCAAGCGCGTCAGGAACCCCATGTCGGTCTCGTTGGTCTGGTCGATGTGCTCGATTTTGATCAGCGACAGGTCCGGCGCCACACGGGGTGAAAACCCGTGCCTGGAGGTCAACTGACGAAACAGCGCACCCAGGGTCGTCGGGCCATGGCTGACGGATCGACGCTGCTTGAACCCGGTCTGGTCCGCCGCGCTGAACGGGGCCGCCATGGCCACTAGTGTGAGATTCAAGGGAAACAGCGTTGGCGTGCGCCGGGTAATGACGAACTCGCCTTTGTCCACCAGCCCCGACTCCAGGTAACCGACCCGCAGACCGATTTTCCCACCGAAACTGGGCAATCCTTCAAGCCCGTCCAGGCTGATGGTGAGCGTCAACTGATCGGACTCGATCCCCGCCGCGTCGACGTGTGTCCAACTGAGCAATCGTTCGTTGAGCAGCGCGGCGTTCGCGCCATAAATTTCCACCGCTGGCGTGAAACCCAATGACATGTCGCCTCCTTAATCCCAGGCCGAAACCGGTGGGGTTGCCACGGGCTTGAGGTCCACTTCCGGCAAGACCACCCACACGCCCGCCGGCAATACCGGGCCCCATTCCGCCAGCCCTGGATTGAGCCGCCAGAGCGCTTCCTCGACGATGTCGTCGCAACGCTCCAGCTCGCGGTACAGCAACAGATTCACCGAATCACCGGCGATACTTCGAACCCTACGCATTGGCGAACTCCATCAATTCAACCACCCAGCCGACCACCATCGCCGTGCCGTCATCAATGATTTCGGTCTGGGTTTCCGTGACCTTGTTGATCTGCCACAGGCCCCAGTTGCGGCCGATGCCATCGACCAACGGCAGCGGGACGCGCTGCGCCTGCAATGCGCGCAACTCATCGAGACGATCCATGGCGGTCGCATACATCGACTTGCCCGTGATCGTCAGCCCTTGCAGGCCTTGGCCGATCTGGCTGGACTTGGGTTTGCTGGTGAGAATGTCGATGCTTTTCCAGCCACCGTCCGACGTATGCACCAGTTGGTGGTACGCAAAATTTCTCGACAGGCCAAAGATGAAGCTGCCGAGGGCCATTTGTTGACGCATCACGTACCTCCGTCGGTCAGGGCCGCATCACTGCGCATGGCCAGTGAGTTGGGCATGGTCGTTAAGCCGAATTGGCCCGAGAGCTGCTGCACCACCAGGTTGGCCAACTGACTCGCGCTGGCCTGGTCCTGGCCGTTGATGTAGATGTTTGCGGTCATGGTGTTTTGCTGTGTGGTTGCCTGGGTGCTGGCCAGGTCTTTGCTGACCTGGTCTGGAGCGGCGAGTCTGTCAGCGGGGGCAACGAGTTTTTCACCCAGAGACGCGCCGGCATCGCTCCCCAACCAGCCGCCCAGCAGTCCGCCAATCACACCACCAATGGCAGTGCCGAGCACCGGAACGACACTCCCCAAAGCGGCACCGGCCGCAGACCCCGCAGCAGCACCTGCCCAGCCACCACCGGCGGCTCCCAGGCCTGCGCCCATCATTCGCTTGTCGCCGGTCAGCACACCCTCGGCCACATCAGCGACGGCGCCGACGACTTTTAATGGGCCGGGCGCCCTGCGAGTCATCGAGCGTAACGAGGCGGTTGGCCCGAGTGACAAACGCCCTGCGCCCCCCTGTGAGCCTCGTGTACTGACGCGTATTTTCGGCCTGGATTCGGGACGCTGGTTGGCATTGCTTGTATCCAGCTTGTTCACACGAGAATTTCTGAAATCTTCGGTGATCACCTCACCCAATCGGCCGGGAAGGCGAGGAGCGGCCCTCCCCAACACCCGCTTGGCCACCTGACTGGATATCTCATCCCCTACCGCTTTGAGCAGCGCCCCCACCAGCGGCTTGATCGCTGCGCCAATCAATATGATGGCCGCGGCGGCTTTAGGAGAGGACTCCGCCAACTCACTCATGCCATCGGCCAGCGAACCCAGCCACTGGAACGAGGTATCCGCCGAAGGCATCAGGGCATTGCCCGTGGTCACCGACAAACGCTCGCTGCGGGCGTTGAGGATGTTCAGCTGGCCTTGCTGGGTTTTCGACAGCGCCAACGCGTCCTGCCGCACCGAGCCGTCGTTGCCCAATTGTGAAGTGGCGTACTGGCTTGGGTCTTTCACCTGCAAGAAGGCGGCGTTCACATCGGGCAGTTTCTGCGCCATGCGCAACACCGCCTCATCGCCGTTGCCGAATAACGTGGCGGCAAGGGCCGAGCGCTTGTCGGCCGGTTGCGCATTCAAGGCCGCCAGCACCGTCATCACCGTGCCAGGCGCCGTGTCCTTGTCACGCAAACCGCCCGCCACCGCCGTGGGCGCCAGGCCCAGCTGTTTCCAGGCCGTTTGTTCGGCGACAGAGGCTTGATTCCCCTTACTAAGGGCCGTCGTGAAGCTATCCAGTGCCAAGCCGGCTTCAGCTTGCTTGGCCCCGGTATTGAGCAATGCCGCCGTCAACGCGGCGGCTTGCGCAGGGGCCAGGCCTGCCGTCGTCGCCGCCGCACCGTCACTCTGCAAGACCGCACCGATCTCAGCCGCTTTCGCACCATTGGGTAATTTGCCCAACTGGTTGGCGGCATCCGCCAAGTCAAAGGCTTGGGCGCCGCTGAGCTTCATGGAGATGCGCCATTCGGCCAGCATTTCGGCGGCCTTCATGGCCGGCATCTCGAACGCCGCCGCGGTGACGCCAGCATCCGAGGCGAAATTCGACAGGACTAGCTGTCGCTCCGAGGCATCGTGCACATCGCTACCGATGCCTTTCCTGGCCGCCAGGCTTTGCATCTTCACCACTTCAACCGCCGTGGTGCCCCCGGCCGCCACCAGCGGAGCGGCGGCGATCTGCTGGGTTGCCTCAGCCACCTCTTGAATCTGGCGCGGCCCAAATTGGGTGGCCTTTTTCAGATCGGCCATGGCCGAATCCATCGCTATCGCGGGTTTGAGCAGCGCCGGTGGTTCGATACCACCGCCCGACTTAGCCTTGGGCTCATTGGCCGACTCACCCTTGGCGTCGGCGCCCATCGTTTGGGAGAACAATCGTTGCGCCGACAGCTTCACGGTCAGCGACTCGATCGCCGTGGTCAGCAGTCCGAGCTTGAGCCCGAGTGTTTCCAGCGCCAGATCGAGGCTCGCCAGTTGATCCCTGGCGAACGCACCTTGCGCCGACACGCCACTGGTGAGGCTGGTATCACCGAACGCCAACCCACGCTCATCGAAGGCTGTGTATTTGAGCGAATATCTATCGTCTGCCATCCCGCTCTACTCCTGTTTCACGCCAAGGCGAAGGATCGCGATGTCGTAGCGGCGCAAGGCCTTGCCGGCGTCCCACTCCAGGATTTCCGCCTCACTTACCGAGTAAATGAGCGGCACCACATCGAGGATCACTTCGATGTCGCGCTCCGAAAGAAGTCCGCCGGTTTGTTTAAAAAATCGTCGATGCGTACCTGCAACTGGGTCCAGTCGGGCACGGTCAGCCGATCGAGATCGGGGATCATCAGGCCGGTGCAATGGGCGGTGATGAACTCGGCGCGTTCCTTGGCCGTCTTCAGTTTTTTCATCGCCTTGGTGGCGCGCAGCACCGGCATTTCCAGGGTCAGCGAAGTCATGCTGCGGCCCGCGACGTCGAGCGGTTGCAGCAGCGGCACCTGGTCGGGATCGGCCGCTGCGCCGTCCACCGATTCCAGAAAGTGCGACGCCGGGCGGGTGGACATTTCATGCACGTATTGCGCAATGCTCACGTAGTCCGGGCGCTTGAGTTGGTCGAGTTCCTTGACCGACAGGCCGGTGGCCAGTTTGGCCAGTTCGAAGAACTGGTCGTCTTCGTCATCGCCAGCGCGGGCCAGGGCGTCTTTCTGCGCAGCGTAGTACAGCGGCTTGAGTGGGAGTTGCTCGATCTGCGAGCCGTCGTCACCGGTGATCGGCGACAACAGCTCATGGGTAGGAGGCATCCAGGACATGAATCAATTCCTTGGTAAATCGGGGGACAACCTGTGGGAGCGAGCTTGCTCGCGATAGCGGCCTGACATTCACTATTGATGTCGACTGATACTCCGCCATCGCGAGCAAGCTCGCTCCCACAGGGGCTGGCAGTGACTTAGGGCAACAACACCGCCCGACGCGCATCACCGAGGATGTCGACGCCGTTGAGCACGAACTTCTGGGTGCGCACGTCGATGTCGATCACCGGAACGCCGTTTTCCAAGCGGTTGTAGGTGCGGCAGGACAGATCAAGAATGGTCTTGGGCTTCTCGCCCATTTTCAGCGTGGTCTCCTCGAGGGATTTCAACTTGCCGCCCACCGTGTGGTAGGTGAACCAGGTGTTACCGTCCTGATCCTGGCCGGCTTCACGCACGTTCAGCAGAATGTCGTCGCCCACCGTCACGCCCAATGCCAGCATGACTTCCGGACCAAGACCTTGCAGCGTCAGCTTGGCTGTCAGCACTTTGCCGCCCTTGGCCATTTCCTCGCCAATGAAACGGCCGCCACGCATCTCTTCCATCTCGAATTCGATCTTCGGCGGGGTGAAATCTTCCACGGTCGCCGACAACGGCAGGCCTTGCAGAGTGGCCGCGATGGCCTGTCTTACGCGGTTGGTAAACATTAGAGAACGTCCTCCAGGAACTGCTCGATGATTTCATCGCGGGCATTGAGTTGATAAATCATGTGTTCGTTCGGCGCGTAGCGGCCGTAGTCGATGACCACGTACCAGGTGCCGTTCTTGTACTTCTCGACGCTGTTCAATTCCGGGTGCAGGTACACGCTGCCGCCGGGAATGGTTTCGTCGGCCACCAGGGTTTGCAGCCAGTCGTTGATGCGCTTGACCTCCTGGTCCATGAACGATTTGGTCAGGTTCTTGGCCATGGCTTTCTGGCCGGCCTTCACCAGCTTGCGGCTGATGGCATCTTCCAGGCCGACGTAGCTGATGAACTTGCCGGTGACGGAGCGGTTACCCAACAACGAGAAGCCGCCGAGGATGGTCCGGGCGTAGTAGCTGACGCCGTAGCGGTTGAGCAGATCGCCCTCGGTGGAGGTGTCGAGGATGTTGTATTCGACCGTGCGCGAGACGTCTTCGGCGAAGGTCACTTGGTTGCCCGGGCTCTCCCATTGCTTGACCTTGGCCAGCGCGGCGATGGCCAGGCTCGACGGCGCCAGGAAGACGTTTTTCTTCGCCGCCTTGGAGTACACCGCCGGCATGTTGTGCACCACCAGGCAACGGTCAAAACCGAGGTCGGCGCCGCCCAACTCCTGGCTGTAAGTCACTTGGTCAGCGACCGCGGCGTCCTTGCCATCGAGCACCACGCGGGCCTTGATGCGCTTACCGAACGAGGCGAACTCGCTGGCCACCGCCTTGGTGCCGGTGAAGCCCGGCGCGCCGATGATGGTCAGGTCTTCAGTGACCCCACTCAGCGCCGCCAGACCCAGCTTGCGCCCGGTCTGCGCCTCGATGCCGCCGATCACATTATTCTGTGTATCGGCCGGGGTCGCGCCCTCTTCGACGATGACCACGTAGACCGGCACCTTGACCACTTTGAGGATCTGGTAGACCGCCTGGAACAGCGTGCCCGCCTCGGCACCGGTCGGGTCCAACTGGGCCTGGGTGGTGAAGCTGTTGATACGGAACGGGGTGTTTTTCGGGATCAGCGGGTTGGCATTCGGCGCGGTGCCGACCAGCCCGATGACGTTGTCACCCAGGCCACCCATGGCCTCGGGAGATTCAGTGGCATTGACGGTAATGCCGTTGTGCTCGAAGTTCAAAACCTCAGCCATGGTTATTCAGCCTTTTTGGTGGTGGCCTTTTTGGCCGGTTGGGTTGGGATGGCTTGCGTGTCGACAGCCTGTTTGTGCGCCTCCAGGACGCTGGTCAGCTCGAGGCGACCGGCGCTGCGCAAGGCATTAGCCTCGACATCCAGCAGTTCGAGCTTCTGGCCGATGCTCGACCAGTGGCCGCCGCCGGCAGGAAATGGCAGCAGCACGGTGTATTGCTTACGAATGGGCATCTACGGGTTCTCCAGACGCGAAAAACACAAAAGCCCCGTCACGGGGCTTATTGCGGGCGAAAAAAAACCGCTCTCGCGGTCGTGGTCTACTTGATGAAATCTGGCAGTACAGGCCAGAGCAGCCTGGACGGCTCCGCATCCGTTTCGGGGATATCTCGCAAGGCCTGGCGATAAGCCTTGATCTCGGCAAGCTGAGTTTCTGTTGCTGGGAAGTCCGGTAGTTGGGTGAAATCCGTGTCTCGCAGAAGTTGGTTGCGACGCGTGCGGATGGCGGCCCATTCGATTTCACGCGACGGTACGGCAAGTGGAATTTCGGGTGTGTCATTGTTGGACAGATCAGACATGTTCATTCCTTAGCTGAAAACAACGGTTTCGGCCAGCGACAACTTGGTGGTCAAATCCCCAAGATTGAATAGCCGACCATTGCCCACGCGCATGGTGTCGATACGCACGGTGGTGTAATAAACGTTGGGAATCAGAATTCGCATGACGACATTACCGTTTGTGTCGGCATAGACAGCAGGGGCCATATTCCCAAAGGTCGAAACGCTTTGCAGGACCCGAGTGGGCTGATAGGAATACCCCACCAGCGTTTCGTCGATTATTTTGGCTGTGCCGTAGCTGTAGCCCTTGATGTTGAACCAGAACATCTCCGAATTGACATTGATGTTAAGCGGCACTTTGAAATGCATGTACACATTTGAACTGGCACCCAGGTTGGTGGAAACAAAATCCCCCTGTGCTGTTGCGCCATAGACGCCGCCAGTTCCGTATACGTGTCCCTGCAGGATATTGCGACGAATCGTGCCAAGGGCGCTTGGATCCCCTTCCACATCCTTCTGGCTTCGCCACTCATTGAACTGTGTCAAAGCCGTGGCCATGGTTGTGTTGATACTGCCGATTTTTCCATTGACCACCGTGGTCAAATTATTGGCCGCCGATACCAGCGACGCGATAGTGGTTTCCAGACTCACATTCAGGTTCCTTGTGCTATTTGATTATTTGGCTTCGAGCGCTATCACTCGAAACATCAGGCCCACGTGCCGCGCCATGTTGTCGATATTGGCGGTAGCCAACGTGGCGATTTCTTCACTCAATAGAATGTTCAGGTTGTCGGACCCGACCACCACCGTGACGCTTTGCGCCGGCAACGGTGAAATATCCAGCGTGAACTTTTGCAAGACTCGTGCTGCAGCCGCTTTGTAGGTCAGCAGCTTTCCAGCCACCGAATACACCGCCAGCAGCGTGCCGGTGGAAAGATAGAAACCGAACTCGCCAATCTCATATTCATCCGGCCCCTCAAACAAAGCGGCCATTCTCAGCTGCCCTGGGTCCAGGTCTTCGTAATCCACGATTGGCACACGCTGTCGCTCATTGCGAAGCGCCGTTTCCGATCCATTGGGATCGTAGCGGGCGGTGCCGGCACCGATGTGAGTGATCTCACCTTTCAAGCCTTGGTTCTTTGCCTGCAACACTTCGGCCAGGCCGGCGGAAGTGAAGCGAACCAAGCGCGTAATGTCTTCTGTCATGACTGCGCCCTGAGGTCGTAATCGTTAATGGTGTAGCGTTGGGAAATCCCAATGCCGATAAGCCGCGCACCGAGATCGAGTAGCGGCAGTGCCCCGCACAAAAACAGCTCACCGTCAGTCAGCGGCCCGTGCAAAACTGCCGCCGCTGCCAGGCCACCGCGGGTTTGATGCACGAGGGTGATGGTGGCCTGGTCGCGCTCGCTCTTGGCTGCATTGATCCGCTGAATCAAGCGGTTGTGATCGCCACTGGACCAGTCCTGGCCAATGATCGCCTGTACATCAAAGGTGTAAGGGTGGGCACGAGGTTGCTGCTCGTACCAAGCGGTGACGTGAGGCGTGAACCCCAGTGATTCAACGGCGTGGTTCAAGGCTTGACGGGTGCCCGCCTGGCGCTGGATCTGCCAGGACAATGAAACGGTCAGGCGTTTTTCCAGTTCGCTGGCTCCCGCATTCCACTCACTGACGCCCCGATCCGCCGCCAGATAAGGCAAGAATGCGGACGGCGTCTCACTCGGATTCATCAATTCGGGGAACGGCGGCTGAACACGATCGAGCAGCTTGGCGAAGCCCAGATCCAGCGCCCTTTCCAAGGGTGAACTGTTGGCCGGCAGCAGACTCGGCAGCGCAACGGAGTCACTCATAGCGTAAGCACCTCCACGTCTACCGTCGTGCAATAGGGCGCTTCGAAAGCGCTGGTCACGATGGGCTCCAGCGGCTCGAGAATCTCAAGTTGCACCGCTCCGGCCGAATGGAGGGTGTAATCGATCCAACTAGGATCCACCCGGCCTTCCAACCGATGACATGTATTGGCATAGCCTTGCAATTGCTGCTGTGCCGCTGCGCGGGTCAGTCCTGAATCAGGACCACTGTTGATCCTGGCGATGACCCGAATCTTGTAGGGTTTTATCTGCGCGCCCTGCACCGTCACCAGATCGGTTTCCGGCCGGACATCGGGACGGGCGAAATGTCGACGAACACCTTCGAGCAACTGTGCAGAGGGCCTGCCATCGCCTTCACGAGACAGCACCGTCACCATCACCTCGCCAGGCGCGGTACGGCGGGCATTGCCGTCCTTGATTTGAGCGGCAAAACCGTCAGGGTCAAAGGTGTAGGTCACTGTCACGACCCCGGATGCGGTGCTATCCACCTTCACCACCGGCCGTTCCCCCAATGTAAAAATCTCCCGCCGATACTGCATGCGCGAGCCAGCCGCCGGAGCATGGGGCGCCAGGTAATAACGCAACCGGGCATCATCATCGCTCTCGTAGACCGGGGGAATGGGCGGGAAGGCCGCCGGGTCGCCCGGGTCGAGCAACTGGCGCTCAAGGCCCATGTCCGCGAGGCGAGCGTCGAGGTTGGTGCCCGTGGCCCACCACGCCAACATCTGCTTGATGCGGGCGTTGTATTTGCGTTCGTGGGTTTGCAGCCGGACACAGAATGCCTCGAGGGCCAGGGTCAGCAGTTCGCTTTCGTTTTCGAGGCTGTCCAGCAACTTGGTGGCGCTACCGGGAGAGCGTGCGGCGACGTATTCGACCACGAAGGTCTTGAACTCTGCGAGCAAGTCCTCGAAGGCTTCGACGGTGACGATGGTCGGTTCGGCCAGTTGGTTCTGGCCGGGTATCAACATGCTCATGTCACCACCTCGAAAGTCTGTTTGCGGTTCTTCCAGGTGCCAGCGAAACGCAGCAACAATCCGGCGCCGTGCCGACTGGCGACAATGACCTGCGGCTCGAAATCATCGATGCCGTTGTCCGGGTTGTAGAACGCTTGGGCCGCGTGGCTCTGGGCAAGGATCAGCAGGTCGTCGCCGAGGTTCTGCCCCAGCAACTGCGTGAGGGCGCAGCCATACAACGGGCGCTTCTGGCGAGTGCCCAACGGCGTGGTCAATGCACGGGTGGCGCGCTGCACGAACTGCAGCCAGTCGTCGACCGTGGCGCCGGTATTTCGATCGATTCCAATCATGAGGAAATCTCTTATGCGGTACTGATGACGCGTCCCTGGTGATCCACCACCGGGCCGCTCAGGTGCACACCGGAGGCGTCGAGCCGAATGCCGACGGCGCCGACTTTCAATTCGATGGCCTCGGGTGTCATCGCCAACTGCGACGGGCCGATGCTCAGTTGGAGGGCTTCACGGGAACCGCTGAACGCCGCCGGGCCGTTTTGCCAGTGCAGGACATGGCTGGCGTGGTCGTAGCCGTTTTCCGTGCCGTCCTGATAGAGGCGACGCGTCAGCGAGGCCTGGGTCGAGACGGGCGGGAACTGGCCGCCGTTGAGGCCGAACAACGCCACCGCCTGCCCGCCGCTCTCGCCGCCGCCGTGGTTCAGCAACAGGCACTGCTCGCCCACGGACGGAATCCGCGACTCGCTCTGGGCGCCGGCGCTCGGGTTGAAAAAACGGATCGCTGGGGTCAGCAGTCCGCCATGGCTGACTTTGCAGGTGTTGCTGGCCGCGTCGACTTCCTGGCAAACGCCGATGCGGCAGAAACTCTCCGCCCGCCGATGCATGTCTTCCAGCTCGGTTTCCATCTGCGCCAGACGCTCGATGATCGGCCCCAGATGCATCCGTAACAGCGCATCAAACATGGCTCACCCCTCGAGTGCGGTGTATTGGTCCGAGTCGTCGATGTTCGACACTTCCCAGGTGCGGGCAAACTTCGGGATACCCAGTGGGTCCTCCAGCAGTGTCGGGCCGAGGTACAGGGTTTGGTTGAAGGAAAGGGTCCAGGCGGTGTATTGCCGTGCCGGGTTGATGAACGTGGACGGCAGGCCGTCGAGCTCCGTGGGCAGGTCGCATTGATCGCCCGACAGCCCCCAGCGGTTATCCACAACCAGGTGTTTCAACTCAGCGGCCAAGTCGCAGGCATCCCAGCCCGGAACAGCCATGACCACTTGCAGGGAAACCGTCAGGACATGGGCGATACGCCCGTCGTTCGCACGGTGGCCGGGTCCATCACGCTCAAGGGCAATCAGCACCCAGGGTTGATCGTCGGTGCCATCGAAGTCCTGGGGGCTGCCGATTTTCAAAGTGGGGTAAGTGGTGCGCAGCGTCTGGGCAATGGCGAAGAACAGCTGCGACGGTTTTTCGATAAGGACGGGCATTGATCGCCTCCTTGTGTAGGGATCAGCGATGTGGGTTCACGGCTGGTCGGGAGGAACGTCCCGCGGAGGGACTTCGCAAACGCCGATCCGCTTGGCGACCCAGCGCTCGTAAAGACCGATCGCCACATCGGCACCGGCCATGGCAGTCAGGCAACCCAGGGCGCAAGCGCTCCAGATCGACATGCCGAGGGCATACAACAGCATGATCGCCGAGACTCCGCAGACCATGCAGGCGCCGGAGCGCAAGGCCAGGCGCCGCAATAACGACCAGCCACGGGCGCCCTCCTTGTCGGCGCGCCACATCTCGCCGGACACCCCGCCCACCAGGGCGAGCACGATGACCAGCCAGATCGGCATGTCCAGCAACGCTTGTTGCTCGTTTGTCATGTCACGCTTCCTGGGGGGATTGATAATTGTGTAGGAACCAAGATGTTTCCCTGGCATCTCTCCGCCAGAATTTTCCGACGGTTGCGCCAAGTCATTTGAGATATGAAAGAGCCCCGCATCATGGCGGGGCTCTGATTGGTATCGAGTAGGTATCCCGGGGAAGACCCCGTTCGTACCCGCTTGGGCATCACTCCAAACGCGCTTTAGCTATCAAATCTTCCACGTCCAGATATCGAACGTCCTGAAAGAATTTGGATCGAACAAGCGGATCGGGCGGTAGGTTGGTTGGAAGCCGAACCGCGCCCAAACAGGCGTATCCTTGATTACGGCCAGGCCACCATTTGGTTGTAAACGAAGTACCGCGCCCGGATGTCCATCCGTGCCGGAGTTCCAGAGGGGTTTGTCGTTCGCGGCGTAGACCACGAAATTCCCATCAGCTTGGAATACAGCCTTCACGGCTCCCTTGTTTTGGGTGTAACTGGACCATCGCACACTCCAGTTCGGACCGTAGTTCACTACGTTACCGTCCCCTTGGAATATCAAGGCACCATCACCAGAAAAATACGGAATCCCGGGTGCCAACTCGACGGGGCTTGAGAAAATTACCGACGCATTAGCACCTGGCATCAGCGGAATAGACGGCGTGCCATTCCAGATTGCTACCGAGTCGATCAGGACGATATTCCCGTCATCCTGGAGCACCATATGAGTTCGGTTCCACTGATCGTCACTGGTGAAGGTGCTGTTATCGGTCAGCCAGGTGCGCTTACGGATAGGATCATCCAGGAATGCGCCATATTGAACGTAAAGCTGCGGCGGCACCTGGTAACGCAGTGGGACCGTTGAGCTGTAGGGCTGTTTCTCGTTGGCCACCCACACTACCGTGCCATTATCCTGCAATACTAAATTCCCATCGGCCTGAAGCAGCAGCTTAAAGCGGCCGTTCGGCGAGAGAAGGAACTGTCCTGCAGTCATTGTTTGGTAGGCGGGAAGAACGGAAGTGCCGCTACCTTGAAAGGGGATACGTGTACGTCCAGCCATATGATTACCTATAAGTCAAATGAGCTATCGCGGAGAATTCCGCATCCATGCCGCTCAAAGGCGATAACTCGAGGCTCGCGGCCTTCACATGATTCAACGTCCCGCATCGGGCACATTTGATCTGGAGTTCGGTGTTCTCGCCCATGCGGGCCAGAAGTCTCTTGCAGTGACCGCATCTGAAATCCTTCAGCATTGAAAGCCCTCCCAGTGGCGGCGGTTTGAAGTGCCTTGCACAGGCATTCCAAAAAGCCCGGTTGCCCAGGCTTTTCAGTAATACGCCTGATCTTTCGACATGCCTTTAATGGAACAGGGTTGGCGTCACTTCGGAGCAGCGCAGGTCGCGCCTTTGTAAGTCATGGTGTAGGTGTAGTGCCTGTCCCACGACAGCGGCAGCGTACTGGGTGCTGCCCATTCCGCGTAGTTACCCGACATCGAGCCAGCAACCACCAATTTACCCATGGCAATGGTCGCGAGATTGTTGGCACTCCCTGCCCCTGGCATTGGCACACTCCCATTCCATTGGAGATCATCGCCGTTCTGGAACCATGCGCCCTTCCAGCCAGCCTGCGAGCTTGAGTACCAGGTATTGTCCGCTTTGAAGCAGATCGTTTGGTTGGCATAAAAACCACCGCCCGGAACGTGGTAGTAAGCGAATTGCCAGGAGCCGACAGGTGAGGTTTCGGCAATGGCTTGGATGGCCTGGGTAGCCAGAACGGCTGCGATCAACATGCTGAACAATTTTTTCATTGGTTTACTTCCTTTAGCTAAATAGGTTCTTAGCGAGTAATCAGCATGTCCACACTGGTCGCGTCGCAAGAGTTGTTAGCCTTTCTGTCGATGACCAGATAAAGCAAAGACGTCGGCGTGACTGCGACGCTGTTCAACATGAAGGTAGTGCTGCCGCCGTTTACCAGGCTCCCGGACTGGAGCACGATATCGCCCAGGTTGAGCGACCAGCCAACACCATCCCCGCAAGCGTTATGCAAGTCATTGACCCGCCCCAGCACGTTGATATTGCCGGTGACAGGACTGGCCCAGCGGAAGATGCTCTGGCTGTTGGTGCCCGGATGCGTGGCCACGTCACCCTGCTTGAACACGAAACTGGTGCCTGAGCCGGTGAAGGTGAAGCTTTCATTTGGAATAGAGATCCAAGCAGCCGTCGCATCGTCACGCCAGCAGGTGGTTGGCTTGCCATTACATACCCCAGCCTGAAACGACGGAAAGAGCGTGTAGTTGGCCGAGCCGTTCACCCCCGATTTGTTTTGCATGAACGACCAGGGCGAACCGGCCGGTGCGGCTTCGGTCATCAGGTACATGTCCCGGGCCAGGTTCCACGACATCGCCGTATCAGCCCAACCGTTCAGGGATACGAAGGACGACAGAAAGGCAGTCGCCAGCAGGATTTTTTTGAGGAATTTCATTTTTCTTACCTCGATGAATGTCATTGAGTACGGGGTGCAGGGTCTATTCCGCACGCTGTTCGCTCGCTGGCGTTCACTCGAGGCTCAACGGCCTTCACATGATTCAACGTTCCGCATCGGGAACACTTGATCTGGAGTTCGGTGTTCTCGCCCATGCGGGCCAGAAGTCTTTTGCAGTGACCGCATCTGAAATCCTTCAGCATCGAAAGCCCTCCCATTGGCGGCGCGCCCCCCACCAGAGCGAGCACCATGACCAGTCAGATCGGCATGTCCAGCAACGCTTGTTGCTCGTTTGTCACGTCCGCTTCCTGGGAGCTTTGGAAGGCCGTGAAAAAAGCCCAGCACTGCACCGGGCTTTTCAAAAAGACACTCCGCTAGGGCAACTCTGGCCAAACAATGCTCAGAGGAAAAGCGGGTTGTTTGTTGACCTGAGTGAAGGCGACGCAATACTCCTTGAAGGCAATCAAGTAAGCCTGCTCGGCAGCGGTAGCGACGCCCAGATCGACTTTGAATTGCAATCCCGAAGACGCCACGCGGGTCATGACGCTGTCGAGCCGCCTGGCTTTTTCATTACGCATCTGCTCTGCGAGTGCAGTCTGTGGCCACGGGAAACCGGAGTTAAACGACCAGATCCCATCAGTGTTGACTGCGTTGTAGTCATAATCGACTTCGGTGCTGGAACTGCCGGTAACGTCAATCCAAAGTTGGTCTGCCGGGAATTCCTCAGAGATCGGGTTGACGGTTTCGTAGATGTTGTCGACTTTACCGTCCACAACGCGTGCGTATTTTTTCATGCTTATATCCTTATTGATTGCCGGTACTCCGGCACTCTTCGATCTGCCTGCTTCAGGTAGGCATTCCAAAAAGCCCGGCAACGAACCGGGCTTTTCAGTAATGCGTTCCTTCGTTTTCCTTGACCAATGGCCAGAAGAAAGTTGATCTTTCGGCGCGACTGGCGCGGTACGGATCCATTCAAATTGTTCCTCCGGCCGCGGTCCCTGCCCGCCGGATAACTGCTTCTGGTGCTTTACGCTGCACACCCGGGTCAGTTGCCAACCCTCTGAACCGTTAAGGCCGGTTCATCGCTGCCTGTTGATGGAACTAAAGAGCTTTGTTGCCAGCCGCTTTGTCGAGCGGCTTGGACACAGAATATGCATGTATGCATATACAGTCAATGCGTTAATGCATTTATTTATGCGCAACGAATGCACGAATGCATGAACCCCTCGTAAACAAAGGGGCTATGGGTTTTCAGGAGGCGAAAAAAAACCCGCACGGCGGCGGGTTTTATCTGACAGCGCAGGGGTTAGCGGGCGTACATGCCCCACCAGAAGACGTGGCCGAGGATGACGATTTGCTCGTCCTGCATTTCCTGGAACGTGTAGTCCTCGTCCGGATGTTCATCGCGGTTGAAGCTGCGCAGGCGGATGCCGGTGGGCAGGCGATAAAGCTGCTTCACCCGCAGTTGGCCGTTGTGGTTGATGGCATAGAGATCACCGTCGACGATGTCGCCGATCCCGCACTTGCCTGCGTTGACCCCGACCGTGGCGCCGTCTCGCAGCACCGGCAACATGCTGTTGCCGCGAACGGTCACGCACTTGGCCTGGTCGAACTGCACGCCGTTATGGCGCAGGCTGCGCTTGCCGAAGCGCAGGCTGGAGCGCTCGCTTTCCTCGATGACGAATCTTCCTGATCCAGCAGCCAATTCAACCTCGCGCAGAAAAGGGACCGACACTTCGTCTTCTTCGACGGGTGTTTCGTCGTCCCACAGGCTTATGTCCTTGAGTTCGGAATGCGGCTCGTCGCGGCGGGCATTGCCAGCGGGCCCAACGTCCGCGCGCCCGCGCAACTGGTCGGTGCTCACGGCGAAGTATTCGGCGATCTTCGAGATGTGTTTATCCGAAGGGTCGACAATCTTGCCGCTGAGGATCCGCGAGAGGGTGGACTGAGGCACGCCGGTACGCCGGTGAAGCTCCGTGGGGGAGATCCGGTGCTGATCGAGCAATGCTCTTAATACGGTAGAAACGTTGCGTTTTTGCATAACGCGCATGATGCTTGTTCTTTTTGCGGAAGACAAATGCTGTTTTGCATAAATATGCAATACGCCTCACTTAAGCCTCATTTGATTCACTGTGGTGAGGGGATTTATCCCCGCTGGGGCGCGAAGCGGTCCTAAATTCCACCCCAAGGTGCACTAGCCACTTAGGGGCTGCTACGCAGCCCAACGGGGATAAATCCCCTCGCCACAGGAGCTTGACTCCATATCTGATGCCCCTGCTGATCACATGGGGAATTCGCCCTACACGTCCCTAGGAAAAGGCTCCAAGTCCGTCCTTCAAATGTGCGACGCAAGGCTACGTTTTCTTGCGCCTCTGCCTACAACTACGCCAGAATCCGCCGGCTTGTGCGCCTTGGGGCCCATCGGTACTTTTGATCCTGTCACTGCCCATCAGTGATCGGGTTTAGTCGCTCGGTATTCCAAGGTGCTCATTGCTCCATTCAGTCAGGTACTTCTATTCCTGCACTTGATGGTAGTTGTGCGCAGGGCGCCCTCGGGCGCGCCGGTTTCTTGGATCCCCGGTCGACTAACCTGCGTACAGCTGCCACCCCTCGTTTAGTCGCGAGTGAGTGGTGGCTCAACTTCAAGGATCCAATAGAATGCCGAAGAACACGCAAAATCCCCCAGACGATCACGTCTCCCGCAGCCAATCGGCCAACGCAAAAAAACTCGACGACGCGGCCACCCGCGCCCTGGACTATTACCTCAAGCCGAAGGCCGACAAAGACACCTCCGACAGACCCGACACCCTTTTCATCATCGCCCCTAACATCGACGCCGAATGCCTGCTCGCCAACCTCAGCGAAACCCTGGCCTCGGCCAACGCCATGGTCAGTGATTTGGCATTCGACCTGAAGGGCTCGCGACGGAATATCGCGCTGGGGGTCCAGCAGATGATCGAGCTGAGCCAGTTGCTGGCGAATCGGGCGTTGGATGTGGTTGAGGTGAGGTAGGCACTCATGATGCAAGCCGAGACCTAAGAGAAGCCCGACTACCCCATGTGGGAGCGAGCTTGCTCGCGATAGCGGTAGTCCAGTTACAACCAAGTTGTACTGGCTGCCGTCATCGCGAGCAAGCTCGCTCCCACAATTGGATCGGGGTACAACCCGAGAGACAGGCCGGCTGTCAGGCCGCTTTCGCGAGCAAGCCCGCTCCCACAGGGGGAACGCGGTCCCACCAGGAACCAGGTCGGCTATCAGGCCGCCTCGGGGTGGACGTTGATCTCGGCGCCCCGTTAACCACGCTGGCTGAACGAAGGTATTGCGCAGTGGGCAACCCGGCATGGATGCCGGGTTAGCCGCGCTGGGCCATGGATGGCCCTTCGCGGCGGCCCACGGAGCAATGCCTCCGTTCAGGCATGCCGAGCCTAGGCGAGGCACCGAGTGGTGGGGCAAAAGCGTTTTGCTTACTTTTGCGCTTCTCAAAAGTGAGCCGCCGTAAGGGCGGAACCGCCAGCAGCCGTTACCGTAGCAACGGATATGCACTCAATCCCATATACACCAAAGTCCCAAAAACCACTCACATATGGGTAGCACCAGACCGCCCATGTTAACCTTGCGCCCATCGCGGAAAAGCCGGGCCAATGCCCCTCCTTTTGCCCCACACCTTTCAACGAGCTTCCCTGACACCCATGAATACAGCCGTGAACGACCTGTCCTCCCACACGCCGATGATGCAGCAATACTGGCGCCTGAAGAACCAGCACCCCGATCAGCTGATGTTCTACCGCATGGGCGACTTCTACGAGATCTTCTACGAGGACGCGAAGAAAGCCGCCAAGCTATTGGACATCACCCTGACGGCACGTGGGCAATCGGCAGGCATGGCGATTCCGATGTGTGGGATTCCTTACCACGCAGCGGAAGGTTACCTGGCGAAGCTGGTCAAGCTCGGCGAATCCGTGGTGATCTGCGAGCAAGTCGGCGACCCGGCCACCAGCAAAGGGCCGGTGGAACGCCAAGTCGTACGAATCATCACCCCGGGCACCGTCAGTGACGAGGCCTTGCTGGATGAACGCCGGGACAACCTGATCGCCGCCGTGCTGGGCGATGAACGCCTGTTCGGCCTGGCCGTGCTGGACATCACCAGCGGCAATTTCTCGGTGCTGGAAATCAAGGGCTGGGAAAACCTGCTGGCGGAGCTGGAGCGGGTCAATCCGGTGGAACTGCTGATCCCGGATGACTGGCCCAAAGACCTGCCGGCGGAAAAACGCCGTGGTGTGCGTCGCCGGGCGCCGTGGGATTTTGAGCGCGACTCGGCGCTGAAAAGTCTCTGTCAGCAGTTTTCCACCCAAGATCTCAAGGGTTTCGGCTGCGAGAACCTGACCCTGGCCATCGGCGCGGCCGGTTGCCTGCTGGCCTACGCCAAGGAAACCCAGCGCACCGCCCTCCCCCACTTGCGTAGCCTGCGTCACGAACGCCTGGATGACACGGTGGTGCTGGACGGCGCGAGCCGCCGCAACCTGGAGTTGGACACCAACCTGGCCGGCGGGCGCGACAACACTTTGCAATCGGTGGTCGATCGCTGCCAGACCGCCATGGGCAGCCGCCTGCTGACCCGCTGGTTGAATCGGCCGCTGCGGGACCTGACCGTGCTGCTGGCGCGCCAGTCCTCCATTACCTGCCTGCTGGATCGTTATCGCTTCGAGCAGTTGCAACCACAGCTCAAGGAAATCGGTGACATCGAGCGGATCCTCGCCCGTATCGGCCTGCGCAACGCCCGTCCCCGTGATCTGGCCCGCCTGCGCGATGCCCTCGGTGCGTTGCCTGAACTGCAAGTGGCGATGACCGACCTGGAAGCGCCGCACCTGCAACAACTGGCGCGTACCACCAGTACCTACCCGGAGCTGGCCGCGCTGCTGGAGAAAGCCATTATCGACAACCCGCCAGCGGTAATCCGTGACGGTGGCGTGCTGAAAACCGGCTACGACGCCGAACTCGACGAGCTGCAAGCGCTGAGCGAGAACGCCGGCCAGTTCCTGATCGACCTCGAAGCCCGGGAAAAAGCCCGCACCGGCCTGGCCAACCTAAAGGTCGGCTACAACCGCATCCACGGCTACTTCATCGAACTGCCGAGCAAGCAGGCCGAGCAAGCCCCGGCCGATTATGTTCGCCGCCAGACCCTCAAGGGCGCCGAGCGCTTCATCACCCCGGAACTCAAGGCGTTCGAAGACAAGGCACTGTCGGCCAAGAGCCGCGCCCTGGCTCGGGAAAAGATGCTCTATGAAGCACTGCTCGAGGATCTGATCAGCCAACTGCCGCCCTTGCAGGACACCGCCGGCGCCCTGGCGGAACTGGACGTGCTGAGCAACCTCGCCGAACGCGCGCTGAACCTGGACCTGAACTGCCCGCGCTTCGTCAGCGAGCCGTGCATGCGCATCAGCCAGGGTCGTCACCCGGTGGTCGAGCAAGTGCTGACCACGCCGTTCGTGGCCAACGACCTGAGCCTGGACGACAACACCCGCATGCTGGTGATCACCGGTCCGAACATGGGCGGTAAATCCACCTACATGCGCCAGACCGCGTTGATCGTGCTGCTGGCCCACATCGGCAGTTTCGTGCCGGCGGCCAGTTGCGAATTGTCCTTGGTAGACCGGATTTTCACCCGAATTGGCTCCAGCGATGACCTGGCCGGTGGGCGTTCGACGTTCATGGTGGAAATGAGCGAAACCGCGAACATCCTGCACAACGCCACCGAACGCAGCCTGGTGCTGATGGACGAAGTCGGACGCGGCACCAGTACGTTCGACGGCTTGTCCCTGGCCTGGGCTGCGGCCGAACGCCTCGCGCACTTGCGGGCCTACACGTTGTTCGCCACTCACTATTTCGAGCTGACGGTACTGCCTGAAAGCCAGCCACTGGTGGCCAACGTTCACCTCAATGCCACCGAGCACAATGAACGCATCGTATTCCTGCACCACGTGCTGCCCGGCCCGGCCAGCCAGAGCTACGGCCTGGCAGTGGCGCAACTGGCCGGCGTGCCGAGCGAAGTGATCAGCCGCGCCCGTGAGCACCTGAGCCGCTTGGAAACCACCAGCCTGCCTCACGAAGCTCCGCGCCCAACCAAAGGCAAACCGGCCGCGCCTCAGCAAAGCGACCTGTTCGCCAGCCTGCCCCATCCGGTGCTCGATGAACTGGCCAAGCTCGATCTGGACGACCTGACCCCACGCCGGGCGCTGGATTTACTCTATACATTGAAGACACGGATCTAACGCACAGGCTTTCAAGCTGTTAGAATCTCGCGCGGTTTGGGATGCTGCGGACTATTTAGCCTGGTTCGCAGACTACCGCTCCCGAACCTGGCGACCCCACCGTGAAAGGGCTTCGCTGCCGCCGCCTGAGGAGAGAATTAGAAATGACCTTCGTCGTCACCGACAACTGCATCAAGTGCAAGTACACCGACTGCGTAGAAGTGTGTCCGGTGGACTGCTTTTACGAAGGGCCGAATTTCCTGGTCATTCACCCGGACGAGTGCATCGACTGCGCCCTGTGTGAACCGGAATGCCCGGCGAATGCCATCTTTTCGGAAGACGAAGTGCCGGCCGGCATGGAGAACTTCATCGAGCTGAACGCTGAACTGGCGGAGATCTGGCCGAACATCACCGAGAAGAAAGACGCTCTGCCGGACGCCGAAGAGTGGGATGGCAAGACTGGCAAGATCGCAGACCTCGAACGCTGATCGTTGCCATGTTCGTCGAAAGGGCCCCTTGCGGGCCTTTTTGCTGCCTGGAACAAAATCGCAGGCAAAAAAAAGGGGCGGTTTGACCCGCCCACATTTTTTCCCTAATCCCTTTAATCCTATTCATCGTCCTGATGAATCGCGTCCTGCGATGTCCTTCCTTCCCATCGTCCTTGACGGGTGTGTCTGTCCGTCGACACAGGACTGATATTAGTATTTTCCCGGGCGAGTGCAACGCGGCTGATACAGGTGGCTTGCTCTGTCACACTACGTTCATCAAAAAATTCCCTTTATAAATCAGTTGAATATAAAAATATCACGGCTTTTATAGCTGTCTGTCCCGGCGATGAGAAACCGATTGCTTACGTAACACTAGGCAAAGGCTTACAAGCTGAAGCTACAAATAGATCGGGCTAGGGAAATGACCCTTCGGAAGCGCAAAGGCTTTAAACCAGTCGTGATGTTCTATCGTTTACGGGTGGGGGATTACAGGGGGGGGTGTATATCCGTTTCTTCGGTAACGGCGGCTTATGGTTCCGCCCTTACGGCGGCTCACTTTTGAGAAGCGCAAAAGTAAGCAAAACGCTTCTGCCCCACCACTCGGTGCCTCGCTTAGGCTCGGCATGCCCGAACGCAGGCATTGCTCCGTGGGCCGCCGCGAAGGGCCATCCATGGCCCAGCGCGGCTATCCCGGCATCCATGCCGGGATGCCCACTCCACAATGCCTGCGTTCGGCCAGCGTGGTTAACGGGGCGCCGAGATCAACGTCCACCCCACTACGAGGCGGCCTGATAGCCGACCTGGCTCTTGATGGGGACCGCATTTCTCCTGTGGGAGCGAGCCTGCTCGCGATGAGGCCGGCAAGCCCAGCATCCATGTGACTGGACCACCACCATCGCGAGCAAGCTCGCTCCCACATTCAATCTCCAGTGGACACAAAATTTATATATCCAACACACAACCACTGTGGGAGCGAGCTTGCTCGCGATGAGGTCGGCAAGCCCAGCATCCATGTGACTGAACCACCGCCATCGCGAATAAGCCCGCTCCCAAATTCAATCTCCAGCGGACACAAGATTTATACCCAACACACAACCACTGTGGGAGCGAGCTTGCTCGCGATGAGGCCGGCACATCCAACATCACCGCAAACTGACCCACCGCCATCGCGAGCAAGCTCGCTCCCACACTCATTCCACAGGGGAAACGCGGTCCCATCAGGAACCAGGTCGGCTATCAGGCCGCCTCGCGGTGGACGTTGATCTCGGGCGCCCCGTTAACCACGATGGCTGAACGGAGGTGTTGTGGAGTGGGTAACCCGGCATGGATGCCGGGTTAGCCGCGCTGGGCCATGGATGGCCCTTCGCGGCGGCCCACGGAGCAAGGCCTTCGTTCAGGCATGCCGAGCCTAAGCGAGGCACCGAGTGGTGGGGCAATGTACGGGACAACCACATGGGTTACAAAAAAGTGCATTCACATAGGTGACACTTTGATTGAAACGTAGCCGTTCTTTGCGTCCCTGGCATTGACGTGACCTAGGATCACCGGGCCGAAGATCACATTCCATACTCCGTCTTTGATCATCTCCATTCCAATAGTTTGATGCCTGAGCAGGTTCCCCACGTATATCCGCAGACCATCTCGACTAATGATTCCGCAACTATCAGCCAGGTAACACTCAACATGGCTCGCATACCCCATTTCCGGTAATTTTTCCGGGTAAGCTCGGGTTGAGGGTGTATAGCAGGAGGCCGGGGTTTGCTGGCCGAGCGCCTCGTGTCCCCGCTCGTGATTGTAGTGCTGCATAAATCGATCAAAGTGTTTTTGCTGGGCCTCCCAGGCAACGGCTGGTGGTTTGGGAAGCGTACTTTTCAACGTCCGGTGCATACGCTCATGACGCCCATTTTGATCTGGCCGACCGGGCTCAATTCGCTCGGGGATAATCCCAAGGCGTAGCCACCAGATCGACAACTGCGACAGCCCCGCACGACCCGTACTGGCAAACGGCACGCCGTTATCGGTGCGGATGCGCTCAGGCATCCCATATTCCCGAAAAACGCGCTCGAAGGTTTGCTGGGTCTCCTTGAGATTGGTGTTAGCCATGCTCTCGCAGGCAAGTAAGAAGAGACTGGCATGGTCCATGATCGTCAGCGGATAGCACCAGACACCCGCGCCGGTGAGAAATTGGCCTTTGTAATCTGCACTGAAGAGCTGGTTAGGCGTTTCGGCCTTACGCAAAGGTTTGGGGTAGACAGCGACACGCCGGCGCAACGGCCGAGGCGCGATCAAGTCCGCTGCCTTAAGGATGTTGTAGATGGTCGTTTTCGACGGCGGATCCTGCCCCGGAAAACGCTTTATCAGGTCGCTCTGGATCTTTTTAGGCCCCGGAACCGTCTCGCCAGTAGAGCGAAGCTCAATGATTGCTTGTCTCACAACCAGCGGCACCACATAGGTTTGGTTGTGCCGTCGGCGACTGCGCTCGTCGAGCCCACTGGGGCCCTCCAGTTCATAGCGCTCAACCCACTTGTAGCCGGTCTTTCGGCTGATCTGATAGTCCTGGCACAGCCGGCTAAAGCTGTGCTTTTCAGACAGATATTCAGCGATGAACATCACTTTGAGGTCCATAGGTTTCAGCTCTCTCCAAGGCATGGTCAAATCCTCGCGAAATCGACCATGCCAGTTAAAAACTGTTACCTATGTGCGTGAACTGATTTGTAACCCATGTGGGTGAGTCATACCGGGCAAAGCGCTTTTGGTTACTTTTGGCGCTCTTCCAAAAGTGACCCGCCGTAAGGGCGGAACCAATAGCCGCCGTTACCGAAGAAACGGATATACACCCAAACCCAAGCCAAAAAAAAAACGGCGCCTCCCTCTTTAGCAAGGGAAGCGCCGTTTTTCCAAGTAGACAGCATCACAGCCAGTCAGGGCGTTTTATGCTGCTCTTGCCTTGGGTTATTGAAACAACGACTCACTCGACAAGCCGTTTTTCTCCAGGATCTCTCGCAAACGCTTGAGGCCTTCAACCTGGATCTGCCGGACCCGCTCACGAGTCAACCCAATCTCCAGCCCGACATCTTCAAGCGTGCTGCTCTCATGCCCGCGCAAGCCGAAGCGGCGAATCACCACTTCCCGTTGCTTATCGGTCAGCTCCGAGAGCCACTGGTCGATGCTCTGTGACAGGTCATCGTCCTGCAACAGCTCGCACGGATCGGTAGGTCGATCATCCGTAAGGGTGTCCAACAAGGTTTTATCCGAGTCCGGCCCCAGGGAAACGTCCACCGAGGACACCCGCTCATTGAGCCCAAGCATGCGCTTGACCTCACCCACCGGTTTTTCCAGCAGGTTGGCGATTTCTTCGGGTGAAGGTTCATGATCAAGTTTCTGGGTCAACTCACGGGCGGCCCGCAGGTAGACGTTCAGCTCCTTGACCACATGAATCGGCAACCGGATCGTCCGGGTCTGGTTCATGATCGCCCGTTCAATGGTCTGGCGGATCCACCAGGTGGCGTAGGTCGAGAAACGGAAGCCGCGCTCGGGGTCGAATTTCTCGACGGCGCGAATCAGGCCCAGGTTGCCCTCTTCGATCAGGTCCAGCAGCGAAAGCCCGCGATTGACGTAGCGTCGGGCGATTTTCACCACAAGGCGCAGGTTACTTTCAATCATGCGTTTTCGACCGGCCGGGTCGCCACTTTGCGACAGCCGCGCAAAATGAACTTCTTCCTCGGGGGAGAGCAGTGGCGAGAAACCGATTTCGTTGAGGTACAGCTGAGTGGCGTCCAGCGCCCGGGTGTAATCAATGTACTTATGTTGTTTAAGCGAAGCGGAGTGTTTGGATTTGGCACGAACGGAAGGTGGAGTCGCCCCTTCATCATTCGACATCGAATCCATAGCGATGCCGGTCTCCATAAGGAGAACCTCATCGTCGATGTCAAACTCCGGCACTTCTTTACTGAGAGCCATTGTTATAGTCCTTTGGTGAGTTCGACCTCAAGCTCAAGCGACGCCTTTATCCTTGGCAACGCTGGAGCCTGTTCCCTCTACGTGACGGAACAGGCTGACAATCAAATCAACGACGTGGCAGGAATTGCAGCGGATCGACTGGTTTACCTTGTCGGCGAATCTCAAAATGCAGTTTCACCCGGTCTGTTCCCGTTGATCCCATTTCGGCAATTGTCTGTCCGACCTTGACCTGCTGCCCCTCCCGAACCAACAGCCTGCGGTTGTGACCGTAGGCACTGACGTAGGTATCGCTGTGTTTGATGATGACGAGTTCGCCGTAGCCCCTCAAACCACTCCCGGCGTACACAACCGTGCCATCAGACGCAGCTAAAACAGGCTGTCCCAAATCCCCGGCGATATCAATTCCTTTATTCAAACTACCGTTTGAAGAGAATTTTCCAATGAGAACGCCATTAGAAGGCCATCCCCAGCCTGTCGGGGCGGGGCCCGCAGGCGGCATCGGCGCAGGGGCTGGTTTGCTCGCGACGGACGGTATTACCGCCGTCCCAGCCCCCGCCGGCCGGCGAATGACCGTGGTTTTGCTCGACGAGGAAGGCGTCGAACCCGACTGTGTCACCACCGCAGTAGGCGTTGAACCGCTACGGCCATCGAAGCGAATCGTCTGACCGGGGTGAATCGTATAAGGCGCAGGAATGTTGTTGCGCGCCGCGAGGGCCTTGTAGTCCCAGCCGTAGCGAAAAGCGATGGAAAACAGCGTATCGCCGCGACGGACTACATATTGGCCGGTCGTTACTGTAGGACGTTGAGGTGCTGCACTGTTGCGATCGACCACCCGGACATTGCTAGACGGCGTACTGGAACAACCGACCAGCAAAATGCTCAAGACAAGGCCAGTCACCAGGCGCTGAAAGCTCGTGATACCCATACGCTGCGCAATGACTGTGAGACTCACCCGCCGCTCCCTTTGTGGTGGCTGAAAAATTGGAGGCTGCCTGTCCAGGCAGCGTTCATACAAATATAGCTGGCGACAACTGCGCCTCTATTAATGAAGCGCAACGCGTCGCCGCACACGTTTGCTCGACGCCATTGGGCTCTGTTCAGCGAATCGGTGCCGCTGTAAGACACAGACGTGGCCACGGAATTCAGCGTCCGTTTATAAATGCTCAGGCCAATGGTCCATTGAGCAACGGCACAAACCGCACCGCTCCCAGGACGTGTCGCGAAAACCCGTGCTCTTCGCGCACGATCAACATCAGTTGCTGGACCTCACCGGCGCCCACCGGGATGACCAGCCGTCCACCAGGGGCGAGCTGATCCAGCAGGGCTTGAGGTACATCGGTAGCCACGGCGGTGACGATGATGCCGTTGTACGGCGCCAAGGCCGGCCAACCTTCCCAGCCATCGCCCCAACGAAACACCACGTTGCGCAGGTTCAGTTCCACCAGGCGTTCCTTGGCGCGATCCTGCAGGACCTTGATCCGCTCGACGGAAAACACCCGCTCGACCAGCTGAGACAACACCGCCGTCTGGTAACCCGAACCGGTGCCGATCTCCATCACCTTGTCCAACGGCCCCGCCTCCAGCAGCAACTCGCTCATGCGAGCCACCATGTACGGCTGGGAAATGGTCTGGTTGTGGCCGATCGGCAACGCCGTGTCTTCATAGGCGCGATGGGCCAGGGCTTCATCGACGAACAAATGGCGCGGCGTGCGGCGAATCACCTCCAACACCTGGGCGTTGGACAGGCCTTCTTCGTAGAGACGCTGGATCAGTCGTTCACGGGTGCGCTGGGAAGTCATGCCGATTCCACGGCGCAGCATATCGTCTTGCTCACGAGCCATCAGCGCAGCCCCTCCAGCCAGCCATCGAGACTTCGAAAGGCGTCGTTGAAGGTACGGTCCAGCTGCAACGGCGTGATCGAGACATAGCCTTGCATCACCGCATGGAAATCAGTGCCTGGCCCGCCATCCTCGGCATCACCGGCGGCGGCGATCCAATAACCGGCCTTGCCGCGCGGGTCGACGACATGCATCGGTTTGGCGGCGCGGGCACGATGACCCAGGCGTGTGAGCTGGATGCCACGGATGTGATCGAGCGGCAGGTTGGGGATATTCACGTTCAGCACCGTGCGGGGCGGCAGGTCCAGCGCGCCATGGGCTTCGACCAGTTTACGGGCGAAGTAGGCGGCGGTCGGCAAGTTATCGACCTGCCGTGAAACGAACGAAAAGGCAAACGACGGTTTTTCCAGGAAGCGACCTTCCAAGGCAGCGGCGACCGTGCCGGAATACAGCACATCATCTCCCAGGTTGGCGCCCAGGTTGATGCCCGACACCACCATGTCCGGCTCACGTTCCAGCAAGCCGTTGAGGCCCAGGTGCACGCAATCGGTCGGAGTGCCGTTGAGGCTGATGAAACCGTTATCCAGATAGCAGGGATGCAAAGGACGGTCGAGCGTCAGCGAGCTGCTGGCGCCGCTCTTGTCCTGGTCCGGAGCGATGACTACGCACTCGGCAAAATCCGCCAGCGCAGCATAAAGCGCGGCAAGACCGGGTGCAGTCACCCCGTCGTCGTTAGAAATCAGAATACGCATGGGCTGTCCGTCTGCCCCACCGGCACCAGATCGACGAGTTCGCGCACCAAGACAGTGGCGAAACATCCGGCCGGCAGGACGAATTCCAGTTGCAGAATGTCAGGCGAGGGATAATGCCACGACAGCCCGCCAATGGGCAGTCGCAGGATGCGACGTTCGTGACTCATTCCCGCGTTTATCAACCAGTCCCGCAAATCGGCCTCGCCCGCGGCAACGGCTTGTTCCAGTTCAAACGTCGCGCCGGCGGCAGGCGAAGGCCCCTCGCCCCACTGCGGCCCGGTCGGGTGCAGGTCGAGAATGGTCAGGCGCGGATCGCTGCACTCAGCCTCACCGGCGGGGAAGAAACTGCGGCTGTCGGTGAAGGCGAGCAAGTCGCCCACCTGGGCGTGCTGCCAGGTCCCGTCGGCGACCCGCGCCGCCAGCACCCGGTTGAATAGAAAGCTGCGGGCGGTGGATAACAGCCGCGAGCGCACATTGCGCTGTTCCGGCAAAGCCTTGCGCCCCGCCCAGGCACGGGCATCGACGACATTGCCGCCGTCATGGCCGAAGCGCTGGGCGCCAAAATAGTTGGGGATGCCCTGGCGGACAATCTGTTGCAGACGCGCATCGATCGCCGCCGTGTCGCCCTTGAATTGGGTCAGGCGCAAGGTGAAGCCGTTGGCCGAGTGCGCGCCGCGTTGCAGTTTGCGTTTATGTCGCCCGGTCTTGAGGATCTTCAGCGTGTCGTTCTCTGCCGCCGACAAGTCCGGATCGGCCTTGCCTGGCAATTGGACGCTGAACCATTGGCGGGTCAGGGCTTGACGGTCCTTGAGCCCGGCGTAGCTGACGGTGCGCAACGGCACGCCGGCGGCCTTGGCGATTCGTCGGGCAGCCTCTTCGGTGTTCAAGCCACGTTTTTCGACCCAGATCCACAAATGTTCGCCATCGCCGGTCAACGGGATGTCGAGCACTTCATCGACCTGGAAATCTTCAGCGGTGGCCTTGAGTACCGCACTGCCCAAGGGTTCACCGTAGGCGCGCGGCCCTAACAGTTCCAATTCAGTCATGGCGCAGCAACAAGGCAACGGAGTGGACGGCAATGCCTTCTTCGCGACCGACGAAACCCAGCTTTTCGGTGGTGGTGGCCTTCACGTTCACTTGGTCCAACTCAACTTGAAGATCCTCGGCGATCATCTGGCGCATCGCTTCGATGTGCGGGGCCATTTTGGGGGCCTGGGCAACGATGGTGTTGTCGACGTTGCCGACTTTCCAGCCCTTGGCGTGGATCAGTGCGACCACATGGCGCAGCAGCACGCGGCTGTCGGCCCCCTTGAATTGCGGGTCGGTGTCGGGGAAGTGCTTGCCGATATCACCCAGGGCCGCCGCGCCGAGCAGTGCATCGCTCAAGGCGTGCAGCAGGACATCACCGTCAGAATGCGCGAGCAGCCCGAAGCCGTGTGCGATCCGCACGCCGCCCAGAGTAATGAAGTCGCCTTCAGCGAAACGGTGAACATCGTAGCCGTGGCCAATACGCATAAAAAAACGCCCCGATTTTTGTCAGGGCGTGATTCTACCTGCATTAGACGTTTAGAGCGCGTGCATGATGCTGCAAGTGGTCGTCAATGAAGCTGGCGATGAAGAAGTAGCTGTGGTCGTAGCCCGGTTGCAGGCGCAGCTCCAACGGATGGCCGGCGGACTTGGCCGCCTGTTGCAAGGCTTCGGGCTTGAGTTGGTTGGCCAGGAAATCATCGCGATCGCCTTGGTCCACCAGCAATGGCAGCTTCTCCTGCGCCTCGGCAATCAATGCACAGGCATCCCATTCCCGCCATTTCGAGCGGTCTTCCCCCAGGTAACGGGAGAACGCCTTCTGGCCCCATGGGCAATCCATTGGATTGTTGATCGGCGAAAAGGCCGACACTGAACGGTAACGCCCCGGGTTGCGCAAGGCGCAGACCAGCGCACCGTGGCCGCCCATGGAGTGACCACTGATACCGCGTTTGTCCGAAGCCGGGAAATGCGCTTCGACCAGCGCCGGCAATTCCTGCACCACGTAGTCATGCATCCGATAATGCCGCGCCCACGGATCCTGCGTGGCGTTCAGATAAAAGCCCGCCCCCAGGCCGAAGTCCCAGGCATTGTCCGGATCGCCCGGCACGTCGGCGCCACGGGGGCTGGTGTCCGGCGCAACGATGATCAGGCCCAGCTCGGCGGCCATGCGCTGGGCGCCGGCCTTTTGCATGAAGTTCTCGTCGGTGCAGGTCAGCCCGGACAACCAATACAGCACCGGCAACTTGCCGCCCTGCTCGGCTTGCGGTGGCAGGTACACGGCAAACACCATGTCACAACCCAGCACTTCGGAACGGTGCCGGTAACGCTTGTGCCAGCCGCCGAAGCTTTTCTGGCAGGAGATGTTTTCCAGACTCATGACCGACCTCAGAAATGGATAACGGTGCGGATGCTCTTGCCTTCATGCATCAGGTCGAACGCCTTGTTGATATCTTCCAGGCCCATGGTGTGGGTGATGAAGGTATCCAGCGGGATTTCGCCCTTCTCGGCCATTTCCACGTAGCTTGGCAATTCGCTGCGGCCGCGCACGCCACCAAAGGCCGAACCGCGCCAGACGCGCCCGGTCACCAACTGGAATGGACGGGTGGCGATTTCCTGACCGGCGCCGGCCACGCCGATGATCACCGACTCGCCCCAACCTTTGTGGCAGCACTCCAGGGCGGCACGCATCAACTGGACATTGCCGATGCACTCGAAGGAAAAGTCCACGCCGCCGTCAGTCATGTCCACGATGACTTCCTGGATCGGACGGTCGAAGTCTTTCGGGTTGACGCAATCGGTGGCGCCCAGTTGCTTGGCGATTTCGAACTTGGCCGGGTTGATGTCGATGGCGATGATCCGCGCGGCCTTGGCCTTCACGGCGCCGATCACGGCCGACAGGCCGATACCGCCCAGGCCGAAGATCGCCACGGTGTCACCCGGCTTGACCTTGGCGGTGTTGAGCACCGCGCCGATGCCGGTGGTGACGCCACAACCCAGCAGGCAGACTTTTTCCAGCGGCGCTTCTTTTGGGATCTTGGCGACGGAGATTTCCGGCAGCACGGTGTACTCAGAGAACGTCGACGTCCCCATATAGTGGAAAATCGTCTCGCCCTTGTAGGAAAAGCGCGAAGTGCCGTCCGGCATCAGGCCTTTGCCCTGGGTGGCGCGAATCGCCTGGCAGAGGTTGGTCTTGCCCGACTTACAGAATTTGCACTGGCCGCACTCCGGCGTGTACAGCGGGATTACATGGTCACCCACCGCCACCGAAGTCACGCCTTCGCCGATGGCTTCGACAATGGCGCCGCCTTCATGGCCCAGGATCGACGGGAAGATCCCTTCCGGGTCGGCACCCGACAGGGTGTAGGCATCGGTGTGGCAGACACCGGAAGCCACCACGCGCAACAGCACTTCGCCCGCCTTGGGCATGGCGACGTCGACTTCAACGATTTCCAGGGGTTTCTTGGCCTCGAAGGCAACGGCAGCGCGCGACTTGATCATTCCGGGTTCTCCAGCAAATAAAGACAAGACCGGGAGTGTAATCCTCCGCCAGACAATGAATAATCCAGCCAAAAGCAAAACATTATTGCTGTATAGGGATAATCCTTCATGTCTGATAACCGCTGGGAAGGCATCGACGAATTTGTAGCCGTGGCCGAGTGCAGCCAATTCACCGCCGCTGCCGAACGGCTCGGGGTTTCGTCTTCCCATATCAGTCGACAAATCGTACGGCTCGAAGAGCGTCTACAGACACGCCTGCTTTACCGCAGTACTCGCCGGGTCACACTGACCGAAGCCGGACAAACCTTTTTGCAGCATTGCCAGCGTTTGCAGGACGGACGCGAGGAAGCACTGCGGGCCGTCGGCGACCTGACCAGCGAGCCCAAGGGCATGCTGCGCATGACCTGCGCCGTGGCCTATGGCGAGCGGTTTATCGTGCCGCTGGTGACGCGGTTCATGGGGCTTTACCCGCAGTTGCGGGTCGACATCGAGCTGAGCAATCGCCCGCTGGACCTGGTGCATGAGAGCCTGGACTTGGCGATTCGCCTGGGTCGCTTGCAGGACTCTCGCCTGGTCGCCACGCGCCTGGCACCGCGGCGCATGTACTTGTGCGCCTCGCCCTCTTACCTGGAACACTACGGCCGGCCCCACAGCGTGTCGGAACTGAGCCGCCACAATTGCCTGATCGGCAGCTCCGATATTTGGCAACTGGAGCAGAACGGGCGGGAATTTTCCCAGCGAGTACAGGGAAACTGGCGTTGCAACAGTGGGCAAGCGGTGCTCGATGCGGCGCTGCAAGGGGTGGGGTTGTGTCAGTTGCCGGATTATTACGTGCTGGAGCATTTGCACAGTGGGGCGTTGATCTCGCTGCTGGAAGCCCATCAGCCGCCAAATACGGCGGTGTGGGCGTTGTATCCACAGCAGCGGCATCTGTCGCCGAAAGTGCGCAAGTTGGTGGATTACTTGAAGGAAGGGTTGGCTGAGCGGCCGGAATATCGGGGGTGACTGGGGTTCTTTGTTGCCTGGGCCGGCGTCATCGCGAGCAAGCTCGCTCCCACAGTGGACCGGTGTGAACACAGGTCCATCATTCGACGAAAACCCTGTGGGAGCGAGCTTGCTCGCGATAGCGCCAGCCCAGACGACGGTGATCTAACGAGAAAACAGATCCAGCTTAATGCCGATTCACCCACCGCTGGCGCAACCACTCCAGATCTTCCGGCCGAGTGACCTTGATGTTATCCGAACGCCCTTCGATCAAGCGGGGCGCCTGCCCGGCCCATTCCATGGCGGACGCTTCGTCGGTAATCACCGCATCCGCCACCAGGCTGTCGGCCAGGGCCCGGTGCAGAGCACCGAGGCGGAACATCTGCGGTGTATAGGCTTGCCAAATCACGCTGCGATCGACGGTTTCCAGCACGCGCCCCTGCTTGTCGGCGCGCTTGAGGGTGTCGCGCGCCGGGACCGCCAGCAGGCCGCCGACCGGGTCGTTCGCCAACTCGCTGAGCAGGGTGTCCAGGTCGGACCGGGCCAGGTTAGGCCGGGCCGCATCGTGTACCAGTACCCAATCGTGAACGTCGGCGCCCTGCCCGTGCAGATGCAGCAAGGCATTGAGCACTGAATCCGAACGTTGTTCGCCACCGTCGACACGTTGGATGCGTGTGTCGCTGGCGCAGGCCAAGGTCGGCCAGTAAGGATCATCGTGTGCAAGGCTGACCACCACACCCTTGACGGTGGGATGGTCGAGGAAACAGCCGAGGCTGTGTTCAAGAATTGTGCGCCCGCCCAGTTGCAGGTATTGCTTGGGACGGTCGGCGGCCATCCGGGCGCCAACGCCCGCGGCAGGAATCACGGCCCAGAAGGCCGGCAAACGCATACTCATTGGGCCAACTGGTAGAGGGTTTCGCCCTCCTTGACCATGCCCAGTTCATGTCGAGCCCGCTCTTCAACGGTCTCCATGCCTTTTTTCAACTCGGTCACTTCGGCGTCCATCACCCGATTACGCTCCAGCAGCGCCTCGTTTTCGGCGTGTTGGTCGGCAATTTGCTGAGTCAGGTCGGCCACTTGTGCCAGGCTGCCATTACCCACCCACAGGCGGTACTGCAGGCCGGCCAGCAACAGGAGCAAGACAAGAAACAACCAATTGGGACTGCGCATCGAATATCAGGTATCCAGTGAAAAAAGACCGCCATGCCAAACTTTGAAGCGTCTGATAGCACGAAGCCTGGAGAACCCAGGCTTGTGCTTGATAAGGCATCAGATTAGAGGCAAAACCGCCACCATGGCGACTTTTGCGACCCAACCCGCTGTCTTTTTACCATTTACCGCTTAACCGCGAAACTCGGCGCGACCGTTGTACTTGGCCTTGCCATTCAACTGCTCTTCGATACGCAGCAGTTGGTTGTACTTGGAAACGCGGTCGGAACGGCACAGCGAACCGGTCTTGATCTGGCCTGCCGCAGTGCCCACGGCCAGGTCGGCAATGGTCGAGTCTTCGGTTTCACCGGAGCGGTGGGAGATCACGGCAGTATAGCCGGCAGCCTTGGCCATCTGGATGGCTTCCAGGGTTTCGGTCAGGGTGCCGATCTGGTTGAACTTGATCAGGATCGAGTTGGCGATCTTCTTGTCGATGCCTTCTTTCAGGATCTTGGTGTTGGTCACGAACAGGTCGTCACCCACCAGCTGGGTTTTCTCGCCGATCTTGTCGGTGAGGATTTTCCAGCCCGCCCAGTCGGACTCGTCCAGGCCGTCTTCGATGGAGATAATTGGATAGCGTTCGGTCAGGCCCTTGAGGTAGTCGGCGAAACCTTCGGCGGTGAACACCTGGCCTTCGCCGGACAGGTTGTACTTGCCGTCTTCGTAGAATTCACTGGCGGCGCAGTCCAGGGCCAGGGTCACGTCGGTGCCCAGCTTGTAGCCAGCGTTGGCCACGGCTTCGGAGATCACTTTCAGCGCGTCTTCGTTGGACGCCAGGTTCGGTGCGAAACCGCCTTCGTCGCCAACCGCGGTGCTCAGGCCACGGGCCTTCAGCACAGCCTTGAGGTGATGGAAAATCTCGGTGCCCATGCGCAGGCCTTCGGAGAAGGTCTTGGCGCCAACCGGCTGCACCATGAATTCCTGGATGTCGACGTTGTTATCGGCATGCTCGCCGCCGTTGATGATGTTCATCATCGGCACCGGCATCGAGTAGACACCCGGGGTACCGTTGAGGTTGGCGATGTGCGCGTACAGCGGCAGGTCCTGGTCCTGGGCAGCGGCCTTGGCAGCGGCCAGGGACACGGCGAGGATTGCGTTGGCACCCAGGGTGGCTTTGTTTTCGGTACCGTCGAGCTTGATCATCGCGTGATCGAGGGCTTTCTGGTCGGCAGGATCCTTGCCCAGCAACAGTTCGCGGATCGGACCGTTGATGTTGGCGACGGCTTTGAGCACGCCCTTGCCCAGGTAACGGCTCTTGTCGCCATCACGCAGCTCCAGCGCTTCGCGCGAGCCAGTGGAAGCACCGGACGGCGCGCAGGCGCTGCCGATGATACCGTTGTCGAGAAGCACGTCCGCTTCAACAGTGGGGTTGCCACGGGAGTCGAGAACTTCACGACCTTTGATGTCGACGATTTTTGCCATTGTTGTAAACACTCCAAAGTTGACTAGAACGTTGCAGAAAACTTGCTCGCGCTCAGCTGCAATGCAGCCAAGCGCCTGGATGGGAGCGCTTCGCACTCCAGCGGGAGCAAGCTCCCTCGCCACAAAGAGCAAGGCTTGCCGACGATGAGCCCTGAAGGGCGTCATCGCAGGCCATGCTCCCACAAGAGCAGTGCGGCCAGCGGGCCAGAGCGATAATCGAGCGGTACTTTACCGGAGAAAACCGCGTTACGCGGTTTCTATCGTCGGAAAACCCTTGACCAGCTCATCCAGCGACTTGAGCTGAGACAGGAAAGGTTCCAGCTTGTTCAAGCGCAAGGCGCAAGGACCGTCGCACTTGGCGTTGTCCGGATCGGGGTGGGCCTCAAGGAACAGGCCGGCCAAGGACTGGCTCATGCCCGCCTTGGCCAGATCTGTGACCTGGGCGCGGCGACCGCCGGCGGAGTCGGAGCGACCACCGGGCATCTGCAAAGCGTGGGTCACGTCGAAGAACACCGGGTATTCGAACTGCTTCATGATGCCGAAGCCGAGCATGTCCACCACCAGGTTGTTGTAGCCGAAGCTCGAACCGCGCTCGCAGAGGATCAACTGGTCATTGCCGGCCTCTTCGCACTTGCTCAGGATGTGTTTCATTTCCTGGGGCGCGAGGAACTGGGCCTTCTTGATGTTGATCACCGCGCCGGTCTTGGCCATCGCGACTACCAGGTCGGTCTGGCGCGACAGGAAGGCCGGCAACTGGATGATGTCGCAGACCTCGGCGACGACCGCGGCCTGGGCAGGCTCGTGGACGTCGGTGATGATCGGCACGCCAAAGGCTTGCTTGATGTCCTGGAAGATCCGCATGCCTTCTTCCAGGCCCGGGCCACGGTAGGAAGTCACAGAGGAACGGTTGGCCTTGTCGAAGCTGGCCTTGAACACGTAAGGGATACCCAGTTTCTGGGTGACCTTCACATACTCCTCGCAAACCTGCATCGCCATGTCGCGGCTTTCCAGCACGTTCATGCCGCCAAACAGCACCATGGGTTTGTCGTTGGCAATCTCGATGTCGCCGACGCGGATGATCTTCTGGGCCATCGTCTTATGCCTTTTTCTGGTGTTGAGCCAAAGCGGCCTTCACAAAACCGCTGAACAACGGATGACCGTCCCTTGGCGTCGAGGTGAACTCGGGGTGGAACTGGCAGGCGACGAACCATGGATGATCCGGGGACTCGACCACTTCCACCAGCGCGCCGTCACCGGAACGACCGGAGATTTTCAGGCCGGCCTCGATCAGTTGCGGCAGCAGGTTGTTGTTCACTTCGTAGCGATGACGGTGACGCTCGACAATCACATCCTTGGCGTAGCAATCGTGCACCTTGGAGCCGGCTTCGAGCAGGCATTCCTGGGCGCCGAGACGCATGGTGCCGCCCAGGTCAGAGCTTTCGGTGCGCACTTCCACGGCGCCGGTGGCATCTTCCCACTCGGTGATCAAGCCCACGACCGGGTGACCGCTGGCGCGATCGAATTCGGTGGAGTTGGCGTCTTTCCAGCCCAGCACGTTACGGGCGAACTCGATGACCGCCACTTGCATGCCCAGGCAGATCCCCAGGTAAGGCACCTTGTTTTCGCGAGCGTATTGCACAGCGGTGATCTTGCCTTCCACGCCCCGCAGGCCGAAGCCGCCCGGCACGAGGATCGCATCGGCGCCTTCGAGCAGGCCGGTGCCCTGGTTCTCGATGTCTTCGGAATCGATGTAGCGCAGGTTGACCTTGGTGCGGTTGCTGATACCGGCGTGACTCATCGCCTCGATCAGCGACTTGTAGGCGTCCAGCAGTTCCATGTACTTACCGACCATGGCGATGGTGACTTCGTGTTCCGGATTGAGCTTGGCATCGACCACCGCTTCCCATTCGGACAGGTCGGCGCCGGCGCACTGCAGGCCGAAGCGCTCGACGACGAAATCGTCCAGGCCCTGGGAGTGCAGGATGCCCGGGATCTTGTAGATGGTGTCGGCGTCTTCCAGGCCGATGACCGCACGCTCTTCAACGTTGGTGAACTGGGCGATCTTGCGACGCGACGAGATGTCGATCGGATGATCGGAGCGGCAGATCAGCACGTCCGGCTGCAGGCCGATGGAACGCAGTTCCTTGACCGAGTGCTGGGTTGGCTTGGTCTTGGTTTCGCCGGCGGTGGCGATATATGGCACCAGCGTCAGGTGCATCAGCATCGCGCGCTTGGCGCCGATTTCGAAACGCAACTGGCGGATGGCTTCCAGGAACGGCTGGGACTCGATATCGCCCACGGTACCGCCGATTTCGACCATCGCCACGTCGGCATCGCCGGCACCCTTGATGATGCGGCGCTTGATTTCGTCGGTGATGTGCGGGATGACCTGTATGGTCGCGCCCAGGTAGTCACCACGACGCTCCTTGCGCAGCACGTGCTCGTAGACACGGCCGGTGGTGAAGTTGTTGTTCTGGGTCATGGTCGTGCGGATGAACCGCTCGTAGTGGCCCAGGTCCAGGTCGGTCTCGGCGCCGTCGTGGGTGACGAACACTTCACCGTGCTGGAACGGGCTCATGGTGCCCGGGTCGACGTTGATGTACGGGTCCAGCTTGAGCATGGTGACCTTAAGTCCCCGCGCCTCCAGGATGGCCGCCAATGAAGCCGAGGCAATGCCTTTCCCCAATGAAGAAACAACACCGCCCGTGACGAATATGTAGCGCGTCATGAAAAACCCTAGAAGTCTGCGTTAAAGCGGTCCGAGCCGCCGGGGAAAGCGAAGGAAGGCCGAAGCCCCCGATCACCTGCATTAATCACAGTGCACCTTTCAAAAAAACCGCCGCGTTGGGACAGACCGGAAGTGAAATCACCGGTACGTTGCTCGCTACACATTTTTTGGAATCGCCCAGCAAAGACTGCTTGGTAATCGGCAACTCCTGCAATTCAGGCGAATCCACAGAAGTTGTATCAAGAAGGGAGCGTAGTCTACCGGAAAGCCCCTTTCAGCTCAAACCCAGATCTTGGCTTCCTGGCGTCCAGATCAATTGCCAACTGCCATCAGCCTGTGCATCGAGCCCGGCCAGGTTAGCCACCGCCAGCAATTGCTCGCCTTGATAGAGCAGCGGCAATCGGCCGCGAACGAACGCCGGCACGGCCTTTTCATTGAGCAAGCGTTTGAGATCACGATGACCACGACCCGCTAACGCCAGCACCTCGCCGCCTTGACGATAGCGCACGCTGAGCGGCCCCGCAGGCGGCGTGCCGTTGAGCACCACCCGACCATTGTCCGGCAAGCGCAGCGCCAGCGCCGGATCCGCCCAGTCGACGGCGCCTGACGGCGAACATAGCCAGTGGTCGGATAACCACCAGACCCGCCCGGCGGCCCGGTGCAGCTCACCGCCGGCCAGGCGCCAGATTGGCCGGGCATCGTCGGCGGCATCGCGCAACGAGTCCCAGCCCGCCCAGTGATCGCTGTCGGGCAGCAGGGTCATCGGTGCCAACCAATGACTCAACGCGTTGCGCTGACGGGCCGGCGACAACGCCCGCAACGGCGCCAGCGCCAGGGATTGCAGCCCAAGCCAGTCGAATGCACCTGGGGACGCGGCCTGGGCCAAGTCGATCCGCGCCAAATCGTCCAGCAAACCTTGGGCTTCGGCCATGTGTCCAGCGCTGCGAGCCAGTGTCGCCGAGGCTTGCGGCCAGTGCTCGGTCAGCGCCGGAAAAATCCGCTGGCGCAGGTAGTTGCGTGCGTATCGGTGATCGTCGTTGGACGGGTCGTCGATCCAGCTCAATCCCTGTTGTGTCGCATAGGCCTCCAGCTCGGCACGGGACACATCGAGCAAGGGCCGCAGCAGATGCCCCCGGCCCAAAGGCCGTTGCCGTGGCATCGCTGCCAGCCCCCTTACCCCTGCCCCCCGCAGCAGGCGAAACAGCAAGGTTTCGGCCTGGTCATCACGATGTTGGGCGGTGAGCAGCACTTCGTTGTCATGGATGGCCGCCACGAAGGCGCCATAACGCGCCTCCCGGGCGGCACGCTCGACGCTGGCGCCGGGCTGGACTTGCACGCTCACCACTTCAAGCGGCACCCCAAGGGCCTTGCAGAACGAGCGGCAATGGTCCGGCCATGCCTCGGCCACAGCCTGCAGGCCATGATGGACGTGGATAGCGCTTAACGGTGGCAGGGTTTGGGTTTTGGAGAGAGACGCGAGCAGGTGCAACAGGACGGTGGAGTCGAGGCCACCGGAGAAGGCGATGCGCCAGGTGGCAGCGTTGCGCCAGGGGGATAACTGTGTGAGGAGCCGGGTTGGCAGGTCGATGCTTGTGTTCATGGGTATCAGCCTTGGCACAAATCAAATGTGGGAGCGGGCTTGCTCGCGAAGGCGGTGAATCAGTCAACACATGGGTTGAATGTTAAACCGCTTTCGCGAGCAAGCCCGCTCCCACACTGCCCCCCACAACTGCTGGAAGCTTGGTCAGATCAGAGACCGTAGCTCATCAACCGCTCATAGCGACGAGCCAGCAGCGCGTCGTTGTCGAACTTCTTGAGCATCGACAGCTGGGAACTCAGCTCGGCACGGATCAGTGCCGCCGCGGCAGCCGGGTCGCGGTGGGCGCCGCCCACGGGCTCGTTGATCACTTTGTCGACAATGCCCAGGCCTTTGAGACGCTCGGCGGTAATGCCCATGGCCTCGGCGGCATCCGGGGCCTTCTCGGCGGTTTTCCACAGGATCGAGGCGCAGCCTTCCGGCGAGATCACCGCATAGGTGGAATATTGCAGCATGTTCAACTGGTCGCAGACACCAATGGCCAACGCACCGCCGGAACCGCCTTCGCCAATCACGGTGGCGATGATCGGGGTTTTCAGGCGTGCCATGACGCGCAGGTTCCAGGCAATCGCTTCGCTCTGGTTGCGCTCTTCGGCGTCGATGCCCGGGTAGGCGCCCGGGGTGTCGATGAAGGTCAGGATCGGCATCTTGAAGCGCTCGGCCATTTCCATCAGGCGGCACGCCTTGCGGTAGCCTTCCGGACGCGGCATGCCGAAGTTGCGGCGCACCTTCTCGCGCACTTCGCGGCCTTTCTGGTGACCGATCACCATCACCGGCTGCTCGTCCAGGCGGGCAACCCCGCCAACGATCGCGGCGTCGTCGGAGAAGTGACGGTCGCCGTGCAGCTCATCGAATTCGGTAAAGATGTGCTCGATATAGTCCAGGGTGTAGGGACGACGCGGGTGCCGCGCCAGGCGGGCGATCTGCCAGCTGGTCAGCTTGCCGAAGATGTCTTCGGTCAGCGTGCGACTTTTGTCCTGCAGACGAGAGATTTCATCGCCGATATTCAGCGAATTGTCATTACCGACCAAGCGCAACTCTTCGATCTTGGCTTGCAGGTCGGCGATCGGCTGTTCGAAATCTAGAAAATTCGGGTTCATAGGCGTCCGTCTTGGGTCGACGTCCAAGAGAGCTTGGGCCGGCCGGTTGTCTATTCGCGCCTACCTTAAGGGAGAGGCGCGTTCAGGTCGAGATTAAAAATTCGGGTCGAGATCAGGGGTATTCCGGTTTCAACACTGGCCCCTGGCCGTCAACGGTATTGGAGGAAGACGTTGTCTTTGCCGAACTGGTCACGCAAGGCTTGAATCAACGCATCCGCCGGATCGATCCGCCAGCCTTCGCCGAACTGCAGCACGGCCTTGGCATCGGGGCGTACGTACTCCATGGTGATCGGGCAGGCACCGCGATGGCGCTTGAACAATTCGCCCAACCAGCGTAGCTGATCGCCCTTGAGGTCCTGGGTCTGCAACTTCAGGCGCAGGCTCTCGGCCAAGTTGGTACGGGCATCCTCCATGCTCATCACCCGCTTGACCCGCAGCCGCAGGCCACCGGAAAAGTCGTCGTTGCTGACCTCGCCTTCCACCACCACCATCGCATCGGTCTGCAACAGCGATTGCGCCGAGTGGAACGCATCGGCGAACAATGACGCCTCGATGCGCCCGGAGCGGTCGTCGAGGGTGATGAAGCCCATCTTGTCGCCCTTTTTGTTCTTCATCACCCGCAGGGCGATGATCATGCCGGCGACGGTCTGGGTGTCGCGCGCCGGCTTGAGGTCAATGATGCGCTGGCGGGCGAAGCGGCGGATCTCGCCTTCGTATTCGTCGATCGGGTGACCGGTGAGGTACAGGCCCAGGGTGTCTTTCTCACCCTTGAGGCGCTCCTTGAGGGTCAGCTCCTTGGCCTTGCGATGGTTGCCGTAGACATCGGCGTCTTCTTCGACGAACAACCCGCCAAACAGGTCGGCGTGACCACTGTCATGGGTACGGGCGGTCTGTTCGGCGGCCTTGATCGCTTCTTCCATCGCCGCCAGCAACACCGCGCGATTGCGGTCGATATTGGCCTGGTAGGCCTTGGGCTCATCCTGGAAGTAAGGCCCGAGCCGATCCAGGGCGCCACTGCGGATCAAACCATCGAGGGTGCGCTTGTTGATGCGCTTGAGGTCGACCCGGGCGCAGAAATCGAACAGGTCCTTGAACGGCCCGTCCTGGCGCGCTTCGGTGATGGCTTCCACCGGCCCCTCGCCCACGCCCTTGATCGCGCCCAGGCCATAGATGATGCGGCCCTCGTCGTTCACCGTGAACTTGAACTCCGAAGCGTTCACGTCCGGTGCGTCGAGGCGCAGCTTCATGGTCCGCACTTCTTCGATCAAGGTCACGACCTTGTCGGTGTTGTGCATATCCGCCGACAGTACCGCGGCCATGAATGGCGCCGGGTAATGCGCCTTCAGCCACGCGGTCTGGTACGACACCAGGCCATAGGCAGCGGAGTGGGATTTGTTGAAGCCGTAGCCGGCGAACTTTTCCACCAGGTCGAAAATGTTACCGGCCAGGTCAGGGTCGATGCCGTTGGTCGCGCAACCCTCAATGAAACCGCCGCGCTGCTTGGCCATTTCCTCGGGTTTTTTCTTACCCATGGCCCGACGCAGCATGTCCGCGCCGCCAAGGGTATAACCGGCCATGACCTGGGCAATCTGCATCACCTGTTCCTGGTACAGGATGATGCCGTAGGTCGGTGCCAGCACCGGCTTCAAGCCTTCGTACTGATAATCCGAATGCGGGTATGCCAGCTCGGCGCGGCCGTGCTTACGGTTGATGAAGTCATCCACCATGCCCGATTGCAACGGCCCCGGACGGAACAGGGCCACCAGTGCGATGAGGTCTTCCAGGCAGTCGGGCTTGAGCTTCTTGATCAGCTCCTTCATGCCCCGGGATTCAAGCTGGAACACCGCCGTGGTTTCGGCTTTTTGCAGCAGGCTGTAGGTCGGCTTGTCATCCAGCGGGATGAAGGCAATGTCCAGCGGTTCTTCGCCGACCTTGGCCCGGTCGCGGTTGATGGTTTTCAGCGCCCAGTCGATGATCGTCAGGGTCCGCAGGCCGAGGAAGTCGAACTTCACCAGGCCCGCCGCCTCGACGTCATCCTTGTCGAACTGGGTGACCAGGCCGTCGCCTTCTTCATCGCAATAGATCGGCGAGAAGTCGGTCAACTTGGTCGGCGCGATCACCACGCCCCCGGCGTGCTTGCCGACGTTACGCACCACGCCTTCGAGCTTGCGAGCCATCTCCCAGATTTCCGCAGCTTCCTCGTCGACCTTGATGAAGTCCCGCAGGATTTCTTCCTGCTCGTAGGCCTTCTCCAGGGTCATGCCGACTTCGAACGGAATCATCTTCGACAGGCGATCCGCCAGACCGTAGGACTTGCCCTGCACCCGCGCCACGTCGCGCACCACAGCCTTGGCGGCCATGGAACCAAAGGTGATGATCTGGCTCACCGCGTTGCGGCCGTATTTCTCGGCCACGTAGTCGATGACCCGGTCGCGGCCATCCATGCAGAAGTCGACGTCGAAGTCGGGCATGGAAACCCGTTCCGGGTTGAGGAAACGTTCGAACAGCAGGTCATATTCCAACGGGTCGAGGTCGGTGATCTTCTGCACGTAGGCCACCAGCGACCCGGCACCCGATCCACGGCCTGGGCCCACCGGCACGCCGTTGTTCTTGGCCCACTGGATGAAGTCCATCACGATCAGGAAGTAACCGGGGAATCCCATCTGGATGATGATATCCAGTTCGAAATTCAACCGATCGACATAGACCTGGCGCTTGGCTTCGTAATCTTCGGTGGTGTCCTTGGGCAGCAAAACGCGGAGGCGTTCCTCAAGGCCGTCGAAGGAAACCTTGCGGAAGTACTCGTCGATGGTCATGCCATCGGGAATCGGGAAGTTGGGCAGGAAGTGCTTGCCCAGCTTCACTTCGATGTTGCAGCGCTTGGCGATCTCGACGGTGTTTTCCAGCGCCTCAGGCAGGTCGCTGAACAACTCGGCCATTTCCTCGGCGCTCTTGAGGTATTGCTGGTTGCTGTAGTTTTTCGACCGCCGCGGATCGTCGAGGGCCCGACCCTCACCGATGCAAACCCGTGTTTCGTGGGCTTCAAAGTCTTCCTGCTTGATAAAGCGCACATCGTTGGTCGCCACCAGCGGCGCGCCAATCTTGTCGGCCAGGGCCACGGCGGCGTGCAAGTGTTCTTCGTCGTTGGGACGGTTGGTGCGCTGCACTTCGATGTAGAAGCGCTCCGGGAACACCGCCATCCAGTCACGGGCCAGGGTCTCGGCTTCATCGGGGTTGCCGCTGAGCAGGGCCAGGCCGATCTCACCTTCCTTGGCCGCCGACAGCATGATCAGCCCTTCGCTGGCCTCGGCCACCCACTCGCGCTCGATGATGATCGAGCCGTTGCGCTGGCCATCGATGAAGCCGCGAGAGATCAGCTCGGTGAGGTTGCGATAACCCTGGGCGTTCATCACCAGCAGGCTGATACGGCTCAGCGGTGCGTCGGGGTCCTTGTTCGACAGCCACAGGTCGGCGCCGCAGATCGGCTTGATCCCGGCGCCCATGGCGGCCTTGTAGAACTTGACCAGCGAACACATGTTGTTCTGGTCGGTGACCGCCACGGCAGGCATGTTCATGCCCACCAGGGTCTTGACCAGGGGCTTGATCCGCACCAGACCGTCGACCAGGGAGTATTCAGTGTGCAGGCGTAGATGAACGAATGAAGCCGGCATAGTGATCCTGCGTTAAGTCATGAAAACAACAAGGCCCGGATTGTACCGGGCCTTGGGTAAAACATCAGCCATGAGCATCTTGCCAGGCAAACATACGCACTACTTTTGTGGCGAGGGGATTTATCCCCGCTGGGCTGCGAAGCGGCCCTTGGATCTTAAGAGCTCGTTGTGTCAGGCAGACTTTTCGGGCCGCTTCGCGCCCCAGCGGGGATAAATCCCCTCGCCACAAACAGCCTGCATCAAGAAACCGTAATCTGACTACTCACCAGCAAGCCATCACGCGCTTCATAAGCCAGCCGCACCGGGGCGAACGAACGCCTGTGGATCGGCGTTGGCCCAAGGCGCGCCAGGGCTTCGAGGTGCACGGGGGTCGGGTAGCCCTTGTGGCTGCCGATGCCGTAGCCCGGGTAGATCAACTCGAAGGCGCTCATTTCCCGGTCACGGCTGACCTTCGCCAGGATCGAGGCCGCCGCGATGGCCGGCACCTTGCCGTCGCCCTGGATGACCGCTTCGGCGCGCATCGACAGTTTCGGGCAGCGATTGCCATCGATCATCGCCAGCTTCGGCGTGATGTGCAGGCCCTGCACCGCACGCTGCATGGCGAGCATGGTGGCGTGCAGGATATTGAGTTCATCGATCTCTTCGACTTCGGCCCGAGCGATGCACCAGCTCAGGGCTTTCTCGCAGATTTCGTCGTAGAGCTTTTCGCGACGGGCTTCAGTGAGCTTCTTCGAATCATTGAGGCCCAGGATCGGCCGGTTCGGGTCGAGAATCACCGCCGCCGTCACCACCGCGCCGCACAACGGGCCGCGCCCCACTTCATCGACACCGGCCACCAGGTCTTCCACTTCAGCGACCAGGTTGAAGTCCAGGCCCATCTGTAGCTTTACGTTGCTCATGGTTTTGCGCCAATCAGGGTCAGCACCGCGTCAGCCGCCTGGTTGGAGGCATCGCGACGCAGCGTACGGTGGATTTCGTCAAAGCCCCGGGTCTGCTCCTCGCCGCCGTCGATCAAGGGCGACAGCGTGTTGGCCAGCGCCTCGGCGGTGGCGTCGTCCTGCAGCAACTCTGGGACCAACAGGCGCTGGGCCAACAGGTTCGGCAAGGACACGTAGGGGCTCTTGACCATGCGCTTGAGAATCCAGAACGTCAGCGGCGCCAGGCGATAGGCGACCACCATCGGGCGTTTGTACAACAACGCCTCAAGGGTAGCAGTGCCGGAAGCAATCAACACGGCATCACAGGCCGCCAACGCGTCATGGGAACGGCCATCGAGCAACGTCACCGGCAAATCGCGACCAACCAGCAGGGCTTCCAACTGGATACGGCGCTGCGGGCTGGCACAGGGCAGGACAAAACGTACACCGGGGCGTAGCGCTCGCAGGCGCTGCGCGGCGTCAAAAAACAGACCGCCCAGGCGACTCACTTCGCCGCCCCGGCTACCGGGCATCAAGGCCACCAGCGGCCCATCGGGCAAGCCCAGCGCCTGGCGAGCCGCCTGGCGGTCGGCTTCCAGGGGAATGGTATCGGCCAGGGTGTGCCCGACAAACCGCACCGGCACGCCCTTCTCTTCGTAGAACCTGGCCTCGAACGGCAGCAGCGTCAACATCAGGTCGCAGCCTTCGCGGATCTTCAGCACCCGCTTCTGCCGCCAGGCCCAGACCGACGGGCTGACGTAGTGCACGGTCTTGATCCCGGCCTGACGCAACTTGAGTTCGATATTGAGGGTGAAATCCGGCGCATCGATGCCGATGAACACATCCGGTTTTTCTTCGATCAGGGTCTGGATCAGCTTCTTGCGCCGGGCCAGCAGCTCGCGCAGGCGACCGAGCACCTCCACCAGGCCCATCACCGACAGGCGCTCCATCGGAAAGTAGGAGGTCAGGCCTTCGGCCTGCATCAACGGCCCACCGACCCCGATGAATTCCACCGCGGGGTGCTGCGCCTTGAGCGCTCGCATCAGGCCCGCGCCCAGAATGTCACCGGAAGCCTCTCCCGCCACCAGTGCAACGCGCACGTTAGCCATGGTCAGCGAGTGATGCCGCGGGTCGAAGACTGGATGGAATCGCGGAAGATCGCGACTTCCGGGTGTTGCGCCGACGCTTCGGCCAGTTCGGCGAGCGCCTGCTCGACCGTCAGGCCCTGGCGGTATACCACCTTGTAGGCGCGACGCAGGGCCGTAATCGCCTCTTCGCTGAAACCACGACGGCGCATGCCTTCGAAGTTCATGCTGCGGGCTTCGGCCGGGTTGCCGAACACCGTGACATAGGCCGGGACGTCCTTGCCGATGGCGGTGCCCATGCCGGAGAAGCTATGGGCGCCGATATGGCAATACTGGTGCACCAGGGTGAACCCGGACAGGATCGCCCAATCGTCCACGTGCACATGGCCGGCCAACGCGGTGTTGTTGACCAGGATGCAATGGTTGCCAATCACACTGTCATGGCCGATGTGTGCGTAAGCCATGATCAGGTTGTGGTCGCCCAGGGTCGTTTCGGAACGATCCTGGACGGTGCCACGGTGAATCGTCACGCCTTCGCGGATCACGTTGTGATCGCCAATGACCAGACGGGTTTCTTCACCTTTGTACTTGAGATCGGGCGTGTCCTCGCCTACCGAAGAAAACTGGTAGATGCGATTGTGCCGCCCAATCCGGGTCGGCCCCTTGAGAATTACGTGGGGACCGATCACCGTACCCTCGCCGATTTCCACACCTGCGCCGACAATCGACCACGGGCCGACCTCGACATCGGCGGCCAGGACGGCCGCCGGATCGATGATTGCGCGAGGGTCAATCAAACTCATAGTTTGCGTTCCGCACAGATGATTTCAGCGGAGCAGACTGGCTTGCCGTCGACCGAAGCCTGGCATTCGAACTTCCAGATCTGGCGCTTGCAACTGATGAACTTGGCTTCGAGGATCAACTGGTCGCCCGGGGTGACCGGCTGGCGGAAGCGCAGTTTGTCGGAACCGACGAAGTAATAGAGCGTGCCGTCGGCAGGCTTTACGTCGAGCATTTTGAAACCAAGGATCCCGGCAGCCTGGGCCATCGCCTCAATGATCAATACGCCCGGCATGATTGGATGCGCGGGGAAGTGACCATTGAAGAACGGCTCATTGATGCTGACATTCTTATAGGCACGAATGCGCTTGCCTTCAACGTCCAGGTCCACCACCCGATCCACCAGCAGGAACGGGTAACGGTGAGGCAGGTATTCGCGAATCTCGTTGATGTCCATCATTTCGGGGGGAAGCCTATGTAAAGATTGGGAGCGCACGAGTGACGCGCACTCCGCTAGCAAATCAAGATGCCCTAACGGCTGTGCACACTTGATATGGAAATGGTATCAGCCATCTGATGAAGCATTACCGCCAGGGGTCACGTCCCCTACACGCTTTTCCACCTGCTTGAGGCGCCGCGCGATGTCGTCGAGCTGGCGGATACGCGCCGCGCTCTTGCGCCATTCGGCTGCCGGCTGCATGGCTGTGCCGGAAGAATAGGCACCCGGCTCGGTAATCGAGTGGGTCACCATGGTCATCCCGGTCAGGAATACGTTGTCACAGATATCGATATGCCCCACCAGCCCCACACCACCGGCGAGCATGCAGTGCTTGCCGATCTTGGTGCTGCCGGAGATGCCCACGCAGGCGGCCATCGCAGTGTGGTCACCGACCTGGACGTTGTGGGCGATCTGGATCTGGTTGTCGAGCTTGACGCCATTGCCGATGACCGTATCGGCCAGGGCACCACGGTCGATCGCGGTGTTGACGCCAATCTCCACGTCATCGCCAATGGTGACACCGCCAATCTGGGCGATTTTCTGCCAGATGCCTTTTTCGTTGGCAAAACCGAACCCTTCGCCGCCCAGCACCGCGCCGGACTGGATCACCACCCGCTTGCCGATGCGTACATCGTGATACAGGGTGACGCGAGGCGCCAACCAGCCGCCTTCACCGATCTCGCTGCGCGCGCCAATGACGCAATGGGCGCCCAACGTGACGCCGGCACCGATTCGGGCCGCGCCTTCGATGACCACGAACGGGCCAACGCTGGCGGTAGGGTCAACCACGGCATCCGCCGCGATCACTGCGCTGGGATGAATACCAGCGACCGATTTCGGCTTGGGATCGAACAGATGGGAAATGCGGGCATACGCCAGGTACGGATCGGGCACGATCAGGGCATCGCCGGCAAACCCATCGGCATCAGCGGCCTTGAGCAACAGCGCGGCGGCCCGGCTGTCGGCCAGGTACTTGCGGTATTGAGGGTTTGCCAGAAAGCTCAACTGAGCTGGGCCAGCCTCTTGCAAAGTGGCTAGCCCAGTAATTGCCTTCTCCGGGTCGCCACGCAGGGTGGCGCCAAGGAACTCGGCCAACTGGCCGAGCTTGATAGTCGCTGTCATGGATTACTTCAGCTGATTCATGCGCTCGATCACTTGGCGCGTGATGTCGTACTGAGGCTTGACATCGATCACTGCGCCACGCTCGAACACCAGGTCAAAACCACCTTTCTTGATGACTTCTTCCACGGCGCTGTCGAGCTTCGGCTTGAGTTGCTTGAGCATTTCACGGTCGGCAACGGCTTTTGCTTCGTTCAACTCCTTGGACTGGAACTGGAAGTCACGGGCCTTTTGCTTGAATTCAAGCTCCAGACGCTCGCGCTCGCCCTGGGCCATCTTGTCGCCACCGGCGACCAGTCGATCCTGGATGCCCTTGGCGCTGCTTTCCAGGCCCTTGAGCTTGGTCAGTTGCGGGCCGAATTTCTTCTCCGCATCCACGGCGTATTTCTTCGCCGCGTCGGATTCCAGCAGGGCCATCTGATAATTCAGTACGGCAATCTTCATGTCGGCAAAAGCCGGACCTGCGACCAGTACGGTCGCCAGGAGAACCAATTGAGTCAACTTACGCACGATGTACTCCTACAAAATCCATTGTCGTTATCTTGGGTCAGACGCTTAGAACGTCTGGCCGAGGGAGAATTGGAACACTTGGGTTTCAGCGTCATCCGGTTTCTTGATCGGCATCGCCAACGCGAAGCTCAAAGGACCCAGCGCGGTGACCCAGGTCACGCCCACACCCACGGAACTGGCCAGGTTGCTCAGACTGATGTCGTTACATTCGGCTTTGGACGAAGAGCCGTTGGTATTCTTGGCGTTATCGCAACTGGAGTCGAATACGTTACCCACGTCCCAGAATACCGAAGTACGCAGGGAGCGTTGATCCTTGACGAACGGCATTGGAAACAACACCTCGACACCACCTTGTATCAGGACATTACCACCGAATGGCAGTGGATCCTGGTCCGGGTCCGCCAATGTGCCTTTGTTACCCGTGACAGATTCACCACGGCTTGGCGTACTGCGCGGGCCCAAGGTACTGTCCTTGAAACCACGCACCGAGTTGAAACCACCGGCGTAGTAGTTCTCGTAGAACGGCAGGCCATCGGTCGAGCCGTAGCCATCACCAAAGCCCAGTTCGGTATGCAGGCGCATGGTGTAGTTGTCAGTCAGCGGCTGGAACAGCTGGCCGCGGTAGTCGAGCTTGAAGAACGAGAGGTCACTGCCAGGGGTAGTCGTTTCCAATACCAGGCTCTGGGAATGGCCACGAGTTGCCAACACACCCTTGTTCAAGGTCGACTCGGACCAACCGGCAGAGGCCTTGAAGTTCAGGTACTTATCGCCTTCCTTCTCGACGAAATCGAAGATCTCATCAACGGTATAGCGGCCAGTGCTGATTTCGTCCTGCTGGGCGGTGAGACCGAATGTGAGTCGCGAAGTCTCGCTGATTGGATAACCCACGTTGACGCCAGCACCCAAGCTGTCTACTGCATAGCTGGAGACATCGGAATCGAGCTCGTCATAGTCGGTGGTGCGGTAGAAGGCGTTGTAGCCCAGGCTCACACCGTCCGCGGTCCAGTAGGGGTCCACGAAGCCGAAGTTGTAGCGTGTCTGGTATTCGCTGCGGGTCAAGCCGATGCTGACCTTGTTACCGGTACCCAGGAAGTTGTTCTGGGTGATCGAACCACCGAGGATCAGGCCGGCGCTCTGGGCGAAACCGACGCTGGCGGTGATCGAGCCGGAAGCCTGCTCTTCGACGCTGTAGTTCACATCGACCTGGTCATCGACGCCCGGCACGGCCGGTGTCTCGACGTTGACTTCCTTGAAGAAGCCCAGGCGCTCCAGGCGGGTCTTGGACTGGTCGATCAGGTAGGTCGACGCCCAGCCACCTTCCATCTGACGCATTTCACGGCGCAGCACTTCGTCCTCGGACTTGGTGTTGCCACGGAAGTTGATGCGGTTGACGTAGGCACGCTTGCCCGGGTCCACGGCGAAAGTGATGTCGACGGTGTGGTCTTCATCATGCGGCTGCGGCACGCCGTTGACGTTGGCGAAGGTGTAACCCTCGTTACCCAGGCGACGGGTGATCAGCTCGGACGTGGTGGTCATCAGCTTGCGCGAGAACACCTGGCCCTTCTGTACCAGCAGCAGCGACTTGACCTGGTCCTCAGGGACCTTCAGGTCACCGCTGAGCTTGACGTCACGAACGGTGTACTTCTCGCCTTCGTTGACGTTCACAGTAATGTAGACGTGCTTCTTGTCCGGGGTGATGGACACCTGGGTCGAAGCGATGTCCATGTTGATGTAGCCACGGTCCAGGTAGTAGGAACGCAGGCGCTCCAAGTCACCGGAAAGTTTTTCACGGGCGTACTTGTCGTCGTTCTTGAAGAACGACAGCCAGTTGGTGGTCTTGAGTTCGAACAGGTCGATCAGGTCTTCGTCAGGGAAAACCGTGTTGCCCACCACGTTGATGTGCTGGATGGCCGCCACGGTACCTTCGTTGATGTTGACCTTCAGGCCGACGCGGTTGCGCGGCTGCGGCACCACTTCGGTGTCGACGGTGGCCGAGTAGCGGCCCTGGGCAACGTACTGGCGCTGCAGCTCGTTACGCACACCTTCGAGAGTGGCGCGCTGGAAGATCTCGCCTTCGGCCAGGCCGGATTGCTTGAGGCCCTTCATCAGGTCTTCAGTGGAGATCGCCTTGTTGCCTTCGATCTCGATACTGGCGACCGACGGGCGCTCGACTACCGTGATGACCAGGACATTGCCGTCACGGCCCAGCTGGATATCTTGAAAGAAGCCGGTCTTGAACAGCGCACGCGTGGATTCCACCAGGCGCCGATCATCCGCCTGCTCGCCGACGTTCAACGGCAAGGCACCAAAGACGCTACCCGCGGAGACCCGCTGGAGGCCATTGACGCGAATATCAGAGATAGTGAAGGACTCGGCGTGAACTTCGGCGATCATCAATACGGTGAGAACCGCAGTTAGCAGCAGACGTTTCATGAAGTCCTTTCTTATTCCAACTGGCAATAAACAAACTGCCGCAGAATGCGGCAGATTCGCAATTCAGCGAAGCGTTACAGACGACCCAGATCGTTGACGAGGGCAAGCAACATGACCCCGACCACCAAGCTGATACCGATCTGTATCCCCCAACCTTGCACCCGATCCGACAAGGGACGACCACGCGCCCACTCGATCAGATAAAACAGCAGATGCCCCCCATCCAGTACCGGAATGGGCAGCAAATTCAGAACCCCCAGGCTAATGCTCAGATAAGCAAGGAAATTCAGGAAATCAGCGACGCCCGACTGGGCAGAAGCGCCCGCCACTTTAGCAATGGTTATCGGTCCACTCAAGTTTTTTACCGAGAGCTCACCGAACAACATTTTCTTGAGCGAGTCCAGCGTCAGGATGCTCATGGTCCAGGTACGACGCGCACCCTCGCCAATCGCCGCCACAGGGCCGAAACTGACCTCGCGGATCATTTCCGGTGGCCAGTCGATCGCCTTGACGCCCGCCCCCAGGTAACCGGTCGGCGCCTTGCTCTCGCCACGGGCGGCCAGGGTCACCGGGACGTCGATTGGAGCACCGTCGCGCTCGACGCGCAGCACAATTTTGGTATCAGGACGCACACGAACCGAATCGACCACCTGCTGCCAGTCGCTGACCGGCTGGCCGTCGAGTGCCAGCAACCGATCGCCGGTCTTCAGGCCGGCAGCCTGGGCCGGGCCTTTCGGGTCGAGTTCGGCGAGTATCGGCGGCAAGGCCGGACGCCATGGCTTGATCCCCAGGGAACGGATCGGATCCGGCTCGTCGGCACCCTTGAGCCAGTTGTCCAGGATCAGTTCGCGAGGCGAATCCACCGTGGAACCCTGCTCGCGCACCATCAATTGCAACGAACCGCTCTCACCCAGGCGACGCACCAGTTGCAGGTTGACCGCCGCCCAGCCCGATGTCGGCTCCCCATCGATGGCAACGATTTCCTGCCCGGCACCCAGCCCGGCACGGGCGGCGACGCTGCCGGCCTCTACCCCACCGATGACCGGACGCACCTGCTCGCTACCCAGCATGGCAAGGCCCCAGAAAAACACCATGGCCAGCAGGAAGTTGGCAATCGGCCCCGCCGCGACGATGGCGATACGCTGACGGACGGTCTTGCGATTGAAGGATTGATCGAGCTGATCGGCCGGCACTTCGCCTTCGCGCTCGTCGAGCATCTTGACGTAGCCGCCCAATGGGATGGCCGCCACGACGAACTCCGTGCCTTTCTTGTCGTGCCAACGCAGCAGAGGCATGCCAAAGCCCACGGAAAAACGCAGGACCTTGACGCCACAGCGACGCGCAACCCAGAAATGACCGAATTCGTGAAAAGTGACCAACACCCCCAAGGCAACCAGGGTGCCGACAATCATATAGAGCGCGCTCATCTGTTTTCTCCGCAATCCTGTCCAGGGCAATCCTGGCTAACGTATCGCAGCTTCAACGCCCGTGGCGCTGCAGCCATTGGCCCGCCAACTCACGGGCCCTGGCATCCGCCGTAAATACTGTATCGAGGTCGTCGACCGAAACCACGGCCTCGAGATTCAAGACTTCCTCGATGATACTCGCGATCTCGAGGTAACGGACACGTCCATCGAGAAACGCAGCAACTGCCACTTCATTGGCAGCGTTAAGCATGGCCGGTGCGCTGTTGCCCGCCTCGGCCGCCTGGCGCGCCAGGCGCAGGCAGGGAAAGCGCTGTTCATCGGGCGCCTGGAAATCCAGGCGAGCGATGGCGAACAGGTCCAGTGGTGCAACGCCCGAGTCGATACGCTCCGGCCAGGCCAGGGCATTGGCGATCGGGGTGCGCATGTCCGGGTTGCCCAACTGGGCCAGCACCGAACCGTCGACGTAGTCCACCAGGGAGTGAATCACGCTCTGGGGGTGAATCACCACCTCGACCTGCGACGGCTTGGCATCGAACAGCCAGCAGGCCTCGATCAGTTCCAGGCCCTTGTTCATCATGCTGGCCGAATCCACGGAAATCTTGCGCCCCATGGACCAGTTCGGATGTGCACAGGCCTGTTCGGGTGAAACATGCACCAATTCTTCCAACGGCGTCTGCCGGAACGGGCCACCGGAGGCTGTCAGCAAAATCCGTCGAACGCCTACCGCGCCGAGACCACGGGAAAAATCCTGCGGCATGCATTGAAAAATCGCATTGTGCTCGCTGTCGATGGGCAGCAACACCGAGCCGCTCTTGCGTACCGCCTGCATAAATAACGCGCCGGACATCACCAGCGCCTCTTTATTGGCCAGCAGGATCTTCTTGCCGGCCTCCACCGCCGCGAGGGTCGGACGCAGGCCCGCTGCACCGACAATCGCCGCCATCACGGCGTCGACTTCAGGGTCGGCAGCCACTTGGCAGAGCCCCTCCTCCCCCACCAGCACACGGGTTTGCAGGCCGGCAGCGCGCAGATCATCCTGCAACGCCCGCGCCACGCCTGCCTCGGGCACCACGGCAAACCGCGGCGTGTGGCGTTTGCACAACGCCAGCAACTCACTCAAGCGCGTGAAGCCACTGAGGGCGAACACCTGGTAGCGCTCCGGATGCCGGCCAATGACGTCAAGCGTACTCAGGCCAATCGAACCGGTCGCGCCAAGGACAGTGATCTGCTGGGGGCGACTCACGGTGCCGCCATCCACAACAGCACGGCAAAGATCGGGATCGCGGCAGTCAGGCTGTCGATGCGATCCAGCACGCCACCGTGACCGGGCAACAGGTTACTGCTGTCCTTGATCCCGGATTGACGCTTGAACATGCTTTCGGTCAGGTCGCCGACGACGGACACGAATACGATCAAGGCGGCGCCCATAAGCCCCATGAACAGCTGCGCGACCGTCCAGTCGCGCACGAAACCGACCACGGTGGTGATCACCAGGCTCAGGGCCAAACCGCCATAGACCCCTTCCCAGCTCTTGCCAGGGCTGACTTTCGGCGCGAGCTTGCGCTTGCCGAAGGCCTTACCGGAAAAATAGGCGCCGACATCGGCCCCCCAGACCAGCACCATCACAGCCATGATCTGCCAGTTACCCAGTGGGCCTTGCTTGATCCAGATCAGCCCCTGCCAGGCCGGCAGCAGGATCAACAGGCCGATGACCAGCTTGGTCGCCGTGTTGGTCCAGTGATGCGTAGTCTGCGGATAGGTCAGGACCAGGAAGGTCGCCGTCGCCCACCACAGCACCGCGGCACCGAGCACCCAAGGCGCGAGGCCAGGCACCACGTACATGATGAACAGCATGGCCGCCACGGCCGCTGCGTAGGCCACGCGCGCCGACTGCGCAGGAAAACCCGCCAACCGCGCCCACTCCCACGCCCCCAGAGTCACGACCAGTCCGATGAACAGCGCGAAACTGGCGCCTTTGAGCAGGAAGAAACCACCCAGGGCGATGGGCAACAGGATCAAAGCAGTGATGATTCGTTGTTTAAGCATTAAACCCGGGCTCCAGCTTCGATCTGCTCGCTCGTTTTACCGAAGCGACGCTGACGGGAAGCGAAATCGGCCAGTGCGGTGCGCATGGCTTCGTGTTTGAAGTCCGGCCAGAACAGGTCGGAGAAGTACAGCTCGGCATACGCCAACTGCCAGAGCAGGAAGTTGCTGATGCGATGCTCGCCACCGGTACGGATGCACAGGTCCGGCACCGGCAGGTCGCCGGTCGCCAGGCAGGTCTGCAACAGCTCAGGAGTGATGTCTTCCGGGCGCAAGTGCCCGGCCTGGACTTCCCGCGCCAGGCGCTGGGCGGCCTGGGCAATGTCCCACTGGCCACCGTAGTTGGCGGCGATTTGCAGGACGAACCGATTGGCACCCGCCGTCGCAGCCTCGGCTTCGCGCATCGCAGCCTGCAATTCAGGATGGAAGCGCGAGCGATCGCCGATGATGCGCAGGCTGATCTTGTTGTCATTGAGGCGCTTGGCCTCACGACGCAGAGCCTTGAGGAACAGGTCCATCAAGGCGCTGACTTCATCGGCCGGGCGCTGCCAGTTCTCGCTAGAGAAGGCGAACAGAGTCAGCACCTCGACCCCCGCCTCGGCGCACACCTCAATGACCGCACGAACCGCATCGACCCCCGCCTTGTGCCCGGCGACGCCAGGCATAAAGCGCTTCTTGGCCCAACGGTTGTTGCCATCCATGATGATCGCCACATGGCGCGGCACCGCAAACGGCACGGCCTGCTTGGTCTTTTCCATGAAAACGAGACCCTTATACGGCCATCAGGTCTTTTTCTTTCTGCGCCAAATCCGCATCGATCTTAGCCACATACTTCTTGGTCAGGTCGTCGATCTCGCCAGTGGCGCGACGCTCTTCGTCTTCGCTGATTTCCTTTTCCTTGACCAGGTCCTTGAGCTGGCTGTTGGCATCACGGCGGATGTTGCGCACGGCAACACGAGCGTCTTCAGCCACATCACGCGCCTGCTTGGTGAAGCCCTTACGGGTTTCCTCAGTCAGGGCCGGCATGGAGATCAGCAGCAGCTCACCCAGGTTGGTCGGGTTCAGGTTCAGGCCGGCACTGCCGATAGCCTTGTCGACCGCGCCCAGCATGTTGCGCTCGAAGGCCACGACCTGCAGGGTACGCGCGTCCTTGACGGTGATGTTGGCCACTTGCTTGATCGGGGTATCGGAACCGTAGTACGGCACCATCACGCCCTCGAGGATGCTCGGGTGCGCCTGGCCGGTGCGGATGCGACCGAAGTTGTGTGCCAGGGACTCCAGGGATTTCTGCATGCGCTGTTCAGCGTCTTTCTTGATTTCGTTGATCATTGTTGAGCTTCCTCGATCAGTGTTCCTTCGGCGCCGCCATGGACGATATTCAGCAGGGCGCCAGGCTTGTTCATGTTAAAGACGCGCAGCGGCATCTTGTGGTCGCGGCACAGGCAGATAGCCGTCAGGTCCATGACACCCAGCTTGCGATCCAGCACTTCATCGTAGGTCAGATGATCGAACTTCTCGGCATGCGGGTCCTTGAACGGGTCAGCGGTATAGACGCCATCGACCTTGGTTGCCTTGAGCACGACATCGGCATCGATCTCGATCGCTCGCAGGCAGGCAGCCGAATCCGTGGTGAAGAACGGATTACCGGTACCGGCGGCAAAAATCACCACTTCCTTGGCGTTGAGGTGGCGCATGGCTTTGCGGCGGTCGTAGTGATCGGTCACGCCAACCATGGAAATGGCCGACATCACGATGGCCGAGATATTGGCACGCTCCAGCGCGTCGCGCATAGCCAGGGCGTTCATCACAGTGGCCAGCATGCCCATGTGGTCGCCTGTGACCCGATCCATGCCGGCCGCGCTCAGCGCCGCACCGCGGAACAGGTTGCCGCCGCCGATGACCAGGCCGACCTGAACGCCGATCCCGACCAGTTGGCCAACTTCCAGGGCCATGCGATCCAGCACTTTCGGATCGATCCCGAACTCTTCCGAGCCCATCAGGGCCTCGCCGCTAAGCTTGAGTAGAATGCGTTTATAGCGAGCCTGATAACCACTGCCCTGCTGAGCCATTGCGAATCTCTCCTGCGGCGTATTTTCAAAAATTCTTTGCGGACTGTTTGCAGCCTGCGTTCACTCTAGCTTGACGCTGACACAGCGTCATCGGAACACGGGCTTTGTAAGCCAGTTCCGACAGGAAACCAATAAAAATCGGCATCCCCATCTGAAAAGAGGCTGCGCGCATAAGCGGGCAGCCTCTTCAGGGCGACAGTTATGAAAACTGTCTTATTGCTTGCTGGCAGCCAGCTGAGCAGCCACTTCTTCAGCGAAGTTGTCTACTGGCTTCTCGATGCCTTCGCCCACTTTGAAGTAAGTGAAGGAAACGATTTCAGCGCCGCCCTTCTTGGCCAGTTCGCCGACCTTGATTTCAGGGTTCTTGACGAACGCCTGCTCAACCAGGCTGGCTTCAGCCAGGAACTTGGTGATACGACCGGCAACCATTTTTTCAACGATTTCGGCAGGCTTGCCTTTGATCTTGTCTTCGTTGAGCTGCATGAACACGGCTTTTTCGCGCTCGATGGCATCAGCGGAAACTTCCGACGGCAGCAGGAACTCAGGGTTGCTGGCTGCGACGTGCATCGCGATGTCCTTGGCCAGCTCGACGCTGCCGCCTTTGAGAGCTACAACGACGCCGATCTTGTTGCCGTGCAGGTAAGAACCGACAACATCGCCTTCGACGCGAACCAGACGACGGATGTTGACGTTTTCGCCTACTTTGGCAACCAGGGCTTCACGAGCCGATTCCTGAGCGGCGATCAGCGGAGCTGCGTCGGTCAGTTTGTCGGCGAATGCTTTTTCGACGCTGGCGGCAACGAATGCCTTGAAGTCGTCTTGCAGGGCCAGGAAGTCGGTCTGCGAGTTGACTTCGATGATAACGGCAGCTTTACCGTCATCCTTGATGCCGATCGCGCCTTCAGCGGCAATGTTGCCGGCTTTCTTGGCAGCCTTGATGGCGCCCGAAGCACGCATGTCATCAATGGCTTTCTCGATGTCGCCGCCAGCCTTGGTCAAGGCTTTCTTGCAGTCCATCATGCCTTCGCCGGTACGCTCGCGCAGTTCTTTGACCAACGCTGCAGTAATCTCTGCCATTTCAAAATCCTCTTGGATAGGTTTTCAACCATTCCACCCGATCGAACGGGCGATCAATTCTTCCTGGAAAACCACTGCTTATAGGCCGCGGCAGGTTACAAACAGGTCACTGCGCCGGCGGCAAATGGTTTTCGAGGTGGCAAAAAGGGGGCCAAGCCCCCTTTTTGCTTACTGAGTCAACGCCAGGGGCGTCGATTACTCAGCGGCTGCTGCCGGAGCTTCTTCAGCGAAGACTTCGGTGCCGCCGTTAACATTGTTGCGACCACGGATCACAGCGTCAGCCATCGAACCCATGTACAGCTGGATGGCGCGGATGGCGTCATCGTTACCTGGGATGATGTAGTCAACGCCTTCCGGGCTGCTGTTGGTATCGACAACGCCGATGACCGGGATACCCAGCTTGTTGGCTTCGGTGATCGCGATGCGCTCGTGATCAACGTCGATCACGAACAGTGCGTCAGGCAGACCGCCCATGTCCTTGATACCGCCCAGGGAGCGGTCCAGCTTCTCAAGATCGCGAGTGCGCATCAGCGCTTCTTTCTTGGTCAGCTTGGCGAAAGTACCGTCTTCGGACTGGACTTCAAGGTCACGCAGACGCTTGATGGAAGCGCGAATGGTCTTGAAGTTGGTCAGCATGCCGCCCAACCAGCGGTGATCGACGTACGGCGAACCGCAACGTGCTGCTTCTTCAGCAACGATCTTGCCAGCGGAACGCTTGGTGCCGACGAACAGAATCTTGTTTTTGCCCTGGGCCAGGCGCTCTACGAAGGTCAGTGCCTCGTTGAACATTGGCAGGGTTTTTTCAAGGTTGATGATGTGGATCTTGTTACGCGCGCCGAAAATGTACTTGCCCATTTTCGGGTTCCAGTAACGGGTCTGGTGACCGAAGTGCACACCGGCCTTCAGCATATCGCGCATGTTGACTTGGGACATGATAGTTCCTTGATAAGTCGGGTTTGGCCTCCACGTATCCCAATGACCAACCAGCGGCTTATATAAGCCGAGGCACCCAGGTCATCGTGTCGACACGTGTGTGGATTTAAGCTTACGGGGTCATCCCCGGAAAGCGGCGCATTTTATACCACAGCAAGGGCGAAAACGGAACACGGATTCTGAAATCCCCTGTGGTGGGTGGATGGTGGGAGCAAGGCTTGCCCGCGACGAAGGCGATGCGGCCCTTCAGAAATCGAGTCGCCTGGGTCGCGAGCAAGCCTTGCTCCCACTCGCGCCCCTCGCCACAGAGTTCCAGGCTGGAGGGTTCTTTGTACTGATCGTCTGTTAGAATCGCCTCTTTCAGGGCCGTTCGGAGCATCCTCCGCCGCCTATTTCGCTTTGAACAGCGCCGTCGAGCGCAGAGAGAGCCTGTATGACCGTTACCCTCAAGACCCCCGAGGACATCGCTAAAATGCGTGTCGCCGGCAAACTCGCCGCCGAAGTGCTCGAGATGATCGCCGACTACGTCAAGCCCGGCGTGACCACCGAAGAGCTGGATCGCATCTGCCACGACTACATCGTCAATGAGCAGAAGGCCATCCCGGCCCCACTCAACTACAAAGGCTTCCCGAAGTCGATCTGCACCTCGATCAACCACGTGGTCTGCCACGGCATCCCCAACGAAAAACCGTTGAAGGATGGCGACACCCTGAACATCGACGTCACCGTCATCAAGGACGGCTATCACGGCGACACCAGCCGCATGTTCCACGTCGGCAACGTGCCGGAGTGGGCCCAGCGCCTGTCCAAAGTTACCCAGGAATGCATGTACATGGCCATCGAACTGGTGAAACCGGGCTGCCGCCTGGGGGACATCGGCGAGGTGATCCAGAAGCACGCGCAGAAGAACGGCTTCTCGGTGGTGCGCGAGTTCTGTGGCCACGGCATCGGCAAGGTGTTCCACGAAGAACCGCAGATCCTGCACTACGGCCGTGCCGGCACCGGCATGGAACTGCAAGCGGGCATGACCTTCACCATCGAGCCGATGATCAACCAGGGCCGCGCCGACACCAAGGTGCTGGGCGACGGCTGGACCGCCATCACCAAGGACCGCAAGCTGTCGGCCCAGTGGGAACACACCCTGCTGGTCACTGAGACCGGCTACGAAATCTTCACCCTGCGCAGCGATGACACCATCGCGCGTGTTTCCGCCTGATCCGAACCCAGCCTATAGATCCGATAGATATAGATAGAAAGGAAAGCCATTCAATGCCGCAGGTGGATCCCGAACTCTTCGACCGCGGCCAGTTCCAGGCTGAACTGGCCCTGAAGGCAAGCCCCATCTCGGCGTTCAAGAAGGCGATCCGCCAGGCCCACGAAGTGCTCGACCAGCGCTTTCGCAGCGGCCGGGATATCCGTCGGTTGATCGAGGACCGCGCCTGGTTCGTCGATAACATCCTGCAAAAGGCCTGGGAGCAGTTCGATTGGAGTGAAGACGCCGACATCGCCCTCGTGGCGGTGGGCGGCTATGGGCGCGGTGAGCTGCACCCCTACTCCGACATCGACCTGCTGATCTTGCTGGACAGCGCCGATCACGAGGTTTTCCGCGACTCCATCGAGCGCTTCCTGACGCTGCTGTGGGACATCGGCCTGGAAGTCGGTCAGAGCGTGCGCTCGGTGCAGGAATGCGCCGACGAGGCCCGCGCCGACCTGACGGTGATCACCAACCTGATGGAAAGCCGCACCATTGCCGGCCCCGAGCACCTGCGCCAGCGCATGCTCGATGTCACCAGCACGGCGCACATGTGGCCGAGCAAGGACTTTTTCCTGGCCAAGCACGCCGAGCAGAAGGCCCGTCACCACAAGTACAACGACACCGAGTACAACCTGGAGCCCAACGTCAAGGGTTCGCCCGGCGGGCTGCGGGACATCCAGACGATCCTGTGGGTCGCCCGCCGCCAGTACGGCACGCTGAACCTGCGTGCCCTGGCCGGTGAAGGTTTCCTGGTGGAAAGCGAAAACGCCTTGCTGGCCTCGTCCCAGGAATTCCTGTGGAAGGTCCGCTACGCCCTGCACATGCTGGCCGGGCGCTCCGAGGACCGCCTGTTGTTCGATCACCAGCGCTCCATCGCCGGCCTGTTGGGTTTCGAGGGGCAGGATGCCAAGCAGTCCATCGAAAACTTCATGCAACAGTACTACCGCGTGGTGATGAGCATCGCCCAGCTCAGCGAACTGATCATCCAGCACTTCGAGGAAGTCATCCTCGCCCCCGAAGACGAAGAACCACCGCTGCCGATCAACTCGCGCTTCCAACTGCACGACGGCTACATCGAAGCGCGCAACGCCAACGTTTTCCGCCGCACGCCCTTCGCCATGTTGGAAATTTTCGTGCTCATGGCCCAGCAACCGGAAATCAAGGGCGTACGCGCCGATACCATCCGCCTGCTGCGGGAAAACCGTCATCTGATCGATGAAGATTTCCGTCACGACATCCGCAACACCAGCCTCTTCATCGAGTTGTTCAAGTGCAAGATCGGCGTGCACCGCAACCTGCGCCGGATGAACCGCTACGGGATCCTCGGACGCTACTTGCCGGAGTTCGGCTTCATCGTCGGACAGATGCAGCACGACCTGTTCCACATCTATACGGTCGATGCCCACACCCTGAACCTGATCAAGCACCTGCGTAAGCTGCAGTACACCCAGGTGTCGGAAAAATTCCCGCTGGCCAGCAAGCTCATGGGCAAGCTGCCCAAGCCTGAGCTGATCTACATGGCCGGGCTGTACCACGACATCGGCAAGGGCCGCCAGGGCGATCACTCCGAGATCGGCGCAGTGGATGCCGAGGCGTTCTGCCAGCGCCATCAACTGCCCGTGTGGGACAGCCGGCTGATCGTCTGGCTGGTGCAGAACCACTTGGTGATGTCCACCACCGCACAGCGCAAGGACTTGTCCGATCCGCAGGTGATCCACGACTTCGCCCAGATCGTCGGCGATGAAACGCGCTTGGATTACCTCTACGTGCTGACCGTGGCCGACATCAACGCCACTAACCCGAGCCTGTGGAACTCCTGGCGCGCCAGCCTGTTGCGCCAGCTCTACACCGAGACCAAGCGCGCCTTGCGCCGTGGCCTGGAAAACCCGGTGGACCGCGAAGAGCAGATCCGCCGCACCCAAAGCGCCGCCCTGGACATCCTGGTGCGAGGCGGCACCGATCCGGACGATGTCGAGCAGCTCTGGTCGCAATTGGGCGATGACTATTTCCTGCGCCACACCGCCGGCGACGTGGCCTGGCACAGCGACGCGATCCTGCAGCAACCGGCCGATGGCGGGCCGCTGGTGCTGATCAAGGAAACCACCCAGCGCGAGTTCGAGGGCGGCACGCAGATCTTCATCTACGCCCCGGACCAGCACGACTTCTTCGCAGTGACCGTGGCGGCGATGGACCAGCTCAACCTCAACATCCATGACGCCCGGGTCATTACCTCCAGCAGCCAGTTCACCCTCGACACCTACATCGTGCTCGACACCGACGGCGACTCGATTGGCGACAACCCGGCACGGGTCAAGCAGATCCGCGACGGCCTGACCGAAGCCCTGCGCAACCCGGCGGACTACCCGACCATCATCCAGCGCCGGGTGCCGCGCCAGCTCAAGCACTTCGCCTTCGCGCCCCAGGTGACGATCCACAACGACGCCCAGCGCCAGGTCACCGTGCTGGAACTCAGCGCCCCGGACCGCCCGGGCCTGCTGGCGCGGGTCGGCCATATCTTCCTGGAGTTCGACCTGTCGCTGCAAAACGCCAAGATCGCCACCCTCGGCGAGCGGGTAGAAGACGTATTTTTCATCACCGACGCTCACAACCAGCCGCTGTCCGATCCGCAACTGTGCAGCCGCCTGCAGGAAGCCATCGTCCGGCACCTGAGCGTTAACCAGGAAGCTGATGCCAACCTGACGCGGATCAGCATCTGAACGAACAAATTTCCCCCTGTGGGAGCGGGCTTGCTCGCGAAAGCGGTGTGTCAATCAACATAATCACTAACTGACACACCGCTTTCGCGAGCAAGCCCGCTCCCACATTGAACGAGGCCCCCGATGAACAACGCCCTGAACCAGTTGCAGCCCTACCCGTTCGAGAAGCTCCGCGCCTTGCTCGGCAGCGTCACGCCCAACCCCGACAAACGCCCCATCGCGCTGTCCATCGGCGAACCCAAGCATCGCTCACCCAGCTTCGTGGCTGAGGCCCTGGCCAGCAATCTGGAAAAAATGGCCGTGTACCCGACCACCCTCGGTATCCCGGAATTGCGTGAAGCCATCGCCGGCTGGTGCGAACGCCGCTTCAGCGTGCCGAACGGCTGGCTGGACCCGACGCGCCATGTGCTGCCGGTCAACGGCACCCGTGAAGCCTTGTTCGCCTTCACCCAGACCGTGGTCAACCGGGGCGACGACGCCCTGGTGGTCAGCCCGAACCCGTTCTATCAGATCTACGAAGGCGCGGCGTTCCTGGCCGGGGCCAAGCCGCACTACCTGCCGTGCCTGGACGAAAACGGCTTCAACCCGGATTTCGATGCGGTATCGCCAGACATCTGGAAACGCTGCCAAATCTTGTTCCTGTGCTCTCCGGGCAACCCGACCGGTGCGCTGATCCCGGTGGATGTGCTGAAGAAACTCATCGCCCTGGCTGACGAATATGACTTCGTCATCGCCGCGGATGAGTGCTACAGCGAACTCTACTTCGACGAACAAACCCCGCCGCCGGGGCTGCTCAGCGCCTGCGTCGAACTCGGTCGCAAGGACTTCAAGCGTTGCGTGGTGTTCCACAGCCTGTCCAAACGCTCCAACCTGCCAGGCCTGCGCTCCGGTTTCGTGGCCGGCGACGCGGACATCCTCAAGGGTTTCCTGCTGTATCGCACCTACCACGGCTGCGCGATGCCCGTGCAGACCCAACTGGCGAGCATCGCCGCGTGGAACGACGAAGTCCACGTACGGGCCAACCGCGCGCTGTATCGGGAGAAGTTCGACGCGGTACTGGAAATCCTCAGCCCGGTACTGGACGTGCAACGCCCCGACGGCAGCTTCTACCTGTGGCCGAACGTAGCGGGCGACGATGCGGCGTTCTGCCGTGACCTGTTCGAACAGGAACACGTGACCGTCGTGCCGGGCTCGTACCTGTCCCGCGATGTGGACGGCGTCAACCCAGGCGCCGGCCGCGTGCGCATGGCCTTGGTCGCGCCATTGGCTGAATGTGTGGAAGCGGCGGAGCGGATCCGCGCGTTCATCCAACGTCGGGGTTAATCCCGCATCAGGACTTGAGTAGACCGCTGTTGTGGCGAGGGAGTGGCCGCCGCTTCTGTGGCGAGGGGATTTATCCCCGTTGTGCTGCGAAGCGGCCCCCAAACCAGCCAACTCGGTGTGTCAGAAAGATTGAGCTCACTGCTTTAGGGCTGCTACGCAGCCCAGCGGGGATAAATCCCCTCGCCACAGGTCCAGTGCTTCACAGGTATTTTTGTGTTTGCCTTTCGATTTATCGCGAGCAAGCTTTGCTCCCACAGTGGACTTGTGTGGCTCACACAACCTGTGATCGATACCGGATCCTGTGGGAGCAAAGCTTGCTCGCGATGAGGCCGGCACTTATGACATCAAGTCCGAAGCTCTACCCGATCCAGGCACTTGTTCGCCAACAACATCCCCAACTCAATCATCTGGGCCACTCCCAATGCGACATGCCGTCGCGAGCCATCCTGATCGAAGGCAAGGTCGTTGAGCATTGCATTGGCAGACGCCAGGGTTTCGCTGAGGTTGGCCAGCAATACTTCCGTGTCGATACCGTCAGCCACAGTGAATAGCAGTACTGAGGGTTTGGGTTCTGACTTGCTGTCGTCATCAGGCTTGAGATATTGATCCAACACACGGTCGGCTGCCTCTTGCAGCTTTTCGGGTGCATAGTCGCCGTAGGGAAAAGTGGAGGCTGGTTTTGGTGGGTTTGGAGTTTCTTTGATCATTTGGATGCTCCTTGGGTGTTGGAGCCGCCACAAAGCCTTCTCACGGACTAGAGAGTGGCAGCCGTACGCGGGGTGAGAATCCGGGTCAAACACCCACTAAATACCCGGCCATGTCGAAACATGCCCGCGCACAGCCGCCATAACATGATGTATGGACGAAACGCGCCTGCACTTTATATGGCGGGCGCTTATGCGCATAGTGGGTATTCGGATTCTCACGTCCGGTCGCTGAATTGGCAGCGACACCCAGAGGCTAGAGCCCTCGCTTCCGACGGACAACCTTAAAAACTTGTCGGAAACTTCGGTGCGTCTGACAGACCACAATCGCTTGCTCAGACAAGACAAAGAAATAAAACGCGCCCCCTAAAGCAAGCCATTGATTTTACGGGTTTAACACTTCAACAAATCTCATGCAGCCCTGTTTCAAGAACCAAGCTGGCTTGAATTCGCTAATACCAGTAGCCATGATCGCCCCCGTCACCAGCGAAAGCTGGCAGGAGTCTGGGTCCCTCTCAGGGTTGACCCAGCCACGCAGACGGGGCGGAGCAAGCTCAACTGCGTGTCGATTGAAGCCGCCTTCGGGTGGCTTTACTTGCTATGAGAACAAGGCACACCGGGCTTTGTTGCGTCTGAAATGCCGAAGATCCGCAAAGTGGTGGTGATCTATCCTGTGGCGAGGGGATTTATCCCCGCGGGGCTGCGAAGCAGCCCTCAAATCTACCAACCCGCTGTATCAGACAGCTTGAATTGACTGCGTTGGGACTGCTGCGCAGTCCAACAGGGATAAATCCCCTCGCCACAATTGGCTTTGCGCCATGGCTGCTATTTACCCAACCCCAAATTCGCCTCCGCCAGATCCAACTCCCCCAGCACCTCTCGCAGCACATCATCCCCAATCTGGTGATGACGGCTGAGGCGATACAACTCCAGCCGCTGCGCCCGATAGGCCTTCAAGCGCAGCCGGCGTTCCAGCAGGTCCATTTCGAACGCCAGCGCCTGGGCTTCGGCGGAGTCGTTGAACACCTCCAACTGATGGCGATATTCAGACATCAAGCGCGCCTTGACCTCGGTCGCCAGCGCGGCCTGAGCCGCATCGGGTGTACTGGGCAGCTCGGCCGGTTCCTCCACTTCCAACGCATGGATCGCCGCTTCAGCGGTTTTGCGCCAGGCCTCGCGCACTTCGTTGCGACGTTTGTCGTCAGGGCTCCTCTCGATACCCCGCAGCAGCAATGGTAAAGCGATGCAAGCCGCGATCAGCGACAACAGAATCACCCCGGCGGCAATGAAGATCAGCAAATCGCGCTCGGGAAACGCCTCGCCCGCCCCCAGCAGCAACGGCACCGACAGCACGCCCGCCAGCGTCACCGCCCCGCGCACGCCGCCGAAGGTCAGCAACCAGCAGGAGCGCGCAGTCGGCACGAACGTCAGTTCGTTCTCGCCACGCCAGCGACGTAACAGCCCGGACAGCCGCCAGATGCTTTGTACCCAGACAAACCGCAGTACCAGCAACACCAGGAAAATCGCCACCACCTCCAGGCAACGGTAGAACAGTGTCGGCCACAGGGTGGTTTCGTGACTGGTCGCCGCCTTGATGATGTCCGGCAATTGCAGCCCCAGCAGCAGGAAGATCAAGCCGTTGAAAGCGAACTCCAGCAGCGACCAGACGCTGCGATTGAGCAGCCGCGTACCGGTCTGGCGCGGCAACAGGTCGAGCCAGCTCTGCATCATCCCCGCCGCCACCGCCGAGAGAATGCCCGAGGCGCCTAATCGTTCAGCCAGCACATAGGCGGCAAACGGTAGCAGCAACATGAACACCACGTGGGTGGCCGGATCGTCCCAGCCTCGGGCAATCATCCAGGCCCGCAAGCGGCCCACCAGCCAACTCAGGGCCACGCCCACCAGCAGGCCGCCGACCGCCACCAGGACGAAGGCCAGGCTCGCGCCCGCCAGGGAAAACACCCCGGTGATCGCCGCCGCCAGAGCGAACTTGAACGTCACCAGGCCCGACGCGTCGTTCATCAACGCCTCGCCCTGGAGCATGTGCATCAAAGGTGCGGGCAGACGGTCACGGGCAATCGCCGACACCGCCACCGCGTCGGTCGGCGACAGCACCGCGGCCAGGGCAAAGGCCACCGGCAACGGGATACTCGGCAGCAGCCAATGAATGAAATAACCGGCGCCCACCACCGTGAATAACACCAGCCCCACCGCCAGCGTCAGTATCGGCCCACGCAGGCGCCATAACTCGCGCTTGGGCATGCGCCAGCCGTCGGAGAACAGCAGCGGTGGCAAGAAGAGAAACAGGAACAGCTCAGGATCGAGGGCCACGTGCAGTCCCAGGGACGGCCAGGCCAGCAAGGCACCGGCGCCGATCTGCACCAGGGGCAACGGCAGCGGGATCAACCGTCCGATCAGGCGCGACACGCCCACCAACATCAACAGGATCAGGACGGTATAGGCGCTTTGCATAACGGACTTCCAATGACAGCCATACACATCTGCGGCAACAGCTGGCCGGTGAAGTACCATATTAACTGCCAGGGTGAACCACCGCCTTTGCACATTGGTCGCACCTCGGCAGCGTCAATGCGCAGTCGCCCCTTGGCCCCTCCCAACCTCCACGCGGCAGGAGCGACCGGCGACTATCCGAAGCTAAACAGCTCGCTCAGCGGCATTGAGGGTCGAACGACCCGAGACAACATCGACGCCGTCTCCCTCATTGTCGCTATCTTCCCCGATCTGTTCGGCCGTCGACACTTCGACCAAGGGCAACATTCCCTGCAGCTCATCCGGATGAGCGGGACCGGCGGATAGCCTGTCCAACGCGGCGGAGGCCTTGTCCGCCAACGGCTGGGTCATCACTCCCGTTGTCACCCAGGCGGCGAGCACCGGGGCCATCGTGGCCGTAACCGTCGCCTTGCCAGCCGCCGCAACACCGGCAGGCGAAATCCCGGCGCTCCTGGCTGCGTTGACAGCGGCGGTCTGGGCCATGCCGATCGCAGTAATACCGCCGGCCAACGCTCCGAGACTACTGACCAAGCCTGTCGGCGTAACCAAGGCTTGCAGCGATTTGCTGCCATCGCGCATCACGTCCAGCGGCAGGCTGCCGACCCGCTTCGCAATGCCCAACGCAGCACTCCCTACGCCATAATTCTTGAGGTCCTTGTAACGCTGATGCCAGTCTTGACGCCCCAACAGGTATTCCGGGCCAATCCGGTGTTTCGATTTATCGATGGAATGTTGCAGGTCATAGGCGGCCATGCCTGAAAGCGGAGAACCGACGGCAGCTATCACCGAATCCACCTTGCTGCCCGTTTGCGCATCGACGGTCTTCGTCACGACGGGTTGGATGACCGTGCGCAACACGTTTCGCGCGGAGAAGGTCTGGAAAGTCAGGCTGCCTTCGATAGCCTGGGTCGTCAGGCTCGGCTTCACCGCCTGGGCGGCTTCCTGCATGACCGGCTCCAGATCGGCATTTTCGGCCGCCAGCCACTGGGTGTCGCTGGTGGCGCGCTTGATCAGGCCATTGCCAACCGTGTCGGCGGCGCTGCTGACTAGGCCGGCAATCGCCGACAGCGCCAACGGCGCGGTAATCGAGCCATTGCCGGTCACCGCCGGGGCGAAGTCCAGCGCAATGGACGCCGCGCCGAAGGGAACCGAACGAACGAATCCAACAGTGTCATGGGACGCGCGATCCAGCCGCGAGCCTTTGGTCAGCACGGCGTCGACGCTTTCCGCGGTTTCCCCGTCATTGGCCAAGGTACGCGAACGATCGTCGATCAGTGCTTCGAAGGCCTGGCGATTGGCACCGTTTATATGCGGCTCGAATACCCGGGTGAGCTGGGCCTTGATTGCACCAGTCCGATTTGCCAGGTCCTGTTCAGCCGTGACAGGGCCGATCGGGACGGATGCAGCGGTCCCGGTGGTCGATGTTGTTGAATGGGGCGGAAGTGTTTCTTCAGCTTGATGCGTCAGTGGATGGGGCGGTGTCAGAGAGATGGAATCCATGGGCGGGTCTCCTGTGCGTAAAATCTTGGGTTTACTTGCGCTGTGTGGTCACTTCTTTCCTGTCGGTTCCGCCTCGTCCGATCCGTCGCGACAGTCAAGGCACTGAAAGGAACGACGTGGCATAATCGTCCGCTGATTTTCAGGACGATACCGGGAACGTTTTGGGGGAGCATTCATGCCCAAGGAAAACAAGCACTTACAGCTTTTCGGCATCAAAGCCTGTGACACGATGAAAAAGGCGCGCACCTGGCTCGATGATCACGCGGTGCGCTATGACTTTCACGATTACAAAACTGCCGGCATCGACCGTGAGCACCTGACCCAATGGTGCAACGAGCATGGCTGGCAGGTGGTGTTGAACCGTGCCGGTACGACCTTTCGCAAACTCGACGACGAACGCAAAGCCGATCTCGACCAGACGAAAGCCATCGAACTGATGCTCGCCCAACCCTCGATGATCAAGCGCCCGGTGCTTGACCTCGGTGACCGAACCCTGATTGGCTTCAAGCCAGATATTTATGCGGCAGAGATCAAGTAAGCCTGCCCAGTCCATTTTGTAGAGGTAATTTCATGTCCACTACCCTGTTCAGCCTGGCCTTCGGCGTCGGCACCCAAAACCGTGAAGGCGCCTGGCTGGAGGTGTTCTACGCACAGCCGCTGCTCAAGCCGTCGGCTGAGATCGTTGCCGCTGTCGCGCCGATCCTTGGCTACAGCGAAGGCAACCAGGCCATCACCTTCACCACCGCCCAGGCCTCGCAACTGGCCGAAGCCCTCAAGGGCGTCGATGCCGCGCAAGCCGCGCTACTGACCCGCCTGGCTGAAAGTCACAAGCCGCTGGTCGCCACCCTGCTGGCCGAAGACGCCCAACTGAGCTCCACCCCTGAGGCCTACCTCAAGCTGCACCTGCTGTCCCATCGCCTGGTCAAGCCCCACGGCCTGAACCTGGCCGGCATTTTCCCACTGCTGCCGAACGTGGCCTGGACCAGCCAGGGCGCGATCGACCTGAGCGAACTGGCCGAGCACCAGCTCGAAGCCCGCCTGCGTGGCGAGTTGCTGGAAGTGTTCTCCGTGGACAAGTTCCCGAAAATGACCGACTACGTGGTTCCGGCCGGTGTGCGTATCGCCGATGCCGCGCGGGTCCGCCTGGGCGCCTACGTGGGCGAAGGCACCACCGTGATGCACGAAGGTTTCGTCAACTTCAACGCCGGCACCGAAGGCCCGGGCATGATCGAAGGCCGAGTCTCGGCGGGCGTATTCGTCGGCAAGGGTTCGGACCTGGGCGGCGGTTGCTCGACCATGGGCACCCTGTCGGGCGGCGGCAACATCGTGATCAAGGTTGGCGAAGGCTGCCTGATCGGCGCCAACGCCGGCATCGGTATCCCGCTGGGCGACCGCAACACCGTGGAGTCGGGCCTGTATGTGACCGCCGGCACCAAAGTGAAGCTGCTGGACGAAAACAACCAACTGGTCAAAGTGGTCAAGGCCCGCGACCTGGCCGGCCAGCCTGACCTGTTGTTCCGCCGCAACTCCGAGACCGGCGCGGTGGAATGCAAGACGCACAAGTCGGCCATCGAGCTGAACGAAGCGCTGCACGCTCACAACTAAGCTTCACACCACCACCTGTGGGAGCGGGCTTTTTTGTGGGAGCCGAGCTTGCTCGCGATGGCAGCGACACGGTTTTACTGCAAGACCGCGTCATCGTTCATCGCGAGCAAGCTCGGCTCCCACAAAAAAAAGCCCGCCCTCACGGGGGCCGGCGTCATTCCAGCAGGGCCCGAAAGCATGTTGATCCAATCCCCCTGGCGTGCCGATTTCCCGGCCATCGCCGCCCTGCAACGGCAAGGCCAGACCTATCTGGACAGCGCCGCCACCACGCAAAAGCCCCAAGCCCTGCTGGACGCCCTGACGCACTACTACGCCAACGGCGCGGCCAACGTGCACCGTGCGCAACATTTGCCGGGCGCCCATGCCACCCAGGCGTTCGAGGACAGCCGTCTCAAGGTCTCGCAATGGCTCAATGCCGGAAACTGCGGGCAAATCGTCTTCACCCACGGCGCCACTTCGGCGCTGAACCTGCTGGCCTACGGGCTGGAACATCTATTCAACCCGGGCGATGAGATCGTCATCAGCGCCCTGGAACACCACGCCAACCTGCTGCCGTGGCAGCAACTGGCCGAGCGCCGTTCATTGACCCTGGTGGTGTTGCCACTGGATGCCGACGGCGTGATCGATGCGGGCACCGCCGCCGAGCTGATCGGCCCGCGTACGCGCTTGCTGGCAGTGAGCCAGTTATCCAATGTGCTGGGGGCCTGGCAGCCCGTGCCGGCGCTGCTGGCCCTGGCCAAGGCCCAAGGCGCGCTAACGGTAATCGACGGTGCCCAAGGCGTGGTCCATGGCCGCCACGACGTGGAGGCGCTGGGCTGCGACTTTTACGTGTTTTCCAGCCACAAACTCTACGGCCCCGACGGGCTGGGTGTGCTGTTTGGCCGTACCGAAGCCCTTGGCCACCTGCGCCATTGGCAGTTCGGCGGCGAAATGGTGCAACAGGCCGATTACCACAGCGCCACCTTCCGGCCAGCGCCGTTGGGCTTCGAAGCCGGCACGCCGCCGATTGCCAGCGTGATCGGGTTGGGCGCAACTCTGGATTACCTGTCCGACCTCGACCCGCAGGCGGTCATCGACCATGAGGCGGCGTTGCATGACTACCTGCTCCATGGCCTGTTGGCCCGCAACGGCGTGCGCCTGGTGGGCAACCCGCGCCTGGCCCTGGTCAGCTTCGTGGTCGAAGGCATCCACAACGCCGACCTGGCGCACCTGCTGACCGAGCAAGGCATCGCCGTGCGCGCCGGGCATCACTGCGCGATGCCGTTGTTCAAGCACTTGAAGCTGTCCGGGGCGATTCGGGTGTCGCTGGCGCTGTACAACGACTCTGCCGACCTCGAACGGTTCTTCGAGGCCTTGGACCAGGCCTTGGAGATGCTCCGATGAACCTGCCTGCCGATGCCGTCGCCGCGCTGCAGATTTTCCAGGACGCCTCCGGCTGGGAACAACGCGCCCGATTGCTGATGCAATGGGGCGAACGCCTGCCGCCCCTGAGCGACGAGGACAAGTGCGAAGCCAACCTCGTCCACGGCTGTGAAAGCCAGGTGTGGTTGGTGGGTCGCTTGCATGACGGGCACTGGAAGTTTTCCGCCAGCAGCGATGCGCGGTTGATCCGTGGGTTGGTGGCGTTGCTGCTGGCGCGGGTCAACGGATTGTCCGCTGACGAGTTGCAGCAGGTGGATTTGCCGGATTGGTTCAATCAGTTGGGATTGTCGCGGCAGCTGTCGCCGTCGCGTAGCAATGGCTTGAATGCGGTGTTGCAGCGGATGTTTGAGTTGACTGAATAATCGCCATCGCGAGCAAGCTCGCTCCCACAGGGGATTTGTGTCGTACACAAAATTTGTGTTCCATGAGATCCAATGTGGGAGCGAGCTTGCTCGCGATGAGGCCATCTGCCCCACCCTCAAACCTGAGGCTTGGTCCTATCCGCCGGCCGCCGCACACCCGCCACGATCTTATCCACAGCCTTGGTCGCCGCGACCATGCCGAACGTCGCCGTGACCATCATCACCGCGCCGAACCCACCGGCGCAGTCGAGCTTGACGCCGTCGCCGACAAAACTCTTCTGCAGGCAAATGCTGCCGTCCGGCTTCGGATAGCGCAGCTGTTCGGTGGAGAACACGCAAGGCACGCTGTAGTGACGGGTCACGGTGCGGGAGAAGCCGTAGTCGCGGCGCAGAGTGGAGCGCACCTTGGAGGCCAGCGGATCGTTGAACGTACGGTTGAGGTCGCAGACCTGGATCAGCGTCGGGTCGATCTGCCCGCCCGCACCGCCGGTGGTGATGATCTGGATCTTGCGGCGCTTGCACCAGGCGATCAGCGCAGCCTTGGCGTTGACGCTGTCGATGCAGTCGATCACACAGTCGATGTTCGGCGTGATGTACTCGGCCATGGTGTCGCGGGTGACGAAGTCGGCCACCGCGTGCACAGTGCAGTCGGGGTTGATCCCCCGCAGCCGCTCGGCCATCACCTCGACCTTGGGCTTGCCGACGGTGCTGTCCAGGGCGTGCAACTGACGGTTGGCGTTGCTGACGCAGACATCATCCAGGTCGAACAGCGAAATCTCGCCCACGCCGCAACGGGCAATGGCTTCCGCCGCCCAGGAACCGACACCGCCGACGCCGACAATCGCCACATGGGCCGCCCGCAGGCGCTCCAGGCCTTCGATGCCATACAAACGGGCGATGCCGGCAAACCGTGGATCTTCTGTACTCATGACCATTACCCCAAAAACCGGCGCGCATTATAGGGCTTTGCCGCGGCAATTCGAGCCGGTCGCGAAATGAATCCGACCAATTTCCCCTTGTGGGAGCGAGCTTGCTCGCGATGGCGTCAGCCCAGTCAATAGAGTATCGACTGATCCACCGCCATCGCGAGCAAGCTCGCTCCCACAGGATTTGTGTTCCAACTGACCAGCACCAGGGCCCATGGTGGTCGTTTTGCTATAAGATAACCGCCATTTTGTAAGCCTCGACCGAATACAATTCAACGGTCGCACTCAGGACCTGTGGGAGCGGGCTTGCTCGCGAAGGCGTCATCACTGACGCTAAAAGCTTCGCGAGCAAGCCCGCTCCCACATGGACTGTGATCTCCTTTCCAGCTTTCCGGAGTTTTCCATGACGGCCCACGCCGACCTCTCGCCGACCCTGCAACTCGCCTGCGACCTGATCCGCCGTCCGTCGGTGACGCCGGTGGATGCCGATTGCCAGAAATTGATGATGCAGCGCCTGGGCAACGCGGGCTTTACGCTCGAGCCGATGCGCATCGAGGATGTGGATAACTTCTGGGCCAGCCATGGCAAGCAGGACGGCCCGGTGCTGTGCTTCGCCGGGCACACCGACGTGGTGCCGACCGGCCCGGTGCAGGCCTGGCAGCTCGACCCGTTCGATGCGGTCATTGATGAGCAAGGCATGCTCTGTGGCCGTGGCGCAGCAGACATGAAAGGCAGCCTGGCGGCAATGGTGGTGGCGGCCGAACGGTTCGTCGCCGATTACCCGGACCACAAAGGTTCGCTGACCTTCCTGATCACCAGCGATGAAGAAGGCCCGGCCCACCACGGCACCAAAGCCGTGGTCGAACGCCTCAAGGCCCGCCAGGAGCGACTGGACTGGTGCATCGTCGGCGAACCGTCGAGCACCACCTTGGTGGGCGATGTGGTCAAGAACGGCCGTCGTGGTTCCCTCGGCGCCAAACTGACCGTGCGCGGCAAGCAAGGCCACGTGGCTTATCCACACCTGGCGAAGAACCCGATCCACCTTGCCGCGCCCGCCTTGGCTGAATTGGCCGCCGAGCATTGGGACCACGGCAACGACTTCTTCCCGCCGACCAGCTTCCAGATCTCCAACCTCAATTCCGGCACCGGCGCCACCAACGTGATCCCGGGTGACTTGGAGGCGGTGTTCAATTTCCGCTTCTCCACCGAGTCCACCGTCGAAGGCCTGCAACAGCGCGTCGCCGACATCCTCGACAAGCATCAACTGGACTGGCACATCGACTGGGCCTTGTCCGGCCTGCCGTTCCTCACCGAGCCGGGTGCACTGCTCGATGCGGTGTCGTCGAGCATCCGGGACGTCACCGGGCGCGAGACCCAGGCGTCCACCAGCGGCGGCACCTCCGATGGTCGCTTCATCGCCACCATGGGCACGCAAGTCGTGGAACTGGGGCCGGTCAACGCGACCATCCACCAGGTCAACGAGCGCGTGCTGGCGGCCGATCTCGACGTGCTGACCGAGATCTACTACAAGACGCTGATCAAGTTGCTCGCCTGATGCTTGCCTGCCCGATCTGCAGTGAACCGCTGAACGCGGTGGACAACGGCGTGGTGTGCCCGGCCGGCCATCGCTTCGACCGCGCGCGCCAGGGTTACCTGAACCTGCTGCCGGTGCAGCACAAAAACAGCCGCGACCCCGGCGACAACCAGGCCATGGTCGAGGCCCGCCGCGATTTTCTCAACGCTGGGCACTACGCCCCGGTCGCCCGGCGCCTGGCGGAACTGGCCGCCGAACGCGCGCCTGGGCGCTGGCTGGACATCGGCTGTGGCGAGGGCTACTACACCGCGCAGATCGCTGAGGCGTTGCCCCATGCCGATGGCTACGCCTTGGACATTTCCCGCGAGGCGGTCAAGCGCGCCTGCAAACGCAGCCCGCAGTTGACCTGGTTGATCGCCAGCATGGCGCGGGTGCCGTTGGCGGACGGTTGCTGCCAGTTCCTGGTCAGCGTGTTCAGCCCGCTGGACTGGCAGGAGGCCAAGCGCCTGCTCAGCCCCGGCGGCGGCCTGATGAAAGTCGGCCCCACCGCCGGCCACCTGATGGAGTTGCGCGAGCGCCTGTATGACGAAGTGCGCGAATACACCGACGACAAGCACCTGGCCCTGGTGCCGTCGGGCATGGTGCTGGATCACAGCGAAACCCTCGAATTCAAGCTGACCCTCGACAACGGCCAGGACCGCGCCAACCTGCTGGCCATGACGCCCCACGGCTGGCGCGCCAGCGCCGAACGCCGCGCCAGCGTGATCGAGCAGGCCGAGCCGTTCGAGGTCACGGTGTCGATGCGCTACGATTATTTCGTTCTTCAATAACCTTTTTTGATTCCGGACCCCGGGCAACCGTTCGGGGCCAGTTAAATCCGCGAATGGATTTTTCAAGACCGCAGCGAGGACATCCATGCGCCAACCCGATATCGAGATTTACCTCAAAGACGCCGACGTCGACCACAAGGCCATCGCCGCCTGGCTCGGCCAAGCCCTGGGCCCGTGCAGCGACTGGGTACAGAAAGGCCAGACCTACAAGTGCAAGGCCGGCAGCATCCCGGTGACCTGGCTGCCAAAAGCCGTGGGCAAATGGAACAGCCTGTACCTGGAAAGCGACCAGACCCCGTGGGAAGACGACATCGCCTGCGCCCGCGCCGCCTTCGCCGCACTGAACGTCGAAGTGCGCTGCGCGCCTGGGTCGTGGGTGGAGGAAGAAGGGGAAGAATCGGCGGATCGCTGGATTCGCATCAGCGCCGATGGGGAAGAGGAGATTACCTGGAAGACAGCGTGACACCCGTCTCAGGTCCAGACTAGATCCAAATGTGGGGGCACTGTGGGAGCAAAGCTTGCTCGCGATGGCTGAAGTACATTCAACATTGATGCAAGCTGACCTATCACTATCGCGAGCAAGCTTTGCTCCCACAGGGATCTACCTGGGCTTCAGGCGTGGGGTTACAACCCCACCACATCCTCAGCCTGCAAGCCCTTCTGCCCTTCCACCACCGCGTACTCGACCTGCTGGCCTTCGGTCAGTGAACGGTGGCCTTCGCCACGGATGGCGCGGTAATGCACGAACACATCCGCCCCACCTTCACGCTGGATGAAGCCGTAGCCTTTGGCGTCGTTGAACCACTTCACACTGCCGGTTTCCCGTGCTGCCATGATGCTCACTCCCATTTTTATTTTTAAGTCGGCTTTTCGAGGGAAAGCCGTACGAACGTTAGCTGTCCAGCCGTCCATAAGGGAGGCCGTGGCAGTCACTGGCCGAGTATATGACAGACACAAAAACTCTCAACTGACTTTACTTCGCCGCTTTTTTGCCGATTTTCGACGAATCCGGCACACTAGCGGCCGCTTGATCTTATCCACTCATGCAGAAGCCGTATGACCCGCTCCCCGTTCCGTCGTCTTGTGTTTGGCACCCTGCGCCGACTGTTGTACCTCTGGGTTCGCTCCGAGACCATCAACCAGTCGTCCTTTACCCTCAACCTCGACCGCAGTCGTCCGGTGTTCTACGTCCTGCAAGATCCTTCGCTCACCGACCTGGCGGTGCTCGATACCGAATGCACCAAGGCCGGCCTGCCCCGTCCGGTATTGCCGGTGTCCGTGGGCAACCTGCTGGAGCCGGCGGCGTTTTTCTACCTGACGCCGGCGCCGGACTGGATCGGGCGACAGGACAAGCGCGGCGCGCCGCCCACCCTGACGCGACTGGTCGACGCCCTGACCCACAATGCCGCCGAAGACGCCCAGATCATCCCGGTCAGCGTGTTCTGGGGGCAGTCGCCCGACAGCGAATCCAGCCCCTGGAAGCTGTTGTTCGCCGACAGCTGGGCCGTCACCGGGCGCTTGCGTCGCCTGCTGAGCATCATGATTCTGGGGCGCAAGACTCGCGTGCAATTCTCCGCACCAATCCACCTGCGCGAACTGATCGAACACGACAAGGGCCACGAACGCACCGTGCGCATGGCCCAGCGAATCCTGCGGGTGCACTTCCGCAATCTGAAAGCGGCGGTCATCGGCCCGGACATTTCCCACCGACGCAACCTGGTCAAGGGCTTGTTGAACCAGCCGCTGGTCAAGCAAGCGATTGCCGAGGAAGCCGAGCGGGAAAAGATCTCCCCGGAAAAAGCCAAGGCCCAGGCCCTGCGCTACGGCAACGAGATCGCCTCGGACTACACCTACACCGCGATCCGTTTCCTGGAAGTGGTGCTGAGCTGGTTCTGGAACAAAATCTACGACGGCATCAAGGTCAACCACATCGAAGGCGTGCAGAACGTCGCCCAGGGCCACGAAGTCATCTACGTGCCGTGCCACCGCAGCCACATCGATTACCTGCTGCTGTCCTACCTGCTGTTTCGCAACGGCCTGACGCCACCGCACATCGCCGCCGGCATCAACCTCAACATGCCGGTGATTGGCGGCCTGTTGCGCCGAGGCGGGGCGTTCTTCATGCGCCGTACCTTCAAGGGCAACCCGCTCTACACCGCCGTGTTCAACGAATACCTGCACACGCTGTTCACCAAAGGCTTTCCGGTGGAGTACTTCGTCGAGGGCGGTCGCTCGCGCACCGGGCGCATGCTGCAACCCAAGACCGGCATGCTCGCCATCACCTTGCGCAGTTTCCTGCGTTCCTCGCGCATGCCCATCGTGTTCGTGCCGGTGTACATCGGTTATGAGCGGGTGCTGGAAGGCCGCACCTACCTGGGCGAGCTGCGCGGGGCCAGCAAGAAGAAAGAATCGATCTTCGACATTTTCAAGGTCATCGGCGCCCTCAAGCAGCGCTTCGGCCAGGTGGCGGTGAACTTCGGCGAGCCGATCAAACTGGCGGAATTCCTCGACAGCGAACAGCCCGGTTGGCGCCAACAGGAATTGGGCCCGCAATTCAAACCGGCCTGGCTCAACGCGACCACCCATCGCCTCGGCGAGCGCGTGGCCCGGCACCTGAACGAAGCCGCGGCCATCAACCCGGTCAACCTCGTCGCCCTGGCGCTGCTGTCCACCAGCCGCCTGGCCCTGGACGACCGCGCCATGGCGCGGGTGCTGGACCTGTACCTGGCGTTGCTGCGCAAAGTCCCGTACTCGCCCCACACCACCCTGCCCGAAGGCGATGGCCAAGCGCTGATCGAACACGTGAAGGGCATGGACCTGCTGTCGGAACAGAGCGATGCCTTGGGCAAGATTCTGTACCTGGACGAGCAGAACGCGGTGCTGATGACCTACTACCGCAACAACGTACTGCACATCTTCGCCCTGCCGGCATTGCTGGCGAGCTTCTTCCAGAGCAGCTCGCGCATGAGCCGCGAACAGATCCTGCGCTACACCCACGCGTTGTACCCGTACCTGCAATCGGAGTTGTTCATTCGCTGGTCGCTGGAAGAACTGGACGGTGTGATCGACCAGTGGCTCGAGGCGTTTGTCGAACAGGGCCTGCTGCGTTTCGAAAACGACCTGTACCTGCGGCCGGCGCCGAGTTCGCGGCACTTCGTGCTGCTGACCCTGCTGTCGAAGAGCATTGCCCAGACCTTGCAGCGCTTCTACATGACCGTCTCGCTGCTGCTCAACAGCGGTCAGAACACCATCAGCGCCGAAGAACTGGAAGACCTCTGCACCGTCATGGCCCAGCGCCTGTCGATCCTGCATGGCCTGAATGCGCCGGAATTCTTCGATAAGAGCCTGTTCCGTCACTTCATCCAGACGATGCTGGACCTGGATGTGCTGCGCCGCGACGAGGCCGGCAAACTCAGCTACCACGAGCTCCTGGGCGAACTGGCCGAAGGCGCGGCCAAGCGGGTGCTGCCGGCGGAAATTCGCCTGTCGATTCGCCAGGTGGCGTTGCATCGCAGTGAAGATGCGGCGGAGGTCGCCGTCAGCCCGGACATTTGACCTTGGCCGATCACTCACCGTGAACAGGGAACGGTTCCGGTGGGTGGATGGGTGAATCGCCAGGCGTACTCCGACGCTGCGCAGAGGCTAAGGCGACGTCAAACGAAGAAAAGACCTACAGAGAACTTTGGAGCAGGCCTCTAGGATGGGCCCACGTCAATGTCGACGTATTGAAAAGGAATTCAACATGAACATCATCACCCTCACCCTGCAACTGCCCGAAGGCTATGAACTTCCGGAAGCCGGCCGTGCCGAAATCAGTGTTCGAAATGCCGACGGTATGCAGATCAGCAGCAGCGGCGGCCAGGGCTCCAACATGGCGCCAAGGGGGCCACTCCAGCAGCCTTGGCAGTATCGCTTCCAGATCAGTGCCGAGACGGCGTCCGTAGGCGAGAAACTCTCGGTAAAGGCGCAAATGTACCGAGGCGATACCGCTCTTTTCCTTGATACCGAACAGACTTTCACCTGGGACGGCGGCGATCAACACGTTGACATCCCCCTGAGCCTGGCGCCAGCATCGCTGGCTGAAACTGTTCAAGCCCCCGCGTTCGATTCCTGAGCCGCGACGTTACGCAGCGATGCTTGAACACAAACCCGCTAAATGCTCATTGACGCCCGCGTTGGCTGGCGTCAATGAGCCAGGTACTTTCCCATGAAAAAACTCGCTCTGCTTGCATCCATGGCCTTACTGGCCGCTTGCCAATCGGCAACCCCACCCTCCGCGTCCCTCGACGGCGAAGTCTTCTACCTGCAACGCATCGCCCTGCCGCCCAACGCCACCTTGAGCGTGAGCCTGCAGGACGTTTCCATGGCCGACGCCCCTGCGGTAGTGCTCGATGAGCAGAGCGGCCCGGTCAAAGGCCAGGTCCCGCTGCCGTTCCACCTCAGTTATGATCCCGCCCAGGTCAAGCCCGGCCATCGTTATGCCGTGAGCGCCCGCATCGAAGTGGACGGCCAGCTGATGTTCATCACCACTGAACAGCACGCCGTGCAACTCGATGGCAAGGATCCGCAGCCGTTGAAGATCCGCGTCAACGCCGCACGCTGATTCTGTTTTCCACTTTTTTCAAGGACGCCATCATGCTCCGCTCTACCCTCCGTTTCACCGGCCTGTGCGCGGGCCTGTTGATCTGCGCCAATGCCATGGCCCTGTCCCTGGGCGACCTGTCGCAACAAGATGCCACCGGTGGCCTCAAGGACGCCTTGACCCAAGGTGCGCAGGTGGCGGTCAAGCAACTGGGTACACCCGGCGGCTTCAGCAACAACCCGGAGGTGAAGATCGAGCTGCCAGGCAAGCTGGGCAAAGTCGCCAGCAAGATGAAGGCCTTCGGCATGGGTGAGCAGGTCGATCAGCTGGAAACCAGCATGAACCAGGCTGCTGAAGCCGCCGTGGTCCAGGCCCAGCCGATTCTGGTCAATGCCGTGAAGAACATGAGCGTGAGCGATGCCAAGGGCATCCTCAGCGGCGGCAACGACTCGGCCACTCAATACCTGAACAAGAGCAGCCGCGAGCAGATCCGCGCCAAGTTTCTGCCCATCGTCAAGCAAGCCACCGACAAGGTCGGCCTGGCCCAGAAATACAATGCCTTCGCCGGCCAGGCCGCGACGTTCGGCGTGCTGGACGCCAAGAGCGCCAACATCGAAAACTACGTGACCGAGCAGGCGCTGGACGGGTTGTTCGAGATGATCGGCAAGCAGGAAGCCACCATTCGCCAGAACCCGGCGGCTGCGGCGACCAGTTTGGCGAAGAAGGTTTTCGGTACCCTCTGATCCGGGGTTTTCAATCCAGTATCTTGATTGACTGTCACGCCCCCTTCGCGAGCAAGCCCGCTCCCACATTTAACCGCGTTCCTCCATGGAAATACGGTCGAATGTGGGAGCGGGCTTGCTCGCGAAGGCGGCGGCACATTAAACAATCAGCCTGCGGTTATCAGGTTTTCTTGACCCTGAACCACGCCGCATACAACGCCGGCAGGAACAACAGCGTCAACGCCGTAGCCACGATCAAGCCGCCCATGATCGCCACAGCCATAGGGCCAAAGAACAAGCTGCGCGACAGCGGGATCATCGCCAGCACCGCAGCCAATGCGGTGAGCACAATCGGGCGGAAGCGCCGAACCGTGGCTTCGATGATCGCCTGCCAAGGCGCCAGCCCGGCCTTGATGTCCTGTTCGATCTGGTCCACCAGGATCACCGAGTTGCGCATGATCATCCCCGACAGCGCGATGGTACCGAGCATGGCGACAAAACCGAACGGCTGACGGAATACCAGCAGGAACAGCGTGACGCCGATCAACCCCAGGGGCGCGGTGAGGAACACCATGGCCGTGCGGGAGAAACTGCGCAGTTGCAGCATCAGCAACGTCAGCACCACCACGATGAACAACGGCACGCCGGCATTCACCGATTTCTGGCCGCGGGCCGAATCCTCCACCGTACCGCCCACTTCCAGCAGGTAACCGTCCGGCAGTTCGGCACGAATCGGCTCCAGGGTCGGGAAAATCTGCTGCACCAGGGTCGCCGGCTGTTCCTTGCCGTAGATATCGGCCCGTACGGTCACGCTCGGCAGACGGTTGCGGTGCCAGATCACGCCCTCTTCGAAGCCGTACTCCAAGGTCGCGATCTGCGACAGGGCCACGCTCTTGCCGTTGTCGGTCGGCACCGCCAGGCTCGGCAGCAACGACAGCTCGGTGCGCTCATGCACCGTACCGCGCAGCAGGATTTCGATCAGTTCGTTGTCCTCCCGGTACTGGCTGACGCTGGAGCCGGTGAGAGAGCTGCGCAGGAAACTCGCCAGGTGGGTGGTGCTGACGCCCAAGGCCCGGGCGCGGTCCTGGTCGACGTTCAGGTACACCACCTTGCTCGGCTCTTCCCAGTCCAGATGCACATTGACCACGTAGGGGTTTTCGCGAACTTTCGTCGCCACTTTCCGCGCCAGGGCCCGGACTTCTTCGATGTGCTCACCCGTGACGCGGAACTGCACCGGGTAGCCGACCGGCGGGCCGTTTTCCAGGCGAGTGACCCTCGAGCGCAAGGTCGGGAATTGTTCGTTCAGGGTCGCGATCAACCAACTGCGCAAAGGCTCACGGTCTTCGATGGTCTTGGCCAGCACCACGAACTGGGCGAAGCTGGAGGCCGGCAGTTGTTGGTCCAGCGGCAGGTAGAAGCGCGGTGAACCGGTGCCGACGTAGGCCACATAGTTGTCGATGCCGGCATGGTCCTTGAGCAGCGCTTCCAGGCGCTTGACCTGCTCGGCGGTGTTGCTCAGGGAGGCGCCTTCCTGCAGTTTCAGGTCGACCATCAGCTCCAGCCGCCCCGATGCCGGGAAGAACTGCTGCGGCACGAACCGGAACAACACCACAGAGCCGACGAACAACAGCACGGTCAGCAGGATGACGGTTTTGCGCCGACGCACGCACCACTCCACCATCCGCCGGACACGCTGGTAAAACGGCGTGCCGTAAGGGTCGGTCTGGCCGTCAGTCGTGCCATGTTTGGCCGCATGAATTTTCGCCAGGTCCGGCAGGAGCTTTTCCCCCAGATACGGCACGAACACCACGGCGGCCACCCAGGAGGCGACCAGCGCCAGGGTCACGACCTGGAAAATCGAGCGGGTGTATTCGCCGGTGCCCGATTGCGCGGTGGCGATTGGCAGGAAGCCCGCCGCCGTAATCAACGTACCGGTGAGCATCGGGAATGCGGTGCTGGTCCAGGCGAAACTGGCGGCCTTGATCCGGTCATAGCCCTGCTCCATCTTGATCGCCATCATCTCCACCGCGATGATCGCGTCGTCCACCAGCAGCCCCAGGGCCAATACCAGCGCGCCGAGGGAAATCTTGTGCAGGCCGATCCCCAGGTAATACATGGCGGCGAACGTCATCGCCAGCACCAATGGGATCGCCAGGGCCACCACCATCCCGGTGCGCAACCCCAGGGAGAAAAAGCTCACCAGCAGCACGATCGTCAGCGCTTCCACCAGCACCTGGACGAACTCACCGACCCCGGTCTTCACCGCTGCCGGCTGGTCCGACACCTTGTGCAATTGCATGCCGGCCGGCAGGGTGTTCTGGATACGAGCAAAGTCGACCTCAAGGGCCTTGCCCAGAACCAGGATATCCCCGCCTTGCTTCATCGCCACGGCCAGACCGATGGCATCCTCGCCCATGAAGCGCATACGTGGCGCCGGCGGGTCGTTGAAACCACGGCGCACGTCCGCCAGGTCGCTGATACGGAACGTACGATCACCGACCCGGATCGGGAAACTGCGGATCTCTTCCACGGTCTGGAAATTCCCCGAAACCCGTAGCTGCAATCGCTCGCTGCCGGTTTCGAAGAAGCCTGCGGTGGAGACCGTGTTTTGCTCTTCAAGGGCCTGCTGGACAGCCGCCAAGGGCAGGCCAAGGGTCGCCAGCTTCACGTTTGACAGTTCGATCCAGATTTTCTCGTCCTGCAAACCGATCAGTTCGACCTTGCCCACGTCCTTGACCCGCTGCAGCTGGATCTGGATGCGATCGGCGTAGTCCTTGAGCACGGCGTAGTCGAACCCTTCGCCGGTCAGCGCGTAGATATTGCCGAAGGTGGTCCCGAATTCATCGTTGAAGAACGGGCCCTGTACATCCGGCGGCAAGGTGTGGCGGATATCGCCGATCTTCTTGCGCAGTTGGTACCACAGCTCGGGAATCTGTGCCGAATGCATGGAGTCGCGCGCCGCGAAAGTCACTTGGGATTCCCCCGGGCGGGAGAACGAAACGATCTTTTCGTAATCGCCGGTTTCCATCAGCTTCTTTTCGATACGCTCGGTGACTTGGCGCGACACTTCCTCGGCCGTCGCCCCCGGCCACACTGTGCGAATGACCATGGCCTTGAAGGTGAATGGCGGGTCTTCGCTCTGGCCAAGCTTGGTGTAGGAAAGCGCACCGACGATGGCCAGCAATAGCATCAGGAACAGTACGATCTGGCGGTTACGCAGCGCCCATTCGGAAAGATTGAAACCCATCGCGGATTACTCCTTGGCCGTCAGATTGACCATACGGTTGGAGCGATCCACCGGCCGTACCTGCTGGCCGTCGAGGAGCACATGCACGCCGGCCGCCACCACCCAGTCATCGGGGCTGAGGCCTTCGAGCACCGGCACGTTTTTTTCGCCGAAGGCGCCGACTCGCACCGGGACTTTTTTCACGGTGTTGTTGGCGTTGACCACCCAGACATAGGTGGCGCCATTTTCAGCCGTCAGGGCCGACAAGGGCACCGACAGCGGCACCGTGTCGGCAGTCTGGATAAACACCCGCGCGCTTTGGCCCAGCTCCGCCGGAACGCTGCCGGCCGTGAAGGCCACGCGAGCAGCAAAGGTACGGGACTTGGGATCGGCAGCGGGCGACAGTTCGCGGATACGCCCGCTGAAACGCTGGTCGGGCTGGCTCCACAGTTCGACCGAGACCGGCTGGCCGATCTTGAACCGGCCAAAACCTTGCTCCGGCAGGCTGATCAGTACTTCACGCTCGCCGTCGGTGGCCAGGGTGAAGACGGTTTGCCCAGCCGAAACTACCTGCCCGACTTCCACCGAACGCCGGGCCACCACGCCATCCTGGGGCGCACGCAGCACCGAATAGCTGGCCTGGTTGTTGGCGACATCGAACTCGGCCTTGATCTGCTTGAGCCGTGCGGTGCCGGAGCGATAAAGGTTTTCGGCGTTGTCGAACTGGGAGCGGCTGACCATCTGCCGCTCCATCAAGGTTTTGTAGCGATCACGTTCGGCACGAACCAGGTTCAGGTTGGCCTCGGCGGCGGCGACCTGGGCACGGGTCGCTTCCAGTTGCAGGCGCACATCTTCGGGATCGAGCTCGGCCAGCGGCTGATTGGCCTTGACCCGCTGGCCCTCTTCCACCAACCGTCGGCTCACTTTGCCGCCAATGCGAAAGGCCAGGTCGGGCTCGAAACGGGCCCGCACTTCGCCAGGGTAACTGTCCATCGCCTGGGCCGAAGGCTCGGGCTTGACCACCATGGCGGGGCGCACGGCGACGGCCGCCGGCTCGTCATGACCGCACGCAGACAATAAAAAAGCCAGGGCGACTGGCATGGCGAGGGGCAGGGCATAGCGGAACATGGCGAGTGACCTTTCGCTAATGGTGCTTGGAATAATTATACTGGCGAGTATGTTATTAATAGCAAACTCACCAGTCCAGTATTAAAGCGAAGAAATGTCGAACAATCCTTCATCCACCAGCGGCCCTGGTCGCCCTAAGGACCTGGCCAAGCGCCAGGCCATTCTGGACGCGGCGAAACGTCTGTTCCTGAGCATGGGGTATGCCAATACCAGCATGGACGCCGTCGCCACCGAGGCGGGGGTTTCGAAGCTGACGGTCTACAGCCATTTCAACGACAAGGAGACGCTGTTTTCCGCTGCCGTGATGGCCAAATGTGAAGAACAGGTACCGTCGCTATTTTACGAATGGCCCGACGGCGTTCCGATCGAGCAGGTGCTGCTGAACATTGCCCGCGGGTTCAACCAACTGATCAACAGCGATGAATCGTTGAACCTGCATCGGCTGATCATGGCCTTGGGCAGCCAAGACCCGAAGCTGTCGACGATTTTCTACGAAGCTGGTCCGCTGCGGATGCTCTCAGGTATGGAGCGGCTGCTGACCAAGGTCAACCAGAACGGCGCCCTGAGCATCGACAAACCGCGCAATGCCGCCGAGCACTTTTTCTGCCTGATCAAGGGCGCGGCGAATTTCCGGTTGTTGACTGGCTGCGGCGCGGCCCCGGAACCCGAAGCCGCCGAGGCTCATGTGCAGGAAGTGGTGGGGTTGTTCATGCGGGCTTATCGGCCTTAGGCCAGCCACAGTTTTTTCTGACTGAGGTGGGCCTGTGGGAGCAAAGCTTGCTCGCGATGGCGGCGCTGCGATCTCTCAGAACACCGCGTCATCGTTCGTCGCGAGCAAGCTTTGCTCCCACAGATCATTCTTCTCCGACAAAACACCTTTTCCCACAGATCAGGGCTTGAGCGCTTTCTTCGGGTAGATGTCGTAGCGACTGGATTTGCCATCGAGCCCATGGCTCGGCTTCGGCCCTTCGATGCACGGTGCCTTGCGCGGACGCTTGACCACCACCCGATGCGTCGCCAGGGCCAGGGCCGCGGCGAGCAGTGCCGGAGCGTCCGGGTCATCGCCCACCAGGGGCCGGAACAGACGCATCTCCTTCTTCACCAGGGCGGTTTTCTCACGATGAGGGAACATCGGGTCGAGGTAGATCACCTGGGGCGGTTCGCCTTCCCAGTTGCGCATCACCTCGATGGAGTTGCCCTTGAGCAAACGCATGCGCGCTACGATCGGCGCCACCTCGAAGTCCTCTGCCCCACGGGCCAGGCCATCTTCCAGCAAGGCGCCAATCAGCGGCTGGCGCTCGATCAGGCTCATGTCGCAGCCCAGGCTGGCCAGCACAAAGGCATCCTTGCCCAACCCGGCCGTGGCATCCAGCACCCGCGGACGCACGCCTTGGGCAACGCCGACTGCCTTGGCGATCATCTGGCCACTGCCGCCGCCGTACAAGCGCCGATGAGCCGCGCCACCTTCGACGAAGTCCACGCGCACCGGCCCTGGCGCATCCGGGCCCAACTGCTGCAATTGCAACCCCTGCTCGCCGACCTGCAAGGCAAACTCGCCCTCGTCCACTTGCAAAGGCAGGCCAAGCCGCTCGGCCCAGTGCTCGGCCTGCGGTTGGAAGGCCGGGGCCAGGGCCTCGACATGGATACGGCAGGCCGCAGGTTGCTCACTCATGGAAACATGCTCAAAAAATTAAGGATCGGCAAAAACGGCCGATAACAACGGTGAACGGCATTTTGCCAGAGCTGAGCGTCGACCGAGAAAAATGTCAGACATTCAATCCACATCGATAGGCGTTATCTCCCCTTACGGCGATTACAGCCTGCGTAACACCCAAGCGCTGAGCGGCGTCAGTCACCTGTGGCAGGATTTTTTTGCCCGGGCCCTGGCCGATCAACTGGGTGATAACGCACCGGCGCCTGGCAGCTACCAGCCAGTGCCGCTCGATGAGGCCGTTGAACCGACCCTCGGCGCCGAGCTGCTGGCGCACATCGTCAGCCAGCGCACCTGCGAAGTAACCGAAACACCGGTCAAGCCGCCTGAGCCGCTGTTCCTGCCCATCGCCGAATTCGAACTCGACCTGCTGGACAAGCCCTTCCCGCCGTTCCCAGCGGAAGAGATTGCCGCCCAGCAAAAGCAGCAGACCTTCGAGAGCAACTGGGTTCGCCCACTCGTCCTCACCGCCGGCCAACCGCTGCCGGAACCCGGCCCAGCACCGCAACCGCGCCCATTGCACCTGCCAATCGCCGAGTTCGAACTCGACCTGCTGGACAAACCGTTTCCACCGTTCCCGGAAGAGGAATTGGTGGCACAGCAGAAACAACTGGACTTCGATACCCGCTGGGCACGTCCAATCGTGCTGCAGAACCTGCGCATCGCCGCCTGATACCAAATCAACGACAGATCCACCATGGCCCCACATCCAGATGAAAATGGTTGCGGTGTGCCTCGTTGTAATCCGGACTCAAGACCACACTGAACATATCGCAGGCGCCATCCCGGGCCTGGCGCAGAAAGCGCGCATTGGCATTGTCCTTGGGCCAGTCCCTCAGGACGCTGATCGTGCGCCCATCGGCCAGGCGGAACCCGGCGATGTCCAGCGCGCTGGCGGTGGCGTGCTGACTGCGCGCACCGCTCTCACGCCCGTACATGTTGCGGCAGGCGAAACTGCCAAGGTGATCGACCCGCGTCACTTTCTGCCCGTAGACCGCCATTGCCGCCGGCTGCAAACCATGGCGCTCGAACAGCGCGAACGCCACTGCCAGGGGGCAACTGGCGAGGAAACTGCTACTCAACGCCACCTCACCGCCCTGCACCCTCAACACGTTGGTCAACGGGCACGTCGTATTGGCGCCGCTGTCGGCCTGGCGAGCGGTACGCAGCCCCGAAGTGGCGAGGGCCTGATCGCACAGCTGCGGGTCGTTGCGCAGGGCCATGAGCTTGAAGCGGGTCAGCAGGTTGGGCGCAAGATTGACGTCCAACGGCGCCCATGGATTCCATTGGGGCGGCAGCGCCACCCAGCCGCGCCACACGCCCAGTACGGCAACGCCAACGAGCACTGCCACGACCGCAAGAACTTTCAAAAACCGCACGATGTTGCCTCGGGCATCAACCCTTGAATAATTGGTTGGCCTGCTTGAACGGCATCGAGCGGCGCGTGAAGGTGAACGTGCCCTGCTCCTGGATTTCCTCGGCGGCGCGGAAGAACTCGCCATACGCGGCCAGGGCCAGCGCCGATCCGACGCTGATGCGCTTGACGCCCAACTCGCTCAACTGCGCGACGGTCAGGTCCAGCGCCCCGGACATCAGCACGTTCACCGGTTTCGGCGCCACGGCCTGCACCACGGCGAGCACTTGCTCGGCGCTGCTCAGCCCCGGGGCGTACAACACGTCGGCGCCGGCATCCGCGAAGGCCTTCAGGCGGCGAAGGGTGTCGTCCAAGTCCGGATTGCCGTGCAGGAAGTTTTCCGCCCGGGCCGTCAGCAGGAAAGGATACGGCAAGCTGCGCACGGCCTCGGCGGCAGCCTTGACCCGCGCCACGGCGTGGTCGAAGCAATAGATCGGGCTGTCTTCGCGCCCCGTGGCATCCTCGATCGAGCCCCCCACCGCACCGGCCTCCGCTGCACGGAGCAAATTGCGCGCGCAGTCCTCGGGGGCATCGGCAAAACCGTTCTCCAGATCGACCGCCACTGGCAAGTCAGTGGCCGCCACAATCGCCCGTACGTTAGCCAGGGTGTCATCCAGGCCCAGGGCGCCATCGGGTCGGCCTAAGGAAAAGGCGTGCCCGGCGCTGGTGGTCGCCAAGGCTTCAAAACCAAGGCTGGCGAGCATCTTGGCCGAACCGGCATCCCACGGGTTGGGAATGACAAAAGCCCCTTCGCGTTCGTGCAAGGCTTTGAACGCCTGGGCTCGACGGATTTGCGCTTCCATGTTGTTCGCTCCTGAGCAGAGAGGGAGTGGGCCTCAGAGCAAACCCAGTTGCTCGGCGGCGGGCTCTCTATATAGCGCAGGCAGGGCCGGCAAGCCAGGCAATCGACTCATCAAACGCTCGTGAAAGCGTTGCGCGAGCCTGGCCGCCAGCCGGTTGTCGGCGGTGTGCAGGAAGATATACGGCGTGCGCCCTTCTTCGATCCACGCGGCGACTTTCTCCACCCACGGTGTCAGGAACGGCTCGTTGGCTTCCAGCACCGGATGGCCGATGAAGCGCACTTGCGGACATTGGGTGAATGCCGCAGGCCGAGGCGGCACACGGGGCTTTTTCGATTGGGCGTGAAGCACGGCAGGATCAGGGGAGGTACAACTGAACAAGGCCCGGGGGTCGAGGCAGATGCGTTCGACGCCGCGATCGAGCAACAGCCGATTGAGGCGTCGCTCGGCGTCGCCCTTGGCAAAGAACTCATCGTGACGCACCTCCACGGCCAGGGGGCGCTGCAAGGCGTCGATGAACCCTGCCAGTTCCGCTAACCGATTCGGGGTGAAGGCCTTGGACAGTTGCAGCCAGTACGGCGCGACGCGCTCGCCCAAGGGGCTGAGCAGTTGCAGGAAGGTTTCGGTGGCCGTCAGGCGTTCACGCAAGTCGCCATTGTGGCTGATGTCACCGGGGAACTTGGCGGTGAAGCGAAAGTGTTCGGGCATGATTTCGGCCCAGCGCTGGACCGTGGCCGCAGACGGGCTGGCATAGAACGTCGTATTGCCTTCCACGGCATTGAACACTTGGGAATAGAGATTGAGAAAGTCGGTGCTTTTGGCGTCTTGAGGATAGAGGTAATCGCGCCAGGCGTTTTCGCTCCAGGACGGACAGCCCAGGTAGTAAGGCAAGACCATCAGATGTAGAGATCGAGTCCCAGCACTTCCATATCCCAATCGACGAAACCGGCGGTGCTCAGGTAGCTCGCCAGGGCCGTGGCGACACTGCGACTCATCGCGCGGTGATAAAGCATGTCTTGCTGACGGGCGGGGAGATTGCTCAGGCGTTGCGCGGAGGCTTTGGCGGCGCGGGCAGCCAGTTGCTCTTCAGACGGAAATTCCAGTTCGCCATCGATGTCATCGAAGTTTTCCGGCTCGGTGGCTTTACCCGCACGAGGCCGACGCTTGATGGGGTAGGACTGGGATGAAACGCCGTCTATACGCATAACAGAATGCTCGGTATCAATGATGGCAATTTAGCGGCACTTTTGCAGCCGCGCAAATGCGCAAGTGATAACTAGAGCACATAAAGTCGAAAAGGTTTAAAAACGGGCTGAAAAAGTGACGACTGGCAATATTGGGTGTGACTTTTTGAGATGCGAATGACTTTTGCGAGGGAGGCAAACTATGCTGAGCGACAGACTTGGAAGCTTGGGGAAATGCCTTTGTGGCGAGGGGATTTATCCCCGCTGGGCGCGCAGCGCCCCCCGACATTGTTGTGTCAGCCACTGATCTGGCGAGTGCTGCGCACTCGAGCGGGGATAAATCCCCTCGCCACAATTGTGCTCACTTGAGAATGGGGTGAGGTTTTTACCGCTCGGATTTAGGCGTTGCGACCTTGTCCCGCAGGTACACCGGCTGCGCATCGTCCGCCGGGATGGCTTCGCCGCGTTCCCAGGCGAAGCGGGCCAGGGCCAGCAGGTCTTCGGCATGAGGCAGCATTGAGGCGTCCTGGCCGATGAGGCTGACACCGATGCGCTCGCCGTAACCCCAACCGGTACCAGCGCCGAACCAGTCACCGTCGGCCCCGCTTGGCAACGCCGCGGCCTCGGGTGGCAATACCGCCTCGGCACCCACCAGGCGCATCTCGCCGTCAGTTTCGCGATAGCAGCCCCAGTACACCTCGTCCATGCGCGCATCGATGGCTGCGGCGACCTGGCGGGCGCCCTGTTCGCGCAAGGCGCGCTGGGCCAGCACCGCCAGGTTCGACACCGGCAACACCGGCCGCTCCAAGGCAAATGCCAACCCCTGCACCACGCCGATGGCGATGCGCACCCCCGTAAACGCCCCCGGCCCGCGCCCGAAGGCAATCGCGTCCACCGCCTGCAAGGTCGTCCCGGCGTCGCTGAGCAGTTGCTGGATCATCGGCAACAGTTTCTGCGCATGCAGGCGTGGGATCACCTCGTAATGGCTCGTGACCTTGCCGTCGTGCAGCAAGGCGACGGAGCAAGCTTCAGTCGCGGTGTCCAGGGCCAGCAAGGTGCTCATCGATGTGTCCGTAAATCAGGTGGGGAAAAAAGTGCGCCAGTATAAACAACTACGGCCCGCAAGCGGGCCGTAGTTGATGCAGCTGATCAGACTTTTCAGCTCAGCGCTTCAAGCACCTTGCCGGTGATCGCATCGACCGAGCCGACGCCCGGGATGTGGCTGTACGTCGGCTTGCCGTGGGCAGCGGACAGATTCTGGTAGAACGCCACCAGCGGCTTGGTCTGGGAATGGTAGACCGACAGGCGATGACGCACGGTTTCTTCGGTGTCGTCCTTGCGCTGCACCAGGTCTTCACCGGTGACATCGTCCTTGCCGGCAATTTTTGGCGGATTGTAGACGGTGTGGTAAACCCGACCGGACGGTTCGTGGACGCGACGACCAGCAATGCGCTGGACGATTTCTTCGTCATCGACGGCGATTTCGACCACGTGATCGAGCTCCACACCAGCCGTCACCAGGGCTTCAGCCTGGGGAATGGTGCGCGGGAAGCCATCGAACAGGAAGCCATTGGCGCAATCGGGTTGAGCGATGCGATCCTTGACCAGGGCGATGATCAGGTCATCCGACACCAGGCCACCGGCATCCATGATGCTCTTGGCTTGAACGCCCAGTGGCGTGCCCGCCTTGACCGCGGCACGCAGCATGTCGCCAGTGGAGATTTGCGGGATACCGAATTTTTCGGTGATGAACTTTGCCTGAGTACCTTTACCGGCCCCGGGAGCTCCCAGCAGAATGACGCGCATCGATGTGCTCCTCAATTTTTTTATGTAAAACGCTCGGATTCGCCTCGTGGGGCCAATCTTCGAAAAACTGGATCGTGACCGCCCAAACGGCCAAAGGCTGATCAAGATACACAGCAGGCCCGACCCACACAAGCCGCCGAAAGTCGGAGGAACCCGCGCCCGATGCGACCTTCGGAGGGGGTGGCGAGCGTCGCAACCGAACAACAAACTGTCGCCTGCTCGACCTGCCCCCTCCCCCAGCGGACAACGCCCGGGAACGCCGGGCGAGCCGTTTCGCTGCGTCGCCTGATGTTAGCCGGTATTGCGCAAACCGGCGGCAATCCCCGCCACAGACACCAGCAACGCCTGTTCCACGGGGCTGCCCTGGGCCACATCCTGCTGCCGCGAGCGCGCCAACAGTTCGGCCTGCAACAGGTGCAACGGGTCGAGGTAGGTGTTGCGCAGGCGAATGAATTCCAGCGTGGCTGGGCTATGTGCCAGTAGCTGCGACTGGCCGGTCAAGCCAAGGACCACCGAGCACGCCTGCGACAATAGGTCGCGTAAATGCGCACCCAAAGGCAACAGCTCAGGTTCCACCAAACGCTCGTCGTAAGAGCGCGCGATATCGGCGTCAGCCTTGGCCAGCACCATCTCCAGCATATCGATGCGGGTCCGGAAGAACGGCCATTGCTCGCGCATCTGCCCCAGCAACTCCCCTTCGCCGCGCTCCAGGGCCTTGCTCAGTGCGGTTTCCCAGCCGAGCCAGGCCGGCAGCATCAAGCGGGTCTGGGTCCAGCCGAAGATCCACGGGATGGCCCGCAGGCTTTCGATGCCCCCGGCGCGACGCTTGGCCGGACGGCTGCCCAGGGGCAGGCGCCCGAGTTCCTGCTCAGGGGTGGACTGGCGGAAGTACTCGACGAATTGCGGGTTTTCCCGCACCACGGCGCGGTAGGCACTGACGCCGTCGGCCGCCAGTTCGTCCATCAAGTCCCGCCACTGCGGCGTGGGTGGTGGCGGTGGCAGCAACGTCGCTTCAAGCACCGCGGCGAGGTAAAGATTGAGGTTCTGTTCGGCGATGTCCGGCAGGCCGAATTTGAAACGAATCATTTCGCCCTGTTCGGTGGTGCGGAAACGCCCGGCCACCGAACCCGGTGGCTGGGACAGGATCGCCGCGTGCGCCGGACCGCCACCACGGCCCACGGTGCCACCACGACCGTGGAACAGCAGCAGTTCGACTTGCTGCTCGCGGCAAATGTCCACTAACCGCTCCTGGGCCCGATACTGCGCCCAGGCCGCCGCCGTGGTGCCGGCATCCTTGGCCGAATCGGAATAGCCGATCATCACTTCCTGCGGGCCTTGCAGCCGCGAACGATAGCCCGGCAGCAGCAACAACCGCTCGATCACCGGCCCGGCGTTGTCCAGGTCGGCCAGGGTCTCGAACAGCGGCACTACCCGCATCGGCCGCAACACGCCAGCGTCCTTCAACAACAGTTGCACGGCGAGGACATCGGACGCCGCGCCGGCCATGGAGATCACGTAGGAACCCAGGGACGCCGCCGGCGCCGCCGCCACTTCCCGGCACGTCGCCAACACTTCCGCCGTGTCGGCCGAGGGCTTGAAATGGGCCGGCAGCAGCGGACGCCGGTTGTTCAGTTCCTCGAGCAGGAAGCTGATGCGCTGCTCCTCGTTCCAATCCTCATAGCGCCCCAGGCCCAGGTAATCGGTTATTTCCGTCATGGCGGCGCTATGGCGCGTCGAGTCCTGGCGCACATCGAGGCGCACCAGGAACAGGCCAAAGGTCACCGCCCGGCGCAGGCAATCGAGCAACGGCCCGTCGGCAATCACGCCCATGCCGCACTCGTGCAACGAGTGATAGCACAGCTCCAAGGGGTCCAGCAGTTCGCGGTTGTGCTGCAACACCTCGGCGCTGGGTGGCGTGGCAGCACTCAAGGAGGCGTGCGCCCAGTTGCGGGTGGCCCGCAGGCGTTCGCGCAGTTGCTTGAGCACGGCGCGATACGGTTCGGCGCTGTCGCCGGCCTGGGCACGCAAGGCCTCGCTGGCGTTTTGCATGGACAGCTCGGCCGCCAGTTGGTCGACGTCACGCAAGTACAGGTCCGCTGCCATCCACCGCGCCAGCAACAGCACCTCGCGGGTCACGGCGGCGGTGACATTCGGGTTGCCGTCACGGTCGCCGCCCATCCACGAGGCAAAGCGGATCGGCGCGGCTTCCAGGGGCAGGCGCAAGCCGGTGGCGGCATGCAGGGCCTGGTCGGCCTTGCGCAGGTAATTGGGAATGGCCTGCCACAGCGAATGCTCGATCACCGCGAAACCCCATTTGGCCTCGTCCACCGGGGTCGGCCGGGTGCGGCGGATTTCTTCGGTGTGCCAGGCTTCGGCGATCAAGCGCTGCAGGCGTTCGTGAATCTGCGCGCGCTCGGCGCTGGTCAGGTCGCGGTGATCCTGGGCCGCCAGTTGCGCGGCGATGGCGTCGTATTTCTGGATCAGCGTACGGCGGGCCACTTCCGTGGGGTGGGCGGTGAGGACCAGCTCGATCTCCAGCCGTCCCAACTGCCGGGCCAGGGCCTCGGCGCCATGGCCCTCGGCCCGCAACCGGGCGAGCAGTTCGGGCAGCACCCGTGCCTCGAAGGGCGCCGGTTGCGATTCTTCGCGGCGGTGGATCAGTTGGTACTGCTCGGCGATATTGGCGAGGTTGAGAAACTGGTTGAACGCACGCGCCACCGGCAGCAATTCGTCCTCGCTCAGTTGGTTGAGGCTGGCGCTGAGTTCGGCATCCACGGAACCGCGTCGGTCAGCCTTGGCCCCCTTGCGGATCTGCTCGATCTTGTCGAGAAACGTGTCCCCGTACTGTTCGCGGATGGTGTTGCCCAGCAGTTCGCCGAGCAGGTGGACATCCTCGCGCAAGCGGGCATCGATATCGGTCATCAGCATTTCTCCAGCAAAAAAGTCCGGACAGCTCTTGGCTTAGAGAGTGCCGATGCCCGCCGCTTATGACAAGCGACGAAGGGACTTTAAACCTTGTCCAACAAAGCTAGTCTCATGAGTAAGCCACACAACGGCTTGTCACTCACCGCGCCTGCCACGAGCAGGCTGATTGAGGTCATCATGAAAATTCGTGAGCTTGCCCAGCATTGGGAAGAAAACGCCAAGGGCCGCCTGACCCAGACCGGCTACACGGTCCATCTGGACGTGGAAGCCGCAGCCCGCCTGGCAGCGATCTGCGACATGTACCCCAAGCGCCAGCCCGAGGAGCTGCTGGGCGAGCTGATCGGGGCGGCGCTGGAAGAGCTGGAAGCCAGCTTTCCCTACATCAAGGGTTCGCAAGTCGTCGCCACCGATGAAGAAGGTGACCCGCTGTACGAAGACGTGGGCCCGACCCCGAGATTTCTCGCGTTGTCCCGTCGGCATCTGCACGAACTTTCCTCGCAGAACGACAAAGCCAAACACTGATTTCCCAACGGCGCCAATCTTTGTAGGAACTGCCGAAGGCTGTGATCTTTTGATCTTTTCGCTTGAGACTCAAGCGGTAGGGAAAAGACTGCAGCCTTCGGCAGCTCCTACACGCGTCCGCCCTGCAAAACGCGTATCTCCTGCGCCGCGATACCGCTGCGCGCCTTGAAAGTTCAGCTTTTCTGTCATTGACCGATCAGTCAGTAATTCTTTTGGCGAATGGCCATCTTCGCTGAACTTTTGAAAAACGGCTCGGGTCACACCGAGTAACCATACTGGAACGGTTGTTTAAATAAACGCGCCTTGGCGCCAACGCCAAACCAGACGTCACGGTTTCGGTCCCAGCATGGATTTGTCGTTTTTTCAGGAGTTTTCCAATGGAGTTGAAGCCTATGAATACCTGCACTGCCAAACCCTCATCCACTGGCCTGCGCGGCTTGAAGTTGGCTGCCCTGGCGCTCGGTAGCAGCTTCATTCTCGCCGGTTGCGCCGGTAATCCACCGTCGGAGCAGTACGCGGTGACCCAATCGGCGGTCAACAGCGCCGTCAGCGCCGGCGGTACCGAATTCGCTGCTGTGGAAATGAAGTCGGCCCAGGACAAGCTCAAGCAAGCCGAAATCGCCATGCATGACAAGAAGTACGACGAAGCCAAGCGACTGGCCGAACAGGCCGAGTGGGACGCCCGCGTCGCCGAGCGCAAGGCCCAGGCCGCCAAGGCTGAACAAGCACTCAAGGATTCTCAGAAAGGGGTTCAGGAACTGCGTCAGGAAGGCATGAACAAGGTCCAGTAAAGCGTTCACGCCACGACGTACTTCTCATTGATAAAAGGACGACAGACTATGATGCACAAACACTTGATGATGCCCGCCCTGCTCGCTGCCTGCGTAGCCCTGGCCGCTTGCTCCCATGACCCGAACGCGAACCTGGAACAGGCTCGCACCAACTACAACGGCCTGCAGGCCGACCCGGCGGCGACTAAAGTGGCGGCCCTGGAAACCAAAGACGCGGCGGACTTCCTGGCCAAGGCCGACAAGGCCTACATGGACAAGGAAGACGAAGCCAAGGTCGACCAGTTGGCCTACCTGACCAACCAGCGCGTCGAAGTGGCCAAGCAGACCATCGCCCTGCGCAACGCCGAAGCCGAACTGAAAAACGCCGGCGACGAACGCGCCCGTGCGCTGCTCGACGCACGCAACGCACAGATCAAGCAACTGCAGGACAGCTTGAACGCCAAGCAGACCGAACGCGGCACCCTGGTGACCTTCGGCGACGTGCTGTTTGCCACCAACAAGTCCGAGCTGCGCGCCAGCGGCATGACCAATGTGAGCAAACTGGCGCAGTTCCTCCAGGAAAACCCCGACCGCAAAGTGATCGTCGAAGGCTACACCGACAGCACCGGTTCGGATTCCTACAACCAGTCGCTGTCCGAGCGTCGCGCCGGCTCCGTGCAACTCGCGCTGGTGAAGATGGGCGTCGACCCGGCTCGTATCGTGACCCAGGGTTACGGCAAGGAATTCCCGGTGGCCGACAACACCAGCGTCTCGGGCCGTGCCATGAACCGTCGCGTGGAAGTGACCATCTCCAACGACAACCAGCCAGTAGCGCCGCGCTCGACCATGAGCGCCAACTGATCGGCTGAGTGCAACAAAAAAGCCCCGCCTGATTTCGTCAGGCGGGGCTTTTTCATCGGCTAACATATCTCCCTTGTGGGAGCGGGCTTGCTCGCGAAAGCGCCGGGTCAGCTACCTATACGGTGACTGACACACCGCCTTCGCGAGCAAGCCCGCTCCCACATTGGATCGCCAACACTCATATCATCAGCATTACGGCTGAAGCGTCTGCGGCGTCTCCTGGCCCATGCAGCGCACCGCGCGTTTCTTCTCGTTGATCAGCACACCGGTCAGGCCTTTCTGCTCGGTGTCGAACAACACCAGCACACCGTCGATGCATTGGGCGACCTGGGGGGCCGGTTCCAGGGACACCTTGTAGTCCTCCCCCGGCACGGTCTTGAGCATGGTGAATTGGTTGAGCAGCAACGCGTCCTCGGGCTTGGCGAAGTGCAGGTAGCCGTAGTACCACAGCACCCCGACGGTGCCGAGGATGCTGCAGATACCGGTGATGATCAGGGGGATAGCGTTACGTTCTTCGCTCATTGCGGGTTCTCTGGTGATTCAACGGGTGATTTCGGGTAGTTCGGGACTTCGCCCAGGCGGCGCAGGCCATCAAAATGCTGGGGGTCGTCGAGGTAGCGCAGCATCACGGTGCGCCAGGTCGGGTCGGCGAATGTCTGCACATGACCGCCGCGCGTCAATTGCAGAACCCGCGGTGGCGGCGCAGCTTGATACAGGCGGATGCCATTGGAAAGAGGCACGATGGGGTCGTCCAGGCTGTGGTAGATCAATTTCGGCACGCCATTCAATTGCGCCACGGAACTGATCGCGCTGTCACCGTCCGGCACCAGCCAGGACAATGGCACCTGGAACGGCCAGGTCAGCCACGACGTACTCAGGGCAAAACGCCCGACGTCGCGGTAGCTGGCGGGCACGCCATCGAGCACCAGGGCCTTGAGCTGCCGTTGGCGCTGGGGATGTTCGACCAGGTAATGCACCGCCAGCGCACCGCCCAGGCTCTGGCCGAGCAGCACCAGCGGTTTGCCCTGGACCTCGGGCGACTGGTCGAGCCATTGAAACGCGGCGTCGATGTCCTGATAAATCGCCGGCAGGCTCGGCTCGCCTTCAGACAGGCCATAACCCCGGTAATCGACCATCAACACCTGGTAACCCTGCTCCGGCAACCACCAGCTTCCGCCCAGGTGCCAAGCCAGGTTGCCGCCGTTGCCGTGCAAGTGCAGCACCGTGCCCTTGACCTCCACGCCGGGTTTGACCGGCAGCCACCAGCCCCGCAGCTTCAGGCCGTCAGCGGTGGTCAGGGTGACGTCGCGGTACTCCAGCTTGGCCCGCTCCGGGGTAAACGGCAGGCCGCGTTCGGGGTAGAACAGCAGTGAGCTGCAACCGCTCAGGGCCAGCAGCAGGCAGATGATGCCGAGGGTTCGCATCCGGTGAAGCCTCGCAAAAATCAGAAGTTATACACAGCCCCCTGTGGGAGCGAGCTTGCTCGCGATAGCGGCGGATCAGTCACAGCGGTATTGACTGTACTGACGCTATCGCGAGCAAGCTCGCTCCCACAAGGGGTGGGTGGTGTGATTAAAGGATATTGGAATAATCCGCTTCGATCCGATCCAGGCTCAGGTGGTTCAGGAAGTTGGAGAAACACATCCAGGCCGACAGGGCGTTCATGTCGCGGAATTGCTCGGGCAGGTACTTGGGCGGTACCACCAGGCCTTCGTCCACCAACTGGCGCAACGTGCGCATGTCCTCAAGGGTGGTCTTGCCGCAGAACAGCAGCGGCACCTGCTCCAGCTTGCCTTTGCGCACGGCCAGCTGAATGTAGTTGTAAACCATGATGAAGCCCTTGAGGTAGGACAAGTCTTTGGTGAATGGCAGGCCGGTCGGCACCGAGCCACGGAACACCCGGCTGGCGTTGCCGTAGCTTTCGGCCATTTCAAACCCCTGCTCGCGGAAGAACTCGAAGATCTGCAGGAAATCGGCGCCCTCCTCCACCATGTGAATGGCCCGGGTGCGGTTGGTCAGTTTGCGCAGGCGGCTCGGGTAGGAGGCGAAGGTGATGATTTCCATCAGGATCGCCAGGCCTTCCTGGGTCACCGTGGACGAGGGCGGCCCCTTGGACAGGAAGGTGCAGATCGGCTGGTTCAGGCCGTTGAGGGTGGTGCCGACGTGCACCAGCCCTTCGTGGACCTCCAGCGCCCGCACATCGCGGTCGTTGAACATCGCATCGGTGCGGATCTTGATGTAGTCCGCGCCCGCCGCCGCATCGGCCACGATGCCATCGGACTCGAACACCCGGATGGTTTCCTCGGCTTCGCCGAACACCCGGTTGAGGCGATGTTGCAACAGGCTGACGGCGTCCTTGGCGGTGAGAATCTTCGGCTCATCCTTCAGGTCGCCGCGACCATCGATGTTGTTCAGGTAGTCGGACAGCATCAGGCCCAAGTCCGCCAGGGTCGGGTCGCCAGCATGAAAGGCGTCGGAAGCAGCGCCGTACAACTCCTGGGAAATCAGCCCGAAATCCTCGGTGCCGCGTGCTTCGAGCATGCGCACCACCATGCGGTACTCCTTGCACATGCGGCGCATGATCTGGCCAACCGGGTTGAACTGCCCCAGTTGGCGGGTGATGTCACGCTCGATGTTCTGGAACTCCAGCTTCACCTTGCTGGAATCGAAGGACAGTGGCCGGTTGAGGTAATAGTCGCGATCCACCGCAGGCATTTCCTTGCCCTTGGCCTTGAGAAAACCCTTGCGGATGTTCTCGTCCCACTTCACCGCGTCGAGGATGCGGATCGGCGTTTGCGCCAGCACTATGCGATCGGACAAGGTGCGTATCGTCTGCTGGTAATCGTCCACCCGGAACTCCTGTGAAAAAACGTCCGCTTGTAGCAATTATTGGGATTTGGCCAGTCGCTGGTAACGCACGGCTTCCGAGAACACATCGGAATTGGCCGGGTCGTCGAGGTAGCTGAAAACCTTGTTCATGTCGCTGTCCACCAACACGCCGTCGCCCTCCTCGCTCTGGTTCGGCTGGCCGCTGAGGATCTTCTGGCCGATGGCCTGGTTGATCTGCTCCAGGTCGAGGTTGTAGACCACCAGTTCCTGTTTATCGGTCAATTCGAAACCGGCGATCAGGAAATGTCCACCATAGCGGGCCGGCACCTTGGCCGACAGGTACCAGCGGCTGCCGTGGCGGGAGACGGTCAGGGGAATGGCTTCGCGCTCATGGGGCCTGGCCCTGAAGTAGCTGATGGCCTGGTAGCGGTGCTTGCCAACCTGCGTCAGCTCCAGGTTCAACGGTTCGCCCCAGGCATTGGTGCTGGTCCAGTGGCCGAGCAGGCCCGCGGGTGCGGCCTCGCTGTCAGGCAACGGCGCCTTGAACGACACCAGGCAGCCACTGAGCAGCAGCAACGACACGGCCAATACAACGGCACGCCAGGCTTTCATTTGAACTCCCTATGGCACAGCGCCTCATCCTTACATATGGGAGCAGCTGTATGTGTGGGAGCACAGCTTGCTCGCGATGAAGACACCTCGGTCTATCAAGGGACCGCGTTATCGTTCATCGCGAGCAAGCTTTGCTCCCACATAGCCTACTCCCACAAGGGACTACACCGACGCCAGTACCAAGTGCATGTAGCGGGTCAGGATGCCGAGCATATCTTCATCGGCTACCGGCTCGGCGCCATTGAGCAAGCCCTGATATTCCATCCGTCCGATAATCGCCGTCAACACTTTGGCATCCTGTTGCGGCTCGCGGGAGCCTAATACCTGGAAAAACTGACACGTGCCGTGCAGCAAAATTTGCTGGTGGGAACGCACCAACTCCGCCAGGCGCGGGTTGAGCAGGGCTTCCTGGCGAAAGGCCTGCTCGGCCATCAGGTATTCGCGACGGCTGTCCAGTTGATGCCGCACATAGTCGGCGGTCATCCGGGCAATGTCGTCCGCCAGTTGCGAGCGCGATTGAGGGCTGCCGTCACCGTAGGCGACCATTTCCCGCAGCAGGCCTTCGTTGTTGGTCCACAGCTTGGCCATGAATGCCGCGCTGCGCTCCACGTACTGGGCGAAGGTGTCGGTGAGCAGGTCATCGATGTCCTTGAAATAGTACGTGGTGGCCGACAGCGGCACGCCCGCTTCAGCGGCCACCGCGCGGTGACGCACCGCACGCACGCCATCGCGCACGACAATGCGCATGGCCGCATCGAGAATCTCCTGGCGACGCTGCTCACTGCCCTGTCGGCTGGCCTTGCGGCCCTGGTACTGAACACTTTCAGCGACAGCCGTGGCGACGCCCGCTGCACCTTCTGAAGCCATTGCACGATTCACGACAGGTCTTCCTCGCTCTTTGAAAAAGTAACCATTTGATACGTTTGTACCAGACAGGCAATAAAAAGCCGCCCTTCCAGGCGGCTTTTTATTTGAAGCACTTACGCTTGAGGCCGCATATGCGGGAAGAGGATCACATCCCGGATCGACGGTGAGTTGGTCAACAACATCACCAGGCGATCGATGCCGATGCCCTCGCCGGCGGTCGGCGGCATGCCGTACTCCAGGGCGCGCACGAAGTCGGCATCGTAGTGCATGGCTTCGTCGTCGCCGGCGTCCTTGTCGGCCACCTGGGCCATGAAACGCTCGGCCTGGTCTTCGGCATCGTTGAGCTCGGAGTAGGCGTTGGCGATTTCACGACCACCGATGAACAGCTCGAAACGGTCGGTCACGCTTGGGTTCTCGTCGTTGCGACGGGCCAACGGCGACACTTCGAACGGGTACTGGGTGATGAAGTGCGGCTGTTCCAGCTTGTGCTCGACCAGTTCTTCGAAAATCATCACTTGCAGCTTGCCCAGGCCTTCGAAGCCGAGCACCTTGGCGCCGGCTTTCTTGGCGATGGCGCGGGCCTTGTCGATGTCGTTCAGGTCATCGGCCGTCAGTTCAGGGTTGTACTTGAGGATCGAGTCGAACACCGACAGGCGCACGAACGGCTCGCCGAAGTGGAACACCTTGTCACCGTACGGCACGTCGGTGCTGCCCAGGACCAACTGCGCCAGCTCGCGGAACAGTTCCTCGGTCAGGTCCATGTTGTCTTCGTAGTCGGCGTAGGCCTGGTAGAACTCGAGCATGGTGAACTCGGGGTTGTGCCGGGTCGAAACGCCTTCGTTACGGAAGTTGCGGTTGATCTCGAAGACTTTCTCGAACCCGCCGACTACCAGCCGCTTGAGGTACAGCTCCGGCGCGATGCGCAGGAACATTTCCATGTCCAGGGCATTGTGGTGGGTTTCGAATGGCTTGGCCGCCGCACCGCCAGGGATGGTCTGCAGCATCGGCGTCTCGACTTCCAGGAAGTCACGCTTCATCAGGAAGCTGCGGATGTGGGCGATGACTTGCGAGCGCACGCGGAACGTCTGGCGCACGTCTTCGTTGACGATCAGGTCGACGTAGCGCTGGCGATAGCGCTGCTCGGTGTCGGTCAGGCCGTGGTGCTTGTCCGGCAGCGGGCGCAGGGACTTGGTCAGCAGGCGCACGCTGGTCATTTCGACGTACAGGTCGCCCTTGCCGGAACGGGCCAGGGTGCCTTCGGCGGCAATGATGTCGCCCAGGTCCCAGGTCTTGACGGCAGCCAGGGTTTCTTCCGGCAGGGTCTTGCGGTTGACGTAGACCTGGATACGCCCGGTCATGTCCTGGATCACCATGAACGAACCACGATTGAGCATGATACGACCGGCCACCTTGACTGGAATCGCGGCCTCGGCCAGCTCTTCCTTGGTCTTGTCCGCATACTGCTTCTGCAAGACGTCGCAGTAGGCGTCGCGGCGGAAGTCGTTGGGGAAGGCCTGGCCCTTGGCGCGCTCGGCAGCAAGCTTTTCCTTGCGCAGGGCGATCAGGGAGTTTTCTTCCTGTTGCAGGGCTTGCGGGTCGAGTTCTAGGTCGCTCATGTCTTTAAGGATTCCATCACAGGTTCGTTGCCCCCGGCCCGGGCCGGAGTTTGCGGGCGAGACGCGCTTGTTGGTGAAAGCGTGCCCGCCCGCCGCATGGGTGTCGCGTTACAGCCCTTGTTTGAGGCTGGCGATCAGGTATTCATCGATATCGCCGTCGAGCACCTTGTCGCAATCGCTGCGTTCGATGCTGGTACGCAGGTCCTTGATCCGCGAAGCGTCGAGCACGTACGAACGGATCTGATGACCCCAGCCGATATCCGACTTGGTGTCTTCCAGCGCCTGGGACGCCGCGTTGCGCTTCTGCACTTCCTGCTCGTACAGGCGAGCCCGGAGCATCTTCATCGCGGTGTCTTTGTTGGCGTGTTGGGAGCGCTCGTTCTGGCAACTGACCACGGTGTTGGTCGGTACGTGGGTAATCCGTACGGCCGAGTCGGTGGTGTTGACGTGCTGGCCACCGGCCCCGGAGGAACGGTAGGTGTCGATGCGCAGGTCCGCCGGGTTGATCTCGATCTCGATGTTGTCGTCGATTTCCGGCGAAACGAATACAGCCGAGAACGAGGTGTGGCGGCGGTTGCCGGAGTCGAACGGGCTCTTGCGCACCAGACGGTGCACGCCGATCTCGGTCCGCAGCCAACCAAAGGCATATTCGCCCTTGATGTGCACGGTGGCGCCCTTGATCCCGGCGACTTCACCGGCCGACAGCTCCATGATGGTGGCGTCGAAACCGCGCTTGTCAGCCCAGCGCAGGTACATGCGCAGCAGGATGTTGGCCCAGTCCTGGGCCTCGGTGCCGCCGGAGCCGGCCTGGATGTCCAGGTAGGCGTTGTTCATGTCCATCTCGCCGCTGAACATGCGACGGAATTCCAGCTTCGCAAGGTTCTCGTCGAGGCGTGTCAGCTCGGCGACGACATCGCCGACCGCGCCTTCATCGTTCTCTTCGACAGCCATGTCCAGCAGGTCGCGGCAATCGGCCAGGCCACTGGACAACTCGTCCAGGGTCTCGACGATCTGCGCCAGCGCAGAACGCTCGCGGCCCAGTTCCTGGGCGTACGAAGGGTTGTTCCAGACATTCGGATCTTCAAGCTCGCGATTGACTTCGGTCAGGCGCTCATGCTTTTGATCGTAGTCAAAGATACCCCCGAATAGTTTCGGAGCGCTCGGACAGGTCCTTGATGGTGTTAAGGATCGGGTTGATTTCCATGGCGGGCAGCACTCGTTGGCGAACTTTTGAAAGCCGGCGAGTATAACGTAATCAAGCGCCAGCGGCAGCCCGCCTGGCGGCTTTAGGGGCAATGAGTACACCGCCCCCTGTGGCGAGGGGATTTATCCCCGCTGGGCTGCGAAGCAGCCCTAAAATCCGACAACTCAGTGTGACAGGCAAATTGAGTTGACTGTATTTGGGGCTGCTGCGCAGCCCAGCGGGGATAAATCCCCTCGCCACAATAAACCCCTCAGCCACAAAGGCGTCCCAGTCAACATTCAGGGTGGATCTATTCAACCCCCACCCGATTACGCCCATTGTGCTTGGCCAGGTACAGCCCCTTGTCCGCCGCCGAAATCAGCTGCCGACAATCGCCACCTTGCTGCGGCGTGACGGTCGAGACGCCGATGCTGACGGTCAGGTTCTCGCCGCCGTCAGGGGTGGTGTGGGGGATTTTCAGGGCGACGACGCTCTGGCGCAGCTTCTCGGCCATCAAGCGGGCGCCGCCAGGCGAGGTGCCGGGCAGCACCAGGGCGAACTCCTCGCCACCGTAGCGGGCCGGCAAGTCGGACGGACGGCTGCATGCCTCGCGGATTGCCGTGGCGACCTTACGCAGGGCTTCGTCACCCTCCAGGTGACCGAAGTTGTCGTTGTAGGCCTTGAAGTAGTCCACGTCGATCATCAGCAGCGACAGTTGGCTCTGGTCACGCATCGCCCTGCGCCATTCCAGTTCCAGGTACTCATCGAAATGCCGACGATTGGACAGTCCGGTCAGGCCATCGGAGTTCATCAACCGCTGCAGCACCAGGTTGGTATCGAGCAGTTGCTGCTGGCTGACCCGCAATGCGCGATAGGCCGCGTCGCGCTGCAACAGCATCATGTAGGAACGCGAGTGATAGCGGATGCGCGCCACCAGTTCGATGTTGTCCGGCAACTTGACCAGGTAGTCGTTGGCCCCGGCGGCGAACGCCGCGCTCTTGACCAGCGGGTCCTCCTTGGTGGACAGGACAATGATCGGGATATCGCGGGTGGCCGGATGATTACGGTACTCGCGCACCAGGCTCAGGCCGTCGAGACCGGGCATCACCAGGTCCTGGAGAATGACTGTCGGCTTGATGCGAACGGCCTGGGCGATGGCCTGGTGGGGATCGGAGCAGAAATGGAAGTCGATGTTTTCTTCATTCGACAGCCCGCGCCGCACCGCTTCGCCGATCATCGCCTGATCGTCGACGAGCAAGACCATGGCGGCGTTCTCATCGCGCTTGAAATCGTCGAGCTGCAGATCACTCATGGTGGCTTACCTGGGTACGGCCTGGGGCAAGGTTCGCGGGGTTGTTCATGGGGTCACAATCTCCAACAGCCGTGGCGCGATGGCGTCCAGGGCAAGAATATGGACGGCGGCGTCGATGGCGGCCGCCGCTTTGGGCATCCCGTACACCGCGCTGCTGCGCTGGTCCTGGGCGATGGTCACATAGCCCTGCTGGCGCATGAGTTTAAGCCCTTGCGCACCGTCGCGGCCCATGCCAGTGAGCAATACGCCCACCGCGTCACCGCTCCAGTACTGGGCGACACTTTCAAAAAACACGTCGATGGAAGGCCGGTAGATCTCGTTCACCGGCTCGGCGGTGTAGGCCAGGGTGCCGTTCTTCAACAAACGCAGGTGATGGTTGGTCCCGGCCAGCAACACCGTGCCACTTTGCGGCGTCTCACCGTGCCGGGCCAGGCGCACCGTGTGGCCCGACACACTGCCCAGCCACTCGGCCATGCCCGCGGCAAACACCTCGTCCACATGCTGGACCAGCACGATGGCCGGGGCAAAGTCCCGCGGCAGGGCCTTGAGCAGCACCTCCAGCGCCGCTGGCCCGCCCGCCGATGACCCGATGGCCACCAGGCTCTTGCGCGACACCGTCGCACGCTGCGCCGCTGGCGCGGGGCGCTCATGCTTGTTGCGCTCGCCGATCAGCCAGCCGATGTTGGTGATCTTGCGCAGCAGCGGTGCCGCCGCGTCCGCCGGATTTCCAACCCCAAGGGTCGGGGTATCGACCACATCCAGCGCGCCATGGCCCATGGCCTCGAACACCCGGTGGACGTTCTGCTGGCTGTCCCCGGTGACAATCACGATCGCGCAGGGGCTGTCGGCCATGATCCGCCGAGTGGCCTCCACGCCATCCATGATCGGCATGAGCAGGTCCATCAGGATCAGGTCCGGGGTGTATTCGGCGCAACGCTGCACTGCCTCGGCCCCGTTGGCGGCCACCCAGACCAGTTGATGCGCCGGCTCGAACGCCAGGGCGCGGCGCAGGGCCTCGACCGCCAGGGGCATGTCGTTGACGATGGCGATCTTCAAGCGCGTGCCCCTCCGATCAATTCAACCACGGCGTCGAGCAAGGCGTCGTCATGGAAACTTGCCTTGGCCAAATAATAGTCGGCGCCGGCGTCGAGGCCACGGCGGCGATCTTCCTCGCGGTCCTTGTAGGACACCACCATCACCGGCAGCGACTGCAAGCGGTTGTCGCGCCGCAACAGCGACACCAGCTCGATACCGTCCATGCGCGGCATGTCGATATCGGTGATCAGCAAGTCGAAATCCTCTGAGCGCAATGCATTCCAGCCATCCATGCCATCCACCGCCACTGCCACGTCATAGCCGCGACCCCGCAGCAACTTGCGTTGCAGCTCGCGCACGGTCAGGGAATCGTCCACCACCAGGATCCGCTTGCGCGGGGCCTGGGCCTGGTTCTGCCGGGCGATGCGCTCCAGGCGCCCGGTATCGAGCAGCTTGTCCACCGAACGCAGCAGGTCTTCGACATCGACAATAAGCACCACCGAGCCATCGTCGAGCAGGGCCCCGGCGGAAATGTCCTGGACCTTGCCCAGGCGCTCGTCGAGGGGCAGGACCACCAGGGTTCGCTCGCCGATGAACCGCTCCACCGCCACGCCGTAGATCGTCTCGCGCTCGCGGATCACTACGACCTTGAGGGTCTGGCTGCCGTTCTGCGCCGACGGGCGATTGAGCAACTGGCTGGCGGCGACCAAGCCGATATGTCGGCCTTCGTGCCAGAAATGCTGACGCCCCTCGACCTGGACGATGTCTTCCGGCGCCAGGTCGCACATGCGTTCGATGTGGGCCAGGGGAAAGGCGTACGCCTCACCGCCGACTTCCACCACCAGGCTGCGCACCACCGACAGCGTCAGCGGCACCTCGAGATGGAAACGACTGCCCTCGCCCGCCGTCTGCTCCAGCACCACCGCACCGCGCAACTGCCGGACCATGTGCTGGACGGCGTCCAGGCCGACACCGCGTCCGGACACTTCGGTGACTTTGTCGCGCAGGCTGAAACCGGGCAGGAACAGGAACGTCAGCAGCTCTTCTTCGCTGAGGCTGGCAGCGGTTGGCTCAGGGGAAAGGCCGCGCTCGACGATGCTGCGACGCACCCGTTCCAGATCCACCCCGGCGCCGTCGTCCGCCAACTCCAAGACCAGCAGGCCGGCCTGATGGGAGGCGCGCAGGCGGATCAGGCCTTCGGCAGGCTTGCCGGCCAGTATTCGTTGTTCCGGGGTTTCGATGCCGTGGTCCACGGCGTTGCGCAGCAAATGGGTCAGTGGCGCTTCGAGCTTTTCCAGCACATCGCGGTCGACCTGGGTTTTTTCGCCTTCAATCTCCAGGCGCACCTGTTTGCCCAGGCTGCGGCCCAGGTCACGGACCATACGCACCTGGCCCGAAAGCACATCGGCGAACGGCCGCATGCGACAGGCCAGCGCCGTGTCGTACAGCACCTGCGCCCGTTGACTGGCCTGCCAGGCGAACTCATCCAGCTCGGCGGTTTTCTGGGCCAGCAACTGCTGGGTCTCGGCGAGCAAGCGGCGGGCATCACCAAGGGCTTCCTGGGCCTGCAGGCTCAGGGCGTGATCCTTGAGGAGCACGTTCAGTTCTTCCAGGGCGCGCAAGCCAGTGCCTTGCTGGCGCTTGAGCCGTTGCATCGTCGCCAGCCAGGGCTTGAGGCGCTGGGTCTCCACCAAGGACTTGCTCGACAGGTCGAGCAAGCTGTTGAGGCGTTCGGCCGTGACCCGCAAGACCCGCTCGCCGCCTTCGGTGGCCCGTTTACGTTTAGGGGCCGGCTCCGGCGTCGCGAACGGTTGCGCTTCCGGCAGCTCGACGCGTACCGGCTCGACTGGCGTCTCGATAGACGGTGACGCCACTGCCGGAGCCTGTGGCGCGTTGGGATCCAGCAATCGCCCCATCAACGCCACGTAAGCGTCGATGTCCGGGGCGCCGACGCTGTTGCCCGGCGTGGCGATGCGCGTCAGCAGGTCAGTGCCCTGCAGCAAGGCGTCGATGTGTTCGGCGCCGAGCACCAGGCGCCGCTCCTGGGCGCTGACCAGGCAATCCTCCATGACATGGGCCACACTGACGCCGGCACCCACCCCGACGATGCGCGCCGCGCCCTTGAGGGAATGTGCCGCGCGCATGCACGACTCGAGGTAATCGGCCTGGGTCGGATCGCGCTCCAGGGCCAACAAGCCGGTGCTCAGCACCTGGACCTGGGCTTCGGCTTCCAGGCTGAACAGTTCCAGCAGCGAGGCGTCGCGCATCTGATCAGGAGTCATGACAGGCTCCGGGCCACGGCGGACAGCAGCTGTTCTTCATCCAGCCAGCGCAGGCTGCGGCCTTTGTAGGGCAACACGCCACGGGTGTACTTGCCCGCCGATGGCGAAGCGCTCGCCAGGATGCGCTCATCGATGGCGTGGATGCCATCCACCTCATCCACCGGCACCACCACCGGCCCGCCCTTGGCCGCGACAATCAACAGGCGCGGCATGACCCGCGTACCGGCAACCGCCGCCGCGCCGGGTTCCAGGTCCAACAGTTCCACCAGCGACAGGCAGGCCACCAGTGCCCCGCGCACATTCGCCACGCCCAGCAAGGCCCGCGAGCGTTGGTGGGGCAATGAGTGGATCGGCTGCAACGGTGCCACTTCCACCAGGCTGCGCGTGGTCAAGCCCAGCCATTCCTCGCCGAGGCGGAACATCAGCAGCGAGCGCGTGACCACATCGTCGTCCACCGGGGCCAGGGACAAGTCCCGTTGCTCCTGCGGCAAGGTGTAACGATCGAGCAGCCGGGTAGCGGCCGCCGAATACACCGAACAATTGCGGCAGTGGATATGCTCGGCCAACAGTGGACAGGATTTATCGCCATGCACGCCGATGCGGTTCCAGCAATCATCGATTGCCTGGGCATCGTCATGGGTGAGGTTGTAAGAAGCCGAACCGCTCATCGTTTTTGCTCACTGTCTGCCGTGCGCCCGCTGCGGGCGGCGCGTTCCTGCAATCGACGGGCTCCGGCCGCGTCTCCCTGGGAAGCCAGCAGCGCCGCCAGATGCACCAGGGCCTCGGCGTGTTGCGGTTCAAGATAAAGCGCCTTGCGATAAAAACCCTGGGCTTCAAGCGCGCTGCCGGCCATGTCGCTGAGCAGGCCCAGCCAATAGAACACCTGGGCGTTCGGCGCGTGGCTGCGCACATACTCTTCGCACGCTCCCCGGGCCTCGGCGCTTTTGCCAGCGTTGGCCAGGGCGGCGATATTGGCCAGCAAGGTCGCGGCATCGCTGCTCTTGGGTGGGGCAATCGGCGTGACGTTCGCGGCAAACGGTCGCGGCCGAATCACCGGCGGGACGACCCGGGGCGGCTGGCGAACCGGCAGCGGTGGCGGGATCAAGGCCGGCAACGGTTGAGGCTCTGGAGCCCCCTGACGACTGAAGGCGAACGATTGGGCAATCCCGATCGAGCGCATGCCCAGTCGCCCCAGCAAGCTGCCCTCGGCGGGGCCGATAAACAGCACGCCGTCCTGATGGGTCAGGCGCTTGAGCACCTCGAACACCTGCTGCTGGGTCGGCTGGTCGAAATAGATCAGCAGGTTGCGACAAAACACAAAGTCATAGGGTGCCTCGTTCACCAGCAAGGTCGGATCCAGCAGGTTGCCCACTTGCAAGCGCACCTGTTCGCGCACCCGTTCGCTGAGGCGGAAACCCTCGTCTGCGAGGTCGAAATGCCGTTCGCGAAAACCCAGGTCGGCGCCACGGAAGGAGTTTTTGCCGTAACGGGCGTCCTTGGCCCGTGCCACCGACAACGGGCTGACGTCCAGGCCGTCCACCTTGAACTGATGGGGGGCCAAGCCCGCATCGAGCAAGGCCATGGCAATGGAATAGGGTTCTTCGCCGGTGGAGCACGGCAAGCTGAGGATACGCAGCGCACGCAGGTGCTTGATCTCGGCCAGGCGCTTGACGGCCAGCCTGGCGAGGGTCGCAAAGGATTCGGGATAGCGGTAGAACCAGGTCTCCGGAACGATCACCGCTTCAATCAGCGCCTGCTGCTCCGGGGCCGAATGCTGCAGGGCCTGCCAATACTCATCGGCGGTTCGCCCGGGCACGGCACTGATGCGCTGGCGCACGGCCCGCTCAATAATCGCGGTGCCAACGGAGGTCACATCGAGGCCGATGCGTTCCTTGAGAAAATCGAAAAACCGCTGGTCGTTGTTCATCGCGTTGCCTCGAGGTCGTCGAGGTCCAGCGGCGAGGCAGGAAACAGCAGCGCCCGAACGGATTCGTCGAGCAGGTCATTGACCCGCACCCATTGCAGCAACCCCTGGGCATCTTCGCGTACGGGGCCGAGGTATGGCGCCTGTCGATTGTCCAGGCCATAGGGTTTGAAATCGGCCGGATCACAGCGCACGGTGTCGGTCGCCTGTTCCAGGATCAATCCCAGCACTTGCCCGGCTTGTTGTCCGTCGCTTTGATAACGCACCAGCACCAATCGTGTACTGGTCCGGGCCTCGGCGCTCTGGCCGAACGTCAGGGCGCACAGGTCGATCACCGGCACCACCGTGCCACGCCAGGCAAACACTCCCGCCACCCAGGACGGCGCCCGGGCGATCGGTTTAAGGGGCAGGCGCGGCAGCACTTCCACCACATCGATGGCTTGGAGGGCGTACCGTTCGTTGCCGATGCAGAACACCAGGAACAACGACTGGCGGGCCGTCGGTGCGGCGCCACGCCGGGTTTCGAGTTCACCCATCAGACTTTGAAACGCGAGACGCCGCTGCGCAGCCCCACGGCGACCTGGCTCAGTTCGTCGATGGCGGAACTGGCCTGGCGCAGGGACTCCACGGTCTGGCTGCTGGCATCGCCCAATTGCACCAAGGCGTGGTTGATCTGCTCCGCGCCGGTGGCCTGGGCCTGCATGCCTTCGTTGACCATCAACACCCGCGGCGCCAGGGCCTGGACCTGATGGATGATCTGCGACAGTTGCTCGCCGACCTGCTGCACTTCGGCCATGCCCCGGCGCACTTCTTCGGAGAACTTGTCCATGCCCATCACACCGGCCGACACCGCGGACTGGATCTCGCGCACCATCTGCTCGATGTCATAGGTCGCCACGGCGGTCTGGTCGGCCAGGCGCCGCACTTCCGTGGCCACCACGGCGAAACCGCGCCCGTACTCACCGGCCTTCTCGGCCTCGATGGCCGCGTTGAGGGACAACAGGTTGGTCTGGTCGGCCACTTTGACGATGGTCACCACCACCTGGTTGATGTTGCCCGCCTTCTCGTTGAGGATCGCCAGCTTGGCGTTCACCAGGTCAGCGGCGCCCATCACCGAGTGCATGGTTTCCTCCATGCGCGCCAAGCCTTGCTGGCCAGAGCCGGCGGCCACCGAGGCTTGGTCAGCGGCGGTGGAGACTTCGGTCATGGTGCGCACCAGGTCCCGGGAGGTGGCGGCGATTTCCCGGGACGTCGCACCAATCTCGGTGGTGGTGGCGGCGGTTTCGGTGGCCGTGGCCTGTTGCTGGCGCGAGGTGGCGGCGATCTCGGTGACCGAGGTGGTGACCTGCACGGATGAGCGCTGGGCCTGGGACACCAGCGAGGTCAGTTCGGCCATCATGTCGTTGAAGCCGGTTTCCACGGCACCGAATTCGTCCTTGCGCGCCAGGTTCAGGCGCCCGCTCAGGTCACCGCTGCGCATGATCTCGAGAATCTCAACGATACGGTTCATCGGCCCCATGATCGCCCGCATCAACAACAGGCCACACAACACGGCGACGATCAGCGCGACCAGGAACGACAGGCCCATGGCGACCTTGGCCGCGGTCACCGCATCGCCAATGGTCAGGGTGGCGTTTTCCGCCAGCTCGCGATTGCGCTCGATGATCTGGTTCAAGTGCCCACGGCCTTCGAGCCAAGCCGTCGTCAGCTCTGTGTTCAGTGCCAGTCGCGCCCCTTCGTAATCCTTGCGTTGATACAGGTCCAGGACCTTCGCCAGGGCTTTGTTGAAGTCCTGGTGGTTGACCTCGAACTCGTCGAAAGAGACCTGGTCGGCCGGGTCCTGGATCAGTTTCTGATAGCTCTGTATTTCTTCGCGCAGGTGCTGCTCGAAGCCTTGGTAGCGGGCCTTGTCCTCGGCGGTGATTTCCCGGTTTCCAGAGAGACCGACGATTTGCTGGGTCAGGACATAGCTGTCGACCCAGCCACCGCGGATCATCGAACTGAAATACACCCCTGGCACCGCATCGGTCCGGACCTTTTCTCCACTGTCCTGGATCTTCAACAACCGTGAATACGAGACAATCACCATCAGCAGCATAATGGCGATGATCACCGCAAAACTCGCCAGGATGCGTTGGCGCAATGTCCAATTCTTCACAGTAAAACCTCGGGCACTTGAAAATGCTGGGAAGTATAGCCGAGGGTGGCGTGGCGCCTGTATGGCGGCGAGGGAGGATTTTGACCAATCCAAGGCCCGCCACTACTGAAGAATGGAATGCGTCCCTGTGGGAGCGAGCTTGCTCGCGATTGCGGTGTATCAGTCAAACATGCTGTGCCTGACCGGCCCCATCGCGAGCAAGCTCGCTCCCACAAGGAAATGCGTTGGATACAGAATGATCAAACACCACAAAACCACTGTGGGAGCGGGCTTGCTCGCGATTACGGTGTATCAGTCCAAAATGCTGTGACTGACTGGACGCAATCGCGAGCAAGCTCGCTCCCACAGGGAATAGCGTTGGACACAAGACTACCAAACACCACAAAACCACTGTGGGAGCGGGCTTGCTCGCGAAAGCGGTGCATCAGTCGACATTTCCATTGACTGACACACCGCCTTCGCGAGCAAGCCCGCTCCCACAGGGGATAGCGCTGGGGACTTCTATACAGTCGCCTGACGCACCTGTTTTTCCAGTTCCACCTTCAACCCTGGCTCCAGCTTGAGTTGGCGCGCCAGTTCGTCGAGGTAGGACTTCTCCATGAAGTTTTCCTCGTCCACCAGCATCACGCTGGCGATGTACATTTCCGCGGCGATTTCCGGGGTGCTGGCGGCGCGGGCGACGTCGGTGGGGTCCAGGGGTTTGTTCAGTTCGGCGTGCAGCCAGTGTTGCAGCTCCTGGTCGTTGTCGAGCTTGGTGAACTCACCTTCGATCAACTGTCGTTCGCGCTCGTCCACGTGGCCGTCGGCCTTGGCCGCCGCCACCAGCGCCTTGAGGATCGCCTGGCTATGCTGTTCGACCTGCGCCGGGGGCACGCGATCGAGGGTCTGCGGTTCGGTTTTCGGCGCATTGCCCTGCTGGGCCTGCCAGTTTCCATAGGCTTTGTAAGCGATCACGCCCAAGGCAGCCAGGCCACCATAGGCCAGGGCCTTGCCGCCGAAGTTGCGGGCTTTCTTGTTGCCCAGCAACAGGCCCATGGCCCCGGCGGCCAGTGCCCCACCACCCGCGCCGGAAAGCATCCCGCCCAGGTTGCCGGAGCCGCCGAGCAACCCACCCAGGCCGCCGGACGACTTGCCCTGTGAACCGCCAGCCTTGTTCTGCAACATTTCCTGGCCGGACTTGAGAAGCTGATCGAGCAATCCACGGGTGTTCATTTGTTGCCTCCACATTGTCGGGTCAACGTAAGGCCCCCAGCCTAGATCGAAAGTGCCCGACGCCGTTGGCGAGATTGCTTCCAGATGTTGCCTGTCCCATTCAAAGAAGCACTCACCTGCCCTTCTAAAAAAACGATATACACTCCAACACATCGATAAAAACAGCCCACCGGTATGCCCCATGATGACCCTGCGTCAGATCCGTCATTTCATCGCCGTGGCCGAAACCGGCTCCATCTCCGCCGCCGCGCAAACGGCGTTCATTTCCCAATCCACGCTGACCCTGGCCATCCAGCAACTGGAACAGGACATCGGCGTCAGCCTGTTCAACCGCCACGCCAAGGGCATGACCCTGACCCATCAGGGGCATCAGTTCCTGCGCCAGGCCCACCTGATCCTGGCCACCGTCGACAATGCCAAGCGCAGCCTGCAACAAAGTACCGACCAGGTCGCCGGCCAAGTCACCATCGGCGTCACCAGCCTGGTCGCCGGCTATTACCTGGCAGACCTGCTGACCCGTTTCCAGCGCGCCTACCCCAACGTGGAGATCCGCGTGATGGAGGACGAGCGGCCGTACATCGAGCATTTGCTGGTCAGCGGCGAAATCGATGTCGGGGTGCTGATCCTGTCCAACCTGGAAGACCGCCACGCCTTGCAGACCGAAGTCCTGACGCACTCGCCACACCGGTTGTGGTTGCCGGCACAGCATCCCTTGCTGGAGCACGACAGCATCCACCTGGCCGATGTGGCCCGCGAGCCGCTGATCCAGCTGAACGTCGATGAAATGGACCGCAACGCCCAGCGCCTATGGCGCAGCGCAGGCCTGCAACCGAAGGTCACCCTGCGCACTGCCTCGACCGAAGCGGTGCGCAGCCTGGTGGCGGCGGGATTGGGCGTGTCGATCCAGCCGGACATGACGTACCGCCCCTGGTCGCTGGAAGGCGACATCATCGAAGCCCGACCGATTGCCGACCTCAACCAGACCCTCGACGTCGGCCTGGCCTGGCGCCGGGGCACGGCGCGGCCGGCGTCGGTCGACCCGTTCCTGGCCGTCGCCCGGGAACAGCCCCATGGCGGGCGCAAGCCATCTATTTAATCGAACGCAGCCTTGAGTATTTCGAATTTGTCGGCCTAGAGGCTGAGCACTAATCTGACTACGCCCCCCCTCTCCTGTGGGAGCCGAGCTTGCTCGCGATAGCGGCGGGTCAGACAAAATTGATTCAACTGACAGACCGCTATCGCGAGCAAGCTCGGCTCCCACAGGTTCTGTTCTGTGGTTCAACAGGCATCTATAAAAAGAGAAATCAGACATGGCTGGCACGCAAACCCCGTTATGCACCGCGTTGCTGATCGACGGGGAACTCATCCCCGGTGAAGGCCTTGTCGAGCCGATCCTCAATCCGGCCACCGGTGAAGTGTTGGCTCACATCGCCGAGGCCAGCACCGAACAGGTGGAAGCCGCGATCCTCGCCGCCCATCGCGCCTTTGACAGTTGGTCGCACACCACGCCGCAGCAGCGCTCGAACCTGTTGCTGGACATCGCCAACGCCATCGAAAAAAACGCCGATGAACTGGCCCGCCTCGAATCCCTGAACTGCGGCAAGCCGCTGCACCTGGCGCGCCAGGATGACCTGAGCGCCACGGTGGATGTCTTTCGTTTCTTCGCCGGCGCGGTGCGCTGCCAGACCGGCCAGCTCAGTGGCGAATACCTGCCCGGCTACACCAGTATGGTGCGCCGCGACCCGATCGGCGTGGTGGCGTCCATCGCGCCGTGGAACTACCCGATCATGATGGCCGCCTGGAAAATCGCCCCCGCCCTGGCCGCCGGCAATACGCTGGTGTTCAAGCCCTCGGAACACACGCCGCTGTCGATCCTGGCCCTGGCGCCGATCCTGGCCCAGTTGCTGCCACGGGGCGTGATCAACATCCTTTGCGGGGGCGGCGAAGGAGTGGGCAGCCACCTGGTCAGCCACCCGAAAGTGCGCATGGTCTCGCTGACCGGCGATATCGTCACCGGGCAGAAGATCCTCCAGGCGGCGGCGAAAACCCTCAAGCGCACGCACCTGGAGCTGGGTGGCAAGGCGCCGGTGATCGTCTGCAACGACGCCGACATCCAGGCCGTGGTCGAAGGCGTGCGCACCTACGGTTACTACAACGCCGGGCAGGATTGCACCGCAGCGTGCCGGATCTACGCCCAGGAGGGGATTCACGACCGCCTGGTGGCCGAGCTCGGCGCGGCGGTCAGCAGCCTGCGCTTTGCCGGCAAGCGCGATGCCGACAATGAGATCGGCCCGCTGATCAGCATCCGCCAGCGCGACCGCGTGGCCAGTTTTGTCGAGCGCGCCCTCGGCCAGCCGCATATCGAACGCATCACCGGCGCGGCGGTGCATTCCGGCGCCGGTTTCTACTACCAACCCACGCTGCTGGCCGGCTGCAAGCAAAGCGACGAAATCGTCCAGCGCGAGGTGTTCGGCCCGGTCGTCACCGTGACCCGTTTCGACGAACTCAGCCAGGCGGTGGACTGGGCCAACGATTCCGAATACGGCCTGGCCTCCTCGGTGTGGACCCAGAACCTGGACAAGGCCATGCAGGTGGCAGCGCGGCTGCAATACGGCTGCACCTGGATCAACAGCCATTTCATGCTGGTCAGCGAAATGCCCCACGGCGGCCTGAAACGTTCGGGTTATGGGAAAGACCTGTCCAGCGATTCGCTCCAGGACTACAGCGTGGTGCGCCACATCATGGCCCGCCACGGCCAGCATCTGTAGCTAACAGCACTACTCTAATAACAGGCCAGCCATGGCGCTTCACCCGGTTCGAACACTGCCCCGACCATAATTAAAGCAAGAGGGATTTCCATGTACGCGCACAAGACCGTATTGCTCAGTGCACTCACCACGGCGCTTTTGACCAGCGCCAGCCTCCAGGCCGCCGAACCGCTCAAGGCCGTCGGCGCTGGCGAGGGCCAACTGGATATCGTCGCCTGGCCGGGTTATATCGAACGCGGCGAAAGCGACAAGGCCTACGACTGGGTCACGGGTTTCGAAAAGGAAACCGGCTGCAAGGTCAATGTGAAAACCGCCGCCACGTCCGACGAAATGGTCAGCCTGATGACCAAGGGGGGCTACGACCTGGTCACCGCCTCCGGCGACGCCTCGTTGCGGCTGATTGCCGGCAAGCGTGTACAGCCGATCAACACCGCGCTGATCGCCAACTGGAAGAACCTCGACCCGCGTCTCAAGGATGCGCCATGGTACGTGGTCAACCAGCAAACCTACGGCACCCCGTATCAGTGGGGCCCGAACGTCCTGATGTACAACACCGAGGTGTTCAAGCAGGCGCCTGCCAGTTGGAGCGTGCTGTTCAACGCCCAGGACCTGCCCGACGGCAAGCCGAACAAGGGGCGCGTGCAAGCCTACGATGGCCCGATCTACATCGCCGACGCGGCGTTGTACCTCAAGACCGCCAAGCCTGAGCTGGGCATCAAGGACCCGTACCAACTCGACGAAGCCCAGTACAAGGCCGTGCTGGAATTGCTGCGGGCCCAGCAGCCGTTGATCCACCGCTACTGGCACGACACCACCGTGCAGATGAGCGATTTCAAGAACGAAGGCGTGGTGGCGTCCGGCGCCTGGCCGTATCAGGTCAACGGCTTGATGAACGAGAAACAACCGATCGCCTCGACCATTCCGAAAGAAGGCGCCACCGGCTGGGCCGACACCACGATGCTGCACGCCGAGGCCAAGCATCCCAACTGTGCGTACAAATGGATGGACTGGTCGCTGCAGCCCAAAGTCCAGGGTGACGTGGCCGCCTGGTTCGGCTCCCTGCCTGCGGTGCCGGCAGCGTGCAAAGGCAGCGAGCTGCTGGGCGCCGAAGGCTGCAAGACCAACGGTTTCGATCAGTTCGACAAGATCGCCTTCTGGAAAACCCCACAGGCCGAGGGCGGCAAGTTTGTGCCGTACAGCCGCTGGACCCAGGATTACATTGCGATCATGGGCGGGCGGTAAGTCCAATCAGTCGGTGTAGTTCACTGTGTGGGAGCAAGGCTTGCCCGCGATGAAGATGATGCGGTCTGCCGGTGAACCGAGGCGCCTGTATCGCGAGCAAGCTTTGCTCCCACAGCTTTGCTCCCACCAGCACTGCTCCCACAGGTTTGGTACACGGCAACCCAGCAACGATCCAACAGCAGTCGCGCTTTTTTTGGAGCCCCGCACCATGACGCTTGCAGTCCAGTTCACCCAGGTATCCCGTCAGTTCGGCGATGTGAAGGCCGTTGACCGGGTCTCCATTGATATCCAGGACGGCGAGTTCTTTTCCATGCTGGGCCCATCCGGCTCGGGCAAGACCACCTGCCTGCGGCTGATCGCCGGGTTCGAGCAACCCAGTGCCGGCTCGATCCGTATCCACGGCGAAGAAGCCACCGGACTCGCTCCGTACCAGCGGGACGTCAATACGGTTTTCCAGGATTACGCCCTCTTCCCCCACATGAACGTGCGCGACAACGTGGCCTACGGCTTGAAAGTCAAAGGCGTCGCCAAGGCCGAGCGCATCCAGCGCGCCAACGAAGCCCTGGAGATGGTCGCCCTGGACGGCTATGGCGAACGCAAGCCGGTGCAGCTCTCCGGCGGCCAGCGCCAACGCGTGGCCCTGGCCCGTGCGTTGGTCAATCGTCCGCGGGTGTTGTTGCTCGATGAACCCTTGGGCGCCTTGGACCTGAAGCTGCGCGAACAAATGCAGGGCGAGTTGAAGAAGCTGCAACGCCAACTGGGCATCACCTTCATTTTCGTCACCCACGACCAGACCGAAGCGCTGTCGATGTCCGACCGCGTGGCGGTGTTCAACAAGGGGCGCATCGAACAAGTCGATACCCCACGCAACCTGTACATGAAACCGGCGACCACCTTCGTCGCCGAATTCGTCGGCACCTCCAACGTGATTCGTGGCGAGCTGGCCCGGGAACTGAGCGGTTATCCACAGCCGTTTTCGATTCGCCCGGAACACGTGCGTTTCGCCGAAGGCCCGTTGGCCAGCCATGAAATCGAAGTCCACGGCCTGCTGCACGACATCCAGTACCAGGGCAGCGCCACACGCTACGAGTTGAAACTTGCCAACGGCCAGACCCTGAACCTCAGCCAGGCCAACACCCAATGGCTCGACAACACAGCCCAGCACCAGACCGGCCAGCACCTCAGCGTCCGCTGGGCCCGTGAGGCGATGGTCACGCTGCACGACACCGCCAGTGGCGAGGTGTGAGATGAACACCCTGGCCATCACCCAAGCGCCTGCGCCCGGTTCGCCGCTGCGGCGGTTTGCCAACCTGCTGTACCGACGGCCCAACCTGTACCTGTCGCTGTTGCTGGTGCCGCCGCTGCTCTGGTTCGGCGCGATCTACCTCGGCTCGCTGCTGACCCTGCTGTGGCAAGGTTTCTACACCTTCGACGACTTCACCATGGCGGTCACGCCGGACCTGACCCTGGCGAACTTCACCGCGCTGTTCCAGCCCTCGAACTTCGACATCATTTTGCGCACCCTGAGCATGGCCATTGCGGTGTCCATCGCCAGCGCCATCGTCGCGTTCCCGATCGCCTATTACATGGCGCGCTACACCCGTGGCAAGACCAAGGCGTTCTTCTACATCGCAGTGATGCTGCCGATGTGGGCCAGCTATATCGTCAAGGCCTATGCCTGGACGCTGCTGCTGGCCAAGGGCGGCGTGGCTCAGTGGTTCGTCCAGCACCTGGGCCTGGGGCCGGTGTTGCAATTCGTGCTAGGGATCCCGGGGGTGGGTGGCAGCACCTTGTCCACTTCGCACCTGGGACGCTTCCTGGTGTTTGTCTACATCTGGCTGCCGTTCATGATCCTGCCGATCCAGGCCTCCCTGGAGCGTCTGCCGCCGTCGCTGCTGCAAGCCTCTGCGGACCTGGGCGCCAGGCCACGCCAGACGTTCACGCAGGTGATCCTGCCGCTGTCGATCCCAGGCATCGCCGCCGGCTCGATCTTTACCTTCTCGCTGACCCTGGGAGACTTCATCGTGCCGCAACTGGTGGGCCCGCCGGGCTACTTCGTTGGCAGCATGGTCTACGCCCAGCAAGGCGCCATCGGCAACATGCCCATGGCCGCGGCGTTCACGCTGGTGCCCATCGTGCTGATCGCGATCTATCTATCCATCGTCAAGCGACTGGGGGCCTTCGATGCACTCTGACTCTCAAGACCGGGCCTCGTGGGGCCTGCGCATCGCGGCGTGGGGCGGATTGGTGTTCCTGCATTTTCCGATCCTGATCATCTTCCTCTATGCTTTCAACACCGAGGACGCCGCGTTCAGCTTCCCGCCCAAGGGCCTGACCCTGAAGTGGTTCAGCGTCGCCTTCTCGCGCCCGGATGTGCTGGAGGCGATCAAGCTGTCGTTGCAGATCGCGGCCATCGCCACGCTGATCGCCATGGTGCTCGGCACCCTGGCCTCGGCGGCGCTGTACCGGCGCGACTTCTTCGGCAAACAGGGCATTTCGCTGATGTTGATCCTGCCGATTGCCTTGCCAGGGATCATCACCGGCATTGCGCTGCTGGCGACCTTCAAGACCCTGGGCATCGAACCGGGGATGTTCACCATCGTCGTCGGCCACGCCACCTTCTGCGTGGTGATCGTCTACAACAACGTCATCGCCCGCCTGCGCCGTACCTCCCACAGCCTGATCGAAGCCTCGATGGACCTGGGCGCCGACGGCTGGCAGACCTTTCGCTACATCATCCTGCCCAATCTGGGGTCGGCACTGCTGGCCGGTGGGATGCTCGCGTTTGCGCTGTCGTTCGACGAGATCATCGTCACCACCTTCACCGCCGGCCACGAACGCACGCTGCCGCTGTGGCTGCTCAACCAGCTCAGCCGCCCGCGCGACGTGCCGGTGACCAACGTGGTGGCGATGCTGGTGATGATGGTCACGATGTTGCCGATATTGGGCGCGTATTACCTGACCCGGGGCGGTGAAAGCGTGGCGGGGAGCGGCGGGAAATAATCAACGGTGATCGCTCACTGCGGGAGCCGCAATCCTGTAGGAGCGAGCTTGCTCGCGAAGGCGTCGTGTCAGTCGCTGCAAAGACTGAATGATCCACCGCTATCGCGAGCAAGCTCGCTCCCACAGGGGACTTGGGAAACCTTCAAGAGGACTTGGACATGCAAACCAAACTGCTGATCAACGGCCACCTGGTAAACGGCGAAGGCCCTGGCCAGGCTGTGTTCAACCCATCGCTGGGCCGGGTACTGGTGGAAATCAACGAAGCCAGCGAAGCCCAGGTCGATGCCGCCGTGCGCGCCGCCGACGCAGCCTTCGAGGCCTGGTCGCAAGTGCCACCCAAGGACCGCTCCCTGCTGCTGCTCAAACTGGCCGATGCCATCGAAGCACACGGCGAGGAACTGGCGAAGCTGGAGTCGGACAACTGCGGCAAACCCTTGAGCGCTGCGCTGAACGACGAGATCCCGGCGATTGCCGACGTGTTCCGCTTCTTTGCCGGTGCCAGCCGTTGCATGAGCGGTTCGGCGGGCGGCGAATACCTGCCGGGCCACACCTCGATGATCCGTCGCGACCCGGTGGGCGTCATCGCCTCCATCGCGCCGTGGAACTACCCGCTGATGATGGTCGCCTGGAAAATCGCCCCGGCCCTGGCCGCCGGCAATACCGTGGTGCTCAAGCCTTCGGAGCAAACCCCGCTGACGGCGCTGCGCCTGGCGGAACTGGCGGCGGAGATTTTCCCGGCCGGCGTGCTCAACGTGATCTTCGGCCGAGGGCCAACCGTCGGCAACCCGCTGGTCACTCACCCGAAAGTGCGCATGGTGTCGCTGACGGGCTCCATCGCCACCGGCTCGAACATCATTTCCAGCACCTCCGACAGCGTCAAGCGTATGCACATGGAGCTGGGCGGCAAGGCCCCGGTGATCATTTTCGACGACGCCGACATTGACGCGGCCGTGGAAGGCATCCGCACCTTCGGGTTCTACAACGCCGGCCAGGACTGCACCGCTGCCTGCCGCATCTATGCCCAGCAAGGCATCTATGACCAGTTCGTCGAGAAGCTCGGTGCCGCGGTGGGCAGCATCAAGTACGGCCTGCAGGGTGCATCCGACACCGAGATGGGCCCGCTGATCACCGCCCAGCACCGCGACCGCGTGGCCGCTTTCGTCGAGCGGGCCATCGCCCAGCCGCATATCCGCCTGGTCACCGGTGGCAAGGCCGTGGACGGCAACGGGTTCTTCTTCGAACCCACGGTGCTGGCCGACGCCCAGCAGGATGACGAAATCGTCCGCCGGGAAGTCTTCGGGCCGGTGGTGTCCGTCACCCCGTTCCTCGACGAAGCGCAAGTGCTGGCCTGGGCCAACGATTCGGACTACGGCCTGGCCTCATCGGTATGGACCGCCGACATCGGCCGCGCCCATCGCCTGTCGGCACGCCTGCAATACGGTTGCACCTGGGTGAACACCCACTTCATGCTCGTCAGCGAAATGCCCCATGGCGGTCAGAAACGTTCCGGCTATGGCAAGGACATGTCCATGTACGGGCTGGAGGATTACACGGTGGTGCGGCATGTGATGTTCAAGCATTGACGACAAGACAACGTTGGCAACACATGCTCGCGCCTGCCCTGCGTTCGCCCTGCTAAGGTTTTCGTCGATCGGTGCACGCCTGCCGGTTGACGGAAATCCTGGCAGCACCTAGGGTGTCTACAACGTATACACCTTGGAGATCAGCCATGGCCTCGCCCGTTTTGTCCTTTCGTGTGGAAGAAGGTCTGGCTCAACAGCTGGACTCGCTGGCTGCCGCCACCGACCGCGACCGCCAGTATCACCTCAAGCGTGCACTGGTCCGATATGTGGAAGCCGAATCCTGGCATCTGCAAGCCATCAGCGAAGGCATAGTCGATGCCGACGCTGGAAATCTGACCGATCTGGACGCCGTGAAGGCTAAGTGGGCAAAGCGTGCCGAGCATCGTACTGACCGACAAAGCACAGAGTGACCTCGACTCGATTCACGAACATTACCAAAGCGCTATCGGCGCGGAAGGCGCCGATGATGCCATCCGCGCTATCCTGGAGACACTGCGCCAACTGCAACGCTTTCCCGGTTCGGGCCGTCCCTCGCTCGTTCCCGATATTCGAGAGCTGGTGCTGACACGCTACCCATTCGTTGCCCCCTACCGGCTCAAGCATGGGCAACTGCAGGTCCTGCGGATACTGCACCAGCGCACCGAACGTCCCCAGGACTGGTCGGCAGAGTGATGTTGGCCGGTGCTCCCGCCCCGGCCGCTCACCTGCGCCACGCTTCAAAACCGCGAAACACTGCGCATCGCATCCACCAGGTAGCGCATGGCGATGCGGTCGTTTTCCGACAACTCCCGATAGCGCTCGACCAGTCTCAATTCTTCCAGGCTGAGCCGGCGTGGCCTGCGCGGGTTGGTCAGGCCTGGAAAGATCCCCAGCATTTCGGTAATGCCCTGTATTTTTGTCATGAGTTGTCCTTCTTTACGTCGAGGTTGACCTGATAGCGCCGTCTGAACCCGGGTTGGATCGTCTATCACGCTAAAGAATAGGGAGGATTCAAAGCGTGAAAAGGGAGTTTTAGAGTAATTAGTCAAAAAAAGTTGGAATCGACATAAAAAAAGAAATAACTGTAAGAAAATTTGACCAAGCCCCGCTTTCCTCGCTCTCAAAGCCTGTATTTCCCCTATGATTTTGCGCCTCGGTGAACCGATCCAGCTCACAGGCATCTGTTCTAACGTTCGTCGCGTTTGGCCAAAGGCATGTCCGAACTCCTTTATCAGTCTTTGTTGCCAGGGTCGGCTCGGGACTGTTTTGAGAAAGGTTGTATTTATGCACCGCAGGAATCTGCTCAAGGCCTCCATGGCCTTCGCCGCCTACACCGGGCTGTCGGCCTCCGGGCTCATGGCCGCACGCGCCTGGGCCGCCGATCAGACTGCCGACGGCGAAGCCCGTCCCTTCGATTTCAACGGTTTGAAGGATCAGGCCAAACGGCTGGCCGAGAGCCGCTACGTCGACACCAAGCAAGTCCTGCCACCCACCCTGGCGCAAATGTCGCCGCTGCAGTTCAACGCCATCCAGTACGACGTCAACCACTCGCTGTGGAATGATCTGGACGGGCAACTGGATGCACAGTTCTTCCACGTCGGCATGGGTTTCAAGCAGCCGGTGCGCATGTACAGCGTCGACCCGAAGACGCGCATGGCCCGTGAAGTGCACTTCCGTCCGGAACTGTTCAACTATGAGAAAACCACGGTCAACACCTCGCAACTGACGGGTGACCTGGGCTTCGCCGGCTTTCGTGTCTTCAAGGCGCCGGAGCTGGATCGACACGACATCGTTTCGTTCCTGGGGGCCAGCTATTTCCGCGCCGTGGATGCCAGCGGCCAGTACGGTCTGTCGGCCCGCGGCCTGGCCATCGACACCTATGCCAAGAAGCGTGAGGAGTTCCCGGACTTCACCAAGTTCTGGTTCGAAACCCCGGACAAGAACAGCACCCGCTTCGTGGTCTACGCCCTGCTCGACTCCCCCAGCGCCACCGGTGCCTATCGGTTCGACATCGATTGCCAGCCGACCCGGGTGGTGATGGAGATCGACGCGCACGTCAATGCCCGTACCGCCATCGAGCAACTGGGCATCGCCCCCATGACCAGCATGTTCAGCTGCGGCACCGTCGAACGGCGCATGTGCGACACCATTCACCCGCAAATCCACGATTCCGACCGGCTGGCCATGTGGCGCGGTAACGGCGAGTGGGTCTGCCGGCCGTTGAACAACCCCGCCACCCTGCAGTTCAACGCCTTCGCCGACAATAATCCGAAAGGTTTCGGCCTGGTGCAGACCGATCACGACTTTGCCAGTTACCAGGACACCGTGGACTGGTACAGCAAGCGTCCAAGCCTGTGGGTCGAACCGACGACGGCCTGGGGCGAAGGCTCGGTGGACCTGCTGGAGATTCCGACCACTGGCGAGACCCTGGACAACATTGTCGCGTTCTGGACGCCGAAAAAACCGGTGGCCGCCGGCGACTCGCTGAACTACGGCTACAAGCTCTACTGGAGCGCGCTGCCGCCGGTCAGCACCGACCTGGCCCACGTCGACGCCACCCGTTCAGGCATGGGCGGCTTCATCGAAGGCTGGGCACCGGGCGAGCATTACCCGACCGTCTGGGCACGTCGTTTCGCCGTGGACTTCAGCGGCGGCGGCCTCGACCAACTGCCACCGGGCACCGGCATCGAACCGGTGGTGACCTGCTCCCACGGCGAGGTGAAGGACTTCAACGTGTTGGTACTGGATGCAATCAAGGGCTATCGCATCACGTTCGACTGGTACCCGACCGACGATCGGGTGGACCCAGTGCAGATGCGCCTGTTCATTCGCACCAAGGACCGCACCTTGAGCGAGACCTGGTTGTATCAGTACTTCCCGCCGGCGCCGGATAAGCGTAAGTACCCCTGATATTGATCCGGCACTTGGGCTGGCCCCATCGCGAGCAAGCTCGCTCCCACAGTGGATTTGTGTCGTTCACACATACCCCGTGGGAGCGAGCTTGCTCGCGATGAGGCCGCTACAGCCACCGAATAATCCAGCCCGATAAACAAAAGCCCCGGCCAATAACGACCGGGGCTTTTTGTTTTATCGGGCCCTCAGTCCCGCAAATCCGACTCATGAATCGGCTGGTCCCGATGGGTGGCCCGCTGGTACTGCGCCGGCCACGTGGCCTTGCGGCCGCCCAGGTCATCATCGGCATGCAAGGCCCAGTACGGATCGCGCAACAATTCGCGGGCCAGGAAAATGATGTCGGCCTGGCAGGTGCGCAGGATGTGTTCGGCCTGGGCCGGTTCGGTGATCATGCCGACGGTACCGGTGGCGATTTCCGACTCCTTGCGCACCCGTTCGGCAAAGCGTGTCTGGTAACCCGGGCCGGTGGGGATTTCCGCATTGGCGGCCGTGCCGCCCGATGACACGTCGATCAGGTCCACCCCCAGCGCCCTGAAGCGCCGCGCCAGCTCCACGGTTTCATCCGGGTTCCAACCGTCCTCGACCCAATCGGTGGCGGAGACGCGAACGAACACCGGCAGCTCTTCAGGCCATACGGCCCGGACCGCTTCGGTGACTTGCAGCACCAGCCGGATGCGGTTCTCGAACGAGCCGCCGTATTGATCGCGCCGCTGGTTGCTCAAGGGCGACAAGAATTGATGCAGCAGATAACCATGGGCCGCGTGGACCTCGACCACCTTGAAGCCGGCCGTGAGGGCGCGCTTGGCCGCATCCACGAAGGCCTGGATCAAATCGGCGATCTGCCCCTCGTCCAACTGCACCGGCTGGGTGTGTTGCGGGTCGAAGGCAATCGGCGACGGGCCGACCGGCACCCAGCCGCCGTCGGCCGGTTTGACGCTGCCATGCTTGCCCAGCCAGGGCCGCCAGGTGCTGGCCTTGCGCCCGGCATGGGCCAGTTGGATGCCCGGCACGGCCCCTTGGGCGGTGATGAAGCGGGTGATGCGTTGCAAGGGTTCGATCTGTTCGTCGTTCCACAGCCCCAGGTCCTGGGCGGTGATGCGGCCGTCGGCGGTCACGGCGGTGGCTTCGGTGAACACCAGGCCGGCACCGCCCACGGCGCGGCTGCCCAAGTGCACCAGGTGCCAATCGTTGGCCAGGCCATCGGTGCTCGAATACTGGCACATCGGCGATACCGCGATGCGATTGGGCAGGGTCAATTGGCGAAGGGTATAGGGTTCCAGCAGCAGACTCATGGGGCACCTCTCGAATCAGTGGGCAGGCTCCAGGGTTCTGTTTGAACAGTCGACGAGTGACAAAAGGTGCAACACCCGCCCCCGCGGGCAAAAAATTCGACAAGACGTCACAAGGGCTATCAAGCAGTGCTTAGAGCCTAGTCGACAACCCGGAAGGATGGAGGGTTCAGAACTTAAAAACCGACGGTGTGATGAGAGGGCTTGCTCCTGCTTGGGTCGGTCACTGTGTGGCGAGGGGATTTATCCCCGCTGGGCTGCGCAGCAGCCCCTAAATATTCCTGCACCGCATTTCCTCAGCCAAACGGCGCTGGCCGGTTCCACGACTGCTTCGCAGCCGAGCGGGGATAAATCCCCTCGCCACAAGTGCTATCACCTGATAGATAACACTTGTGTCTACCGCGGCTCGATATGGGCAATCATCAACTGCACCGTTTCCTGGCCGCGGAACTCGTTGAGGTCGAGCTTGTAGGCCAGCTCCACCCAGCGCACGGTAGGGTTGGGCCAGATCTCGCGGTCGATGCCAAAGGCGATACCATCGAGCTTCACCGAGCCGCACTCGCTCTTGAGGATGACCTTCAGGTGCCGTTCGCCCACCACGCGTTGTTCGACCAACTGGAACACGCCATGGAACATCGGCTCCGGGAAATGCTGGCCCCAGGGACCGGCATGGCGCAGCGCCCGGGCCAGCTCCAGGTGGAATTCCTCCACCGCCAAGGTGCCGTCCGACAACAGTCGGCCGGTCAGGTCTTCTTCGCGCAATTGCCGACGCACTTCCGCGTCGAACGCTTCGGCGAACAACGGAAAATTCGCCTCCGGCAGCGTCAGCCCCGCCGCCATGGCGTGACCGCCGTACTTGCTGATCAGGGTCGGATGCTGCGCCGCCACCACGCTCAGCGCATCGCGAATGTGAAAGCCCGGTACCGAACGACCCGAGCCCTTGAGCAAGCCGTCCCCGGCATCGGCAAAGGCGATGGTCGGGCGGAAATAACGCTCTTTCATCCGCGAGGCAAGAATGCCGATCACCCCTTGGTGCCACTGGGGATCGAACAGGCACAAACCGAATGGCATCGACTCCACCGGCAGGTCCTTGAGCTGGGCCAGGGCTTCACGCTGCATGCCCTGCTCGATGGACTTGCGGTCCTGGTTCATGCCGTCCAGTTGCGCCGCCATCTCCCGCGCCAGGGCCGGGTCGTCGGTGAGCAGGCATTCGATGCCCAGGCTCATGTCGTCCAGGCGACCGGCCGCATTCAGACGCGGCCCGAGGATAAATCCGAGGTCGGTGGAGGTAATCCGTGCAGCGTCGCGCTTGGCCACTTCCAGGATCGCCTTGATGCCGGGCCGGGCGCGTCCGGCGCGAATCCGTTCCAGGCCCTGGTGCACCAGGATCCGGTTATTCGCGTCCAGGGGCACCACGTCGGCCACGCTGCCCAGGGCCACCAGGTCGAGCAATTCACCGATGTTCGGCTGGGGTGTGCTCGCGTACCAGCCCAGGCTGCGCAGACGCGCCCGCAGGGCCATCAGCACATAGAAAATCACCCCGACACCGGCCAGGGCCTTGCTCGGGAATTCGCAGCCCGGCTGGTTCGGATTGACGATGGCATCGGCCGCCGGCAATTCGAGGCCAGGCAAGTGGTGGTCGGTGACCAGCACCTGGAGCCCCGCCGCTTTCGCCGCCGCCACGCCTTCCACGCTGGAGATGCCGTTATCCACGGTGATCAGCAACTGCGGTTCGCGGGTCAAGGCAACTTCGACGATTTCCGGGGTCAGTCCGTAGCCATATTCGAAGCGATTGGGCACCAGGTAATCGACATGGGCCGCACCGAGCAGGCGCAAGCCCAGCATGCCCACGGTGCTGGCGGTCGCGCCATCGGCATCGAAGTCCCCCACGATCAGGATGCGCTGGCGCTGCTCCAACGCCGTCACCAGCAGATCCACCGCGGCGTCGATCCCCTTGAGCTGCTGAAAGGGAATCAAGCGCGCCAGGCTCTTGTCCAGCTCAGCCTCGGACTGCACGCCGCGTGCTGCGTACAGGCGGGTCAACAGGGGCGGCAGGTCACCGAGGAATGGCAGGGTGTCGGGCAGTTGGCGGGGTTCTATGCGCATGGGGTGACGAAATTTTCTCTGGAAATCATGAAGGTTGTGGCAAGGAACGCTTGGGTGGGAGCGAGCTTGCTCGCGAATGCGGCGGCACATTCAACATCAATGCAGACTGATCTGCCGTCTTCGCGAGCAAGCTCGCTCCCACAATGAGTTCACTCAATACCGGGTCAATGGCTCAACCACGCTCGCCCAGCAACCATTGCAGCTGGACTTCATGCTGGCCACGGTCGTCGGTCACGAAAATCGTGCCCTCGCTGATCATCACATCCCACTTGATCACCCGGGGCATGTCCTTGGCCAGGGTTTCGAGTACTTCCTGGGGCACGGCGGCGATGTTGACGTTCTTCAGGTTCTTGACCGCCGGGATCACCTTGCCTTCCCACACCCGCAGGCTGCCATAGGCCAGCAGGCTGGTGCGCTCGGTCCGGCGCGAGCACCAGGTCAGGCGATCAGCATCCGGCTGGCCGACTTCGATCCAGTGCAGCACACGGTCATCCAGGCTCTTTTCCCACAGCGCAGGCTCATCGACGTCTGACAGACCACGACCAAACGCCAGCAGCTCGTTGTACCAGAACGCGTACGCCAGCAGGCGCACGGTCATGCGCTCTTCGGTTTCCGAAGGGTGGCGGGCGATGGTCTGCTTCACATTCTCGTACACATTGCGGTCGAGGTCGGTGAGGTTCAGTTCAAACTTGTAGGTCGTGGACGGCTGGGCCATGAACGGGCTTCTTGATACGAGGAAAGGCGGCAAGTCTAACCGATGACGCGGGCAATCCACGAATTGCCGACCATCAACCTGCGGCGACCGGCCTTGGCCTATGGTAAAACGCTCTATTCGTTCTGCCTTTGTCCTACAGGATCCGTCATGTCGCTTACTGCCAAACCCCTTGCCGGCGTCAAAGTCATCGAACTTGGCACCTTGATCGCCGGGCCCTTCGCCTCGCGCATCTGCGGCGAATTCGGTGCCGAAGTCATCAAGGTCGAATCGCCCGATGGCGGTGATCCGCTGCGCAAGTGGCGCAAGCTGTACGAAGGCACCTCGCTGTGGTGGTTCGTCCAGGCACGCAACAAGAAGTCCCTGACCTTGAATCTCAAGCACCCTGAAGGCCTGGCGATCCTGAAAAAACTGCTCGACGAAGCCGACATCCTGATCGAGAACTTTCGCCCCGGCGTATTGGAAAAGCTCGGCCTGGGCTGGGATGTGCTGCATGCACTGAACCCGAAACTGGTGATGGTGCGGCTTTCGGGCTTCGGCCAGACCGGGCCGATGAAAGACCAACCGGGGTTTGGCGCGGTGGGCGAATCCATGGGCGGCCTGCGCTACATCACCGGCTTCGAAGACCGCCCGCCAGTGCGCACCGGGATCTCCATCGGCGACTCCATCGCCGCCCTCTGGGGGGTGATTGGCGGATTGATGGCCCTGCGTCACCGCGAGATCAACGGCGGCACTGGACAAGTGGTGGACGTGGCCTTGTACGAGGCGATTTTCGCCATGATGGAAAGCATGGTGCCGGAGTTCGATGTGTTCGGGTTCATCCGCGAGCGTACCGGCAATATCATGCCCGGCATCACCCCCTCGTCCATCCACACCAGCGCCGATGGCAAGCATGTGCAGATTGGCGCCAACGGCGATGCGATTTTCAAGCGCTTCATGCAGATCATCGGCCGTGACGACCTGGCCAATGACCCGCAACTGGCCAGCAATGATGGCCGTGACAGCCGGCGCGATGAGCTCTACGGCGTGATCGATCGCTGGGTCAACGCGCTGCCGCTCGATAGCGTTATCGACCAACTGAACCAGGCCGGCGTGCCGGCCAGTCGGATCTTCAGCGCCGAAGATATGTTCAGCGACCCGCAGTTCCTCGCCCGAGAGATGTTCCTGCAGGCCAAGCTGCCGGACGGCAAGTCGTTCAAGATGCCGGGGATCGTACCGAAACTTTCCGACACCCCAGGCACCTGCGAATGGGTCGGCCCGGCGCTGGGTGAACACAACGCCCAAGTGCTCGGCGAGCTGGGCTACGATGCACAGCAGATCGCCAGACTGCGCAGCGACGGCGCCATTTGACGCACCGCAGGGGGAGTCACTGAAAATCAAACTGTGGGAGCGAGCTTGCTCGCGATAGCGTCGGTTCAGCCGGCTTGATGTTGACTGGCACACCGCAATCGCGAGCAAGCTCGCTCCCACAATTGGATCGGGGTACATTCGCAAGAGATAGGCCGGCTACTAGGCCGCCTTCGCGAGCGAGCTCGCTCCCACAGGGGAAACGCGGTCCCCATCAAGAGCCAGGTCGGCTGTTAGGCCGCCTCGGGGTGGACGTTGATCTCGGGCGCCCCGTTAACCACGATGGCCGAACGCAGGCATTGTGGAGTGGGCATCCCGGCATGGATGCCGGGATAGCCGCGCTGGGCCATGGATGGCCCTTCGCGGCGGGCCCACGGAGCAATGCCTGCGTTCGGGCATGCCGAGCCTAAGCGAGGCACCGAGTGGTGGGGCAAAAGCGCTTTGGTTACTTTCGCGCTTTTCGAAAGTGACCCGCCGTCAGGGCGGAACCCTAAGTGGCCGTTACCGCAGCAATGGATATGTACTCAATGACCAACATCCAGGCCAGCTGCAAGTCCGCCATCGCGAGCAAGCTCGCTCCCACAAAGATTTCAGCGCCTGACAGAACACACCAAAAGCTTAAACGCTGGGCAAAAAGAAACCCCGAGAAGTGGGGAGACGACTCGGGGTTAAACGTAACCAATCAAGGTTAGTACAACAAGCGACAAGCACCGGAGCACAATGCTCGCTCTTGCTGGTAAAGGCTCTGACTCATCAGGACGTAGGAAGGTTCCCACAAAAGCCCAGTCAATTCGCCGCGACCATGACCTTGTCGCGCGCCAGATTGCGCAACGCCGCAATCACACAGGGCTCCAGGCGCCCCTCGGCAATCAGCACATCGCGATGCAGGCCATCGACAACGTCGGTCAACTGACGCTTGTCAGTCAATTGGGCCTGGTTGAATACTCGCTCGACCATGATGACCCCGCTGGCATTCTTCAACGTCACCCGGCATTCGCCCTTGGCGCCGGTGGGAGTCAGCGAGACCTGATACGGGCTCAAGGCTTCATTCAGCAATAGGCTGATACTTTCCATTCGCTCACCCTTCAATAGTCCGAAACAACTGCATGTTCACAGTAAATGACCGTGGGCCGCAGCAGAAAGTTCGTCAGCGCACCGAACCGGCATGCCCCAACCTGTTCAACCGAGCATGCGCGTCCAATATGACAGGCAAACAACAGCGTTCCCCGTGAGCTGTTAAGGGATGACGGCCGGCTCAGCCAGGCCCCTGTCGCAACGACGCCACCGCCGTCCGACATCGGTCCAGCCCCCCAGAATGCCACGCAGCTGTCCATCAGCCCCATAGAACGGCACCGTCCAATGATAGATTTCCCGCAACCCGCCGCTGAACATCAATTGCCGGTCGACGAATCGAGACTGGCCGGTGCGCAACTGCTCCATCACTTCCCCATGCAGCAGCTCGGCGGTGGCCGGCGGGAATGACGCCGAGTCGGTAAGCCGCGTGCCCCGCAGTTTTTCGAAGCGGGTTGCGAACTGGTCTTCATAACTTTTGTTGCACATGATCAGGCGCCCTTCCAGGTCACAGATGAAAATCGGGTCGGGAATGGCATCCACCAAGGCCCGCTGGAGCATCAACTGGTCCTTGAGGACCGCTTCGGCCTTGAGGCGTTGGTCGATCTGTGTCTGCAGACGGCGGTTCCACAACAGGGACAAGAGGCCAAAGACCACGACCACGGTCACACACCAGTAGCCCCAGCCGGACATCCGCTCCCAGATCGATGGCGTCTGGACGGGGGTCGTACCGGCCATCCATTTCGACCGCAGCGCACGCATGTCCTCGGCCGGGAAGGCTTCCAGGGCTTTATTCAAGATACTCAGCAACGCGGTCAAGTCCTGGCGCACCGCCAGGTAGTCCGGTTCCCACTTGCCCTCAAGACCGCTGCCTACCTGCAACTGCCCGGCTGGATAGAGGTGCACCCCGGTTTCATTTTCGATGGTGGCGTAGGCCTCCCGGCTTTCTACCAGCGCCCGCGCCTCACCATAGGTCTTGGTCGTGCGCAATTTGATCGCCGGGTACTCGCGCCTGATTTCCGCTTCCAAGGCATGCCGTGCTGGCAATGCCAAAACCTTCCCTTCGAGCTGCTCCAGCGAATGGAGGGGCGATTCCCCGTCACGGCCGACGAACACCCAGCCGAAACCACCGAATGCATGGCTGAAACTGAGGAAATCCCGACGTTCTTCATTCATCGCCAGCAGGGTCGTCATGTCTGCCTCACCATTCTCCAGCATCGTCAGCAACTCGCCGGGGGAGAACGACTCCCGATGCACGAACTCAAGGCCAGTCATGTGCGCGATGCGCTGGAGAACGTCGTGGTTCAACCCGCTCCACTGCCCCAGCTCATTCTTGAACAGGTACAGCGGAAACTGGATCGTGGCCACGATGACCCGGGGGTTCTCCTTGATCCACTTCAATTCCTGCGCGTCCAACACCAACCGTTCGCCAGGGTTGGGCGGTGGCGTTTCGAAAGTCGTCAACGGCGCCGCGTTGCCTCCCTGCGTCCAGTACATCAGGGCCAGGCCCATTACCCAGCCCAGGGCTGGTTTGCCTTTGATAAAAAACGACATCTGCATTTCCTTCGAGATGACTCGCCCATCCCTCCAAGGGCGAAAACCCGGCCAGTTTGGCATGCAGAAACAAGAAAGCCCGTCAGGAGACGGGCTTCAAAATGTGACAGGTTTACCCGGTCAGAGTGGCTTGCCGCGATTGCCATGCTGGCTGACAAAGGCCTGCACGGCTTTCAAGTCGTTGGGCAACACGGTGCAACGCTCATCTCGCTCAAACAAATCAGAAAGATGCGCAGGCAATTCGAGCGCTTTTCCTACACCTGCTTTCTCCACCGCTTCCGGGAACTTGACCGGGTGCGCCGTGCCCAGGATCACCATCGGAATGTCCAGGCTGCGACGGCATTCACGGGCCGCCCTGACGCCGATAGCCGTGTGCGGATCGAGCAGTTCGCCGCTCTGCGCGAACACCTCGGCGATGGTTTCGCAGGTCTGCTCATCGTCCACGGCCAGGGAGTCGAACAGCTTGCGCGCTTCGGTCCAGCGCTCAGGCTCGACGCTGAAACCGCCACCCTGGCGGAAGCTGTCCATCAGCCCGGCAATCGCCGCACCGTTGCGACCGTGCAGGTCGAACAGCAGGCGCTCGAAGTTCGACGACACCATGATGTCCATTGAAGGCGATAGCGTGGCGTGCAAGGTTTCCTTGACGTACTGGTTGCCGCTCATGAAGCGGTGCAGGATGTCGTTGCGGTTGGTGGCGACGATCAATTGGTTGATCGGCAGCCCCATGTTGCGCGCCAGGTAACCGGCAAAGATATCGCCGAAGTTGCCGGTCGGCACCGAGAACGACACGGAACGGGCCGGACCGCCCAATTGCAGGGCCGCGTGGAAGTAATAGACGATCTGGGCCATGATCCGCGCCCAGTTGATCGAGTTCACCGCCACCAGCCGCGTGCCCTTGAGGAAGCTCTGGTCGGCGAAGCTGGCCTTGACCATTTCCTGGCAGTCATCGAAGTTGCCTTCGATGGCGATGTTGTGGATGTTGTCGCCGAAAATCGTCGTCATCTGCCGACGTTGCACTTCCGAGACCCGGTTGTGCGGGTGCAGGATGAAAATGTCGACGTTCTCGCAGTGCTTGCAGCCTTCGATAGCCGCCGAACCGGTGTCGCCAGAAGTGGCACCGACGATCACCACGCGCTCGCCACGCTTTTGCAGCACGTAGTCCAGCAGGCGACCGAGCAGTTGCAGGGCGAAGTCCTTGAACGCCAGGGTCGGGCCGTGGAACAGCTCCATGACCCATTCGTTACCGTTGAGCTGACGCAACGGTGCGATGGCATTGTGGGAAAAGACGCCATAGGTCTCTTCCAGGATCTTTTTGAAATCGGCGTCCGGGATGCTGCCGGTGACGAACGGGCGCATGACCCGGAACGCCAGCTCGTGATACGGCAGGCCGGCCCAGGAAGCGATTTCTTCCTGGGTGAAGCGCGGCAGGTTTTCCGGCACATAGAGGCCGCCATCCGTGGCCAGGCCGGCCAGGAGGACATCTTCGAAATTCAGGGCCGGTGCCTGGCCGCGGGTGCTGATATAGCGCATTTTTTGGCAAACCTTCGGTTTGAGCTTCAAGGTCAAGCGGCAAGCGACAAGTCAAAGCGGCTCGGCTTCTATTTGCGGCTTGCAGCTTATAACTTGCCGCTAAATTAATTCAAATGTTCGACGCGGATACGGACCACCGGCCCAACGACACCCTGGAGCGCTTCCAGCGCCGCAATCGCATCGTTGATGTTCTGCTCGACCACACGGTGGGTCAGCAGGATCATCGGCACCAGGCCGTCGTGTTCCTCGACTTCCTTCTGCATGATCGACTCGATGTTTATACCGCGCTCCGAGAGGATGCTCGCCACTTGAGCCAGCACGCCCGGATGGTCCTTGGCCTGGATGCGCAGGTAGTAGGAGCTTTCGCATGCCTCGATCGGAAGAATCGGGTGCGCCGACAGCGAGTCCGGCTGGAAGGCCAGGTGCGGCACGCGGTTTTCCGGGTCCGAGGTCATGGCGCGAACCACGTCCACCAGGTCGGCCACCACCGAGGAAGCGGTCGGTTCCATGCCGGCGCCCGCGCCGTAGAACAACGTCGAGCCGGAGGCGTCGCCGTTGACCATCACTGCGTTCATCACGCCGTTGACGTTGGCGATCAGGCGGTCGGCCGGGATCAGCGTCGGATGCACACGCAGCTCGATGCCGCTAGCGGTGCTGCGCGCCACGCCCAGGTGCTTGATGCGGTAGCCCAAGGCTTCGGCGTAGTTCACGTCAGCGGTGGTCAGCTTGGTGATGCCTTCGGTGTAGGCCTTGTCGAACTGCAACGGAATGCCGAACGCAATGGATGCCAGGATCGTCAGCTTGTGCGCTGCGTCGATGCCTTCCACGTCGAACGTCGGATCAGCCTCGGCGTAACCCAGGGCCTGGGCTTCGGCGAGCACGTCTTCGAAGGTGCGACCCTTCTCGCGCATCTCGGTGAGGATGAAGTTGCCGGTGCCGTTGATGATCCCCGCGACCCAGTTGATGCGGTTGGCCGACAGGCCTTCGCGGATCGCCTTGATCACCGGGATACCACCAGCCACGGCGGCTTCGAACGCCACGATCACGCCCTTCTCGCGGGCCTTGGCGAAAATCTCATTACCGTGAACAGCGATAAGCGCCTTGTTCGCGGTGACCACATGCTTGCCATTCTCGATGGCCTTGAGTACCAACTCGCGGGCAACGGTGTAGCCGCCCACCAGCTCTATGACGATGTCGATCTCAGGGTTCGTGGCCACTTCGAACACATCGTTGGTAATCGCAATACCGGTCGTCTGGAACTGAGGCTTTGGCGTGCGCATGGCAATTTGTGCCACTTCGATCCCACGCCCGGCACGACGAGAAATTTCCTCGGCGTTGCGCTGAAGTACGTTGAAGGTGCCGCCACCGACGGTACCTAACCCACAGATGCCTACTTTGACCGGATTCACTCTTGACTCCCCATGAAACGGCCGACGCAAGGTCGGCCGTGAAATACAGCCGCGTAGCAACGCGACTCTGTTTTTAACGGCCCGACGAAAGTTTTCGCCGAGCCGTGATCTTCAAAAGCGGACCGCCCATGATCTATTTCGCGCTCAGGGCCAGTTTGGCCACTTGTGGTGCCGGCTGGTAGCCCGGAATCACTTGGCCGTCGGCCAAAACGATGGCCGGCGTGCCGTTCACGCCAATGGACTGGCCAAGGGCGAATTGCTTGGAAACCGGATTCTCGCACTGGGCGGCCTTGATTTCCTTGCCGTCGACCATCTTGTCCATGGCCGCTTTCTTGTCCTTGGAGCACCAGACCGCCTGCAACTGCTCATCGCCCGGCGAGCCCAAGCCCTGGCGCGGGAACGCTACATAGCGCACTTCGATGCCGCGCTTGTTCAGCTCGGGCACTTCGGCGTGTAGCTTGTGGCAATACGGGCAGGTGGTGTCGGTGAATACGGTGATGTGGGACTTGGTTTCGCCGATCGCCGGATAAACCACGGTTTCAGCGACCGGAATGCCGTTGATCAACTTGGAAATGCCCTGGCGCTCGGTCATCTCGGTGAGGTTGACCGGCTTGCCGTCCTTGAGCGCGAACAGGTTGCCTTGGACGATGTACTGGCCGTCGGCGCTGGCGTAAAGCACGCGGCTGCCCTTGAGCTTGACTTCATACAGGCCAGCCATAGGGCTGGCCGAAATGGTGTCGATCGGCACTTCGAGCTGAAGGTTTTCCAGACTCTTGCGGATAGCCTTGTCGGCCGCGTCGTCGGCAATGGCAAAGGTACTGGCCAACGCAATGGCGGCGGCGGTGAACATCTGGATCAAACGCATGGGGACTCCTGAGGCGAACAAATGAGACGGGAAACGCCGACCCGCAGATTCGGGTTCCAACCGCCCACTGTGCAAACCGACAAAGCCTACCACATAAGGCTGGCGTGGCCGAATGCCGGTGATACAAGGCATTGGTGAACGCTTTTCTGTGGGAGCCGGCTTGTGGGAGCAAGGCTTGCCCGCGATGGCCGCGCCGCGGTGTATCAACGGAGCCGCGTTATCGTTCATCGCGGGCAAGCCTTGCTCCCACGGGAGATTTCATTCAGCCGCGAGGATGATGCTTGGCATGCAAATCCTGCAACCGCGCCCGGGCCACATGGGTGTAGATCTGGGTGGTGGACAGGTCGCTATGGCCCAGCAGCATCTGCACCACCCGCAAGTCGGCACCGTGGTTGAGCAGGTGTGTAGCAAAGGCATGCCGCAAGGTGTGGGGCGAGAGGGATTTGTTGATGCCGGCCACCTTGGCCTGGTGCTTGATGCGATGCCAGAAGGTCTGGCGGGTCATCTGCTCGCCGCGCAGGCTGGGAAACAGCACATCGCTGGGACGCCCGCCCAGCAATTCATGACGGGCATCGCGCATGTAACGCTCGACCCAGACAATCGCTTCCTCGCCCATCGGTACCAGGCGCTCCTTGCTGCCCTTGCCCATCACCCGCAGCACGCCCTGGCGCAGGTTGACTTGCTCCAGCGTCAAGCTGATCAACTCGGTGACGCGCAAGCCACAGGCATACAGGACTTCCAACATGGCCCGGTCGCGCTGACCGATGGCCTCGCTGAGATCGGGTGCCGCCAGCAGCGCTTCCACATCGGCTTCCGATAGGGATTTGGGCAACGGACGCCCCAGTTGCGGCATTTCCACGCGCAAGGTCGGGTCCACCGCGATCAGCTTTTCCCGCAGCAAATAGCGATAAAACCCACGCAGACCGGAGAGAAAACGCGCGGTCGAGCGCGGTTTGTAGTTCTGCTCCAGGCGCCACGCCAAATGATCGAGGATCAACTCCCGGCCGGCATTGACCAGCTCCAGGTGGTTTTCCTGCAGCCAACCATTGAACAGCGCCAGGTCGCTGCGGTAGGCATCGCGGGTGTTATCGGACAGGCCCTTCTCCAACCACAGGGCGTCGAGAAACTGGTCTATCAGCGGATGATCGATGGCTGGCATAAAGACTCTTGGAGGATGCGGGCACACACGGCATCAAAAGGGGAAATGAAGCCATGCAGGGTGCTCAAAGCGCAAATCGCAGGCAACAAAAAAGCAGCCCGCAGGCTGCTTTTTTTGCATCGGAAGCTGGACTTAAGCCAGTTTTTCCTTGATGCGAGCTGCTTTACCCGACAGGTCACGCAGGTAGTACAGCTTGGCTTTACGTACGTCACCGCGACGCTTGACAGCCATGCTGTCGATTTGCGGGCTGTAGGTCTGGAAAGTACGCTCTACGCCGACACCGTTGGAGATTTTACGAACGGTGAATGCACTGTTCACGCCACGGTTACGCTTGGCGATAACGACGCCTTCGAACGCTTGCAGACGGGAACGGTCGCCTTCCTTCACTTTCACCTGAACGACAATGGTGTCGCCTGGGGCAAAGGTAGGGATTTCTTTGGTCATCTGCTCTGCTTCGAGTGCAAGGATGATTTTGTTAGTCATGCTGTGCTCCTAAGGCGAGTCGTCGGACTCACCATCGATACGTTGTTAACTATCGTCCCGCTCGCGGATGTATTCCTCGAGCAGCTTCTTCTCTTCTCCAGAAAGCGAGCGGCTTTCCAGAAGATCGGCGCGTCGTTCGTAGGTCCGACCAAGGGACTGCTGCAAACGCCAACGCCGGATGTGCGCGTGGTTGCCACTTAGCAACACGTCGGGAACACGCTGATCCGCATACACCTCCGGTCGGGTGTAGTGCGGGCAATCCAGCAGACCATCCGTAAAGGAATCTTCCTCAGCGGAATCTGCATGCCCTAAAGCTCCAGGCAGCAGTCGTGTAACCGCATCGATCAGGACCATCGCCGGCAGCTCGCCGCCAGACAGTACATAGTCGCCAATCGACCACTCTTCATCGACATGAGCTTCAATGAAACGCTCGTCAATGCCTTCATAACGGCCGGCAATCAGGATCAATGCATCCAAATTCGCCAGCTCGCGTACCGCCGACTGAGTCAGTTGGCGGCCTTGGGGCGACAGGTAGATCACCTTCGCGCCCTCCCCGGCTGCCGTCCTGGCCTGAACCAGCGCATCTTCCAGGGGCTTGATCTTCATCACCATGCCCGGACCACCGCCAAACGGGCGATCGTCCACAGTGTGATGCCGATCCGTGGTGTAGTCCCGCGGATTCCAACAGGTGAGCTGTAACAGCTCCTGCTTCACCGCGCGGCTGGTTATGCCGTACTCGCTGATGGCGGAAAACATCTCGGGAAACAATGTGATGACTTCAACGCGCAAATTAGCCACGTTTAGAAATCCGCATCCCATTCCACCTTCATCTCGCCTGCGGCAAGGTCGACGGCCAACACGCATTGCTCGGTATAGGGCAACAGGCGTTCGCGATCATCCAGGCTGCCGACGCAAGGCTTGACCACCATGACATCGTTCGAACCGGTCTCGAGCAGGTGATCGATTTTCCCGAGCAATTGCCCGAGGTGGTCGATGACCTTCAGACCCACCAGCTGGTACCAGTAGTACTCGCCGTCGGTCAGTTCAGGGAACAGGTTGCGCGGCACGCAGATCTCATAACCGGCCAGAAGACGAGCTTCTTCACGATCATCGAGACCCTTGAGCTTTGCGACCAGGAACTTGTCGTTCCCGCGTCCGCTGACCAGCTCCACCTGTTTCACGCTACCTTCGCGCTTGAGCGTCCAGGTTTTGTAGTCCAACAGGTTCTTGATCGGATCAGTAAAGGAATACACCTTCACTTCGCCGCGAACGCCATGTACAGAATAGATCTTGCCGACAACGATCAAATCATCAGCATCTTTTGGCGTCGCGTTCATATTGCTCAGGCCGCAGCCTTAGCCGATTCCTTCAACAACTGAGCAACACGCTCAGAAGGTTGTGCACCAACGCTCAGCCAGTAGGCTACGCGCTCTTGGTTCACGGACAGACGAACTTCCTGACCACGGGCAACAGGGTTGAAGAAACCAACCTGCTCCTTGTGGGAACCGTCACGCGGGTTGCGGCTGTCGGTTACGGTCAGGTGGTAAAACGGGCGCTTTTTGGAGCCGCCAAGGGCAAGACGGATTGTTAGCATGTGAACATCGTTCCTGTAGTCGGTGCTGCAAATCTAAATGCACAGCGGGCATAGGTGCCCGAAAGGCCGCATATTCTAAGGAATATCCGGACTTTTGCAAATGTCTTTTTCCGGCGCCTGGCGCCATGCGATCAAGATTTGCCATAGAGCCGTCATGAAAAACGGCAAGTCAGCTCCCGCGTAGCGCGGGTTTGCTGGAGATCCCCGCCTCCGTGCGGGGCAACGCCGGCATGACAGCCGGCGCAGATTCTTTACATTTTCGGCATGCCGCCGCCGGGCAACATACCGCCCATGCCGCGCATCATCTTGGCCATCCCGCCCTTGGCGGAGAATTTCTTCATCATCTTCTGCATCTGCTTGTGTTGCTTGATCAAGCGACCGATGTCCTGCACCTGGGTGCCGGAACCCATGGCGATGCGGCGCTTGCGCGAACCGCTGATCAGCTCAGGGTCGCGGCGCTCGGCCGGGGTCATGGAGTTGATGATGGCTTCCATCTGCTTGAACTGCTTTTCAGCCGCGCCCTGGGCATTGCCCATCTGCGCCAGGTTCACGCCACCGATGTTCGGCAGTTTGTCCATGAGGCCGCCAAGGCCGCCCATGTTCTTCATTTGTTGAAGCTGGTCGCGGAAGTCTTCGAGGTCGAAGCCCTTGCCCTTCTTCAGCTTCTTGGCCAGTTTGTCGGCCTTGTCCTTGTCGAGGGTCTGCTCGGCCTGCTCGATCAGGCTGAGCACGTCGCCCATGCCGAGGATACGCGAAGCGATACGCTCAGGGTGGAACGGCTCGAGCGCTTCGCTCTTCTCGCCCATACCGATGAACTTGATCGGCTTGCCGGTGATGGCGCGTACCGACAGCGCGGCACCGCCACGGGCGTCACCGTCGACCTTGGTCAGGACCACACCGGTCAGCGGCAGTGCATCACCGAACGCCTTCGCGGTATTGGCCGCGTCCTGGCCGGTCATGGCATCGACCACAAACAGGGTTTCCACCGGGTTGATCGCGGCATGCAGCGCCTTGATCTCGCCCATCATCTCTTCATCGATGTGCAAGCGACCGGCGGTATCGACGATGACCACGTCGATGAACTTGAGCTTCGCTTCCTTAATAGCCGCCTGGGCGATGTCCACCGGCTTCTGGCTCAGGTCGGACGGGAAGAACGTCACGCCGATGTCGTTGGCCAGGGTTTCCAGCTGCTTGATCGCCGCCGGACGGTAGATGTCCGCCGACACCACCATCACCGACTTCTTCTTGCGCTCTTTAAGGAAGCGCGCCAACTTGCCGACTGTCGTGGTCTTGCCCGCGCCCTGCAGGCCGGCCATCAGCACCACCGCTGGAGGTACGGCGGCGAGGTTCAGGTCTTCGTTGGCGGCGCCCATCAGGCTTTCGAGTTCGGCCTGGACGATCTTCACGAACGCCTGGCCCGGCGTCAGGCTGCGCGACACTTCGGTGCCGACGGCGCGTTCCTTGACCGAATTGACGAAGTCCTTGACCACCGGCAGGGCGACGTCGGCTTCGAGCAACGCCATGCGCACTTCGCGCAGGGTGTCTTTGATGTTGTCCTCGGTCAGTTTCGCCTTGCCGGTGACATGGCGCAGCGTCTGCGAGAGACGGTCGGTTAGGTTTTCAAACATGCGCGATCCTTTCAGGCCCAGATGAGACCGGGATAATGGCGGCCCAGACCGTGAAAAATGTGCTCGGCGAGCCTGCGGCGTGGGCAGGTCGCGGATTATAGCGAAGAAGCGTGCGGCGTACACCTTGCAGTGGTCTTTCGTGTGGAGGGGGTTCTATGCCAAACTCAGCGCCTTTCGGGCTTGCCTAACAGGATTTATGCTCCCCTTGTCACCCAGCTTGCTTGCCACCCTCGCCGCCGCTTGCCTTTATGCCGCTGCGACCCTCTATCAAGGCACCCGCCTGGCCACCGGCGCCAAGGCGAACAAACGCCTGCTGGTCACGCTTGGCGTGCTGGCGGTGCTCGGCCACGCGGCCAGCCTTTATACCCACCTGATGACGCCGATCGGCCTGGGCCTGGATTTTTTCAACGCCGCCAGCCTGATCGCCGTCGCCGTGATCGCCCTCACGCTGCTGGCCTGCTCGCGCATCCCGGTGGAAAACCTGCTGGTGCTGCTGTTCCCGCTGGGGCTGGCCACGGTGCTGCTGGCGCAGTTCGCGCCGTCGGGCACCGTGCAGATCATCGACGAAGAGCCGGGCATCCTCGCCCACATCCTGTTGTCGATCCTCGCCTACGGCCTGTTCACCATCGCGGTGTTCCAGGCCCTGTTGCTGCTGGTGCAGGATCACCAGCTCAAGAACAAGCACCCGTCCGGACTGATCCGCAACTTTCCGCCGCTGCAAACCATGGAAAGCCTGTTGTTCGGTTTCCTCTGGGCCGGCTGGAGCCTGCTGTCGCTGTCGCTGATCTCCGGCTGGTTGTTCGTCGAGAACCTGTTCGCCCAGCACCTGGTGCACAAGACCCTGCTGGCCTGCCTGGCGTGGGTGGTCTTCAGCGTATTGCTGTGGGGCCGCAACCGCCTCGGCTGGCGTGGGCACAAAGCGATTCGCTGGACCCTGGCCGGGTTCTGCCTGCTGATGCTGGCGTACTTCGGCAGCAAGCTGGTCCGTGAATACATCCTGCATATCTGACGGACGGCCCTGATGGATACGTTGCCCGTAGCGCCGTTGTTCGCCGTGCTGGTGGTGCTGATCCTCTGGTCGGCCCTGTTCACGGCCATCGAAGCCGCCCAGCAACACCTGCTGGCCCAGCGTACGGCCTCGCGCGCCAGTGACAAACCGCTGGCGACACTGACATTTCCACTGGCCAGCCTGGTCCTGTGCAATACCCTCTGTCGTGTCCTGGCCGTGGTCATCGGCACCTTGCTGGCGATTTTCACCTGGCTGGAGAACGGCCCCTGGGTCGCCTGGCTCGGCACCAGCGCCGCCCTGCTGATATTCGCCGACTACCTGCCGCGCACCCTGGCCACCCGCCAGCCCGACGCGGTGCTGGCACTGGGCAACACCTTGCTGGGCATCCCGTTGAAGATCCTCTATCCGTTTGCCTGGCTGTTGAATGGCGCCAGCCAACTGTTGCTGCGTCCATTTGCCCGCAAGCCCGGCATGGTGCAACAGAGCGACGACGAAATGCCCGTGCCGCCGCGCAGCGAGCAGGAATCAGAACACGGCAGCGGCCGGCTGCATCCGATTTCCGGCATCCACGCCCTGGACAACATCACCGTCAACGATATCCTCGTGCCCCGCAGCGAGGTCGATGGGATCAACCTCGACGACCCCATTGGCGAGATCATCGAACAGTTGCGTATGAACCGGCGTACCCGCCTGCCGGTGTTCCACAGCGATATCAATCAGGTCGAAGCGGTGCTCAACACCCGCCAGATCCGTCATTTGCTGGCGGACGCGAGCCTGACCCAGGAAGCGTTGCTGGCCGCCTCCCACGAGCCCTACTTCGTGCCCGAAAGCACGCCACTGCAACTGCAATTGCTGAATTTCCACAAGCAGCAGCGGCGCCTGGGCATGGTGGTGGACGAATACGGCGAAGTGCTGGGCATCGTCACCCTGGAAGACATCCTCGAAGAAATCGTCGGCGAATTCGAGAGCGAGCATAGCCTCGACAACCCCCACGTCCATCCCCAGCCCGATGGCCGCCTGATGATCGATGGCGCGGCGTCGATCCGCGAATTGAACCGGACCCTGGGCTGGCACCTGCCCTGCGACGGCCCCAAGACCCTCAACGGGCTGGTGACCGAAGCCCTGGAAACCATCCCCGAAAGCCCGGTCTGCCTGAAGATCGGGCGCTATCGACTGGAAATCATCGAGACCGTGGACAACCGCGTCAGCCAGGTGCTGGCGTGGCATAACAGTTCGGTGCCGGCCGTTTCCTGACCCCCAACAGGCTCAAGGTAAAACACCGTTGTGGCGAGGGGATTTATCCCCGTTGGGCTGTGAAGCAGCCCCAAATACGGTCAACTCAATTTGTCTGGAACACCGAGTTGTCGGGCTTTAGGGCTGCTGCGCAGCCCAGCGGGGATAAATCCCCTCGCCACAAAAAGCTCATCGCAAGCGCCGATATTGTGCGCGGGCGCTCTTGTTGATTCGTTAGCCCCCTTCCTATACTCAAGCCGCTTACCGAACCCTGTGTCTATCCTGTACTCAGCCGGTTCCGGCCAGACCATCGGCAAAATCCGCATCAGCCCTGGGACTGTTCCTACCCGAAACAGCGACGGGATACCCGCCCACATCCCTGGGTGTTCGACCATAATAATTCGCTCCAACGGAGCACATGACTGTCAGGGATAACCGCATGACGACCGCTACCTGCAACGAGGCTGTGCCTGCCCAGCCGACCAACTCGGCTACTCGCGTGGCGACCGCGAGTTTCATCGGCACCGCCATCGAGTTCTACGACTTCTACGTCTATGCCACGGCGGCGGCCCTGGTGATCGGGCCGGTGTTCTTTCCGCAAACCTCAGGCACGGCACAGATGCTGTCGTCCTTCCTGACGTTCGGCATCGCCTTCCTCGCCCGTCCGCTGGGTTCGGCGCTGTTCGGCCATTTCGGCGACCGGATCGGGCGCAAGTCGACGCTGGTAGCGTCCCTGCTGCTGATGGGCGTATGCACCACGCTCATTGGCGTGCTGCCCGGTTATGCCAGCATTGGTGCCTGGGCACCGATCCTGCTGTGCCTGCTGCGTTTCGGCCAGGGCCTGGGGTTGGGCGGTGAATGGGGCGGGGCGGCGCTGCTGGCCACCGAGAACGCACCCAAGGGCAAGCGCGCTTGGTTCGGCATGTTTCCCCAACTGGGGCCCTCCATCGGCTTCCTGGCGGCCAACGGGTTGTTCCTGACCCTGGCCATGAGCCTGGACGACGAGCAATTCCGTTCCTGGGGCTGGCGGATTCCGTTCCTGCTCAGTGCCGTGCTGGTGATTGTCGGCCTCTATGTACGGCTCAAACTCCATGAAACCCCGGTATTCGCCAATGCCATGGCCCGCCAGGAACGGGTCAAAGTGCCGTTGGTCGAGCTGTTCAGCCAATACTGGGCGCCGACCTTACTGGGCGCGGCGGCGATGGTGGTGTGTTACGCGCTGTTCTACATCTCGACGGTGTTTTCCCTGAGCTACGGGGTGTCGACCCTCGGCTACAGCCGCGAGACATTCCTGGGCCTGCTGTGCTTTGCCGTACTGTTCATGGCCGCTGCAACGCCTCTGTCGGCCTGGGCCAGCGACCGCTACGGCCGCAAACCGATATTGATCATCGGTGGCCTGCTGGCAATTGCCTCGGGTTTCCTCATGGAACCGTTGCTGACCCACGGTTCCACTGGCGGCGTAGCGCTGTTCCTGTGCATCGAGCTGTTCCTGATGGGGGTGACCTTCGCCCCCATGGGCGCCTTGCTGCCGGAACTGTTCCCGACCCATGTGCGCTATACCGGTGCCTCGGCGGCCTACAACCTGGGCGGTATCGTCGGCGCCTCGGCCGCGCCGTTCTTCGCCCAGAAACTGGTGGCGATGGGCGGCTTGAGCTATGTCGGCGGCTATGTTTCAGCGGCCGCGCTGCTCAGCGTCATCGCCGTGCTGTGCCTGAAGGAAACGCGCCACAACGACTTGAACCGGGTGGCCTAGGCTGGGCCCGTGGCGAGGCTTTGCGCCTCGCCACGCAAACCTGTCGCCAGCCTGAACGGCCACCAATGAAATAACCGTTAACAATCGCCCACCATTGAAACCACCCCCCACCTGCCCCATCTAAGACCCATACCCCATTGCGCAGGTGCCCCATGAGCGACCAGCACTCTACTGAAGCCACTAACGACTACGCTGACTCCGAACACATCGAACACACCTCCTCCGGCACCGGCCTGGCGCTGCCCGGCCAGAACCTGCCGGACAAGGTCTACATCATCCCCATCCACAATCGCCCCTTCTTCCCGGCCCAGGTACTGCCGGTCATCGTCAACGAAGAACCGTGGGCCGAGACCCTGGAGCTGGTGGCCAAGTCCGATCACCACTCCCTGGCGCTGTTCTTCATGGACTCGCCCCAGGAAGACCCGCGCCATTTCGACACCTCGAAACTGCCGCTGTACGGCACGCTGGTGAAGGTGCACCACGCCAGCCGGGAAGGCGGCAAGCTGCAATTCGTCGCCCAGGGCCTGACCCGCGTGCGCATCCGCACCTGGCTCAAGCACCATCGCCCGCCGTACCTGGTGGAAGTCGAATACCCGCACCAGCCGAGCGAGCCGACCGACGAGGTCAAGGCCTACGGCATGGCGCTGATCAACGCGATCAAGGAACTGCTGCCGCTCAATCCGCTGTACAGCGAAGAGCTGAAGAACTACCTCAACCGCTTCAGCCCCAACGACCCTTCGCCGCTGACTGACTTCGCCGCCGCGCTCACCTCCGCCACCGGCAATGAGCTGCAGGAAGTGCTCGACTGCGTGCCCATGCTCAAGCGCATGGAGAAAGTGCTGCCGATGTTGCGCAAGGAAGTCGAAGTGGCGCGGTTGCAGAAAGAGATTTCCGCCGAGGTGAACAACAAGATTGGCGAACACCAGCGCCAATTCTTCCTCAAGGAACAGCTCAAGGTCATCCAGCAGGAACTGGGGCTGACCAAGGACGACCGCAGCGCCGACATCGAACAATTCGAGCAGCGGCTGGAAGGCAAAGCGTTGTCGGCCCAGGCGCAGAAGCGTATCGAAGAAGAGATGAACAAACTCTCGATCCTGGAAACCGGCTCGCCGGAATACGCCGTCACCCGCAATTACCTGGATTGGGCGACCTCGGTGCCGTGGGGCGTGTATGGCCAGGACAAGCTCGACCTCAAGCATGCGCGCAAGGTGCTCGACCAGCACCACGCCGGCCTGGACGACATCAAGGACCGCATCCTCGAATTCCTCGCCGTTGGCGCCTACAAAGGCGAGATCAGCGGTTCCATCGTGCTGCTGGTGGGCCCGCCGGGCGTGGGCAAGACCAGTGTCGGCAAGTCCATCGCCGAATCCCTGGGCCGGCCGTTCTACCGCTTCAGCGTTGGCGGCATGCGCGATGAAGCCGAGATCAAGGGCCATCGGCGCACTTACATCGGTGCCCAACCGGGCAAGCTGGTGCAGGCGCTGAAAGATGTCGAAGTGATGAACCCGGTGATCATGCTCGACGAAATCGACAAGATGGGCCAGAGCTACCAAGGTGACCCGGCGTCGGCCTTGCTCGAAACCCTTGATCCGGAACAGAACGTCGAATTCCTCGACCACTACCTGGACCTGCGCCTGGACCTGTCGAAAGTGCTCTTCGTGTGCACCGCCAACACCCTGGACTCGATCCCCGGCCCGCTGCTGGACCGGATGGAAGTGATCCGTCTGTCGGGCTACATCACCGAAGAAAAAGTCGCCATCGCCAAGCGCCACTTGTGGCCCAAGCAACTGGCCAAGGCCGGCGTGTCCAAGGGCAGCCTGAGCATCAACGACAGCGCCCTCAAGGCCCTGATCGACGGTTACGCCCGTGAGGCCGGGGTGCGGCAGTTGGAGAAACAGCTGGGCAAACTGGTGCGCAAGGCGGTGATGAAGCTGATCGACGACCCGAAAGCGGTGATCAAGCTCGGGCCGAAGGACTTAGAGGCGTCCCTGGGCAAACCAGTGTTCCGCAATGAGCAGGTGTTGTCCGGCATCGGGGTGATTACCGGCCTGGCCTGGACCAGCATGGGCGGCGCGACCTTGCCGATCGAGGCGACGCGCATCCACACCCTCAATCGCGGCTTCAAGCTGACCGGGCAACTGGGAGAGGTGATGAAGGAGTCGGCGGAGATCGCCCACAGCTACGTCAGTTCGCACTTGAAGCAATTTGGCGGCGATCCGAAGTTCTTCGACGAAGCCTTTGTTCACCTGCACGTACCGGAAGGCGCCACACCCAAGGACGGCCCGAGTGCCGGTGTGACCATGGCCAGCGCCTTGCTGTCCCTGGCCCGCAACCAGCCGCCGAAAAAAGGCGTGGCCATGACCGGCGAACTGACCCTCACCGGGCACGTCCTGCCGATTGGTGGCGTGCGCGAGAAAGTCATCGCCGCGCGCCGGCAGAAAATCAATGAACTGATCCTGCCGGAAGCCAACCGGGGCAACTTTGAAGAATTGCCGGACTACCTCAAGGAAGGTGTGACGGTGCACTTTGCCAAGCGGTTTGCGGATGTGGCGAAGGTGTTGTTCTGATGCTCCTCTAGCGCTTGTGCGGGCCCCATCGCGGGCAAGCCTTGCTCCCACAGGGTTAAATGTCGCTCACAGACTTTGTGTGCAACAACGATCATTGTGGGAGCAAGGCTTGCCCGCGATGGCGTCATCAGCCACAACACATGCCCACCTGACACACCCAGTAGCATCTTCGGTTATGCTCGCCGTTCGTCGTGAATGCCGGAGCCCTTATGTCCCTCACCCGCCTCTTCGTCCCCCTCAGCCTCGCCCTGCTGAGCGCCTGCGCCACGCAAACCAGCAACAACGTGACCGTGGAAAAACTGAGCCAGTGCCCGGTGCGGCTCAATAACGGGCAGAACCTGATTTTGAGCTTGCCGAGCAACCCCACCACCGGTTATCGCTGGGCGATCCAGGATTCGGCCGGAGGTGTGTTGAAAGGCTTGGGGCCGGAGGTCTATCGCAACCCGGAAGACGCCGGCATCGTGGGCGCCGCCGGCGTGTCGACCTGGCGCTTCCAGGCGTTCAGCGCCGGCACCGGGCGCTTGCGCCTGACTTATCAACAGCCTTGGGCACCAGAAGTACCGCCCGTGGAAACCTTTGACTGCGCCATTGCGGTGAACTGACCGTGGGTTGGCTGATCCTCGCACTGATGGGTGCGGCCACCTACCTGTACGGCCTGGCCATGCATGCCACGCTGCTGTGCCTGCTGGTCAAGCCCATGCCCGTGCTGGCCCTGCTCGGCTGGCTGCACGATGCACCGCCCAGCGACTATCGGCGCTGGATCAGCCTCGGGCTGATTTTTTCACTGGTGGGCGATGTGCTGCTGGCCTGGCCGGGGGACCTGTTCGTGTTCGGCCTCGGCGCGTTTCTGCTGGCGCACCTGGCCTACCTGAAAGCCTACCTCAGCGACTGTCGTCGTCCGGCGCTGCTGCCATTGGCCCTGGCCTTGGGCATCGGCGCGGTGCTGTTGGGGATTCTGGTGTCGAGCGGTCTCGGGCCGTTGCTGGTGCCGGTGGTGGTCTACGGCCTGGTCATCAGCGCCATGCTCTGGCGGGCGTTGGCCCGGCTGGGCACCGACGTGCCCAAGCGTTCGGCGTGGCTGGCCGCCGCCGGGGCCCTGGCGTTTGTGTTTTCCGACAGCCTGATCGGCATCAACCGGTTCGTGCAGCCCTTCCATGCCGCGCCTTACCTGATCATCATCAGTTACTGGCTGGGCCAATGGGGCATTACAGCGTCGGCGTTCCCGCAAAAGCGGCACTGAACAAAGATCAATGTGGGAGCGAGGCTCTGTGGGAGCAAGGCTTGCCCGCGATGAACGATAATGCGGTCTTGCTATAGACCGCAGTGCCTTTATCGCGGGCAAGCCTTGCTCCCACAGAGCCTTACTCCCACAGGCCTTGCTCCCACAAAGCTCGCTCCCACAGGTTTTTTGGTTAAAATGCCGGCCTTTTCACCACCCATGCCGCTGGAACCGCCGTGAGCAAAGATCCCGATCGCCTATTCGCCCAACCCCTGGCCCAAGTGCCGGACTTCGCCTTCAACGAGGACGTGGTGCGGGTGTTTCCGGACATGATCAAGCGTTCGGTGCCGGGTTACCCGACCATCGTCGAAAACCTCGGCGTGCTCGCCGCGCAATTCGCCCAACCCAATAGCGTGCTCTATGACCTGGGTTCATCCCTCGGTGCGGTGACCCAGGCCCTGCGCCGCCATGTGCGCACCGACGGTTGCCGTGTCATCGCTGTGGATAACTCGGCGGCCATGGTCGAGCGCTGCCGCGAATACCTCAATGGCCAGGACTCGATGTTCCAGGAGCTGCTGCCGGTGGAAGTGATCGAAGGCGACATCCTCGCCCTGACGTTCCAGCCGGCCTCGGTGGTGGCCCTGAATTTCACCCTGCAATTCATCGCGCCGGACCAGCGCACCGCACTGTTGAGCCGTATTCGCCAGTCCCTGTTGCCGGGTGGTGCCCTGATCCTGTCGGAAAAATTGCGTTTCAACGATGCCGAGGAGCACGCCCTGCTCACCGACCTGCACGTGGCGTTCAAGCGCGCCAACGGCTACAGCGAGCTTGAGATTGCCCAGAAACGCAGCGCCATCGAAAACGTCATGAAGCCCGACAGCCTCGAGGAGCACCGCGAGCGCCTCTTGGCGGCCGGGTTCTCGAAAGTCGTGCCGTGGTTCCAGTGTCTTAACTTCGCCTCGTTGATTGCCCTGCCATGATTGATCTGTCCCCCCTCGCCCGCCATCTGGCCGGCACACCCCTGGCCGATTGGGCCGCGACGCTGCAGAGGCAACTCGACAGCAAGATGGAAAAGGGCCACGGCGACCTGGAGCGTTGGCAAAGCGCGCTCGATGCGCTGCCGGCGTTGCAACCCACCACCGTCGACCTGCTGAACGGGCTGACGCTAGACGCCAATTGTTCCGACGAAACCCGTGGGCAAATGCGTACCGCGTTGATGGGCCTGTCACCCTGGCGCAAAGGGCCTTTCGACCTGTTTGGCGTGCACGTGGACACCGAATGGCGCTCGGATTGGAAGTGGTCACGGGTAGCCCCGCACCTGGATCTCAAAGGCAAGCGCATCCTCGATGTAGGCTGCGGCAACGGTTATTACATGTGGCGCATGCTCGGCGCCGGGGCGGACACGGTGATCGGTGTCGACCCCAACTGGCTGTTCTTCTGCCAGTTCCAGGCGGTGCAGCGCTACCTGTCGCAGCCCAACGCCTGGCATTTGCCATTCCCCTTCGAGGCCCTGCCAGCTGAACTGGAGGGCTTCGACACGGTGTTTTCCATGGGCGTGTTCTACCACCGTCGCTCGCCGATCGAACACTTGCTCGCCTTGAAGGACTGCCTGGTCAAGGGCGGCGAACTGGTACTGGAAACCCTGGTGATCGAAGGC